>NZ_QVMI01000035.1 GCF_010500965.1 Bacteroides sp. 51 | reverse complement strand
GGACTATAAAAAGAGTACTGCTTCTATCCGAAGAGCAAAAAGCGCTTGCCAAAATGTTCGGATTTTGATTTGGGTGTCCCAGCGCCAAACTCAGGAAGAGCCTCATTACTCACGTAATAAGGCTCTCACTCTTAATTAATGAAAATAACTAATAAGAATCGATAATCATTAGTTTACTGTCGGGCTAATATATATTGATATACCCATCTTCAATTAATCCGATAAAGCTTAATAATGCCCCCCAATGATAGAAATAATCACTTCGCGGGGTATCATTTCCCACTCCGGTTACGGAATTATAATTCTCAAAGACATACCTGTCGGATAGCCAGCTTTTTAATAATAACTTCTTTGATTTTTCCGCCAGTCCCTTTCTGGCCTCGGGAAGATCATAATTATGCAAGCCCGAATATACCAGGAAGTTTAAAGGCGCCCAGATACGACCTCTCCAATAGATATTATCCTTAAAGGCCGGATCATTGCGGGGTGTTGCAGGAATTACCCATTCGCCCCAGAACTCTTCCGGGTTTAGCAAATGCTCATTCATCATTCTCTCGGCCTGCTGCTGACTTGCGGCATTGGCCAGCAACGGATAGAAATTGGTTGGAGAAATCCTTGGGTTCAACTTCCCAGTATCTGTATGCCTGTTGTAGTACAATCCGTTTTTATCATCCCAAAGCTCCTGTATGTTTCGGGTATACTCTTTACTCCTGTCGGCCAGTTCTTTGGCATCGGCCTTCTTTCCCAGCTCCTTTGCTATTTGTAGCAAATAATTACAGTCCATAATATATAGCGAAGACAGGCCGACATCGTTCAGTTTCATCGTATGCTTTTCCTTATCAAAAGGTATGGCGTCATACATATGTGAATTATCCAACCCCGATTCGAGTGATGCGCCGTACAACTCGTTAATACCACCAGTCTCGTAATTACGGTAAGTTACTTTTTCGAACGGGCTGCTTCCCCAGCACAAGAGTCCGTTGGTTTTTCGGTTCTTATCCCACCAGCGGTTCCAGGTCAGCAGTTTATCATATACCAATTCGAGCAACCATTTATCGTTGTACCGTTTATACAGATTCCAGATGGCAAATGAACCTACGGGCGGCTGCGACCGGTCGCGCGATTTATAATTATTGTCGGCATAGAAATTCGGTACAAATCCGTTTTCCGTCACGGCATTCGTTATCTCCACCGCATTGGCATAGGCCAACTCCTTGTTATCGAGGGCGAACATCATGGCAGCAAAATAAGTATCCCAGCAAAACAATACAAATCCCCCGAATTGTGGGTTCGAACTCCATCTGACATTCCAGCTACGACTTACCGGGGCGATTACTTTTCTGATTGTCGGGTCGTAAATATTATCCCACGCCAACACGCTTTGCATGGCGTTGTAAACCTCATAGTTGGCTCCGTATTTCTTTTGGTTATTTGCTACGAATGTTTCGGCTTTATTGCTGATGAACTGTGTGGCCTCGGCCACTGTCATTGATTCGTTGCAACAGATTACGATAGGCTTGTCGGCCGATAAGTGTATTTCGTCACCCTCCTGTTTCAGGAACTCCCCATGAACAATTCCCGTTATCTTTTCGCTGAGTCCCCCCGAAGCTATTATAAACCGGTTATCATTCATCTCTATTCTATTTAGCCTTAGCCAGAGCGCTTTGGGAACAACGACAAGTGTTCCGCCTTGCCTGTTCCCTTCGAGCGGAGTGATGAGGATAATGTTTTTCAATCCTTCGGCAGCAGTCTGAACCCGTAGCTTATGTCCGCCCCATTCTACAGATAAGTCCGTATATGTTCCATCATACGTTCTCATCCCGGGTCTTACCTGCGGATTTCCACCCACCCGAAAGGTATTGGCTCTTTTCCTGTCTGCATCCAGAACATTTAAATCGATGGCTGCCCCATAAGGTAACAATACATGGGTTAATACGCTGCGGGTGTCCCATGTATTCCATCCGCTGGATAATTGATTTTGTAACTCTTTGTATTTCTGTTCCGGTGTTTCCGTTGTATTTGCCAATAAAAAAGAAGATAGGCTAAACACTAAGAACAGACAAATTTGCTTTTTAATTCTCATAACACTTATAAATATAGAATTGATATAATATAAATCTCTGGCACTCCATTACACCTATTATCGAATAAAAAACAAATATAGTATCTGAGGATTACCGTATGAGTTAATGGGTGCATTAACTCTCCAGTAATTTTTCTCTATAACCCATTTTATTCCGTGAAGAATACCCAATGACGATATAGAAAAAAATGTGAGAAATACGGTCCCAGGATATGTTAACGCACCTAAAAAAAAGAATATTTAGAAAGATTTTTTAGAATTAACCCAAGAGTTAACCCGATAAGTAATCTGCTGGACAAATCTTTGTTCCGTAAAGAATTCTTAGATGTGTAGATGCATGTTTTCATTTCAATTGAAAACAGAAACCGAACTAAACTAAATGAAGAGAGCAGTTTTTTATGACCGGTCAACATTCAGTCTCACTTTATTTAGTCTCTCAGAGTCAGCCTACTTAAAGTAAGGTGTTGTTTAAATCTTAAATGTAGAAATATGAAAAACCCATTAAGTATGAAGAAATCGGCAAGGAGCCGTCCCCAGTTTTCTATCCTTCGAGACAAAGTGTTTCACAGTTTAAAACTGTACTTGAAACCAGATAGCGATGACTTTATCGCTTAATTTCTAATCTTAAATAAAATATAATTATGAACATTCAATTATCAGGAAAGTTAAAGAGAAGTTTTTTGTTTCTTGAAAATGCAACTCCTTTACTTCGGCTGTTTGTGATTCTGTTATTGTATGTCGGAGGCCTTCAGGCAGTACAGGCGCAGGGTAATAGGACAATAACAGGAAAAGTACTCGATGAGAGTGGTGAAACCATTATTGGTGCCAATGTAGCGACTCCCAATAAATCTGTAGGTACGATTACCGATATAGATGGTAACTTTTCCATAAGTATTCCTGCAAACGCAACAACCTTAGTTGTATCCTATATTGGTTATAGAGCTGAAAACGTGAAAGTCGGTACTCAAAACCGCATTGAGATCACGTTGAAAGAAGACGCCCAGAAGTTAGAGGAAGTAATTGTTGTAGGTTACGGTGCGCAGAAGAAAGCAACCCTGACCGGTGCAGTTGCCGCGGTGACGAACAAAGAAATTGTTTCCACCAAGAGCACCAACATACAGAACATGCTTACCGGTAAACTTCCAGGAGTGCGAAATATCCAGAAAACATCCGAGCCCGGACAATTTACCAACCAGTTTGACATCCGTGGTTTAGGTTCTCCGTTATTGGTAGTCGATGGTGTGCCTCGTGGTGATATGCCTCGTATGGACCCGAACGATGTGGAAAGTATATCTGTACTGAAAGATGCATCGGCAGCTATTTATGGGGTGCGTGCAGCCAACGGTGTAGTGTTGATCACTACCAAAAAGGGTGAACAAGGAAAAGCCAAGATCGAATACTCCGGTTATTATGGTATCCAGACACCGGCCGAAATTCTTCGTCCGCTGGGGTCATGGGACCGTGCCCTGCTGGCCAATGAACTTAAAATGCGTAGCACTACCGATCCGCAGAAAGAATACAATCAGGAATACTTCGACAAGTTGGCCAAAGGTGAAATGCCCGATACCGATTGGTATGATGCCGTGCTGAAAAACACAGCGCCACAGCAGCAACACAATGTGTCGATCAGTGGAGGAGCCGGTAAAGTGGACTATTATGTAAACTTCGGTTATACCGACCAGGGTAGTTTCTTCAGAACCAATTCGGCCAATTACAACCGTTATAACCTAAGAACCAACCTGAATGCGCAGATGACTAAACACCTCAAGGCAGGTGTTAAGTTGAATATGATCATGGACGAAACCAACCGCCAGAATCAATCCACGTGGGAAGTATTCAAGATGCTTTGGCGTTCACGTCCTACCGATCCGGTATATGCCAATAACACTGCGCCTTATTTCTACAGACCCGATGTGGAATACAATGTGGCTGCCGTAACACATCCCGAAATGTCCGGATATGTTAAGAATCAAAAGAATATGTTCCAGTCCAATATGTATGTGGAATATGATGTACCATACGTAAAAGGTCTGACAGCAAAAGCGATGTATAGTTATGACAGAACCTGGGATGACAATTCCACTTTCAGAAAGGAATATAACGAATACCGTCACAATGCCGTAACCGACCAATACGAAATAGCCAGTACGCGAAATAGCAAAACCGAACTGAAACGCGAGTTCAAAACAAGCTATTCTACCCTATGGAATGTACAATTGAACTATGACAATACTTTTGCCGAAAAGCATCATGTAGGCGCCCTCTTACTGTATGAAGAAGCCTATAACCAAGGATATGATTTCAATGCAAAGCGGTATTTCGAAATACCAATTCCATATCTTTTTGCTGGTAACTCCGAAAACCAGGAAGGAACCGGAAGCGGATTGAATGAAAACGCTTCAAGAGGATTGGTGGGTAGGCTTAACTATGACTACGCCGGTAAATATATAGGTGAGTTCTCTTTCCGCTATGATGGTTCTTCCAAATTTCCGAAAGGCAAACAATGGGGCTTCTTCCCAAGTGTGCTGTTGGCCTATCGTATTTCTGAAGAATCTTTTATAAAAGATAATCTCCCGTTTGTGCAAAACCTGAAAATCAGAGGTAGCTGGGGAAAACTAGGAGATGACAATGCTTCCAGATTCCAGTTTGTTGAAGGGTATGATTATCCGCAAGACTATCATAACAGAGTGAACCTGCCACGTGGAAGCGTATTTGGAACAACTTTTGTCAACGCTCTGGGCACTCGCAGTGTGCCGAATATGGACATCACCTGGTACACAGCCAAAATGTTGAATCTGGGTATTGATGTCGATCTGTGGCATGGCTTGTTCGGTTTCTCGGTTGACTTTTTCAAACGCGACCGCGATGGTCTGCTTGATAAACCCAGTGTAGTAGTGCCTGCTACATTTGGCTCGGCAATTTCAGAAGCTAACCTGAATGCCGACCGTACCAAAGGATTTGAAATTGAGTTGCGGCATAACCACCGGATACAGGATTTCAGATACAACGTAACAGGTACTGTGCAAATGACTCGCAGTATGTGGACTAAGAAGGTAATGCCTCCTTATTCAAACTCTTACGACAACTGGCGCAATAATTACATCGATCGTTGGAATGATATCTGGTTTGGTAAAGGTAAAAACGGACATTTTACATCTTACGATCATATTGCCAATTCTATTTATGGTAATGCCAATTCACTTCCCGGCGACCCGATCTATGAAGACTGGAACGGCGACGGTATTATTGACGACCAAGACAAGCATCCGATTGCTATTACTACTAACTCCGAAGCAGGTGCCGGACTTCCGGGTACCGACTTGAATAAAGCCCGTAACTATCCGCTTATGAACTTCAGCTTATCGCTTGGAGGACAATGGAAATGTATTGATGTAAGTTTGCTGTTCCAAGGCGCAGCCATGTCATACATTGGTTATGGTGAGCAATTGCTTAACCCGCTTACATGGGACGGAAATGCACTTGATCTCTTATTCGACAGATGGCACCCTGCCGATCCTGATAAAGATCCGTATGACCCAACAAACAAATGGATCTCAGGATATTACCCTTATGGAAAAATGAGGGCGGAAGAAACATCGAAATTCAACATACAAAGTGGGGCTTATGTACGTTTGAAGAGTGCCGAAATAGGCGTTACGATTCCTAAAAACAGTTTCTTCGAAAAAGCAGGAATCAAGAACATGCGACTTTATGTCAATGGTTACAACTTGCTGACAATCACGGGTGTGAAAGGGCTAGATCCAGAGAAACCATCCGAATCGTACGGTTATCTTTATCCGTTGAGCAGAACCTATAACTTCGGTGGCTCAATCACTTTTTAACGAGAGTTGAATCATGAATATACAAAAAATGAAAGATATGAAAAAAGTTCATTTATTAGCAGGCATACTGCTCTTTTCAATAAGCTGGTTAGTGTCTTGTCAGGATTTAGACTTGATACCCACATCCATCATCACCGAAAAGGATATATATAATGAAAATGGAATAAAGGCTTACATGGCGGGGATGTATAATTACTTGCCTATGGAAGATTTCCATTACGATACAAACAGCGATGGCCAGATCGGAGGCGGATATTATGTGGGTAACGGAATTAGTATCTGGAACTTCTGGAACTCAACCGGTGAAATGGTAAATCGAAACAATACCAACTTGCCGCTCCACCGCAGAGGTTATTGGAATAGTGCATTTCAGGTGATTCGCAAGGCAAATACGCTTGTAAAGAATCTGCCGAACTATCCCGAGTTGGAGCAACAATCCAAATCGTGGATTGCTGAAGCTAAATTCCTCCGGGCGTATGTGTACTTTCAGTTAGCCAAACGATATGGAGGTATGCCTAAGATTCTGGAACCACAGTCATTAGACCCTAATGACGACGAGGCTTTATGGATAGCCCGTGAAAGCCATGCCGACACATACGATTTTATCCTGAAAGACCTGGATGAAGCTATTGCCGACTTGCCCGAAACAAGCGAAGCAGGCCGTGCCAATAAGTACGTAGCCGCCGCAATTAAATGCCGCGCAGCCCTTCATGCGGCAACGACTGCGCGTTACGGCTCTATGAAGTTTACTGATTGGGAAGTGGATGGCGTATTGCTGCAAGGAATACCTTCGTCTAAAGCCAACGACTATTTTAAAACAGCCTGGGATGCTGCTAAAATGATTGAAGACGGTGATAAATACGAACTTCACCGGGCCAATGGCGATAAAACGGAGAATTATGCCGAAGTGTGGGAAAAGGCTGATGGTAACAAAGAATCTATATGGCTACGTAAGTACGATTTCAGCATGTCGGTACACTCATTTAATTCTATAATGGCTCCTCCACGTATGTGTAGTGAGGGTGGTGACCGCTACAATCCTACACTCGACTGGGTCGAACTATTCGACGGCTTACCATTGGATGAGAAAGGGAACTTCAGCGCTTTTGATGAAAATGGCGATTATATTGTATACGATGACTGTCAACAACTATGGAATGGGGCAGAACCCCGGCTCCGGGCAAACATTCTGATTCCGGGTAATCTATATAAAGGAGGTATGAAACTCGATTTACGTGCCGGTATCATTAAAGAAGAATATGATCCTGCCACTGACCGGTTCAAGAAGTTTACCGTTGATGACGGAAAAGAACGACAAGGTCTTAATTCGGGATCGGTATGGAATAAAGCTGCCTATCCTAAAGAGAACCCTTTCCGTGCAAGAACCATCTTTGATTGGTCTGCTGATCCATCGGCCAACCAGAAAGATCCTTATAAGCGGTCGGACGGTGTGACGTTTTTCAAGAACGGATTGGATGGTCCGAGGGTAACCGGAAGTACCAATACTTCTAATACAGTAACCGGTTTCTTCGGTCGCAAACACTTGAACATCACTCTGCCCAAATCGGAAACAGTGAACCATACCTCTACACAACCATGGATCGAAATCCGGTATGCCGAAGTATTACTTAACCGTGCCGAAGCAGCCATCGAACTGGCACAGAATGGGGTGGACACCTATCGCGAGACAGATATGCTGAACGATGCTTTCAAATGTATCAATGATGTGCGCGACCGTGCAGGGGCCAATCTTCTGACCAGTCCGTCGGAACTTTCCATGAATCCCGCATTCACCAGATGGGACAGGGAAGGACCCAAAGGGCAGGGTGCATTTGTAGAAGCTCCTACCAGAGGTTTGCAGATCGTACGTGTAGAAAGGTACAAAGAACTGGCTTTCGAAAGTAAGATCTATTGGGACCTGATGCGTTGGTTTACTTACGATACACAGATCCGCAACTACTTCAGAAGAGGGTTATATCCAATTATGTATGCCAAAGGTGCAACGGTTGACGAAAATGGTATTCCAAATGGAAAGTATATATACGATGCTAAATCGGCCGACGAAGCTGCCGGAATGGTAACATTTGCTGTGAATAATTACTATGAGGGCATTCCTTCTGCCGAGTTGAAGAACAATCCGTTACTGCAAAAGAATAGAAATCAATAACTAAAAATTGCAATAAATTATGAAAGCAATAACTAAATATATAGCCTTTGTCTTATGCTGTGTATTAGCCGTATCCTGCGAAATAGACAATTTTGATGAACCGGATGCTACTATTCAGGGAGTACTTTATGACCATACCGGCCAGCCGCTACAGGTTAATCACGGATCAAAATACATCCGGGCAAGGGAGATTAGCTGGGCAAATGGCGATGAGAATATTTTTGTCGGCGCCCAGACATTGGCCGTACAACAGGATGGTACTTACCGTAATACCAAATGGTTTCCGGGCGAATATCGCATGTTGCCCCGCGCAGGGAATTTCTATCCCTACGATGATGAAAAACAGGATGCCGATGATGCCGGTATACTATTGAAAATATCCGGAACCACCACGCAGGACTTTACGGTAACTCCTTACCTCACTATCGAATGGGTAAAGAAGCCAACCGTTGGGGCCGATGGGTTTTTGGAATGTAGTGTTCGTTTCAAAAGAAACCAGAAGCCAGGCTATGAAATGCCCGATGTAAGAGAGGCTTGGTTAAGAGTATCACGTACCGTAAACGTAAAGGACGGAGCAGATACACAGTATTATAAAACGGCATTTGCGTTGAAAAACGAGATGGAAGGACAGGAAATCACATTCCGTACAAACATTGCTTTGAAGTATACGGGTATTGATTACTGGGTCCGCGTTCATATGGATTGTAAAACGGCTGCCGGAAAACCGGAAACCAATTATCCGGGTATGGGCGAGCCTAACTTTACAACGATTGAGAAGATACATGTGCCTTAATTCGTAGTGTGGAAAAAGATATTTTACTGTATGGGCGGTTTGCGAACCGCCCATATGGTAAATTATTCACTTTTGACATACTTACATTTCGATAATCAACACTTCCCGCGCAGCCATTTTCAGCTCTTGGCCGAGCGTAACTGTTTTATTTGTGATAATATCCTTGCCTTGTTTCACACCCTCAAGTATTTCCTTGTAGTAATTCAACGGCAGGTTTACTTCCGCATCCGTGCCGTTCAGCATCACCAATACGGTTTTGCCTTCAAGCTGGCGTGCATATACATATACGCCATATTGTGGGGCAAACTGTACCATATCTCCTTTTGCAATCACGTCATTTCCTTTACGCCAGTTTAATACTGTGCGATAGAAATTGTAGCATTGGTTCTGGATGTCTGTGCGGCTTGCTGCTGTAAATGCATTCTGTGAATCGTCTGCCCATCCGCCGGGGAAATCCTTACGAACGTATCCGTCACTTTTATGTTTCACTCCGTTCATCATGACCTCTGTTCCGTAGTATAACTGGGGGATACGGCGGGTAGTGAGAAGAATGGCAACCGCTTGTTTCAGCTTATCGAGGTCTTGTCCTTCTTTCAGGAAGCGGTCGGTATCATGGTTTTCGTAGAATGCCAGAACCATTTCGGGGTTAGGGTAGAGGAAGTCATACACAAAGTTGTTGTAGATACGGTTAAGTCCTGCTCCCCAGTGAGCGGTATTCTCATCTTTTGCCACATTGATTTTGTCGTAGAAGCTGAAATCCATAACCGATTTCAGGTTACTGTTGAGCGGGGCGGATAGCTTGGAATCCTTTTGCCACCAGGCGGTATAGGCGGGTTCAGTCACCCAGGTTTCGCCTACAACATTGTAATTTGGATATTCGTCGTTCAGTTCCTTCATCCAGTTGCTCATGGCGGTATAATCTGCGTACGGATACGTGTCCATGCGGATGCCATCAATAGCAGAATACTCGATCCACCAGAAACTATTTTGAACTAAGTAACGATATACGTGTGGGTTCCGTTGGTTCAGGTCGGGCATAGATTTTACGAACCAACCTTCGTCCATCAGGAAATAATCTTGTTTGGATGCGTATGGATCTACCATCGGCGGTAGAGCATAGGATGTTTGCACGAAGTTATTCTCGTGGTCTGGATTGTTGAACCAGTCTTTCGATGGCATATCCTTTATCCAGGGATGCTCAAAACCACAGTGGTTGAAGATCATGTCCATCACCATTTTGATGCCTTTGCTGTGTGCTTTGGCTATCAGCGATTTGTACTCTTCGTTTGTACCGAAGCGGGGATCGACTTTATAGTAATCTGTGGTGGCGTATCCGTGATAGGAACCGCCTTCCATATTGTTTTCCAGTACAGGGGTGAACCAAAGGGCGGTAACTCCGAGGTCGGTGAAATAGTCCAGATGGTTCTCAATGCCTGCAAGGTCGCCTCCGTGACGTGCATTCGGATCATCACGGTCTACTTTGTATGGAGATAACCCGGCAATCTGGTCATTGTCGGGGTTGCCATTGGCGAAACGGTCGGGCATGAGGAGATACAAAGCATCCGATGCATCGAATCCCATGCGTTCGCACGGTTTCTTGTCGCGGGCTTTGATTTCGTATTCTTTTACTTGTTTCTTCTTGCCTTGGGTAAAGGTCAGGTCAAACTTGCCGGGCTTTACGTCTTTATCGAGCGATAGGTAAACCAGCAGGTAGTTGTTGCTTTCGAGCCGGACTGTGCTGCTCAGGTTTACTCCCGGATAGTTAACGGATACGGTAGAACCGGCTATATCCTTTCCATAAACCATAAGTTGGAGGTCGGGATTCTTCATTCCGGCATACCAGAATGGCGGATCAATCTTGTTTACATTCTGGGCTGCCAGACTTCCGGCAGATAGTAGGAAAAGAGAAAGTGCAATAAATACTTTTTTCATGATATTAGGGTAATAAAATAAATTACGACTAATATAGAACAATTCTTTCGTATTTACAGTTTCTACTTTCTTTTACCTGGCGTATAGTTTATGCAAACGTTTTCAGAAAGTGGCGTTCTTTATTCTTTTTGCCCTTCCTTAAAGAATTGTTCCTTACGTATGGTGTTCAATCTTCGTTCGGCAACGGTATAATGGGTCATTTCGCCCAGCACCAATGTTCCCTTTTCCATTTTGGGGTCTTCACCTTCTCCTTTTGGTTTGGTTTTCAGAAACAGTTCAAGATATTTTTCAGCATTTTTATTATCTTTCAGATAGTCTTGATAGGCAGCTCCTATAGTATATAGCATTATCTTTTTACGCGGATTATATTTGTATATCTCCTTGTAGGCTTCCACTTGTTCTTTGTACATGCTAGCATAATAACAGCAATCGGCAAGGCCATTATACAGGTTTATCATAATTGAGTCGGAGGGAATGGCCAGGTTGATCGCTTCATTCAGCATTGCTACCCCTTCCTTTTTCCAGGATGTTTTGGCGCAAGCCCGCCCCAGATAATATAATACATTGATGTTTTTAGGATCATATTTATAGGCTATGCGCAGGAAGTCGTGTGCTCCGTAGTAGTCCTCTATGGCATAGTAGGACATTCCCAGATAGTAGCTTGTCATGCGGGTGCTATCTCCTTGGTTTACAAGATATTCGTACCGGTCTATTGCTTTACGATAATCTTTGGTGAGGCAATATGCTTGTGCATTCTGCCGGTTTACGTATATATTGGTACTATCCTTTTCTCTATATTTTTCGGTTACTGTAATTGCTTCCTGAGGCGCATTGGTATTGATATGCAGGTTAGCGAGTTTGGCCACCGATAAATAGTCGTGGGGTTCTTTTTCGACGATTGTTTTGTAGTAATACAGCGCAGAATCGGGCCTCATCAAGCCTTCCTGCGCCTGCGCCATTAACCGCATAACAGCCGTAGAACTGTCGTTTGCCATAACTTCATGACAAAACCTTCTGGCCTGTGCGTATTGCTCCATGATACACAGTAAGCTAATTCGTTGCAATTGGAGATATTTATTCTCGGGCGTTAGGGCAAGTGCCTGCTCATAACTTTTCAGACCTTCGGTGAATCTTCCTGACAGTTTACAGCATTCGGCCATTTCGATAATAGCCCGGAGGTTTTCCGGCTCCCCGGCCACCACCTCGCGAAAGGCTTCCAACGCTTCGCGGTAACGATTTAATCCCCGCAATGCCTGTGCTTTTTGGAAAGTGAGTTGAGGCGTCGGCGTTTCTTTTGATATCAGTCCGAGTGCGGTTTCGTAATCGTAATTTGCCATTGCCTCCCGTATGGGGCCAGCTTGCTGTTGCGCCATTGTTGATAGGCTGATGCAAAAACAGAATAGTATAAGTACTTGTTTCATGGTTGCATTTGATTAAAGTATTGCTCAGTTAATGGGTGCAAGTTAACGTAAAAGTTTAAATCTACGGAGTTTTCGTAAGAAGTTTCAGATAGATTAACGTTTTACGAAAGATTCGTAACCAGGTGGCAAAGTCTAAGGACGTATCTTATAGGTGTATGGATTAGTTACTTTATGAAAACAGGTCTTCGAAACATCAATTTGCGTTTGCTGCAAACATCGATTTGTGTTTGCTGCAAAGACAACCTTGCGTTTGCAGCAAACGCAAGTCGACGTTTGCAGCAAACGCAAAAACCGACCTCAGAAGCGTTCTGGGGCCGGTTTTTATAGACCTTTTTATAGCATTTTGCTATCGAAGACTTACGGGGTATGCGTAAAGTGGTTGATTATTTTTACTACCTCAATACATTATATATCGTGTTTAGAAGACTCTTTTCTGCAATATCCGTGTCTTGTGTAATCTCCCAGAACATAATGCCACCCAGTTGGTGCTGCTTAATGTATTCTGCTTTCCGTTTGATGGTTGGTATGCCATCATAATACAACAGGCCGATGGAATCTTGTAAATGGGCATCTTCGTCGGGGTATTGAGTCAGGATGTCCCGGTAAGGTATCCCGCGAGCGCCTGTGGCATCGTTGGGCGATAGGAAGTGATAGCCATAGAATGGAACACCGGCAATGAGCTTCTCTTTGGGTAGTTTCCGGTTGTTGAGCCAATGGTCGATGGCTTTTTCGAAGAAAGTCCAGTCGGAATGTGGGCCGGTTCTTTCGCCCGACCAGGGACCGGTTTCATCATAAATCATCAGGCTTACAAAATCAAGGTACTGATGCATGCTTTCGTTGAAGCAGTTGTATAGTCCGAATCCTCCGCCGTTATCCCATCCGGCATTTACGGCAGCGGTGATGAGTTTAGTCGATCCGAGCGCTTCGCGGAGTTCCTTGTAAAGGAGTTCCAGGGCAGTGCGGCATTCTATGTCCTTTTCGCTGGCTCCGTTAGGACCGCCTTCCCATTCTTCGTAATCCACATCTACACCATCCAGGTTGTATTCGGTTATGATTTTTTTGAGGTTGTTGACCAATGCAGTACGGGTTTCTGCATCCAGTATGGCTGGGGCAAAGTTCTTCGATCCGCCTCCACCGATAGAAAGCAGGACGCTCACTTTATGTTTTTGCGCTTCTTCGATAATGTACTTGTTTTTAATGATCTCCTCCATCCGCAGACTGCCATCGGCATTGACAAAGCCAAAGGCCAGGCATAAATGGGTAATCTTATCCCAATCGGGGGTATAAGGCATTCTCCACGTCGGAAGGTAGGCTACAATGTAAGGTTGCTGGGCAATGTCTTGTATCGTTTTCTTTTGCGGGCTGCATGCTCCCATGAAGAGGATGCTTAGTAAAGCCAGAATAAGGATAGAACTCTTTTTCATAGTCGTACTACTTTAGTTATTTTACTTTTTCCTGAAAATCCGAACGTAATCTATCTCCATCTCACAAGGGAAGATGCTGTCGTCCACTCCCTTCATTCCTCCCCAATCGCCACCTACGGCAATGTTGAGAATCAGATACAATTCTTTGTCGAAAGGCCACACCCGCATACTGGATTTATCTTCGGGCTGGTAACGGAGATAGACGTTATCGGGGGTGTCGAGATAAAACTCTATTTTATCGTCTGTCCAGTTCATTCCGTATACATGGAAATTGTCTTCCACACCTTTTACGATCTTCGAAGCAGATATTTTTTGCGTACCCTCCAGAGATTGGGTGGTATGAATGGCGCCATAAATAATATCTTTATCGCAACCCACATACTCCATAATGTCCAGTTCGGAATAATAGGGAGATGCTTTGTTGCCGAACAGCCAGATTGCAGGCCAGATGCCAACGCCTCCCGGAAGCTTGGCACGGACTTCTACGCGTCCGCGTGAGATTTCCCTTTTTCCTTTGGTGGTGACACGGGCTGAAGTGTAATCGCCTACTTTCTGTCCGGCGCCCGATTTAACGGCTTTGAGTACCAGCTTGCCATCGCGGATGAAGGCATTCTCTGATTTACTTGTATAAGTTTGCCATTCATTGTTTCCCCATATTCCGGTTCCCTGGTCAAAGTTCCAGTATTGGTAGTTCAGGCTGGGGTTGCCGAACTCATCGTTCCACCATAAGCCCTCGTTCTGTAGGAAATAGTATGAATCTTCGCTGATGGTAACGCTTTGTGTGGCGACTTGTGTCTTTCCGTTCAGAGTATACTGTAAGGCAATGGTGTATGTTCCTTTCTCCTCAAAATAATAGGAAAGTTCGGGTATGTTTGATTTCTGTTTAGAATCGTCTTGAATGATCCATTCGTAAAGCGCATCGGGATTACCGTCTGATGCTTCAAACCGAATGAAATTGGGGGTCGTTGCGTCTTGATAAACTGCGAAAGTTATCTTCTTGCCATCGTCTTCATTGTCGCTTTTGCTGCATGAGTAGCTGCAAAGGGTGGCGATGAGCGATAACAAGAGAAGTAATGTATGCTTTCTCATTGTTTTTGGGGTTAGTAGTGGGAGAGGGTTATCTGTAGGGGCGGTTCGCGAACCGCCCTCAAGACAGTTGTGACTCACATTTGGGTGGTTCGCGAACCGCCCCTACAGCATCATAGGCTTTTTAACAGTCCCTTGAATAAAATAATATAAAAATAATCCCCGGTGACCAAAGGTCGATTAATGTGTTAAGTTAATGCACCGGGGATTATATGAGGGAATTATGGGTTCATGGCCTGATAAACCGCTTTGGTCAGCGACTTACTTGCTTCCTGCGAGTCGTTATCCAGTGTCCAGATAAACATACCCTTGGCACCTGCTGCTATAGCTTCGCCCGCTTTGGAAGATACATTTGTTCCGTATCCTGTTCCAAGACCTGTATAGAAGATCTGGGCATTACCCATTTGCAAGTGCTCCTTTTGGGCAGCATCCGCATCCATAGCCAAGATCTCTTTGTATGTAGGGTAGGCCAGGAATTCATCTATATTTCCCCATGTCGGGCTTGTTCCGGGAGGAATATCATATTTAACACCAAAGGCTCCGATTCCGACAAGTGCTTTGGACGCCGGGATACCTTTACCCGCAAACTTAGCAATATTATCGGCGATTTGCCAATTCGGTGCATGCTGAACAGGCGACAGGTCGGTACCTCCGAAGAGCATCAGGTTTACCCAGTCCAGACGATCCACTCCGCCCAGGTAGCCGTACTGATCGCCATTGTTCCAGGCCATTGGTATGGAGGCGGTTACAAAGTATGTACCCCGTTCGCCTTCGTACTGGCTTGGGAATGCTTCGCCCAGCTCTTTCATAAACTCAGCGATTTGTGCATGATCCGTTAATCCGCCGGCATCGTTGTTTGCACTATTCATGGAGATGTTCACACCATCCAGATCGTACTCTTCGACGAAGTTCTTTATGTTGGCAATGAGTTGGGTGCGCAATGCCGGGTTAATGGCAATTTGGTTCAGCGCCGTCTGGTTGTAACCACCAACTCCGGATATAACATTCATCGGTCCGGCAATGTCGATAATTACATATACCCCCTCGTTATGAGCCAATGATATCACCGTTTTCAGACGTGCCAGAGCAGTAGCATCGGGCAGCTTAAGGGTAGGCGAAACTTCTTCAACCTGTAAGGAAGTGTACATCAGGTGGGTAATGTTGTCCCACTGCACATAGTCGGAAGTGCCATTTGTTGTGAGTACACCCATCACTACACGTTCGTGGGGTTTAGGTTCGAACGGTTTGGTTACCGTAACTTGTGCAGTACGATAACTTGATAGTCCGTTACGTTCCACTTCGAACCGGAGGGTAAACGGTTCGGGAGAAGTAATCTGGTGTTCAACCGACAGACCGCTACTTACCACTTCACCATCTACCAACCAGCGGCATGTGATATTATCGTCGGGGGAGACGATAGCCGTATATTTCATCACATCGTTCAGTCCGTATACATAGGTTGAGGCCCATTCCATGTATATTTTGGGCAGTTCGTCATCGTCAAAAGTAGGATTACTAGCGTCGTCGTCGCTACATCCGGCAAGGATTAATCCTATAAGCAGGGCATATATAAAATGTATGTATTTCATAAACGTTCTTTTTTGAGTTATGGTTTCTTATTGTGCATCCCACCAAACACCGATTGTCCAGTCGTATCCCGGAACGCGGGCGATGGCTTCGTAGTAGTTCTCACCGTTTTTCACTTGCTCTTCTACCGGATACAGCAAACGTCGTGGAGTCTTTCCACCCGATTGGTTACGTCCGGGGTCAAAGTTGGTGAATATAATTTCAGGAATATTCGTACGTCTCCAGTTGGCGAACACCTCAAACGGATTCAGTACGTTTCCTACCCATAACTGCATGTTAATCTGTTCCATTTCACTTCCGGCAACCAATGCATTCTTTTGTATGAATTGGTTGATTGCAACTTCGGATACGGCAGGTGCACCATACACCGTCATGTGCTCAACAGATGCGCGGAGCGCTTTCTCATAATGGTCGGCTACGGTGCCCGGTACATCCCAGTTGCGTAGTTTCGCTTCGGCAGCCAGTAATTCTACTTCTGCGTAACTCATATTAATATAAGGAGCATCATAAGCCATAAACCATTTAGAAGGTTGCAACAACAAATACTTACCGGCCACTTCAATGTCTTCTCCGCCCACTTTCAGTACTCTTGCAGCGGGACTTTCTTCCCAGTCGAAGCGGTCGGTTGGACGTGCCATATCGGTATAGTTGCCTACTGCGGCGTAAACAATGCTGGTGATGTCTGTATCTTTTCCATCGTCCAGGTAACAACCACCATAGATGGTGATTCGCGGATCGGATGTCGACTCCATATATTCGATCAGTCTTTTAGAGTAACGGAAGTTTCTGGGTTCCTGACGGAAACGGTTTGCCAGTCCATTACCACGTCCCGGACCAGCCGATGGGTTTGCCAGGTTCTCAAAATGAATCAGACAGATGTCGCTGTTGCTTGTCATTACTCCGTTTTTGATAGCAGCCTCGGCTTCTTTCTTCGCTTTCTCCGGATTTACTTTAACAAGGCGCATAGCCAGGCGGAGGCGGAGGGAGTTACAGAATTTCTTCCATTTATTAATATCGCCATCGTAATAATGATCGTACAGAATCACATCTCCACTCGGATTGAACTGACTATTAGCTAATTCGAGTTGTTCGAAGAAGTCGTTATAAATATCTTCCTGTTCATCATATTTGGGTTTCAACGTACCGGAATAGTATCCTGCACCACCATCGAAGTAAGGAATATCTCCATACATATCGGTCAGTTGGTTGAATACGTAGACTCTCATAATGCGCCCGATGGCGTTGATATTAGCCGTTTCCGGGTTGTCTTTTGTCCGCTCTACAATGTCGACCAGGTTTTTAGACAAACGGGTGTATCGGCGCAGCCACAATTCGGCCATATATGCATCGCTCTTGATGCCCAGACAACCATATTCCACCGTTCCCCAGTCGCCACACCATTGTTGAACAAAGCCACCGGGATACATGAAATGGCGGTGCCACTCCTGGTAATCATTGGTGAGGTACATTTGTATGGTCGGCAGGATCAGGTTCGGGTCCATATTGGTTGATTTGGTCGGGTCCTGATTCAAATCTTCAAAATTACTGCAAGAGGTCACGGATGCCACTGAGAAAAGAATGGCCAGAGCTCTTACGATGATACTATGTTTTTTCATGTTCGTTCTCATTTTGGGTTACAAACTAAACTTGAGGTTAAATCCGAATGATCGTCTTGAGGGTAATGAACCGTACTCAAATCCTTGTCCGTTGCTGTTATTATAGCTAGATTCGGGGTCGATGTTAGGTACATCAGAGTATATAGTCCACAGGTTACGTCCGTAGACGGTGAACGCCACGTTGGTAAACGGTGTCTTCTTCAGCCATTCTTTCTTCAAGGTGTAGCTTAACGTCATTTCTCTCAATTTGATGAATGAAGCATCGTAGATGAACGGTTCGGGCGTGCCGGAAGTCAGGAAGTTGGTCCAGTACTTTTGTGGGTCGACCGCTTTGGTATTTGTTTCATATTTCGGGTTCTCGACTGTTCCTACATTCACAACTCCTTTACCGACGAAACCTCCGGTTGCTGTCCAGCTGCCGGTTTCTATATTTTGCTGTTTACGCTGTTCTTCGGAGTTGTACCACTCTTTACGACCTTCGAGGGTTGCCTTGGCCGTACCGTTTGAGTGGGCCATCATGCTACTCATGGAATATACATCTGCTCCCCATTTTACATCGAACAGTGCGCTTAGTGAGAAACCTTTATAACTCAGCGAGGTTCCTAAACCACCCGTCCAGTCGTAAACGCCATTGCCTAGTACTTCGAGTTTATCGCCTACCAACGGGTAGCCGTTTTCCCCGTAAATCACTTCACCTGCTTCTGTTCGGAGTAGTTTTTTACCGATAATCACACCGTATGCATCTCCCTCGCGGGCTTGGATCATAGCGCCGGCCCAGCGTGCTTCTGCCAACGGATATTCGCTGATCTCGTCGTGGAGTCTTACTACTTCATTTACGTTGCGGGCAAAGTTCAGGGTAAAATCCCAATAGAAATCTTTGGTCGAGATAGGAGCCACATTCAGGCTCAGCTCAATACCCTGGTTAAGGATCTCACCGCTGTTTACGGTTGAGTTTTCGAAACCGCTGGCCGATGTCACCGGCAGGTTCATAATCTGGTCTTTAGTGCGTTGCGAATAGTAACCAATGTCGAGTCGCATCCGGTTGTTGAGGAAGCGTAAGTCGGCGCCGACTTCGTACGAGTACGTGCGGGTTGGTTTCAGATTAGCAGGTGGAATACTTGTCGAGGAAATCTCTCCCAAAGGTTTTCCATTGAAGGTATGTGATAACAGACCGTAGTTCAGGTTCAACATATACGGATTGGTATCACCTCCCACTTGTGCCCAGGATGCTCTTAACTTACCGAACGATAAGAATGACATAGGCCAAACGTTGGTAAAGATAAAGCTTCCGGAAACAGACGGATACATATATGAATTATTTCCTTTAGGCAGGGTAGAGGTCCAGTCATTTCTTAACGTAGCGTCTATATAAAGGAAGTCTTTATAGCCTAGGTTTACGGCTCCGTATACGGAGTTAATCCGCTTGCGAGGCTTGTAGTAGGTGACTGTGGTTTCAGAATAGTTTGTAATGGAGTACATGTCCGGAATCACCTGGTTCTCGCCTGTATTCATAAACATTTCCTGTTTGTAGAACATCATATTTCCTCCAACGAATGCGGACAGATCGAAGTCTTTACCAATTCTTTTGGTATATCGCAAGATACCTTCGGCATTGGTTTCGGTAACGTCGATGGAGTTCTCCGACATGGCTCCCTGTTTGGCAGTAGGCGTGCTGATGGCCTGGAACTCGGTGATACGGAACTTGTAAGAGTCGGTACCGCCACGAACTTGCAACGTTAAACCGGGGATGAATTCGTAACTAGCCTGCATATATCCCATGATACGGTTCTTGCTCGAACGGTTGAACATTTCGTTCAGCGACCAGTAGGGGTTGATACGGTAGATGTTACCGCCGTTCCAGTCTACGTAATCTCCATATTCATTCTTGTATCCGTCGGCCAGCCATTTCTGGTCGAGGTTGGGTGCAAGACCGATCAAAGCCAAACCTACGTTGTTAGGCGAGTCGGAAAGGGCAGGACGGTTCTTTACCTTTTCTGTGATATAGTTTACACGCGTTTCAACCCTGAATTTGCTTGTGATATTCGCGTCTGCTTTGATCATAAAGGAGTTTCTGTTCATGTTCGACTTGGGAACGATGTCGTTATTGCGCATATCCGAAACAGAGGCGCGTATGCTGGCTTTGTCGGAAGCCGAGGTCACAGAAACAGAGTTGTTGAATGTGGTACCGGTACGGAAGAAACTTGAAATATTATCGTTTACATTTCCGTAAGGTTTCTGCTCGCCGTTGAATATATAGGTATTCATGTTCGGGTTCAGTTTGGCTCCCCATGATGCTTGTGAAGCTCCACGTCCGGTTTCGTAACTGATAGGCAGTTCACCGTTACGTCCCATACCATATTCTCTTTGATAATCGTCGAACTTGGAAAGCTGGGTTACGAAGTCGACACTACTGGTAACATCTATACCGAATCCCTTTTTGTTGGCTGATTTTGTGGTGATCAGTACCACCCCATGCGTTGCCCGCGAACCATAAAGTGCGGCAGCCGAGGCGCCTTTCAGTACGGAAAGCGATTCGATGTCTTCGGGGTTGATGCCGGATATACCGTCGCCCATGTCGTAGCCTCCCCACATGCCGGCTTCGCCGAGCTGTGAGTTGTCCATAGGCACACCGTCGATGACATAAAGCGGTTGATTGTATCCCGACAGTTCGGCATTACCACGGATCACGATACGGGTAGAACCGGATGGTCCGGCGGTGGTAGAGGAAATGTCTACCCCGGCCACTTTTCCCGAAAGTGCACTCATGGCATTGATAGGCTGACTGGCTGTGATGGCGCTTCCGCTTACTTCGGATACGGCGTAACCCAACGCTTTGGCTTCACGCTTGATGCCCAGTGCCGTTACAACGACTTCGGTCAGTGCTGTGGCATCTTCTCTCAATACCACACTCAGTCTTTCGTTCTTGCTGATCTTGAATGTTTGCTTGATATAGCCGATGAAAGATATTTCAAGGCTTCTGCCTTCGGGCACGTCTATCGAGAATTCGCCCATTACGTTGGTTATTGTGCCGAGGGTTGTACCGGGTACGGTAATGTTGGCTCCGATTACTTCCGCTCCCGTTTCGTCGAGAACAGTTCCGGTTATCCGATAGGTTTTTGCTTGTTGCACAGCTCTGGATTCTTCCTTGTAGATCATAATATACCGTCCGTTAATCTTATACGACAGGCCTTGTTCGGCCAGGGCGGAATCTAACAGATCCATAACGGAACTGGGGGTAGGGTTGACCTTTACTTTCTGATCCAGGTTTACGTCTTCGCTACGGTACCAGAACGTGTAGTCGCTCTTTTGTTTTACGATGTCGAAAACTTCCTTCATCGTTTCTATCTTTGCGTCGGCAGTGATTTCTTGCGAGTAGACATTTACTGCGGAGGCGCAAAAAACAAAGCATAGATTTAAGATTAAACTTAATTTCATAATTACAAGAAGTCTGTGCCTCAAAGGAATGTGGCATAAGTGTACTACGTTCGAAATTATTTTCATAACTTTGTAACGGTTTTAGTTAGTATTATTGAGTCTTCAAAGGATGGTGATATCAGGCTAAAGCCCAATCTCGAAACCGGAAGGTGTTGCAGCATCTTTCGGTTTTTTGTTTTTCTGTCAACTGCTGTCTTTCATAATGTTTACGTATTAGATTGTAGGTGTTATTTCTGAAGGTTATTCATAGATGATTATTTTATTGTTCTTACGCTCGTATTTGACGCGGTTGTCCATCATGGAGAACATGGTAAGTATCTCGTCGATGGATTCGTCTTCTACAAACTCGCCGGTGTAGCGTATGTTTTTCAGCTTTTCCACGGATATTTCGATCTCTACGTTGAAGTGGCGTTCGAGTTTCCGCACGATGTCGTCCAACGGCATGGAGTTGAAATAAAGTTGGTTGTTGGTCCAGCCCACTACTTCTTCGGCATTGATGTTGCGTTTCAGGATTTCTTGGGTCTGCTTGTTGTAAACGGCTTGTTGGTCGGGGGCAAGGATCAGTTCGCCTTCGTAGTCCTTAACGCTGAGGCTGACTTTGCCGGTGGCCAGGGTGACGCAGATGTAATCGTCCTCGTCGTATGCCTCGACATTAAATGTGGTACCGAGAACTTTAACATTAATCTTTCCGCTGTGAACCATAAAAGGCACTTGCTCGTTTTTCCTGATATCGAAGTAGGCTTCTCCGGTAAGTTCCACTTTACGGGCTTTGTTGGAAAAGGCGGTGGGGTAGCTTATGGTCGAGCTTCCGTGAAGGATAACGGTCGACCCATCGGGCAGAGTGATCTCTGATTTTGTTCCCGATGGGTTGCTCATTGTGATTATCTGATTTACCCTATTGAAATTGTTTTGATATAAAAAGAAGCCCGAGAAACCGATCAGCAGTGCAAGGGATGCGGCAATGGATATGGTTTTAAAGTGTGATATGCGTCGTTTGCTGGCGTCGATCCGGCGGTGAATATCGTCGAGTATGCTGAAACGCATGTTCTCGGCTTCACATTCAATGCTTTCGTCGAGCTGAATGTCTTCGATGAGCTTGTAGAGGTGGTCATTGCCTTTTTCTTCCCTCCACTGGCGAAGTTCTTTCTGTTCGCTTTCCGATAACTCGGAAGTGAAGCTTTTATTGATTAAATCTAATTCTTTTTGATCCATCGTTTTAGTGGCTTTTATATAGATGAGTCGGGCTGTTTTGTTTTCGTTTAAAGGAAATAGGTTTTTTTTCGATTTTAATTCAGTTAAGTCCTTTTTTACTGTAGGGGCGGTTCGCGAACCGCCCGGAAATGGCTTCTTGTGTATTCTTGTGTATTGGGCGGTTCGCGAACCGCCCCTACAGTTATACTATGGTAGCACTCGTTGGGTACTATGGTAGCGCTCGTTGGGTACTATGGTAGCGCTCTTTGGGTAGTATGGTAGCACTCTTTGGGTACTATGGTAGCAAGCTTAGGGTACTATGGTAGCGCTCCTATGGTAGTATGCTGGTTTAGCCCAGAAGCATACAAAGCAAAGTAATAAAGGTTAGGTTGGGAAACTGCTGTTTAACCTGCGAGGTTATTTTCTCAATAGCAATCTTCATTTGTACCCGCACCGTGCTTTCGGAGATGGACAGCCGTTCGGCAATCTCTGCATTTTTCAAACCCTCATGGCGGTTCATCAGGAAGATGGCCCTGCATTTTTCGGGCAGCTCATCTATGATCTGACCTACAAACGCTTCAATTTCTTCATTGATCAGTTTTCTTTCGGGTGTTTCGTCTTCGTTGATTTCCAGTTGGATCGGTATTTCGTCTATGGAAACATTCTTGTAGTCGTTGTTCCTGTGTAGATATCGCTGAACCTCGTTCCGGGTGGTGGTATATAAATAGGCTTCTATTGATTTTATTTTGGTGAGCGATGCTTTGGAACGCCATACCGAGAAGAATACGTTGGAAACCACCTCACGACAAGCAGATGTATCTTTGAGCAAATAATAGGCAAAGCGGAAAACCTGTTTATAATATATATTATAAAACATGTCAAAAGCTTTACGATTGTCAATAGAAACCCTACGTAAAAGTTCGTCGGTTGGCAAATCTATCATATGTTCTTCTTCCGGGTATCAGAGGTTACTGTAATGCAAACATAACTAAAAAAAACAAAAGTTCATGGTTTTGCCCAAAATATATATGTTAATGCAAAAAAGAAAGCGTTCCTAACACAAAGGAACGCTTTCAGTATGGTTGTTGTACTTTCGTAGGAAAGTCTACAATCGTCGAATTAGATCAGGAATCCAAGTAAGATACCAGCAGCAACAGCCGAACCGATTACACCGGCTACGTTCGGACCCATAGCGTGCATCAATAAGTAGTTGGTTGGATCGTATTCCAAACCAATCACCTGAGAGATACGGGCCGAGTCGGGCACGGCAGATACACCGGCGTTACCGATAAGCGGATTGATCTTATTGTCCTTCTTCAGGAACAGGTTGAAGAACTTCACGAACAATACACCCGAAGCGGTTGCAATGACGAATGAAGCTGCACCCAGACCGAAGATCAGGATAGAGTCTAACGTCAGGAACTGTGAAGCCTGTGTAGAAGCACCCACCGTCAGACCTAACAAAATCGTGATGGTATCAATCAGCGGACCGCTGGCAGTGTTAGCCAAACGACGGGTTACACCACTTTCTTTCAGCAGGTTACCGAAGAACAGCATACCCAACAGCGGAAGACCCGAAGGTACAAGGAAACAAGTGAGCAACATACCGATAATCGGGAACATTACCTTCTCTGTGTGAGATACCACGCGGGGAGGTTTCATACGGATTACTCTTTCCTTGCTGTTGGTCAACAGACGCATGATAGGAGGCTGGATTACAGGTACCAAAGCCATGTAAGAATAGGCCGATACCGCAATAGCACCCATCAGGTTAGGAGCCAGTTTAGAAGAAAGGAAGATAGCCGTAGGTCCGTCGGCACCACCAATAATACCAATTGCCCCTGCCTGGTTAGGTTCGAAACCAATAAGTAAAGCGATGATATACGCCCCGAAGATACCGAACTGTGCAGCAGCACCAATCAACATCAACTTAGGGTTAGAGATCAGTGCCGAGAAGTCCGTCATGGCCCCGATGCCCAGGAAAATGAGCGGCGGATACCAACCGGATGTCACACCTTGATACAGGATATTCAAAACAGAACCCTCTTCGTAGATACCTACTTGAAGTCCGGCTTCCAGATTGAAAGGGATATTACCAATAAGCATACCGAAACCGATCGGAATCAATAGCATCGGTTCAAATTCTTTGGCTACTGCCAAATAGATAAATAGAAGCCCCACCAGGATCATGATGATATGCTGGTATGTAGCATTCGCAAAACCAGTATAATCCCAGAAAGCAACTAAGTTATCTCCTAAAAACGATAAGAATTCTCCCATAATTATTCAATGATTATGAGGTCTGTACCTTCAAGAACAGAATCTCCGTTTTTAACATTAATAGCTGTAACCTTACCGTCTTTGTGCGCGTTGATGTTGTTTTCCATCTTCATCGCTTCAAGGATAAGTACAGTTTGACCTTTCTTCACATCGTCTCCTTCTTTCACTTTAATGTCGAGGATAACACCTGGAAGCGGAGATTTTACACCTTCTTTTTTCGCTGCTTTCGGAGCATTTGCTACTACCGGAGCACCGCTTTCTGTTTTTGGAGCAGCCGCAGGGCGTTTCACAATTTTCGGAGCAGCCGGAGCCGGTCTGTCCAGTTCAACTTTGTAAGGTGTACCGTTTACTTCAACATGGGCAATATTGTCTTCAACGTCTTTAATAACTACGTTGTAAGGATTACCATTAATTTTATATTTATATTCTTTCATTGTTCTGATCATTAAGTAGTTAGTAATTATTTTCTTGGAGTTTCGCGCAATGTGTAAATCTTCGAACTCCATGGAGAGTAAGTACGTTTCACTTTATTGATCGTGATAATCATATCTTCAATATCGTGAACATCGTCAAAGTACTCGTGCATAGCCATCGAAATAGCTGCAAACTCTTCTCCGGAACGTTTACCGAAGCGTTGTTCTTTCGCTTCTTCTTTGTCTGTGATACCGTGAACTTTCATCGCATTGCGCTTGCCAAGTTTAACGGAAATATTACCCACAAGTTTAAATGACAGATACAATAGGATCAAACCGCAGAACACAACAGTCATGGCAGTAAGAGCCATACCGAAACCATCGGCGTCATGTTCTTTGAATTTCTCGATCTTTTCGTTCTTGTCCAGCGTCATGTTGTTGGTGCTTGGAGTTACGTAGCTATTATCACCACTTCCTTTTTGCACCCACTCTGCACTACCGTCTTCCTTGCGTGCCCACGAATGGTCGGCAATTTGACCGGCAGGAATCTCTACCTCGTCAATCAGCGTCTTCCCATTCGAGTCGTACAGAGCAAGATAGTTGTTTTTCGTTGGATCTAACGTAAAGTTTACATGGAATGTACCTTTGTTAGGTTGTCCATCTGCCCAAAACAGAGCATGCTGACGAGGTTTGATCAACGTCTGGACATCTCCCTTTGGAATAGGGTATTTCGTTGGATTGTTTTTATCGTTAGTTAAATAACAGCCGCCCAGGTTTACAGATGCAAAAGAGGTGTTAAATATTTCAATCCATGCCTGGTGCAAACCATAGTCATCCTGAAAGTTCTGTTCATTAATAACAAGAACTTCATTGATGCGCAGACTTTTTGCACTCTGTGCCTGAATATTTAAACAAACCGCTGCTATTAACGCGATAAATATCCCAAGTTTTCTTTTATTCATACTTTTTGAGTTTTGAGTTTTGAGTTTTGAGTTTTGAGTAGCGATGCCGCATGGCACTCATTACTCACCACTTATTACTCATTACTAATTATAATGGAATATTACCGTGCTTTTTAGCAGGATTAAATAATTTCTTGGTTTGCAACTGTTGCAATGCGCGGATAATACGGAAACGAGTGTTTCTTGGCTCGATAACATCGTCGATATAACCATATTTAGCAGCATTGTATGGGTTAGCAAACAACTTGGTGTATTCTGCTTCTTTTTCTGCCATGAAAGCTGCCGGGTCTGCTGCTTCGGCAGCGCCTTTAGCATACAATACCTCAACGGCACCTGCACCACCCATTACGGCGATTTCAGAAGTAGGCCATGCGTAGTTCATATCACCACGAAGTTGTTTACAGCTCATCACAATGTGCGAACCACCATAAGACTTACGCAGAGTAACCGTTACCTTAGGCACAGTAGCCTCGCCATAAGCGTAAAGCAACTTAGCACCATGAAGGATTACACCGTTGTACTCCTGACCTGTACCCGGAAGGAATCCGGGAACGTCAACCAACGTAACCAAAGGAATGTTGAATGCGTCGCAGAAACGTACGAAACGAGCAGCCTTACGAGAAGCATTGCTGTCCAATACACCGGCAAGGAATTTAGGTTGGTTAGCCACCACACCAACAGACTGACCATTGAAACGGGCGAAACCAATAATAATATTCTTAGCGTAATCTTGTTGTACTTCAAGGAATTCGCCGTTGTCAACGATAGCGCCGATCACTTCATACATATCGTATGGTTTGTTAGGACTATCAGGAATAATTTCGTTTAATGAATCTTCCAAACGGTCGATAGGGTCGGTACAGTTAAGCAGCGGTGCTTCTTCCAGATTGTTCTGTGGAAGGAAGCTGAGCAAACGACGGATCGTTGCCAAACCTTCTTCTTCTGTAGCCGCAGTAAAGTGAGTCACACCCGATTTGCTGGCGTGTACGCTTGCACCACCCAATTCTTCCTGAGTTACGTCTTCACCAGTTACCGTTTTTACTACTTTCGGACCAGTCAGGAACATATAAGAAGTACCTTCTGTCATCAACGTAAAGTCAGTCAACGCAGGAGAGTAAACCGCACCACCGGCACATGGGCCGAAGATTCCGGAAATTTGAGGAATAACACCCGAAGCCATGATGTTGCGCTGGAAGATTTCAGCATAACCGGCCAAAGCGTTGATACCTTCCTGGATACGAGCACCACCCGAGTCGTTGATACCGATACAAGGCGCACCCATTTTCATCGCCATATCCATCACTTTACAGATCTTAAGCGACATGGTTTCCGACAATGAACCACCGAACACGGTGAAGTCCTGAGCGAAAACATATACTAATCTTCCCTCGATGGTACCATAACCGGTTACTACACCATCTCCCAGGAAATGTTTCTTTTCTTGACCGAAGTTAGTACATCTGTGTTCTACGAACATGTCCAGTTCTTCGAAGCTGCCTTCGTCAAGTAATTGGGCTATACGTTCGCGAGCCGTATACTTTCCTTTGGCATGTTGTTTTTCAATAGCCTTCTCACCACCACCTAAACGAGCTTTTGCGCGGAGTTCGATAAGCTCTCTTACTTTTTCAAGTTGGTTACTCATGAATTTGATATTTAAGAATTAATAAAATTTACTATTTACCATTTACCATTTACTATTTACCATTTATATCTAGCCATTTACCTTTTGCTATACTTGGCTATTATGCCTGAATAGCAAATTGTAAATTGTAAATGGTAAATCGTAAATAAGAATTATGCTTCGCATAATTCTGTCAACACACCTTGAGTCGATTTCGGGTGAAGGAAAGCAATGCTCAGACCTTCAGCACCTTTGCGGGGAGCTTTGTCGATCAGGCGGATACCTTTGCTTTCGGCTTCGGCAAGAGCATCGGCAACACCATCTGCCACGGCAAATGCAACGTGGTGAACACCCGGACCTTTGTTTTCAATAAACTTAGCGATAGTGCTTTCGGGGCTGGTGGCTTCGAGAAGTTCGATTTTGGTATCGCCCACCTTCAGGAAAGCTGTTCTAACTTTCTGGTCTTCCACTGTTTCGATGTTGTAACATTTAAGCCCTAATACGTTTTCGTAGTAAGGGAGGGCTTCCTCAATGCTGTTTACAGCAATTCCCAAATGCTCAATGTGTGAGATCTTCATAACAATATGTTTTAGTTCAATATTAAATGAGTATTTTCTGTATATATCTGCAATAGAAAAACAGCACAAAGGAAATAATTAATTGCCTAATAAAGAAATTTTTCAGCAATTAATTCAGTAGCTGGAAGCTAGAAGTTAGAAGCTAGGTCAATAGGGTATGATACCATATTGATAGATGTAAAAAACTAGCTTCTAACTTCTAGCTTCTAGTTGCTTTACGCGTAAATCTTAATAAAGAAGTTGTTTAGGAAATTCCAACGAATGCGAAACCACCTGCGGGTACTGCTTTGTTTTCCGCCAAAGCGGAGTATGAAATTACGGAATCCGTGTTTCCGGAAGGGGAGTCCTACATCTACAAACTCCATATGGCTGCATCCCCGGAATTTAGCATCAGCCAGTGCCGCCCATATCGCCAATACTCCGGGATACTGAGGCACAAAACGCTTGGTCATCCCACCGGAAAACCATAAATAAGCATTCCCACCCGAATAAAGTGTGGAGGAGCCGCCAATTATCCTGCCTTTGTATTTTACTACAAATATCTTTGCAAATCCTTTACTTATAAGCCAGGTATTCATCAGTTGAAAGAACTCAAGTGTTGGGAAATATTTCCGTACCCGGGCAGAGTAGATCTTATGAAGCATACGCGAGAATTCGGATATCTCTGCCATATTATTGGTTTCGTATACTTCGGCTCCGTTCTTCAACCCTTTCTTGATTTGTCGTACCCGCGATGGGCTGATCTGATCTTCTACCTTATCTATCTTATGCAGCGAATTGCGTACCCGTAACCAGTTGATTGCAAAGTATTTATTGGCACGGAAGTATTTATGTCCATCCAACGCATGCTCCAGGTTGCGGAACTCGATAATAGAAGCATGGCGCAGAGCTTCGGTGGTGAGATGTTCGAGCATGTAGTTGAACGTCTCCTCCTTGTCGATGCTGTCGTCCAGACATTCGCCTGTTCCGAATACTTCGCACCTCTTCAGGAAAGGGAAGGGGAGTAGCTGGGCATTTTTACGGATTACAGCCAAGAGCTTGGCCACAGGCTTCCCCTCTCTGCTTGCTACAATAAACATGGGCGTGTAGCTGGATGTTGCTTCGTAGAATAGAAACAAATCCTTCGAGTGAAATATATCTTTTCCCGGTAGTTCGGGAATATCCTTTCCGTGATAATATGAGGTTAGCTTTAGTGGCATTCTATGCAAATTTAAACTTTTCTGCGAATACTATATATTATAGAACAAAGAAAAGCATAAATAAGATTTCTGTTATCTATAAAAAATGAACTCCCTTTACTTCTCATTCCCCTCCAAAAGACAGGGAGGTGATGAGAAGTAAAGGGAGTTGCTTCTTATATTTAAATGATGAAGGCTTGTATCGGTTATGTTTTTTTTGCAGCCGCTTTTTGACGTTTGTATTCGGCTGGAGTAATACCAATAACTTTTTTAAATGTCCGGTAGAAAGAGGCACGGCTCTGAAAGCCTGCCTGTTTGTAGAATCCATGTACAAAACGGGTGTTCTCGGGCGCATCGGAAAGTAAACGTATAGCTTCTTTCACGCGGAATTCATTAACATAGTTATTGAAATTCTTTCCCGTTACACGGTTTATTGCTTTAGACAGAGTGCTGCTTGAGACTCCAATGATGCCCGCTACAGAGTCCAGTTTTAAATTACCGTCTTTGTAAATCTGAGTATCCGTCATCAAACTACGCACCTGAACAACCATTTTTTTGTTCGACGCAATTTCCATAATCTGTTTAATTGTAATAAATAGGTTATAAGCTGTTTGCAAATATATTAAACAAAACGGAATAATGTGGTATTTTAAAGGAAATTTCGAACAAAAAAAATGTAATGAATGCAAAAAAGATGAGCAATCCTCACGGATTGCTCATCCAGCCTTCACTTTAGCATTCATTTGCGACCTATTCGTTATTTCGGAGATCCAAGGTATTTGGCGATTATCCGTACTTGCCGGGGAGAGAGAACCCGATGGTTGTAAGGACCAAATCCTGTGGCCTTTAACTCAGCTAGCAGTGCCGGCGACCGTTTAATTGAACGACTCAAGCAGCGAACTGCATTTTTGCTAGTACTACAGCCGGGATAATAACTTTCGGCCAACGAAGAAAACTTAACAGTAGATTTTGTCATAATTTTGTTTTGAGCTAGGTCAATCATTCATTACTAAGGTTAACATTACAAAGATACTACTTTGTCGCCCTCTCAACAAGAAAGAATTTGTCTAATTTTGGGCAGTTTTACCGTTTTAAATACCTATATTTCTTATCTTTGTATTTCACAGATTAAAAGCATGATTAATATGGATAGTTTTAGTGAATTAATCGCCTCCCGACGCAGTATGCGCAAGTTTACGGACGAGGAGCTTTCGCAGGAAAATGTAGTGACTTTGATGAAAGCTGCCCTCATGTCTCCAACTTCTAAACGTAGCAATGGCTGGCAATTTATTATAGTCGATGATAAAGAAACCTTGCAGAAACTCTCTCACTGCAAAGAGCATGGAGCAAACTTTCTTGCCGGTGCCGCGCTGGCTGTTGTAGTAACCGCCGATCCGATGGTGAGTGATGTGTGGATTGAAGATGCTGCGGTTGCTTCTATTATGGTTCAGCTACAAGCCGAAGATCTCGGACTGGGTAGCTGCTGGGTTCAGGTTCGTGAGCGCTTCCAAGCGTCGGGTGTTCCGGCAGGGGAGTATGTACATGAGGTACTGGATATTCCTCTACAGTTGCAGGTGCTTTCTATTATTGCCATTGGGCATAAGGGGATGGAGCGCAAGCCGTTCAACGAGGAGCATCTGCAATGGGAAAAGATTCATATAAATAAATATGGTGGAAAGTAAAGGCTAACTTGCGGAAATAAGTTATATTTGACTCTCGAATATGACAATACAGAATATAAAAAAGATTCCAATTGCATTTATCGGAGCCGGCAACCTGGCGGTAAATCTGGCACAAGCCCTTTATCGGAAAGGATTTGAGATTGTACAGATATATAGCCGTACCGAGGAGTCTGCCCGGTGGCTGGCGGAGAAAGTAAATGCCGGTTGGACCATCAGTTTAGAGGAAGTAACCACAAAGGCTTCCTTATATATCGTTTCTCTTAAAGATTCGGCATTTATGGAACTATTGCCACAAATCGTAAAAGGTAAAGATGATGCTTTATTGGTACATACGGCAGGAAGTATCCCTATGCGTGTTTGGGAAGGTGAGACTACGCGCTATGGCGTTTTCTATCCGATGCAGACATTCAGCAAGCAACGTGAAGTTGATTTCAAAGGAATACCTTTCTTTATTGAAGCGAGACGAAGGGAGGATACGGAGCTTTTGAAGTCTATCGCTTCTGCATTGTCGGATAAGGTGTTCGAGGCTGATTCCCTGCAACGTCGTAGTTTGCATCTGGCAGCAGTGTTTGCTTGTAACTTTACGAATCATATGTATGTGTTAACAGCAGATTTGTTGAAGAAATACAATCTTCCGTTTGAGGTCATGTTGCCGCTCATTGATGAGACAGCCCGTAAGGTGCACGAACTTCCACCGCTGGAAGCCCAGACCGGACCTGCCGTTCGCTATGATGAGAATGTAATGGGTAAGCACCTGGAGATGCTGGTCGATGAACCTGCCATGCAAGAAATTTATCAGATACTATCAAAGAGTATTGCAGCAAAAGCGGCAAGATACGATGAGGATGGTAAAGTGCTGCAACCAGATTCAAGTAATATCAATCGTAAATCGTAAATCGTTCAATCGTAAATATAAAATATGTCAACCATTAACTATGATTTAACCCGTATCAAAGCTCTGGCTTTTGATGTGGATGGTGTTTTAAGTTGTGACGTAATCCCTTTGCACCCGGGCGGGGAGCCCATGCGTACCGTAAATGTAAAAGACGGTTACGCTTTGCAACTGGCTGTGAAACAGGGATTACATATTGCTATTATAACCGGTGGGAAGACCGAAGCTGTTCATAAACGTTTCACAACGTTGGGTATTAAAGATATTTATATGGGATCGTCGGTGAAGATCCATGATTACCATGATTTTCGTGACAAGCATGGACTGAAAGACGAAGAAATTCTTTATATGGGCGATGATGTCCCTGATATAGAGGTTATGCGGGCATGTGGATTGCCTTGTTGTCCGAAAGATGCTATTGCTGATGTAAAAGCCATTTCAACCTACATCTCTCACCGCGATGGTGGTTTGGGTTGTGGCCGTGATGTGCTGGAACAGGTGATGAAGGCTCAGGGCAAGTGGATGGCCGGTGATGCATTCGGTTGGTAAGTTTGGAGTGTTATTAGTAATAAAATAAAGACAATTATATATGAATAAGGTGCAGCATCCATTGGCGGCTCTGTTGGGTACAGAGGGGTATAAAGTCGTGTTGGCGTCCGCTTCTCCCCGTCGACAGGAACTTCTGACAGGTCTGGGGATTGATTTTGAAGTCAGACTCATGCCGGATTTAGATGAGAGTTATCCGTCCGGTTTGGATGGTGAAAAGATTCCATCCTATATTGCGAGGCATAAGGCCGAGGCATATAAATCGACCATTCAACCTAAAGAATTGCTGATTACTGCCGATACGATAGTTTGGCTGAATGGCGAGGTGTTGGGTAAGCCGGTAGATGAAGAAGATGCCAAAGCTATTCTACGCCGGCTGTCGGGGAAAACTCATCATGTAATAACGGGAGTTTGCCTGACCACTACGGATTGGCAAAAGAGCTTCACTGCTGTTACCGATGTTTCTTTTTCGGACTTAACGGAAGAAGAGATAGAATATTATATCGCCAACTATCATCCACTGGATAAAGCCGGTGCTTATGGTGTTCAGGAATGGATTGGCTACGTGGGCGTCGAAGGAATACATGGCAGTTACTTTAACGTCATGGGGCTACCGATACAAAAACTGTATAAAGAACTGATGAGATTATTGTAGGGGCGGTTCGCAAACCGCCCGACCTGGCAGCGGCACCTTGCCGCCACCTTGCCGCCACCGCTAAATCAAGTCGTACATCAATGCAATATCGTATGTGTTGACTCCGTTTTCAAGCAGGAATTCTTTGTCTTTATTGAAAACATCGAGGAATAGCGCCCTACTGCCGGATAGTTCGCATGATTTGGAATAAAACTCCATTGCTTTCTTCATATCTCCCAGGCACCATACAACGTGTCCGGCATTGAGATAGTCGGGGGCAACGCCATTCTTCTCGATAATCTTATCGTAGAACTTCCGTGCTTGTTCGAGTTTCTTGAGCATAAACGAGCACCAGCCTATGGCTCTCCAGGTCCGCAGATTGTCCGGTTCAATAAAATCCAGTTTGAAGAAATATTGTAGCGCCTCATCAAATTGCCCTAACTCTACCAGGCAGCTACCTGTATTGTAAAGCAAGCTGCGGTTTTCGGGTTGTACCTGTTCCACTTTCTTGTAGTAGACAGTGGCTTTGGCATAGTCGTTCATCATCCGGTAGCAGGTTGCCATGTGACGGTTGGTCCAGACGTTGTCCGGTTTAAGCATATCTGCTTTCGAGTATGCGCTTAATGCCTGGGCATATTGTTTTTGTTTCTGATGGCAATAGCCGAGTTTCTGGTAGACCTCTGCGTTGTCATCTTCCAGTTTTAAAAGAAGGTTGTACACTTCTGTCGCTTCGCTATAGTGAGCTTTGCGGAAAAGGAAATTCACCAGGTCTTTAAGCAACTGTGGTTTATACATTATCTCTTTGAGTACCGGGTACTCGTTTAAATGTATAGGTTCTTCGAATATATCGAGAAATTCGTGTTGGAATTTAAATAGTTTAAAGAACCGGTATATGTTGTGTATATACTGATTGGAGATGAGTTCCGGACGGCCTGAAAACGCTTTCATTGAGTCGGACTTTTCATTCATCAGTTCGTCGAGCTGCTGTTCGGACAGCTGGCGGGTCATCATTTCGCGGTGCGAGGCAGGTATCTGCATGATGGTGAAGAGGAGCGAATATTTGTCGCTGTCGCAGAAGAAAGCCGATTCCAGAATCAGGTCGATTACGTTGCTGCCTGTACCGTCGCCCAGTTCGCTTACCACGAGCGAGTGCTGTTTGTCGAACGGGTAGAACCAGTTGTTTATGGTCTGGAAGAAGCGGTATCCTTTGTGGTAAGCAAATGTACTCATATATACGTCGGCGCCTTCCATTTGTAATTCGCTCATTTCACGGAGTTTATCACCGAAAGCAGAGTTCTCGATGTTCTGTACCCAATCCGGATTGAAGTCTTCTTCGTTCTCATCGGGATTGATGCGCAGGTTATGCGAGTTGGCATTCTTAATCATTTCGGGGATGATCTCTTCCTGCATCTTTTTATTGATCTTGTCTGTATCCTTACTGAGGAGTATCTGGATCTGTATCCGGTTGAGGCTTTTGGCAAATGCTTCGTTCTCATTCAGGTGGGAGAGGCGGGCTACAACTTCCGGATAGAACGGCAGGCGGGTGTGGTAGGATTGGAATGCAAGCACTAATCCGACCAGGGCGCGCTGGTTGATCTGGTTATTTTCGTGGTTGTAGGCATCGAAGAGGAGCATGAGTTTTTTGCTGTCGAAGTTTTCGAGCAGTCCGAGGGTGACAGCACTGACAAATAGGCAGAGGTCATTCTCGGTGATAAGTACCGATTCGAGCATGCGTTTGGCTACGGCTTCTTCTTCGTCTGTCCAGTATTGCGATGTCCATATCATACTGAACATGGTGGACTGTATCTCTTCGTGACGCTTGCGGACATTGTTCAGTTGCTCCGTACTGTCTTGGTTTTTTAATAGCCCTGCCACTGCATAGTTTTCAGTATAAGCCTCAAGTTCTATCTGAATGGTATCGAGTGTGTATTGCGTATCTTCACTTTTTAATTTGTCGAGTGTTTTGAAGTAAGATGTACGATACGGTTCGAGCGAGGTGTTCAACAGGCAGGCTTTGTCGGCTATCGCGAGCGTGTCTCTTAGCAGCTTTTGGTGCATTTCCGTACGTTTGGGATCTGCAATGTCCTGACGCATATAATCCAACATATAGCTGTAGGAGGTTTCAATCTCTTTGAGTTTATTCTGCAAGTCCCAGTTGTTTGTTTTTGCAATGAACTCGTTGAGCTCGACGAAAGATTCTTTCAGTTTCTTTTCGCCAATCAACTTGGTTATATGGTGATGTTGATCTTTTATCCTTTTTAAAAATATATGCATCATAGCCGATTGTGTTTTAATTCTTATTTCCTATCCAGGTGAACCGTCGCCATATACCCTCAAACGGGCCGTGTTTGAAGCGTCGCAGCCACCAGTGAGTGAAAGCCATTTGTAGAATTACAAATAGTATGCCAAAGATGAAACTGTAGGTGATACCGAGGTAACGTCCCAGTTCGAATCCCCAGTGGTAGAAGAACAGTGAGCCTACGATGGATTGTCCGATATAATGCGTCAGACTGAGTTTCCCGTAAGGGGCGAACTTCATCAGGAAGCTACGGTTCTTGGTACGGTAGAAAACCAACAGTACGCCGATCATCAGAACAACCATGAAACTGAGGTTGCGCAGTGAGCTGATGATGAGCAGCAATGGAGTAAGTATTTCTTTACGGCTAACAAAGTCGGGCAGCATATTGTTTAGCCCGTAGAGCGGGAAGAAGCAAAGTAGGGCGATACCCAGCATCTTTAGCCAGAGTTGTTCGTTCTTCTCGCTGTATAGGAAGAAGCCTTTACGTCCGGCCAGCATGCCGAACAGGAAGAGGGCGGCGGTTTGCGGCAGTCGGCCGTGTTCGAGTGCCCAGGTCATGTTGGCCATTTGACCTTCGTACATGTTCATCCGGACGGTTTCGAGGAAGGTTCCGTTTTTCTGTACTTCGAATGCTAGTTTGAAGTAGTAACTGGCCAGACTTTTGCCTATGGTGTAGTCGGGGTGGGTGATGGCGTATATAATTTTCCCCCAGTCGAAGGGTTGGATAATCAGAATAATGGCGATGATAGTAATGGTTTTGTTACTTAACCGGCAGCAGAGGGGGAGTACGATGATCCCGATCAGGGCGTACATGGTCAGGATTTCTCCGGTGAAGAATGCGGCGTTGAATTGGCCGATAATAAAGAGGAGTACCATGCGCCACATGAAGCGCAGGCGGAAGTCTTTGCCGCGGCGTTTCTGGTTGTCGTCTTGTATGAAGAAGCTGAATCCGAACAGGAAGGCGAAGATGGCGTAGGCTTTGCCGCCGAAAGTGAAGAACAGTCCGTCCCAAATGGCTTTGTCGGTGAACTTCATCCATTCGAAAGGAACTTCAGCGGGGAAGGAGTAGAAGTTGAAGTGTTCAATGCTGTGTAAGATAATAATGCCCATGACGGCGAATCCTCTTAATACGTCGGCTACGTCAATGCGGGCATTGCGCTCAGTAATCACTTGTTCCATAGTATTTGTATCTGATCTTAAAATTGAAAATATCTGTATGTTACAAAATTACAGGATTATTTTCAATTTACAGGTAGAATATGGACGCTATTTATACTCCCAATAACCCCATTTTAATTCCAAAACACGTGCGGCGAGGTGCCGCGGCCAGTGGCGGCAAGCCGCGCTGCGCGGTATTTAGGTTGTGTCAGGGCTGAGTTCTATAAGAGTTGGGGCTGAATGAAAGGTCAATGTTCGTCAAGCTTGGCTCCAGCTATTACGTTCTATCTACATTACGCCCCGCCTCCGAGGGAGCGGTAGAGGTTGACGGTGGCCTGGAGTTGTTCCAGTTTATCGGCAACCTGGTTAAGTTGGGCTTGCAGCAGGTTTTGCTGTGCCGATAATACTTCGGTGTAGTTCGCTTCGCCGGCTCTCAGGAGTTCCTGGGTGTAATAAACGGCGGTCGACAAAGCCTCTACTTGCTTGGTGCGGGTGGTGTTCTTTTTTACGGATGATTCGTAGGTATACAAGATATTCGAGACTTCCTGCCCGGCCGAGAGTACCGTCTGTTCAAAGCTGTACAAAGCCTGTTCCTGTTGCGCTTTGGCAATTTTCAGATTTCCGGTTAGCTGGCGTTGGGCGAATATCGGTTGGGTCAGTCCGCCGATAATGTTCGCTATGATGTTGCGGGGTTCGAAGAACTGCGACAAGGTTGTTGCGCTGTAACCTGCCATTGTCCCCGTGTTCAGGGTGATGGAAGGATAGAACGAAGCTCGGGCTACGTTTGTGGCTTCGAAAGCAGCACGGAATGCCAATTCTGCCTGTTGCACATCCGGTCGGTTGGCGAGCATTTGCATGGGGATTCCGTGCGACAGTTCGGCGGGTACAGCCTGTGCTTTCAGAGATGAACGGGAGATGCTTCCCGGTTTTCTTCCCAGTAGAACGCTGAGTGAGTTCTCCAGTTGGCGGATTTGGCTTTCCAGGTCGGGGATACCGGTCTGAGTATTATACAGCAAGCCAAGGCTCTGTTGCACGGCGGCTCCGTTCAGCATTCCGGCTTCCATCATTTCCTTCATGGAGTCGGCGCTTTCTTGTAAGAGTTTTGCGGTTTCCGTGGTGATTTGCAATTGCTCATCCAGTGCCAGCAAGGAGTAATACGAGTTCGCGATGTTGGCTATCAGCGAGGTCTGTATCAGGTTTTTGTAACTGTGGCTACTCAGGAACTGTGCGTACTTTGCCCGCGACTGACTGCTCATCTTGCCCCATATTTCTGCTTCCCAGGTCACGGCTACGCCGAGTGTGAACTGGTTTTGATGGTTTTTCAAGATGGAGGAACCTTCCGAAGCGCGACTATGCTCGGCTACGGCAGATAGTGCGACGGTAGGAAAGAAGGCTGCCCGTGCCATTTGAAGTCCGGCTTCGGCTTCACGGATGCGCGATACGGCTATTCTCAGGTCGTAGTTTGCTGCCAGTCCCTCTTCGATGAGGGATTGCAGGGCGGGGTCGGCAAAGTATTCCTGCCAGGGAATGCCGGCTATGGTGGTGGTATCGGTCGACTGCTCGTCGCGGTAGAGGCCTTCGGTATCTACTTCCGGGGCTTTGTATGTTTTGGTGGTAACGCCGCAGGAGGTCATGCCGAGGCTGATTGCTACGCCTATTAATACCCATCCGATATATGATTTCTTTTTCATTTTGGTTTCTTTTATTTGGTTTTGAGTATTTCTAACTAATGTGAATTAATATAAAAATCATCCATCTAATCTATCTGTAAGGCTGAAAGTCCGTTATACCTTAGCCTAGGGTCAGTGAGCGGAGCGAACGCAGCCCTAGGACGGTAAGCCACTGCGGGCAAAGAGCTCTGTAAGAGCGATATACAAGCCAAATATCTTTATATATCGTGCTTTCAGCACTCCTGGCTGGGACGCCTCGTCCCCCTGGGGCTGCGCTCGTTCCTCGCTGACCCCAGGCTAAATATTACAGGCTTTCAGCCTTACAGATACATCTTTTTACTTTATCTCTTATATAGAACTCACGTTAACTAGTTATGATTGTTTCTGCACAGTTTTAATTCATTTCCTATCCCATTTTACTTCATTTATTTTCGTCTCGCTTACCACTAAACCTATCCTGCATTGTTTGGAAGATAATATACAACGTTGGAATAACCAGCACCCCAAGTATCGTTCCCACAAGCATACCGCCGATGGCACTCAGCCCGATGGAACGGTTACCCGTGGCCCCGGCTCCCGACGCTATCGCCAACGGCATCAAACCGAAGATAAATGCAAACGACGTCATCAGGATTGGGCGCAAACGTGCAACCGCCCCACTGATTGCCGCCTCAACCACATGCATACCCTGTTGCCGGCGCTGAATGGCATACTCTACAATCAGAATCGCATTCTTAGACAGCAAACCGATCAACATAATAAGTGCAATCTGCACATAAATATTGTTCACAATACCACTTCCGAACATCAGCCCCACGAAGATAAAGATGAATACCCCCGCCAAACCAATCGGCAAAGAAAGGATTACCGCCAACGGCAGGATATAACTTTCGTACAACGCCGACAACAACAAGTAAACAAATATCAAACAAAGCGCAAAGATAATAATCACCTGATTGCCCGTGTTGGCCTCTTCACGGCTCATGCCCGAGAACTCATACCCGTATCCCAGCGGCAGGGTTTGTTCCGAAACTTCCTTAACAGCGTTGATCACATCGCCCGTACTGTACCCATCGGCAAAGTTAGGAATCAGCGTCAAGCTCATGGAAGAGTACATATTGAAACGGCTTAGCGATTGCGGTCCGGTTACCCCCGTAACGGTGATAAACTCCGTGATAGGCGCCATCTCTCCCGAGGCGGTCTGCACGTAAATACCATCCAGGTTGTCGAGGCTGGCGCGATACTCCGGCGCCGCCTGCACCATCACACGGAACTGCTTGCCGTAGATGTTAAAGTTCGATATATACATACTCCCGATGTACGCTTGCAGCGTGGTCATAATCATACCCAACGAAAGGCCGGCATCTTTGATGCGGGCAATATCCGCTTCGATCTGTTTCTGCGGGAAGTTCGGGTTAAAAGTAGTCATCGCCATCATCACCTCATCTCGTTGCTGCACTGCCTCAAGGAATTGATTCGTAATACCGTAGAACGTCTGGATATCTCCGCCCGTGCGGTCCTGCATCTCCATAGATACACCGTTACCCAACCCGAAGCCTTGCAGGGTAGGGGTGCCCATGAACAAGAAAGTGGCGTTCTTGATGGATGCCGTTTTTCGGGTCAGCTCGGCGGCAACCTCATCGGTTTTGATGCTGCGATCGCCCCACGGCGTCATTTTAATCATCACCGTACCGTACGAACTACCCAGACCGCTCATGAAGTTCACCCCTGTAATGTTCAGTATGTGGGCGGCATCGGGAATTTCCTCTGCCATGCGGATCACCTCCTGCATTACCGAGTCCGTTCTTTCTAACGATGAACCCGGTGCCAGCGTTACCATGCCCAATACCGAACCACTATCCTCCTGCGGAACGAATCCCGAAGGAATTTTATTCATCAACATAGCCAGCGCCCCCACAAATATCAGGATAAGCAGTGGAACCATCCAGCGGTGGCTTTTCTTTCCGAGGTATTGCAACGTGGTTTTATAGCGTGCAATCAGGGCATCGAAAACCCTGTTGAACCAGTCGTAGAAACGGGTCAGTAGGTTCTTTTTCTTCCGTTCGTTTTCGTCTTTCGGTTTGAGGAACAGCGCACAAAGCGCCGGACTCAGGGTCAACGCATTCACTGCCGAGATCATAATCGAAATAGCCAGCGTCAAACCGAATTGTTGGTAGAATACACCACTCGTTCCGCCGATAAAACTAACCGGTATAAACACCGCCGACATCACCAGGGTAATGGAAATAATGGCCGGAGCAATCTCCTTCATCGCTTCCGTGGTTGCTTTTCGCGGGTCTTTCTCTCCGGCGTCGAGTTTGGCGTGTACGGCCTCAACCACCACAATTGCGTCGTCCACCACAATACCAATGGCAAGCACCAGGGCAAAGAGGGTCAATAGGTTGATAGAGAAGCCGAACAACAACAGGAAGAAGAACGTACCCACAATAGCCACGGGCACGGCAATAGCCGGAATAAGCGTTGAACGGAAGTCCTGAAGGAACACGAACACAACGATAAATACCAGGATAAAGGCCTCGACCAGTGTATGGATTACCTTCTCGATAGATGCCGAAAGGAATTCATTGGCGTCCATGATGTACGTAATCTCCAATCCCGGGGGAAAAGTTTTAGAGGCCTCGTTAAGCTCCTCTTTAATATTGTTGATTACCTGCTGTGCATTGGAACCCGCTGTCTGGCTGATGCCGATGGCAACAGATTCCTTTCCGTCTGTCTTTGAAGTTACGGAATAGTTCAGCGAACCCAGCTCTACATCGGCTACGTCTTTCACCCTCAGGATATCCCCTCCACTGGAACGGATAATGACATTGCCGAACTCTTCGGCCGATTTCAGCCGTCCGGTATATTTAAGGGTGTACTGGAAGGACTGGTTGCTGTTTTGTCCCAACTCGCCTGGGGCAGCCTCAATGTTTTGCTCCTGCAAAGCAGCGGTAACTTCCTGTGGAGTAACGCCATACGTAGCCATCACATCGGGCTTGAACCAGATGCGCATCGAATAGTCTTTGGCACCATAAACATTGGCATCGCCCACACCCTTTACACGCTTAATCTGCGGCAGAATATTGATGTTGGCATAGTTCTGTATGAATTGTCCGTCGTAATCGGGATTGCTCGAAGTCAGGGCAATCATCATGATGGTACTGCTTTGTTGCTTACGTACGGTTACCCCGGTCTGGGTCACTTCCTGCGGTAGCTGCGCTGTGGCCACGGCTACAAGGTTCTGTACGTTAACGGCGGCAATATCGGGGTCGGTTCCTTTGGCAAAATATACACTGATATTCGCGCTACCGGTATTGGATGCGGTGGAGGTCATATAGGTCATGCCTTCCACACCGTTGATCTGTTCTTCCAGGGGGATAACCACACTGTTCATCACCACATCGGCATTCGCACCCGAATAATTGGCGGATACCTGCACGGTGGGCGGAGCAATATCGGGATACTGTTCCATGGGGAGGCTGACCAGTCCGATAATCCCCAATACCACGATGATGATGGATATAACGGTAGATAGTACCGGCCTGTTTATAAATAATCGTAACATAGGGTTGGGGTTATTTGATGGTTATTTTCTGACCGTTGTTCAGCGTGGCTACACCGTCGGTCACGATGCGTTCGCCCGGGGCGATTCCTTCCGTAACGGCGTAGTTCTGCCCTCCGGGAATGGCGATTACTTCGACCACTTTCTGCACTACCGAATCGCCTTGCGCTTTGAACACCAGGGTTTTATCCTGAATGTTGAACGTTGCTTTCTGCGGAATAACAATTACATTCTGTAATGAACGGGGTATCTGTACCTTCCCGCTTGTACCGCTGCGCAACACACCCGACTTGTTCGGGAACCTGGCACGGAAGTTTGCCGAACCGGTCGATGAATTTACGACTCCCGCAATGGTTTCTACCTTTCCTTTCTCCGGGTAAACGGTGCCATCGGCAAGGATCAGTGTCACGTCGGGAATGCTTTTAATCTTTTCCGCATCTGTTGCCCCGCCGAGTTCGTTCAGCATATCCATCAGGTTCTTTTCGTTTAAAGAGAAATAGGCGTAGATGTTTTCGGTGTTGGCAACGGTGGTCAGCGCCGTGGAGGTGTTCACGAGGCTACCCTGGCGGTAAGGAATAGTGCCCACGCGCCCGTCTACCGGACTGGTTACGGTCATCCAGCCGCTACTTGCCTGTGCGTTGACTACCTGTGCTTTGGCTTGCGCCTGCGTGGCCAATGCCGATTGGTAGGTATTCTTCAGGGCATCGAGCTGAACGCTGCTGATAATTCCTTTCTCGGCTAGCGGACTCATCCGGTCGACATCCAGCTTGGCGGTGTTTACCTGTGCCTGGGCGCTAACCAAGGCTTGTTGCGCACTGGTGAGCATCTGGACGGTTTGCGGCGAGTTAATCCGGAACAATTTCTGACCTTTCTTTACAGCGGCGCCTTCGTCCACATAAATAGCCTCTATCAACCCTTCCAGGCGGGGTTTGATATCAATATCTTCTTGTCCTTTGATAACGGTGGGGTATTCAACATACACGGTGGTGTCCTGGGCATGGGTCACCTGCGTAGGGTATTCGGGTGGTGGGGCTTGTTGCTTGTCCGCGTCTTGTTTGCTCCCGCATGAAGTAACGGACAATAGGAGGACGATGCCTCCTGCGATCATACTTTTCGTATTCATATCGTTTAAAAGTTAGAAGTTTAGGTTCAATGTGAAGGTTGCTTCTATCCTATCGGAATGAAGCACATGTTATATAACAGGAAATATGTAAAAGTGTTTACCTGTGCCAAAACATATTTTGTACTTCGTTGTTGTAGAAGGTGTAGAGGCAAATTCAAGACCGCCCTTGTTCGCGAAAGTAAACGACTATGTAATAATTATATTAACCAAATTAAATTCTTAACGTATGGACATGTTTTGTTATCAGTGTCAGGAGACGGCCAGAGGTACGGGTTGTACGCTCAAAGGTGTTTGTGGAAAGGAAGCGCAGACTTCAGCATTAATGGATGTTTTATTGTATGCCGTGCGGGGCATGGCGATCGTGAACCGTGAACTGCGCGAAAAAGGGAAAGCGGATGTTGAAGCCAGCCGCCAGATTCTGGATGCACTGTTTGCTACCATTACCAACGCTAACTTCGACGATGCGGCGATCGGCCAGCGTATCGGCAATGTTCTGAAAAAGAAAAACGAACTGATTGGTACGGCTAAGAAGCGGGGCATTGAACTGCCGCAGATGCCGGAGGTGATCTTTGAACCTTCTGAGGCCGATTATTTTGAAATTGCTCCTAAGGTGGGTGTGCTCTCGGAAGCAAACGAGGATATCCGCTCGCTGAAACAAATGTGCATCTATGGCGTGAAAGGAATGGCTGCGTATACGGAGCATGCATTGAATCTGGGATTCGAGAGCGACGATGTGTACGAGATTCTTGAAAACGCATTGGCCGAAGTGAGCCGGAGGGATATTTCGGCCGAGGAGCTGACCAGTCTCGTCCTGAACGTGGGTGAGGGTGGCGTAAAGGCTATGGCGCTGTTGGATGAGGCGAATACAACGACATATGGCAATCCGGAAATTACGAAAGTAGATATAGGTGTGCGCAACCGTCCGGGTATCCTGATCAGCGGGCATGACCTGAAAGACCTGGAAGAGTTGCTGGAACAAACCGCCGGACTGGGTATTGATGTGTACACGCATAGCGAAATGTTGCCGGCACATTATTATCCTGCTTTCAAGAAGTATCCGCATTTTGTGGGGAACTACGGCAATGCGTGGTGGAAGCAACGCGAGGAGTTTGAATCCTTCAACGGGGTATTCCTGTTTACAACAAATTGCATTGTTCCGCCATTGAAAACGGCTACGTATACGGATCGTATTTATACCACCAACTCGGCGGGACTGCCGGGGGCAACGCATATTCCTCCGCGTAAGAATGGCAATCCGAAAGATTTCTCGGAACTGATAGCGCATGCCACACGTTGTATGCCTCCCAAGGAAATAGAGAATGGGGAGATCGTTGGCGGATTTGCGCATCATCAGGTGGTGGCGTTGGCCGATCAGGTGGTGAGTGCCGTGAAGTCGGGTGCTATTAAGAAGTTTATCGTTATGGCGGGCTGCGACGGGCGGATGAAGTCGCGCGAGTATTATACCGACTTTGCAAATGCTTTGCCTAAAGATACGGTGATCCTGACGGCAGGGTGTGCCAAATATCGTTATAATAAATTGCCTCTGGGCGATATCAATGGTATTCCCCGTGTGCTGGATGCCGGGCAGTGTAATGATAGTTACTCGCTGGTGGTTATTGCCATGGCACTGAAAGATGCGTTCGGTTTGAAGAGCGTCAATGAATTGCCTATCGTTTATAACATTGCCTGGTATGAACAGAAGGCGGTAATTGTATTGCTTGCATTGCTTAGCCTGGGCATAAAGAATATCCATATCGGACCTACCTTGCCGGGCTTTGCTTCGGAGAATGTACGGAAGGTATTGATCGAGAAATTCGGACTGGGCACCATTGCTACGGTAGAAGAGGATATCAAGAACCGGGTATTGGCATAGCGGGCGGCAAGAGGGTGTGTCATAAGGCGGTAAATCCCCTTCGTCATTGCGAGTCGCCACTATATTAAAATATAGAACTATTTGATAATGACAATATCCACCCCCTGCCCCCGCCAGCGGGGGATACGATGCCGCAGGTATCCCCCGCTGGCGGGGGCAGGGGGTGGATATTGTCATTGGTAACGTAGTGAAGCAATCCAGTTTGTACGCTTTGTGAGCTGGATTGCTTCGGGTAAACCCTCGCAATGACGTGACGAAATTAACTTATGACACCCGCCCCTACAGCAACTCTCTCCCCGCTAAAAAAATATTAATCCCCGCCTAAAAAGCTTAAAACCTTATGCGTGCTCGGAAGAAAACTTTACCTTTGTGGTCTATTTAATCAGATAAATTAAAGATTAATCAGATTCTAACTAAAGACATAACCCATGCTAGAGCGACTTCTTTCTATTGAACGCGAATTATTCCTGATGCTCAACAACTTCCATACCGCATTCCTCGACAATGCTTTATGGTTATACACCGGTATGTCTGTTTGGATTCCTTTTATTATTTTCTTTCTTGCCGCCTTGGTATACGGTAAGCCCAGAAGAGAGTGGGGGCCTATTCTCGTTGCCCTGATAGCCGTTGTACTGATTGGCCATTTATTCGTAGCCGGTATTTTCAAACCCTACTTTGCCCGTCTGCGTCCCGTGTTCCATCCCGATTTTATGAATGATGTGAAAACCATCGGCTCCTATACCGGAGGCGGATTATACGGATTCATTTCCGGCCATTCCACCTTTGCTTTCGGCTTTGCGATGTTTACTTCCTTGCTGTTCCGATACAAACCCTACACCATCGTTGTATTCCTCTGGGCCTTGATCATGGTCTATTCCCGCATTTATTTCGGCGTGCACTTCCTTTCGGATGTAGTGGCAGGAACCATCATGGGACTGATTATCGGTGTCGGAGTATATTACCTGTACGAACTATATATTGATAGAGTGCTCTACAAGAAACGTAGCAAAATCATTCTTCCCGGAAACCTGTATTCCCACTACCGCAAACGGCTGATTACTTATACCTTCGCCGGATATGTTGCATTCTTTGTACTGTTCAGCAAGCAGATTGTGCATCTCACCACCAGCTTACCACCCAACACACCGTAGGGTAGTATGTTAGGCGTGCTTCCATACTACCCTACGCTTGCTACCATACTACCTTAGCGTTCGTTGGGTAGTATGGTAGCGCTCTTTGGGTACTACCCTGGCACTCTTTGGGTAGTACCCTGCAATTTCAAGTCAGTATGCTGTACGCCACCCATTCTATACCATGCGCAGCGCGGCTTGCCGCACCTGGCCTCGGCGCCTCGCCGCCTCGCCGCTAGAACCGAACTTGTACCTGTGCCTGGATCATGTTTGAATTGTCCAGATCCTTCTTATCGCTATATGTATATTGGGCCTGTACGCGGCAACGGGGATAGAACCAATACTGCACTCCCGCTACATAATTCGTTTGCTTCATGCCCAAGTCCTTATTTTTATTCAGATAATCATACGAAGCCACGATATCAAATTTAGGACAAACGTGCACCGAAGCCGTAGCATAATACCCATCGCTCTTCACCTTGCCATCCTTACCGCCCAGATACTCCGTGCGGAAACTAACCGGCTTGGTTTCCACCACAGCACCCACCGACCAGCGATCACGCTTGTAATTATCGCCAATCTGTAAATCCGGGTTCGCATCCGATAAACCAATCGCAACCCCCTTACCCGTAACCACAGAACCGCCTACCGACAGCCATTTGGTAGGATTCACCATCAGACTACCGATAAAATCCTTGTTGCTATTCTTGTCCTTATTATTGATTCCCTGGCCATTGATAACCCCAACGTTATACGTCAGATAATCCTTAAAAAGATTACCATACAGCATGAAACCCAAATCACGTCCCGTTGTTGAGCCGCGAAGCGGATCATGCGGACCGATAGCCGCCAGGTAATTCGTAGCCTGCGAGTAGCAATCAATCAGCTCCACCACCGTTGGCGATAGCGGACTCTCAATGGTGTAAGGCACCTTAAACTGTCCCAAACGTGCCGACAGGCCAGGCAGAATATGGTAATCCGTGTACATTTCCAACAGCGTACCCCCGCCGTTGAAATTATACATAAAGAACAGCGACCAATCTTCCGTAATTTTACCCTCTGCCATAAAAATAATACGTTTGATGTCAAAATCATTGTCAGCGTCATTCGCATCGTTATACGTATATCCCAGCTGGGCATATCCCATAAGATGAATGCGTTCCTTTAGCGTGTTGACTACTTTATTGACAGTGGTTCCGATATCCTCTTTCTGATTGTTAACCTCTTCCGGAGTCTGGGCAGATGCGAAAGAAGTGCAGATTGTAAGGCTGATAAATGTGAGAAGTAAAAAACGTTTCATTTCGATTTTATAATGATAATTGGTTAATATTCTGTTGATTAATTCGTTGATTTCCATTTGCATAGCATCGCTTCCAGCACATCGGTCAGTAAAAACAGGAAGAACCCCGCCATGCTGAGTATAACGATTCCGGCATACATGTCTATATAATTTATCCGCATCCAGGCATCGACAATAAAATACCCCATGCCGCGGTCGGTACCATATGTTTCTGTTACGAAGAGTACCGAAATGGCCGTCCCGATGGCTACCCGCAGGGTCGATAACAGGTCGGGCAGGATGGCAGGCATCGTTACGTGCCGGAATGCCTCCCACTGGCTGGCCCCGAGCGATGTAACAATAAGATAACTCTCGCGGGGAATATTCTTCAAACTGTCGCGCAGATTGATAATAATCTGAAACAGGATAATCAGTACAATCATAATGATTTTCGTGGCATCGCCCAGCCCTGCCAACAGCATAACCACAGGCAGAAGCGCCAGTTTAGGTACCGGGTAAGTAAAATAAACAAATGCTCCCAGCAGCTTCCCGGCAGGCTTACTTAGCGACATCCATAGCGCTATGCCCAGTCCGGCAATTCCCGCAATGCCCACCCCTGCCACTACGCGCCACAAACTGGCAAGCATATGGCTCGACATCGAACGGCGCCACACCTCGCCCAAGTGGGAATAAACGGTGATCGGGTCTACCAATACGTTCATATTCAGCAGTTTTGCCGCCGCATACCAAAGTACGTTGACCAGCAATGCCCCCAGCAGCATATTGATGAGTATGGTACGTATCCGTTTCATGTCCATTGGTCGGCTATAAGGTTGCGAACTTCACTCGCCGTTGGAGCATCTAATATATGGGTAACCTGCCCGGGCGATGGGCTTAACAGGAGCACACGCTTGCCAATGCTTACAGCCTCATCAATATTGTGAGTGATAAATAATGTGGTGACGGGATTCTTCGTCCACACATCAAAGAAAAGTTTCCGGCTGCGTTCGGCCGTCAGGGCATCCAGTGCGGAGAATGGTTCGTCCATCAACAACAAATCCGGCTTCTGGATGAAAGAACGTGCCAAAGCTACCCGTTGCTGCTGTCCGCCGCTTAGTTCGTGGGGGTAACGGTGGAGCAGTTCGCCCAGATCGAGCGTCCGGATGATCTCCTGCACGTGCGTATCGCCGAAAGACGGTTTTGCGCCTGAGGAGTTCGTAGCGGCATGTTTCCGCTTAATCCGTTCCGGCAGGAAGATATTCTCTTTTACCCGCTTCCAGGGCAAGAGTCCGTAGTTCTGGGGTACCAGTCCGATGGATTGGTGTTTCGGATCGGGACGTTTACCATCGATCAGTACCTCGCCCGTATAATTGGTCCGTATGCCCGAAAGCACATACAGCAAAGTCGATTTCCCACTTCCCGAGGGTCCGATCACCGAATAAATATCCCCATCGGCCAGCTCAAGAGAGAAGTTCTTCAAGGCTTCCGTTTTTCCGTTTTTCCCGGAAAAGGTGACGTGCAGGTTTTCTATGCGGACGGTACTCACAAGTGGGATTGTTTTTCGGAACTACCTGTAGTTAATGCCCTTAATCGTGTCCACCAGGTTCTCGCCCTGGTATGCCGCCGGTATAAGTTGCTTCTCTTTGAGCCAGACCAATGTCGATTCCAGGTCTTTGGGCGAGGGCAGTTTCGCTTCTTTATATTGGGGCAGAACAACATCATCTGTCAGTGACTTCGGCACCCCGGCATCATCTACAAGAATGTCTTTCCATTCGCTTTGCGGATGCTTCCTGATGTACTCTACGCCAAGATTATACCCACGGATTAACACCTCAATCTCCCGGCGTTTGTCGGTCAGCGCCTTCTGGCTAAAGATGGTTCCTGTAACCGAGATGCCCAGGTCTTTGGTGGTTATCAGCGAGTTATTCCCGTTGTGCATGGCTATGGTGGCAAATGGGTCGGGTAGGATCGTAGCGTCTATCTGCCCGTTTTGCAGCATTTCCAGGCGTAGGGGAATCTTATTGATCTCCGGCTTGTTGACCTCTCCGGGCGATAATCCGGCTTTGGCCAGTACCTGGTCTGTACTGTATTCGATAACCGTATTGCGTGATACGGCGATGTTTTTGCTTTTCAGTTGTTCAATGCTGCCGATCTGGCTGTTGCGTCCGGTAATCAGGTGGAAGTATCCGTCGTTTTCCATCACTATGGCGAGGGGAATACCATTGGCCTGTTGCAGTGCGGCACCTGTATAATCTATCACCGTTCCGTCAATATTTCCTGATTGGAAAGCGGCGTCTCGATCGTTGGCAGAGAAGAATTTAACGATGCTCAGATCGAGGCCAAGCGAATCGTAAATGCCTTGTTTCTCGGCAATAACGAAAGGCAGATAGTCCATAGACGACATGGCACCGAGTTTCAATGGCCGAAGATCGGTGTATATTTCGTGTTGCTCTTTTTTTGCTTTGCAGGATGCGAGCAGGAAAAGAGCAGTGCAGATTAAACAGATGGTTTTCTTCATTGATCGCTTTGATATTATTAGAAATAGTGTGTCGTAACATCCACCCCCTACCCCCGCCAGCGGGGGACAAGCGAGGCGCTTGACCCAAGTTCCCATGCGGGTGGTGCGCAGCCTATCCCCCGCTGGCGGGGGTAGGGGGTGGATGTTATGGCATACCCTCTTCAATGACAGAGGCAGCTCTTATTGCTAAGAACCACCTCTTTCTATTTATTTATATGTTGAATTACTCTTCAATTGCAGCGATACCTGGAAGTTTCTTTCCTTCGATAGCTTCGAGCAACGCTCCACCACCGGTAGATACATAAGAAACACCATCGGCCAAACCGAACTTGTTAACACAAGCCACAGAGTCGCCACCGCCTACCAATGAGAATGCACCGTTCTTGGTAGCCTCAACAATAGCTTCACCAACCGCTTGCGAGCCGTGTGCGAAGTTATCGAATTCGAATACCCCTGTAGGACCATTCCAAAGGATTGTTTTTGAATTCTTGATTACCTCTGCAAACGCTTTCTCTGAGTCAGGACCGATATCAAGACCTTCCCATCCGTCGGGAATTTCGTTCACCGGAACGAACTTGCTGTTCGCATCGTTAGAGAAACTGTCGGCAATCTTAGCATCGGTTGCCAATACCAGGTTCACGTTGTTTTCTTTCGCCTTTTTCATCAGGTCAAGAGCCAGGTCCAACTTGTCTGCTTCGCAGATCGAAAGACCGATTTGTCCGCCCATTGCCTTAGTAAAAGTGTATGTCATACCACCTGCGATGATGAGGTTGTCTACCTTAGTCAACAGGTTTTCAATGATTTCGATTTTAGAAGAAACCTTAGAACCACCCATGATAGCAGTAAACGGACGTTGGATGTCGTTCATTACTTTATCCACCGCTTTCACTTCTTTTTCCATCAGGTAACCGAACATCTTGCTGTCTACATCGAAGTATGCTGCGATCAGTGCGGTAGAAGCGTGTGCACGGTGAGCGGTACCAAATGCATCGTTCACGTAGCAGTCTGCATATGAAGCCAATTTCTTGGTGAATTCTTTCTGACTTTCTTTAACAGCTTTCTTAGCGGCTGCTTTTTCTTCGTCCGAAGCATCATCGGCCAAACCTCTTGGCTTGCCTTCTTCTTCGGCGTAGAAACGAAGGTTTTCGAGCAACAGAACTTCGCCTGGTTGCAGTGCGGCAGCTTTCATGGCAGCCTCTTCGCTCATGCAGTCGTTAGCAAACTGTACATCAACGCCCAACAGGTCTGACAGGTGAGGCAGGATGTGTTTCAACGAGAACTTATCAGTCGGACCCTTCGGACGGCCCAGGTGAGAACCGATAATGATGCTACCACCGTCGTTCAGGATTTTCTTCAATGTAGGAAGAGCCGCACGCATACGGGTATCATCTGTAATGTTGAAATTTTCGTCCAATGGAACGTTAAAATCCACTCTGACGAATGCCCTTTTACCGGCAAAATTGTACTTGTCAATAGTTTGCATAATACGCTAATTGTTTATTAATATGTTATTCAATTCTATTTCACAGACTGCAAAGTTACTATTTATTTCTATCTTTCGCTATGATTTTATTATTTTTTAGGGGCTAGAATATAGAAGTTAGGAGCTAGGTTAATGGGGCCGATGCCGCATGGGTGAAAATTTAACCTTACTACTAACTTCTAGCTTCTAGCTACTTAAGTAATATTTACACATCATTTGCAAACCACAGATGTCACATTTGGGTTTTCGCGCCTGGCAAATGTAGCGTCCGTGCAGGATTAACCAGTGGTGTGCGGTGGCTATAAGTTCCTCCGGAATGTGCTTTACCAACTCCTTTTCGGTGGCCAACGGAGTCTTGGAGTTGTTTGTTAATCCAATACGGTTGGACACGCGGAACACGTGCGTATCAACCGCCATGGCGGCTTTATTATACACCACGGATTGGATAACATTGGCGGTTTTACGGCCCACGCCGGGTAGCTTAATCAGGTCTTCCAATGTGTCGGGAACCTGGCTGTTGAACTGTTCTACCAGCATTTTGGCCATACCTACCAGGTGCTTGGCTTTATTATTAGGGTAGGAAACGCTACGGATGTATTCGAAAACGACTTCGGGCGTGGTAGCAGCCAGTGCTTCCGGGGTAGGGAAGTCGTGAACGAGAGGCGGAGTAATCATATTCACCCGCTTGTCGGTGCACTGGGCAGAAAGGATAACGGCCACGAGTAGTTCGTAGGCATTGTTGTAGTGCAATTCCGTCTCGGCTACAGGCATGTTTTGCTGAAACCAGGCGATAACTTTTTCGTAGCGTTCTTTCTTGGTCATGGTCTTATGGTTTATTGTTATCTCAATTTATATTTATGAAAATGCGGCGCCACCTTCATGCTGAACAGCACGGCAGAAACCACCGTAAGGCAGGCTCCGAACAAATACGTCATATCAAAAGAGGTGTATTGCGCCAGATATCCACCGGCTGTTAGCCCGATACCGATACCTAAGTCCCACGAAGTGAGATAAGTAGAGGTTGCTGTTCCCCGTTTGTTATGCGGTGCAAGGTTCACGAACAGCGAGTTGAATGCCGGGAACATCGTGCCGAATCCTACACCTAGCAACAGAGCGATAAGGAAGAATAACACGGTGGTTAGCATCAGGTTATAACCAATAAGCGTTCCGCAGGCGGCCAACAGGAAATAGCAGATACATACCAGGTACATACCCCACTTGATTAATTCCGTAATGCGCCCTTTGTCTACCTGCCGGCCCGAGAACATGCGGGATACAGCCATACCCACAGCCATGCAGGTGAAGAACAATCCGCTGCTCAGGCTAATGCCAATCTCTTTGGCGTACATCGCCACGTAGGTCGTTGTCATTCCATAAGGAATGGAGAGCAACAAGAGTGAAGCCCCTGCCGGTATACCTTTTAATAATATAAAGCGGTCGAGTGAGATCGGTTCGCGGGGAACGGGTTCTTTCTTCGGCGTTTTTACCAGGCAAGCCATGATGAAACCGATCGTTCCTGAAATCAGCGAGCACATAAAGATCGTTTGGAACGAGTAGTAATCGTGCATGAACAGTCCTACCATAGGTCCGAAACTCATCGCCATATTGTTCATTAATCCGTAATAACCGATGGCTTCGCCACGGCGGGAGGAGGGGGTGATATCAATCACAATCGTATTGCCGGCTACCGTTACCATACCGAAAGCCAGACCGTGTACCACGCGGAACATAATAAATATCGTTAGTACTCCCGCCAACATATAGCCCACAAAGATGCCGGTAAATATAAAATAGGCCACCAGGTAAAGCGGTTTGCGGGAGAATGTATCGAGCAGGAAGCCGCAGAACGGACGAATGCACAGCGCAGCAACCGTATATGCCGACAAGATGAGTCCCACAGCGCCAGACTCTGTGTGGAATACTTCAGTAAGATAGAACGGCAGGACAGGTAGTATCAGGTAGAAGGCAAAGAACAGGAGAAAGTTGGCTGCCAGTATAAAACAATAGCCTGGGGTGACGAGTTTGTCTTTCAGTTGACAGTTGACAGTTGACAGTTGAGGGTTGGCTACGCTGTCGGGTTGACAGTTAACTGTATTATTTGCTGAATCATTAATTTCTTGTTTAGGTTTCATAATTGAGTTATTGCCAAAGTGATTAATAAAAAACAGTTGATAGTTGACAGTTGATTATTGGCTCAACTGTCAACTATCAACTGTCAACTATCAACTTAATTACTGCGCTGCTTCGAACTCTTTCAGGAAACGAACGTCGTTTTCCGAGAACAATCGAAGGTCACTCACCTGGTATTTCAGGTTGGTGATACGCTCTATACCCATTCCGAGGGCATAGCCGGTATATGTTTTGCTGTCGATGCCGGATGCTTCCAACACGTTCGGGTCTACCATACCACAGCCCAGGATTTCTACCCAGCCGGTATGTTTACAGAACGGGCAACCTTTGCCACCGCAAATATTACAACTGATATCCATTTCGGCGCTAGGCTCTGTAAATGGGAAGTACGACGGACGCAGACGGATCTTGGTGTCATTGCCAAACATCTCCTTAGCGAACTGCAACAGTACTTGTTTCAGGTCGGTGAAGGATACGTTCTTGTCGATATACAGCGCTTCGATCTGGTGGAAGAATGCATGCGCACGATAGCTGATGGCTTCGTTGCGGTACACACGTCCCGGACAGATGATACGGATCGGTGGTTGCGGGTCTTTTTCCATCACACGTACCTGAACGGACGAAGTATGCGTACGCAATACAATATCCGGGCGGGCTTCAATAAAGAAGGTGTCCTGCATATCGCGTGCCGGGTGGTCTTCTGCAAAGTTCAGGGCAGAGAACACGTGCCAGTCATCTTCAATTTCGGGACCTTCGGCAATGCTGAATCCGAGGCGTGCAAAGATGTCGATAGCTTCATTGCGGACAATCGTAATCGGGTGGCGTGTGCCTAACTTCACCGGATATGCCGAACGTGTCAGGTCCAGGTCGGCGTTACCGCTGTCCTTGCTTTCAAATTGTTCTTTGAGGACGTTGATCTTCTCCTGCGCGGCGGTTTTCAGCTCGTTCAGTCTCATACCAACTTCCTTTTTCTGTTCGGCTGCTACGTTGCGAAAGTCGGCCATCAGGTCATTAATGGCACCTTTTTTACTAAGGTATTTAATGCGTAGCGCTTCCAGTTCCTCGGCGCTGGCGGCGGTTGCTGCCTTTACCTCTTGTAGCAATTGTTCAATTTTAGCTATCATTATCTTGAGTTCTAATTTTAATGCATAAAAAGTGGTGCAAAGATAGTGTCTTTTCGCTAAATAAAGAAATTTATTCTTAAAGTTGATCTTAATTTAGCGGATAGATGCTCTCACCATTATTAAATTCTCTCGTCCAGTCAGGGTTCGTTTTATAAGCTTGAACATATTCGGCAGGAACTTTTAATGTTTTGTCTGCCGGAGTTCCTTTAAAAGTGGAGAATATCGAAATAATAGGAGGAAACTCTGATAACGCAATAACTTCTTTAAGTGAAGTACAGTTCCTGAAAACTTCAGTTTTTATTTCATTGAGCGATTTATTTAGTGTAATCTTTTTTAAAGCACTATTTGCTCCAAAACTTAGTCTTCCTAGTTCCGTAACATTTTCCGGAATCGTTATTTCTTTTAGTGCAGCGGCTTCAAATGCGCGGTCGCCAATATGTTTTAAAGATTTGGGTAAGTCAATCTCTTCCAGAGATGTACACATGGAAAATGTTCCATATTCTCGATAACTTATAATTGCGTAACATTCAATTCGTTCTAGTTTAGAATTAGGAGAAAAAGTTACATTTTCAAGGTTTCTCGCTTCATAGAATGTACCTTTTAATATTCTTATATTGTCGGGAATATGAATACTTGTAATCCCGCTACTCTCGAAAACCCGAGCACCAATCTCAATCAGCGATTCAGGAAGGTTAATTTGAGTGAGTTTTCCACATTTGCTAAAAGCTTCATCTTCTATTTTTTTTGTTTTCTCCGGAATGACTATCTGAGTAAGGTTCGTGCATTCCAGGAAAGCCCTTGAATTAATTTCTAATAATTCTTTCGGTAAATCAATGTGGTTTAGTTTACTACAGCCCCAGAATGTGTCGTACTCAATTTTAGTGATGTTATTGGGGATAGAGATAGATATGAGATTTGATCCCTGGAATGCTCCAGGCCCAATATCGCTTAGACGACTGTTTGCCGGAAATGTTAAACTCGAAATGGAAGTGGATTTCAATGCCTGTCCACCTATCGTTGTTATATTTGCAGGTATATTGATGGTTTCCAATGTTGTGCATTCGGAGAATGCTCCTGCTGGAATTATTTCTAATAAACCATTGTCTGCAAAGGTTACGGTTTTGAGACTTTTACACTCGGAGAAAACCGATTCTCCCATAGTAACCAAGCTGCTAGGGAAGGTTAATTTAGGTATGGATGTTTGCTCAAATGCCAATGAACCAATTTCTTTTATGGAAGGAAGTGTGAGTTCTGTTTCAAATATGCATCTGGAAAACGCCTCATTGCCTATATATTCCAAAGAGGCTGGAAGTGTTAGCTTTAATGCATCACACCAATGAAATGCTCTTGCTCCAATAGTTGTTAGTTTTTCGGGTAAATTAATTGATACAAGGTTGCGGCAACTGCCAAAAACACCGAAGGTAGGCACATTGGATGTCTTTTTCTCGCCCAACGTGCGTAGCATAGAGTTTTGTTCGATAACGACATGGGTTAAGAGTTGGCATTCGTAAAATGCACCTCCCTGAATGGATTCAACACTTGCGGGAATGGTGACTTTTGCGATTCTCTTGCATTTAAAAAATGCAAATTCGGCAATTGTTTTCAGTCCTGGATTGAATGTGATATCGGCAATTCCGGATGATCTAAAAGCACTGATTCCTATATATTTCAGGTTTTTGGGACATTTAATTCGTAAAAGATTAGTGCATTGTTCAAAAACGCCATCGTTGGAAGAATTGTAGGAACCATCTTCTATGGTATGCAGTAATGACGATTCTTCGAATTCGACATTGTTTAATGCGCTGCATTGGTTGAATGTTGCTTTCTTGAGTATCTCTACAGCAGCAGGTATTTTTACGCTTTCCAATTTAGAGCAAAACTGGAAGGCTGATGCACCAATATATACTACAGTCCCGGGAATGTTTATTGTTGTAAGTTCTTTGCATCCAATAAATGCTCTGTCTTCAATTCGTGTCAATCCTTCGGGTAGCTTGATGCTTCTCAACTTGGAACTATTGAATATATCAGAAGGAATGGTTTGTAGTTTTACATGCGAAAGATCAATAGATTCAAGCACATTGAACGTTTTAAGATATTTCAGGTCTTTTTCGTTGATGTTTCCAAATAACGTTAGTTCTTTTGTGTTGGTTGTGTTTGTTATAAACTCACTCAGTGTACCTGCTGTGTGCACATAGGTTCCGCGAGCTTGTACAATAGTAAATTGATGTTTCAAGTTGTTGCCGCTTGTTATTTCAATGACAGCTTTCCTGATCATTACTTCAGGAGACGTTAGCGGTTTGACTATAAAATTAACCGAGTGCGAATCCAAGCCTCTGGTGTCGGTTTTGGATACCCACGATGTAGCATCCTCTGGTATGGATACGCTGTATGTGCCGCTACTTTTAAACTGTAGGTTAGCATTTCCACCATCAATGGATACTTGTTCGTATGTTTTTTCTACCAGAAGAACTTTTTCGAAAGCTTGCGTAATAACAACACTTTCACTGATTTTGGTATTCTTGTCTGTAAATGTAACTGTGGCTTGTCTGGACTGGGATGATTCGTTTTCCTGAATAACGAATATGTGTTTATACTCTGTCAATCCCCGGGATAAAGGTTTTTGTGTTATCCATTTGACGTCTTCGGGTATACCTATTTCATAGGTGATGTTGGCTTTCAATGTAATCGAAATTTCTTGTTTTTCTGAGCTTACATTGAAGTCTTTTTCAGAAATGATTAATGCATCTTTCTGTACCTGGGTTATGGTCAGCGTTTTTGATAAGTCAGAGTTTTTATCTTTGATTATGAGTTCGCTGGTACGGGAATCATACGTCTCGTTTGGCGTTATTTTAAGATATATCTTGTCGTTTCTTATGGCACGCACCAAGGGTGGATTGGTGATAGATATCCATGATTTATCTTTTTCCGGTATGGTGATTTCGTATTCAATATTGGTTCGCAGATCAACAACCAAAGCCTCTTCACCCTCATCTGAGACGGAGAAACGGTCGTTAAGAAGAACCAACTCATCTTTTTGTGTTTGAAATACCTGGACGGTTTCAGTGATATCGCCTTTCTTAAAAATAATACTTCCTTCCCGGTTCTTTTGTTCAGTTAGCGGCTGTACGGTGAAAGATTCTGTTTTGGTAGACAATCCACGAGTCGGGGGAGTGGCGCTTTTGCTTATCCAGGTGGCCGATTCTTCGGGAATGATTATTTCGTAGGATATATTACTTTGTACTTCAATGCTGAAGGACTTATCGTCTGGTGCTAGTTCTACCTTATCTCTCGAAAGTAGTATGGCTTCTTTTTTCTTTTGGGTGATTGTTACGGTTTTAAGAATATCTCCCGATTTTACGCGAATAATGGCGTCGCGGTCGTCGTATAGTTCGTTTTCTTTTTGGGTTTTCACTGTTACGGTTGTGGTACCTGCATCGCCTTTTAGGGGAGATACGTTTAACCAGTCGGGGGTTGTCCGTGTATTGGATAATTCGATCGTCCAGGATTGATTGCTGGTGATTTCGAATGTTTTACTCTCTGAATTATCAGAAGGTAATGTCATGTTAGAAAGATTGATTGTTACCTCGCCTTTTTCTACCGGAGGGGTAGGGTCTGGCTCGTTGGGATCGCTTTTAGAGCAACTGTAGAAAAAAGAATAAGAGTAACGGTAGGATTAAGAATTTGCTATTCATACTGTTGTGCATTAGGTCTAATCTAGTTGTATATGTTGTGCACAAAGGTACAAATTTAATTCGATAGGTGGATTTGATTATTCTAAATTAAGAGATATCGTGTTCCGTGTGAGTGATTTCCCCTACCTCGCCTGTGACGGGGTAGGGGGATGTCGTTTTACTTCACAAACCGCCATATCATCGCCAATGCCAACGACCTTGGGCTGGTTGAGACTGAGGTAGATAGACTCTGCCAGCTCGCTTTTTCGGGATTCCTCGGGCATGGCGTCGTATAATGCTTGTAGATTCTGTGTTATTAGTTTCATTATGTAGCGTCAAGGGCGGACACAAGGCCCACCCCTACAGTATGGAAAACAAGATATCCCCCGTCAGCGCAGCGCGGCTTGTCGCCACTGGCAGCGGCACCTTGCCGCCCGCCTAGAAGCCTGGGTCTATAACTTCTCCGTCGTCGCCGCCGTCGTCGTTGTTTCCGCCGGAGTTGTTGCCATCCAGTGAAAAGCTTAATCCGTTCATGCTCAATCCCTTAAGGTAGCTTACCAGGTCGACGAACTCCAGTTTCTCGCCCCCGCGTGTTGCCGTGAGGCTTGGACGGATGTACGGTGCCGGACGGAAGTTAATATTCACCGATTTGATTTTCGACGACGTGCATTCATCTTCCGTTGCCGCACCCTCTGCCTTTGCCGACAGGCTGAACGACCCGAAGTGACGGATCGACACCGTGTGCCCGCTGAACAAAGCCGAGCGCATGGACTCGATAAAGTTCGAAATCACACTCTCAATATCGCCTTTCGACAGCGAACTCTTCTCCTTCATATCATAAATGATCGTTTCCTCGTTCACCCGTTTTCCTACGTTTACGATTTGCGGATAGAACTTGCCCGGCTCCGAAGGCTGCACCGGATTCATGCGTAATGTCTTTTTAAATACAATTGCCATAAGTTAAAATATTTGTTAGTTAATAAATAAAAATAATCTTTGTTTCCCGAATGGTTCGGCCGATCCCCTTTCGTTATGACAAAGATACGACACGCTGAAAAACTGGTTTGACGTGAATGACCGTACTTGTTCGTTGTTGACTTTAATTTGCCTTAAATTGCCGCAGATAACCGTTGATTGTTCATTTATAAGCCCTTTCGCGGGGTGTCGGAAAATAAAACCCGTCCCCTTTCTCGTTGTCACATCTGTCCGCAATTTAACGCTGATTAGTCGAGAAATATTCTTTATATTTATAGAAGTTAATTTAATAAAATAAAACCCGATGAAAGAAGACAAATTTGTAATTAAAGCATACCTCAAAGTAGAACTTGCCCGACTCTATAATCCGCATATGAGCGATGAAGGCGCCCTGCGTAAAATGCGCCGTTGGATCAACCATCAACCCCAACTGAAGGCCCGGATGGATAGCCTTCAGCTCAGTCCCTCCGACCGGCAATATACCCCGAAACAAGTGCGACTCATTGTCGAATACCTGGGCGAACCCTTCGATACCATCTGACCCAAGTTGCCCCACCATACCACCCCGTGAACCGCAGGGTACTACTCTGGTTGTGCTACCATACCACCCAACGAACCGTAGGGTAGTACCCTGGTTGTGCTACCATACTACCCAACGCGTGCTACCATACTACCCTGGTTGTTTCGGGGTGCTATCCTGCGAAAATTCCTCCGTATGGACAGCCAACATGACAGCGAACTATACAAAATGCATGATGCCTCAAATTTATTCGAATATTTAATTGTTTCCGAGCAGTAAAATAACCAAAGAATTTCTATATTTGCATCCGTTAAACAAACTGAACATATCAGCTTAGATCGCATGAAACGACCACTTCAAATACTACAAAAACAATTATCTACCTATTTATGCCGGGCTGCGGCTAATGAAACCAGGACTATTCAGCTGACGAAACCCGAACTTGATTCGCTCAAAATAAACTTTAATCTGCTATGCTATGAGGTGAGTTTCGGGCAGTTGGACGAGGTGTACCAGGAACTAATAAACGATCCCGTGCACAAGAACGGAGTCTTTCAGGAGCGCGATTTGAACAATATATTGATTATACTCGAAACAATAAAGGCAGCCGAATAACGACTGCCTTTTATTGTGGGTAATAGCGGTTGTTTCAGGAGTGTAAATCACTCATTTTCTGGTAGCTATCATACCGGGAAAAGTCAATCTGGTACTCAGGTCCCAATTTATTGAGCCTTTCCTGGTAAGCAGCCTGGTGCTTTTGAAAATAATTGTTGTATTCTTCCGCCCTTTCTTTGTCGTCCAAACGATAGGTGTTGTGCAGCGTGCTGAACTGATCCTTCATTAGTTCAACAAACTTCGTCTTATAGATTTTAAATGCAGCATCATACTCACCTAAAATATACAGGTCCTTTGCGTCCTTCAATGTGGGATGATCCTGTCCCATAAAGCGTTTAGTGAGTTTCTTTATGTTGTTTGTCATTCCCCAGAGTTTGAAGAATAAAATTAAATTCAGTATAGCGAAAATAATTGCTACGAAATATATAAATCCGTCCATATATATAATGAATGTATGATGTTGTATAATGTACTACAGATTAGAAGTCTCTCTCTAACGGCTTGATCTTTATTACATTAAACAATCGCTGAATGTCGTCCAGATTTATGGTAAAATCTCTGTACTCGGGCGATGGGTTCAGCGAGTGACACGTAATATCTCCCGTCTCTATATTATGATCCGTGATTTCCTTTATCAGTATCGAATTGTCAAACGCCACGACCCAAAAAGGAAACTTCTTGTATCTTAGTCCGCTCATCCAATGAATGCGGTCCAGTTCGCGTACCAGTAGGGTTTCGCCCTGCGATATTCCATGCTTCGTGCCATCGTCCATACTGTCGCCTCTGACCTCGAATGCCATATAGTTGCCATGTCCTATCTGGTCAACCTCAAAGTCGGCCGTTTCCCACTCTTCGCGGTCGAGTTGCAGTTCGCAGTCGTTCGCAAATCTTGCATAAGCATTGTACGGAACCAACGGAACGGTGACTTTGTATTTGCCCGGCGAAATCTCATAATACTTCATTCCGTTCTTGGTTTCAAGATACAACTCTCCTGCTTTTTTAGGAAAGTTTATGCCTACCACATTGTTTTCCATGTTTCTGTCGACTCCGGCTTTGAGCATTTCGCCTTCGCCGTCGACGAGCCATGTCAGGTTGAATATTTCTCCGAAAGCGGCATTAAATCGCCTCAGGAACCTGTCGGTGAGGTACTTGGGTTGCCCTCTGAATGCGTTAGAAACATTCACTCTGTTCGAGCCAACCCGTTCGGCAACGTCGTTCTGGGTATGAACAACACCTTTACTTCTAAGGTATTCGTACGCTTTTAGTAGTCTTTCTTTCCTTTCTTCCATATTATTTTGTAGTGCTTACTGTTAAATAATCTAAAATGCGAAATAAAATCTACCACATTCGTAGTATTAGTGATTTTATGTAGTATCTTTGCGGTGTAGTTAACACTAAGCAAAGATAAACTTTTGATTTGAATACTACAATAATATATAAGTAACTTTTCATAATTAAGCAGCATTATGCGCATAGTTAATTCTCAGCCCTTTCCCTATTGCGGCCAACACCCTGTTGGTTGCGTAGAAG
>NZ_QVMI01000034.1 GCF_010500965.1 Bacteroides sp. 51 | reverse complement strand
ATACCTGCGGCATCGTATCCCCCGCTGGCGGGGGCAGGGGGTGGATATTGTCATTATCAAATAGTTCTATATTTTAATATAGTGGGGACTCGCAATGACGTAACGAAATATGCTTATGATACACCCTCCTACAGTTTAACTATCTAAAGAAAGATATTGCAAATAAGTAAACCACGGCTGCCGGTACGGCTATCAATATACTATCGAAGCGGTCGAGCATACCACCGTGCCCGGGAAGTATTGAACCTGAGTCTTTAATTCCCAAATGGCGTTTGAAGAGTGATTCTGTCAGGTCGCCCCAGGTACCGAATACCACAATAACTGCGGCTAGTCCTATCCATTCTATGGTAGACATCACCGGGAAGTAATGTGCAAAGGCAAAGGATGAAGCTATGGCTACCACTCCGCCTCCAATAGAACCTTCCCAGGATTTTTTAGGAGAGATACGTTCGAACAGTCTGTGTTTGCCGAACAGTACGCCTACGCAATATGCCCCTGTGTCATTCAGCCAGGTGAAAACAAACACGGATAGCGGAAGAATGGCATTATATTCTATTGAATTTTCAACCTTGTCAAATTGAAATGCCAATATATTCAGTAGCGCAAAAGGAAGAGCTACATACATTTGGCTTAGCATGGTATATGCCCAGTTGTGTACCGGATTTTCTCTTTTCAGGTAGAGTTCGCTTACGATCAGGTATATCAATAAGGCCAGATAGGGGATGAATAGTGAGAAATCCGAGATATCCATGCAAAACCCCATAAAGGCAAGGAACAAGTATCCTGCTCCGAGGCTTACCATAATCCGGTTAATATTTACTCCTTCGCTCTTATTGACCAATGTGGCGAACTCGAATACACAAAGCCCGGCAATAATGGCAAACAAAAAACCGAAAGACAAAGGGTGATACAGAATACATCCTATCACTATCGTTACAAATAGTATTCCGGTTATTGCCCGTATGATAAAGTTTTTCATTTAAGTTTTTGAGTTCTTGAGTTTTTAAGTCTTTAAGTTTTGAGATAGTTTCTGAGCCTTAAGAACTTAAAAGCTCAAAAACTTAAAAACTCAAATGTTTTCTTTTTCAGCTTGTCCCGTAGCGATGTCCGTATTGATTTCCTTTTCGTCTTTTACTTCCGGTTCAGGAGACGCAGCATTTTCTTTATTTTCAGAAGCCTTGTTCTTAGCGTCTTCTTCCTGCTGTTTAGCTTTACGGTTCTTTTCGCTTTCCATGATCTCTTCCGAGCGCGAAGCCCAGGGGCGTTTACCAAAGATACGCTCTACGTCTTCGGCGTAGATCACCTCTTTATCCATCAGCAACTGTGCCAGTTCGTTATGTTCCTTCTGATGTTTCGAAAGAATTTCTTTGGCACGTGTATATTGGTTGTTGATCATGGATTGTACTTCTTCGTCAATCATCTCGGCTGTTTTTTCGCTGTATGGCTTGTTGAAGGAGTATTCGTCATTATTATAATAACACAAGTTAGGCAGCTTTTCGCTCATGCCCAGATAAGCAATCATGCCGTATGCTTGTTTGGTAACGCGTTCCAGGTCGTTCATGGCACCTGTTGAGATTCTGCCCAGGAATAGGTCTTCCGCAGCGCGTCCTCCGAGTGTGGCACACATTTCGTCCAGCATTTGCTCTTTGGTCGTGATTTGTCTTTCTTCCGGCAGATACCAGGCAGCGCCCAATGCGTTGCCACGAGGTACGATTGTTACTTTAATCAAAGGATTGGCATGTTCCAATGTCCACGAAAGTGATGCGTGTCCGGCTTCATGCAGGGCAATGGCACGACGTTCTGCTTCGGTGGTAATTTTGCTTTTCTTTTCCAATCCACCGACAATACGGTCTACTGCATCCAGGAAGTCTTGTTTCTCGACGAACTTCTTGCCGTGGCGTGCGGCGATCAGTGCAGCTTCGTTACATACGTTGGCGATGTCTGCTCCCGAGAATCCGGGGGTTTGACGTGCCAACAGGTCAATGTCTACACTGTTGTCTATCTTGATTGGGCGGAGATGCACTCCGAATACTTCTTTACGTTCGTTGAGGTCGGGCAGATCTACATGTATCTGGCGATCGAAACGTCCGGCACGAAGAAGTGCTTTATCCAGCACATCTACACGGTTCGTTGCAGCCAGGATGATTACCCCGCTGTTTGAACCGAAACCATCCATTTCGGTAAGCAACTGGTTCAGCGTGTTCTCGCGTTCGTCATTGCCCCCCATGCTTGGGTTCTTTCCGCGGGCACGTCCTACGGCATCAATCTCGTCAATAAAGACGATACATGGTGCTTTTTCTTTGGCTTGCTTGAAGAGGTCGCGCACACGTGACGCACCGACTCCGACAAACATTTCTACGAAGTCCGAACCTGCCAGTGAGAAGAAAGGTACGTTTGCTTCACCGGCTACGGCTTTGGCTAACAACGTTTTACCTGTTCCCGGAGGGCCTACCAGCAATGCACCTTTAGGAATTTTACCTCCCAGGTCGGTGTATTTCTGTGGTTCTTTGAGGAACTCTACAATTTCTTCTACTTCTTGTTTGGCTTCCGCTAGTCCGGCAACGTCTTTGAAGGTGATTTTTATGGAGCCTCCTTTTTCAAAGAGTTGTGCTTTGGATTTCCCAACGTTGAACACATTGCCGCCGGCACCGCCTCCACCACCGCTCATGCGGCGCATGAAGAAGATCCAAAGTCCGATGAGGAAGGCTATAGGAAGTATATTCCACAGGAACATACTGAAATAGTCTTTTTTCTTATCGTAGCTTATGGAGCCGTCAAAACGTGATTCTTCTCTTTCCTTTTGCAGGAAATTGTCCAGGTTTTCGCGCGATGGTGCTTCGGTTAATACCACCGGGCTTTTTCCTACTTTGGTTGAATCTTGTTTGAAGACATCCTTTACGTGTTGGGGCTTGATGAATACTTCTACAGAGTTATCATCATAGCCAATGATCTTGTTTACATATCCTTCGCGAACATACTTTTGAAATTCGTCGTAGGATACGTTCTTGTTCACCGACCCGCTTTCGTTGGTCAGGTATAGCCCCAGTAGCATCATAGCGATGATCATATACATCCAATTCAGGTTGAACCGGGGCATATTTACTTTATTTGGTTTTTTCTTATTATCTTCCATACGTTAGTCTATGTCAGGGATTGTTGTTAGTTTGGCGTCTGCCCAGAGGTGTTCGAGGTTATAGAACTCTCTGACATCCGGTAGGAATACGTGTACCAATACATCGATATAGTCCATAGCTACCCACTCGGCGTTTTTGAGTCCGTCAATCGTAATCGGTTTCACGCTCGCGCCTTTGCGGGCATGTTCTTTTATCGAATCAACAATCGCTCCAATCTGACTTGGGGAGTTACCTTGACAAATCACAAAATATTTGCAGATGGTATCGCCAATCTTGGTTAAGTCGGCTATAACAATATTTTTACCTTTTTTTTCTTGTATTCCTTCTGTTATTTTTTCGATTAATTCTTTCGTCTCGTTCATTAATACGTTTTTAGTTTTATATAGCTATAACAAGAAAGTTCTTTTCTTTGTTTTCGTTCAGAAATTCTTTCCAGTTTACAAATATACATGATTTATTGCAGAAGAGAAAAAACTATCAAAATTATTGGGGATTTTTAAAATAGTTGTATCTTTGCACACGGAATTATTGGGCTATGGTGTAATGGTAACACTTCAGATTCTGGTCCTGACTTTCCAGGTTCGAATCCTGGTAGCCCAACAAAATGTGTAAATGGCGTTGTCTATGATATAGGTTGCGCCTTTTTTAATTCCCTATCTACAAGAGTTTTTCTATTAACTTAAGGTGTTACATTGCTTATCTCCTTAAGTTATTATATTATCTCCTAGAGATAAGGTTACCATGATGTACATGTCGGTAATTGTTTCACTAGGAGATAATAGCAGTATGATGCTATGATAACCAGACTCCCATTAAGAGTTATGAGCATATCTCTTGATGGGAGTCTGATTATCTTAACATCATGGGTGAATTTAGTAAGTAAAAATGAGAAGAGGTCGGAACTTACAATTTAAGTTCCGACCTCTTACTATGTAATTTGAATGTTGTTTTAGCTTTCAGCTCTGATCGATTCGTCGATTACTTTAATTTTTTGTTCTACCAGTTCCAGATCACCTTTCAGCTTTTCAACCTTGCGGTTGATTTCTGTTAACAGGCTATTGCCCTTCTTGGACGAAGCGGTAAGGAAGCCGATATTGTTTTCGTAGGTCGACAATTCGTTTTTCATGTTTTCGCGCGTACGCGCCAATCTATCCCGCTCTTTGTATAGTGCCTGAGGGCCATCTCTTTCAATGTCGCCGATAGACGATTTGAAATTGCTTAGTTTCTTTTTCGATACGCTGATATTGAAACGTTCGAAGAGTTGGTCGATAGCGGTGTGATATTGTTTGTAAATCTTGTCTTTCTCTTTGAACGGCACATGTCCGATGGTTCCCCATTCTTTCATAAGTTCGCGAACGAGCTGTTCGGCCTCTTCGGTTTCCATGCTATCGTCAATCGCTACGAGTTGTTCGATGATAGACTTTTTCTTTTTCAGATTGTCTACCTCTACTGAGCGTTGCGAAGAAGTGGCTTTGTTTTTTTGTTCAAAGAAGTAGTCGCACGCGCCGATAAAACGTTGCCAAACGGCATCCGAGTATTTCTTTTGTACCGGTCCGATGGTTTTCCACTCTTTTTGCAGTTTGGTCAGGAGGTCTGCCGTTTCTTTCCAGTCGGTACTGTCTTTGAGGGCTTCTGCTTTCTCGCAAAGTGCTTTCTTCTTTTCGAGGTTTTCGTTCATGCCTTCTTTAAGAGACTTGAAGAAATCGCCTTTCTTTTTGAAGAACTCATCGCAAGCCTTACGGAAGCGTTCGAAGATCTTCACATTCATCTTTTGCGGAGCAAAACCAATGGTTTTCCATTTGGCTTGCAGGGCAATGATTTCCTGGGTTTGTTCCTCCCAAGCTGCGAATGTTTTCAGGTTATTGTAGTCGATACCTTCAACAATTTCGCAGATTACACTTTTCTGATCCAGATTAAGTTGTTCTACTTCTTTTAGTTCTTCGAAATGCTGCTGATGGCGACGGTTTACAACGGTCGATGCGGCTTTGAAACGATTCCATATCTCATCGCGTAGTTCTTTGGTCACCGGACCTGTATCGCGGAATTCCTGGTGCAACTTCTGAAGTTGGTGGAAGGCAGATACGACGTCTGTTTCTTCTGCAAGCTTTTCGGCAGATTCGCAAAGGCGTAGCTTGATTTCAAGGTTCTTCTTGAAGTCGTAATCGCGGAACTCGTTGTTCAGCTTCAATATATCATAGAATTTCTCTACGTAGTGCTGGTAGCTTTTCCAAAGTTCATTGGCTCTTGCCTGCGGAATAAGTTTGATGTCGTTCCATTGCTGTTGCAGCTTTTTGAACTCGTTGTATGACTTATTGGTATCTTCGGGCGACTCAACCAGTTCTTTCAATTTATCTATAATAGATAGTTTGATGGTCAGGTTTTCCTCTTTTTGTTTTTCCAGATCGGCAGCGAGTTGGCCTCGTTTTGCTTTGATGTCGCCCATAATGCTTTTGAATTCGCTTTCCAGTTCATCGGACTTGGGCATGAATTCTTCTTCGGTGCCGCCATTTTCGATGAATTGTTTCTTGTCGGCTTCCAATTTGGCGTTATGGAGTTTATAGAACGTTTGCTTCAGGCTGTCAAGTTCTTGCTTGCTTGCAGCTTCGGCATTTTGCGCTAATTCTTTCAATCTGCTTAAAATACTCTCTTTGGTTGATTTGGGGGCAGTCTCTTCTTCTTCCTGATTTTCATCAACGGCTTCTTCTACAGTAGCAACTTCATCAACGACTTCTGCTTCAGCTTCGGGCTCCTGTGGTGCTTCTTCGCTTTCAATCGCTTCCACAGCAACTGTTTCCGCAGCGTCGGCTGCTTCCATAGCCGGTGCTTCCGGAGCATCAGTAGCTTCTACAGCTTCCTTTGCCTCTGACTCGGGGATTTCAACTGCTTTTTTTTCTTTTTCTAATTCCCCTTCTAAAGGTAGGTTAGTTTCGTGAGAGTCCATCATCGTATTCAATTTTAGAGTAAGACCAAAAGGCCTTTGGTTACATTATCCCACAAATTAATGAAATAAAATAATCACTTCATAATTTTTTAGTTGAAAATTGAAAGTTGAAAGTTGAAAGTTACGATGCCGCATGGCAACTTTCAACCTTCAACTTTCAACTTTCAACTCAGAAGTACCGTGATACCCATATACAACATCATGCCGATAATGTCATTCGTGATGGCAATAAATGGTCCTGTGGCTATGGCCGGGTCTATTTTTAGCTTTTCCAGTGTCATGGGTACGAATGTTCCGAAGATGGAAGCAAACATAACTACAGCGAAAAGGCTGATGGAGACTGAATAAGTGACGGTGGCCGTTGGACCGAAGCGGACAAAATTGTAGATATATACGAGCAGGGAGATAATGGTAGCATTGATAAGCGCTACCACAGCTTCTTTAGCTATTTGTTTATACGTGTCCTTGGAGTTTAAGGAGTTGTTGGCCAACCCCTGTACCACAAGAGCGGAAGACTGCGTACCAACGTTTCCCCCTGTACCCCCAATTAAAGGAATGTAAAGAGCCATTTCCGGATGTGCGGCAAAGGTGGCGTCGAAATTCCCCAGGATCATAGAATTGCCGATTCCTCCAACCATACCGATCAGCAACCAGGGAAGGCGCGCTGAGGTCTGGCGGAAAACGCTGTCGTCCATTTCTACGTCCTGCGAAAGACCGGATGCCAACTGGTAATCACGTTCGGATTGTTCACGAACTTCATCCATAACGTCGTCGACGGTGATTTGCCCCACAAGGCGACCGATACTGTCGACTACCGGGATGGCCACAAGGTCATACTTCTCGATGGTCTGTACTACTTCGTCAATCGGAGTATCTACACGAACGGAAAGCGGGGCTTTCTTCATTACGTGTTTGACTTTGGATACGGAGGGCGAAGTAATCATCTTTTTGAGTGGGAACACGCCGCGCAGACGTTCGTCGTCGTCTATTACATATATATAATAGATGTCGTCCAGGTCTTCGGCCTGATGGCGCATCTCTTTCAGACATTCGGGCATGGACCAGTTTTCGTTTACGACCACCATTTCCGTACCCATCAATCCCCCGGCGGTGTTCTCGTCATATTTAAGAAGGTCGACGATGTCTCCGGCCTGCTCAATATCTTCGATATGCGAAAGGATTTCTTCTTGCTTGTCTTCGTCCAGTTCGCGGATCAGGTCTACGGCGTCGTCCGTATCCATGTAATCTACGAAGCGTTTGGCGATGATTTCGGGAGGGAGAATGTCTAGGAACTCCTTACGGGTATCCTCGTCCATTTCCACCAGAACGTCGGCTGCCGTTTCGTTATCCATCAGGCGATAGATAAACTTGGCATCTTCCGGGGTGAGTTCATCGCACAACTCGGCGATGTCGGCAGGGTGAAGCCCGCTGATTAACTCTTTTATCTTATCCGCCTCTTTGAGCTGAATAAGTTCTTTTATGTTGTCAATGAATTCCTCGTTCATGGGTTCCGCTCTCTCAATTCGATTTCCACCCGGTTGGTTAGTTCGATGAACTGCTGGATGGATAGTTGTTCGGGGCGTTTGGTGAATAACTCTTCTTGTAACAGCGGACTTTCCGCACCCAATATCGGTTTTATAGAGTTTCGCAGCATCTTTCTGCGTTGGTTGAAGGTTGTTTTTACGATCTGTTTAAACAATTTCTCGTCACAGCCCAGGTCTTGCACGTCGTTGCGGGTCATGCGTATGACGGCGCTTTTGACTTTCGGAGGCGGGTTGAATACATGCTCGCTGACCGTAAACAGGTATTCCACACGGTACCAAGCCTGTATCAGGATACTCAGGATGCCATACGTTTTACTTCCCGGAGGGGCGGCAATGCGTTCGGCTACTTCTTTCTGTATCATACCGGTGCAACAGGGAATCAGGTCCTTGTTGTCGAGCATTTTAAAGAAAATCTGGCTGGATATGTTGTATGGGTAGTTCCCGGTCAGGACGAATGGTTGCCCGTCGAAGAGGCGGGTGAGGTTCATTTTCAGGAAGTCGTCTTCAATGATGTGGTCTTCCAGTGATGGATACTCGTTACGGAGGTAAGCAACTGATTCGAAATCTAGCTCTACCACCTTTACCAAGCGGTCTTTCTTTACAAGGAACTGAGTCAATACACCCATTCCCGGACCCACTTCGAGGATGGGAAGCTGTGGAAATGTGTCTACCGTGTCGGCAATGTCCTGAGCGATTTTCAGATCTTTCAGGAAATGTTGTCCCAGGAATTTTTTAGGTTTTACTTGTCTCATTCCTTAATATAATTGAAGCTGAAAGTTGAATATTGAAAGTGGTTGGTTGGGTGCGAAAGATCTTACTAATCACTTTCAATTTTCAACTTTCAACTTTCAACTCTAAACTATTTTACCTAAGTTTGCAGTCGACAAAGGTAATTCTTTTAGGTGAAGATTAATGAAGAAACTACTAAAAAAGACGCTTCAATTTGCTATTCCACTGCTTTTTGGGAGTGCTATTATGGTTTGGGTTTACCGCGATTTTGATTTTTCGAAGGTGGGTCGGGTGCTGTGGTATGAGATGAATTGGTGGTGGATGCTGGCCTCTCTGGTCTTTGGGGTATTTAGCCATATATTCCGCGGATGGCGTTGGAAACAGACCCTGGAGCCTCTGGGGGCTTATCCGCAAACTGCCAATTGTGTGAACGCCGTGTTCCTTTCTTATGCGGCAAACCTGTTGATTCCCCGGTTGGGTGAGGTGTCGCGCTGTGGAGTGCTTTCCAAATATGACGGTGTATCGTTTACCAAATCGTTGGGAACGGTGGTGACAGAACGCCTGATCGACTCGCTCTGTGTGGGTTTAATTACGGCAGTGGCTATATTCACACAGTTGGGGGTGTTTAAGAGTTTCTTTAAGGAAACGGGAACCGACCTGGATTCGATTACCGATGTCCTTACATCGCCTCAGTTTTATATCATCCTTTTCAGTGTCATTGGTATCGGTATCCTGTTATACTTTCTGGTACGCGCCCTTTCTTTCTTTGAGAAAGTAAAAGGGGTGGTGTTGAATATCTGGACGGGGGTTATTTCGCTAAAAGATGTGCGGAGCAAAACTTTATTTATTCTTTATACGTTCCTTATATGGTTCTGTTACTTTATGCAGTTCTATGTGGCGTTCTTTTGCTTCGACTTTACGGGCAACCTGACTTTCCTGGCAGGTTTGGTGATGTTTGTAGCCGGAAGTATTGCCGTTATCGTACCAACGCCTAACGGAGCGGGGCCCTGGCATTTCGCCATTATCTCGATGATGATTCTTTACGGGGTTGATGCGGAGAATGCCGGAATATTTGCATTGATTGTGCACGGAATACAAACCTTTTTGGTAATTTTGTTGGGAATCTATGCTACAGTTGCATTACCCTTAATTAATAAAAAAACATAGCCTATGAAAACAATTCAGGAATTAGCGCCACAGAATGTGTGGAAACATTTTTATTCCCTAACTCAAATACCTCGTCCTTCGGGCTACATGGGTCCGGTAACGGAATTTCTGTTGAGCTTTGGTAAAGGTCTTGGCTTGGAGTCTTTCACAGATGAGATCGGTAACGTTATTATCCGCAAGCCGGCCACTCCGGGCATGGAGAACCGCAAAGGGGTTATTCTACAGGCACATATGGATATGGTTCCGCAGAAGAACAACGATACGGTGCACGATTTCGAAAAAGACCCGATTGATGCTTACATTGATGGCGAGTGGGTAAAAGCCAGAGGAACTACACTGGGCGCAGATAATGGATTGGGCGTAGCGGCTATGATGGCTATCTTGGAAGACAGTACACTGAAACACGGTCCGCTGGAAGCGCTAATCACCACCGACGAAGAAACCGGCATGGTTGGAGCCTTTGGATTGAAGCAGGGAACCGTGAACGGTGAAATCCTGTTGAACCTCGACTCTGAAGACGAAGGCGAACTATACATCGGTTGTGCCGGTGGTATTGACATCACAGCGACTATGGAGTACAAAGGCGATAAGCCGGATGACGGCGACGTTTGCATGCTCATCAACCTGAAAGGCTTACGCGGCGGGCACTCCGGACTGGAAATCAACGAAGGACGTGGCAATGCCAACAAACTGATGGTACGTATTGTACAATCGGCCATTGAGTGTCTGGATGCCAACCTGGTACGTTGGAACGGTGGTAATATGCGTAACGCTATTCCTCGCGAAGCCGAAGTGGTGTTGGCCGTATCTTCTGCGCAACAACAAGAGTTGCTTGATCTGGTAGAAGACTTTAAAGAAACGTTCGTTGAAGAATATAAAGGTATCGAAAATGATATTGTTATTGAAGCGGGTGTAGTAAACGAGAAATCGGATGTGGTACCGGTAGATGTACGCGACTCTCTGGTTAGCGCTATTCATGCCTGCCAGAATGGGGTAACCCGTATGATTCCGAGTGTGCCCGATACGGTAGAAACCTCGTCTAACCTGGCTATCATCGAAATTGACTCTACGCACGCAGCCTTTAAGATTCTGGCTCGCAGCAGCAGCGATTCAATGAAAGATTACCTGAGCGATAGTCTGGCCGACTGTTTCAAACTGGCAGGAATGAAGGTAGAAACAAGCGGTAGCTATTCGGGCTGGCAGCCCAATGTCGATTCTCCGATACTGGCAGCCATGAAGGAATCCTACAAAGAACAGTTTGGCGTTGAACCTGCTGTGAAGGTGATTCATGCCGGACTGGAATGCGGTATCATCGGTGCAAATATCCCCGGATTGGATATGATTTCCTTTGGACCAACCTTGCGCTCGCCACACTCGCCAGACGAACGGGTGTTGATTGCCACCGTTCCTAAGTTCTATGACTTCCTGGTGGCTACGCTGGCTAAGACGCCGATGAAGTAAATACGGTAACGATATATCTATATAAAGAAAGGTGGCTTAACGGTCACCTTTATTTTTGCTACCGGCATTTGTGGTGAATGCTACTGGCATCCGCATCAAATGCTACCGGCATCCGGGCGAAATGCTACTGGCATCCGACTCAAATGCTACCGGCATTTGGAAAGAAGCGAAGCAGAAAGGAAAAAACATATAAAAAGTATTAAATCCTAAACAATATTCGTTTACTTTGTCTTTCTATTATGGAATTTGTACTTCATCTGCATCTATAAAATAAAATATTAACGTAAACTATTAAATATGAAGACAAGAAGTTCTGGAATCTTAGTACTAATGTTTTTATTCGTGTTCTCAATGACGTCATTTGCCGGGACATATGATAAACTTTGGAAAGAAGTTGAAAAGGCGCAAAACAACGGCCTGCCTCAAACGGCCATAAAGTACACCGAAGATATATTCCGTAAGGCCGAGGCCGAAAAGAATTCGGGACAAATGCTAAAAGCGTATACCGCCCGTGCGGGATATCGCCAATCCATCGCCCCAGACAGTTTCTATGTCGACCTGAAAAAACTGGAACAATGGGCCACCACCACAACCATACCCGAAGATTGTGCGGTTCTGCATACACTCATCGCAAAAACCTATAGCGATTACGCCAGTCAGAATCAGTACAACCTGCTGTGGCGTACCGATGTAGTCGATACCCCCTCGGATGATATGCGCGAGTGGAGCAAAAACCAGTTTGTACAAAAGGTACTCGATCATAGCCATGCGGCTTTGGAAGATTCGGTACATTTGTTCGCACTGTCCACCCAGAAATATATTCCTTTTGTAAAGCAGCAGGAGTACAGCCGTTACTACCACCATAACGTGTACCATCTTCTGGCATCCTATGCCGTGGGTTCGATGAAGAATATATCGGCGTTGATGCCCGATACTGTCGTGACAAAAGAAATAGCAGACGTTTACTTGAGCCTCAACAAAATGTACCGTAAGCAAGATAATAAAGATGCTTTGGTGCTGCTGGCCCTGGAAGGTCTGGAATGGCGAAAAGGAACCGGAGGAATCTCTTCCGATACCTATCTGACGAATATCGGCCATCTGATTACCCTCTCCGGCAGTCGTGAGGTTATTGTTGAGGCCTATCTGGCAAAAGCCAGAGAACTGTTTGACCGGAATAAAAAAACAGAAGCACTTCAGGTATGCAAGGATGTAATCGCCAAATACCCCAAATACGAACGCATAAATGCAGTGAAAGAACTTCAGGAACAAATCCTGAGCCCTTCTTTATCGGTAAATATGCCGGCGATAATGTACCCCGGCGATACACTCTCATTGCGGGTTTATCATACCAACCTCGACGGATTCTCGGTTCACCTGTATAAAGTCGATCTGCCGGGAAGCTCACCCTTGCTTGCTGATATCCAGAAAGAACAAAACCGTAAGAAATACACAAAAAAGATATCCTCACAACATTTCAATCTGGTTCGTCCGGTAGATTATTTGCAGGCCGATACCGTTTGCCGGTTGGTCACTCCCCAGGAAGGTACTTACCTGGTAGAGATTGTTCCTGATAAAGCAACGACAACCAACCAGGTGTCTCAACTCCTGTCCGTGACCCGTTTAACCCTGCTCTCGCGCACCTTGCCCAACAATCGCTTCGAGGCCGTGGTGCTCGATAGTAAGAGCGGACAGCCGGTTGCCGATGCAACCGTCCAACTATTCACCATCAATAAAGGAAACAGAATATTAAGCAAATCGGTAACCAGCAATGCCGACGGACGTGCCGAACTCGACTGGAATACAGAATATCGCCATATTGGAGTAGAAAAAGGCACCGACAACGGCTATGCCATACAATGGGTTCGCAGGGGAGGATACATATTCTCTGACCAGCAAACCGAAAACCAGGTAATTACTTTATTAACAGACCGTTCCCTGTATCGCCCCGGCCAAACCGTCTACCTGAAAGGAATCGTATACAATCAACTATCCGATACAGCCAATGTAGTGGCCGGAAAAGAATATACCGTTTCTTTGTTAGATGCTAACAACCGTGAAATCAACAAAGCAACCCTGCGTACCAATGACTTCGGATCATTCACTACCGAATTCGTTCTGCCTTCCGGCGGATTGAATGGAGTATACTCTTTACGTGCGGAAGATACCTGGGTAAGTTTCCGTGTAGAAGAATACAAACGCCCAACGTTCGAAATCACCCTAAACAAACCGGAGGGAAGCTATAAAACAGGCGATGCCATCAAACTAACCGGATTGGCTAAAACATACAGCGGAGTACCCGTACAGGAACTTCCCGTTCAGTACGTGGTCACCCGTAGCATGTATGGCTGGTGGGGACAGTATTACAACGCCAACACCACGATAGACTCCGGCGAAGCCCAACTCAATGATGCCGGCGAGTTTACCCTGCCCATCACCTTGAAGCCGGATAAAGACTATGCCCTGGATTACGGATACTATATCTTCAGCATTTCCGCTACCATAACGAACGTGGCCGGCGAAACCCAAACCACCACTACCACCGTTGCCGCCGGCAACCGCTCATTGCTGCTAAGTGTAGATATGCCCGGGCTAATGAATAAAGATGAAGACATCAAACTCACCTTTAATGCCCGCAACCTGAACAACCAGCCGGTGAGTGTGAAAGGCGAATATAAACTTTATCCGTTTACCGACTATAAATCAGGCAAACTGGCGAAGGACCCTGCATATACAGGTACGTTCACATCGAACACAAATACCACCCTTACCGAATGGAAATCATTACCATCGGGTGTATATAAACTCATGCTTACCGCCAAAGACGAACAAGGACGCGAAGCAACCTATGAAGCCGAAACCGTACTGTTCTCTCTCAACGATAAGAGTCCGGCCAAAAAGGTGGGAATATGGTATTATGGCATAAACACACAATTCGACGCCTCCCAGTCAGCCGAGTTTATCTTCGGTACATCAGATAAAGATGCATATGTCCTGATGGATGTATTCTCAGGCACCAAGCGATTGGAAAGCCGTTCGCTTCGTCTGTCCGACTCTGTGATGCGTTTCACTTATCCGTATAAAGAAGAATACGGCGATGGGTTAAGTATAACCTTCTGTTATGTGAAGGATGGACGGCCTTATACACAGCAAGTTAATCTCTCAAAGAAGATGCCGGACAAGAGGCTGAAACTTTCCTGGAGTGTATTCCGCGATAAACTTCGTCCCGGACAGCAGGAAGAGTGGAAGCTGACCATTCAAAAACCGGATAGTACATTTGCCGATGCCGAATTGCTGGCTACCATGTATGATGCCTCATTGGATCAGATATGGAAACACGAGCAACTGTTGGATGTCCATTATTCACGGATGATTCCTTCCAGGATTCTGGATACCTATTATGCAGGCAACAGATATTATAACTTCTGGTTCAAACAGAAACAATACACCTATCCGCAAATGTTGTTTGATATCTTCTGGATGGATCAGCCGGGGGTTAACCTTCAAATGGCGAATGGTGGAATTATGGTTAGAGGTTATGGCAGTTCTAAGCAGATGTCGCGTACAGGAGCTGTTATGCTGAAAGATGATATGGCTTCGGCAGCTGAATCTGGAATGCTTTTAGAAGTTGCCGACTTGGCAGAATATTCAGTTGATCAGGATAAGGCAAGTGCTGTTGATAATATAACAGAAAAACTCCCCGAACCCACAGGCGATCTGCGTACCAACTTTGCCGAAACCGCTTTCTTCTACCCACAACTGCGTACCAATGAAAAAGGCGAAGTCGTTGTTGCATTTACCATGCCCGAAAGCCTTACCCGTTGGAACTTCAAAGGATATGCACATACAAAAGGCATGATGAACGGAATGATCAATAGTCAGGCAGTAACCAGCAAAGAGTTTATGCTTACCCCTAACCTGCCACGTTTTGTACGGGTAGGAGATAAGACCTCCGTATCTGCTTCCGTAGCCAACCTTACCGAAAATGCAATTAAAGGTAATGTGGTATTTACCCTCTTCGATCCGTTGACAGAGAAAGTCATTGCCGTACAAAAACAAAAGTTCACCGCCGAGGCAGGTAAAACTATGGGAGTAAACTTTACGTTTGCTGCTACCGATAAATACGATTTGTTAGGTTGCCGGATCGTTGCCGAAGGGGGTAGCTTTAGCGATGGCGAACAACACCTGCTCCCGGTATTGAGCAATAAAGAAAGAGTAATCGAAACCATAGCCATGCCGGTACGTGGCAACCAAACCCGCGAGTTCTCCCTGGCAGAGCTGTTCAACAACAACAGTAAAACCGCAACAGATCGTAGCCTGACCGTAGAATTCTCCGGTAACCCCGCATGGTATGCTGTCCAGGCACTACCATCTTTGAGTATGCCAACCAACGATAATGCCATCTCCTGGGCAACAGCCTATTATGCCAATACGCTGGCTGCATATATAATGAATAGCCAACCGCGCATAAAAGCCGTATTCGATGCCTGGAAGAAGCAAGGCGGTACCAAAGAAACATTCCTGAGCAATCTGCAAAAGAACCAGGATGTGAAGAACATCCTGCTGGAAGAGTCGCCCTGGATTATGGAGGCCAAAACAGAACAAGAGCAAAAAGAACGTATTGCTACCTTGTTTGATCTGAACAACATTCAGAATAACAATATAACCGCCCTCAATAAGCTCAATGACCTGCAACTCACCGATGGCTCATGGACTTGGTATAAAGGGATGAACGGAAGCCGTTATATCACCAATTATGTGCTTCAACAGCTTGTACGCCTGAGTGCTATGACAGGCAAACCCCTTGATGAAGATGCTCTGGCTATGCGTAACCGTGCATTTAACTACCTGCATAAAGAAGCATTAAATGAATACAACCTCATTCGTAAGTCTGAGCAGAAAGGCAGCAAGTCTACAGGTGTTTCGGGTAATACATTACAATACCTTTATCTTGTAGCAATCTCAGAAGAAGCCATCCCGGCCGGAAACAAAGCTGCCTACGATTACTTCCTGAACAAGGTAAAAGAGAACATATCATCAAAAGGTATGGTAGAAAAAGCAGTTTCGGCTGTCATTCTGCAAAAAGCGGGGCGTCAGGCTGATGCTAAAGCATTCATAGCCTCATTAAAAGAATACACCACGCAAACCGATGAACAAGGCATGTTCTTTGCATTCAACGAAGATCCTTACTCCTGGTCTGGTTTGAAAGTTCCTGCCCATGTTGCCGTAATGGAAGCGATGGATATGGCCGGAAATGATGCGGCAGCTGTAGAAGAAATGAAGTTATGGTTGCTGAAACAGAAACAAACCCAGCAATGGGATTCTCCTGTATCTACCGCAAATGCGGTTTATGCACTGCTGTACAGAGGAACCAGCCTGATCGAAAACCAGGGTGATGTACGTATCACATTGGGCGGCAAAGTCATGGAAACGTTAGCTCCGATGAACTCGACCGTTCCCGGCATAGCTTATATCAAAGAAACGATTACGGACAAAAGTGATCTTTCGAAGATAAAGAAAGTTGTGGTAGAGAAACGCGATGCCGGTATTGCCTGGGGTGCTGTCTATGCCCAGTATGAGGAAGATATAGATAAAGTTACCTCTCATAGCGAAGGCTTACAGGTAGAAAAGAAACTTTATGTAGAAAGAGTCGTTGGTGATAAGAAAGAACTATTACCCATAAATGCCGATAACGGGCTTAAAGTTGGCGATAAAGTAGTATCCCGTATCACCATTAAACTAGACCGGTCAATGGATTTCGTTCAGTTGAAAGACCAGCGTGGTGCTTGCTTTGAACCAATCGGTAACCTTTCCGGTTATGTGTGGAACAGAAATACAGGCTATTATGTAGCGGTAAAAGATGCCTCTACCAACTTCTTCTTCGATTCATTGAGTAAAGGGGTCTATGTATTGGAACATAGTTATCGCGTAAGCCGCACCGGAACATACGAAAGTGGATTGGCTGTTATTCAATCAGCCTATGCACCTGAATATGCTGCACACTCGGCATCGGTAGAATTGAACGTTGAGAATTAAAAACAGAAAGTTGAATATTGAAAGTTGCTGTGTGGTATAATTGTTTTTAAGGTTAAAACTTTTAAAATAACGATACCGTACAGCAACTTTCAACTTTCAGCTTTCAACTTTCAACTTAAAAAGCCTACTTTTGCATGAAACAAAAAAAGACAATCCATGAAGCGTTATTTACTGACTCTATATATACTTTGCACCATAAGCCTGATTTCCTGGGCACAACCCCGGATATCCACCAACAGAGAAACCCATCATTTTGGACAAATTGAATGGCAGAAGCCTGTAAAGGTTGACTTTGCAATCACCAATACCGGCGATAAACCGTTGGTGTTGAGTAATGTAACCGTATCCTGCGCCTGTGCCGTAGCCGATTGGACAAAAGCGCCCATCGCCCCGGGAGAGAAAGGTACGGTAACTGCCACCTTTGATGCCAAGCAACTGGGACGCTTTCATAAATCCATCGGGATTTACAGTAATGCTACTCCTAATCTTATTTATCTCCACTTTGTGGGTGAGGTGGTACAAAAAATCACCGACTTTACAAACTACGATCTCGCATCCATCGGTCAGATCATGATCGACAAAACCGAAATCGAATTCCCTGATACACACAAGGGCGAGCAGCCAACGATGGAGTTGATGATCGTAAATCAATCTTCTGCCCCTTATGAGCCGGTATTGATGCATCTGCCTCATTATATAAAAATGACCAAGGAACCCAATGTGCTTCAAAAAGGAGAGAAGGGAGTAATCACCCTGACATTAGATACCGATCGTCTGTCTGACTTGGGACTGACGCAGACGTCCGTTTACCTGTCTCGTTTTGCCGGAGATAAAGTGAGCGAGGAAAATGAAATTCCGCTTTCTGCCGTTGTATTACCCGACTTCTCCGGGCTGAGCGAGTCGGATAGAATAAACGCTCCGGTTATCCATCTTTCGCGGACAGATGTCGATTTGAGTGACCAGTTGGAAAAGAAAAATAAAGCAACCTACGATATTACGATCGGGAATACAGGGAAGTCACCTCTTCAGATAAACAAACTTCAGGTGTTTAATCCGGCGGTAGGGGTGAGCTTACGTAAATCAACACTGGCTGCGGGAGAACATACCCGCTTACGCATAACCCTCGAAAAGAAGAACCTGAAAAAGAAAAGGCAATTACGTATCTTGCTGATCAGTAATGACCCGGTTCATCCGAAGTCAATTATTAATTTGCGATTATCCAAGGAGCAACCCCAATAGTGTACTTGTTTAATTATTGTAACTTCAATCGTAAATAGTAAATCGTCTAATTGTAAATACCATCATGGAGCATCCTGAAAATTGCGAAGAATACAAAGGACTGGTTGTCAATAAAGGTATTGAGCAACCTTCGTCTGTAAACCCTTATCTGAAAACACAGCGTAAGGCAAAGAAACGTGAACTTTCGGTCAATGATTTTGTAGACGGTATTCTTAAAGGTAGTATCACGATATTGAGCCAGGCAGTTACGTTGGTAGAAAGCGTTAAGCCCGAGCACCAGGCTATTGCTCAGGAGGTGATCGAGAAATGCCTGCCTCATTCCGGTAAGTCGGTTCGTGTAGGAATTAGCGGTGTTCCGGGTGCAGGTAAAAGTACTTCTATTGATGTATTCGGGCTTCATGTGTTGGAACAGGGCGGTAAGCTTGCTGTGTTGGCCATTGACCCGAGTAGCGAGCGAAGTAAAGGTAGTATTCTGGGCGATAAAACCCGTATGGAGAAACTCTCTGTGCATCCTGACTCCTTTATTCGCCCTAGCCCTTCTGCCGGTTCATTAGGTGGAGTGGCGCGCAAAACCCGTGAGACGATCATTCTTTGCGAAGCAGCCGGGTTTGATAAGATCTTTGTAGAAACCGTAGGGGTAGGACAGAGTGAAACGGCTGTTCATTCTATGGTCGACTTCTTCCTTTTGATTCAATTGGCCGGAACTGGCGATGAACTACAAGGCATTAAGCGTGGTATCATGGAAATGGCCGACGGTATCGTTATCAACAAAGCCGATGGCAACAACATAGATAAAGCTAAACTGGCAGCTACGCAATTCCGTAATGCCCTGCATCTTTTCCCGGCACCCGACTCAGGATGGACACCGCAAGTCTTGACTTATTCCGGGTTCTACAATATTGGTGTAAAAGAAATCTGGGACATGGTTTATGCGTATATCGACTTTGTAAAAGCCAATGGCTATTTCGAATATCGCCGTAATGAGCAGAGCAAATACTGGATGTACGAAAGCATCAACGAGCAATTGAAGGACAGCTTCTATAATAACGAGAAAATAAAGACGATCCTTCAAGATAAAGAGCGCCTCGTTCTCAATGATGGGTTAACTTCATTTATCGCAGCCAAAGAACTTCTCGATACTTACTTTGAGGATATTTCCCGCGGCGGAGCAACTCGGTTTTAGCTATTAATCCTTCTGCATAGAACCTGACTGCGGTGGCTCACCGCCGCCGTTGCCGTCCAATTGTGCTTTTGATTTACTTTGGGTTACGATGTACACACCAAGGAAAACCAGTCCGATAGCAATTCCTTTCTTTATGCCAAATGTATCCATGCCCATAATTACAGCTACAATACTTGCTACGATAGGTTGCACATAGTTGTACATGCTTACAATTGTGGGGCGAAGTGCACGTTGTCCTATCATCAGGAAAATGTAAGTAAGGAACGTAGCACCCAGTACTACATATCCAATTTGGAGAAGCATATCTGTAGGTATGGCCATAAAGTCGATAGCGGTTACATCCCGGTAGGAGAAGGGTATAAAGCATACTGAGGCGTATATGAACAGCCATTTGCTTATCGTTACCGGGGAATATTTACCGATCAGGTCTTTAAATACAGTTAGGTAAATGGCAAAGCTAAACTGGGCAATCAAACAAAACAAGTCTCCTAAAATATTGTTGCTTCCTCCGGAATTTACGTTCTGATTGCTTAGAATAAGTGTTAACGCTCCCATTGCGCCAATAAAAATGCCGACTATCTTTTTGTTTGTTACTGGTTCTTTGAGATAAATGGCTGCTACGATCATGGTAATAATCGGAGAGGTGGTTGTCACAATAGAGGCATCAATCGGCGAAGTTAGTGATAAACCAAATACAAACATCCCCTGGTTAAGGACAATGCCGAATAAAGCAGCGAAGAATAACCGTAGCATATCTTTATGGTCAACGTGCTCTTTCGGCATAAAGATAGATAGTATCCAAAAGGCAGCCGCAGCTCCCACCATCCGGAAAGTGGTAACGGACAAAGCCGAAAATTCATTCAGTACTGCTTTTCCTATCGGGGCATTAAGTCCCCACATGACGTTTGCCGCCAGTATGGCAGCGTGCCCTTTCAGGCTTTTATCATTCGACACCTTAGTTGAAGATTGAAATTAACGATATTGTGAATAAATCGTTGCAAAGGTAATACAAAAGAATCTTTTATGTATCTTTTATAGAAGGGAGATAATGACAAATAACTCCAATCTTTTGTGCTTCATTTATGAATTTTGAGGCTAAAATCTCGTCATCTACTTCAATCGTAACAGTGTTTCCCTCAAGGAGGTCGTCTACGTTTCTTTTAGATTCGGCTAACCCTTTATTCAATAAGTTGATTTGCAGCTTGGATAAAGAAACCTTTTCTAGGTCTGTTTTCCAATCGCTTAGAATAATATATCCCATATTGATGGTTTGTTTTGAATGGTTGGGTAAAAAAGCAGCTACCATATATTTGAGGATGGTAGCTGCTTGATATAAATTTACTTTAAATTATAAACTAGCCAACTTTTTCAGAGTGAATAATCGGATTTTATAGTATTTTAAGTACCACCCCATATACTTCCTTTTTTCAATGTATCTCCATCTAATATTACGGTGTAGTAACGGGTATCAATATACATATTCTTTAAAGAATCAGAAGCGAAATATGTACTCATAAAATTTTGTTTTTCATCTCTATTTTCATAGATGTGAATATTATATTTAATTTCATTCTTTTTTAAAAACACACCTCCAGAATACATGAAGTTAATTTCTGACTTATTTTTAGGGTCAAATGTTATGAGATAATCCCCTCCAGTTTTTACTTCTAAGTAATCAGCACTGTCAGAAATATCAGTATTATCAAATATTACATAGAATTTTCCATATCTTTTAGATGTAGTCACATTTATGTTTGTATCTGAAATATGAAAGTTATAATCACTTTTTGATATTTGCCAATTTCTAAATATCAAGTATGCTACTCCTAAGAAAATGAACATACCAATAAATAGAGGATACCTTTTTTTCATAATATTCTTTTGTGTTAATTATTATCTAAATGGCTTAATTGGTCTCTTTTTGAGTATTGCCTGTCCCCATTGCCATCCATAATATTCTGCATTTTGAGTAGACATACCCTCAATTGAAGGCCTTTTATTTTGATAAGACTCTAAGAGATCAAATGGAATACGTGCCAACGACCACGGTATATCATGTCTACCAGCAATAAACCCCGCTCCCATGTTTCCAATATCTCGGGCAGAGGAATATACAGGTTTTCTATCTTTTGTTTCCCCTAAATATGTACCACGGTAGTAATATTCCGTTGGTTCCATATCTTCCTTTTTATTCTCAATTCCATTTCTTTTAAAGTCATAATCGCCATTTTTAGTTGCATTCATCATATAATGGCCTACCCCAGGATTGTTAAAAAATAAATCCGTCATGAAATAGTATCCACTTTTGTCAAATGGATCTATAGTACCAAGCCACATATTATCATCACTGTTGTAAAAAGACGTGGAAACTGGAGTAACTCCAATTGATTCTCCCATAGTTAAATTTCCATCATTAATGGACCAAACATAAATGTTATTATCACCATCTTCCAAATCGCCACCTACAACACGATATGTTCCATCATCATTTCGCATAACCCAAGTGCTCGTTCCTGTTGGATCCACAAACCTTATCGGATTATTATTACAATACGCATACGGACTAATTGAATAATACTTCTCTGCCAGCGGATCCATCGTTGTAAATCTTCCCAAACCTGGCTCCATATACCTTGCTGAGTAATCATATAGGTTCAGCCCATTCTTGCGATCCAGTTCTTTATTGTTGTACTTGTACGCCTGCTTATCCTGTTCGGTTGCTGCAATCTCTCCGAAAGTCATGCCGAAGGGATAGTAATGATTGCGTTGTACAACGGTTCCTGTTCCGGTAGCAATTACACGATTATTGCCCTGATGATCCTGAATATAGAAATGGTATACTCCATTTTCTATATACCCACCATCTACTAAAATCCTTTTCAAAGAACCATTTTCATAGATCTTGTTACCAACATAATCGGTTACATCAGATCCACGAGTTACTTTTAGCTTAGTTCCATCTGCGGCATATTTATAACTATTGGTAACGCCATTAATCGTGAGCTGAGTTGGTAAATTTAAAGAATTATATGCAATATTGCTAATTCCTTTGTTTAAATCTTTACTCATGGCTCCATTTCTGTTGTAAGTGTACTCTCCTGATGTGGCTGACGATGCATCTTTAAAATCATTCAACCCTGCTGTTACATCAGGTGTCTTTACTGCTGCATCTGTTACATAAGAGAGCTGATTACCTATATGATCCATCGTCAGATTATCTACCATGCCATATCCGGAACTGGTCTTTCCCCATCGTTGCAGGGTCTTGATGTTTCCATGCTTGTCGTATGAAATGGATGGAACTTTATAGTTATCGTTTAATGAACCATTGACCAGATAATCGGCTTTGGTAAGCCTGGATAAACCGTCGTACGCAAAGCGATATCCTCTTAGCGTTTCGTTTCCTGCTTTCCAGCTCATGGCAGATATATTTCCATTGTAGCGAGGTGTATTCCCTGCATAGCTTTCGTTGTAGTACAATGTTTGATTGAACAATGTTCCTGTAATGGATTTCATCCATGAACGTAAATTGTAATTGTATGTACTTGCAGGCAGGTTTCCTTTTTTGTTGGTTTTCAGTCTACCCAGTTCATCGTATGTATTCTCTGCCAATATGGTTGGGGTAGCCGTACTACTTCCTTGTCGGTGTTCGGTTTTTGTCAATCTGCCGGCATGGTCATAAATATAGTTGTAGTACTCGGTTTGGGTGGCTTTCCCTGATGCGGTATGTACTGTTTTTGTTTTCAGGGGTTGCCCACTGAAGTTATAGCCGATGAATTCCGAATCCTTTCCACTTAGATGGTTTGTGGTTTGTGACTGGATCAGTCTTTCCCGATAGTCATAGTAAAGGGCTGAGCAGATTTGTTCGCTTCCACTACCAGCTTCTGCAAAGTAGGTTCCGGTTAATAAAGCCTTTGCATTTGCACCATTCCATATTCCGAATCCGCTTTCCGGTGAAACGTGACCCAGTGTAGAGAATCCGCTCAGAGCCAGAAAGTCATAGTTATCATAATATTGTGCGGACAATACTTTGACAGGTGAGGTGGGGCTCACGCCGGAGATGTTATACCCTTTGTATGATCCACTTGTTCCTGCCCAAACAGCTTCTACCATAATATTTGCCAATGGAGTGCTCAGATAGTTGAATGTGTTTTTGCAGGTTCCTGTTAGTACTACCCGTCCATACTTATCGGGTATGCTGAATAGCCATTCGCCACGCGAGCGCTGTTCGCCATCTTGTGTAAATATCAGGCGGTCTGCTTTGTCGTAAACATAATATATCCATTCTGCTCCCGGAAGCTTTTTGGCTATGCAGCGGTTGCGATTGTCATACTTATAGAGGTAAGCATACCGTTGCAGATAAGTATCGCTTTCACCCCATGTGTTGGTACTCAGGTTGTCGGCTGCCAGCGGTGGTAGAACGGCGCGCAGATTTCCGTATTTGTCGTACACGTAATAAGTGTCATGTGGGATGCTTCCATTCATTTGGCGGGTGAGTATAACCTGGCCCAACTTGTCTTTGAATTCGTAGGATATGTTGCCATCTTCATCGACTTGTTTAGTAACAAACAACTCTCCACTGTTGTAATTCGGATTACTACTTGTTTGGCTAAGACTTACCGTTTGCCTGTTGTCGGTAGAAGTGTATAACTTACTGACATAGTTATTATTATTGGTCAGATACGCAGTTCCTACTGCTTTCCCATAATCCTGCCATGCGCGTCCGGGTCCGTATTGTTCCAATGTGCGGCTTAGGGGTGAATTTTCATAAACTGGTAGACTGTAGGCTTTGGCTTCATTAGCATATGTTGCCAGTGACTTGTTTGTGAAGCTGCTATATGCCACAAATGCTCCGCTGTTTGATGTTGCTGTGGCTGGTAGCCAGGCTTTGGATTCACGCCCGTAAACATCATATTCCTGGAAGCTTACCAGGTCGGCCATATTGGGTGTAACATTGGCCTGTACGCTTTGCATCGGTCTGCCCAATCCATCAAAGTATTGAATATTCACCAAGGCATTGTTAACATCAACTGTTGCACCGGCTACAGTTGGAGTTATGACCGCTATGTAGTTCTGGTTTGCACTTACTCCTAACGTGATGTTCTTCTGCCCTTCTATTTGCGTGGTTATCTTTCCATTACTGCTATAACCTTCGGATACTACATAGTATGTTCCTGCGGCCAGGTTTTCCATTTTCAGATAAGATTGTCGGGTATTGCTGCATCCCCCTGGTCCGGAATAGTCATTGTTATAAGCAATCCGTGTTCCGGATGAGTTGAGTAGGCTGACAAAAGTATCTGAGAGTTCCGATCCGCAATGGGAGACGGTAATGTTCATGGGTGCTGCCAGTGTAAATTTATAGAATACATCTTTGGTTGACTGACCCTGATAATCATTGGTATAGTAGTTGGTGTTCCGGGTGTCGGAGAATGCAAATGCTGTTTGGTGTGTATCCACGTTGATAGCATTGGTCATCTTATTACCGGTTGGGTTGGCGGAGGGCAAACAATCTATGTTGATATTTATCATTCCCGACTCGTTGAATTCGGATAAAATGTAGTAGGTGCCCGGTGGTAGGTTCTTTTTCTCCAAAGAGGCCAGTTCTCTGTCCTGACATATAGAAGTATTGATTGAACCATAAGTCACTACTCTTCCATTGGAGTCATACAGTGTTATGTACGAGAAGCTTATGTCCGATCCGCAATGAGAGATGCGTGCATCTACTTCTGTAGTTACATCGAATTCACAATAGAAATAGCCATTTCCATAGCTGCTAGTGTAATAGTAATCACTATAGGACAGCCCGGTTATATCGCCCGCATAAACCTTGGGGCTGAAATTCTGTCCGTAAACGCTACTTAGCACCATGGACAGGATGAGTACTATAAATAATATTCTTTTCTTCATAATGTTTCTATTTATTGGTTTATGTAATTATATTGGTATGTATCGGTCACTTCTTTGGCTGTTCCGTTCATGATATAGATTTCCTTAAGCCGATTGCATGAGTCATAGTCGTAATGAGTGACTTTGCCCGAAGGGTCGGTAGTTGATGTAACGCCTACCAGAGGTTTGTAGGTAAAGGTGGTCACGAAGGCAGCACCTAGCCTTTGCCTGAGGTTATTGACTTTGGTCATATCCGGCGAATTGGTCGTGAGCAAAGCCTCCAGGTTGAGCCCTAGGGCGCTGGCTGCGGACTGTACTTCATTATAAGCTGCATATTGTATCTCTGCTACAAGATATTGCCCGTTATAGCTCCACAGAAGGGTGGTCTTTTTGCCATCCAGTGTGGTGAACTGTTGTAGGTTACCTTTGGCATCGTACAGGTCGTAAGTAATATCTGTACGCAGGTTGGCTGTACCCGAAGCGGAACTCTCTGCTTTATCCGGCAGAATAAGCCCTTTCGTTCGCGAGGAGTCTTTGGCGTATGGAGTCTTGACCCGACCGATTTCAACACTATTATGCGTTGTGATTTGTTCAACAACAGGATGAACCATATTTTTAGTTATCATTTCAGTATAAACGGTTCCCGTAAAACTGTCCGGATACTTGTATTCTTTTATAAGACTCCCCGACTGACTACTCGTTTGCGTAGTTTTTATCCGTTGGTTCCGGTTATTATACTGGTTGGTTTCGGTAATAACTACAGGCGTACCCGCTTCATAAACGGTTGTCGTTTTACTTCCCGGCAAGCGTTGGGCTATGGATACGCGGTTATGGAGTTGTTCAAAGCAGGAGGTTCCAATATAATAATCAGGATATTCGTAAATATTCCTCCAGAAAGAAACATCATCAAAATATTCCCTCATGATTGATCTGACTCCATCGAATGTAGTTGCATATCTGTAACCAGGCTCATACCTATATGTTTCTTTTTGCACCAAGTTGTTGTTACTGTCGAATACACAAACACTATCCGGCATAGCTCTTTTCCCTAAATAGTAATCTTTTACGTACCCATATGTCATTTCATCATAATGCTCTTCGGCAGTTGCATAGGGTTGCTCTCTGAGCTCATTGTAATAAGTAACGGTTTTTCCATTTCTATTTAAAAGGTTACCCTCTTCATCATATTGATATTTGGCGACCTGTCCATATACAATGGGTGGATTACTGTCAGCATCACTATTGAGCGGTCTGCGGCTACTGTATGTTCTTGATGTACGATAGATGAATTCGGTAACAGGAGTTGTTGCACCGGGCACATCCAAGGGATAAGCCAATGTGCTTCTGGTTTTGCTGGCATAGTTGTGAATAGCTGCTCCCCAATTAAAATGAATCATATTTGTATAGCCATTCTCTTGCACACCATACTTGAATACGGTACTCACTGGTTTGGCATTACCTCCGGCCCTGGATATAATTTTCTGTATGCGCTGCCCTGCTCCGGTTATAATCGGCTGTCCCGGCTGATAGTAGTCTTTGTATCGATGTGGCTCATATACATATTCCGTGGTTCCTCCTGTAGGGAAAGTAATCTTTCTGAGCGAAAAGGCATGTGTGGTTGCTCCATTGATTTCCCGGTTTACCCAAGCTATCATACTTTGCCATTCGGGTATATCCTTAAGCTTCTTGATGATTTTATTGGTTGGGTAATGTCTGTGGTTCCGGTATAGGATCTCATCATCTTTGTAGCGTTCATCCAGATAATTTAACCAGGAATTTGCATTGTTGGCTACTTTGTAGTATCCCCACACGTCGGAGTATAATTTGTTGGCCAATCCTGTTGGGTCGGGAGTTGGATAATAGTCAAAACTATAGACTTCATCGCCTATGGTTAGCTTGGAAAGTAGCCGGTGTAGTCCGGAATTATTGTAGTCTAGTTTGATGGTTTTCACCAGGCTTCCTGCCAATGTTTTTATCCGAATCTCTTTAATTACATAGGGCATTCCTGCTTGTGGGGTATATCTCATGAATTCAATTATTTCTTTGCCTGTCCTGATTTCACTGACGAAATAGGTTTTGTATGGAGATCCATAGGCCCCATAAAATGTGTCATTGAAATTATAACTGGCCTCGAAGGTTTGGTCTGAACCTGTGTCGTTCATCGCTTCGCTGATATTGAATGTATAGTAGTCATCCCAGAAAATATCCTCTCTGTCGTGTGACACATTGTGTGTGACATAACTAAACTCTATTGTTTCATTGTAGGGCGATTTGATTTGTCGCAGTGGCCATCCGGTACGATTATCGTATCGGTTGAGTGGTCCTTCTTCATGGATACCGCTCTGTGTGGGGTGTTTACCCATGTAATAGGTAAATCCGTTTCCATCTACAACAGCCATGTCGTTCAAAGACAAAGCCGATGTGGCGGCCAATAGAATTTGATTTTCAGGATTGGTATTAACGACATTTCGTGTGTTTATATGATCACGGTTGGCGATGATAAACTGTCCTGATCCACTTGGTGTCATGTAATTGAACTGATCGTATTCGCCATCTGTAAGTTGTTGGTTATCATTGTATAAACAATCACCGTAGAAGCCGCTTGCACCATCTACAGAAAGTGCGAGGTTGTATCCGACATAGCTTTTCATTCCTTCGGACCGGTTGATAACTTTTTGATTGAAATCTTGTTCGTTATAGAATGGAACAGACGAGTCGTCCTTGCCTTTAATGGTTCGTGTAATGCCATATCCGCCGGCATTGATACTCCATCCTGCCCCTATGTCACCATCGTATTGCAGATATTTAATGCCTCCTGCATGATAGGAAAGTGTGATGGGTATCTTCAGTCCCTTGATTTCGATTTCGTATAGTGGTATCTCGATCTGAGGCAAGCCGTTGTAGTCGCTAATCTCGTGATTGAGGTACTTGTTGAATATAGCTGCCTGCGGCGATGGAGGCACTACAGAGGGTGGCGGTGGGGTATATGCATCTTCAAAAGAGAGTACGCCCACTCTTGTTTTCATAACTAGCGAGTCTTCTTGCTGTTTTTCTTTTTCCTTCTGGCTTAGGGTTTGCGCCTGGAAGTTAGTTGCCCAAAGGGCGATGAATATTAATATAATGTATCGCATAAATAATTATTTCTTTTGGTTCTTAATTTGTAAAATGTTAAACACAGGCATATTCTCATAATATATGCCTGTGGATTCTAATTGGTTACAGTGTCATTGCACTTGCGCCCAGTGCGCCTGCCAGTGCGCTAGCTACTGCAATAATTACTTTCAGGATCAAATCCCATGTTTTTTGCTTACTCATATCGTTTGTTTGTTTTATGGCTGACCGGCAAGGTGCCGGAGCCTGTTTAATTACTTGTTTTACTTGATTTAGGGCGTTGAGATGGGGAAGCCAAGCTTTTTAGTCGACATCAAAAACTTGGGTGCCCCGCCTCTTGCCACCCCGCATGGAAACCCGGCCGGGGCGCCTCGCCCCCTAGAATCCCGGATCTACGATTGGGTCATCACCGCCGCCGTTATCGTTGCCATTGTTGCCGTTTCCTCCGGCTGCTGCTGACACGTCGCTTTTGATGTAGAACTCCACGTTGTTTGCTGCGCCGCGTGTGGTGGCGGTGCTATCGTTTACGAGACGAAGGGTGTTGTCTACGGCAAAGCGGATGTGTACACGCTTGATGTTACGTACCGTGCAATCCTTTTCTTCCTCCGCACCTTCGCAAGAGAAGGTGGTGTAGAAGGTGCCCAGACCGTTGATTTTCACTTTGTCGCCGCGGGTGAGAACCTTGCGCAGGGAGCGGACGAAGGACTTCATGACGTGATCTACGTCTTCGGCACTCATGCCGCCCAGGGCTTCGGTTTCCTCGGCTACGTCTTTAGTGGTTAGCGTCCGGGTGTGACCGGGAACGGGTTTCAGATAGTTTAACTCGGGCGACGTTGGGTCGCTCAGGATTTTGTTGCGCTTGTAGCGCATTAATGCTATTGCCATTGTTGTTGAATGTTTTTGTTATTAAATAAAATGTTATTCTCTCCGGAAAAGAGCGCGCTTCCCTTCCGTTTGATACAAAGGTACAAACGGAAGATTTGGGAGCAGGACGTTAGAGGGAGTTAGGGGAAGATAGAGGGAGATAGGGGGAGATGGTTTTGTAATTGCTTGTTATATAGTGTATTACGTTGGTTTTGTTTTTCTATCTCCCTTAAGGTTCACCGAGATGGCTAACGATGATCTCTACTTGTGATTTCCGATAGTATTGCGTGCCGATGACTACTCCGCTGGTCTGAAGGCGTAGCCAGAACTCCGGATTACTTCGTAACCATTTGTTGAATGTTTCCATGGCTTTCTTTTGAGTCATGTGCGGATTGTACATCGTGGCTAGTTCTGTCTTTTTGTAGCCCTTGTACACGAAGGCTTGGTCGATGATTTGTTCTTTCATAATGCAGGGTTTATTGTTTTAAGGATGAATGATTTCTCTTGCTGGTGGGCGCCGTTGTTACGACTTTTAATTAGTATCCATAGTCTCTTTTGGCCCAGTTTAATACTGTCCGGTATAAGTTCGAATAGCGTTTGCGAAGGTCTTTGCGGTTTTCTATCTGCGTAATGATATTCGCAATCTCCGAACCGGAATATTTCTTTTTCAGTTTTACGAGTTCCTCTTCGGTCATTTGGTGAGGAAAGTGTCTCGGATTAGCACAGTAGGGTGCATTGTCTTTTATCCAATAATTAAATCTATCAAAATCAGACATGCATGAAGAAGCCTGGGCTTCTTTCTTTATACTCTCTAAAGAGAGTATTTCTTTGTTATCTATTTTAATAGATCCATTAACATTATCATTACCATCTTCATTAACATTATCATTCTCATTATCGGGTTGTTTCGGTTGTTTTTTAACCCGATCGGTTGTTTTGGTTGTTTTCAATGCATTCTTATTCCCCTTCGGGGCACCGCCTTTGATGGAGTTTTCTTTGTTCTTCATGCATCTGTCGGCATATTTCTTCGCATTCCTGTCGAGGTCTTGCTTGATGAAAGAAAAGGCAACCTTGGCCATGGGGCTTAATTCGATCGACTTTTTGTTTATCGCATACGCTGTGATGGCTTGGTAAATTTCCAGTTGAATATCGGCAGGTAACTCGTCAATTGCACGCTGCCAACTTTCGTAAAAGACAAAAGATTTCTTTTCCATAATTCAATTTTTATTATTCGAATGATTGGTGTTACTTCTCGCACTTCTCGTTCAGGTTGTTATGAACCTGCACCAAACGCCGTGGTCGATGCATTAATTTGATTAATTGATCTTTAAATGTTGTTTTCATAATCTTACGTTTTTAAATTTTAATGTATTATAATAGTAGTCAAATCAATGTATTATCATTGTTTATGAATTGATTGTGATGCAAAGATACTATGTTTGGTGGGTGTATTAGTATTATGTAGTAAGTTTGTTTGGTGTTTTTAGATTATTTAACGAATATGTATAATGACTGGTAGTCTATATTTTATACGGCAGTAGTATTTCTCTCGAATGTTAGTAGCATTTGCCGCAGATACTAGTAGCATTTCAGTCGAGTGCCGGTAGTATTTGCCGCGAATGCTAGTAGGTAATGAGATATCCTGCTCTTTTCTGTTCTCCGCTTTATTGTCACATTAAATAATTTCATTATTTTTGTGTATCCCCCAATAAAAGGGAGATTTGTGAATATGGAAAAACAAGCCAGCTATATTAAGCGCATTGAAATTGACGGTCTTTGGGGGCAGTTCAGTGTGGATTGGGACTTGCGCCCCGACGTAAATATCCTCTCCGGCATTAATGGGGTGGGGAAGACTACCATCCTGAATCGTTCTGTCGGGCATTTGGAGCAACTGTCCGGCCAGGTGAAAAGCGACCTGAAGAACGGTGTACGCATATTCTTTGATGACCCGGAGGCGACTTTTATTCCTTACGATGTGATTCGTAGTTACGACCGGCCGCTGATACAAGCCGATCTTGTCAGTCGCGTACCCGAAAGCAATGTCCGCTCCGAACTGGATTGGCAACTTTATCTGCTTCAACGTAAGTATCTTGATTATCAGGTAAATATCGGCAATAAAATGATCGAGTTGTTGAATAGCAACGACGACGAACAACGGAGCCGTGCGGCCGACCTGGCCATTCCTAAGAAAAAGTTTCAGGATATGGTCGACAGCCTTTTCGGTTATACTCATAAAACGATAGACCGCAAGCGGAATGATATTGCTTTCTATCAGAACGGTGAGTTGCTTTTCCCCAATAAGCTGTCGTCGGGCGAGAAGCAGATGTTGGTTATTTTGCTAACCGTGTTGGTTCGCGATAATGAACACTGCGTGCTCTTCATGGACGAGCCCGAAGCCTCGTTGCATATTGAATGGCAGCAAAAGCTGATCTCGATGATTCGTGAGTTGAACCCGAACGAGCAGATTATCCTTACCACCCATTCGCCGGCCGTGATCATGGAAGGTTGGCTGGATGCCGTGACCGAAGTAAGCGATATATCCACCCCATTGGAGAAATAACGCGCGGCATGGCTCAACGATTAAAAGATAACATTAGTTCCTCCTACTTTGATGCAGCACATAAGCTGTATCCCCGGAAAACACGCCGTAAGATCATAGCCTATGTGGAAAGTTATGAAGATGTCGGCTTCTGGAAGGAACTGCTTGCCGAGTTTGAAACGGACGAGCGTTACTTTCAGGTGATGCTTCCTTCGGCCACCACGCTTTCCAAGGGAAAGAAGATGGTGTTGATGAATACCTTGAATACCAGCGAATTGGGTAAAAGCCTGATTGCTTGTGTGGATAGCGATTACGATTTCCTGATGCAGGACAAAACGGCGTCTTCGCGGAAGATTAATGGTAACAAATATATCTTCCAGACTTATGCGTATGCCATAGAAAATTACCGTTGCTATGCCGAAAGTCTGCACAATGTGGTGGTACAATCTACGTTGAACGACCGTCACCTGGTCGATTTCAACCGGTTCTTCCAACGGTACTCCGAGATTGCTTATCCGCTGTTTCTGTGGACAATCTGGTTCTATCGCAATCATGATACACATACTTTTCCGATGTTCGACTTCAATCTGGTAGTACGCCTGCATCAGGTGCGGTTGCGGAATCCATACCTCAGTCTTGACGAAATGGAGAAGCGGGTACATACCAAATTGGCGGAATTTGAGCGTAAATATCCCGACTTGAAGCCGAAAGTTACGGCATTGGGAAGGGAGTTGCAGGAACTGGGGCTTCATCCGGATAATACTTATCTGTATATCCAGGGGCATCACATTATGGATAATGTAGTGATGAAACTGTTGATACCCATTTGTACGGTGTTGCGCAGGCAGCGCGAGGATGAAATAAAGCGTCTGGCGGGGCATAACGAGCAGTACCGCAATGAGTTAACGTCTTATCAAAATAGCCAGTTGAATATAGGAGTGATGTTGAAAAGGAATACGGGATATAAAAGCCTGTTTCTGTATCAATGGCTGCATGATGATTTGGAGAGGTTTATAAAGGAATTGTGAATTGTTGTATGAAAATAACCAAGTGTATGGAAATGAAATAAAACGGTGCAGAAATGAATGGATTACTGTAGGGGCGGTTCGCGAACCGCCCAATGCACAGAATATACAGAAAACCATTTTCGGGCGGTTCGCGAACCGCCCCTACAGCTAATCATTTACATTCAAAACCATTCAGAACTAACGTATAACCCTACAAAAACAATCAAAACAATAAAATATGAATAAAATTACCACATGGCTCAATGAGTTTCTACTATCACTGGGAGTTGGCAGTGCAACCGCCGATATCCTGGACAAAACGATCGTTTTAATCCTTATTATCGGACTAGCGTTCCTGATCCAGAAAATCTGCAAGTACATCATATTCAATACGATAGTAAAGCTTGTGCAACGAACAAAAGCAACCTGGGACGATATTGTATTCGACCCCAAAGTCCTGGGAAAACTAATTGGAATGATTGCCCCGGTCATCGTCTACCTGCTCGCCCCCGTTGTTTTTGAAGCCGGGTCCAGCGGATACGACTACACCCAACGTTTCTGTATGGCCTATATCATTGCCATGTTTATCCGTTTCATCGTTGCCTTGCTGACCGCCTTTTATACCATCTACAATTCAAAAGAAAAATACCGCGACCGTCCGCTGAAAGGACTCTTGCAGACCGTTCAGATCATTCTCTATTTCATCGGCGGTATTGCCATTGTAAGCATCCTGATCGACAAATCACCTCTGGGACTGCTGGCTGGTTTGGGAGCCTCGGCCGCCATTCTGATGCTGGTCTTCCAGGACAGTATCCTGGGCTTTGTTTCCGGCATCCAGCTCTCCGCCAATAATATGGTACGCGTGGGCGACTGGATCGAAATGCCCAAGTATGGCGTTGACGGCGATGTCATTGAAATCACCCTGAACACCGTAAAAGTACAGAACTGGGACAAGACCATCGTCACCATTCCGCCCACCGCACTGATGAAAGAATCCTTCCAGAACTGGCGCGGAATGCAGGAATCCGGTGGACGCCGCATCAAGCGCTCAATAAATATCGACATGAACACCGTAAAGTTCTGCACCCCCGAAATGTTGGCGAAATATAATAAGATACATCTCGTAAACGAATATGTAGTAAAAACAGAGGAAATCATACGTAAGTATAACGAGGAAAATCACATCGACAACTCCATCCTGGTCAATGGCCGCCGGCAAACCAACCTGGGTGTATTCCGTGCATACCTCACCAGTTACCTGAAGCACCACCCGTCTGTCAGCAAAAACATGACCTGCATGGTACGCCAGCTCCAACCCACCGAACGCGGTATTCCGTTGGAACTGTACTTCTTCTCCGCCAATCAGGTTTGGGTGGAATACGAAGGCATACAGGCCGATATCTTCGACCATGTACTGGCAATCATCCCCGAGTTCGACCTACAGGTGTTCCAGAATCCTACGGGAGGGGACTTTAGGAAGCTATAGCTGTAGGGGCGGTTCGCGAACCGCCCCTACACCTGTGTAATCATTCTGTAACATAATTTACATCTAAACATAACACGTTCTTCATGTGTTGGTAATGCAATAGGCATATTTTTGCAGTGTAATCAACAACTAAAAAGTATATGAGAAGAACGGGTTTATTTCTTTTATTTGCACTGACCGGACTATACGGCTATTCACAAGATGCCCCGGACCAGAACTTAAACGAGCGCATCAGTAACCTTGAATCGAAAGTCGAGAAGATGGGCCAGCTTAAATTCTCCGGATACGTACAGACGCAATGGACATGGAACCATGCCGATGTATCTACCGGCGATCAGAACGACTTTTCCCTCCGGAGAGGTCGGCTGAAGGCTGCCTATACCAGTAAATATGGAGAAGCAGTTATACAGATCGACGCCACCGAAGAAGGCGTAAAAGTAAAGGACGCCTTTTTAAAGCTGCAAGCCCCCAATGTAAAATGGGTAGCCTTGCGCGGAGGAATCTTCGACCGTCCTTTTGGTTACGAGATATCCTACTCCTCTTCCCGCCGCGAATCGCCCGAACGAAGCCGGGTATTCCTGACGCTCTTTCCCAAAGAACGCGACCTGGGCGCGGAACTGATCTTCAAAGGTCCACAAGGCACTAAACTGCATCCTCTAACCCTTAACATCGGACTCTTCTCCGGCAATGGCGGGCAAGCCAAAGAAACGGATTCCCGAAAAGACTTTATCGGTCATCTATCTTACACCAAAAAGCTAAACAATTTTACTTATGGCCTTGGCGCTTCTCTCTATGCTGGTGGCGTTCGCCTTGCCGGAGATGTCTATCAAAGAGCATACAAATTCACGAACGGCGCTTTTGTGGAAGATACAGACCTCAAACCGGGCGATTATGCCAAACGCCAGTATTATGGTGTTGATGGTCAAATCGGTTTAAGTTCCGTTTTAGGAATGACCTCCTTGCGTGGAGAGTATCTGTGGGGTACGCAACCCGGAGCAGCCGGCGATAGTAAAAGTCCGACGGGAGCGATAATCTCGGATATCTACGTCCGCAAGTTCAGTGGTTATTATCTGCAACTTGTACAGGATATAGCCACTTCCAAGCACTCGCTTGTACTTAAGTACGATGCTTATGACCCCAACACAAAGGTCGATAAAAACGAATGCCAGACGAAAGGGGATATAGCATATTCTACCTTCGGATTCGGATGGCTGTTCCGGGCAAATCAAAACCTGCGCGTGATGTGCTATTATGATATAAATTCAAATGAAAAAGTAAATAACAATGCCGTAGATGCAAAATACAAAGAAAATCTAAGTGATGATGTGTTTACTTTACGGTTACAGTATAAGTTCTAGCCCCGAGGCGGGGCGGCCAGGTGCCGCAAGCGGCGCTGCGCAGTCTATCCCTCTTGCTTTAAATAACTTATTTAATAAATGAAATATGAAAAAGATTATTGTAGTATTAATAGCCCTTATCGGAATCTCCACATGGGCATCGGCACAGAAATTGAAAGGTAGTGATACATTACTTCCTTTGGTGCAGAAAGAATCAGAAAATTACCTGAAAAAGAATAAAGGTGCAAACATTACCATCACCGGTGGCGGCAGTGGAGTAGGTATCTCTGCCCTGATGGATGGAACGGCAGATATCGCCATGTCATCCCGTAAAGTTAAGTTCGACGAGAAAGTAAAATTGCAGGAAGCCGGTAAAAGTCCGGTGGAAGTGATTGTTGCCTATGATGCCCTGGCCGTTGTGGTTAACCCGGGCAATAAAGTAACCAACCTGACCCGCGAACAACTTGAAGGCATCTTTACCGGAAAGATCAAGAACTGGAAAGAAGTTGGCGGCGACGACCTTAAAATCGTAGCCTACTCCCGCGAAACAAGCTCGGGCACGTACGAGTTCTTCAAAACCGATGTACTGAAAAACAAGAACTACATGCCCTCCATCCTCAGTATGCCGGCGACCGGTGCCATCATCCAGTCCGTGAGCCAGACCAAAGGAGCTATCGGGTACGTAGGATTGGCTTATCTGAATAAAAGCGTGAAGGCCATACATGTATCCTATGATGGGAAAAGTTTCGTAGAGCCTTCGTTCGAAAATGCAAAAGCGAAAACATATCCCGTGGTTCGTCCGTTATACTTCTATTACATAAAAGGTGCGGAGAAAGTAGTAAAACCTTTCACTGATTATATTCTATCGGCAGAGGGACAAACTACAGTTAAAACAGTAGGATACATACCCGTAAAATAGAATGAAATTTATAAAGAAAGTACTAACGGTCATGATGGAGAAGCTGCTGATGATCAGCGGCTTCGCCACCAGCCTGATTATCCTGCTGATCGTTATCTTCCTGTTCAAGGAAGGGGCCGGCTTGTTTAGCTCTCCCGATGTGGAGGAAGGTTATGTACTTGCTGTGAATAAGGAAAACCGGGTGGCGAAGCTCTCGCCCAATGATATCCTCAACATATTCGATGCGGAGATCGTAAACTGGAAAGCGGTAGGCGGACCGGATGCGGATATACTGGTCTTTCGTTTAAGCGACCTGACAAACTACGTATCCGAAGAGGAACTGGGCGCCGACCTTGAGAACATACCCCAATGCCTGAGTAAAGTCGTTGCCGAACATCCCCATATCATTGCTTATTTCCCCGAACAATACGTCAGCGAAGACTTTGGCGGTAGGATACTGGATAAAGGACGAATCACTCCTGCCCAGTTCTTTATCGGCAAACAATGGTATCCAACCTCCCAGCCGTCGCCACTCTATGGACTATTGCCTCTCTTGTTGGGAACCTTATGGGTGAGCCTCGGCGCCATCCTGATTGCCCTTCCGTTCGGTCTGGCAGTTGCCATCTATCTGGCAGAGCTGGCCGACGAACGTTTGCGCAAAATACTTAAACCCATTATAGAACTTTTGGCCGGTATTCCTTCCGTTGTTTACGGCTTCTTCGGGCTGGTGGTGATTGTGCCGATGATACAAAAAATATTCTCCTTGCCGGTTGGTGAAACGGGACTTGCCGGGAGCATCATCCTTGCCATTATGGCATTGCCAACCATTATAACCGTAGCCGAAGATGCGATCCGTTCCACGCCCCGGGTAATGAAAGAATCCAGTCTGGCGCTGGGAGCTACCCACTGGCAAACCATCCGCAAGGTAGTCATTCCCTATTCCATATCGGGAATAACGGCGGCAGCCGTACTCGGTATCGGGCGTGCGATTGGCGAAACAATGGCCGTACTCATGGTTACCGGTAACGCGGCCGTCATGCCGACCACCTTGCTGGAACCCGTCCGCACCATACCCGCTACGATCGCAGCCGAACTGGGCGAAGCCCCCGCAGGAGGTACGCATTATGAAGCGCTCTTCCTATTGGGTTGCGTCCTCTTCCTGTTAACCCTCATCATTAGTATTACGGTGGAGGTCATCTCTTCCCGCAATCGCAAACAATCCATATAAGCGCTATGATCGAGATAAAGAATTATTCAGCACGCAAAAGAATGTCACAAAAGACAGCATTCTGGACTTTCCGGGTATTGAGCTTTTGCGTGGTAGGTATCCTGTTCTGGATACTCGGGTTTATCGTAGTGAATGGCGTAGGGGTGATCGACTGGGAGTTCCTGACGACTTACCCATCCGACGGAATGACCAGCGGAGGAATCTTTCCTGCCATCATTGGTACGCTTTATTTGGTTGTCGGTAGTGTGATTATTGCTTTCCCCATCGGAGTGATGTCAGGTATTTATATCAGCGAGTATGCGCATAACAACTGGCTGGTGAAATTGATCCGCATCATGACCAATAACCTGAGTGGCGTGCCTTCTATTGTTTTCGGACTGTTTGGTATGGCGCTGTTTGTCACGGCTTTTGGCTTTGGCGATTCGCTCATTGCCGGTTCGTTTACCTTGGCGCTGCTGGTACTGCCTATTGTTATCCGTACAACGGAAGAGGCCATGAAGTCAATCGACAATTCTTTCCGGGTGGGGAGCCTGGCGTTGGGGGCGACGAAGTTGCAAACCATCGGCAGGGTGTTATTACCCATCGCCTTCCCGAATATTATCACGGGGTTGATTCTGGCTGTTGGCCGCGTATCGGGAGAGACAGCACCTATCTTGTTTACAGCCGTAGCTTATTTCCTTCCGCAACTACCGGATAGTGTGTTCGATCAGGTGATGGCTTTGCCTTATCACTTGTATGTAATCGCAACCAGCGGAACAGATCTGGAAGCTTCCCGGCCTATGGCATACGGAACAGCATTGGTGTTGATAGTCATTGTATTGGTCATAAACCTGATGGCAAATGCGCTGCGCCGGTACTTCGGTAAAAAGGTGAAGATGTAGCGGCAAGGTGCCGCGGCCAGGTTTCCATGCGGTCCTCCAAAGGGAGGAGACTCAAATAATGAATTAAAAACAAAAAAACTCAAATGATTGCAATCAACGCGCGCGACGTGAACTTTTACTATAACGATTTCCACGCGCTTAAGAATATAAACATGGAGATCGAGAGCAATTCGGTGACAGCCCTGATCGGCCCATCGGGATGCGGAAAGTCTACCTTTCTGCGTCTGTTAAACCGCATGAACGACTTGATTGACGGTATCCGGTTAACCGGTGAAATCTTTATAGATAATCAAAACATCTATGGAAAAGAGGTAGAAGTGGTGGAGCTTCGTAAAAAGGTGGGAATGGTTTTCCAGAAACCGAACCCTTTTCCGAAGTCTATCTTCGAGAATGTAGCTTATGGCCTACGGGTAAACGGTGTGAAAGATAAAGCATTCATCGAACAGCGTGTTCAGGAATCCCTCAAAGGTGCTGCGCTTTGGGAGGAGGTGAAGGATAAACTAAAGAAATCGGCTTTTGAACTTTCCGGCGGACAACAGCAACGCTTGTGTATTGCCCGTACCCTGGCTGTAAAGCCCTCGATCATCCTGATGGATGAACCGGCCTCTGCACTGGACCCTATCTCCACCTTGAAGATCGAAGACCTGATCTACGAACTAAAGGAGGAATACACCATCGTTATCGTTACGCATAACATGCAACAAGCCGCGCGCGTCAGCGATAAAACCGCCTTCTTCTACCTGGGAGAACTAATTGAATACGGAAGCACCCGCAGAATGTTCACCAACCCAGCCAAAGAAGCCACCCAAAATTATATTACCGGTCGCTTTGGATGATTTCACTGTCGAAGTTGACCGGAAAGTCAATGATTTACCGTAGGGGCGGTTCGAGAACCGCCCGAAAATGGTTTTCTGTGCATTCTGTACATTGGGCGGTTCGCGAACCGCCCCTACAAAATAAGCTTTTGGGAACAGGTGGTTCAAGCATACTCCAATCGTAAATCGTAAATAATTAAATCGTAAATGAAATCATGGTTCGTCAAGTAGAAATTTCGATTCAGAGAATAAGAGGAAGTCTTTCCGAGATGTGGACCCTCGTCCAGGGTCAGGTAGAACGCTCTGCCGACGCTTTATTAAACAACAACAAGAATGCTGCTCATGAGGTGAGAAACCTGGAAAAGATGGTCGATACCTATGAGTTGATGATCGACCGGGAGTGCGAGCATTTCTTTGCTTTGCTCAACCCCGTTGCCGTTGACATGCGGTTAATCATCTCCATCCTCAAAATCAATAACGATCTGGAGCGTATTGGCGACTTTGCCAACAGCATCTCCAAAATCGTTTTGGGTAATCACCGCGACCAGATACCTGCGGAACTTATTGAGAAGTTGCAGCTAAAAGATATGTTCGATGGTGTACTCTTTATGTTGGACACCTGCAAAATAGCTTTTACCGCTGAGGCTTCAACCAGAACCAGTGAGGTCTTTGCAAAGGATGACCTGGTAGATACAATCAACCGGAATGCCATAGGCATTTTGGCGGAATATATGGCAGAACATCCCGAACATATCTATGACTGTCTACAGCTCAGCGCTGCCATTCGCCGTATAGAGCGCATTGGCGATCGTTGTAATAATATAGCCGAAGATATCGTGTTTTATCTGGAAGCCCGCGTATTGAAACATCAGGGGAAATAGCTATATTTGTTGGCCAAATAGATAATATGACAGCCATTTATACGCTAATTCTTTACTCACCCTGCTTTGTCTCCTTTTCCTGGGGCCTGCTTCTATTCTTTAACCGGAAAGAGAACACCAGGCCACAAAACATGTGGATGATAACCATGCTGGTGTTGAGTATCTGCGCATTTATATGGGTCATGCTTTTTGGCGGAATAGACGATTACAAGCTTTATTATAAGCTGGATATAGTAGATATTACTTTTACTCTACTGCTATTCCCCCTTTTTTATCTTTATTTCCGGACGTTAACCCATAAAGATAAGTTAACGTGGAAACAATACATCTGGTTGCTCCCGAGTGTCGTTCTTGGGAGTATCTCGGCGGTTCTTTACCTGTTGTTAGGCGAAGAACAATCCGCCGATTATATCCGGAATGTAATAGAAACCCAGGAGAATTATCAATTTGAAGCAGGCACGCTTCAATGGATGCTCTATTTTGTCAGTGTTGAAATTCTATATATCATCTTCTATGCCCAGATCGTAGCGGTTGTGATCTATTCTACCATGAATGTGATCCGGTATAAGAAGGGGCTTCGCAATTTCTTTTCCAACCTGGAAGGCAAGTCCCTTGAAAATAACCAGGCGGTACTTATTGGGCTCTTTGGAGTGTTGCTGATTGGCCTGACTGCTGCTTCTGTATGGAGAATATCGCACGAAAGCTACTACTACCTGAAGTACGTATTTATGGCGGGAACCAGCGTATGTATCTACTACATGAGCTATTTTGTGTATAAAACAAGGTTTACAGCCGAGAACATCCTGCCTCAGGAACCCGAACAACCCGAAGAAGAAATAGACACTGTCGATCACAGTAACGATAATTATGCAACGAAGCTACTCCCGCTACTCAATAAACTGATTAATGAGGATAAGATCTTTCTCCAACCCGACCTTTCATTAGATCATATTGCTGCACAATTAAACTCCAACCGCACATACATTTCGCGTATCATTAATGAAGAATTTCAATGCAGTTTTTATGATTTAATTAATTACAAGCGTATTGAATATGCTAAGGTGTTGATTGTAAAGAATCCGAACTATATTCAAGAACAAATAGCCCGGATGTCGGGCTTTACCCATGCTTCTTCTTTTAGCCGTGTATTTAAGAAACTAACAGGAATGACTTTTCGTCAATGGCAGAAAAACGCTAACTAACGGCACTTAATCCCACTTTTTTACGTATTGCTAAAACCTTTTACGTATTGCTAAATAATACGATAGGCAGTTTTCTCCTCATTTATGATGCGGGTTTAACTTTGCATAGCTTTAGCTTTATCGAATAACTATAAAGTTATTTGTGGAGTTGTATTGATTGTCTGATGCGTCTATATACCCCAGTCTATAATAGTTAGAATAATTCATTAATCTTTTAAAAATATAGTTTATGAAGCAAATTTATCAAGCACCGTGTATTGAAATCATTCGGGTAGAAAACGAAGGAATAATGGCCAACAGCGTTACCAGCAATGGAGGAATGGGTGGCTTTGATGGAAAGCACGAAATGTTTTCTGCCGGAGCCCGCAGCAGAACTTCCAGTCAGAGTACATCCGGCCCTATGCAAGACCTGGAAGATGCACTCAATGATTTATTCACCGTACAGAAGTAATAAACCCCGAAAAAGAAGAGTATGAAAAAGAATATTTTTGCCATATCTATGATTAAAGGCATAGCCCTTGCCTTGATATTTACAGCCTGTTCGGATAGTGAAGAAGTATTGCCCGAACCTATGCCCGAAACGAGAACAATAACATTCACCGCCAGTCTGGACAAGGCCAAGACACGTATGTCGTACGAAGAACTTGACGGTGAAGGGGGTATAAAGGTGAGATGGACGGAGACGGATGTACTAAAGTTGTTTCCTGTTGATTATAGTGCTGCTTTGGGTACATATACCATCGTGCCGGGTTCCATTGAAAACGATGGTAAAACTGCCACCTTTACCGGACCGGAAATAGGAGAAGATGGACACTATGTAATGATAGGCTCAAGCACGGGAAGCAAGATGCCCAACAATGACGACGGGTATAACTTTAAAATAGACTATCTGGGACAAGAACAGGCTGCTAATGACGATATGGGCCATCTCGGCTGCTATGATTTCATTATATCTGGCGTTGATATATCTGGTGGCACGTTCAGTAATATGGATTTCAATCATGAATTCTCATCTGTTTTTGAATTTGAACTCACAGGTTTGCCTCAAGGCACATACAATGAATTTATTATGACGTCAAATGATACAGAGGGGATATTACATACTACTAGTTATGAGGGAAGTAAACTGGAATATACAGACGAATTTCCAGTGCAATTGGCAGATATCGTACCCGATGAAGACGGAACGCTTACGATTTGGGTAATGTTGCCCGTAGCATATTATGTATCTGAACCAACATTTAAGGCTGGTACCCTTACGCTGGCTGTGACCGATGCTGACGGAATAACATATACAAATGCAACGACAATCATAATACCAAGCGGAGGAACAGACTATGAACTGGGCCAGCGCTATTACATGACAATGGCTATGCAGGCACCGGTAGCCAATGTACGTCAGGAGTTTCTGGATTGGTACAATGGCGGCATGACGACAGACTTTACACTGAGTAGCAATATAGACCTTACAGGGGTAACGCTTACACCGGGAGTCCTTCCTGGTGGCAAAGTCTTTGATGGTGGTGGACACACCATCACGGGATTGGAAATAAATGGTAATTATAGCCTTGGACTATTCGACATGAACAGTGGTACAATAAAGAATGTAATTGTGCAAGGAGCCACGATTACAAGTACAGGAACTGAAGTAGGCGTTATTGCCGGATATAATGATGGCATCATTATCGGTTGCCAGACGATAAATTGTTCGGTGGAAGGTAATGATTATATTGGTGGCATCGTGGGACTTAATGCAGGAACCATTGTGGCTTGCTACGAAAGCGGCAGTACGATAAGTGGAGGTAGCGGAGTTGGTGGTGTTGTGGGTGGACAAAGTAGTGGAAGCATCACTGCTTGTTATGCCGCACCTAATGAAGTGAGTAATGTAAATAATACTAAGGGTGCCGTGGTAGGCAGCTTTAACGGAGGTGCTATCATTTCGTGCTACTGGCAGCACAGTACACTAAATGGTATGCATAATATTTTAGGCAGTACCATAAAAAGCGATTACGCCGATTGCTGGGAGGCTTTAGATGATGCACTAGATGACACCCCTGCCGAAGGCGTAGTATCTTGGGGTGAGAACGGATTGGTTTATCTAACCACTCCTTAAATCCTCCAAATCAAAGCATCGGACTATTTGCTATAAAGCATCCGGTCTTTTATAATAAAACATCCGGCCATTGCTGTAAATGGTCGGATGTTATTTTATGTATATACTTGCTTTGATTATTAGCGGGTTATACGACCTCTTCCATATCCACCAGTTCCCATCCACGGAACACCACGGTGAGTAACCTGAGCTTGGCCTGGCCAATGTTGGATGTGATCATCTCATCTCCCGAATATTTCAATAACTGTATACGGGCATCGGCTTTCAGGGTGGGGATGTGGCTGTCGGGCTCGCCACGCTTCATGTACTTCACCTCCACCAAATAGGCGTATGGCATATCGGTGAGTCGTGCGTTGGGCTGGAAGAAATAGTCGGCATAGCCTTTGGCCAGTTCATACTCCGGCAGTGTCATATAATAATGTGTCATGCCTAAATAGGCCAACAGGAAACCTTTGATGTGTGCTTCGCCATCAATGAACTCGCGCACGCGGCTTTGTTTCTCCAGTTCGGAGGCGATGTAGGCGAACACCGGCTGCCACTGACCATCGTAGGCCATTTGCTGTATCAGCCTGGCCAGCTCGTAGATGTCGATTCGGAAGATGTCGGCATCGGCCAAACTCTCGATCAGGTACGAGTACATCTGCTCGCGCACGGTGTGGTTGGGAATGGCCAGAACGGCGGCACCTCGCTGCGTGCCTTGTATGGTGAGTAGCCCGAAGTAGTAAAGCAACGACTTGAAGTTATCCGGCACCAGCATCTTCTCTATCGAGAAGGCGTCGCTGAGATTGGCTGTGGTTTGGCCGGTTTCTACAATTTCGCGAATGACGGAGAAGTTCGGCCCCAGTTCCTGGTCTACCTTGATGAGGTGACGCAGCTTGCCGTAGTCGGTGCGGATGTTCTTGTCTATCATCTCGTCGGGCGGATATCCGTTGCGCAAGCAGTGTGCCACGTAGTAGAGTACCATGTCGGAATTGTACATGCTTTCGTCCCCGAGACTTCGTATGGCAAAGCAGTAGTTATCGTACCAGGGCTTCATTTCTTTCACCATTTCGTTCACTCCCATAGTCAACACACCTTCCGTGTGGTAGTAGTTGAGCATGGTGCGCAGTTCGGATTCGGAGAAACCGACAATGCCATTGAACTGTTGGTCGATGGTGAGGTTGGAGCCGATATTGAAGCCCGACGTCACATCGTCTAGTGTAATGGGGCTTACCCCGGTGATGAACATGCGTTCCAATGCACTTCCGCTACTGGTGGTCATCACTTTAAGCACGTTGAAGAAGTATCGGAAGAAGCCCTCGCCATGTGTGGCGTGGCGGTAGGCATCACGGCCCATGGTGGCCAGAATGGAGTTGGTAAAGTTGTCGTACTCGTCAATAAAAAGGTAGATGCGAAGACCTAAGTCGCTGGCTGTCTTGTTGATGTACTGCAAGCGATCGGCAGCGGTTGGGTACTTCATTACCTCTTCCTCAAAGTTGGCGGGGAAGAAGCGTTTATAGCGACCGGTGAACTCTAGGAAGCGAATTTGGCAATGAGTCTCGAACGAGGCTTCCATGCGCTCGGGACGAGGGTCTACGGCCGAGAAGTTGAACCGCATCACCAGAAACCGGGCACGCAGGTTGGTTTCGTTTTGGTAGATCCACTGGTTGCCGAAAAGAACTTCGAAACGTTCGGCGTTATTGATATCGTAATATGAATCGAGCACGTTGAGTAGCAGGCTCTTGCCAAACCGTCGCGGACGGATGAGGAAGAAATACGAAGCCGCCTGCTCTATCCGAGGAATGAAGTGGGTTTTATCGACATAATAGTAGTTATCAGTAACTATACGTTCATAGTCCGTCAAACCATAAGGAATGCTTTTAACATGTTTGGGTAACATCATGGTGCTTACTTTTATTATCTACACAAATGTAGATAAAAATAGTCAGGCCGGAAACAAATGGGATATAAATTAAGTTCCCGGTTCCAGCAACTCCTCCATCACCCGGATAAGCTCCGCTGCTTTGATTGGTTTGGATATATACGCATTGCACCCGGCTTCCAGTACCCGTTCTTTATCGCTGTCGTAAGCAAAAGCAGTAACGGCGATGATCGGGGTTTGGGTATCTGTTGTACGGATTTCCTTTGTTGCCTCTATACCATCCATCAGGGGCATCTTCATATCCATCAGGATGATATCCGGATGGGTCTGATGAAATAGGTCGATGGCTTCCAAACCATTGTATGCCCGTACCAGCTTGTATTTGTTTTTGAATATACTGGTCAGGAGGATATAATTGCTGTCCGTATCTTCGGCAATGAGAACCACTGGTTTCCGGGAGTTGTCGTTCTCGTTGGTTGGGGTGGGCTTTACGGGTTGTTTGGGTGCGGTGTCTTTGGACTTAGTCTGTAGTTCCGGTTGGAATGGATGCGTGAACCAGAAATACGAGCCTTTTCCAACCTCAGACTCGACTCCGATTTTTCCTCCCATTTGCTCTACAAGACTTTTGCAGATGGATAAGCCCAGACCTGTGCCCGGAACGAAGCTGTCTAGCTGTACAAAGCGTTCAAAAACGCTCTCCAGGTTTTCTTTGGCTATGCCACATCCGGTATCGCGTACGTAGAACTTTATCTTGTCTTCGCTCACCAGTTCATAGCCCAATGAGATACCGCCTTCGGAGGTGAACTTGAGGGCGTTATTGATAAAGTTGTTGAGGACTTGGGTAATCCTGTTTTTATCGCTGTGGAGTATGTACGAGGGCAGATGTTCGTCGAAAGTGACTTTTACCGGACTGTCTTCGGTTTTCAGTTCATAGAAGTGGGTGATTTCCCTGCACATTTGGTTGATGTTGACATCGTCATTGACAACATCCAGTGTGCCGGCTTCGATTTTGGATATATCGAGAATGTCCGAAATGAGTTGTAGCAAGAGGTCATTGTTCTTGTGCACAATCTCGGAATATGTGGCCCGTTCTTCGGGATCGTCCGTAACGCTGAGCAGATCGGAAAAGCCAATAATGGCGTTCAACGGCGTTCGTATCTCGTGGCTCATATTGGCGAGGAAGGCCGATTTGAGGCGGTCGCTGCTTTCGGCTTTTTCTTTGGCTTCAATAAGCTTTTGCTTGGCGATGTAGGACTCGGTGATGTCGGACAACAGGCAGATGACTTCGTTTTCCTGGATGGAGTACATCACGAGGCGCGAGTGTTTATCTGTGCTGTCAATATAGTAGTCGGTTTCTACGTATTCTTTGTTGTTAACGACTTGTTGGAGGTAGGTCAGATTCTTCTGGAGACGATAATCGTGAATGACGTCTGATGCCTTTTTGCCTATTTGGTTGCTTAACGGTTTGGCGAACAGATTGTCGACAGCGGGGTTGGTGTCTACAAAAATGTAGTCTACCAGTTCATTTTTTTCATTGTAAACGAGGTTCAGCCGCAGGTATCCCAAAGGCATATTCTTGTATAGGCTTTCGAGGTAGGCTTTGTCTAGTTTGGCTTCTTTCTCGGAGCGTTGAAGTTGAATACACAGGCTGACGATGTTGAACATGGCTTGCAACCAGTCGGCATCGTCTTTGGTCCAGGTGTGGAATCCGTCTACAATATCGACGCCTACGTAGCCCCAGGTTCCGCCGCGGGATGTGAGGGGGGTGACGAATAGCGAGTTGATGTCCTGCATGGCAAGGAATTCCTTCTCAGGGTCGGCTTCGGGCGGGAGGTCGTCTAGTGTGGATAGGATGATGGGCTCGCATCGTTTGGTGATTTGATCCGTCCACCAGGAGTTCATATCGAAAGGCAGGTCTTTGAGAATGTCTATCTCGGGCTTTACGTTGTCGTCTACAACTTCGTAGGTGTTTGTTTGGGTTTGTTTCTCGAAGTTATACTCGAAGATGTAGGTACGCCCGGCCTTGAATTGTTTGAGGATATCTCTCAGGATATTGTGGATTACTTTATCTGGATTATCCGTTTGCAGGAATGATAGCAAGATCTGGGATACGCTATGTAGCTGGAACAGAAGGTTGTTGGTGCGTAGCGTAGATGCCTGTTCGGGGGAGTTTACTTCCGGGTCGTCGATGAATTGTATTTTGCCGCCGGCAATGATAAAGCCGTCTTCAATCTTGTTTTCCAGTTCTTTTACGTGTAGCCACAACATTCCATTGGGGGTGATGATGGGGAAAACCTGATTGAATGGGACGTGTACGTCGGTAATAGTCAACTCTTCGCGGATTCTGTCGCGGTAATCCTCGCGAACCAGGTTTATAAAATGATCGTAGGGTATTTCGTTTATTGATATGCCATACATATCCCGCACATAATCGGATACGGTAATGATATTTCTACGATCCTCTTTGACCCACCATCCGGATTTGTCTTCTTTTAAAATCAAATCCATCATCGCTTTTTCGTTGTATGCTGCTTTCATTACGTGCATCGTTGTTTGTTTCCAAAGGTGTAAATTATCGTAATTTGCTGGAATGCAAGCAAAATACATTGCAAAGATAAGGGCAAGATTTATAAAATCATAATAAAAAAAGCTAATATAAATTTGTTTTGGGTTTATATATCACTTTACATTAAAGCAAGCTCCTTTATATATCGTGCTTACAGCACTCCTCACAACGAATCTTGTTAACCTAGGGCTGCGCTCACTTCGTTCGCTGACCCTAGGCTAAGGTCCTACAGGCTTTCAGCCTTACAGATAGATTCAAATGATGGATTTTCGGCGATGAAAATGAAGTAGTTTCTCACCAGGTTTCCGCTATATAGCACAATGGTCCTGAGAAACTTTCTCATGGTAAACGAGAAACTTTCTCACAACGAACGAGAAACTTTCTCACAACGAACGAGAAACTTTCAGAAATCCGCATGGAAACCCGGCCGTGGCGCCTCGCCACCCGCATGGAAACTTGGCCGTGGCGCCTCGCCACCCGCTAGAGTCCGAAGCTGTAGGTGTCAATGGCTTGATATACGGAGCTTACCAAGCCTAAGAGCAGGATGCCGAGGGTGCAGATAAGCAATCCTGCCCGGCTATAGTTGTCGCTACGGAATGCAGCGATGGGTTCATCGTTCTTATTAATGTACATTGCTTTTACGATGAGCAGGTAGTAATACAGTGAAATGACTGTATTGACCAGCGCTATGAACACCAGCAGATGGAAGCCCGCTTCAAATGCAGCCATGAAAATAAAGAACTTACTGAAGAACCCTGCAAATGGCGGGATACCCGCCAGTGAGAATAGCGACAGCGTCATTAAAAGCGTCAGCTTAGGGTTGGTCTTGTACAAACCATCGTAATTGTCTATGCCAACTTTGCCGCTTTTCTGTTCGATAACCGCCATTACAATGAATATAGCAAGAGTGGCCACCCCGTAAACCAATATATAATAAATCATCGAAGTCATACCTATGGCATTACCACCAATAATCCCCAGCATGATATACCCCGCCTGCGAGATAGAAGAGAACGCCATAAAACGTTTCAGGTCCTTCTGGCGGATGGCGAACAAGTTACCTATGGTGATGGTGATGATCGTAACCCAGAACAACATCGTTTGCCATTCGGTGACCATCGGAGCAAATACCTTCAACAAGATAATCAATAGCGAGAAAGCCGATGCACCTTTCGATACCGCACTCAGATAACTGGTAACGGCAATCGGAGAACCTTGATACACGTCTGCCGTCCACAAATGGAAAGGCACAAGCGAAATCTTGAAGGCCATTCCGGTAAAGAAAAGCACAAGCGCCAGGATCTGCACCGGACTTCCGGTTAATCCGGCAGCGATATCATCGAAATAAAGCGTACCCACCGTTCCGTAAATCAGAGATAATCCGTACAGTAAAAGTCCGCTAGAGAATAATGCCATCAATATATACTTCGCTCCCGCCTCGGCAGAGTGGTGGCGGTATTTATCGAAAGCCACCAGTGCCGCCATAGGGATGGAAGCCGTCTCCAGTCCGATGAAGAACAGTAAGAAATGTCCCGCAGAAGTCATGAAGTACATACCCAGCAACGTACACAGGGTAAGCACGTAGAACTCTCCTTGTTTGATAAACGTATCTTCGCGCGCCAGCCACTCGTGTGCCATAAGGAAGACCACGAGTGTACAGATGTTCAGTACGGTTTTCAATATGCCCATCATAGGTACGTAGTGGTACATCCCGCCAAAAGCTTCGGCAGTTTCCATAGGAACCAGGAAGATAAGGGTATGTATAGCCAGCAGGGCGACCGGCAATATCGTATTTAATCTGGCCTTACCCGACGATTTGTGAGCATCGGGACTCATAAACAGGTCGGCTACAACAAGAATGAAGATGATCGCTACGAGCGATAACTCTTCTTTCATTACTAGGAATTGTGAATAATCCATCTTATGATTTACGATTTACAGATTTACAATTTACGATTGAAATTACTTAATGAGGTGTGCTACCATCGGTAATACGCTTTCACTAATCATATCGCTTATCCAAAGAGGTGCGAGGCCTAATCCGGCTACACAGACAATGAGGGAGATTACGGCTACACGTTCGTCCCAGGTGGCATCTGTCAACTTCAGATGGGCTTCGTTGGGCGTACCATAGAGAATCTTCCCTACCAGGCGAAGGATATATACCGCTGTGATTACGATAGAAGTCGTGGCAACGATAGTCAATACGCGGTGGAAGGTATCGGTGTGCTGGAATGAGCCTACGAATATGGTCATCTCGGCAACGAAACCACTCAACCCGGGCAGTCCGAGGTTGGCCAAACCGGCAATGACATAACAAACGCTCAGGAAAGGCATGACTTTCATCAGTCCGCTCAATTCACGGATATCGCGTGTATGGGTTCGTCCGTAGATCATACCGATCAGGGCGAAGAACAAAGCAGTCATCAGTCCGTGGCTTAACATTTGGAGTACGGCACCGGTCACGGCTGTCCGGGTCATCATCAGGATGGCGAACAGTACCAGTCCGCAGTGACTTACGGAAGAGTAAGCATTGATGTATTTCAGGTCCGTTTGTACGCAGGCGCTGAATGCCCCGTACACTACGCTGATGGCGGTCAGGATGAGGAATATCCAGCTCAGTTCGGTTGCAGCTTCCGGCATCAGGCATATGGCGATGCGGAAACAGCCGTAGCCGCCCAGCTTCATCAGTACTCCGGCGTGGAGCATAGATACAGCCGTTGGGGCCGATGCGTGACCGTCGGGACTCCAGGTATGGAAAGGGAAAAGAGCGCCCAACACCCCAAATCCAATAAACGTAAGTGGAAACCAGATACATTGTTGTGCAAAAGGAATATTGTGTAGTTGGGCGATTTCCAATATATTCATCGTAGTGGCGCCACTGCCAAAGTAAATGCCAAGAATGCCAATCAGCAGGAAGGCCGATCCACCCATCAGCATCAGGGTCAGTTTCATGGCGGCATATTCTTTGCGACCGCTTCCCCAGACACCGATAAGCAAGTACATCGGGATCAGGGCTATCTCGTAGAACATGAACATCGTGAACATGTCGATGGAGATAAAGAAGCCGAATACACCCATGCTGAGTAGGGTAAACCATAGGAAGTACTCCTTGGTCTGCTCTTTCATTTGCCAGGAAGCAAAGGTTCCGGTAAATACGATGATGGCCGAAAGCAAAAGCATCACTACGGAGATGCCGTCTACTCCCACGGAATAGTGTATGTTCAGTGGGGCATACCAAACCATATCGGCCATGAATAGCATCTCGGCGGTGTTGCCACCGGCACGTTCTGTAAGATACATACCGGTAAGCGCAATAGACAATGCCAGTAAGGCTGTACTGCCTGCCACCATAACGCCACGAATGGCATTCATTCCCCGGACTGCCCAAAGCGCAGCGAGCATAACCAGCGGGATCAGTACAAATAAGGATAAGAAGTTCATATCTAATGTTTATAAAATCAATAATAGTAATACCAGAGCTAATGTTCCGCAGAGGAACACAATCGCATATTGTTGTATCCGTCCGCTTTGGAAAGTTTTAATACCCTGGCTGGCCGCCTCGGCCCCCCATGCAAGGAAGTCGAAGAAGCCATCAATAACGTGGCGGTCGAACCAGGCGATAGGAGTGGAGATACATCTGAATATGATCTTATGCGTTACGAACTGGTAGATCTCATCAATATAGAAACGGTTATATGCTGCCGCGGCGAGGCGCCGCTGCCAGGTTCCCATGCGGATGGTATGCTGTTTAGGACGCATATACATCCAGGTAGCCAAGCCGATAGCTGCAAGTGCTACGACGACGCTGGTCACCGCCACCTGTGTATTCAGATGAATATGATAAGCCTGTCCGTTGCTGCTTACGAATTCTCCGAAAGGAATGAAGCCTGCAAAGCAAGTCACCACGGCAAGGAACACCAGTGGAAATGCCATGCTAAAAGGGCTTTCTTTTGGTTTGTGATGTTCCGCATGGGAACCTGGCTGGGGCGCCTCGCCCCCCGCATGGTAACCTGGCCGCCCCGCCTCGGGGTCGCGACCCCAGAATATATTATAGTATAGGCGGAACATATAGAATGCCGTCATCGCTGCAATCCCTGTCATCACCCAACCCATGATTGGACTATAAGAGAAGCAAGCCACCAGTATCTCATCTTTGGAGAAGAAACCGGAGAATGGGGGAATACCTGCGATGGCCCAACAAGCTATCAGGAAGGTGATATTGGTAATGGGCATATACTTGCGTAATCCACCCATATCTTTCATCTCATTGCTATGCACAGCGTGGATAATGCTACCTGCACCAAGGAACAACAAGGCTTTGAACATGGCATGTGTAAACAAGTGGAACATAGAAGCCATGTATCCTAATCCGCCTGCATGCGGGTCCATGCTGGTGCAAACACCGAGCGCAACCATCATAAAACCAATCTGAGATATGGTAGAGAATGCCAGTACACGTTTTATATCCGTTTGTACGCAGGCAATCGTAGCGGCGAAGAAAGCGGTGAAAGCACCTACCCATCCAATGATTTCGAGTACATTCGGTGCATATTCAATGAATAGCGGAAACAACCGGGCCACCAGATAAACCCCGGCTACCACCATCGTTGCTGCATGAATCAGGGCGCTGACCGGTGTCGGACCTTCCATTGCATCGGGCAACCAGATGTGAAGAGGGAACATCGCACTCTTACCGGCACCACCAATAAACATCAGTCCCAGAGCCAAGGGTAACATGGCAGCACCTCCGCCAATCAGGGATACGGTTTCGGGCGTAAAGCTAAACGTTCCGCAGTAGAAACCATAAACAAGGATTCCGATCAGGAAGCCCAGGTCGGCAAAGCGGGTAACGATAAACGCTTTCTTAGATGCAGCAACCGCTGCCGGTTTGGTGTAGTAGAATCCGATCAGTAAGTAAGAACTTACCCCTACCAATTCCCAGAACAAATACATCTGGAAGATATTGGTTGCTACTACCAGCCCAAGCATGGACATAGTGAACAGGCTCAGGAAGGCATAATAACGCTGGAAGCCCTTTTCTCCTTTCATATACCCCAGTGAGTAAATATGCACCAGGAAAGATACGGTAGAGATAACCACAAGCATCATTACCGAGATCGGGTCGAGCAGAATACCCAGGTCGAATTGCAGCGTTTCGGTAAACCGCAGCCAGGTAACGTTGTACGGCATGAGTTTCTCGAAAGTGCCATCCGCCAGTCGGGGCATGGTGAAGTATTGCCAGGCGGTGATGTAGCTTAAGATAGTTACCACTCCTAAACTCAACGAACCCAAAGCACCTGCCAGGGTGGGTTTAATCCATTTTCCTCCGATGCCCAGAACGAGGAACGAAAGGAGAGGAAAGAGAAGTATTAATATTGTCATCTTCATAATTTACCATTTACCATTTACGATTTACCATTTGTTACTTACCTCTTATTGCATTGTGCATTCAAATGGTAAATCGTAAATGGTAAATTGTAAATGCGATTAGTGTTTTAAGTCGTCCAGATTCCTGACCTGAATACTCCGTATGTTACGATAAATATTGATCATAATTGCAATAGCTACTGCTGTCTCTGCCGCCGATATGGCGATGGAGAAGAGTGCAAAGAAGTGTCCTTCCATCCCTTCGGGGAAGAGGAAGCGGTTGAATACAGCAAAGTTGATATCCGTAGCATTCAGGATAAGCTCCACTGAAATCAGGATAGCCAATGTATTCCGGCGGGTAAAGAACCCGTAAACTCCGGCGAAGAACATGATAGTCGAAACTATCAGGTAATATTCCATCTTCATAATTTACAATTTAATAATTTACGATTTACGATTGAAATTGCTCTGTTTACGATTAGGTTTTACTGACTTACTTCAATCGTAAATTGTAAATAGCCCAATCGTAAATCCCTTCATCTTTTACGTGCAATGAGTAATCCACCAATGATGCAGGCCAATAGCAGGATGCTGACTGCCTCAAAGGGCAATACATATCCATATTTGTCGCTGCTCAATAGCGCATTACCTATCACTTTCATATTGATTTCTACCGGTTCGATATCCGTAGTGGAGATGAACTTGTTCTTCAATATAATGAACAATACAACCACCAATCCGGCAAGGGATGCTCCAAGTCCGGCAAGGAACTTGCTGCGTTTCAACTTCTCTGCATAGTCATTATCGCCCGAAGTGAGCAGGATGGAGAACACGTAGAGTACCACGATCCCTCCGGCATAAACCATGATCTGTACCGATCCGAGGAAGGTGTATCCCAACAGGAAGTAAATACCTGCCGTGGCAAAAAGGACAAAAAGCAGGTAGGTTGCCGAGCGTACGATACGTTTTGTGGTTACTGTCATCACCGAAAACACGATGATAAATGCAGCCAGCACAAAAAATACGATTGTTTCTAATGTCAGTCCCATATCTTATTTCTTCTTTTCTATTACTTTACTTCCTTCGCGATTCAGTGTCATCATTAGTTTGCTGCGGTCAAAAACGGCATGTTCAAACTGTTGGTCGAAGGTAATTGCATCGTGCGGACAAGCCGTAACGCACAACTGGCAGAACATACAGGCTCCCAGATCGTAGTGATACGTTTTCAGGATTTTCTTCTTCTTGCCCTCTTCTGTTTCAATCATTTCACTGATCACCTCGATGGTATCGTTCGGACAAGCCAACTGGCACAGTCCACAAGCCACGCATTTATGCTCGTTATTTTCGTTATGCGGCATGTTGAGCGTACCCCGAAAGCGTTCGGACAGTACCAATGTCTTACGATTCTCCGGATATTGTTCCGTAACTTTCGCCCGGAAGAATACCTTCATGCTGGTCTTCATTCCTGTGAGCAGCGTGCCCAGGCCGTAGAAGAAACCTCCGAAGTAACTATTTATATTCTTATTTTCCATTGTCTTTAGTTTTACCGTAGGGGCGGTTCGCGAACCGCCCGGAAATGGTTTACTATACTTCTTGTGCCTTGGGCGGTTCGCGAACCGCCCCTACAGTTAAATCAGAAGTGTAATTCAAAAATGACGATAACTACCATAAGTATCAGGTTCACCATGCTGATAGGAACGAGATACTTCCATTCCAGTTTCAGGATCTGGTCGATACGTAAGCGTGGGAATGTCCACTTGATCCACATCAGCAGGAATACCACAAAGAATGCTTTGGCAAAGAACCAGATGAATCCCGGAATATAATCCATTACATTATTGAAGCCTTCCAGTCCCGGAATATGCAACGGCATCCAGCCACCCAGAAAAATAGTAGCCGCTACAGATGCAATGATAAACATATTCAGGTATTCGGCCAGATAGAAGAATCCGAAGTGCATACCCGAATACTCGGTATGGTATCCGGCGGTCAGCTCACTCTCCGCTTCCGGCAAGTCGAATGGACCGCGGTTTGTTTCTGCATTACCAGCAATCAGGTAGATGATGAAAGCGATAAATGCAGGGATGTGCGCACGGAAGATATTCCATCCGGTATATTGTCCCTCAACGATTTCGGAGAACTGCATCGTGCCCATGAACACCACCATCGTCAGGATGGATAACCCGACAGACAGCTCATAACTAATGATCTGCGCACCACTACGCATAGCACCGATAAGCGAAAACTTGTTGTTACTTCCCCATCCCGCCAAAAGAATGCCCACTACTCCGATAGATGAAGCGGCCAACAGGAAGAATACACCAACGTTAAAGTCAATCACCTCCAACCCCTTACTGATTGGGATACAGGCGAAAGCCAGGATAGAAGCAATAATCACCATAAAAGGTGCCAACTCATAGAGGAATTTATCCGAGTGCTTCAGTGAGATGATCTCTTTGATCAGCATCTTGATTACGTCGGCAAAAACCTGGAAGATCCCCCATTTCCCTACACGCATCGGCCCGAGGCGGCATTGGAAGAAGGCACAAACCTTTCTTTCCATTAGAATAAGGACGATGGCCAATATGGCGTATGCCAGGATAATACAGACCCCGATCAACACGCATTCAATGAATACAGCCCAACCTTCCGATAGAAAGGAAGTGAGGAATTGGTGTATCCAGTTTGTTACTATACTAAAATCAAACACTTTGTATTTACGATTTAATTATTTACGATTTACGATTGAAATTACTGTCTGTATTTACGAACTGGGTTTACTGACTTACTTCAATCGTAAATCGTAAATCGTCCAATCGTAAATCATAGATCGCTTTAGCGATCGATGTCCGGTACTACATAATCCAGCGTTCCGCCGATAGCGATCAAGTCGGCAATCTTGCCACCGGTGGCGATGGTATCGACTACAGATACCAAAGGCAGCCCAGTGCTGCGGAACTTTAAGCGGTAAGGAGATTTCTCTCCACGGCTTTCGAGATATACACCAAACTCTCCGCGGCTACCTTCTACGGCAGTGTAATATTCGCCTTCCGGCACACGGATAATCGGTTTCGTCTTTTCCTGATAGTTTCCTTCGGGAATGTTATCAATCAGTTGTTCAATGATCTTCATGGATTCCATGATCTCGTCCATACGCACCATATAGCGGGCAAAGCAGTCGCCTTCGGTGTAGACAATCTCTTTGAAATCTACCTTATCATACATAGCGTACGGTATGCGTTTACGAACATCGCATGCCCAACCCGATGCACGACCCGAACCTCCGGTTGCCCCGAATGAAATAGCATCCTCGCGAGTGAGCACACCTACACCCTTCATACGCTGTTGAGCAATGATATTTCCGGTGAAGATATCGTGGTATTCATGGATAATTCCACGCATATAGGGGATGAATTCTTTCACACGGCGAACAAAGTTCGGATGAATATCTGCTTGTACACCCCCAATGGTGTTGTAATTCATAATCAAGCGCCCGCCGCAGGTCTCTTCGAAGATATCCAGAATCTTCTCTCTGTCGCGGAATCCGTAAAAGAAGGCGGTCAAACCACCTAAGTCCATACACAGCGCAGAGTAGAATAGCAAGTGCGAGTCGATGCGTTGCAGCTCATCCATAATGGTACGGATGTATTGTACACGTTCCGAGACTTCAATGCCCATAGCCTTTTCAATGCACATACAAAGTGCATGGCGGTTTTGATGTGCGGCTAGATAATCCAAACGGTCGGTCAATGCCAGAATCTGAGGGTAGGTGAGGCTTTCGCTCATCTTCTCAATTCCCCGGTGGATGTATCCGCAGTTCACGTCTATCTTCTTGATGATCTCCCCTTCCAGTGATACGCGGAAACGGAGTACCCCATGTGTGGCCGGGTGTTGAGGCCCAATGTTTACCACATATTCGCGGTCGTCAAAGATGACGTTCTCTTTATCTTTGATGGTTCCGTCCGCATCCAACTCCAACTCGTATGTAGTATCCAATGTAATTTCATTGCTCATACGGAGCGGGTTGCGGTCGTCAGTTGGGTCGTCATCCTTGCGGAAGGGGTGGCCTACCCAGTCGTTACGCAGGTACAAACGCCGCAGGTCGGGGTGATTGATGAACAGGATACCAAAGAAATCGTAGACTTCGCGTTCATTCAATTCTGCCGCCTTCCAGATATCAGAGACTGTGGGCAATTCCGGGGTTTCGCGTTCTACGGTTGCTTTAACCACCAGGCGTTCACCGGTAACAGTCGATTCCAAATGATACACCACACCTAGCTTATCTCCCCAGTCCATACCGGTCAGGCTTTCCAGGAAGTCCATTTGTTTTTCATTACGTAGCTTGAGTGCCAGGTCGTGTAGCTCTTCCGCTGTCGTTTCTATGATCTCATTCATTTCTCTTCTCCTTTTTGTTAACACCTCCAAAGAATTTCTCTACTTTCACTTTACGTTGCAACTGCATCATACCGTAAAGAAAAGCCTCGGGTCGGGGAGGGCAGCCGGGAATATATACATCGACAGGTAATATCTTATCTACACCATTCACCACATGGTAGGATTTCTTGAATGGGCCACCACTTACTGCACATCCGCCTACGGCGACAACATACTTCGGGTCGGCCATCTGATCATATAAACGTTTCAGAACCGGAGCCATCTTATCGGTAATCGTTCCGCAAACCATGATCATATCGGCTTGTCGCGGACTGGCACGGGCTACTTCAAACCCAAAGCGGGCCATGTCGTAACGTGCGGCACCAAGCGCCATAAATTCGATCCCGCAACAACTGGTTGCGAAGGTAAGTGGCCACAGCGAGTTGCTTCGTCCCCAGTTGATAACATCGTCCAACGCTCCAACGAATACGCTTGTTCCGCCTTCGTTAAGCTGTTTAACCATGTTCTCCAACGTTTCATTGTCTTTGAACTCCTCATAAGGAATTGATTTTATTTTGGGCTTTTTTACTTCCATTCCAACGCTCCTTTCCTCCAGGCGTAAGCAAGGCCTAGAACAAGAATGATAAAGAAGAACAGGATACTGATAAGTCCGTCGGTTCCCAGGTCTTTGGCAATGACTGCCCACGGAAACAGGAATACGGTTTCTACATCGAACATCAGGAAGAGGATGGCAAACAGGTAGTATCCTACACGGAATTGCATCCACGATTTACCCCGGGTGGGGATTCCACATTCATAGGCCTCCATTTTTTGCGCATTGTAGGAGCGCGGAGAAATGGCTTTGGCTATCAGTATAGCCGCTGCAACCAGTGTGATAGCCGTTAAGAAGGCTACGACCAGAAGTGTAAAGTTCATAATTGAATATGATAGTTTATGATGTAATTTGCAAATACAAGACCTTATACGAACTCTCGCGAAGAATTGTATAAGTTAATAATGTAATAAGTATCCGGATTGTTTAGGAGAAGTGTCTAAATAACGATTTTCCTCAATCCAAATACATAGTAAGAGTTTGGATCAGAGGAGTAAAGAATGGAAATACGGAAATGATTTTTCTTAAATGTATCTTGTTCCGGACTCGATTTACCAAATGAGTTGGTTGCCCGAAGAATGTATTTGGCTGTCGGAACATCTTTTGACGTATTATGAACAAGATCGCAAGGCATACTCGGACAGTGTTCATAGAATTTATTGATCGCCTGACGGGTAGTTTGCACCTGATAAGCAACAAACTGCTGTTCGGAGGTGGCCGGAAGTTCATCCATAGACATATCCCATGCTTCCGCTATCTCCATATGAAAGCAGATGGCGAGAAGAGTCAAGACACTATATTTGAAGAATACTTTCATAACCACTTCGTCAAATTCGGGCGCAAAGATAGGACTTATTTTTGCAATATTGCAATGTCTATATTACAAAATTTGTTGTTTGTGGTGATTTTAACGTTGATGGTATTTTCTATTGCACCAAAGGCTATCTGGGAAGAGTGAGAAAAGCATACCAAGATATCACTGGGATGTCGTAGATATCTCACCATATAGATAAGAGGGATAGGGATCCCACCTTAACTCTGTGTACTTTATGGTTTTATTGTCAATACCAGATAATCTTTCCTTTACGGTAAATAAACACTCGTTCTTCTATTCCTTCGGTTAGATTTCTTAACCAATATACAGCATTTGAGGGTACATTATGAAATTGAAGATACTCATCGGTAGCTTCTTGAACTTCAACCGAAATCCAGCCATTATCATAATACAGCAACTCATAGGTGTGCCCCGGGAAAATATTGTTTGCATCGGTTCTTGGGATATATCTCACTTGGTTGACTTCTACTGAATCACCCAAATCTAACCCATACCATACGTCTCCTTTGGCAAATGTCAGCACATCATTATCAAACGCATTTTTAACACTTTCGTTTTCACCATCTCCTTTAATTAAATTCCCCGTGAGTTTATTTCCGTTCTTATTGAAAAATTCAATCTCACCTATGGCAGCAATCCGACTATCACTGATTACTCTCCAATATCTACATGTTTTATTTTTATCTGGAATATTTATTGTTGTATATCCTAAAATCGGATTAACTTCTGTCGAATAATAGATAAGTTCTGCATCTCTGAAATCAGGAAATCTGGATGCTTCAAAACGATGATCTTTGGAGAATTTATTCCAATTTAATTTAGTAGTTGATATAGGATATTTGCGAACAAAATAAATAGATGTGCAGTTACTCGTATCCGGTTCAAAAAAAGTTGTACGTCCATCAAATCCGAGTAAAAATGGAAAGCGAGTTGATGCTTGATCTTTTTCCTTATAGTAAACGGGTAAATAGATTATTCCGGTCTCCATATTTTCAAATGTTGCCCGTCCTTGTTTAATATTACTCCAGGCAATCGGTTTCCATTCCTTTGTGTTGAATACAGAAAGATACAAATGGTCGGGTTTATCGTTTGGAATAGAATGAAGGTCGATACAGACATCCGACGTGTTAACATAATGGGTAGTGACGTCTTTATGGAAAGGTGAGAGGAAAAAAGCGGGAATCATATCTTTTCCATTAGATTTTGGGATCGGATTATGTGAATAAGTTATTCTATATATTTTTCCGGCCATTGAGTGTACTTCTTGTCCATGAATATTACCCACTTGATTCATATATTTCGGATCGAGAATTACTTTCCAGGAGTGACCACTGTTTCTGTTGGCCCATGCAGGTACTAAATCTATTGTTGATGGAATCCCCGATGCCCGCATATTGATTACTTCATAAAAAGCTTCATCGAAACAGTCGTAATTAAAGCTCTTGTTGATTGCTCTTATCAACTCCTGGTCTTTACTTCTGGATCGGCCTGCTTTTTCTGCATATATACCTTCATAGTTCCAAACTTCTTTTAGGTCTGCCCGATAATCTGGATATCTCTTTAACTCCTCATCTATTTTTCTCCATGCTGTCATTAATGAATCATTATAAGGGAAGAGAGGCTCATAATCCAGACGATAAGGTAATACATATTCGCAGAAACTTTCAAATGGGATGCCTTCCAGCCAATAGCATGATTCCCATTTTTCTATCGCATTGTCAATAATAGAAATAAGATATTCGGCTTTGATAACTTCCAAATCAAATGTTCTAGAGGCTAAAGCCGATAGCTTCCCTTTACGGAATGGAACGGTCAAGATTACTTTCTTCAGATTGTCATCGAGTATATGATATTCTTCTTCGATTTTTCTGGCATGCTTGTCTACTATACTTCCTGATACAGAATAATGTCCCGGCATATTCTCGATAAGAAAAATAGCTGCCTGCAATTTCAAACTATCAGACTCGTTTTCTGAATAGTGATCTATTACCTTTTTTAATTCCGATTGGTTCTCTCCCGAAAGCTGTAGCGCATTCTCCAGTTTATTTGGCGTTTTATCACATGATACAAGAGTTAATATCGTGGTAATAATCGTTACAGTAAAAATAGAGTTATTCATATATTGTTGAAATAAAGTTGATTTAATAGATAGGCGCAAATATAGTGAGAAAAAGTATATAACCAATTCGTAATTATAAAAATTGATATATTGCTATTTTACTTCATTTAGTTTGTGTTATTGCTATTTTTGGGTGAGTACAGTATTGAAGTCTATTCGTCCCCAATATATTGGAAGGGTATGGTGAATTCTTTACAATAATCTATATGTGGATATTTGATTTATTGTTTTTTTTGATATTATTAATTAAATTATTACTCAATGAAAAAAAACTATTCTATTTGTTTTGTTCTTTTTCTGTTGTGTGGTTTTAGTTTCTTTTCCTGTCAGCAAGACCTCGACGAGATCACCAAACAGGAAAACGCTGATCTTATAACAGATGCAAAAGCATTTTTTGAACAAGAAATTACTGTAAAAACGAGAAGTGACAAAGATTTACCCTTGGGAGATTTTGCACCTTTATGGGATAAAGCAAAAGTTTCTCGCGACCAGTTTATGGAAGGAGTCGATATCCCTATCGTATCTACTTATTCCTACTACACGATCCGAAAAGAAGTAATCGGTGGACGGAATCGGAGCTATATTGCTAATATTACTGAGAAGGCAGTGGTGGTAAAGTCTGCTAAAAATGGTTCCATGGGGCTTTATCGAATGCTTGTGGTGCCCGATTATGCGTATTATCAGACGAATAAGGGCGATTTATCTGGTAGATTTACTAACTTTGGAGATAAAGAGAATTTTTCAGGAATTATCTTCTATTTGGCTGTTGACGGTATGATTCCATTGCGAGCGGATACCTATAAAGATGGGGCTAAGGTTAGCGAACTATCTTTGTTTGTGAATGACTTTGAGACATATAAACAAAATCTCATGGAGTTGGCAAAGATGTTGCCGGCCTTAAAAGTTTACCGACAGTCTAATTTGGCGACCACCCGTTCTGGTTGGGAAGACCCTTGGGGAGATATTGGTTGGGATGATCCTTGGGGTGATGATGGTGACTATTGGTCCGGAGATGCGGGTGACAATGGCAATTGGACATCCATCGGGAACGGCTTCTATCATGATGGTAAGGGAAATATTGGGTATGATTACACTGGAGATGGTAATCCAGATGGAGTTTGGATACCAGAGGTAGATATTACTCCGGATGAAGGCGACCCGGAACCTCCGGGATGGGATGATGGTGACTTGCCTGACCCTACTCCTCCAACAACATCTGGTGGCGGTGGTGGCGGTGGTTCAACTACGCCAACAACACCAGTTGCTCCTAAAGCCCAGGAAATCTTTAGAAATTCTGGTATGTCGGACACAAACTGGAAAGTTATTGAAAGAATGTTAGAGAAAATTATGGAAGACTGTATGGGAGAAGCATTGTATAATGGACTAAAAACTTATCTCAATGGCAAAACACTTATTATTCAGTTTAACAATGGCACTAGTGGTTCTTTTAGCTCTAATGGAATTTCGCTTGGTATACAAGCTGAAAGTAATCAACTTTTTCACGAAATGATGCATGCTTACCGAACGTACAAAGAAACTCTGTCGTCTTACAATAGTTCAACTCTGAATGGAGAGATAGAAGCGCATTATGCACAATATCTTTATGTGAGCAAATTACCTGAATATCCAAATAGTAAGTGGGAAAAAAGAAATTATACCGATGTGCGTTATGGAAAAATCAAGGACTTGGAGAATTTCATAAGTCCAAAAGGTAGTCTTAAGTCTGGTGTAAACCTTATGGATTTAGAAACGAAAATACTGAATGAGGTTGTACCAGCTCTACGAGCTGGAGGTTATTCGGTGAGTAATTATAATTTCGACTATAATAGGCTTGGATTGGAGAATTTTAGTAACATAAGAGAATTAACTATAAATTGTAATTAATGAAAACAATAATTGTATTTATCAGCTTGTTGTTTTGCGTAGCCTCAGTTTCTTCGCAAACTAATTATTATACTACTACAAAAACTTTTTATGAAAATGGTTATACCTATCAATGCGATGTTGCTGCTTCCAGAACAGTTACACTTTATAATAAGAGTAATAAATGGACATATGTAGAACAAGTATATAAAAGTTCGGGTGAGATTTTTATAATGCCTGATGATTTATCTGTTGAATTAATAGATGATAATTCATGGAAAAATAATAGGCTTAAACTTATCTCTATTGTAAATAATGCTTTCTCAGCTACTGAAAAACAGAGAGTAAGAGGCGACCATAAATTAGGTGTAGTTCTATATATCAATCCCGTTAGTGGTAGGGTTGATGAATTACATTTTACTTTTGTAACCTTTAATCCGTTTGCTGTAATTCCTTTATCTGTTTATCGTAAAATTGAAACAGAGATTAAAAAGGAGCTTTTGTATGTTCCTACCTCCGAAGGGAGAAAATTAAACTATATTGGGTTATGGTGGTCACAAGAAGTTAAATAGTTTGTATTATATTTACGATTAAGAGGCTTTATAGGTCTCTTGATCGTATCTTTCTATGAAGACAATAAGCATATTTATCAGCTTTCTGTTTTGCGTAGCCTCAGTTTCTTCTCAGACCAATTACTATACTACAACAAAGACCTTTTATGAAAATGGTTATATCTATCAATGTGATGTTGCTGCTTCCAAAACAGTAACGCTTTATAATAAGAGTAATAAATGGACGTATGTAGAACAAGTATATAAAGGTTCGGGTGAGATCTTTATAATGCCTGATGATTTATCTGTTGAATTGACTGATCATAACTCATGGAAAAATAATAAGCTTATTTCTATTATAAACAATGCTTTCTCATCAGCTGAGAAACAGAGGGTTAGGGGGCACAAATTAACTTCGGCTATATATATCAACCCAATAACTGGTAGAATTGATGAGGTTCATTTCGAATTTGTTACGTTTGGTCCTTATACAACCATTCCTGTGTCGGTCTATCGTAAAATTGAAACTGAAATAAAATCGAAAATCTGGTTTACAATTACGGCAGAAGGAAAGAAGCTTAATTACATCATGCTGTTCTGGGGACAAGAACCTAAGTGACTGAAATAGATTCTAAGAATTAGGAAGTACTAAAATCTTCCAGATTTCGTTCATGAGACTTATAAAGTCTCTTGAACGAAAATATATGATACATAAAAATAACAATTGCACTCCTTGAATAAATACTTGCTTATATCCATCTGTTTTGCATCTGTATTGATCCCATCATTTGCATCTGTTTTTTCTTCGGATATTTTTGGCGAAGCACCTTTTGTCTTTGGTATGATTGTATTATGCACCTTTGGACTTATTATCAAGTCTAAGCAAAAATGCTATTTGTCTGTGGTGGATATTCTTTTCATTCTTTTCATTTTTTATGGAGTCTTTCATTTTTGTGTGTTTCCTTCGAAATATGCTGATCCCTTGAGATTATGGGAGTGGGTTGCGGCTGTTTCTTCCTATTTCTTCATCAGATCCATCAGGGATGAAGAAAAAAAGGTTCTTTTATATGCATTAATAGTTTCAGGAGTTATTCAGTCCATAATTGTATGGGGTCAGTTGTCAGGTGTGATTGAAAGTAGACATCCCCTTTTTCAAATTACAGGATCTTTTGGTAATCCCGGACAATTGGGTGGATACCTAGCGGTATGTTTTGTTGCCTCGTTGAACTATTTAAAACAATCGAAAAAACGGTTTGTAGTTCTATTAATCGCTTTTCTTATTGTTGTTATAGGAGGTGCACTCTTAGCTACAGATTCGAGGGCTGCATGGATTGCTACTGTGTTAGGCTGCTGTTTTGCTTTCTGGAAAGATATACACTGTTTTTGTAAACGATATAAAAAAACTTGTATCTTTCTCGTATTGATTATAGGGGTGCTGGGGAGCTTATTTATTTATAATTATAGGCCAGAATCTGCAAATGCCAGGATGCTTATATGGAGAGTGTGTGGGGAGATGATAGCTGATAAGCCATTATTCGGACATGGGGTTGGATCATTTCCTAAAAAGTATATGCTTTATCAGGCTAATTATTTTCAGAAACAACCCGACTCTTCTTTTATTTCAGTTGCCGACAATGTAGGATATCCATATAATGAATTTCTTTATGTCACAGTCGAACTCGGACTAATAGGCTTTTTAATGATAGCAGGGTTACTGGTTTTGTTGTTCAGTATGAGGTCTCAAAATGATCAGGAGCGATCTTTTAAATCAGCGTTAATTTGCCTGATAGTCTTTTCCCTATTTTCTTATCCGAGTTATATTTTTCCTTTATTTCTACTTTTTTCTATTTTATTAGGCGGAAGCGTTAGTAAAGAATTGTATACTATAAACAAACTGCGTTGGGTTCATACTTTATTTGTGTTGGTAATAGTAGGTGTTTGCGTCTGGGCAGTAATAGAATGTAAATTCTATGAGCGTGCATCTTGGGAGATGAAACAAGCAACGTCGAAAAAAGAGTTAGAGTCAGCTCCTTTTATTAATAAGCATTTTGGGAAACTCATTCATAATTTAAAATTTAATGCGGTATATACAGAGTACATCTTTCACTATGGAGCAGACGACACTGACTATAAAATAAGTTATCTAACCCCTTCTTGCGAAACATATTGTGATATTGGTAAAGTTTATTGTCGAAGAAAAGAATTTGCAAAGGCCGAATCTTACTATAAGTTGGCATCATGGATGATTCCCACCAGGATATTGCCAAATTATTTGCTTTGGCAGCTTTATGTAAATACGGGAGATCAAGTAAATGCCAAGGATGTTGCTGGGAAAATATTATCCCAGCAACTTAAGGTTGATAATACTGTTACAATCCGGGTAAAAGCTGAGGTTCGGACATGGCTGAACGAGCATGATTAGCATCATCCCTTCTTCCAGAACCCACGAGTGAACAGAATAAGTATCGTAAATAATTCCAATCGTCCTACAAGCATCAAGAAAGCCGATAGCCATTTGGCGGCATCGGGCAAGTGATTCCAGGAATAGGCAGGGCCTGTGAGCCCTAGCCCCGGTCCCATATTGCCGATGCTGGAAATTACTGTGCCCACGGATTCAAGAAATCCCATTCCCAAGCCCATGAAGATCAGACAACTGATGACAACAATCATCAGGTAGACAAAAAGGAAGGCCAGGGTGCTGGTTAATATATTCTGGGGAACCACCTGTTTATTTACCCGTACCGGCAATACGGCATTGGGGTGGATGATACGTTTGAACTCATTGCGGGCTACCTTACTGAAGATCACCATGCGGATACACTTAATCCCTCCCGAAGTACTTCCTGCACAAGCTCCAACAAACATCAAGGTGCAGAGTAGTGCCCATAATACCGGTTCCCAGGTCATGTAATCGGCTGTTGCGAAGCCGGTTGACGTGTGAAGCGACGCTACCTGAAAGAACGATTTCCGAAAAGCTTCTTCCACTCCCATTGAAGTGGTATGGTATAGTCCTGCTGCAATAAATAAGGTGAAGAATCCAACGGATATGAGGTACCATTTCAGCTCTGTATTTTCAAAGAACTTCTTGAACTTCTTATTTACGAATAAGAGTAACAGGGTAAAATTAATCCCCGATATGGTCATGAAGATGGCGGTAACGTATTCAATATAAGGTGAGTTGTAGTACTCTATACTTGCTTGTTTGGTCGAGAACCCTCCGGTGCCGGTAGTGGCAAAGGCATGGCATACGCTGTCGAAGATGGGCATGCCGCCGGCTATAAGTAGTGCGATAACAATCAGGGTGAGCCCGAGGTAGATGCTCCATATCCATTTGGCTGTGACACCGATGCGCGGATGCACTTTGTCTTTGTTTAGTCCGCTGGCTTCGGCTGCAAAAAGTTGTACGCTTCCTACACCGAAGATGGGCAGTACGGCGATGGTAAAGAATACAATACCCAGTCCGCCAAACCATTGGGTGAGGCTGCGCCAGAATAATAAGCCATGCGGCAGTGCTTCAATGTCATCCAGAATAGTAGAACCTGTGCTGGTAAAGCCGGACATGGTTTCAAAGAAGGCATTCGTGATATCGGGTATGTATTTACTAATATAAAAAGGTAGCATGCCGAAAGCAGAGATAACCACCCATGATATGCTTACAATAATGATGCCATCTCTTTTACCCAATTGCCGTTCTGCACTTCTCCCCATAAAAAGCAGGACGGAACCTACTACAAAGGTGATGCCTGTGGTAATGACGAAACTCATCAGGTCATCTTCGCCATAATAGGATGATACACCGATGCAACAAAGTAACATCACCGTTTCCAGAAGAACCAGAAACCCCATGATACGGTATATCATTTTAACGTTGATCATATAAGGAATAAATTAGCTAAAATACTTTTCGGCTTTCTTAATCATCATGTCCAGGCAGAATACCACAACATGGTCGCCGGGTAGAATCATGGTATCTCCGGATACAAGCAGACCTTCGCCCTGGCGTACAAGTCCACCAATGGTGATGCCTTTGGGAAGTCCCATATCTTTTATCGGATGCCTGGTTATTTTGGAGCCGGCTTTAACGGTAAACTCTGCAACGTCGGCATTGGCGAATGTCAGACTCTTGACATTGGATACGTCTGCGTCGAGCATCATCTGGTAGATGTGGCCTGCGGCGATCATCTTTTTGTTGATCACGGTTCCGATGTCCAGACTCTCGGCCATCGTGATGTAGTCTATATTTTCGACCTCGGCTACGGTTTTGCTTACGCCCATGCGTTTGGCGGCAAGGCAAGCCAGGATGTTCGTCTCGGAGTTTCCGGTGAGGGCAACGAAGGCTTGTGTGTTTTTCAGTCCTTCCTCCACCAAGAGGTCCATATCCCTTCCGTCGCCGTTGATAATCATGACACGATCGTCCAGCAGTTCGGTCAGGCGGTTGCAACGTTCGATGTTGCTTTCGATGATTTTCACCTTCATATAGTCCGGTACGTATTGTGCTGTCCGTACGGCTATGCGACTACCGCCCATGATCATCACGTTTTGCACGTCGGCTTCGTTTTCCTTGCCGGCTATTTTACGGATGTAGGGTATGTATTTGCGGGTAGTGGTGAAGTAAACGATATCGTGGAGTTTCAGTACATCGTCTCCGCGGGGGATGATGGTTTCGTTGCCTCGTTTAATGGCTACGACATGGTATGGCGTGTCTGCTCCCCCCAATTCATATAAGGGGATGTTGAGTATTTCCGCTTTCTCCCGTAGCTTGGCACCGATCAGGATCAGGGTTCCGCCACAGAACTCCCACCATTGGCGTACCCAGCTCATGCGCATGGAAGATACGATTTCCTTGGCGGCCAGCATTTCGGGGTAGATAAGTGAGTCTACGCCCAGTGTCTTAAAGAATTCTTTGTTCTTAGGGAGAAGGTATTCGTAATTGTCAATGCGTGCCAATGTTTTCTTAGCACCCAGATTGGTGGCCAGCATACAGGCTGTTATGTTACGGCTTTCGTCGGGTGTGACGGCTACGAACAATTCGGCGCCGTTTACTCCAATGTCTTTGAGGGCGCCAATGGATGTAGGCGAACCGGTAACGGCCATCAGGTCGAAGTTTGTTCCCATCGAACTGAGCCTGTCTTCATCATCATCCATCAGGATAATGTCTTGTTTCTCGCGTGAGAGTAGCTTGGCAAGGTGCGTACCTACTGCGCCTGCACCGGCGATAATAATTTTCATTCTTATAGAGTTGAAAGTTGAAAGTTGAAAGTTGAAAGTTAAAAGAAAACAATGCTTTTATCTGCATAGTTCACTTTCAACTTTCAACTGTCAACTGTCAACTGTTTCATGATTCCTTCTTCGTCCATCCCGCACAGTTGGTACAATTCCGGTATGGAACCGTGTTCTATGAACTGATCGGGCACCCCGATGCGCTTGATGGCTGGGCAATATTCGTTGTCCGACATGAATTCGAGTATGGCACTGCCCATGCCGCCTTTGATTACTCCATCTTCCAGGGTGATGATTTTCTTAAAGTTGCGTCCCACTTCATGTAGAAGTTCGGTATCCAGCGGTTTCAGGAAGCGCAGGTCGTAATGGGCAATGGATAGTCCTTGTTGTTCTTCGGCACGGGCAATGGCTTTGCGGGCTATGTTGCCGATGGGACCGATGGATATGACAGCCAGGTCTTTGCCGTCTTTGAGCTTTCTGCCTTTGCCGATTTCTATTTCTTCCATCGGGCATTCCCAGTCGGGCAATACGCCCCGACCTCTTGGGTAGCGGATGACGAACGGGCCTTTGTCCGGCAATTGAGCCGTGTACATCAGGTGGCGCAGCTCATGTTCATTCATCGGCGAGGCGATGGTGAGGTTGGGAATCGGACGCAGGTATGCCAGGTCGAACACACCGTGGTGAGTGGGACCGTCTTCGCCTACCAGTCCGGCGCGGTCGAGGCAGAGAACGACGTTTAGCTTTTGAATGGCTACGTCGTGTATAATATTGTCGTACGCTCGTTGCATAAACGAGGAGTAGATGTTGCAGAATGGTTGAAGTCCGTCCTTAGCCATTCCCCCCGAGAAGGTCACGGCGTGGGCTTCGGCTATGCCGACGTCGAATGCGCGGTTGGGCATCCGTTCCATGAGTATGTTCATCGAACAGCCGGTGGGCATGGCGGGAGTTACCCCCATGATTCTTTCATTCGCGGCGGCGAGTTCTGCCAATGTATTGCCAAACACATCCTGGTAGAGTGGGGGCATTCCTTCGGTATCGGCCACGTATCGTTCGCCCGTATCGGGGTTGAAGCGCCCCGGCGCATGCCATGAAGCTGCGTCCAGCTCGGCGGGTTTGAATCCTTTTCCTTTGGTGGTATGCAGATGAAGGATTTTGGGTCCTTTCAGGTTCTTGACATCTTTCAGTACCCGGGCAATATTCTTCACATCGTGCCCGTCTATGGGACCGAAGTAACGGATATTCATGCCTTCGAATATGTTTTGTTGTTGGGCTACGAGCGACTTTAAACTGTTGTTGAACCGGATCAGTCCTTTGCGGCGTGCGTCGTTTAAGATACCTACTTTGAAGAGCATCTTCGAAATCTTAAAACGCAACTGGTTATACCGGTTGGAGGTGGTCATGTTGAAGAGGTACTGCTTCATTCCGCCCACGCTACGGTCGATAGCCATATCGTTGTCATTCAGAATGATCAGCATGTTGTTCGGGGTAGACGAGGTATTGTTCAATCCTTCGAATGCCAGTCCGCCGCTCATCGAACCGTCGCCGATGACGGCTACGATATGCCGGTTTCTGTCGCCTTTACGCTCGGCGGCTACAGCCATACCAAGTGCTACGGATATGGAGTTCGATGCATGCCCACAAGTAAACGTGTCATATTCACTTTCTTCCGGCGATGGGAAAGGGCGGATGCCTTTAAACTTTCGGTTGGTATGGAAAGCATCTTTCCGTCCGGTCAGTATCTTATGTCCGTACGCCTGATGACCCACATCCCACACAATGCGATCGTAAGGGGTGTTGAATACATAGTGGAGGGCTACCGTAAGTTCCACCGTACCCAGACCCGAAGCAAAGTGGCCGGGATTGTTTGATAATTCCTCTATAATCTCCTGTCTGAGTTCGTAACATAATTCCGGAAGTTGGTCTACGCTTAACTTACGTATATCTTTCGGGTATGAGATTTGATTCAGCAGGCTGTATGGTTGTTCGTTCTTCATTCTCTCTTTGCACAAATTATCTGCAAAAATAGCATAAATTGCCCGAAGGCTATAACTTTATGCAATGAAAAGATATTTGCAAAGTGTGAGATGCCATATTTAAATAAATAATCCGCGTTAATCTGCGTTAATCTGCGTTTCAAAACAATCATTATCCTTCAAAGAACCTCCTCAGACTACACCTTTCCTTTTCTTCCGGCGTTATCCACCCTTGGCTATCGTAATAGTCATATAATGTATTTACCTTATCTATA
>NZ_QVMI01000033.1 GCF_010500965.1 Bacteroides sp. 51 | reverse complement strand
CATCTCTTTTTTATGCTAAAATAATCATTTTAAAGAACTATGGAGCACTAATGTACTCAAAAACAGAAGAAAAATTTAAAAACTTAACAGCCCTGCCCTCTGGAGGGGGTTAGGGGGGAGGACGTCTTGACCCGCAGGAAACCTCGCAGCGGCACGTTGCCGCCACCGCCACCGAAGATGATAGCCACCTCACCATCACCCACGGCGCCACCCAAATGACGTTCAACAAAACCACCGGCCTGCTCGACCTCGTAGAAACCCCAGCCGGACAAATCTCCCTGCACGGCGGCCCCGTCATCGTAACCTCTACCAACACCCTGAAAGATTTCAAACACCATAAGGAAGGCGATACCTACATCGTCGAACCCCGGTTCGACGGCGGCCAGTGGGTGCGATGGGTATTCGCCCCCGGCGAGCCACCCCGCTTCGACTATACCTTTAGTGTGAAAGGCGAAGTCGACTACATCGGCATCGGCCTCAACTACCCCGAAGAGAACATCCGCGCCATGGAATGGATAGGCGAAGGCCCTTACCGCGTGTGGAAGAACCGCATGGAGGGCACCCGCTTCGGCCATTGGCGCAAGGAGTACAACAACACCGTCACCGGCGAATCGTGGAGCTATCCCGAGTTCAAAGGCTACCATGCCGACTGTCGCGCCGTGACCTTGCATACCAGCGAGGGCGCGTTCAGCATGATACCCTCCAACCCGAATCTGTTTTTCCAGATGCTCAGGCCCGAACGCGCCCGGGGCGCCGGAAACGATAATACCGCGCCACCATTCCCCGAAACCAACATCGGCTTTATGTATGCCATCCCTGCCATCGGAACGAAGTTCCAGAAACCGGAGCAACTCGGCCCCTCGGGACAGAAGAATATGCAGTTGAACTGGGTGCCCTTTAAGGGGAGTTTGTGGTTTGTGTTTAAATAAAAGGCAACTTAACGCATTGTCATTTTGTCAATTCGCTTTTTAACTGTGCTTCTTGCGGTAATTTCTTCCTTCAAAAGCACAGTGATAAAAATAACGCAGTTCAGATGGTGTTGTTAAAATCATAAAGTTGTTAAATGTATATTGTATGTTTTGTTATGATATAGAATGGGTATTAATAGAGTCGTTAATGTTTATAAATATCCGTTATTATAATCAATGTAACATCTCGCAAACATCAACATTTACGCCCCGTTTAGAAAAACCTCTCCTGCTTTTTTGAAATAAAAAAAGCAAGCAAGGAAAATCACAGCCCCAAAAACCGGAAATTTTGATATTTTGGCGGGCATGTATTACACGGAGACTCGTGTTGTATTACACGGCGAAAGGCGTACCGCAACGCAACCACCCGCCGTGTAATACAACGCACCCCGTCGTGTAATACACGCTCGCCGCCGTGTAATACAAAAATCCGGGCTTTTTAGCACCAAAACGAAGCAAAATTGCAATTTCCCTGATGCAAATCAGGCGTTTTCGGATTCATTTTTAGTATTTTTCCGCTATTTGCAATGAAAACCACGAAAAAGAACATTGGGCAATGCCCCTCAGAGCTACTCAGAGAGGGATTTTGCTTTTCTTGGATTGCCGGAAAGAAGATTTTCGACCTGTTTTGTTTTGACTATATGCAGGTAATTTGGTGAAATTTGTGATAAAACGATGGATATTGTTGTGTTTTCCTTTCGTTTATGTGTTCGGGTAGGGCTGCTAAACCGGCGCCTTAAAAATGCGAAAACGATAAAACAACTAATAACCTGCTCGTGGTGTCGGTATAACACACCGGTAATTAACGAACCAGATACGTTGCATGGTAGGGTCAGTTTTGTTAACTAACACAAATGCCCCTTCCTTCTGAAACATTTGCCACCGTCGCCTACAGGGGATTTGTATTAGATTTGTCTAAAAAACTAATTCCATGAAGAAACTCCTTTTTATCATCTTTATCCTTGCCGCACAATGGCTCAACGCCCGCCCCGAGGCGGGGCAGCCAGGTTTCCATGCGGGCGGCGTTGAAATCCGTTTCTACACCCCCTCCACCGTGCGCATCCTCAAATCACCCGAGGGGTGGAGCTACACCAAAGAAAGCCTCTCCGTTATCGCCCGGCCCGAGAACGTAAAGCTATCCACCAGCCGGAAAGGCAATGTGTTGACCATCAAAAGCAGTCGGCTAACCGTTAACCTCAACGAAGAAACCGGGCAGGTAACCTTTACCACACCCGGCGGAAAGACGCTTTTGGAAGAAAAAGAAAAAGGTGCGCGCTTCGATGATTTCAACGATGCCGGCACGAAAACATTTAGCGTGTATCAGGCATTCACCCTCGAAAAAGACGAAGCCATCTACGGGCTGGGGCAACTGCAAAACGGCAAGATGTCGCAACGGGGTCAAACTAAACGCCTTATCCAGGACAATCTTGAAGACGTGATCACCTTCTTCCAGTCCGTCAAAGGATACGGCATCTTCTGGGATAATTACTCACCAACCATCTTCAAAGACAATGCCGAAGAAACCTCCTTCCAGTCCGAAGTTGGCGATTGCATCGACTACTACTTTATGTACGGCGGCAATGCCGATGGCGTAGTCGCCCAGATGCGTCACATCACCGGTCAGGTACCCATGTTCCCCCTGTGGACGTACGGATTCTGGCAGAGCCGCGAGCGCTACAAAAGCCAAAAGGAGATTGTCGGCGTGGTGCAGAAATACCGCGAACTCGGCGTTCCACTCGACGGGATTATCCAAGACTGGCGGTACTGGGGCAACAACTACCTGTGGAACGCCATGGAATTCCTGAACGAAGAATTCCCCGACCCCAAAAAGATGATGCAGGACATACACGGCCTCAATGCCCATATCATTATCTCCATCTGGTCGGCTTTCGGCCCGCGTACCAAGCCCTACCGCGAGATGGACAAACAAAACATGCTCTTCAACTTCCGCACTTGGCCCGAATCCGGCTCGTTTATGTGGCCGCCCAATCTGGATTACCCCTCCGGCGCCCGTGTGTACGATGCCTACAACCCCAAAGCGCGCGACATCTATTGGAAATACCTCAATGAAAACCTCCTGCCCCTCGGCATCGATGGTTGGTGGATGGACTCTACCGAGCCCGACCATTTCCACCCCAAACCCGAAGACTTCGACACGCCAACCTATCTCGGTTCCTTCCGCAAAGTGCGCAACGCCTACCCCTTGATGACCGTGGGCGGAGTGTACGACCACCAGCGCGCCGTTACCTCGGACAAGCGCGTCTTCATCCTTACCCGCTCCGCCTTTGCCGGTCAGCAGCGCTACGGCGCCAACACGTGGACGGGCGACATCACCGCGTCGTGGGAAGTCTTTGAGAAACAAATACCCGCCGGACTTAACTTCTCTCTCTGCGGCATTCCGCACTGGAACAGCGACATCGGCGGATTCTTCCTCTGGCAACACCCGCTGATGTTGGACGATCCGGACTACCGCGAACTTTATGCACGCTGGGTACAGTTCGGCACATTCTGCCCCATGATGCGTTCGCACGGCGAGGGCGCCTCGCGCGAAATCTATCAATTCGGCCAAAAAGGCGAGCCGGTTTACGACGCGGTTGAGAAATTCATCCACCTGCGCTACAGCCTGTTGCCCTACATCTATACCACTTCGTGGGAGGTAACCGCCAATCAGTCAAGTTTTATGCGCGCCCTGGCCATGGATTTCGCCGACGACCGCAACGTGTGGGACATTCACAACCAATACATGTTCGGCAAGTCCCTGTTGGTATGCCCCGTTACCCAACCGATGTACACCAAAATGGTTTCGGACACCATCAGCGTAGAAGATTTCAGCACCATTAAATCCACCCGCATCTACTTGCCCGAAGGTGCCGATTGGTACGACTTCTGGACAAACCAGAAACAGTCCGGCGGACAACATATCACGAAAGATACGCCTATCGACATCCTGCCGCTTTACGTCAAAGCCGGTTCCATACTGCCGATTGGTCCCAAAGTACAATACACCACCGAGAAGCCATGGGATAACCTCGAAATAAAGGTATATCCCGGCAGCAACGGCGAGTTCACGTTGTACGAGGACGAGAATGACAACTACAATTACGAAAAGGGAATATACAGCACCATCTCCATGAAATGGAACGACCGCGCCCGTACCCTCACCATCGAAAGCCGCAAAGGAGAGTTCGCAGGGATGCTGAAAGAACGGAAGTTCAATGTAGTAAGTGTGGATGGCGAGAGGAAGACGGTGGAGTATAATGGAAAGAGGGTGGTGGTTAAGTTGTAATGCACCCGAATGTCAGGAGAACTGATGGATTTTCCACGGTTCTTCTACATTTCCGCGGTAAGATAACAAAACTTACCCTATTTTGATACACATCCCGCCCCCACACATCTCTCTTCTGAAACATTTCTACAACTACATGTCCCCTGAAACCCCTATTTTCGCAACATCATACTCGTATGCCCTGCCATACAAGTATCTGTACTGATGATTTACACAAATAAATATTATCTTTTAATCTATTAAACCCAATTCACATGAAAACACTGGTAAGTTATATGCTTATGATTATGCTCCTTCTTCAGGCATGCTCCGACAACGAAGAGAAGATCAACGTAGAGATAGGACAAACCTCCTTTAAATTCGAAAAAGAAGGCGGATCGTCCATACTGGATATAACCGCAAATACACAAATAAAAGTAGAAAGCAGAGAAACATGGTGTAAAGTTACCATGTTCACCTCCGTACCCGGAAACTATCAATACAAAGTAACTGTAGAAGCCAATCCATTGAACGAAATCAGAAAAGCGAATGTTATGGTTACCGCCAATGGAGCCGAAAATAAAATACCCGTCGAACAGGCAGCCGGTGACGAAGTAATACCTGCCCCCGAACCCGAAAAGTTCCTGGTGCGCGATAACCTCACCACCCAGCAACTGGTTAATGAAATGGGCCTGGGCATTAACCTCGGTAATACCCTGGACGCAAGCGGCAACTGGTTCGACCAAAGCGTTCAGTCCAACTTCGAAACCTGCTGGGGAAGCCCCATCATCACCCGGAAAATGATTGAAGGATACGCCAAAGCCGGCTATTCATCCCTCCGAATTCCAGTGACTTGGAGCAACATGATGCAGCCCAATTACCAAATCCACCCCGACCTGATGAATCGCGTCGAAACCATCCTCAACTGGACCCTCGACTGCGGCATGGTAGCCATCATAAACGTACACCACGAAAACGAATGGGTAAAGAAAGCGGCAACAGACGCCGAAGACAGAAAGAAATTCACCTCCGTGTGGAAACAAATCAGCAAACGCTTCGAGAAATACGGCGACCACCTGATGTTTGAACCCATGAACGAAATCGGCTACGATGAAATATGGACGCCGTGGGGCGGAACCCAGGTCGATAAAGCCAAAGCCTTCGGTTATGTAAACGACCTCAATCAACTCTTTGTCGACATAGTAAGGGCATCCGGCGGCAACAACGCCAAACGTCACCTGTTGGTAGAAATCTACAACACAGGCGACAGTTACGCTTACGACCCGCTCACCAAAATACCCAACGACCCGGCCAACCGCCTGGCACTCACCGTACACTACTATTCGCCGGCTAATTTTGCCATCCTGGGCAACGGTGAAGACGCCGGATGGGGCGTAGGTGTTCCATCGTGGGGTACCCCCGAAGAAATCAAGGAGCTTAACGATGCAATGGAAGCGTTGAAAGTGAACTGCGTAGACAAGGGCATCCCCGTAATCGTAGGCGAATACGCGTGCTCCTCCCTCAACAGAACCCAGGAAGTAGTAAGGCTCTATTGCGTCTCCGTAACCGAAGCGATTTACTCGCGCGGCATGTGCCCCATGCTTTGGGATGTTCCGGTAGTAGGCCAATATAACCGGGAGACCTGCAAGTTTGATGTTGACCCTCTCTTTCTTCAGGAAATGATGTCGATACCGGCGAAATATCCGCGCAATAAATAATCCGATAGCGATACATAGCGATACAACCATGAAAGCAAGATTCATTCTTCTCCTATCCCTCGCCCTGCTTGCCTCCATCCGCATGGAGGCTCAGCATGGCAACCTGGCCGCCCCGTCTCAGGGCCAACTCTACGGCGCCGCCTACTACCACGAGTACATGCCCTACGAGCGTCTCGACGAAGACATCCGTCTGATGAAGAACGCCAACCTCACCGTTGTTCGTGTGGGCGAATCCAGCTGGGGCATCTTCGAGCCACAAGAGGGTGTCTTTGCGTTCGAGTGGATGGATCGCATCATCGACCAAATGCACCAAGCCGGCATCAAGGTCATACTGGGCACACCCACCTATTCCATCCCTGCGTGGCTTGCCCACAAACATCCCGAGGTGCTGGCCGAGCATCAGCGCGGCAACAAAGCCTACTATGGCATCCGCCAGAACATCGACTTCACCAATCCCACCTTCAAGTTCTATAGCGAGCGCATCATCCGCAAGCTCCTGGAGCGATACGCCAAGCACCCCGGCGTTATTGGCTATCAGGTGGACAACGAAACCGAGGCACGGGGGGTGAACAATCGCGATTACTTCATCGGATTTCGCAACTACATCAAGGAGTGTTTCAACAACGACCTCGACCTGCTCACCAAGGAGTGGGGGATGAACTACTGGGGCATGAACATCAACACCTGGGAAGAGTTCTATGTGCGCGACGGAGTGACCAACCCCTCTTACAAGAACGAGTGGGAACGCTACAACCGCAAACAGGTGGCCGACTTCCTGAACTGGCAGTGCGACATTGTGAACGAATACAAGCGTCCCGACCAGTTTGTCACCCATTGCTTCATGCCCGACTTCCACAACATCGACCAGGTGGAGAGCTTCCGACAAATGCAATACCCCGCCATCAACGTCTACCACGATGTGCAAGATAAGCAAGACGGACAGCGCATTGCCTACGCCGGCGACTTTGTGCGCACCGTGGCACGGAACAACTACATCGTTATGGAGACCAACGCCCAAGGCATCGGGTGGGACGCCCGCGGACAATATCCGCCCTACGACAACCAGCTGCGACAAAACGTGTACGGTCATTACGCCTCGGGCGCCAACATGGTGGAATATTGGCATTGGGCCACCCTGCACTACGGACAGGAGACCTACTGGCGCGGCGTTTTGGGACACGACCTGGAGCCCAACCGCATCTACAACGAGTTCAAAACCACCGCCACAGAGCTCCAGAAGATTGGCAGCCGCATCGTAGACCTCAAGAAGACAAACAAGGTGGCCATCCTCTACAGCCACGATTCCTATCACGCCCTCGGCTTCATGCCCCATACCTACAAAAGCAATTACCCCATCGACATGGTGCACCGTGCGCTCTACTTCCAGAACATCGAGACCGACATTCTGCCCTGCGACAAGGTGAGCGACTTCAGCGGATACGATATGCTCGTCGTTCCACCCCTATATGTGGCCACCGACGAACTGCTGATGGCCATCGACCGCTTCGTACTCTCGGGCGGGCACGTGGTGATGATGCACAAGAGCGGCTACTGCAACGAACACTCGGCCGTGCGCGCCACGCTGGCTCCCGGGCCGCTGCGCAAGGCGTGCGGATTCTACTACCAGGAGTATTCCGCCATCGGCAACCTGGCACTGAAGGACAACGCCTTCGGCCTTGGCAGCAATGGGCAGATAAGCGATTGGTACGAGTTCCTCATCACCGAAACGGCCACCCCCCTGGCCTATGCCGAGCATCCGTTCTTCGGTAAATGGCCCGTTATCACCGAGAACAAATATGGCAAAGGCAAGCTGACGTATATCGGCGCGTACCCCTCGCAACAACTTCTAGATGCCGTGGTGCGCCGAGTGGCCGAGGAGGCAAGCGTCATCTCTGCCGAGCATCAGGGATTCCCGGTGATACATCGCTCGGGCGTGAACAAACAGGGCAAGAACATCCGCTACATCTTCAATTACAGCGGCGAGGCGAGAGAACTAACCTACAGCTATCCGCAAGCGAAGGAACTGATTTCCGGCAAGACCGTGAAGACGGGCGACGTTGTGAAGTTGGAGCCGTGGGATGTGGTGATAATGGAAGCGAAGTGATTTTAGCCCCTCCGCCCACAACATTAATCATAACTAATAACCACCCGAACATGAGGAACACCCTTATCATCGCAGCCCTACTACTTGTCTCAATCTCCAGCCACCCGCAAGGAATTGAAAATCGACGGCAGTCAAACCTGGCCGGGGCGCCTCGCCCCTGGGAGAACCCGCAGGTAGTCGGCATCAACAAAGAGCCCTACCACGCCACCCTCACGCTGCCCTCCCGAAAAGAAGCGTGCAGCGAAATCATCTCCCTCAACGGCAAGTGGAGCTTTAAATGGTCGCCCGACCCCGATAGTCGCCCAGTCGACTTCTACAAAAACGATTACAATACCGACGGATGGGACCTGATTACCGTACCCGGCTCCTGGCAAATGCAGGGCTATGGCAAACCCATCTACACCAACGTAACCTACCCGTTCCAGAAGGATGAGCCGAGAGTGATGAGCGAACCGCCCGCCCACTACTACAGCTACGAGAACCGAAACCCCATCGGCTCGTATGTAACCACGTTCGAGGTGACGCCTCAGATGAACGGCAAACGCCTCTTCCTGCACTTCGAGGGCATAAAGTCAGCCATGTACCTCTGGGTGAACGGCGAGAAAGTAGGCTACAGCCAGAACTCCATGTCGCCCGCCGAATTCGATGTTACCGATTATGTCACCGCAGGCACCAACCGCCTCGCCGTAGAAGTGTACCGCTGGTCGGACGGCAGCTACCTTGAAGACCAGGACATGTGGCGCCTCAGCGGAATATTCCGCCCCGTGGAATTGTGGGTGCGCCCGCAGACACACATCCGCGATTACATGTTCAGTACCGACCTCTCGGACGATATGCAAACCGCAACATTCCGCGCCAATGTATCGCTGAGGAACCAAAGCCGGAAGAAAGCCAAAGACCTGCAACTCTTCGTTACCGTGACCGACGGCGAAAGCCTCACATCAACGATGCATCGACACCTCAAAGCCGTCCAGCCCCTTTCCGAAATACAAGTAGAACTCTCCGACCTACTCAAACAACCCCGTCTCTGGTCGGCCGAAAAGCCCTATCTATATAAGGTCAACATCACTCTGCGCGATAAAGACAGCGTACTCGAAACATTCGACTACCACTGGGGCATCCGCAAAATCGAAATTCAGGGCGAAGTCTTCAAAGTCAACGGCAAGCCCATCAAGCTGAAAGGCGTCAACCGCCACGACTATCACCCCCGCACCGGATTCTATGTGGACCCGCAGACCATGGAGAAAGACATCCAGCTGATGAAGCAGGCCAACATCAACATGGTGCGCACCTCGCACTACCCGCATCTGCCCCTGTTGTACGAGCTGTGCGACCGGTACGGCCTCTATGTCATGGACGAAGCCAACCACGAAAGCCACGCCTACGGCCTGGGCAGCAAAGACCTGGGCGATAACCCGCGGTGGACGCTCGCCCACGTAGACCGCGCCGTGGCCTTGGTCGAAAGAGACAAAAACCACCCCAGCGTCATCTTCTGGTCGCTCGGCAATGAGGGTGGTAGCGGCATGAACCTCCGCGCCATGGCCGACACTGTTCGCACCCTCGACCCCAGCCGACCCGTGTACGACGATACCGACCGCTCCGTCTCCGACGTGTACGACGAAGCCTACCTCAGCCCTGACGCCTTTAAAGCCCTGGGCGAGAAAATCACCGCCCGCCCCGTATTCATGCGCGAATACGCCTACGCCATGGGCAACTCCATCGGCAACCTACCCGAATACTGGGACGTTATCGAAGCCGACCCCAGTATCCTCGGCGCCGCCATCTGGTGTTGGGTCGACCAGGGAATCCCCAAGAAACTCGACGGCTCGCCGCTTAGCTATCCCGCCGACCCCTCGGCACTCAGCCTGCTGCCCGGCGAATTCTGGGCGTACGGCGGAGACTTCGGCGATCATCCTCACGACGGCCCCACCGGCATTAACGGACTCATCTCACCCGACCGCGTGCCCAACCCGCATTATTACGAAGTGCAGAAAGTGTACCAATACATCAAGTTCCGCAAGCAAAGCGAATCGCAAATCAAGCTCATCAACGCCTACGACTTCACCGCGCTGGATGAGTTCGACTACAGCTACGAGTGGCTTTGCGACGGCCGGAAAGTCGGCAGCAGCACCCTCGCCCTGCGCGGCGATATACTGGAAATTCCGGAGAAGCCGAACGCCCCCGGCGAACTCTTTCTCAACATCTACGCCACTCTGAAAGCACCCACGTTGTGGGCCGGCAGAGGCTTCGTTGTGGCCAAAGAACAATTCGCCTACAGCCCATTCGAAGCCCCCGTCCTCACGACTGACAGCTGGAAAGCCACCTATAAAGAAACGCCCGGCACCATCGACATTACCGCCGGAGCCGCATTGCTCTGCATCGAGAAAGCCACCGGCGCCCTCACCAGTTGGAAAGTAAACGAAACCGAGCACCTGCGCGGCGCCCTCGAACCCTACTTCTGGAAACCCGCCACCAACATACAGCTGCGCAATGATTACAACAACCGCCTCGGCGCATGGAAAACCGCTGCCGAAGGGCGCGTAGTAAACGCTTGCCGCATCAGCACAAAGGACGGCATGGTTATCATAGACATCTCCATGTCCCTGCCCACCATCGGCGCCGCATACGGACTGCGCTACACCGTCAGCGGCACCGGTCGCATACAAGTCGAAGCCACCTACCAGCCCGAGAAAGAGAACATCCCCCTCATGCCCAAGTTTGGCATGCGGATGTGCCTCGCCCCAGATAGGAACGAAGTAACTTGGTATGGCCGCGGCGAGTTCGAGAACTATCCCGACCGCAAAACCGCCGCATTCGTCGGGCTTTACCGCCTGCCGCTCCACCGGTTCATCACCCACTATATCGTGCCGCAAGACAATGCCAACCGGTGCGATGTACGCTGGCTCTCCCTCGGCAATCCCGCGGGTGAAACCATCAAGATCACCGGCCTGCAACCCCTCTGCTTCCGCACCTGGCCTTACGGCGAGGACGATTTGGAGCAGGCCGAGCATATCCACGAGCTTCTCACGCGCGATTTCATCAACCTGAACATCGACCTGAACATCCACGGCGTGGGTGGCGACGATGGCTGGGGCGCCCGCACAATGGATAAGTACACGATTGACGGCAACAAACCGTACCATTATGGATTTATCATAGAAACATATTAAATAAAATAGCAAATAATCATGAGAATCTTTATCATCATCGCAGCCCTGCTGGCCTTTTCAATCGGTAGCGTTGCGCAAACAGTAAATTTGAAATCCCCCAACGGGGAAATTTCCCTCGCCATCAACCACGGAGGCGAGTTATCCTACACCGTCTCCTACCGCGACACACAGATAATCAATGAATCCCGACTCGGCTTCGAGTTCCAGAATGAGCCCGATATGCGCGGCGGTTTTACTCTGCTGAATACCCCGCAAACTATCGTCCAAAGCGATTCGTGGACACCAGTCGTCAAAAACAAACACGCCCACATAGAGGTGCAGTGGAATGAAACCCACCTTGCCCTCGTCGAGAAAGACGGCGAACGCCGCCGCATGGATCTCTACTTCCGCGCCTACGACAACGGCATCGCCTTCCGCTACCAACTGCATGGCAGTAATACCATCGGCAACCGCGCCATCACCCGCGAGTTGACAGGATTCTCACTACCGGCGCACGCTCACGCTTGGGTGGCTGAATACTACCCCGCTTACACATCGAGTCAAGAGAGCGAGTTCAACAAAAAAACGATGACGGAAATCACTGCACAGACCGTGGCGGGACTGCCATTGCTTGTTGAGGTGGACAAACAAAACTATCTCGCTATTACCGAGGCCAACATCGACAACTACCCCGGCTTCTACATCGGGGGCACCGAGGCAGGGCAGCCAGGTTCTCTTACTACCAAGCTTTCCCCTCTGCCCAGCGAAAAAGAAGAAGGTATCAAAGCCCGTTTCGACGACCGTATCTACACGCCTTGGCGCGTGGTGATGGTGGGCGACAACCCCGGCCGCTTCATCGAATCGGAGATTGTGCAGTCGCTCAACCCGCCCTGCGCCCTCGACGACACATCGTGGATACGCCCCGGACTGTGTGCGTGGGACCACTGGTGGAGTGGAGAAGTAAAGATGGAAATGCCCGTCATCAAAGAATACATCGACTTTGCCGCCTCACAGGGATGGCCTTATATGCTTATCGATTGGCAATGGTATGGTCCTTTCAACCAGCCTGAGGCCGACATCACCAAGCCCGCACCTCAAATCAATATGCCCGAAATCCTGGCTTGTGCAAAAGAGAAGAACGTGCGTATCTGGCTTTGGCTGTACAGTACAGACGTAAATCGCAACAACGCCTTTGAAGAAGCCTTCGCCCTATACCAACAATGGGGTGTGGCAGGCATCAAAATCGACTTTATGGACCGCGACGACCAGGAAATGGTGAACTGGTATCGCAAAATCATTCGCACCGCTGCCAAACATCAACTGATGGTGAACTTTCACGGCTCGTATAAGCCCGATGGCATCGAGCGCGCCTATCCCAACATGATGACCCGCGAGGGCGTGCTGGGCGAGGAATATTCCAAGTTTTCCGACCGTATCATTCCCACGCACAACGTCACCCTGCCTTTCACCCGTATGTTGGCCGGACCGATGGATTACACACCGGGCGGTTTCCTCAACGTAACGCCCGAGCAGTTTAAGCAGCAATCGCCCACCATGGTCATGAACACGCGCTGCGCCGAACTATCTAAGTTCGTGATTTATGAAAGTCCGTTCACCGTGTTCTGCGACCATCCCAAGCACGTGCTCGGCCAGCCGGGTAGCGACTTCCTGCAAATCGTCCCCACGGTGTGGGATGATACCCGCTTTATCGACGGCTATCCGGGCGAGTTTATCGTGATGGCGAAGCGTTCGGGCGATGAGTGGTTCCTCGCAGGGATGAATAATGAGACGGTGCGCACCGTTAGCGTTAATACCAACTTCCTGCCCGCCGGCAAGTACGAATTAGAGTATTGGGAAGACCAGCGAGGCGCTGGAGCCAAGTCTCCAACGAAGCTAAATAAGAAGCGCATGGTAGTACAAGCGGGTAAGCCGATAAAGATACAGATGGTTAGCGGCGGCGGGTATGTAGCTGTACTTAAACCGCTCTAAAATCATTCATAAACAATAATCAAAATAGGAATAGACTGATGAACAAAGTTACACTAAAAACATGGCTACTATCCGTAGTCCTTACCGGGGCATTAGCTGCCCCTGCCCATGCGCAGAGAGTTGAACCCGCTGCTCAAGGCAAGTTCGCTCCTACCTGGGAATCTCTATCAGCGTACCAAACCCCCGAGTGGTTCCGCAACGCCAAGTTTGGCATCTGGGCGCACTGGGGCCCACAGTGTCAACCCGAAGCCGGCGACTGGTACGGCCGCGCCATGTACGAAGAAGGCGGCGACGCCTACAAAGTACACCTCGAAAAGTACGGCCACCCCTCCGAGTTCGGCTTCAAAGACGTGATCAACGAGTGGAAAGCCGAGAATTGGGATCCCGAAAAGCTTGTAGCCCTCTACAAGCGCACCGGCGCCCAGTATTTCTTCGCCATGGGCAACCACCACGACAACATGGATCTGTGGGACAGCAAATACCAACGCTGGAACTCAGTAAACATGGGTCCCCGGCGCGACATCCTCGCCGAGTGGGAGCGCGCCGCCCGCAAGCACAAGCTGCCCTACGGCGTCAGCATCCACTCCTCGCACGCCTGGACGTGGTACGGAACTGCCCAGGGCGCCGATAAAACCGGCCCTTACGCCGGAATCTCCTACGATGCCCGCGTGGTACGCAAGGAAGACGGTAAAGGCAAGTGGTGGGAAGGCTACGACCCCGAAGAACTATACGTGCAGAACCACTCTCTCAGCGGTCACGCCTGGGGCGCGTGGGACTGGCCCGAAGGCACCTCCGTACCCACCCAGGCGTATTATGATAACTTCTTCGACCGCACCGTCGACATGATAAACCGCTACAACCCCGACCTGGTTTACTTCGACGACAGCGTGCTGCCGTTCTTCCCCATCGACAACACCGGCCTGGACGTCGTGGCGCACTATTACAACCAAAACATGAAGCGCAACAAAGGGAAGCTCAACGCCGTTGTCTTCGGCAAGAAGCTGCAAGATCAGCACAAGGAAGCCCTCGTTTGGGATGTCGAAAAGGGCGTGCCTTCCACCCTGCAAGACAAGGCCTGGCAAACCTGTAGCTGTCTCGGTACCTGGCACTACAACCGCTCTACGTACGTAGATAACTGGTACAAATCCGGCAAAATGGTCATCCACATGCTTGTCGACATCGTCAGCAAGAACGGCAACCTATTGTTAAGCGTCCCCATGAAAGGCGACGGCACCATCGACGATAAAGAAGAAAGAATCCTTGAAGACATCGCCGCCTGGATGGACGTCAACAAAGAGGGCATCTTCGACACCCGCCCCTGGCGCATCTTCGGCGAGGGCCCCTCGGCCGAGACTGAAATTCCGCTCGACGGAGCGGGTTTCAACGAGGGCAAGAACAAGCCGTACACTGCCGCCGATATCCGCTTCGTGGAGAATGGCAAGACGCTGTATGCCCACGTAATGGAGTGGCCTGCGGATGGCAAGGTATTAATCAAATCGCTGGCATCGGATAGCCCGTACCATAGCGGTAAGATAAAGAAAGTAGAACTGCTCGGCGCCGGCAAAGCGGATTTCCAACGGACGAAGAATGGTCTGCTGGTGAGTTTGCCGAAGGGCGGGAAGCCGAATGAGATTTCGCTGGTGCTGAAGATAAATTAAGCCCATTAATAAATCATATAAACCAATTAAAATAACAATGAAACAAACCCTTTTAATCCTTTTAATAACCTGCCTGGGGTCGCTGCCCCCCGTCTCGGCCCAGAAGCAGCATAAAGCCGCTTCCCCCGACGGTCGCATCACCGCCACCGTCACCCTCGGCGACAAGCTCACATACACCATCGCCCACGACGGTGAAACCATCCTCCACGAATCCCCCATCTCCCTCACCCTGAGCAGTGGCGAGGTATGGGGCGACAAACCCCAGCTTGCACAAAGCGCTCAAAAGAATATTAGGCAAACTATCGCCTCACCCTTTTATCGTAAAGAAAAGATTGACGACGAGTACACCCTGCTCACCCTCAACTTCAAGAAGCAATGGGGCGTTGAATTCCGCGTTTACAACGACGGCTTGGCCTACCGCTTCGTCAGCAAGCGCGCTAAACCCTTCACCATCGCCGGCGAAGAAGTGGCCTACAACTTCGGCGACGACGTTACCGCCACCGTGCCCTACGTCATGTACGGCGACGACGGCAACTACGAATCGCAATTCCATACCTCGTTCGAGAATACCTACACCACCGAGAAACTCTCCCGGCTCAATAAAGAACGCCTCATGTTCCTGCCCCTCGTGGCCGAAACCGCCAGCGGAAAGAAAATCTGCATCAGCGAGTCCGACCTCGAAAGCTACCCCGGCATGTTCATGAGCAGCGCCCATCCGCATGGAGACCTGGCAACGGCACCTTGCCGCCTTACGGGTATATTCGCAGCCTATCCCCGCACCTCGAAGCTCGGCGGACATAACATGCTGCAATTCGAGGTCACCGAGCGCGAGCCTTACATGGCTAAGGTAAACGGCCCCCGCACCTTCCCCTGGCGCATGGCCATCGTCACCACCGCCGATAAAGATCTGGCCGACAGCGATATGACCTATAAGCTCGCCGCCCCCTCGCGCATTGCCGACATCTCCTGGATCAAGCCCGGCAAAGTAGCCTGGGACTGGTGGAACGACTGGAACATCACCGGTGTCGACTTCGTCGCCGGCATCAACAACGACACCTATAAATACTACATCGACTTCGCCGCCGCCAACGGCATCGAATACGTCATCCTCGACGAAGGCTGGGCCGTGAACCTCAAGGCCGACCTGATGCAGGTGGTCGACGAAATCGACATCAAGGAACTCGTCGACTACGGCGCCGCCCGCAACGTCGACATCATTCTCTGGGCGGGTTACCACGCCTTCAACCGCGACATGGAAAACGTCTGCCGCCACTACTCCGAGCTCGGCGTCAAAGGTTTCAAGGTCGATTTCATGGACCGCGACGACCAGGAGATGGTAGAATTTAACTACCGCGCCGCCGAAACCTGCGCCCGGTACAAAATGATCCTCGACCTGCACGGCATGTACAAGCCCGCCGGACTGAACCGCACGTATCCCAACGTCCTCAACTTCGAGGGTGTTCACGGGTTGGAGCAGATGAAATGGTCGTCGGCCGAAGTCGACCAGATGAAGTACGATGTTACTATTCCTTTCATCCGTCAGGTGGCCGGCCCGATAGACTATACGCAGGGCGCCATGCGCAACGGCTCGCGCGGCAACTATCACCCCTCGAACTCCCAACCGATGAGTCAGGGCACCCGCTGCCACCAGTTGGCCGGCTACGTGGTGTTCGAATCGCCCTTCAACATGCTCTGCGATTCGCCTACGAACTACATGCGCGAACCGGAATCGTTAGAATTTATCGCTTCTATCCCCACTGTATGGGACGAAACCATTACCTTAGACGGTAAGATAGGCGAGTACATCGTCACCGCCCGCCGCAAAGGCAACACCTGGTACATCGGCGGCATGACTAACTGGGATGCCCGCGACCTGCAAGTCGACCTGTCTTTCCTCGGCGAGAAAGCACGCACGGCTACGCTGTTCAGGGATGGGGCGAATGCGCACCGCAATGGAACTGATTATAAGAAGGAGAGTATTCAGTTGAAAGGGAATAAGGAATTGGATGTTCATCTGGCACCTGGGGGCGGGTTTGCGCTTCGGGTACAATTATAAAAGACAATATGAAACGAATCACACTATCCATTATCGCGCTCTGCCAGCTATGCCTGGTATTCGGGCAGTGGGGGCCGCAAAGCAAAGTCCTTCACGAGAGCATGCGCAGCAAAGTGCTCAACGCCCAGCGCGAGTATAGTATTTATCTCCCCAAAAGCTACAACGCCGGGCCCGACAGGAAGTACCCTGTCCTCTACCTGCTCCACGGCATGACGGACACCGACAAAGCCTGGTTCTGGCGCGGACACGCCGGCGAAGTGGCCGACCAGCTCATCGCCTCCGGCGAGGCTGTCGAGATGATCATCGTATCGCCCAACGCCGGCGGCAGCTTCGACGAAGGCCACTGGAACGGCTACTTCGACATGCCCGGCTGGAAGTACGAAACCTTCTTCTACACCGAATTCCTGCCCCACATCGAAAGCACCTACCGCATCATAGGCGACAAAGCCCACCGCGCCGTGGCCGGTCTGTCGATGGGTGGCGGCGGAGCCACTGGATACGGTCAGAAGCATCCTGAGCTGTTCTCGTCCGTCTACGCCATCAGCGCTTTAATGTCTATTCCGCAGGAACACCTGGGCGGGGCGCCTCGCCCCCCGGGGGATAAGCTGGCCATCCTCACCCAATCCGTGATAGACAACAGTTGCGTGAAGTTCGTGGAGGAAGCCGACGAAGCGCGGAAGAACCAGCTACGCACTGTCAAGTGGTTTGTGGATTGCGGGGATGATGATTTCCTGCTCGACCGGAACATCGAGTTCTTTCAGGCCATGCGCAGGGCACATATTCCATGTGAGTTTCGCGTAAGGGATGGCGGGCATACGTGGGAGTATTTCCACTCGGCGCTGTATACCTGTCTGCCGTTTGTGAGTCGTAACTTTATCAATTAACAATATATTATGAACCAAACCATCAGAACCGCTACGCTATTCATGTCAATAGCCGCCGTAACCTCCTGCCAGACCCCGCAGGGAAACCCGGCCGGAGCGCCTCGCTCCCCGCAGGAGAAGCTTACTGTGAACGATAAAAAGATCAACGAAATCATTGCCGACATGTCCCTCGAGGAAAAGGTCGAGATGCTCCACAGCAAAACCATCATGTCGTCCGAGGGTGTTCCCCGTCTGGGCATCCCGGACATTAAATACGCCGACGGACCCTTCGCCGTGCGCGAAGAAATTGGCGACGGCTTCCGCCCCCTCGGCTGGACAACCGACTCGGCCACCTACTACCCGACCGGCTCGGCACTGGCCGCCACCTGGTCGTACGACCTCGCCTACGACTACGGTAACGCCCTCGGAACCGAAGCCCGCCGCCGTGGGAAAGACATCATCCTCGGCCCGGCGATGAACATCCAGCGACTGCCGATTGGCGGGCGTACGTACGAGTATTTCAGCGAAGACCCCGCCCTCAACGCCGTACTCGCCGTGGGCTACACCAAAGGGATGCAGGACGCCGGGACCGCCGCCTGCCTCAAGCACTACGCCCTGAACAACCAGGAGACGAACCGCGGTAGCGTCGACGTCATCATCGCCGAGCGGCCGATGCGCGAAATTTACCTTAAAGCCTTCGAGGCGGCCGTGAAAGAGGGTGGTGCCATGAGCGTGATGCCTGCTTACAACAAGGTGAACGGCTACTACGGCTCCGAAAACAACCACCTGAACAACGTTATCCTCCGCGGCGAATGGGGCTTCAAAGGCATGACCGTTTCCGACTGGGGAGGAACCCACAGCACCATGGGCGCCGCCCTCGGCGGACTTGACGTGCAGATGACGGGCGATAATTACTTCGGCCCCGCACTGATTGATTCCGTGCGCGCGGGCAAGCTCAACGAAAGCATTGTCGACGACAAAGTGCGCGAAATCCTCCGCCTGCGCTTTGCCATCGAACCCATTGCGGACGACAAGGCCAACACCGTTAAAATCTCACAGAAGGAGCAACAGCAAGTGGCTTACAATGTGGCCGCCAAATCCATCGTATTGCTTAAGAACGAGGGAGCCGTGCTGCCCATCAACACCGCCAAGGTGAAGAAGATAGCCGTTATCGGACTCAATGCCACCGCCACCACCGCCTCGGGCGGGATGGGAGCCGGCGCCAAGACACCTTACGAAATCACCCCGCTGCAAGGGCTCAAAAACCGCATCGGCAAGGGTGTGGAAATCAGCTATGCCCCCGCCTACAAGCACTACATGGGCATGTTTGCCGGGTACCGCGCCGGCACGACCGAGATAGCCCAGACTCTCGATGAAGCGCCCGACGCTAAATTGCTGGCAGAAGCCATTGCCGCCGCCCGGGGTGCCGACCTGGTTCTCTTCTTCGCCGGAACTAACAAGTTCATCGAGAGCGAGGGCATCGACCGCGAAAACATTCTATTGCCCGTGAGCCAGGATATCATCATCGCCCGGCTGGCCGAGGTGAACCCGAATATCGTAACCGTAGTCGTATCCGGCGGCCCATGCGATTTGAGGGTAGTTGACGAGAAATCTAACGCCGTTGTACAGGCCTGGTGGAACGGCCTTGAAGGCGGGCATGCGTTGGCCGATGTGCTGCTAGGCAATATTTCGCCATCGGGCAAGCTACCTTTCACTTATCCGCTGAAACTGGAAGATTCGCCTGCTTTCGCCCTGGGCAACTTCTCGAATGATGTGGTGACCGACGGCGATGTCTTTGCCGCCCAGTTCCGTCACGATATCGTTGGCGAAACGGAGTACGACGAGAACGTCCGCTCACCTAAGGCGTACTATTCCGAAGGTCTGCTGGTGGGATACCGCTGGTTCGATACGAAGAACGTACCGGTGCTTTATCCTTTCGGCCACGGGCTGTCTTACGCAAGTTTTGAATATGCCAATATCAAAAGCGATAAGAACAAATATGGCGCAGATGATGTGATTAAAATCAGCTTCGATATAACCAATAAAGGCGTAATGGAGGCCGATGAAGTGGTTCAACTTTACGTCCGTCGCCCCGGCGCGAAAGTGGAATGGCCGGAAAAGGAACTGAAAGCTTTCCAGCGGGTCACGCTCGGCGCGGGCAACACGCAGACCGTTACGCTCGAGGTGCCGGTTGCGGAATTGCGCTACTGGGACGAGGCTGCAAACGGCTGGAAACTGGAAAACGGAACGATTGAGGTTCTGGTGGGCGGCTCTTCGGCCACGTTGCCGCTGAAAGCTACTGTTACTATCTAAAGATTTTGAACCGCAGAGTTACACAGAGTTACGCGGAGTTTTTAATTTCCATGCGGCAACGCAATGAAAACTCCGCGTAACTCTGCGGTTCAAACCTCATAACCCCATCTGATAAGTAACTGTTCGTAAAGTGTGCTGCTTTTGACAAAGAAGTGCGTTGCCTTTGGCTCAGTTTTGCAACCACTTTTGTCACAACTGTGCCAACCGCCTTTGGCACAGTTGTGACATCGCGAATGCACTCTGCTGCCATGCTAAGTGCACTCTGGTGCCATAAGCACCGCACTTTTCTACCATAAGCAGCGCACAAAATTGCCTTAAGCATGGCACAAGATTGCCCTTAGCAGGATATGGATAATTATCTACATTTGAGGTAGTTGCCACTCTTTCCCGAAATAAGTACTCAATACTCCCAGTATAATGTCGTTTAACGGATAGGCGACGCCATTTGAGGTCAGTGCAATAGATACTTTTTCTGTAGTGAAATAAAATGTAGTTGCTTGAAAACCGTCTATTCCACCTGTATATCCATAACCTTTCATGTCATAAAATGGGACCTGTATCAAACCCAAACCAAAATTGTCCGTTACTGTGGTCATTTGTTTCAGACTTTCGTCCCTGACGAGTTTTTTCTCAAATAAACAATCGAAAAAAGTATTCAAATCAAAAGGGTTTGAGACAATATATCCTCCTGACTTCATCACTTTTCCTTGCCATCATATAGCGCACAATGATAATCAGCATATTAGCTTATAAAAATGGGTGACTTTGGGTGACGCAAGCGTAAAATACGTACCTTTACCCTATGTTTGTACGGAAGAAAAAGAATCGCTCAGGAAGCATAAGTATTGTTGTGGTAAGTAAATCACACGGGCAATTCAAGGAGGTAAAGAGCTTTGGTGTTGCTCAGACAGAGAGTGAAGCGCAAAATCTTTATCAAACAGCCCTCCGGTGGCTAAGAACCTATAACGGTCAACAAGATCTTGACTTCGAAAATAATAAAGACCGGGAGATTGAAGAGACCAAGCGAGTAATCGACAATATGGATGCCGTATTGATTAACGGGACTCAGTTGCTTCTTGACCGCATCTATGATGATATTGGCTTCAATCGCATACCTGACGAGATATTGCGTCATCTTGTTACTGCGCGTGTATCTCAACCTGCGAGCAAACTCGCTACCACAGAATATCTTAAGTCTTATTATGATGAAGATATAGACCTAAATCATATCTATCGATATATGGACAAACTGTACAATACTCAACAGGTATTAGTACAGCAAATTAGCGTAGCACATACGCAAAAAGTCCTTGGAGGTAAGATTGGCTTAATGTTTTATGATGTTACTACTCTCTACTTTGAATCGGCAAAGACAGATGAGTTACGAGAGCCCGGTTTCTCAAAGGATGGAAAGACTGCCGAGTCGCAAGTTGTACTTGGCTTGTTGGTTAGTGAAGGCGGTTATCCGTTATCGTATTCATTGTTCAACGGAAGCCAATATGAAGGTTACACGATGATACCTTTGATAGATGACTTCAAGCAGCGTTTTGCACTTGGGGAAGACTTTATAGTTGTGGCAGATTCAGGATTGATGAATAGAACAAACGTAGAATTATTGCGCAAAGCCGGTTATAAATACGTTATTGGAGCTCGTATCAAAAGCGAAGGGCAGCAAGTCAAGAATTGAAGAATTGGATACTTGAGCAGAATAAGGAGAATTATCGCTCTCATGAATACAAACGCAATAATGGAGAACGTCTTATCCTCCATTACTCTGAAACAAGAGCCAAGAAAGATGCCTACAATAGAGAACGAGGTATTGCTCGATTGCGAAAGGCTTGCAAAAGCGGAAAGTTGACCAAACAACAGGTTAATAAGCGTGGTTACAATAAATTCCTTGAGATTAGTAAGAATATAGAGGTTGTTATCAACGAACAAAAGATTGCCGAAGACAGCCTTTGGGATGGATTAAAAGGATATATTACCAATACCTCTTTGGAGGCAGACAGAGTTATTGCTGAATACCACGGCTTATGGGTTGTAGAAAGAGCTTTTCGTATATCAAAAGGCTCATTAGAAATGCGACCTATGTTCCACTTTACAGAAAGAAGAATAGAATCTCATGTTTGTATTTGCTTTATTGCCTATAAGGTATATAAAGAATTAGAACGAATCATTCATGAGAAAGGAATACCTCTAAGTGTAGGCAAGGTACTTGATGCAGCCAAAACAATCACTACCATCAGAGTGGAGTTGCCTGAAAATGGGGGATTCTACACCAAGACACTATTCCTAACTGATAAGCACAGAGCGATACAGCCTCTGTTTGATAGGCCGGATAAGGAAAAATGAGGAGGGTGACGCATTGACGAAGTCAGGAAGAGAACTCGCTGATACTTTCGGCAACCATTAACGGAAAGCGTATTGAAACCATAGAGGTATCATTAAAGACATTCCAAGTAGTTCAAAGCAGGGGTGCATGCAATTCCAACACGGAGTATCACGAACGTATTATCAATCTTGTAAACAAAAACATCAATCTCATTCAAAAGAGAATAGCAGCATAATTAAATAACACAAATTGTGGGTATCATGGCACAGGAAAGAATGGAAGATTGGATGCAAGAAGCAAAAGACCTTGCAAAAGCAGAACGGGAACTGAAAATTGAGCATTGGGTATATATCTCCTTTGAAATCCGCAACCCTGACAGAAGTCGGGAGGTTCTTCATGCGATAGACATACCTTGTAATATGTTAGGCCGTTGGCGGTGGCTGATTAACTGGCGAAAGGCTAAGTTAATATGTAAGTACCCACGAAAGAACATAGACCTAACGTTTTGCTATTACGACAAGCGAACAGGCTTACATACAGGTTTTGACTTTATATTGGGGAAAGTAGCTTCGGCAAAGGCACAAATAACCAAGGCCGAAAGAGCAATTGCCCGATACATCGACTGCAATAAATGCAATCTGTTTTTCAATATAGAAACGGACGAGCAATTACAAAAGGCATATAGCAAGTTAGAACAAAAGAAAGAAAATTATCAAATATTATATGATATGTTACAGGAAGAAGTAAAAAAACATGGGGAAAATAGCGATAAATACAAGCTATTTATCGGTTTCAAAAAATTGGGGGAGTTTTCCTCAATCTTGGAGGCTAAACAGTATGCAGACCAAACAGGGCAGACAGGCAGGTTCAGCTTGTTAGGAAACAAATATTATGACTCTTGGCATATTTCTCAATGGGATATAAAAAACGAAGAAAAAGGAACATAAAACACGAGGCGGATTTTTCCGCTCGGCTTCTTTCATGATCCATTCTGGAAAAAGAAATGGTAAAGTAGCATGTCTGATAGCCGAATTAATTGTTTTTTTAATCCCTGCCGTTTGTGTAAATCGCGGGTAGTCGCTCCTGTTTTCGCCAATGGGACACCCTAAGAATTTTTGAGTACTAATTTGTATAATTCCGTTTGCTTCTCATCCATTGCAAGCGGATATTGTCTCATCTTTCCCGATGAGGGTAGCATTACATTTATTTGATACATTCTTTTTGTTAATTCTCCAGCTTGTTTGAGTGTTATTTCGGACTTGTTGTTCTTTAGTATTCGTTCTAATTCCAGCATGATAGTGTATGCTGTAAAGGAGATGCAAATATGCGCCTCTATTCTATTCCTTAAACGATGGTATATTGGTCTTATTCTCAGATCGGTTTTATTCATTCTAAACGCTCTCTCAATAAACCACAACTGCCGGTAATTGTCGATAATTTCCTGAGCTTTCAACCTACTATTAGTCACAAAAGTTTTGATTCCATCCCATCTGGCATCACCTTCAAATTTCTCATAATCAATCTCTATACGAACATCGCCTTCCATTCGAAGGTATTTATTGTATCCTCGGTTATTGATGCTGGCTTTGGTTAGTTTTCCGCTTCCTATCCTTTTCTCCAACTTTCTAAGCCCCCTTTGCCTATTCTCCTGATCTTTGTATGCGCGTTTTTCCGAAAGAGATACTATAATCCGCTGATTTTTAGACTTCTTAATAACGGCACATTCTCCATTCTTTAACGATAAATTTAATATCTGAGTTTGAATCTCGTTTGATTCATTCTTGTGTCTTCCTCCAAGGATATACTTGTATCCGCTCTCTTCTAAAAGAACTATATTGGCCTTTGATAACAGACCTGCATCGGCAATCACAATGGGTTTCTTTAGAGAAAAGCGATGCTCGAACTTTTCCAATGTAGGAATCAGGGTGTGTCCTTCAAAGATATTGCCCTCAAACAAGTCATAACCTATTGGATTACCTCCTGCTCCTACCAATAAACCTAAAAAGATTTGAGGGCACTGATGCTTCCCATCCTTGGAAAATCCGGTTTTGCGAAGATCGTCTTCATCACTGGATTCAAAGTAAAGAGTAGTCATGTCATAAAATACAACGCTAACTTTACCTTTTAGTACGCGTTTAGTGTGAGCAAAACTAATATCTTCAACTTCCGACTTGAACCTATCGTTTAATTTATCCAGAAAACGATAAATATTATGAATCTCCCAATTCTCACCTAAATAATTACGCAGGTAATCAATTGTTTTTAGCTTGCTACCCGGATTGTACAAACGGGTGATAACCAAATGACGGAATAGTTTATCTTCTATTCGATCGTAACCAATCTTGTCGAATAAACGACCATAAATCAACTCGGGACCAATAACTTGTACCTGATTGTTACTAATGGAGGATAGTATGTGTTCGTATTGTGTTTCTTCTTCATCCGCAAATAACTCCAAGTTCCCGTTGAGCTGCTTCAATATCGAACGGGCTTTAAGCATAAGAGTGGATATTTCCTGTTCGCTTTTTTTGCCCGAACCAATACTCTCAACAACTCTGTATCTACCTCCAGATTTGCTTATTATTTGGACACTTATGCTCCCTGATTTATTGCGCTTTTGACGGATAAACATCCACAAATATACAACGGGACACCCAAATTGGCAAATTTGAAAAATTAATCGATTGAAAATCAGTTAGTTGAAAAACAAAAAGGAACCACTGTCGAAAACAGGAAAAAGGAACATAAAACACGAGGCGGATTTTTCCGCTCGGCTTCTTTCATGATCCATTCTGGAAAAAGAAATGGTAAAGTAGCATGTCTGATAGCCGAATTAATTGTTTTTTTAATCCCTGCCGTTTGTGTAAATCGCGGGTAGTCGCTAACAACACTGATCGCCTTTTCCATGAGGGAATCATCCCCCTTTTATATTGAATTTCTTAACTACCTCAAGCAAATTTCCACGTTCAATACCAGCGTTTTTGTTGTTTATAGTCATGGAATGGCGGTTTACATATCCCCGTGTCGACGGATCAACGGAAAATGTAAAATCATACGTGGAGTAACTTTGGCTCTAATACATCCTACTTCATGTACTGCGATTTATATATCATCTATGCCTTTTCATTATTGTTTATTGAATTTTGCATTATATCATAAATCTGATACAGATAGAAGAAAGCGTCCCTGTCAGACTTTTTAATCTTATTCAGTTTGGTGTTCATTGGTTCTGTTATCTGCCAGCCAATTAATTCAGGCAAAATATCTGGGCTATATCGCTTTATTTCTGTTTTCCCATACTTAATCAATGTTGCGATATAAGCTGCTTTAGCAGCACAGGTTATCGCCTTCTCAAGATGAAAAGGTTCTGAATATATAAAGCTTCGAACCTGAATTATACCTTTCTGTAGTATCTCGAAATTCGCTTTTCCGTGATTACCACGCAAGCATATTTCCAAAGCATTATCAATGATATCTTCCAAAACATCAGTAACAGAGCATTTATCATGTCGATAAGCAATCTCCGTTTTAGCAAAAGAAGTAAACACCTCGGCCACAATTACCGGATTGTCTATACGGTCACATAAACAAGCTATATCGTATAATTGCTTGATAATTTCCATACCCATTTCCTTTTCTCCTTTCAGGTAAGGTATTCCAGTGGTATTTGGCGCAAAAGCAGTCAATTTATCTCCGAGAATGTTGTTGAAATCGGGAACATTTACCTTTGCCAGTTCCCCTGTCGTATCAACAAAAGAACCTGCAATGAATACTTCCGTTATCGTAGTGTAGTGAATATCTTCTCTCAACACATCCAACAATACGTATGATTCTTTTCCTTCCACTACCGATTCAAAAAAGATCTGGTAATGATCTTTGTCAATTTTTGACTTCACTTTCCGTTCCTGTTTTTCATAGCGGGTGAATCCGTAATCCTTGCATATTTTATCAAGAATATCCTCCAAACTTTTTTCTTTGTCCGGAACAATTATGTCAATATCTATGGACAAACGACGTTTTTCGGTACCTAACAACAGCAGCAAAGCGGTTCCCCCTTTAAAAACGAACTCTAAATCAGATGTGGCTAATCCCTCCAAGAGCATGAGTGCCCTGACAACTTTTTCCACAAGAATCTTATCCGCATTCCTTTCTTTCTTGGAAACGGCTTCAATCCAGCTTTTGGAGGCACTTTCTTTCTTAATCATAAAAACAACAATTCGGCAATTTTATATATTTATTGCCAGTTTTATATATGTTCAATTATTCCTTCTATTATCTCCCTCTTATGCTTACGGGTCGCATAACGAAGCATAGTATTCCGGTTAAGTGTATATTTCTTAAAAGCGGTGCGAAAGATCATAAAAATCTCATTTCCTTGAAAAGAGACGAATTCAGCATCGGTAGCCAAATCAACCAAAATTTTTTCGAGCGTAGCCACATAAGTATCATCGGATTTTCTAATAGGCGCTTCGGAGATTAGAGGACGTACAATAATGGTGTCTTTAAATTCGGAGATGCCATCGTATAAATTACCCACCAACATGACTTTAGAGAACTTCTCTTTTAAGGCATAATACATCGATTCCAACACACCTCTCTCCACATCTACAAACTGCACATTGAAATTAATCAAGTGTTGGCTGAAATGGTTTACACAAGACAAATCCCATTGACAGTATTGAGTTAGCAAAAACTTATTGCTGATAACCTTCTCAATATCTTTCATCTTTTCAGTAACCCGTGGTATGAACACTTCATTTTTACCTAAATGGTATTGTCCTCTGCCAATTCGTTGAAGAACCCCTGACTTTACAAGTGTTTTAATTCTCAGATATATAGTGGACTGTTTGATTCCCGGCTCTTTTTCACTGTAGAATGAATAAAGGTCGGAAACCTGTATGGTGGACACATCAATAAATTGTGATCTAAGTCCTTCTATGTTTAACTTTGTACTCATCTTCACATTTTTATTGGCACAAAGGTATGACAATTCGGCAATAAAACAATAAAAATGCCGAATTGTTATTTTAAAATTCCATTCCGGCCACAACGACGATACGGGGCTTCCAAACAACAACTACTACCCTCATGGGAATTTCTTTTTGTCTCGTAAAAAATCATTCAAATCCTTGTAGAGTGGATAAGCTGCAAACATATCGCAGACTCTATTTCCTAATAATTCCTGCAAAGTGTCCACAGTCCTTCTCCCGGCTTCATCATTGTCAAGATAACAATGAATGAAATCATATTTTTTTATGGGTTCGATAGCTCTACTGACATTACTTACCGAGTTCAGAACAATATAATCCATAGATTTGCTTTCTTCGGTTATTCGTCCCATCTTCACTAAAGTCAAATAGGAGAGGTAATCCATAAAACCCTCAAACAAACAACAGTATCCTCCTTTTAATCTCCCCGATTTTCGGATGATAGATATATCCTTTGGTGCAATACACCCCTTAAAATAAGGATTACGGATTTCATATCCACCGGCAATATTGGGGAAAGCAACAGCAAAATATCCTTTTTTATTACACGTATAATGCACTTCCTTACATTCGCGCTGCCCAATATCCAAATCAATACCCCGGGAGTGCAGATATGATTTCAATGCTGCATGATTCATGTTCACCACTTTTAAATTTCTGAACTGATCCGTTAGCCGTTCTCCATCTGGAGATATTGGTGTTCTTATTCGGGGAGCCAGTGCCGGTGCAGCATTCTCTATGAGTTTGATCAACCGGGAAACATCCTTTGAACTGTAGAGCAGTTCTGCCAGATCAATGATGTCACCACTTTGAGCCGTTCCAAAATCATACCATAGATTTTTATCTTTATTGACTTTGAATGACGGCGTTCTGTCTTCCCGATATGGAGCACGATACCAAGCTGACTTAGCCGACTCCTTTGTAGGTATAAAGCCGATAGCTCTCAGATAATCCACCAGGTCTATTTGCTTTATTTGAGCGATATTCATAATGTTTTCTTTATTATTTATTGCAGTTCGACATAAATTTACCATATATAGCCCCGAAGTAAACTAAACTTCTTTCCATATTATATGGGCTCCTCATTATCAAAGGCTTTAGGATCATAAGAGTAGGTTTTGTCTTTTTTAGTAATCACTCCTTTTCCCATCAGGAACTTATTCAGTTCTACACACACGTTCCGTCCCCGTTTATAGCCGATGGCCTCATAACCTTTTTGCAGGGATTTGAGCATATTCTCATACCCGGAAATAGGACCTTCCGAAAATACATTTTCCAACGCGCTCACATGTTGCTCTTCTGTCAATACTTCAAAGAGAGGCTTGCGTTCTGCCTCAAACGTATAACTATCCGCAAGTTCAGGCAGCGCCTCGTTATTGATTTTAAATGCGAACGGGGTAAATTCTTTTTCCCGGATGTGCATAGCTTTCACTTGGCTGATACTACTATCAAACGGGCTTTTCGTGACTTGGAGTATTGTTTCAGCCTTGTTATTCAGTTCTGTACCTATGTGCCCACGTGTATTGTCATCACCCTTATTAAGATGCAGCACCGTATGAATATGCAGGTCGTGCACGCTGGACCACCGCATCAAGTCATTGATAAGCTCTACCGATTCACTGGGATTGTTGATATCATACATGAGATCACGAATACCGTCAATCACAACGAACCCAATATTCGGGTCTGTATCCAATGCAAGGTTAATAATCTGCCTTCTGTGCTTGGGAGAATACTCACGGAGCATAAAAAACTCCAGTCGTTCATTCTCACGGTCAGTAGGCATTCCGGCTAAAATCAGTATCCGCTCTAACACCTTATGACAATGACATTTGCTCTGCTCTGTATCTACATACAGCACCTTATGCTTTTCTTTCGGTAAGGTTGCCTTGTAGCGCAACACTTCCTTTCCGGATAATGCCGAAGCTACAATAGCCGATACATTGAAAGTTTTCTTGCTCTTCGGCTTTCCGGTCGATGCACTGAAGTTCCCTAATGTCGCAATGGTAATACCGTCCACTTGTACAATCTCCGGCGGATAAGCATATACATCCGTTACTCTAAGTCGGATGAATTCCAAAATCTGCTCAAAGGCACTTTCGTCTATATCTTCACCCAAACTAATCTTTCTGTTCTCAATCATGATTTAATACCTTTTCGTTTTCACATACTACACTCGCCTCTGAATGATTCCGGCACATCCATTCATCCAATTCTTGTTTGTTGAAATAAATCAATTTGCCAGTTGGTTTATAATACGGTATATCTCCATTTCTTGTCAACTTGTAAAGTTGGCTATTGGACAGATTGAGATATTCACGGGCCTCCTTGAAATTGAGCGTGCCTTTGATACAATAAAGGGCACTCTCTATTTTTTCCATCCGTGCGATAATATAGCTTAGTTTTAATAAGCAGGTGGAGCACACGATGGCATCGCCATCTTCTATATTTTTCTTTGTCATCAGTTTTTGCTTAATAAAATTGTCATATAAGGAGAGATTTCACTCCTATGTTCACTCTGAAACCAGTTTCAGCGGACAAATTTAGTTTGAACATAAAAGTCAAGGACATTTACCGCCTTGATACTATGCTATTATCAGGCTAACTATCAGGGCAGGATGCTCTATTTCTTATTTTACTCTCCATTTTTTATAAAACCTCACCTTTTTGTATCCTTTCCACATCGGATAATTTGTAACGAACCTTGCTACCCACTTTGGCAGAGACAAGATAGCCCTCTTTGTTCCAACGCCATAACGTGGACCGGTCAACTTTCAGTCGTCTGGCTGTTTCCTCAGCTGTCAGATATACTTCAGGTTTGTTCTCTCGTTGGTCAAGTAACTCTCCAATAGCTTTTTGAACTACACGTTCCAAATCGCCCTGAGAAACAATCATCAGCATTTGCGAATTTTGATTCCTAAATTCTTCCATCGTATTTTAAAAGGTAGGTTTGTTAGCAGCCATCATTAGCGACACATTCACCACTGCACCTACACCAGTCTCCACACGTTACATGATGAGATAACGGCTTTGATGGATGCAAAACTAATGTGGAAAAACAAGATTACAAGGGCTTGAAACACAGCTTAACAAATTGATTTTCTGGCGTCATTCATTCGCTTGTACACGCACGTGAATATATAAATATACAGTCAAAATTTACTCGATTTAACTTCAGAAAAAATAGAGATATAGACAGAAGGCACATCTGATTATACATTGTGTATCTATAAAATAGACAAGTATTATTCTTTTGTTTGTGACAGACAGCGAGGTGACAAATTAAGCGCCACCTTACCTCATGGATAGACAGTAAAAAAAGAAGTGAGGTGTACAGATAAAACAAAAATCAGGCTAACAATCTTTAACGTAAGATGATTAACCTGATTTTATTTTTAGTGCAGAATATTGTTCAGATGCTATTCAGAATGACACTTTTCGTCATATCCTTTCCTGTATCTTTCCATATTATTCATCAATAATATTCAACTCCTTATCTACCTTACATATAGGTTGATCAAAAGCTACACACATCAGCGTGAAACGATCTTTCATTTCCATCTTTGTATAGCGGTTTACAGCCTCACTACCCTCCTTATGCAAACCAGCGGCATACATATTGATTTGTATTTTATTCATTATATCCACATGTGTCTTCCGGCAAAGTTTGCTACTACCAAACAGATAAAGGGGTTTATGTACATTATCATTCAATTCGTCATCAAAAACCTTACACTCACGGTTAATTTCACAATGTTGCAGTAGCAGTTTTATCTTGGCGTTATATCCACTTTTACCTGTAACATATTTCAATATAGGAAAATTAAACTGCCATTTCTTAATCAAATCAAGAGCGTAACGCAGGATAGGAGTTTCAATCTCGGTATTCTCAACATTTTCGCGTAAAGTTTTCTTCGGCAGATAATGTATGAAGGGGATACCATCTTCGGTTACTTTGACTTTGCCCATAGACAATGCCTGAAAATCTGCGATACGACAACCAAAAGCGCATTGCAGCAGAAAGCACTCTTTGGTTTCCTGAAGCGTAGCAGGAACTTCCGTACGCATAACTTTCAGTAGCTCATCTTTATAAAGATAAACCGGTTCATCATAGCGTTCTTTTAATACCATAGCTTTTCTTTTCTTCCCTAACTTTCGAAATGGAGAAGCAACTATCTCTTCCTTATCTTCAAGTTCATTGAAAAACGCTTGTAACTTTTTTAGCTTAGTAATAGTCGTATTCATATCTCTGGGCTGACAGGGTATATCACGTTTCTTTTTATCATCATACAAGTAGGAATATTTTTCTACATACTCATATTCATTTGTAAAAAAGTAACGGAGATCCATCAGCATATCAGCAGTAAACTCAATGGGCGTTATGCTTCTGAGATTCTTTATTGCCAGAAATCGCTCCAGCGTACCATATACAACGCGATAGTGCTTCATGCGACCTTCACCAAATATACCATCCCGATAGCCGTCCGCAATAAATCTGTCAAATCGCTCAAGCATGGTCATTTCAGCTTTCTTTTGACTTCGAGTGTCCGGATTCAGCACCAAATCAATTGCGTCCTCAAATATCTCACCATTAATATTCTCTTTTTGCATCTTTTCGCACACAGAGTGATAAGCGGCATGTATGGCATCCATTTCACGGTCAATGGCCAGTTTAAGTTCCTTATTAAAAACCGAAACCTTTGGCTTGACATTACCATTTTCATCAAACTTGGCTATATCTTTCAGAGCAGCTCTGATCTCACTTTTATGATATAGGTCAACTTCCCTGCCATCGCGCAAACGGAAACGCAACTTGATATCGCCTTCCTTTTTGGTTGTTCTTAAAAAGATGGTAACTCGTTCCATAACTTATTGAATTTTGAATATTTTCATGGTGGTGCAAAGATAGTCATTTTGCACCACAGAATCAAAAAACTGCACCACATAAATTCAATAAGATGAAATAAAATTTAATGTAAACAACTGATTATCAATTCAAATTCATTCACTTTCATTTCAAGCACATTTAAATAACAAGCCCCAGGCGGATCACAAAAACGGCTTTTTAGCCGTTTTTTTTTGCTCTCAACGGTCGTCTGATGAACGTCTGTGAGATTCGAAAACAAAAATCAATCAGCTCATTTTCAAAGCATTACAAATCCATTCGATTAAAATCCAATGATGAATCGGAAGGATGTTAGACTGTGCCAAATGTCTGTAATATGGCTAATTCCGGTGACCATTTGGTGGCCGTAATTAAACCTAACAATTCATGGACACCAGAGACTAAGGTTAGATGCTGATTAGGAGATAGTTACCTCATTCTTTTCTTACTCAAATAAAGTAATTTTGCACCGAGATTTTGAATCCTTTTGGAAGAATCTTAGTGCGCTAAAAACAAGAAAAGAATATGCAAAATTTTAAAGTTTCCTTCTATCTGAGAAAGAGCCGAATGAAAAAGGATGGAAAAACGCCTATCTACATCAGGCTACATCTCAATCGTGAGCGTATTGATGTCGGTTCAACCGGTTACAGTATTAATGAGTCTGAATGGGACAATACTAAGTTTCGTTCCAACAGTAGAGTTGCGGAAGCACTTAGGCTAAACAACCTACTTGAAGTACTACAAGCGGAATTCCTGCAAATTTTCCGAAGATTCGAGTTCAGTGAAGAGCTTTCTCTTGACTTGATTAAAGGTCAATACCTTAATAGTCTGGCAAAAACAAAAGATGACACCTCTTTTATGGATTTCTTCAATAGATATATAGAAGAGTCCAAAGAAGAGATTGGCAAGACTCATGGCAAGTCGACTCACACTCGTTATGCACTCACTCGAAAAATATTTGAAGAGTTTCTTCGTTTCAAGTACAAACGTTCGGATATTCAGTTTCGGGAGCTCAATTACAATGTAATCTATGACTTCGAGAGATTCTTGAGAGTACAGAAAGAGTATGGTAACAACAATACCCTGATGAAGAAAATGCGCGTACTGAAAACGGTTATGATTTCAGCACAGAAAAGAGGTGAACTGGATCACGATCCTTTTGTGGGCTATAAGATTCGTTTTGACCAGACTGATCGTGGATTCCTTACGGATACTGAAATAGAGAAAATCATGAATAAGGAGTTTTCGATTAAGCGTCTTGAGGTAGTGCGAGACATTTTTATTTTTTCTTGTTTTACCGGTTTGGCGTATATTGACGTACACAATCTTACCAAAGAGAACCTTGTTGAACTTGATGGCAAGATGTGGATTATGACTAAACGCCAAAAAACGGACGTGCCAAGCAATATTCTTTTATTGGATATCCCCTATTCCATTATATTAAGATATGAAGGGAAAGACAAGAACGGGCGTTTACTACCAATTCTATCCAATCAGAAAATGAATTCGTACTTGAAAGAAATTGCTGACCTCTGTGGTATTGAGAAGAATCTGAGCTATCATCTGGCCCGTCATACCTTCGCAACGCTGGCTCTTAGCAAGGGAGTCCCTGTTGAGTCTGTTAGTAAGATGCTTGGTCACACAAACATTAAGACTACACAAATTTATGCTCGTATCACTAATAAAAAGATAGAACATGATATGCTAGCCCTTTCCGAAAAGCTCAAAGGATTTGGTGGTAGGAAATAAATGCATTAATTACCGTATTTCATTACTGTCTGCTAAAAAGTAGACAGTAATGTATACTGCAATTAAAAGAAATCTTTAATAAGTTTTGTACGTCCTCTATTCTCGATAAAATCATATTCCATTAAACGATATTTTGCCGATTGCTTTGATACATTATATTGCTTACTTATCTCATTTGTTATGCGATAAAACGCATTAAGATTACACACTTGATCATCCAAGATAATCCTATTTCCTTTTATTTTATCATAATGGAAACGTTGCAAAACTAATGCTTTGAATGAATATTCAGGCATAAGCAAGTTGCTTGCAAAAGCATTAGCCTGTATTTCCATTCTCTTAATGGTAGTATCAGTAACACCAGCATTAATCGTATCTTTTGTATCGAGGTTGTAAGTCATAATATTTGATAAAAAATCTTCATGTAATACATAATGGCCAATTTCATGGGCAAGCGTAAACCTCCATCTATGGCTGTTTGGAGGTAGCTGATTAGTTACATAAATTGTTGTTGGAAAAAAAGTTATTTTGCCCAGAATTTCCCTGTCTTTCCAGTATCCTAAATCCTCATCAAAAACAAAAGTTACTAAATGGTCATTCTGTAAACATTCACATAATAAGGCTAACGACGTTTCTTTTATAAATCGAAAAACATCTGGTACGCATTTTTTCAATAAAGATTCTGCCATACCCTGGATTTTTGCCGTACTAATATATGGAATGTCCAATTGTTCAACTTTACTATCTGACATTTCGTCTACTATACTTGATTGTTGTAGATAACCTATCCAACTATCACAACACACAACATCATATACACAAAAAGGAATGTTTAATGCTTGATTACGACATAAAGCATCTACAATGAAATCCATTTGTGAATTCGAATTTCCAAAACTATTTTTGCGATGAATATCATAAACCAAACTACTATCTGAAGAAATTCTAGCTAAGGCAATACCTTTTGAACGAGCATACGTTAAGCCTTGTTGGGAATATGCAGAGGTTGTTATCATTGTACCTTTGACATTATAACCTGCTATTTGAGATAGCTTACTAGCAAACTCTTCTATATTATCTATTGAAACTTTGCCTTTATAGTTTTTACATTCATAGACATGGAGGACTGAATAGTGATTTGCATCTGGATATGTTACTTCAATAGATACATCTACAATAATGTTTGAATCTCTATCCTTAGAGTAATAGGCCTTTTGCTTAAAGATTTGGCAAAACTTACTATTCGCCAAATAATCATCAGAGGCAAGTAATCCTTGAAGCAAACTGTATACTTCTTCCTCCAATTTATCACCTTTTTGTTTTGTACTTAATCTTCCCATAAATAATGATTAAAACACGTTGTAAAGATAAGTATTTGAGTTAATACATCCTTCATTACTATCCACTAAAAAGTGGACAACAACGAAGTGTAGGTACGGTCATACTCTGCTATCACCATTTAGGATGTCATCGTTGTAGCATTCTTGTTAACAACGCCAAAAAGGCGGATTGCTCCGCCTTGAATCAGATTTTCGGCAAACCTATTAGTGCCGAAACACGTAGCCTTCGTCGAACCAGTAGTCGGTCATAAATAGGTCGCGTGCGTACTTTTCATAATCGAAATACGTTTTTGCAAATTCCGGCAGGTCGTAGCACTCTTCAACGATTTCATACGCATAATCTTCTTCATCTTTGTACGCGCCCTGAAAGGCATCCTCGAAAGAGGAAATCAGGTCGTTTATATCTTTGGAACTAAGATCGTGGCTTTCGTGGTTCAGCCAGACAGCGAATGCCGCCTTTTTATCTTCGTCCATATCGTCTATGGCTTCGATAACTTCAAAGATGTTATCGGACAGCCAACTTTCTGATATAAGTCCAGAAGGTATATTCTCCCAATCCTGAAACATTAATTCCGGGTCTTCCTCGTCCTTGTGTAACTCGTGGCAAGCCTCGTAAAATTCATCTTTATCGGAATAATCCGAAAGGTCTAACCACTTACCAAAAATTGAACCTTCATTGTACTTAGCGTAAGTTCCTACATAAATCCGTGCTTCTGATATATTTTCCATAACCTTAATTTTTAATCGGCATCTGCCGGGTTGATTTTTTATTCGGGTGCATATCCGGTGTAGGAGTTAGGAATGTCAAGTATTCACGGGCAAAATACGCTCACCTGTCAAGGAAAGAGGAAGATTTTCACGAGAACCGGCAAGGCTTGTACTTTACTGTCCGTTAAGATTCCGTAAGCACCTTTGCGCCATGATAGAAAATAACCTGTCAGGCAGTTGCTGTATGTATTAAGGTGGGAAATGGTTGATGCCGCATTTTTAAGACTTATGCTTATTGATGGAGTGTCTTAATTACATGTGGTTGCTTGTTGTAGTCGATAAAGAACATAAAGATGCTGTCGCTTTAACTCAGACGAAAGGATAACTGTAATCAGAGAAGATTGGGAATGCCTGGCTTATACAGGAAAGTAATGCAGTGTACATTGAAGAATGAGTTATTGTATGGGCTAAGGTACATCTGGTCAGAGGCGCTTTTCTAGTTCTTAATAGGTTGCCGGATAATCCATACGACCTGTTTCTTTCAAGGAATCGCTTATAGGTATGATTAGAAGGTATGATTAGATTGCAAGCGAAAATTGTTGTTAAATATCCGCTTAATTCTACAGGAATGTTTTTGCAATCGGAAATTCGAGTATTTCTTAGGCTCAATCAATCACCGATAAATAAACAATAAACCAGAAGAAATGAGCCCGTTTGTGATTTTCGTAACAGTTCTCACTGTTGCATACATTATATATTTTGGTGTAACGATAACCAGTGATCTGTATAGCAAGAAAAACCAAATGAAAACCAATGAAGATTTCTTTGATGTTTCTTCCATGAATGAACCCAATCAGGCCATCGAAGTAAATGAAGCTAAAAATGGTTTTCGAATCGGAAATGAGGAGAAAGTCAACAATAAAGAAGCCGGTACTTCTATGTCTTCCACTCCAATAGAAGAATCTCTCAATCCGACACTTGCTGAAAAGAAGATTTGCGAAATGGTAGAAAAGATGGAGGATATCGATAAAGAAAGTTCGTCGGCTATGGACCAGATGGAACTTGAAGAAGCATTACGCCATATAAACAAAGGTAATTCCAATCTATTTGCAACGACTACACGTGACAAATTCTAAAATAAAAAGAAGTATTGCATCAGCGATAAGTTCTCTTGTTGCTGTAAGTGCTAGTGCCAAATCTGGTGGTGTAGATTACAGTTGGGGTGCAGATGCACTAGCCATGATGCACGATTACGTGGTGACGATGATGCTCTATGTGCTTTATCTGACTTATGCCATTGCAGCTATTGTGGTTATCTACGCCAGTCTTCAAATATACATCAAGATGAATGTAGGAGAAGAAGGTGTGATGAAAGAAATACTGATGTTAGTCGGAGCCTGCCTGTTTATGATTGGAGCATCCATCGTTTTCCCTGCTTTCTTCGGCTACCGGATATAGAGAGACTTAACAAAAGAAGAATATAGTATTAATTTTTAAAGGTAAAAAGAATGTTTCAGAAAATCAAAAAGTTTATGAAGGGCGTTTGCTCTTCCGAGAGAATCGGGATGATGGTTCTTATGTTGCTTGTCGGAACGGTCGCAGCCTTTGCGCAAAATTCAGCAGGTGATTATTCGGCAGGTACTACGGCACTTGGTACCGTGACAGAAGAAATTGCGAAGTATGTACCGTACGTCGTCAAGTTATGTTATGCTATTGCGGGTATTGTTGCCGTGATTGGGGCTATCTCTGTATATATCAAGATGAACAACGAGGAACAAGATGTCAAGAAATCTATCATGATGATTGTGGGTGCTTGTATTTTCCTGGTTGCAGCTGCGCAGGCTCTACCTCTGTTCTTCGGAGTATCCAGCTAAAACAAATGGCTACCGACTTTACTCCCGACAATCGTTACGTGGAATATCCGTTATTCAAAGGTTTGCAAAAGCCTCTGGAGTTTATGGGTATTCAAGGGCGGTACATCTATTGGGCAGCGGGTGCTATAGGTGGAGCCATTATCGGCTTCATCCTGGCCTACTGCCTGATAGGTTTCCTTGCCGGATTGATTACACTGGTCGTTTCTCTTGGAACCGGTGCCGCCTTTATTTTTATCAAACAGAAGAAAGGGCTGCACAGCAAAAGGAACGACAAAGGTGTATTTATTTATGCCTATTCAAAGAGAATGTAATACAGTGGCGAAACTTCTTTTATTCTAAGACAAACGATAATGACTCTATACATCATTCTTTTCTTCATTGCTTTACTAATAGGTATGGCTATATCCGTGGCTGCTTTTGGTACGGGAGGTAAGCGAAAGCATATCTTCCGGGACATCTATTTTTCGGTCGAGGATAACAATGGAATTGGGATTATATATACCAAAACAGGTGAATACTCAGCAGTACTGAAAATAGAAAACCCTGTACAGAAGTATTCAGCCAATATAGATAGTTACTATGAGTTTGCTCATCTGTTCTCGGCCATCGCACAAACTTTAGGGGAAGGATATGCATTACATAAGCAGGATATATTTACCCGGAGTGAGTTTGAACCGACAGGTGACAGCGACAAAGAATTCTTGTCGAAAGCCTATTTTGAATACTTCAAGGGACGTAACTATACCGACAGCCACACTTATCTGACTATTACTCAGGAGGCTAAAAAGAGTAATCTGTTTTCTTTCGACACTAAGAGGTGGAAAGATTTCTTAGTGAAAATACGCAAGGTTCACGATCAGTTGCGTGATGCCGGGGTTCATACCGAATTTTTGGACAAGGAACATGTAAATGAGTTTGTTGATCGGTACTTCGCCATGAACTTTACTGATAAAACCGTCTCGATGAATAATTTCAAGGTGGATGAAGAAAGTATTGAGATGGGCGACCGTAAGTGTAAAGTGTATAGCCTTGTGGATGTAGATTGCGTCAATCTACCGGGTATTATTCGTCCATTTACCAATATAGAGGTAAATAATACAAGTATGCCCGTAGATTTGGTTTCCATGATAGACAGTATCCCCGAAGCGCAGTCGGTTATTTACAATCAGATTATATTCATTCCGGGACAAAAGAGGGAACTGGCTCTATTGGAAAAGAAGAAGAATCGCCATGCCAGTATTCCGAATCCATCGAATGAAATGGCTGTAGAGGATATTAAGAGAGTGCAGGAGGTAGTTGCACGTGATAGCAAACAGTTGGTATATACGCATTACAACCTTGTGGTGTGCTGTCCTAAAGAGACTGATTTACAAAAGCCAACCAATCACCTGGAAAATAGCTTCGGACGTATGGGGATTCATATTTCAAAGAGAGCTTATAACCAATTGGAACTGTTCGTTAATTCATTTCCGGGTAATTGCTATGGAATGAGTGCAGATTATGACCGGTTCCTAACATTAGGGGATGCAGCTACCTGCCTGATGTATAAGGAACGCATTCAGCACAGTGAAGAAACACCCCTAAAGATTTATTATACCGACCGACAAGGTATTCCCGTTGCCATAGATATTACAGGCAAGGAAGGACATAATAAGTTGACTGACAACTCCAACTTCTTCTGCCTGGGGCCAAGTGGAAGCGGTAAGTCATTCCATATAAACAGCGTTGTGCGTCAACTCCACGAACAAAATACCGATGTGGTGATGGTTGATACGGGCCATTCGTATGAAGGACTTTGTGAGTATTTGAACGGTAAGTATATCAGTTATACCGAAGAGAAACCGATTACTATGAACCCATTCCGCATCGACCGCTCGGAACTCAATGTGGAAAAGACCGGATTCCTGAAGAATCTGGTATTGCTCATTTGGAAAGGGGCACAAGGCACTGTCACAAAAACCGAAGACCGGCTTATCGAACAGGTTATTACGGAATACTACGATGTTTATTTCAATGGGTTCAGCGGCTTTACTCCTGTCCAAAGAGAAGATTTAAGAAAAAGCCTGTTGATTGATGATCGCAATAATAGTCGCTCGTCCAATGAGAGTGAAAAGGAACGTTTGATACGTATCGAATCGGAAATAAATGAGATTGAAAGTCGCAGAAAGGAGCTTCGGGTAGCTACCCTTTCTTTTAATACGTTCTATGAGTATTCGGTTCAGCGCATTCCGGACATCTGCCACGAGAATAATCTTATCGGGGTGGATATCTCCACTTACCGTTATATGATGAAAGATTTCTACCGGGGTGGCAATCATGACAAGACGTTGAATGAGGAGATGGACGGGACGCTTTTTGATGAGACATTCATCGTTTTCGAGATCGATGCCATCAAAAATGATTCTTTGTTATTCCCGCTTGTGACACTCATTATTATGGACGTGTTTTTGCAGAAAATGCGTATCAAAAAGAACCGGAAAACCCTTATAATTGAGGAAGCCTGGAAAGCTATAGCCTCCCCTCTTATGGCAGAATATATTAAGTTTTTATACAAAACTGCCCGCAAATTCTGGGCGAGCGTGGGAGTTGTTACACAGGAGATTCAGGACATTATCGGCAGTGAGATTGTTAAGGAGGCCATTATCAACAACTCGGATGTAGTTATGTTGCTCGACCAAAGCAAGTTCCGTGAACGTTTTGATACGATTCAGGCGATTCTGGGACTAACGGAGGTAGACTGCAAAAAGATATTTACCATCAACCGATTGGAAAATAAGGAAGGGCGTTCGTTCTTCCGTGAGGTATTTATCCGCAGAGGACAAGTCAGTGCCGTATACGGTGTGGAAGAACCCAGAGAGTGTTATATGACTTACACTACCGAACGGGCGGAGAAAGATGCATTGAAGCTCTACAAAGCGGAGTTGGGTTGCAGTCACCAAAAAGCCATAGAGGCCTATTGCAAGGACTGGAATCTGTCGGGCATTGATAAACCTTTGCCGTTTGCCCGGAAAGTCAATCAGGCCGGACATGTATTGAATCTGAAATAAGAAAGAAGTCGTTTAGAATGAAGAAATATCTGTTCATATTCATTGTAAGTTGTGTATTTGCCATACAGGCAAAGGCACAGTACGTAAGGGTTAACTACGATAAAAAGACGGTTGCGGCAATGGCCGGTGCGTATGGCACAGAGGCGGTTGCGGAAGCCTACTACAACGAGCAGGTAAAGGCTATTATGGATAAATACAATACTGCGGAAATAGCTGCCGCAGGAATCTTCGCATCCAAATACTTGGACCGTAAAGGACTAACGGAACTCGGTATTTTAAGTAGCAATACAGAGAACTATTACTACCGTCGTATCTACAATATGGTCAGTAGTAAGATTATGCCTAAAATATGGACAGTGGCCGGTATGATGCTTCATTCTCCACAGACAGCACTTTATTGGGGCAGTTACCTGATGAAGATTTGCGCCGAAACAAAATCTCTCTGCATGCAGTTTGAATCGGTAGTAACCAATGGCAGCTTGTCATTCAAGGATATAACTTTTCTGGAGCTTGACCCAAGAATAGCACCCTTATTCAAACTATCAGAGTCCGGAAAGATGGATTGGCAGGGCCTGTTTGATGATTTGGGTAATATTCCGCACAACTTTGCCAAAGAGAACCTGCAAGCGGATATTGACAGTCTTTATAAGATGGGTGTTAATCTGGCTACTTCGGGCATCGATAATTTATCGGGCAATCTTTTGGGCGAAAGTAGTTTCAATGACCTGTTGCAAGGAAAGAAAGAAACCATCATTCATACGGTCAAAAATAGTTATGAGTTTTATAACCAGTTAGATCGTTCAGCGGGTAATATATTGCTTTCGTTAGTCGGTGGAAAGGAGAATGTGGCCAATCTGTTCAACATCGGTAACTACAACATCACATCCTGGATGACTGATTATATGCGTGAGGGTATGGGGCAATATTACACCCAACGCTGGTATATCTATCGCCGCAATGCCGGAACAGAGGTTCTTTGCAATTATGATCCGCCAACCGATGATAACAGTGTTCTCAATGGTGGGGAGTGGACACGTTTCTCCACATCTGATGCTGGCTTTTATCCCAATGCCACACAGATTGAGCAGATATTGAGTAACTCGGAAAGATATGCCGGATGGTCGAGAGCGAAAGTCAACCAACTGAACAGCGCGAATGACGGATATACCTATAACATCAGTTATTCACGTTCCGGTTATGTTATTACCAAAGGTGGGAAGCAAACCAAAAAGGCTTATGCCTATCATATCTATGTGACCAGAAGTTGGAATCATACGGACGAAATTTATGAAGACCTATTCGACTCCTATACAATGGATTTGAATACTTTCAGGGCACAGTTGAATGCCCGTCTGTCGGAATACAACGATAATGAAGAGGGTTATACCTATTTCATCGGAAGTGATGCTAAAAAATATTATCAGACGACCGATGAAGCCAAGCTCAAAGGATGCGAAAGTGTAATTATCAGTGTTACCTGTGGTGATGGTGTTACGCTGGCATCGGGAACTACCCAATACAAATGTCGTACCTGTGGTGGCAGTCTCAATGCCCATTCAAAGGAATGTGTGATGCAAACTTCGTTGTCAGGAAGCAATGATCTCGACTTGTCCGAATTGGATGAAAAAGAAAGGGAGTATACCAAAGAAATAAGTTTGCTACGGAATCTGATCGGGCAACTGGAGAGCGAGAATGCCATTCTCATTAAGAATATCGCTTCGGCAAGTATTGAAGATGCCGCCCGGTACAGGCAGCAATACAATCAAAACAAAACAGAGATAGCCCGGTTGAATTCGGAGTTAGCTTCCTGGCAGAAGAAAATGGAGGAACTGGCGGAAGCCCGTGCCCAGGCCGCAGAAGATAATACCATCCAGACCGATGACTATTACCGCATCCCGGCCATTATGAAGGATTGCAAAACCGCCTACAGCCTGATATGGCAAGGTGACGGATGGTGGGAAGGATATACTTATTACCGTAAAGCAAGCGCTCCGAATATTAATGGAGTCATCACATTCAAAGCGAATATCAGTATTACAAGAAAGCCGAAATATTTTCTGGGAATCAAGATACACCGTGCCATCATACAAATCAGCTGGGAACTGACGGCAGAATATACCGACACGGAGGTAATGGATATTTTGCAGTTAGACCCCGATAAGAGCGATGCGGAAAAAGCTAAAGAGGTAAATACCCGTATTTCAGAGATCATACGCCAGTATCCGTCCTGCGAAGTAAGTACCGAATATATCAAAAGCGCACCGCCTGAAAAAGATCAAAGTGAAGACACTTATCATCTGTTATGGTCTTCCGACCGGTTGCATGTTGCCCGCCAGGTAGATATGCGTCTGACTAAGATTTATGCAGATCTAGTCTCTTTAGAGAAGATGATGCATTATAAATTGTCCATTATTGATGTGCTTAAGAATGTTGCTCCTGTTATCAATGATGAACAAGGGCGTAGGTTAACGCTCGTTGAACAATGCCGGAAGCGTTGGCTACATGGTGCTGCTGGCAGTCTGCACTCGATAGATTACAACGGTAAATACGAGGAGGAAAATGGCAGGAAATAACTACATATCTCTGATAATAATGGGAATTTTGCTATTTATTCCCAGCACAATCAAAGCACAATGGAGCTTTGACGTCCCGGTAGTAGAAGCCTATATCAATGACCATAAGCAACAGCGAAGTTTATTGCTGGCACGCTCTACATTGGAACTAAGCAATCGTCTATTGCATGAATACAGCAGTGAGGCAACGGTGGAATACAAAGAATTGAATGTAGATCTTGACAAGTACACCCGGGCATTTGATGTTATCGATGTACTCTATCAGTCTTTGCGGACGAGTTTGAATGTTCATTCCACTTACAATACAGTGAGTGACCGCATCAGCGATTATAAGAATCTGTTGGAAGATTATCAGGAGAAGGTTATCAAACGGAACAAAATCTCTTTGGCTGACACCTTGCTCATCAGCGTCAATCGGCGGTGTATACAGAAGATAGCCGATGAAGGAAGTCAGCTGTACCATTCATTAAATGATCTCCTACTCTATGCGACAGGAGTTGCCGCCTGTTCCACCTCCGATCTTCTTTTACTTTTAGAGAGTATCAATACGGGATTGGATAATATAGAGAAACATCTCAATAAAGCCTATTTTGAGACCTGGAGATATATACAGTTGCGGATAGGTTATTGGAAAGAATCAATCTACCGAACGAAAAACAAGGCTGAAATCATTGAGGGAGCCTTTGGCAGGTGGAGAGAGTCAGGGTTGAACCCATATAATCAATAATAAACATCATAATTATGAGAAAAGTAATATACATACTGGGATTTTTATCGGGCATAACAGCGACGATCAATGCCCAAAGCATCACTTACAATCATGATGATGCTAAAATGAATCAGGTTACAGTGATGGAGATTGGTTCCGGTAGCCTTACCCCCTCGCAGTACTACACCCTGCTTCACCGTTCTTATCAGAAGAGTGCTGCATCAAAAAACAAACTGGCTTTCCGAATGGCGGCGGGTATTAACCTTTACAATCAGGTGGATGATGCGGAAGCGCTTGACTCGGCTATGCAAAATCGGGCAAAGATTGAAGCACTGAACATCGCCGATCGGAGCGGCGGTGCCCTGGACTTGGCATGGATGGCTGAAAGTGGGAAGTTAAATAGTAAAATGGAGGATTTCGAGCAGAATATCCACAGGATACAGGAAGTTGGAGGAACCACCAATGAGCAAGAACATTGGAGAGCGTATTATAAGGTATATCAAAGTGCCATCAAAGCTACACAAGATGCCTATATGCCCAATGCCCAGCGGAAAAAGGAATACCTACGCATCCATGCGGATGTGGCCAAAAAGAATGAAACCCTCCTACTTTATCTGGTACGCCTGTCTAAAGCAAGAAAGACATCCGCGTTGCTTGCGGCAACGAACAACAGAGAGAATAACAAGGCGCGAATTGTACGAAATGCAATGTCTCGTTGGCGGGGTGCCGGCTGGAATACAAGCGGTCGCGGATTAGAAGAGTAAAGCTGTAATATAGATAATAACAACCCATAAAAAGGTAATAAAATGGCGGATAATATTCTTTCCGATTTTGGCATCAACATTCTTGAAGAAGAAATTGATGGTGTAATCTTCCAAACCAATGAGTTCCTCTGCGATGCCACATTTACAGGATCACAAGGACCGTTCTGGTGGATTTTACAGATGTGTATGGCATTAGCTGCACTTTTCTCTATTGTTGTGGCGGCGGGAATGGCTTACAAGATGATGGTCAAGCATGAACCGCTGGATGTAATGAAGCTGTTCAAGCCACTGGCCATAGCTATCATCATGTCGTGGTGGTATCCACCGGCCGATACAGGAATGAACCGTAGCGGCAGCAGCTGGTGTGTATTGGACTTCTTTTCTTACATTCCCAATGCCATTGGCTCTTACACGCACGACCTGTATGAAGCGGAAGCCACCCAGATCAGCGATAAATTCCGGGAGGTACAGGAACTAATCTATGTACGGGATACCATGTACACTAACCTCCAGGCACAAGCAGACATTGCACATTCGGGAACATCCGATCCGAATCTGATAGAATCTACCATGGAACAGACCGGAGTAGATGAGGTAACCACCATGGAGAAAGATGCCAGCAAATTGTGGTTTACCTCTCTGGTAAGTGGGGCTACAGTCTGTATTGATAAGATAGTAATGGCCATTGCACTCATTGTGTTCCGCATCGGTTGGTGGGCAACTATCTATTGCCAGCAGATATTGCTGGGAATGCTCACGATATTCGGCCCTATCCAATGGGCGTTCTCGCTATTGCCCAAATGGGAAGGAGCCTGGGCGAAATGGCTGACACGTTACCTGACTGTGCATTTCTATGGTGCTATGCTCTACTTCGTAGGTTTCTATGTCCTATTGCTCTTTGATATTGTATTGTGCATTCAGGTAGAAAACCTACAGGCAATCACCCAGTCGGAAACCACGATGGCGTCCTATCTTCAGAATAGCTTTTTCTCGGCAGGTTATCTGATGGCGGCAAGCATTGTCGCCTTGAAGTGTCTGAATCTGGTACCCGACCTGGCAGCATGGATGGTGCCGGAAGGCGATACCGCATTCTCCACCCGAAACTTTGGCGAAGGTGTAGCCCAACAGGCAAAGATGGCAGCGAATGGAGCAGTGACTTCGGTAACAGGGGGAATAATGAGATAGAAGCCTCCGTACCCTTACGGAACCATGAACTTCGGGGAGTTGGGTTCTCCGACGACGGTAAATCAGATAAAACACTCGTATAAACAGAGAAAAATATGGTCATCAAAAACTTAGAAAACAAAATCAGGCTTGTCACGATTATCTGCGGATTCTTTCTTGTCGGATGTATCCTGATTAGCATATCCAGCATCTGGACCGCACGGGGCATGGTGGTTGATGCCCAACAAAAAGTGTATGTATTGGATGGGAATGTGCCTATCCTTGTGCAGCGAACCACCATGGAGGAAACATTGGATGTGGAAGCAAAAAGCCATGTGGAGATGTTCCATCACTACTTCTTCACTCTGGCACCTGACGACAAGTACATCAAATACACTATGGAGAAAGCCATGTACCTGGTAGATGAAACCGGTCTGGCCCAATACAACACCCTCAAAGAAAAAGGCTTTTACAGTAATATCATGGGAACAAGTGCCGTATTCAGCATCTTCTGCGACAGCATCCGGTTTGACAAGGAAAAGATGGAGTTCACCTATTATGGTCGCCAACGCATTGAACGCCGCACAAGTATTTTGACCCGCGAGTTGGCCACCGCCGGAAAGCTTAAAAGGGTGCCACGAACCGATAACAATCCGCACGGACTATTAATCGTGAACTGGCGCACCCTGCTCAACAAGGATATCGAACAAAAAACTAAAAATAACTACTGATATGGGTTGGAAGAAAATGATTTTCGGAGAAAAGATGCCTGACAAGGAGGATCCGAAGTACAAGAAACGATATGAAAACGAGGTGGCATTCGGGCGGAAGACAGCCAAATTCCTGAAGATAGACAAGGCCGCCGGCTGCGTACAACGATTTGCCTGCGCATATCCCAGATTGTTTCTGGCCATCGTCTTCGGTATCGTCATTAGTTGCCTCACAAGTAATATCTATCGCATGGTAACGGTCAGCCGCATGCAGAAAACAGAGCAACATGTTACAGCCACCCAGAAACAGGAAGAATTACTCAAACAAAAGCGTAACAGCGATGATAACAGATAAGATTCATTTCAAACAGCCGAAGTATATGCTCCCTGCCATACTCTATCCGCTCTTGCTGATAGCCGGTTATCTGATATTTGACATATTCGAGACCGAACCGGTAGAGAAACCAAATGAGTTACAGACCACTGAATTCCTCAACCCCGAGTTGCCGCAAGCACAGATTCACAACGATGGCATTGGTGGTAAATATGAGAGCATGGTGAAATCCTACGGAAAGATACAGGACTATTCCGCAGTTGAAAATATTGAAAGAGATGGTAATGAAGAAAACAAAGAAGATTATGACTCCAAATACACGGAAGACGACCTTACCCTCCTCGACACAGAAGCGGCACAAAAGACGGAAGAACTGGAGAAACTACGCCGCTTGCAAGACATGCAGGAAAAACTGAGACTGAGTGCGGAAAAAGGAAAAGATATATTGGCTGACTCCTCAGCCATACAGCTGCTGAATGATGTCGACAGGCTGGCTCGAAGTAGACAACGGGAGCAGGAAGCCCTTGCCGAGCTTAACAAGGCATTAGCAGAAGCCCGCCTGAAAGGCCGGGAGAATCCGGATACACCCCAAAAAGATACAGACACAGCGTCTTCCATTGATGAAGATCCGGGGAGCAATGCAGTGGTCAAAGCTATTAAGAAACCATCCGATTATTTCAACACACTCGCTGAAAATGAGCCGGAACCACGGTTGATAAAAGCCATCATAGATGAAGAAGTAAAAGCTGTGGACGGTTCGAGAGTACGTCTGCGTCTGCTCGATGATGTAGAAATCAACAAACTGGTTGTTCCTAAAGGTTCTTATCTATATGCTATCATGAGTGGTTTCGGTAGCCAGCGGATGAAAGGAAATGTCAAAAGCCTGATGATAGCAGATGAACTGGTAACAGTGAGCTTGACACTCTACGATACGGACGGGATGGAAGGGCTATATGTACCAAGCAGTTCTTTCCGGGAAACTTCAAAGGAAGTGGGCGCCAGTGCATTAAATGGTAATGTAAGTATGAATAATGGTTCGACAGGAAATAGCTTTACCCAATGGGGAATGCAAGCTGTGCAAAACGCATACCAGCGGACAAGCAATGCACTTTCCAAAGCAGTTAAGCAGAACAAGGTAAAGCTCAAGTATGGAACTTTCGTGTATCTGGTGAATGGAAAAGATAAGAAAATGACAGATAGATAACAACTAAGAATCCGATATGAATATCAAACAAAAGATAACAGCCCTCATACTGGGGCTGGGAATTGTAAGTCCCATGTTTGCACAGCAGACTTACGAGGAAATGGAACAGCTTACAGTCAACGAGCAGGTGACAACGGTTATAACAGCCTCGGAACCAATCCGCTTTGTAGACATCTCTACAGATAAGGTCGCAGGCGACCAACCTATCAATAACACTATCCGGCTGAAACCCAAAGAAGGCGGTCATGAAGATGGTGAAATTCTGGCCATTGTCACCATCGTTACAGAGCGCTACCGCACACAGTACGCATTACTTTATACCACCCGGATGCAGGAAGCCGTAACAGACAAAGAAGTGGAGTTCTCGGAAAGACGTATTTACCACAACCCGGCAGTATCATTATCAACCGAAGATATGTACCGTTTTGCCCGGCAGATATGGACCTCTCCCGCCAGTTTCCGTAATGTAAGCACCAAGAAACACCGGATGACAATGCGACTAAATAACATCTATGCCGTAGGAGACTATTTCTTTATAGACTTCTCCATAGAGAACCGTACCCATATTCGCTTTGATATGGATGAGATACGTATCAAGTTGGCGGATAAGAAGATTTCAAAAGCAACCAATGTTCAGGTTATAGAAATTAAGCCTGAACTAAGTTTGGAACAAACTAAATCCTTTCTGCGCGGATATCGCAATGTGATGGTGATCCGGAAAATGACTTTTCCAAATGACAAGGTATTGACCATCGAGATCAGTGAGAAGCAAATCTCTGGTCGTACAATTGCAGTCAATATCGACTACGAAGATGTATTAAGCGCCGATAGTTTTAACCACGCTTTATTGATTGAGGAATGAAAAGACTATTTATACTATTGGTGGCAGTCTTGAGTATGAGTACTGTTGCGTTGGCTGATGATGGGAGCGGAAAGGTTCAGGTAGGTATTGGCCTGCTTTATGAGAATGGAATGGATATGACAGTAGGCTATGAATATGAAACTCGTTATCACAACGCATGGGAATTCTTCGGGAATGCATATCTGAAATGGGAGGACTGTCTCTCGTGTGGGCATATTTGTCCGGATTCCTTTTGGAAAAGCTATAATACCTGGGGAGTGGGTGCCGCTTATAAGCCTTGTGTAGTCAGAGGGCGCAATAATTATGGGAACCTCCGGTTAGGCGGTTCTCTGGGATCTGACCGGCATGATATACTGGGCGGCATTCATATAGGTTATGAACACAGTTACTCTTTACGGAAAGGGTGGCAACTTTTCTGGCAGGTAAAAAGTGACGTAATGATTGAGGGCAAGGACTTGTTGCGTACAGGTATAGTAATTGGTATTAAAATACCGACAAGATGAGACAGATATTATTTGCATGTTGCACAGCCGTTCTATTAGCAGCTTGCGACGGACATTTGAATTTTCCGGATACCACGATGAAAGTGGGATATATTCTCTGTACGGACGGAAATGTGATGAGTTATGAAGATTATATAAAATCTGGTAAGGAAGCAATCGGAGTAGTTTTCCATCTGAACCATAACGGAGAAACTGAAGGAGATGGTTATGCCGTTTATCTCCACGACCTTTTACCTGAAGCTTTTGCTGACAGCATCGGCACCAGTCAGGGAACATCTGCTGATGTGACGGCTTATGATGGAAACGAGAATACTTTCGCCTTATTCGATACCGGTGATGTTTCATCACCCATGGCGAAACAGGTGCTTGATATTTGGTACTACGGACAGAGTGCTTACATACCTTCTGTGGCTCAAATGCGTTTGCTCTATGCTGCAAAGAACAGTGTCAATCACTATATAGAATTATGTGGTGGAAACCCGCTGCCGGATGAGCCGGATCGTTGCTGGTATTGGACATCTACCGAGGTGAAAGGACAAGAAACGTCTAAGGCCTGGTTATATTCATTGGGCAGTGGAGCCATGCAGGAAACACCCAAGTTACAGGGACACAAAGCAAGACCGATTATCACATTGAACAGATAAATCCGATGGAAGAAAGCAAAGAGCTACAGGGTGCGTATAAGATATTCAGGGCAGTGATTTATATCTCTGTACTGATGGAGTTTTTTGAATATGCCTTCCATCCGGAGGTATTCGATCACTGGAATGGAATCGTATGCGATGTACACGACCGCATCAAGACTTGGTTTATCTATCATGACGGGAATCTCGTTTACAGCAAAGTAGCTACATTCATGCTTATCTGCATTACATGTGTCGGCACCCGTAACAAAAAACATCTGGAGTTTGATGCACGTAGGCAGGTGCTTTATCCCCTGGTTGGCGGGGTGTTTTTTCTGGTGGCATCTGTGTGGCTGTTTGGGCACTCTATAGATATGCGCCTGTACACTTTACCACTGAATATTATTCTTTATATGGTTGCAACGGTGATTGGAACCATACTGGTGCATGTAGCGTTGGACAATATCTCAAAGTTTCTCAAGGAGGGTTTGTTAAAAGACCGGTTTAACTTCGAGAATGAAAGCTTCGAGCAGTGTAGCCAGTTGCAAGAAAATGAGTATTCGGTCAATATTCCCATGCGTTACTATCATAAAGGGAAGTTTCGCAAAGGTTGGGTAAATATCGTCAATCCGTTTCGTGGAACATGGGTAGTGGGTACTCCCGGTTCGGGTAAAACGTTCTCGATTATAGAGCCGTTTATCCGTCAGCATGCAGCCAAAGGATTTGCGATGGTGGTGTATGATTACAAGTTTCCGACCTTAGCTACCAAACTTTATTATCATTACAAAAAGAATCAGCAGCTCGGTAAACTGCCTGAAGGATGTAAATTCAATATCATCAACTTTGTAGATGTGGAATATAGCCGGAGAATCAATCCGATACAAAAGAAGTATATTTCCAACCTGGCAGCGGCCAGCGAGACGGCCGAGACACTTTTAGAGTCTTTGCAGAAAGGAAAGAAAGAAGGTGGTGGCGGTAGCGACCAGTTCTTCCAGACTTCCGCAGTGAACTTTCTGGCTGCCTGTATCTACTTTTTCGTAAACTATGAACGGGAACCGTATGATAAAGACGGAAATATGTTGTATGCAGAGAAAGTGCAAGATAAAGAAACCGGTTTTTGGAAGCCCACAGGAGTAGTTCTTGCCCGAAAAGGTGGAGAAAGAGTGGAACCGGCTTATTGGTTAGGAAAATACTCCGATATGCCTCATATTCTTTCGTTCCTTAATGAGAGTTATCAGACAATCTTTGAAATACTGGAGACTGATAATGAGGTTGCTCCTTTGCTCGGACCATTCCAGACTGCGTTGAAAAATAAAGCCATGGAGCAATTGGAGGGTATGATCGGTACGCTTCGCGTCTATACCTCCCGGTTGGCAACCAAAGAATCGTATTGGATATTCCACAAAGATGGTGATGATTTCGACTTGAAAGTATCAGACCCCAAGAATCCATCTTACTTATTGATTGCCAATGATCCTGAAATGGAGAGTATCATCGGGGCACTGAATGCGCTGATTCTGAACCGACTGGTAACACGGGTAAATACCGGACAAGGCAAGAATATACCTGTAAGCATTATTGTGGATGAGTTGCCGACACTTTACTTTCACAAGATAGACCGATTGATTGGGACTGCACGAAGCAACAAGGTTTCGGTAGCACTCGGTTTCCAGGAACTGCCACAGCTAGAGTCTGATTATGGAAAGGTAGGTATGCAAAAGATTATAACCACAGTTGGTAATGTAGTAGCCGGCTCAGCGCGTTCTAAGGAAACTTTGGAATGGTTGAGTAATGATATCTTTGGCAAAGTAGTGCAACTCAAGAAAGGTGTTACCATTGACCGGGATAAGACAAGCATCAATCTCAATGAAAATATGGATAACCTTGTGCCCGCATCCAAAATCAGTGATATGCCAACAGGATGGATATGCGGACAGGCGGCACGGGATTTTGTGAAGACAAAGATTGGCGCGAATGGGAATATGAATATTCAAGAGTCGGAAGAGTTCAAAACATCCAAGTTTTATTGCAAGACGGACTTTGATATGGATGAGATAAAGAAGGAGGAACAAAGCTATGTGGATCTACCGAAGTTTTATACGTTTAAGTCGAAAGATACCCGGGAACGTATTCTTTATTCTAACTTTATACAGGTGAATCAGGATGTTAAGGAGATGATTGATGATATATTCATGAAGAAAAAGAATGGTAAATGAGCTGTGCATGTGGATGATGAGCAAAAAAAGGGCTACAAAAGCCCTTCATCTGTAAAACTTGTATAAGTTTCGTCCGTAATTATCAGGTGGTCTAATAGTTGAACTCCGACTGTTTGACAGCCTGCTTTTAGCCGCTCGGTCAGCGCAATATCCTGCCGACTAGGCAGTGTTGCGCCACTCGGATGGTTATGGCAAATCATAACAGCTGCGCTGTTTGCTTTCAGGGCGGTTTGCAGGATTATACGAGTATCGACAGTAACCTCGCTTAATCCGCCCTTGCCAACGCATAATATACCTAACACACGGTTGGCACGGTTCAGGAACATCGCATATATTTCTTCGTGATGTTGCATGCAATCCTTAAAAACTTCAGCAAATATTTTGGAAGCATCCAAAGAACTTTTAACTACGAAACGCTCTGATGCTTTCACCTGGTCTTTGTAAGACACGGTAATCTCCGGAATGAAAAAATAATCTACTTTCATGACGCAAAATATTAAATGATTAAACACTATTTTTTTGCTTTCACGCCCACAGGAAATGCGCTCACTTCGTGCAAGGTTTTGGGTAAGAATACTACCTCAAAAGTGTGGAGATTGTTGCCGGAAATACTCCTACGGAGTGCCTGACCTTGCAACTTGTGAGTGATTTCCTGTAACTTTGCTTGAAAATTAGTGGGGAGTCATTCTTCTCTTCGGCTTTTTGCTTCTTTTTCTCCCGCATAAAGCTTTTCTCTCCATTTGATTTTATATTGTTCATCAATGACACTAGTGTTATCCAATGGTTCAAACAGAAATATAGAGAGCTTCAAGAGTAGTTAAACGAAAACCTAATATAGATAAAAGTAAAGGCTTTAAGATATTACTACCACTATCTACACAATGAGAGTAACCGTTTACATGTTATTTACTGCCATTTTGTCGGGCAAGTGACACTTTTTCACTTTTTAAACATGTGGCACTTATTTTGTGAATAGTTCTTAAAATGCTTTTATTTATGAAAATAACAAAATATGAAATTGACCTATTAAATGTAAAGGCAGCTGATGCTTGCTTGATTCACTTTTATGACGAGAATGAGAATGACTATGTTGTTCTTGTTGATGCCGGAAACTATAGTGATGGTAAAACTATTATAGATTTTATCAAAGCACGGTATAAGAAAAATAGAATAGATTTAGCAATATGTAGCCACTGTGATAAAGATCACTTTGGTGGGTTCATTTATCTTCTTGAACAAATAAGAGATAACACAAAAGACAAGATTGAGATTGCGGAATTCTGGGTTCATGATCCAGCTGATCATATTTTATTGGGACAGGTCAAGCGTATTACTAAGACTGAGACCTTAAAAGTTAGAGCTCGTTCGGTATTTGATCTTGGGGCTAAAAATATGCTTGATATTTTGGATGGCCTAACTCACAAGATAAATTGGGTTGAGCCTTTTTCTGATGCTGGTGACCATAGTAAACAACCATATAGTGCATTTGCTTTCGATTCTCACATAGAAGTGATAGGTCCCTCTGTATCGTATTACGAAAGCCTTGTTCCAAATTTTCGAAATGAACTAGATTGTAAAGATTACACCACATCAGAGGAAGAAGATTCTACTGTAACGTTAAAGGAAGGTAAAGTATATAGCAAAACATTAGATGATGCAGGTGACGATCCATCTAGCCACAATCAAAGCAGCGTGATTTTTGTATTTAAACCCGATGATGCAAAGATATTCCTATTCATGGGGGATGCAGGTCGAGCTGCAATAGATAATCTAAAATATACGCAAGATAAAAACACAATTAAGAATGTATATTGGTTAAAAGTCCCTCATCACGGGAGCAAATATAATTTAGATAATGACATGATAAGTTATATCAAACCAAGCATATCTTATATTTCCACAGAAAAAATAGGGTGCTATTTAAGCCAGGCAGTTGTTAATGCATTGAAACAATGCGGAGAAGGAGTGTATTCAACGCATAAGCATGGTAATATATGGTATCACATAGGCACAAACGCAAGAACTGATTATTCTTCAGCAACGTCTTTATAAAGCTATAAAATATGGCAAAAAATACAGAAAAAATAGGATTAGCATTATCCGGTGGAGGATACAGAGCAGCGGCCTATCATATTGGGACGTTAAGAGCATTAAACAGATTAGGAATACTGGATAATATAGATGTTATTTCATCAGTTTCAGGAGGTTCTATCACTTCTGCATACTATGCTTTGAATAAGGATAATTATGATGATTTTGAGCAATCATTTATGCGGAAGTTACAAAAAGGAGTGTTGACAAGTTCAATAATCAACCTAATTGTAGTTGTTCTATTGATAATCCTATCAATATATTTTTTAGGATGGTGGGCATTATTCCCTTGTTTGTTGCTCTTATTTTTCTTTGGTTACCAGCTACTTCATCTTAGTTTCTGGATTAAGAAATCATATAACAGATTGTTTTTTAAAAAATCAAAACTATCTAACTTCCCTACTAAACCCTTGATTGCCATTAATTCAACAGATGTAGCAACAGGAACCTTGTTTACATTTTCACAAATGAAAATGGCAGGGTATAAATATGAGGGGGAGAATAAGGAAATTATTTTTAACCATGAGGAATTTCCTGTGGCAGATGCTGTAATGGCATCATCTTGTGTGCCATTTGCTTTCTCTCCAGTCAAAATTAATAAAAAGTATTATAATGTCCCTTTCAAAAAAGGGGAAAAGAAACCTCTGCTGATTGATGGCGGATTATATGATAACCAAGGTGCACATAAATTGAGTGAAGAGTATAGTAGTTATCACACACAGTATATAATAGTAAGTGATGCCGGCGTTGGAGATATGAGTGCAAAATGGGCATTTAATATACCTTTAATGCTTGTCAAAACAGCTAATATAATGATGAGACGTATTAAAACGTTCCAAATGCGAAATAATATCTATTCTAAACATGGCAATTACATGAGATACGCTTATTTATCATTAGAGTGGGATGTCAGTGATCGACCAATTCGAGGATTTATTGACAATATAGCAAAAGACAATATCGCTCCAGAATTATATAAATGCCACAATATCAATGAAGAGGATGTTACTTATTTAAAAAGTAAGGATCGTACCATAAGCTCTGCTGCTTCAATAAATTTAATGGAGCATTTAAAACAAAACATAAAATGGCAAGAATTAGTGGCGATTATGCCAACTAAGGAAGAGCATAATGTAGCCAAGGCTGTTAGTACAAATCTAACTTCCTTAAAACAAAAGCAAATTGAGGCGCTTATTAAACATTCTAACTGGTTAACAGAAATCCAAATAAGGTTATATCTACCATATTTAATAGTAAATACCTAATATAGAAATGACAAAAAACACGAGATTCAGAGCTTACCAACTGAGCACACCAGGTTCTTCGTTTTCATATAGTGTAGATAATCATTTTACACTTATTGAGGCACGCATAAATGAGGTAAATGGGCCGAAGATTTTAGCAGAAATGAAAATAACTGGCTGTGACACGATAGATTGTTTGCACATTACTAGCTGGGATCAAGATCATTGCAACTATGAGGAGCTGAAATTGATCTTACAGTATCTAAAACCCAAAAGAATAGTTCATCCAGGCTATGCACCAGATACACATTGTGGAAAAAACTCTTTGAAGGCAATAAAAGAGTATTGTTCTGCTAATTATATCAGCAGATGTGAGGTATCACACAATTTTGTCACTAGTTTGGAACCTGGTACAAGATTAAAATATAATAATATTATATATAACCCTACATCAGAAGCAGATAATCATAATGATAATTCTATTGTGCAGTTATTCAGAGCAGGTCGATTTACAGTATTAAGTCTTGGTGATTGTGAAGATGCTGCAATCGCAAGCAGAATAATGAGTTGCGGCATGGCCAATAGTGAAACTGACGTTATGATATTGGCACATCACGGAGCTGATAATGGATTTACATCCAGAGAATTTATACAGAAAATCAAACCAAAGATTGCTATTTGTTCCTCCGATTTTAGTAACCAATATGAGCATCCTAAACAAGAAATTAGAAATCTGCTTTATCAAGAAGGCGTAACCTTATTTACTACAAAAACTGGAGATGTAATTATTACATGCGGAGAAGATAATAATGTAAAAGCATATAATCTAAAAAACAATAGTGAAGACGTTAGTTCGACAAAAAGATTTACACCTAAATGTACTGTGTAACCCACTTGTTTATACTAGTTCTCCATTAAACAGTGAATCATAGCTTAAAAAATAGTGGGGAGTCATTCTTCTTTCCGGCTTTTTGCTTCTTTTTCTCCCGCATAAAGCTTCGCTTACTGCTCATGGAAAAAGAAGTCCGGGCAAGGTTTCCGCCCGGATTCATGCGCCTAAATCGTCTTTAAAGCATATTTACAGTCCGTTTTCAACCATATAACGCAACCGGTCAGCCACCCACTCGGCAGAGGGATAGCGTGGATATTTGAATGTTCTACGACTCAAATTCTCGATTATTACTACTTCCTGCCGAAGTTCTATGCTGTGGCAGTCGGGTTCTATTTCATGCAAAAGTTCCTCCAGAGCATAATAATCCTGCTGATTGGCTATAATGGGATTGTCTGTGTATATGTCTATTCTCATACTTCCCCGTATTTGTCCGTTTCACATTCGATTATTTCGACTTCTGCCCTGTGGCTATATAAGCCATTTTCTTTGGCATAATCTATCGCTTTCGCCTCGGAAGTGAAAACACCGAAAAATACACGGCTTGCTCTTGTACGGTATATATCTGTCTGAAATAATACGAAAACTATCATGCTGTAACCTCCATTATTTTGTCTATACGCCCGTATAACATGGCTCGTAAACTAGTTTTGTCTATCGCTCTATATTCCTGGTAACTACCGTACTGTTTCACTACATAGGTTTTTAATACGTCCGAAAAGTCAAAACACCAACCACCGAGTGGAATGGCACTTTTGAAATAGGTGTTGTTATTTACTTTTTCAGTTATCCAGTTCTTTTCGTCCCGGTCGATTTTCTTTCCTGTGTTCAACCTCTGCCGAAGTTCATACACTTTTGACCCTGTAAAATTTTCAAGTGGTTGGACATCCCACTTTACGAATTTTATTGCTATTGCGTTCATTAATGTTGCTTATTTATTAGGGTAGGATTGCTCCTACCCCTGTTAATACTGTAATTCACACCCTACCGCCTCGGCTTTGGATCGTTCAGCTACTTTTACTGTCTGCTTGGCAGTTTTGCCTTTCTTTATCGCTTTCCCGTCCGCTTCTTCGTGCTTCGCTGCCTTAGCGGTCTGCTCTGTCTTTTCCCCTTTAGTCTTGGCTTTAGCTTTCTTTTCAGCTTTTTTCAGTTCTGCGATACGTTCATCTAATCGAGCGTTTTTCTTACCATATTCTTCCTTATGGGTATTTACAATCGTCTCAGCCTTTTCAGGAAGATGTTGTTTTGAGAATGCCAATAATATACTGCCTTTCTCATCAGCTACCGTATTGGTGCAGTCGGTTAGATGGTCATACAGATAATCACGCCGGATGATGGCTTTCTGTTCTTCGGTCAGCGAAGAAGCTATTTTGAGTTTCTTCTCATCTGTCAAACCGTAATAGTCGTTTTCTTTCAGTCTTATTATTGGGTAGTGACAACGGCGTAACTTGGACAACATAAAGAAATACATTGCTATTTCTTCGTCTTGGGTAAATGCCGACTGCGGTATCTGCTCCGTACGTAAGAGTTCTTTCAAACCTTCTGCGGTCTTTTCATTCGCAATTTCGTTGTTACGTTTCTTCTTGGCGGTCAGTTCGTCAATTAGTTGTTCGTTGCTTTTAGTATCTTTGGTGGCTACCTCTTTATAGTACAGATTTACCTTCTTGTCCCCAATCTTGGCATATACACGGATTTTACCCTGCTCTTTGAGTTCTTCAAGGTGTGCTGTCTGCTTGTCATACTGCTCCTGTGCCTTGTTGTGTTTTGCTAGTGCTTTATCATAATCTTCCGTCTTTTTATAGTCGGTCGTTTGTGGGGCTTTAGGTGCGGTTGGGTATGAATGAAGATTATATGTTTGTACATTCTTGAACTCGTATCCACCTTTTTTGACTATTTGTGTTGCCTCGTTCTCATAACCATACTGTTCCCCGATAAAGGTAAGTTTCGGATCTGTAAGAGCTATGGCTTGAGCCTGTTCTACGAGGTATGCCTTCTGCTTATCCGATAAACATTTTTTATTGGTACATTTACCACATCCGCTACCCTCAGCGAACAAGTCGAAATTATTGCTATTGTGAGCGCATTTCAGGCACTTGGTTTTATCAAATTGGTAATTATCAAGGTTACTTGTGTAGCAATTCTGTATCCTATTTTCTAACATTCCGGCGGAGATATAGCACCATTCACCTGTGCCGTCCTTACCTAAACGGTCGTTCAGAATTTCCTCTTGTATCTTTTTCTCATACTTGCTTATCACTATTCCCGCCGATGCAGTCAGTTTTCCCTCTTTGACGAGTTTGGCAATACTTGGGATAAGATCGCAAAGTTTTAGCATTTGATAGATATTCTTTTCACTCTTGCCAAATTGCAGGGCTAGGCTCGGTATATCATATCGCTTTGTACTGATAAGTTGTTTATATGCTTCTGCCGCTTCCATTGGGGGCACATCTTCTCTTTGCAGATTCTCGGAGATTGAAAGGTCATACGCTTGTTCATCCGTTATCTCCCGAATGATACAAGGGATTTCTGTAAGTTTCAACATCCGGCAGGCACGGAAACGACGCTCTCCACAAATGATTTCGTAACGGTCACCTCTTGTACGTACCGTTATGGGTTGAATAAGACCATGAACATTGATGTTCTGCGCCAACTCACTTAGTGAATCCGCATCAAAGGTTTTACGTGCGTTATAATTGCTTGGTTCTATCAAGTCCGATGCAATGTTTACGGATTTAGTTTTAGTACCTACGGGGTTTTGTACCACTACTGCGGTAACTACTTCGTTCACTTTCTCTACTGCTGCTACGGCTGTGCCATTGTTCTTAACTACTGTCATAATTGTAAATATTAAAATGTTGATATTAAAAAATACATAATGATGATTGGAAGGGTGGAAGTTTGACGTTTCATATTTTTTTCTGCCTGTTTCATAATTTCCGACCTTTTTTTAACTTCAATGCTGCTCGGAGCCGGTATGGAGTGTTCGAGTTTCGGGGGCATAGAAAGGTTCGGGTGTAGAACCGGCAAGGTTTGAGCGAACAAATACGCTACGTGCCGATGAGGTATGTCGGAAGATTTTTCGTTGAACCCGTAGGGCTTGACCTTGTGGGGACGTTAAACACACGAGAATACTTTCGCGCCTGAAATCGAAATACTCAGGTAGGCTTTAGCGCATACCGCTAAAAGGGGGAAGAAATTATAAAGAGAAACAGGCTGAAAAAAGGAACCACAGCTATAATTTGAAGGACGAGCGGTGGAAATTCAACTTAGAATCGGATTTGATTCCACTTTTAACTAAACAGCAGGAAGATGGAATTTCTGAATTATATTGAGTTACAAAAACAGGTACATCATCGCATACTTTTCTATAGAATATTATTCTCAGAAAAAATATTTTACAGGCTTATGAGGTAGGAAAGTCTATTTCAAATTAAAAACCAAGAACAAACGAAAATAATAGTAACATGTGTGTGTTATTTACAAACAGCAATGACAACCCATTTTATTGGAGAAGAATGGATATTTTTAATTGAGATATTTTATAAATAGTTCTTTAGCCTCTTGCTCTTTTTTGCTAATTTCATTTTCATCCCATTTATTTCCACGTTTTATACAATTCATCATGTCTTGAAGTTTCAAACTATATGATTTCATTTCTAAGACGCTTCCAAAATTTTCATTCTTAGCACCAGGAAGATTATTCGTAAATTTTGAATTCATACCTCTACTAATCAAACAAAGATTACCAAAACTGTGCAATGATCTATATTCCATAGGTTCTTGGTTTGTTGGATGTTGTGGGTAGAAATGTTCCACACTGGTTCTGTAGGAATAGTCGAAATCTGTTTTATTTGATTCAAGCCATAACAGATAGTCATAGAAATTAAACACGAAATTTTCAACATTTTCGCCAACCTGAATACTGTCGTCTATATTAATACCGTTCCAATTCGCCAATTCTATATTATTAATAGGGTTGGTTTTATTTGAGTAGATAATCATTTCAAATGGTATTTGTTCTATGGCCAGATATCTGTCTAACATGTAAGCCTTAGCCAGCTTAAATAGGTATTCGGAATAGTCACTACTTGAAGCATTCCTGTGATGGTAGATATAATTCAATGCTGCATTCATCCAATGCTTGTTGGTGGGCGTTGGAGCCGAAACATGAAACATAGATAGAAGCATAATAATCATACGATTATCTGGAGCTTCTATTTCTTCAGGATCCGTATCTTTCGAAAATGTATCTTTATAATAATACTTGTCTTTTTGTGATTTCTGTGGAAGAAGCTGTTTTAGTGACCATTTTTCTTGATTTCGTTTTATGATATACTTATCAAAAAGCACTCTTAAATCTAAAAGGGTAACGATAAAATTCTTTGCAAAGGCTTTTTGGTCATCGGATTGTTCAATAACACGTTTAAAAATCTTTAGAAGTTTTTTATCATCCAGTACAATTTCAGAATTGTTGGGAAACATAATCTTTAAAATATGCAACAGAAAGTTCGGGAAAGAAATAATAGAATGGTACGATTCAGGAACCTCCTTTTCTATCGTGTCCTCCCATGGCTTCTTATAGAGAATTCCTATTTCGTCTTCGTTGAATAGACAAGACAGAGACTTCTCATTCTCATCCGAATTATCTACTTTTATATTTTTGGTGAGATTGGAACTGATTTCATCGAAACTTGAGACCAGCTTTCCTGTTCCATTATTATCAAAAATAGTTATTCTTATATCCTTATAAAAATTCATCTGAACATATCTATCCATATTTGAACAAGCTTCCCAAATAAGGTTGAATGTAGCCATGTCTATATTATCATCCTTAATAGGATCCATTAACTTCGCTTTTATTATTTCATGTTGTTCGAGTTGCTCTCCACGAGAGTTCATAATTTCAAAGTAATGGTTTAGATTAGTTTCTTTTGGTACTTCGATACGTAATATAATAACCTGATTCAATAAATATGCTACAAAAACATCCAAATCCAATTCTTTGTCTCTACAGATTCTTTCGATAATACTCCATGATTTATTATACACTCCTATAATATCGACATTAATTTCGTCATCATCTAAACGACTTGATGGATCTTTATAAATAGCGTTTAGTGTGTAATTAGAATTTTCTCTGTGGTCAAAAGAAACATTTATTTTTTTGTACCATGATAAGAGGACAGGTTTGTGGGCTTGTATAGAGCAAGCAATAATTGAGAGAGTTGTTGTTCTTTGCTGTCCATCAATAGTTTCGTAATATCCTTCTCCATTATTAAAGCGCGGGAAAACAATAAGGTTACCAATGTAATAATTACTGTTAGGGTCATCCTTTGCATAATCAGCAATATCTTGAATCAATTGAGTAGTTTCTTCGACACCCCAAGTATAATTACGTTGGTATATAGGTATGCGGTATTCACTCTTTTCTAAAAGGTCTTTCACCGTTAGTTGTTCAATATCTTTAGCCATGATAATCTTAGTAATATAGTTCTTGAATTATATTGTCCGCATTTCTTGCATTTTGTTCTTTGGGTAAAAACTGAATTGAGAGATTTATAATATCATATGGACTTTGTGAATCCCGAATAGCCTTAAACATTCTTCCCATAGTCGCCTTATTATCTATTGTAGAAAGTTGAATACTGAAATGTGCCAATCTTAGTGCATATACATACTTGAATATTTTACGTGTAATTTTATTAATCTCTTCATATCCATATCGGTCTATATAATACATAAGAAGGCTATTAAATAGTTGTCTAACATACATATCACCTTTCCTGTTTCTGTTGGGGTATTTATTGAGTTTATCTATAATTTTGTATGCAGAAGCTGAATTGCTTTCACTGTCATACACTTTATAGTGTTCGCAGTTAGTGACATGGTTGTATAATTTGTTATAATGACGAATCATATCAAAAAAACGACTACCATTGATACAAGTTTGGTCTAACTGGAACGGAAATTCCATATTAGAACCATCAATATTTCTAGTTATATCATTGGAGTACCTATGTGAGAAATAGTGACAAATAAGTTGTTGCATATAGAAAGGATATCGTTTATCACCAAGTGATATTCCTTTAAAGACATCAATGTCGCTTTTTGTAAATTCTCTCCCGGAATTATTCTTTGACCACTTTTTTATTCTATATAGAGTGAGGAATAAGTTTACCAGATGATTTGAATTTTGTCCTTGCCAATAAGTTATATTACTACTGTCGTTTTCTGAAAACGTATTTATCTCTCTAAGATGAAACGCTTTCAAAAGATCGTGTGGTTCTAAATCTTTTCCTCTAGCATTTTGTGAATCGAAGAACTGGAAGGCTTCTGAAACTTTAGGTAGTTGCACCATCACAAACTGGCAGTTTTGCAAAAGGAAATCAAGGAATTTTGAATCCAAGTCCTCAATTCTTTCCTTTATAGCAGTAAGATTCTCTCTTACATGAGCTATTGAATGCTCGTTCTTAAATTTTGTTCGTTTCCAAAACGTATTTACTTTATCTTGTACCTCTTGATATGGACTCTTCTGTGAAATATCCTGTTTAGAAAAAAGCACGTGCAAGATAAGTGATAGTGTGACAATTCTTTGTTGACCATCAACGATGTTATTATCGTTCAGAACCAATGTTCCAAGACGATACTCTTTATTTTTTCGAAAGGCAAGGAGGTCATTAATTAATTGATTTACGTTTTTAACAGTCCATTTATATGGTCTTTGATATTCTGGGATCACAAAATTATTAAATGGTAAGTTCTTTATTTGAACAATAGATGTAGTTAGTTCATTTACTTTCATTAGGTCTGCCAAAGGAAGTGTTTCTGTTACATTACCTCGATCTTCATTTGTATTATCATCTATATCCTTCAATATTGGGTCGAAAATATTTGAGAGATATTCAAATCCTTCAATAATATCTTCAGGTGATTCTACATGCTTCGCGTATCTGCATCTTCCCTGGTTCCGTTCAGACCATCTATGCCAACTTAAATTGTTATGTTTGCGTGATTCGTCTACTAAAGTCCTCCAAACGTCATTATAATCATAAGAACTATACTTTCCTTCCAAATGCAACTCCACAAACCCTTGATAGTATTCATAATGAACATCGGAATCATTATTTAGTATCGTATTCAACTGGATAAATCGATTATTATGCCGATGATTGATTTCGAAATTATATTTCCTTTTCTGAAATATTTCGTTGAGTTTCGGAACTAATATGTTCTTCAAAGAATCTGAAATTTTAAGGTATGTCATAATTTAAAAAAACAATTTTACCTGCAAAAATAGTGATAATTGAGTGAATTATTCTTCTTCGCGCACCTCCTTTATATATTGAAGTAAAATATTCGGGTTAACATACTTCCCATCGCACTTAACTCCCAGATGAAGGTGTTCTCCGGTCGATTTCCCAGAATTCCCAGTAATAGCTACAACTTCCCCGGCTTTCACTTTTGAACCCGTCTTTACCAAAACACTAGAAAGATGGCAATAGCTTACCGTATAATTGCCATGCCGTAGGATGGCAAATATACCTGATTGCTTGTCCTGTCCCACCTTAACCACATCCCCCTGCATCATAGCATAAACCTCATCATTCCTGGCATGAAAGTCAATGCCATTATGCTGTTTGCGTTTACCTGTAAAAGGATCTCTGCGCATTCCATAAGGAGAATTAACCACCATACGATCCAAAGGATAAGAAACACTCAAGTATTGCTGTATCCATTTACTTGAATTCTCCGACAGTGGTTCTCTGTTTATTGCAGTGGAGTCCGGTTGTTCAATTTTACTTATATCTTTCTTCTCTCTTATCTTATATATTGATGAAGAAGGGGTAACCGTATTAAATTGGGCGTGAGACAACACGCATATACTCAATAGGATAATTAGTACTATAACATTTTTCATACAGCAAAACTACAAGAATTACCATATACCTTATTTTTCAACATTATACATTAATAATTTTAAGGTTATCATACCTGGTTATCATACTTCGAACAGATTATGGCATAATTTCTGAGAATAAGAATTAACCCTTATACAGGTATGATCGTAGGTATGAAAGAACATTTATTCTTTAATTATTCTCAATTCAGAAGCTATTCATATCCGCATTAAGACAGATCGAAAAAATGTATTCTACATTTGCCTGTATCAGTAAACGTAAAATGAATATGAATAGAACCCTATTTAACGAAGACGAGATACCGTATGATAATCTCGCAAACTTTGGCTTATCCAAAGAAATGATTGAAGATTTACCACTCGGTGTATTACAAAGGATTAGCAATGGGCACCGCTCTCCAGTGTTACCTATTCGGGTAAAAGACGACAATGGGACTGTTTACAATGGTCGCGCCCGCTTTCAATTAATCCCATATGAGAACGGTAACGTAAATATAGTATACTTCCCGAAACTATTGGTGAATGAACAGATTCCATTCAGCAAAGAACAACGTATTCGATTAGACGAGGGGAAATTAATCATTGCACCCATAATAACGCCAGATGAACAATCCATTATGGCTTTTCATCAGATTGATATGGAAACGCTACAAGTCTTATCTGTTCCTACATCAGTTATTGAAAATAATCTTCAAATTCTGACCGATGATTTCAAACTAAGCGACGCTGAACTTAATTGTCTAAAGAATGGCAATTTACTCACCATTTCTATTGAAGAAGATGTCATCACAATGGGGATCGACCTGAATAATGATAAAGGTATTCACCTGTGTGTAGGCAATGAACAAATATGGAAAGAGCAAAGCAGAAAGGATTGGAACAAACATAACTATGGCTGTTTCGGATGCTGGGCTATGGATGATGAAGGTAATTTGGATTATATATCTGAAGAAGATTATACCGAAGAAATGTGGGATGAGATGAAAAAGAATGGAGCTATGCGAAAAGCTCAGGCACCTGCTCATAGACTTTAAATTATGTCAACCAGAAAGAATACAAATCCAATACCTCTGAATTTACCACCGGAATTACAGGAATTACTTATCAAGAACGGAATGCGTGCGCAAATCACAGGAAGCAGCAATGGCTTTAAATTGATTGTGCAAGGTCATGACTCACCCTTGTTGACCTATCCCATCAGTGAGAAACAGCTTACCGCACTCACTGATTGGGGAACGAACTATGTCAATAAGCGAAGTTATAACACCTTTGCTAGTATCGTTGCAGCAGATTTTGATATGCCAAAGGATTTTGTCCATGCCCGCAATGCCAACGGGCGTGTAGCCATGGGGCTGCATGGTTATCGGATTGGTACCGGAGAGTATGGTCGTACCGGAATGCCACGACCTTTTCATGTTTTTGGAAATCGGTTTCTGGGATGGACAGCCCGCGGGCAAGAGGGATTTCACCTTAGACGGATTGGCGGTAATCTTTATCATCCCGGAGCGCCCATGGTACCGGAACGCCCCGATGGTAGGATGAAACCCGGAGAACTGCAATCAGGTGGATATGGCTTTTACTATAAAGGTCAAACCACCGCTCCTGTGGCGCAACGAGATGTATTACAGGATTTACAAAGTGTGATAACACCCATTCATACCCAACCCAGAAATAACGAACCGGCCAAACCATACAAAGAGCTTATTACATCTCCGGTGTATTTCAGCAATGAAAAATGGCAGGAATGTTTGAGTAGTCATGGTATAGTCATTGATTCACAAACCAAGACATTGACCATTCAGTCATCAGCAGTCCAAGCTGATTTTCAGTATGATCTGACAGAAGAAGAAGTTAAAGCTCTTACGAATAACTCCATCAAAGAAGTCTCTATAGAGAAGCGATTAAACATTTTGGAGGATATTATCAAGGAGGATTTCAGCGAAGCCATTACCATGGATATGCTGGATAGTAAGCAACCCATTGGAATTGCTTTACTACCATCTGTCAGTGAAGATTTGAGCCACAGGCAAGAATATGAGAACAGACAAGTCGGTAATAAGAACATTGAAGAGATACATCCGGAGCAACTGCATTCTAAAGAGGCAGTCGTTATGAATGGCAATGACCTGAAGTATCTCAACGAAAATAAAGGCTGGTATCGGGAAGGGCGCCACGGGCGTGAAGTAACAGTAGATGACATCCGTGTGGAGCCTGCGACAGAGGGAAAATACAGAATGACAGCTATCATTGACGGCAAAACTGTAAGCCATGAAATTTCCCAAAAGCAGTATGACAAGTTTATAGCTATTGATGATTATCACCGTATGAAACTTTTTTCTAAGATATTCGGTGAAGTGGATATGAAATCCCGTGATCAGGTGAGTGTCGGAACAAAAATCGGTGCAGCTCTTTTAGCCGGAGTAACCGTTTTGGGTGAGTTAGGGAGAGGACCGCATCATCCGGGACCTTCAGTATTCATGGAGCACCATGGACCGGGGCATAGAGTCTATTTCAAACCTGGGGTTGACACTCCTGCGGATGTGGCCGCCAGAACTTTTGAAGCAGCAGCCAACGCAGAACAGCGACAATCGGATTTGTCACGTAGGTAAAATGGAGTTCACATAACAAAGAATAATATGAGAGAATTAACTTACGAAGATAGCCAGTCCAAGCAGAACCCCATGAAAGAATATATGGAAAGCTTGCGAAATCAAGACGATATATTCTCGGGAGATGAATATCTGCTTCCATCTGATTTATTAAAAATCTATGGAAAGTACGAGATTGCCTGCGAAGAATATCATTCAGCCAGATGTAGTGGATTGGTCTGCAAAGAGGATTTAGAAGACATTGGTAATGAGTTAAAAACAGCATATAAAGAGTATAGAACAGCGATGAAGGATGCTGTATCGCAATATCAATCGGTCACAGTAAACACAACGGCGGAGAGTGATATTCACAAAGAGAACGATCAGGAAGAAGAAAGGAGTTATCGTTTTCATAGATAAATATGAGAGAAGGAACAATATTAAGATTCAGAACGATATTTCTGCAACCTCATTGGTTGCAATTCATCATTAATGAGCTACCGAGTATTCTGTTTACAGGCAGTTGTCTGATTATAGGCGGCATTGATGAGATTCCGTTTGCCCATTTGTTTCTGATAGTAGCAGTGGTATTGTCCTTACGCCTATTGTATGCCTTTGTCTATCTTCGACGGGTGGAGTATCGCATTAACGGTGAGCAGCTCATTATGGAACATGGTGTATTCACAAGAAGGAGCGATTATCTGGAACTCTACCGTATTGTTGACTTCAACGAGCATCGAACCATACTACAACAAATCTGCGGATTGAAGACTATCACTATTTATTCGGGCGATAGAAGCAATCCAAAACTGGCAATTTTAGGCGTGAAAAACGATCTCGATTTAGTCTCGCTTATACGTGAACGGGGCGAATATATTATGGAGAGTTGCACATAATATATTTTATGAAGTGCTATTCTTTATGTAAAGAATGACTCTATAGCTACATTTATAATATTGATATTTAAGCAATTATGGTTTTACTTGTCATAAATA
>NZ_QVMI01000032.1:2596-92763 GCF_010500965.1 Bacteroides sp. 51 | reverse complement strand
AAAACTATAAATTCAAATCGAAAAAAAATAAAACCGCTATAAATCATTGATATTTAAATGTTTAATTAATCGTTTCGGGGATTTCTCCGGACACTACTGTAAATGGTTAATAAATTAATCTACAAATAAAGACAGGCTTTATTCAGAAACTCCCTATCGGGATAATGAATATTTTCTGGGAAAACAAGAATATACAGAAAACTCCGGTCTGGAAGATATAAAATACGCTTGTTGCAACAAATTAATAATCAGACCGAAAGAAACTATAGCTCATATGAATGAAGGTATTTTCCGTATTAATAAATTTATTCGTCGCACCGTGGTATATCTTTCGTCGCATCTTGGTGCGACGAAAGATATACCACGGTGCGACGAAACGTATAACGTGTACCAACGAATAGATTCGTTAACGTAAGAAACTACATATTATGATATCAGAGATAGTTGTATGAATGCGCAGGAATAGAAGAGAGAGACACCAAAAACAGAGTTTATTCTATTCCACCGCCCAGCGCTTTATACAGATTCACAGAACATTGTAACTGTTCCAACCTGTCATTCACCTGGTTTAGCAATGCCGATAACAGATTCTGTTCTGCCGTAAGCACTTCCGTATAATTTGCATCACCCGCTTTCAGAAGTTCCTGAGTGAAATATACGGAATTATGACACGCCTTGATCTGCCTTTTCCGTGTATCATTCTTTTTCAACGAAGATTCGAAAGAGAACAATATATCGTTTACTTCCTGTCCGGCATTCAAGACGGTTTGTTCAAACGTTAACAACGCTTCCTGCTGTTGTGCCTTTGCTATTTTCAGGTTTCCGGTTAATTGCTTTTTAGCAAAAAGAGGCTGAGTCAGTCCGCCAATAATACTGGCAAAAATGTTTTCGGGTTTGAAGAAATTGGATAAAGTGTTGGACGTTCCATACCCCAGCGTTCCCGAACTTAGTGTAATTGACGGATAGAAGCTAGCCCGTGCCGCATGCGTCAGTTCGAATGCAGAACGAAAAGACAGTTCCGCCTGTTGCACATCGGGACGTTTAGCCAACATTTGCGCAGGAATACCATACTCAAATTGATTGGAATATCGCTGATCGGAAATGGTAGAACGGGCAATCGGCCCCGGTTTGCGTCCAATCATGGCACATATCGAATTCTCCATCTGCCTGATCTGACTTTCCAAATCAGGAATGCTTGTCTGCGTACTATACAGCAACGCCTTGCTTTGCTCAACGGCTGCACCGTTTTGCAAACCGGCTATTTTCAGCGCCTCGATGGTTTCTACGCTCTCTTCCAGAAGCTTCACCGTTTCAATGGTAATGCCCAGTTTCTCATCCAGTGCCAATAAGGAGTAGTAGGATGTAGCAATATTAGCTACTAAGGAGCTATGGATTAGGTTCTTATAAGCATGACTGTTTAAGAACTGGGCATATTTTGCTTTCGATTGTTTGTTGAGTTTTCCCCAAAGATCAAGTTCCCAACTTGCCGATACGCCAAGGGAATAATCTGTAGAGTGATACCCCAACACATCCTTACCATCCTGACCGTTGCTATGGCGCGAATGATTCACCTGCCCCACCAATGCCACATCGGGGAAATAAGCAGCTTTTGCCATCCCCAAACTAGCTTCTGCCTGCTGTATACGGGTATAGGCTATCTGTAGGTCGAAGTTATTCTCGATACCTTTGTTTATCAAGGCGATGAGATGAGCATCCGTAAAATATTCCTGCCACGGAGTGTTGGCTATGGTCATGGTGTCGGCCGATGTCATTTCTCCGTATAAATTATCTGCATCATAATCGGGTGTTTTGTAATGATATGCGGACCCGCAGGACGTTAATCCTATCAGGGCAACAAGCCCCAATAGAATATATCCTCTTGTATATTTGTTTCTGTTCATAATTATTCTTGATTTTGTTGTGTAATAACCTCGTCATTCGAATTTACCATACCCGATTTACTGAACCTGTCCTGTATAGACTGGAATATGATATACAGGGAAGGAATGACCAGTACCCCGATCAGCGTACCGATAAGCATACCACCAATAGCGCTGATACCGATAGAACGGTTGCCCATGGCGCCTGCACCTGTTGAAAGAGCCAAAGGCAAAAGTCCGAAAATAAAAGCGAAAGAGGTCATCAGGATCGGACGGAAACGGGCTACTGCACCATTAACCGCTGCATCAATGATACGCATTCCCTGTTTTCGGCGTTGGATGGCATACTCTACAATCAAGATCGCATTCTTCGCCAGCAATCCGATAAGCATGATGAGCGATATCTGCACATAAATATTATTTGTAATTCCCTGAGTTAGCCCGAATGCCGACAGGAAGATAAATACGCCTGCCAACCCTACGGGCAGCGAGAATATAACAGCCAACGGCAAGATGTAACTTTCGTACAGAGCGGCCAACAACAGATAAACGAAAATCAAGCAAAGCCCGAATATCAATACGGTTTGGCTGCTACTTTCTGCTTCTTCGCGCGTCATGCCCGAGAACTCATAACTATATCCCGACGGCAAAGACTGTTTCTTTACTTCTTCCAGCGCCTTGATCACGTCGCCCGAACTAAATCCACCCGGATAATTAGGGATAATGGTCAGCTCCATAGACGAATACAAGTTGAACCGGGTACGGGTTTCCGGACCTGTAACGTCTGTAATGGTCAGAAATTCAGTTACAGGAGCCATCTCACCGCTTGCTGTCTTTACGAACAGTCCGTCCAGGTCTTCCAGCTTCGAGCGGTATTCGGGCGCAGCCTGTACCATGACACGGAATTGTTTACCATACAAGTTGAAGTTCGATATATATTGGCTACCGATATACGCCTGCATTGCTCCCATGACTTCGCTCAGCGTCAGTCCCGCATCTTTAATCTTAGGCATATTGGCTTCCAGCTGCTTCTGCGGGAAGTTCGGGTTGAACGTGGTCATGGCCATCATTACTTCATCTCGCTGATTCATCCGGTCGAGGAAGTCATTGGTCACATCGTAAAACTTATAAATATCGCCACCCGTACGGTCTTGCAGGTTTACAGACACCCCGTTGCTAAGTCCGAATCCCATAATAGTGGGTGTACCGAAGAACATGAACGTAGCGTTGTTTATCGACTTTGTTTTTTCGGTCAGGATAGCGGCAATCTCGTCTGCTGTGATTTTGCGGTCGTCCCAATGATCCATTTTAATGATCAGAGATCCATACGAGCTACCCAACCCACTCATAAAGCTTATCCCGCTAAGGCTACCCAGATTCTTCACTTCGGGTATTTCATTGGCTATCTCGTTGACTGCCTGCACAATGGAGTCGGTTCTCTCCATAGACGAACCCGGAGGCAGGGTGATCATTCCCATCACCGCACCACTATCTTCCTGCGGTACGAATCCGGTAGGTATGATGTTCATTAGTCCGAAAAGTATGGCCGAACTCACTGCAATAATACCGACAGTAATCCAACGGTGGCCTTTCTTTCCTAAAAAGACCAACGACTTTTTATACTTGGAAGTAGCCGCTTCGAATCCGATATTGAAGAAGTAGTAGAACCTTTTGATAAAACTCTTTTTTCCTTCTTTCTCATCGTGCGGTTTCAGGAAAAGGGCACACAAAGCGGGACTTAACGTCAGGGCGTTGATAGCAGAAATAAAGATGGCAACCGCCAGCGTCAGTCCGAATTGTTTGTAGAATATACCTGTTGTCCCGCCAATGAAACTTACCGGAATAAACACCGAGGCCATAACCAGTGTAATAGATATAATGGCCGGAGCTATCTCGCCCATTGCTTTAATGGCTGCCTGCTTAGGATCTTTGACTCCGCTTTCGAGCTCGGCGTGCACAGCCTCAACCACCACAATGGCGTCATCGACCACAATACCAATGGCCAATACCAAAGCAAACAAGGTGAGCAGATTGATAGAGAAGCCCATGATCCACAGGAAGAAGAAGGTTCCGATAATGGCTACCGGCACAGCAATAGCGGGTATAAGTGTGGACCTGAAATTCTGAAGGAATACAAACACAACAAGGAAAACAAGTACGAATGCTTCGAGCAGCGTAGTTATTACCTTATTTATAGAGGCATTAAGGAAGTCACTTACGTCCATAAGGTATGTAATCTTCAATCCGGGAGGGAAATCTTCCTCTGCTTTTGTCAGTTCCTCTTTTACTTTTTTAATTACTTCCTGCGCATTTGAACCTGCGGTCTGGCTGATAGCCATCATAATAGCAGGGTTACCATCGGTATTTGTAACCACACTATACATTAATGAGCCTAGTTCTACACCGGCAACATCGCTCATCCGGACGATCTTTCCTTCGGATGAACGGATGATAATGTTTTCGAATTCTTCTACGGAAGATAATCGTCCGGTATATTTCAGCGTGTATTGGAATGCCTGGTTACTGTTTTCTCCCAACTGGCCCGGAGCAGCCTCGATGTTCTGATCCCTGAGTGCATTGATCACTTCATCCGTTGAGATTTTATAAGATGCCATCACGTCGGGTTTCAGCCAGATACGCATGGAATAGTCATTTGCTCCAAACACCTCGGCACTACCTACCCCATACACACGTTTGATCTGGGGAATAATATTGATGTTGGCATAATTCTGTAGAAACTTGGCGTCGTAATCCGGGTTTTCGGATACGAAAGACATCATCAGGATATTACTCGTCTGCTGTTTTGTAACAGTTACACCCGCTTGCGTTACTTCGGCCGGTAACAGAGAAGAGGCTTGGTTTACAAGGTTCTGCACGTTTACCGTTGCCATATCAGGGTTGATTCCCTGTTTGAAATAGACGGTTATTGTAGCAGCGCCGGTTTCGGTGGATGAGGTCATATATGTCATCCCTTCCACACCGTTAATGGCTTCTTCCAATGGAATGATTACGCTGTTCATGATTACATCGGAGTTGGCTCCGCTGTACGAAGCCTCGACCTGCACGGTAGGGGGAGCAATATCGGGATACTGTTCTACGGGTAGCATGTTCATTCCTATTATCCCCAATACTACGATGATAATAGATATTACGGTGGATAAAACGGGACGTTCAATGAATGTTTTTAACATGTTTTCTTGTTTTAAAATGGATGCAAATAGTGCATAAAGATCCTTCCCCTACGCCTTTTGGGCATAGGAGGATCTTTTGAAACACACACAAATGAAAGTTAATTGTTGAGCTTAATTAGAAGCAGTAAGGTCCAGGTCTGATTTTATTGATATCTTCATTCCGTTCCGGAGTGTTGCCACACCGTCGGTCACAATTTTGTCTCTGTCCGACAGTCCGCCTGTTACGGCATAATCTTGTCCGTTTGGCATGGTTTGAACGGATATAATCTGTTGTTTTACGGTATCGCCTTCCAGTTTAAAGACCAAAACTTTATCCTGTTGTGCGAATGTAGCTTTCTGAGGTATTACAAACACATCGTCAAGAACTTTAGGAATGATAATCTTTCCACTTGTTCCACTTCTCAGTTTGCCCGATTTATTAGAGAACTCGGCACGGAAGTTTGCAGTACCGGTGGTTATATCTACGGTTCCGGTTATGGTTTCTATTCTGCCGGTTTCTTCATATTGCGAACCATCTGCGAGAATTAAAGTAACAGGAGGCATATTCTTTATTTTTTCAGATTGCGATGATCCTTCTACACCATCCATAAAATCCATCAGCTTTCGCTCATTCAATGAGAAGTAAGCGTACACATTGCCTGTATTGGCTATGGTGGTCAATGTGTTGGCACTATTTACCAAACTACCAGTACGATAGGGTATTGAACCCACAACTCCATCTACAGGACTGGTTACGGTTGTCCAACTCATCGTAGCCTTTGCATTCTTCAGCGTAGCTTCGGCTTGTTGCAGAGAGGCCAATGCTGTTTCGTAAGCATTTTCATACGTCAGCAGTTGCACTTCACTCACAATTCCTTTCTCGGCCAACGGGCGATAACGTGCTACATCTACCTGTGCTGTATTCACCCGTGCTTTTTCACTATTCACGGCAGCCTGTGCAGAAGTAAGAGATTGTTCGGAAGAAGGAGAGTTGATCTTGAATAATGCCTGACCGGCTTTTACAGCAGAGCCTTCATCTACGAATATAGCTTCTATATAGCCATCTACACGGGGTTTTACTTCAATATCTTCCTGTCCTTTGATTGTTGCAGGATATACGGTTTGCATATTCGCCTCTTGTCTGGCCATTGTCATTACCGGATATTCGGCAACCTCCATCTTCTGATTAACCTGATTACTATTACCACATGAGGCAAATCCCAACAGGGCAATTACCCCACCCAAAAACATCTTCATTTTCATTATCATTAAGTATTAAGTATGCTTATTACTAACTAACTATAGATTTAAATAAGTAGCTAAAAAAGACAGTAGAGTTATAACTACTGCAATAACTGCTGTCATCATAGATTCGCTGTTGGCTGCTTTCACTTCCTGTGAGTACAATCCGGTTTTGTTTTTTTCGTTCATCATCTTATAAATCATTTCAAATGCGTTATCTATTTAAGTAGACGATTCAACTTTCAGAATATTTTAAAGGGGGCGAGGTCTTAAATTATCCGTTATACCTTTTCATTTTAATTAACCGCAGAGTTACGCAGATTAACGCAGAGGCACAAATTAGAGTTTAAAACTCCGCGTTAATCTGCGTAACTCTGCGGTTAAAAGAGAACCTAACATTCCTGCTCTTGCCCTAGGTTTCGAAAGCGAAGTACGAGAAATTCCGCAACACTTCAAAACTAATTCAATGAACGCAAGAACTATCTGTACGAACGGTTTATGAATGGACAACGAACCATTTAAATTGGAAAGAATAGCCAGGAATACACTTTGGTTGAAGCTACAATTAAATTGGTTGCGAATGCTGGGGATTTGATTGAATTAATTTGTTTTTATATCCTGATTATTACTACATTTAAATCAGATTTCATTTAGTTTTATATTCAATGAGTAAGATTTTTAATTATATACGTTCATCGGCCAGTTGCCAAACCATACTTGTCTGGACGAGCATTTACCTGGTAGGCTTTATACAGAACCTTTGGATAAGCGTAGAGTGGTCGCTTAAAGTAGGGACACTGAATTTTGTTTGTATGTTGATTGTGTATTATACAACTCATAAAATACTGATCCCCAAGCTATTGATAAGGGGCAGAAAGATATGGTATTTTATTTGTTCTGTTATATTGGTGGTACTATTTGCGAATGTCTGCTCCCGTTTCGAATTATATTTCTTTGATTGCCTTGGCATTGATCTGGACCTCGAATTTAAACATATCTTCTCCATTTCGCGGTATGCTACTCTTTTTATATTAACGTATACCATATCCAGCATTATCTTCTTTTATAGAAGAACAACAGAAGATGCGAGGTTAAAAGCTGAATTACTGTCGGAAAAGAAGATGCTGGAAGCACGGGTTTTAAAGTCGCAGATCAACTCACATTTTATATTCAATGCATTGAATAACATCTACTCGATGATCTATTTCAAAGATCAGTACACTTCGGGATATGTATTAAAGCTGGCACATATGATGCGCTATGTCATGGAGGATTGCGAAACAGAACTGACCCCACTATCAAAGGAAATTGATTATATCGAAAACTTTATTGATTTCCAGAAACTCCGCTTCGAGAACGATAAGAATATAACATTTACCTATAAAGTAGAAGATAATTCGTATATATCCGTGCCTCCGATGCTTTTGCAACCCTTGGTAGAAAACTGTTTTAAGCATACGCCTCTCGAAGTAGATAAGAATAGCTACATACATATCTTATTGGAGGTCGCAGAGAAAGGAATACATTTCGTTTCTGAAAACAGTCAACCGCTTATTAAGAACAAAGCCGAATCAACCAAAGTGGGTATAGGTATTGAAAATGTAAAAAAGAGACTGGAACTTTATTATGAGAATGATTATCTGCTGGAAATTACTGATAATCCGGATTCATTTAAAGTAGAATTATCTATCAATTTATAAATCTATCAAAGTAGAGATCATGACCGAGACATTTAAAGTTCTTATACTTGATGATGAATACCATGCCCGCAAATTATTGTCGGAGTATGTTTCTAAATTACCTTTTCTTGAACAGGTAGGAACAGCGGCAAATGTATTTGAAGCAATGGATGTTTTACGAAAGGAGAAAGTCGACATCATGTTGTCTGATATTCAAATGCCCGAGATTACAGGACTGGAATTCACACGGAGCCTTAAGAATCCGCCAACGGTTATTTTCACGACTGCTTATTCGGAATATGCAGTTGAGAGTTATGAGTTGGATGTAGCAGACTATCTGTTGAAACCAATTGCATTTCCCCGTTTTCTACAGGCTATAAATAAGGTGGTAGGAAGAAAAGGTGAGAATAAAGTCCAGCAGCAGGTGGTTGATAGAGAAGAGCCGCTTCCGGAAAAAGCCCATGAGAGCAGCATTGTTGTGAAAAGCGGATATAAGCTATATAACATAAGCTACGATAGCTTGTTGTATGTTGAGGGGCAGCGGGAGTATGTTACTTTTCATACCACAAAGCAGAAGATTACAACACTGTATTCACTGAAAGATCTGGAAGAGAAATTGCCTTCTTCTCAGTTTGTAAGGATACATAAGTCTTATATTGTATCGATCAGGTGTATTGAATTGATAGACAAGAATACGCTTCATATTTTGGATAAGAAATTGCCTATTGGAGGGATTTATAAGGATGCGTTGATAAAGGTGTTTGAGGAGAGGGTGTGAAGGATGTATCTCAAAACGGATTTCCACAAAAAAAGTATCATTAGTCACATTGGCGCATTAAGCTGTTGATTATCAGAGTTATATTTTACATAATTTACATGTAGAAGTAACATCCTAATATCACAAGTATCATTGAATGATATTAAGAGGTGCGGGTGAATACGATGTTAACTGTGTTCGTGCATGCAACTATCAATCGTTTGTCAATGGTAAGGATTGCTTCCGGAATACTATAGGAAAGGGAGTCAGTTGAAAGTCCAAAGAGTCCCGAAAGACCCGGGTGTTTTGCACAATTAGACCCGGGTCTTTCATACCCATACACCCGGGTCTTTCGGAGGAATACACCCGGGTGTATTTAAGGTTGATCCTGTTGCGCATGTGGCTAATATAGGTTTATAAGATACTATTTTCTTATACTAAACTCGCAACCGCAATACTGTTGATTATAGAAGCCATTTTCCTGCAACAGCACTTTCCGGCGTTCGGTGAGTCCGCCTTTCTTCCAGTCTTTCTCCCAAAACTGAATGCCATCCACTCGTGAAGCGGCCCAATTTCCGGCTTCTACAATTTGTGCAAAGCTTTTCCAACGCGATCCTGCGAGTGTGGTAGTGATTTTAGCGAAACCCATTTCGGAGGCCAAAAGAGCGGTTGCCTCCAATCGTATCTTAAAACACTGGAAGCAACGTGACCCTCTCTCGGGTTGGTCTTCCAATCCGGCAACTTTAGTTAACCAGTATTCATGGTCATAGTCGCCATCTACAAAACTAACTCCCTGTGAGAGAGCGTATTTTATGCACTCCTCTTTGCGAATCAGGTACTCTTCGGCGGGATAGATATTGGGGTTGAAATAGAATAAAGTAGGAACAATATCATTGTTCAACATCCATTCAATAATGGGTGCCGAACAGGGAGCACAACAACAATGTAACAATACTTTTTCCATATCAAATCTTTAATCCTTATCCCGGAATCATAATCATGCAAAGATACACATTCTTTTATGTAAATCTATGATCATGCACAGTCTGGTCAACTATCTTTTTATTGGCATAGGTTGAGCTTTCTGCGGGTATCAGTTTAACAATTACAGTAGAGTCGGGCTTGGGGACTTAATAAAAACTTAAAATTTCTCTTTATCTTTGATGCAGATTAAAAATAAGATCAGACCAATGAAAAGAATCACATTTGCAGACATTAAGCATTCACAGGAAGTCAGAACATATATTAAACAGGCCGATGCCTCGCTTGAAGCATTAGGATATACCGAACATAGTTTTGCACATTGCACTAAGTGTGCAGAAGTAGCCGGAGACATATTGAGTGAACTTGAGTATGATCCGCATGAGATAGAACTGGCCAGGATTGCCGCTTTTATGCACGATATCGGCAATGTAGTCAACCGGGTAGACCATGCGCAAAGCGGGGCTATCATGGCTTTCCGTTTATTAGATAAGATGGGAATGGACGCTAAAGATACGGCAGCAGTTATCACAGCCATTGGAAATCATGACGAAGCCACGGCATATCCGGTGAATGCGGTAGCAGCAGCGCTTATTCTTGCTGATAAAACGGATGTACGGCGCAGCCGGGTACGTAATCAGGCAACCATTTACACAGATATTCACGACCGCGTTAATTATGCCGTAGAACAGGCGATTGTAAAACTAAAGAAAGAAGAGAAAACCATTACGCTTCATCTAACGATTGACACGGAGATTTGCCCGGTAATGGAATACTTCGAGATTTTCCTCGAACGTATGTTGCTCTGCCGCAAGGCCGCAGATTTCTTTGAACTAAAATTCAAACTAGCGATCAATGGAAATGCACTATTATAGACACTCCGTAGGGGCGGTTCGCGAACCGCCCGAAAATGGCTTTCTGTGTATTCTCTGAAAGAATATTACTTCTTATATAATTTCCCTGTCTGAACCACCTTTTGTATCGTTCCATCAGCATTGAAATACAATTTGTCTACGCAAATAGAACGTAGGTTTCCCCTGCCGGACAATACACTATTGTGATAGAAAGCATACCATTGGCCTTTATACTCCACTACTGAACCATGACTGGTGTCACAACCTGTAGGTTCCAGATAAATACCCTGATACGTCCAGGGGCCAAGTGGATTTTTGCTCGTAGCGTAATTCAAACGATTGGCGCCTTTTCCATCTTCGCGGTTGTTGTCGGCATAAGTGAGATAGTATGTACCATTTCTTTTGAATACCCATGTGGCTTCATGGAAATCTTTCAAACCCTCCATAAAAGTCAGAGGTTCGGCAAGTTCTACCATATTATCTTTTAGTCTGGCACCTGCGCAGCGGGCTCCTCCGCCATAATAAAAATACGCCTGGCCGTCATCGTCAACGAATACGCAAGGATCGATCATGGCAAAGTTGTCTTCTCCCAGATTCAGATAGCCTTGCACTTCAAAATCGCTTGCCGGCTTTTTGCTGGTTGCAATGCCTACTTTCCAGGTTTTATTCCATTCGGTACCGCTTGGATGAGGGAAATAGAAATAATAGGTTCCATTCCTGTACGCACAATCGGGTGCCCACATAAAACCACCTTCGGGCCTACCCCAGGGCACCTGACTTGAATTGAGAATTTCGCCGTGATCCGTCCAATTTACCATATCGTCGGTAGAGAACACATGGTATCTATCCATCCGATCGCAACCTTTAGGCGGGTCTATATCGTGTGAAGGATAAACATATAACCGACCATCTTCCCAAACATGAGCCGAAGGGTCGGCGGTATAAATATGCCTGACGAACGGATTCTCCTGAGCAAAGCACAATCCTGTCGTGCAAATCACAATAAAAGCAAATAGTGTCCTTTTCATAATTTCGTTTTTAATTAGTATAAGGACAAAAGTAAATGCGACTACTTAACAGAGAGGTTAACAGGATAATTAATCAAGAATTAAAAAACGGGAAAAAGAGAAAGTTTATGCCTGGATTTAACTATTTCAGCATTTCGTTGCTTAATTTGCTAACTTTATTCGTTTACTATCTGTAATCACCTTGATGATACAAACGTCTCTCCCCTAAGCAAGAAAAGTATCTTAAAGGAGAGAAGTTTGATTATGCACCCATCCAATCTCTCATATCATCTTCAACCGTAGAAATACCTCCAATGCCAAAGTTCTCTACCAAGACCTTAGTTACATTTGCTGATAGGAAGGCGGGCAAGGTCGGTCCCAGATGGATGTTTTTAACCCCAAGGCTGAGTAAAGCAAGTAATACAATGACTGCTTTTTGTTCGTACCAGGCTATGTTATAAACAATGGGTAGTTCATTAATATCTTTCAGTCCGAAAGCATCTTTCAGGGCCAAAGCAATAACGACCAGCGAGTAGCTATCATTGCATTGTCCGGCATCCAGGACACGGGGAATACCTCCGATATCGCCCAGAGGAAGTTTATTATATCGGTATTTGGCACATCCGGCTGTGAGGATTACCGAGTCGCCGGGCAGTGCTTCGGCAAAGTCGGTATAATAGGAGCGGGTTTTCATGCGACCGTCGCAACCTGCCATAACAACAAACTTCCTGATGGCTCCGGATTTTACGGCTTCCACCACTTTATCGGCCAAAGCCAACACTTGGTTGTGAGCAAATCCGCCAATGATTTCTCCTTCTTCAATGGCCTGAGGTGGCGCGCATTTCCGGGCATGAGCTATCAGGGCGGAGAAGTCTTTGGGCTTTCCGTCACCACGGGCAGGAATATGCGTTGCGCCCGGCAATCCGGAAGAGCCGGTGGTATAGATGCGATCGGCATAGGTGCTGGACTTTGACGGGGGCACAATGCAATTGGTCGTAAACAGGAATACGCCATTAAAGTGTTCGAATTCTTCATGTTGTTTCCACCATGCATTACCATAATTGCCAATAAAATGAGGGTATTTCTTAAAAGCCGGATAGTAATTGGCCGGAAGCATCTCACTGTGTGTATACACATCTACCCCTGTACCTTCGGTTTGTATAAGTAGCTCCTCGAAGTCTTTCAGATCGTGCCCGCTTACCAGAATACCGGGATTCTTACCCACACCAATATTTACTTTTGTAATCTCCGGATGCCCATAAGCCGATGTATTTGCCTTGTCCAGCAAAGCCATAGCTTTAACTCCACACTCTCCAACGTTTAATGCCAGCGCTGTTAAATGAGCTGCATCAATATCTTTCCGGCTAATCTCCATCAATGCGTTTTCAATCATCTGATAAATATCCTCATCTTCAAAGCCCAGATTCAGAGCATGTTCGGCATAAGCGGCGGCTCCTTTAACTCCATACGTTATCAGTTGTTTGAGCGAACGTATGTCTTCATTGGCCTCATTCAATACGCCAACCGTGCTTCCAGATGCATGATATTGAGTGGGAAAGGCCTCAAAGTAGATCTCATCCAATGCAGGTAGCGAAATATTATTCGCCTTTGCTATACCAACCAACCGGGCCTTAACAGATAAAGCCCGGGTTATCCGTTCGCGAATAGCATCATCATCAAAATTGGCATTGGTAATGGTACAGAACAATGCGTCAAGTATTTGCCAGCTGGCTTCTTTACTTGCCAACCCCTTGGTTCTCAGCGTTTCATTTACGCCCGACATACCACGAACCACATAAACCAACAGGTCCATCAGATGCGCCGTTTCCGGCTCTTTGCCACAGACTCCCTTTACAGTACAGCCTTTTCCGCCGGCTGCCTCCTGACATTGAAAACAAAACATACGATCCATAATTTTATTTATTATTTAATTAATCCGGGAACAAAAGTAATGCAGGCTGTTGCATCAAAAGTGTAACACATGTTACACTACCCCAAAAATATTTTTGCAACCATCCATATGGCGGAATGCTATAAATTCAATACAGGAATAGGATGCTATATCAAATATTGTTTTAACTTTGTCAAAATATAGATCTAATACTATATCCAATAACATAAAGCAAAGACCATGAATCGTGGGGATGAGAACACAAGCTTCGAAAAAGTGTATGTTTTACACTATTCAAGATTAAAGCGCTTTGCCCGGGAATATGTGCTGGTAGAAGAAGATGCCGAGAACATTGTCCATGATGTATTTACGGGGTTATGGGAAAGGTGGGACACTTTCTCATCGCATAGTAATTTGCTGGCTTTCTTGTTTATGTCGGTAAAGAACAAATGCGTTGATCATCTTAGGCGCAAGGTGTTATTTCAGAAAGCAGAAGATAAAATCACGGAAGAATACTTTCTTACGCTACGCGCCAATCTCCAATCACTTGATGTTTTCAATCATAGTTTCTCTGACGAAAGGGATATTGAGCAACGAATAGCCCAGGCCATTCAAACACTGCCCGAGAAATGCAGGGAGATTTTCATTAAAAGTAAGATTGAAGGTAAAAAGCAAAAAGAGATATCGGAAGAACTAAACATCTCGGTTAAAACGATTGAATCACAGATTACTATTGCGTATAAAAAATTACGGAATGAACTGAAGGATTATCTTCCATTGTTCTTTTTCTTATTTATCGAGTAGTAAATCTGCGAACCGCCCCTACAAGTCATTTTATCTATTTTTATCTATACCTTTAAATATTTCTTTTTTATTTTAGGGGGATTCCAAATTCCATTCGTTACTAACATATACAACCAGGAATAAATGGATAAAGACTATATCATAAAATACTTCACCGGAGAGTTAACCCCTAAGGAGCGCGTTGAACTATTACAGGCAATCGAAGAAGACGAAAGCCTTAAAGAAGAATTCAATGCCTACCGGAACCTGAACGGACTTATGGCTCTATCCGGCACCCAGCGCGACCAGGAGGAAGGAAGCGCCAGCTATAAACTATTCCTTGCTCAAAAACGTGGAAACCGCCTCCGGAGGTTATACACAAAGATTGCCCAATATGCAGCCATCGCCACCTTACTTATTGCAGGTTCCTGGATGGCGGCTTATTTCTATTATGACTATAATGCCCTGAACAGCATTCAATACAACACCCTTTCCGTCCCCGCCGGGCAACATGCCATGCTGACACTGAGCGATGGAACAGAAATCTGGATGAATGCCCGTTCTTCCATTCGCTACCCATCACAATTCAACCGCGAAACAAGAGAGGTTGAATTGCAGGGCGAAGCCTATTTTAAAGTAACCCGAAACACGGAGCACCCCTTTATTGTATCCACCCCATCGCTCCGGGTCAATGTATTGGGTACCACTTTCAACATTAAGTGCGATGAAAACAAAGCGTCTACCGACGTCAGCCTGTTGGAAGGGTCGGTAGAGGTCGGCTTCACCGGCAACTCCCGCAAAATACGACTCAAGCCCATGCAAAACCTGAATCTGGGCGACGGTAAAGTCAAGATCACCAGACTGGAAAATGAAAACGACTTCCTTTGGAAACAGGGCATTCTGTTCTTCGATAAAGTACCACTGTCCGAGATCGCGAAGAAAATAGAATGGCACTATGATACAAAAGTAATCATCGCCAACGAGAAAATAGGAGAACAAATCTATTCCGGAAAGTTCCGCCAGCAAGACGGCCCGTACGAGATATTAAGAATATTACAAAAAACGAACGGATTTAAACTGAAGAAAGATGATGTAAACAACATTATTGAAATTATATAATCAACCTATTGTCTAATACTAAAAACACATACTGCCTATGAGAAAATAACCGTACCCCCTGAAAAAGAGTACGGCAAGTGCCCCACACCCGCCGTACAGAAGTCAAACAAACTCAAATCTAGTATTAAAAGAATTCATTTAACATCACAAAGTTATGAAAATAAATCCTTTGTCTATACCATCATGTCTCCAAAAACATGATAAATCTGTTAAAGTTATGAAGATATCGTTATTCTTGTTATTTATTTGTGTTTTCCAGCTCATGGCTACAAACACATCCGCACAAGAAGCAACCGTGCATGTTACTTCAAAGAAGATGCCACTCGAGCAACTCATCAAAGAAATCGAAGAGCAAACCAGCTACCTGGTGGTATACAGTAATAACAAACTGGAAACCAAGCAAACAGTTACAGTTAAGTCTACCACAGGAAAAGTAAAAGAGATACTCAGTCAGGCGCTGAAAGATACGAATCTTGAATATATCTTTGATAATGACTACATCATTTTACGTGCGCAACCGGAAAGCAAAGCGGTACAAACAGCACAGGAAGTCAAACAATCGGGCATAGAGGTACGAGGCATTGTCACCGACGCAAACAAAGAGCCGATTATCGGTGCAAGCGTTATGGTGAAGAAAACCGCTAGCGGAACCATCACCGATTTCAACGGAAACTTTACGCTACGCGCCAATCCCGGCGACCAATTGGTCATTTCTTACATAGGCTATATCGCCCAGGAAGTCACAGTAGACAGTAAAACCGCCTTGTCTATTATCCTTCAGGAAGACAACTTCAGCCTGGACGAGGTTGTCGTAATCGGTTACGGCACCCAACGCAGGGGCGACCTGACAAGCTCCGTATCCACCATCAAATCCGATGAATTCAACAAAGGTATGACCCAGGATGTAGGGCAACTCATTCAGGGTAAAGTAGCCGGTCTGACCATTTCATTAACATCGGGCGACCCTACGGCAGGCACACAGATGTTGTTACGCGGACGCTCCACCATTAACGGAACAAACACCAACCCGTTGGTTATCATCGACGGCGTACCGGGCGACTTTAACCTCATCTCGCCCGATGATATCGAAAGTATCGATGTACTTAAAGACGGCTCGGCAGCCGCTATTTATGGTACACGCGGTACAAACGGCGTAATTATCATTACCACCAAAAGAGCCAAAGAGACCAACTTCAACCGGGTGGAATACAGCACCTACGTCTATACGCAAGCCATTGCCAAAAAGATGGATATGCTTACCGCCAGCGACTACCGCCGGCAAATAGCCGAAGGTTACCGCCCGGAAAGCTGGGATAAAGGTCACGACACCGACTGGCTCAAAGAAGTAACCAGAACCCCGTTCAGTCATGTTCACAACCTGAGTTTCACAGGCGGTAACCAAAGAACAAACTATCTGTTGAATGCCAACTATCGCGACCAGCAAGGTATCTTTAAGAAATCGGACAATAGAAACCTGAACATCCGTGCGAAGATCAATCACAACATGTTCGACGATAAACTGAAAGCGAGCTTCGAGATCATCAACACCCAAAACCGGTATACAACCACCGGAGACGGGTATAGTTTCAATGGTTATACCTACCGTCAGGCACAGATCATGAATCCAACCGCTCCTGTTAAGAACGAAGACGGGGCGTGGTATGAAGAACCCGGACTGTTCAACTATGAAAACCCCGTGTCGCGTCTGTACGAAAGTGATGGCCGCAACAAATCGCAGTTCTCCCGCCTGAATGCGAACCTGACTTATAATCCAATCAAGGATTTAACCCTAACCGCCTTATTCTCGTACAGTAAATACAACCAGACAAGAGGATATTCGGAAACCAAGAACCACATCTCCAATATCCGCGACTCTAAGAATGGTTTTGCATCCAACGGACAGGATGAATCTATCGACCGCCTGATGGACCTCACCGCTCAATACAGTAAAACAATCGGCGATCATAAATTCTCCATATTGGGTGGATACAGTTACCAGGAAAATGAATATTATAAATTCTGGATCAATAATGAAGACTTCCCTACCGACATTTTCGGTTACTCACAAATACAACTCGGCGAAGGTCTATCCGATAAGAAAAGCAGCCTCAGCAGCGACAGAGGAGAGAACAACCTGATCGGTTTCTTTGGCCGGGCAACCTATTCATTCAAAGATCGTTACCTCTTCATGGCGAGTTTACGATACGAAGGAGCAAGCCAATTGGTAAACACCAACAACGAATGGGGGCTATTCCCGGCCGTATCACTTGGATGGCGCTTAAGTGAAGAAAGCTTCATCAAATCCCTGAATATCTTTGATGATCTGAAACTACGCGCAGGCTACGGTGTAACCGGAAGCCAGCCAAACGATCCATTCATTGGCACAGCTACACTTAAATATTCCGGTTATTATTATTCGGATGGGAAATGGATCAGAACCTTACTTCCCGACCGGAACACCAACCGCCATATCAAATGGGAAGAAAAGCATGAATGGAATGTCGGTCTTGACTTCGGCGTGTTAGGCAATCGCATCAGTGGCTCTATTGATTATTACAACCGCGACATCAAGGACCTTATTTATAGCTTCTCTGTGCCTGTTCCTCCCAACCTGGTTAACAGTACAACAGCCAATGTGGGTAAACTACGCAATAGAGGTCTGGAAATATTAGTGAACTTCATTCCGGTTCAGACAAAGGATTTCAGTTGGAGTTCGAGCGTAAACTTCTCAACAAACAGCGACAAACTCGTCAGCCTGTCGAATGATCTTTATCAGGTTTCCTCCAATTACCTTTATGAGGGAGGTACCGGCGAACCGATCCAGACCAACACACACCGCATAGAAATTGGCGGTAAGATTGGCGATTTCTTTGGTTACAAGGTAGTAGATGTCGACGAGAATGGAAAATGGATTTACCTTGACGGAGAAGGAAACCATGTGGGCTATGACGATTTCCTCAGCATGAAGAACAACGATAACAAGCATGTACTTGGCAATGGTTTGCCTAAATTCTATGCCGGCTGGAACAATAACTTCAGATACAAGAACTGGGATTTAAGCATCACCATGCGCGGAGCATTCGATTACCAGATCCTGAACTTCCAGCGTATGTACTACGAGAATACAAGCATTATGAACTACAACCGTCTGAAATCGTCCGAACATAAAGTATTCGGTAAGGCGGTGTTGAGCAAGGAGATGCCATTGGAATTCAACAGTTATTATATTGAAGACGGCGATTTCTGGAAGATAGACAACATCACCCTGGGATATAACTTCCCGAAAACCGGTACAAAATACATCAAGTCCATTCGCGTTTATGGTTCTGTTTCGAACGCTTTCACCATCACCGGGTATAAAGGAATGGACCCGGAAGTAAACAGAGTGGGACTTTCACCTGGTAACGACGCCCGTGACAAATACCCTACAACAAGAACATTCACCGTGGGAGCAAACATTGTATTTTAACTAAAGAATCTGACTAAAATGAAAACAAAAATATCAATCTTCCTCATTGGAATTATATCGCTGGTTTGCGTCAACTGTACCAGCCTGCATGACAAGAGTTACTCATTGATCATTTCGGAAGAGTTTGAACCAACCGCCGAGGACCTTGCGTCACTGGTGGGATCTGCATATGTAAACTGGAGAGAAGCGCTCTTGTTCTGGAACAGCATTATGCGTATAATGGAAGTATCATCCGACCAGTCTGTTATACCCGGACGCCCTAACGGCTGGGTGGACGGTGGTGTACACCGGCTTATATTTGAACACCAATGGAGTACAGACCATGAGGTGATTAACAATTGCTGGAACCATCTTTATGCAGGTGTAAATAACTGCAACCGCGTGTTATACCAGATTGAATCCGGTAGTATCCCTGTTACCGATGGTAAAGAGGAGACTATTGCCGAATTAAAGGTGTTGCGTGCTTCGTATTATTATATGCTTTGCGATTTGTATGGCAATGTGCCTATCATGACTAAGTATGATGTGCCCGAAGGTTATGTTCCCGAACAATCCACACGGAAAGAAGTCTTTGACTTCGTTATACAGGAAGTTACCGAGAACATGCAATACTTGAGTGACGCAAAAGGCGGCATATCTTATGGTCGTTTCAACACCTGGGCTGCATGGTCGCTACTCGCCAAAATGTACCTCAATGCCGAAGTATATACCGGTACCCCGATGTGGCAGGAATGTATTGAAGCATGCAACAAAGTTATTGGTTCCGGGCTATTTGAACTGGATGCCACACAAAGAGATGTATTCGCCACCAATAATGAAAATGCCAAGGAAATTATCTTCGCTCTGCCTTTCGATGACCAGTATGTTACCGACTGGAATGCGTTCGATATCCATATGCAGACTCTACAACCGGCTAATCAGGCCACGTATAATCTTTCTTCCAGTCCCTGGGGCGGTATTTGCGCGGTACCACAGTTCATTGACACCTTTGATGAAGACGACCAAAGATTGTATGACAACTGGATTCAGGGCGATCAGCTCTCTGCCGGCGGCGACTTGTTGATGTGTACGATGGGAAATATGTCCGGTCAGCCGCTTTCGTTTATCAATGAAGTTCCAAGCATTGCCGATTCGGAAGAGGTGCATGGCTTTCGTCACGGTAAATTTGAAATCGAAATGGGTGCACGTGTACAATTAAGTAACGACTTCCCTCTGTTCAGATATGCTGATGTGTTGATGATGAAAGCCGAATCGCTTCTGAGACAAGGGCTTGCCGATGACGCCGCAGAAATCGTGACTGAGGTAAGAAAGCGTAACTTCAAGTCTAAACCTGAAAAGGCCAAGGTTACAGGCGCACAACTTTTGGAAGGCAGCGTTTATGATTACGGTCGTCGCGATAATCTGGTGCCAAACACATTCGAAGGAGGAGCAGATGTTCAGTATGGCCGCTTCCTCGACGAACTGGGTTGGGAATTCAACCAGGAGGCTCGCAGGCGTCAGGATATGATACGCTTTGGAGTATATACCACGAAAGCCTGGTTCTCTCACGATCCGAGTGAAGGCTACCGCAGTTTGCTACCGATCCCAAGATCACAGCGGGAGAAGAATCCGAACCTGAAGCAGAATGACGGTTACTCGCAAGATGGGTTATAAACAGATTAAATCTCAAAAGATATGAAAACGATTCTAACAATCATTCTTAGTTCACTAACACTGGCCGGTTGCACTTCCCAACCGGCCGGGGAAGTTTCTACGGACTACCCCATTAGCTCCATCTCATTTACCGACGTAAAGTTCACCGATGATTTCTGGGCACCCCGTATAAAAACCAATCAGGAGGTGACCATACCCATTGCCCTGCATCAGTGCGAAATCACGGGAAGAGTAGATAACTTCAAGAAGGCTGCCGGATTAATGGATGGCTATTTCAATACCGAATACCCTTTCGATGACACCGACATTTACAAGATACTGGAAGGCGCATCTTACTCCATCCAGATGTTTCCGAACGCTGCTTTGGAAGCCAGAATGGATACGCTCATCTCGCTTATTGTGCAGGCGCAGGAGAAAGATGGATATCTCTTCACGCCACGCACGGCCGGCGAACCCGGAAACCTTCACAAATGGGTGGGAGAAAAGAGATGGGAGAAAACTCCCGACCTTAGCCACGAACTATATAACTGTGGGCATTTATACGAAGCGGCAGTGGCGCATTACCAGGCCACGGGCAAACGGACGTTATTAGATGTGGCAATAAAAAGCGCCGATCTACTGGTACGCGACTTTGGTCCGGGCAAGCTAACCTACGAGCCCGGCCATCAAATTGTTGAAATGGGACTGGTAAAGATGTATAGGGCAACCGGCAAAAAAGAATACCTGGACCTTGCCAGATTCTTTCTGAATTTGAAAGGCAACGGAGAAAGAGGAGCTTATTGCCAGTCGCATAAACCTGTCACCGAGCAGGACGAAGCTGTGGGACATGCCGTAAGGGCGGTATATATGTATTCGGGCATGGCAGATGTTGCCGCATTAACCGGAGATCCTGCTTATCAAAAGGCCATTGATAATATCTGGAATAATGTAGTATCCAAGAAATATTATATCACCGGAGGCATCGGAGCACGCCACGATGGAGAGGCTTTCGGAGAGAACTACGAACTACCCAACCACAGTGCATATTGCGAAACCTGCGCCGCTATAGGGAATGTGTATTGGAACCACAGGCAGTTCCTAAACCACGGTGAAGCCAAATACTATGATGTTTTGGAAAGAACGTTATATAATGGTGTTATCTCGGGCATTAGTCTTTCGGGAGATCATTTCTTCTATCCTAACCCGTTAGAATCTCACGGCGATTATACACGTAGTGAATGGTTTGGCTGCGCGTGTTGCCCCAGTAATTTATGTCGCTTCATGGCATCCATCCCCGGATATGTGTATGCGCAAAAAGATGACCAGGTTTATGTAAACCTGTATGTCGATAGTCATACGGAGATACAGGCAGCTAATCAAATGGTTTCCTTAAATCAAAAGACCGGATACCCCTGGGATGGTAAGATTGACATCACAGTAGACCCGCAAAAGGACGCGCAGTTTACACTTAAATTGCGTGTCCCCGGATGGGCGCAGAACAAACCTGTTCCGAGCGATTTATATACTTATATAAATACAAGCGATCAAAAGTCCGGGGTCACCCTATCACTTAATAATAAGCCGATAGATTATAGAATCGGGGCAGATGGCTATATCGCTGTAAACCGGGAATGGAACAAAGGTGATGTAGTCAGTCTATCCCTACCTATGACCATCAACAGGACTATTACCAACGAAAACGTTGAGGCAAACACAGGCCGGGTTTCTGTGGAAAGAGGTCCTATATTGTATTGTCTGGAAAGTATAGACAATAAAGAAGATGTACTAAAAGCAACACTTGCCGATAATGCTACTCTTGAATACAAATGGGAAGCCGATCTTCTTGGTGGCGTAGTAACGATTAACAGTAATGAAACAAAAGCAATCCCGTATTATGCATGGGATAATCGCGGAAAGAGTAATATGATTGTCTGGGTTCCGCGTAATCAATAGGTATTAGTATATATAAATCTCCGACATTCCATTTTGCGTTTGCAGCAAACACCAACTTACGTTTGCAGCAAACGCAATGTTGTCTTTGCAGCAAACGCAAGTTGATGTTTGCTGCAAACGTAAAAACGCCCTTACGGCACTTTTGGACATTTTCCTTTGCTGCTCCATTTATATTGTCTACTTTTGCACCACGAAATTCTCACACAGGGGTGCCCCAACATGACGGGCTGAGAACATACCCATTGACCTGATCCGGGTAATGCCGGCGGAGGGAAGATATAGAAAAGTACCCCTTTTCTGTTTAACCAAATAAAAGCATTCGAAGAAAATGAAAAGGAAAGCCATAATGCTGGTCGGCATGTTAAGTGCCGGAACCGCTGCATTTGCACAAAGCGCGCCTAAAGACAGTTTACAGTACGTTGCACTCGAAGAAGTACAAATTGTATCCACCCGTGCTACATCCAAAACACCGGTAGCTTTTACCGATGTGAACAAAGAACAAATTAACAAACAAAACTTCGGACTGGATATCCCGTTCCTACTCACCTCTACCCCCTCGGTACTTACCACATCCGATGCCGGTAGCGGAGTGGGCTACACCAGCATCCGTGTCCGCGGAACAGATGCCACCCGCATCAACATCACCACCAACGGCATACCGATGAACGATGCCGAAAGTCATTCTATTTATTGGGTGAATACCCCGGACATCGCCTCTTCTCTGGAAGATATGCAGATACAACGCGGCGCGGGAACATCGACCAATGGAGCCGGGGCATTCGGCGCTTCAATCAATATGCGTACACAAGGAATTCCGTCGAAAGCCTATGCAGAAGTATCCGGTTCGTATGGCTCCTTCAATACGAATAAAGAAACGTTTAAAGTAGGAACCGGACTATTACATAACCATTGGGCATTCGATGCCCGGGTTTCAAACATCCAGAGCGATGGCTACCGCGACAGAGCCACATCCGACCTAAAATCTTATTTCCTGCAAGGAGGCTACTACGGTGAAAACACCTCAGTAAAACTAATCACCTTCGGAGGAAAAGAACAAACCTACCACGCCTGGGATGGAATAAGCAAGGATATGCTGAAAACCAACCGCCGCTATAATCCGAACGGGAAAATAAAAGAGGGCAATGAAGATGCAGAAGATGCAAAAACAATTGGCTTCTACGACGACCAGATGGATAATTACCGCCAAACCCATTATCAACTCTTGGTTAACCATACCTTCTCGCCCGAGTGGAACATGAATGTAGCCCTGCATTATACCGATGGATACGGCTATTATCAGGAATATAAGAACGGAAGAACATTGAAAGAATACGGCTTAACTCCTTATACAATTGAAGGCGTTACATATAAGAAAAGCAATCTTGTCCGCCAGAAACTTGTTGAAAGCGATTTCGGCGGTGGTGTGTTCTCATTCAACTACAGAACCAATCGCCTGGACGCATCCGTTGGAGGAGGATTGAACTATTACACCAACGACCACTATGGTAAAGTGCTCTGGGTAAAAAACTATATCGGCGATCTGGCTGCCGATCATGAATACTACCGCAACACCGGCAGAAAGACCGATGGCAATATCTACGCCAAAGCAAACTACGACCTGGGCAGCGGAGTCAACCTATATGCAGATATGCAATACCGTTATATCAAATACAAAATCAACGGCAACAACGATAAGTGGGACTTCCGTGAGGGTTACGACAAGCTCCAACGTTTGGATATCAACGAGGACTTCAATTTCTTCAACCCCAAAGCCGGACTGTTCTGGCAGATTAACCGCTCGAACAGCGCATACGCCTCTTTTGGCGTAGCACAAAAAGAGCCTAGTCGTAATAACTACACCGATGGAGGTTTCACCAAATTCCCCAAACCCGAGAAGATGTTCGACTATGAACTGGGATACACCTACCGGGGCAAGTGCTTCACCGCCGGAGCCAACCTGTACTACATGGACTATACCGATCAGCTTGTACTGAACGGCAGACTTAACGAAATTGGCGAACCGATGGCGGAAAACGTAAAAGATAGCTACCGCATGGGACTTGAACTGACCGCCGGAGCCAAGATAACCCCCTGGCTCCGTTGGGATGTAAACGCTACCTGGAGCAAGAACCGCATAAAGAATTATGTAGAATACGTTAGTGATTATAATGAATCATGGGATGAGTTATATACACAAACAGCACGCGAACTAGGAACAACGCCTATCGCCTTTTCTCCCTCATTCATGGCGGGAAGCCTCATCAGTTTCAGCCACAAAGGATGGGAAGCCTCTTTCCAATCGCAATACGTGAGCCGCCAATATCTGGATAATGCGGGTGTTAAGGAGAACTCTTTGGATGCTTATTTTGTTAGTCACCTGCATGCCGGTTATACTTTTAATGTTCCATACACCAAAGGAGTAACAGTAGGCGCTACCGTGTACAACATCTTCAATAAGAAGTACGAAACAAACGGCTATTCACAAACAGCCGCCGTATACGAAACAGATGCAGAAGGTAATAAAGTGGGAAATGCCACGATCTATAATGATCCGCGTTATTACCCGATGGCAGGGACGAATGTTTTATTCAACATTGCATTAAAATTCTAAATGGACTACCTCGAAATACTAGGCACATTCGTAGGCTTAATCTACCTATGGTTAGAATATAAAGCCAGTATCCACTTATGGATAGCCAGCATTATTATGCCGGCTATCTACATATTTGTATATTACGAAGCCGGACTATATGCAGATACGGGAATTAACATATACTATCTATTAGCGGCTATATACGGATGGGTATTCTGGACGTTTGGAGGTAAGAAACATGCGAAGGGAGAGCTTCCCATCACACATACTCCCTCGAAGGTAATCCTGCCTCTTACCATAGTTTTCCTTGTCGCCTTTTTCGCCATCGCATGGATACTGATCTCCTTCACAGACAGCACCGTACCCTGGTTGGACAGTTTCACTACAGCATTAAGCATTATTGGTATGTGGATGCTTGCACGCAAGTATGTAGAACAGTGGCTTGTATGGATTGGGGTAGACATTGTCAGTTCGGGGTTATATGTTTATAAAGAGTTAAATTTCACAGCAGGGCTATACGCCCTTTATACAATTATCGCTATCTTTGGCTACTTAAAATGGAAGCAAATCATGCAGAAGCAGTCTGCATAAATGAATAAGTATGCGCAAAAATCTAAGATATTATCCTATGCCTACGGAGAATTCAATTCCCGATGCTGTAATTTTAGCCAATGGAAACTTCCCGACTCATCCGCTTCCGCTGACTTTACTGAAGAATGCCAAGCATGTAATTTGTTGTGACGGTGCTACAAATGAATATGTTAATCAGGGATTTATTCCAAATATCATTGTAGGTGATGGTGACTCGCTTACCCCGGAGAACAAAGCCAGATTTGCCAATATCATTTATTACTCTTCAGATCCTGAAACCAATGATTTGACAAAAGCTGTCGATTATTGTATCTCGCAACGCATGAGAACCGTTTACATTGTAGGGGCAACCGGAAAGCGTGAAGATCATGCCATCGGAAACATCAGCCTGCTACTTGATTACATGGATATGCTCGATGACGTAATGATCATCACAGATTATGGTGTATTCAATCCTATCAAAATTGATTCTATCTTTGAAGCTTATGCCGGACAGCCTGTATCGGTTATATCGCTCAAAGCTCAACCGTTGAGAGGCCGTGGCCTTAAATATCCGCTTTCTACATTCACTAATTGGTGGCAAGGCACATTGAATGTAGCGAATACCAATCCTTTCACTTTACTTGTCAGAGACAAAACCCTGGTATACCGGGCATATTAGTTAGCCGTAGGGGCGGTTCGTGAACCGCCCAATGCACGAAAGAGCATATTTTCATCATACTTCATTCTTCCCCAACGCCAGCATCGACGGATAGAAATAGGAAACAATCCCAATTAGGCAAACAATCCCTCCCGAGATCAAAAACGAATGATCAAGGCCTATTAAATCGGCAACATATCCGGTTCCAAGCAAACCAAGCATAGCGGGCAACATATTCACACTTCCAAAGACCGAAAATACGCGGCCCAGAATATCCGGAGCAACACGTGTCTGGATAACCGATATAAAAGAGGCATTATAAATACTGCCCGCCATGCCGCCTACTCCTGTTAGGAAGACAAACCACCAGAATCCATTAGCCGGAAGTAATCCCGATAAGAAAAAGCTCGCTCCAAGGATAATATACATAGCGTTAACCAGTAGCACCTTATTGGTTCTGATAGAAAAGATTCCCATGATTCCTCCACCAATAAGCATACCCACTCCCCAGCCTACTTCCACAATACTCATTTGGAAGGCGCCACCCGAGAAATGTTTTAATGTCATTAGAGGGAACAGTGCACTAACAGGCATAATCACAAAAGTCGCCATTACACATAGTATGATCAGAGTGGGCAAACCTTTGATCTGACGCACACCATAATACGCCTCTTTCAGGTCTTTCAGTATATTCAGTTTTGTTTTTTCTTTCTTTTCCGGATCGGGGATGGATACAAACAGTAAAGAGGTACATGCAATAGCAGCTCCAGCCACATCCAACAACAGGATATAACTGATATCCATAATCCCAATTAACAACGCCCCCAATGCGGGTCCGGCAATATTGCATACCGAATAAATGACCTGATTAATACCGGCAATCCGTGTCAACTGATTTGCTGGTGCTAACAAAGGAATGGATGCTTGCATAGCCGGCGAGTGAAATGCCGATCCAAAAGAACGAAAAGAGAGTAGTAGATAGATATGCCATATCTCTGCCGTTCCCACAAAGAACAAGATAGCCAGCAGTAAAGTACAAATAGCAATAAACGAGTCGGAAAGGATCATGGTGAGTTTCCGGTTCCAACGGTCAACAAACACACCCGACACCAATCCCAACACCGATTGCGGCAACAATGCCGCCATAGTAGACAGTGCAAGCACTTCGGCCGACTCTGTTTTAATGCTTAACCAAATGATAATAGCGAATCCAACAATAGAACTACTGAGGATGGAGAACAGCTGACCTGTCCATATAATAGCGAATACTTTTTTCCAGTTATTCATCGTAATTTCAACTTGAAGATTTAAACACCGGGACGAAATGCATCACTGCATTCATCCGCTTTTACTAATAAAAAGATAAAGGGAGAAATGTTCAAGGCATAGCCCCAAACCAAGGTTTAGAGTATAGGCCAAACCCAAATGCTACACAAAATAAACGAAATTACGATTCTGATGCATGTACGATGTTTGTTAATTATCATGCAAATATATAAAAGAAGAAGGATAATTGAAAGTTCTAATTCGTATATTTGCATGTATTACACAGCAAATAACAAAGATATGAAGTTCACAAAGTATGTATTTTTCCTGTTTATCGCCCTGTTGGCAAGCGCATGTAGCGATGACGATAATGAACCCGGGGGAAACGATGGTGGAGAAAAGAACGAACGCACCGACATCCAGAAATGGATAGAAGACACGATGAGAAAGGAATATTATTGGTATAAGGATATTCCGGAAGCTAGTAAACTAAAATATAAGGATGTAAAGCCTGAAGACTTCTTCATGTCATTATTATCTGAGAAGGATGGAAAGGATTATAAAATAGATGAAAAAACAACCGGTCATTATTTCTATTCATCTATTGAGGATTTATCCAAGGATACACGAAGTTCAATTCAAACTGATTATTCATATGGTTTTGAGTTTACAGGTGTAAATTATGGCGATGAAGTACGAGCACTGATTCAATACGTACTTCCTAATACTCCTGCATCAGATGCTAATCTGAAAAGAGGAAATTGGATATCAAAAATAAACAATGCCCCTCTAACCAACAGTAATTACCGTTCTTTATATGGGAGTGAAGAATGTACGCTTACTATTGTAGAATTCGATCCGACAGCGAATAAGTTTATTAATCCTAAGGATGTTGAAGTAGAATCTGCATGCCCGGTAGAAGACAATCCGGTCTTTCATTATGATATAATAACCAGCCCTGTAAAAAATAAGAAAGTTGGTTATTTGGTATACAACCACTTTACTGATGGGAAAGACGAAAAGGATAAGTCATATGACAATGAACTCCGTACAATTTCTGCACGACTCAAAGGAGTAGATGAATTTGTATTGGATTTGCGATATAACAATGGCGGATTACTTACCTCTGCCAGACTATTATGTGCAATACTTGCTCCTGAAACAGCTCTTGGTAAATCTTTCGGCTATTTAAAATACAACGACAAAAAGTCTGGTACATCTCCTATTGAGGTAACAAAAACAACATTAGCGCCTGGTGGTCAGAATTTAAATATGGAAAAGATATATGTATTAGTGAGTAGTATCAGTGCCTCTGCATCGGAGATGGTAATTAATTCACTACGCCCTCACATGGGTGATAAGAATGTTATACTCATTGGAGAGCAAACAGAAGGAAAAAATGTAGGTTCAAATCCATATACAAGTGATGACAAATTGTGGAAAATGCATCCTATTACTTGTCAGATATATAACTCTGTTGATTTTACAGATTATGCCAATGGGTTTTCACCTGATTATGAGATGAATGAAGCTTTCAAGCCAAGAGGTGACGGATATGTTGATATACTTGAAATGTTACCGCTTGGAGATCCCGAAGAGCGATTATTGAATGCTGCGATTAGTTTGATTGATGGAAAGAGTATCACAACTCGCAGTAGTGCTTCATCTTCAAATCAAGCTGTTTATAAGAAAGCATCCATCCAGTCTATAGATCGTAGAGCTACGAATGGAGTGATAATAAACGAATGATATAACTAAGAGGGCGGTTCGCGAACCGCCCCTACAATTATAAACCCAACAAGTATTTTTTAAAGTCTTCAAATGCCTTCGTCATTGGGAGGCTTTTCTTTTGCCCCTTCATGAACTCCTGCAATTTAGCCGGTATCTCTACTTTATCTTCGATAATAGTTTCTACTGTTTCCAGGAACTTAGCTGGATGTGCTGTTTCCAGGAATACACCGGTTTCTTCGGCTTTCAGCCCTTCTTCCAACGCACGATAACCACAAGCACCGTGTGGATCTAGCAGATATCCGGTATCTTCGTATACCTTCTTTACCGTTTCACGTATTTGCTCATCGGTATAAGTCGCTCCGCTGATCTCGGCTGTAATGGCTTCATGCGAATTATTATATAAATCAAGTACACGGGCAAAGTTGCTAGGATCACCTACATCCATCGCGTTCGCAATAGTAGCGATAGACGGACGAGGATTATATACACCGGTCTGTAGGTATTGATAGAATATATCGTTCTTATTATTAGCAGCAATAAAACGGCTGATAGGCAACCCCATATGCTTGCCGAATAACCCAGCCGTGATATTACCAAAGTTACCACTAGGCACGCACATTACAACATCATCTGCCTTACCTAACTTTTTGAGTTGAGCATAAGCATAGAAATAGTAAAACGCCTGTGGCAGGAAACGGGCTACGTTTATAGAATTAGCCGAAGTAAGCAGCAAGTGGTCATTCAGCTCTTTATCCATAAAAGCCGACTTAACCAATGCCTGGCAATCATCGAATGTACCATCCACTTCAAGAGAAGTAATATTCTGTCCCAATGTAGTGAACTGCTTCTCCTGAATCTCACTTACTTTGCCTTTCGGATACAGCACATATACATGAATGCCATCTACTCCTAAGAAGCCATTGGCTACGGCACTTCCGGTATCTCCCGAAGTAGCCACCAGCACATTGACATTCTTCTGTCCCTGTTTACGAATAAAGTATCCTAATAAGCGAGCCATAAAACGCCCTCCAACATCTTTAAACGCCAACGTTGGTCCGTGGAACAATTCCAATGAATAGATATTATCGGTTACCTGCACCAATGGAGCATCAAAACTCAATGTATCGTAAACAATGTCTTTCAACACATCGGCAGGAACATCTTCGCCAAAGAAGGCATCGGCCACCCGGTAAGCGATTTCCTGAAAAGAAAGAGTTTCTATGGTGTCAAAGAATTCCTTTGGTAATGGTTTAATCGTTTCGGGCATGAACAACCCTTTATCAGAAGCAAGCCCTTTCACAACTGCATCCTGCAAAGATGCCATAGGAGCCTGCTTGTTAGTACTGTAATATTTCATTAGTTATATAGATATTATTTGTTTAATTCGTCATTCAACATTTGAGACAGTCTATCCGATCCTTCAAAACCAACCTTGAAATAAACCTGTTCGCCCTTCTTATTCAAGATCAGATAAGACGGAATTCCTTTTACTCCAAACTTTTTATGCAGGGCGTTTGATTGAGAAGAAGTCATACGGAAATGCTCACCCGATATATTCGAGATCATGTTTTCCCATGTACCTTGTGGTGATGATTCATCGGTAAGATAGATGAATACAACTCCTTTCTCTTTCAGCTCGTTTTTAGCCGATTCGAATTGTTTCATTGCCGAGCGACACGGACCACACCAAGTAGCCCAGAAATCAATCAGAATAACCTTCCCTTCAAAAGGCTTCACAATATCCTGAAATAATTGTTCGCCCTCGGTTTGAGGAGTATCATGAATGGTAAATCCTTTTTTACCTTTATTCCGTTCCAATTCTGCAAGAAGCGCATTGTTCCTTTCGAGAGCATACTGAAGGTAAAAAGGATTTTTTATTTGCTTAAGCGCCTCTATGTCGTATGTTGTTAATGGCGTATATTCCTCAAACTTCCGACATGCATTCTGAACGGTTGCCAAATCAAAAACAGTTCCTTCGGCAGTTCCCAATATACCACTCAACCGGGAGGTAGCCGTCTTAAAAGAAAGAGCCTCCATATAAGCCTTCATTTCATCTCCGAATTTCTCATGAAAAGCTAGCATACGCTTTTGTCTCTCTTCCGGTGCGAGCGTATCTTCTACTTGAAGTTCGCTCTCATACATTTTATTGAAAGACATCCACTGTTCCCGTGTAACGAGGTTATTTTGGAACAACTCCATGGTCAACTTTCGTTCATTATTGATAACATCCATTATACCGGAACCTGGGTCCTTACACACATCAATAATAAGGTTGGCTAATTGCAGTCCACCATCCTGTAAGTTTAACGAATCAATCAGCATCTGTGAGAATTTGACTTTTACCTTCTTATAGATATTGATTCTTTCATTACTCCAATTTTCCGGAAAGTTTGCAATAGAATATTCTGCCGCTTCTTTTTCTTCAGGAGTCAGGTTTCCCGTATTAATCAACTGTTGAAAGAACTCCGGACCTAATTGAGATACCTCTTCGGAATCAACCCTTATGTATGTGGAAGCCCTCACATTAAAGCCATAGTGTTCCGAATAAAGATTCATCGGATTATTGAAATCCAGTTCTTTCAGGAATGAATAATAATCCAGATCAAACTCTGGTCTTACAAAACCAATCAACTTATCCTCATAACTCAGATTATTGGCTTTACGGTATGCCTGTTCCAAGTCATATTTCCCATAGAATAATGTATAATCAGCCGAGTTTTTCAAACTGATTATAGCAAATTCCCTTGCTTTATTTGTCAGTTTTTTATCTGAAAGGCTTTCAATTGCCTCATTTAAGGCTTTTAGTATGTAAGCTTTGTACTGTAAAGCATCCATACCCAGTATATCTGAGTACTTTTTATCTGAGAAAAAGGCATGTCTTATGATCTTAGGTAGATCAATATCTTCCATCTGATTATTAATATCCGCGTTTTCCCCATCCCAGAAGATGTATTTAGAGTTGGAAATCCTCAATGCTTTATTTGATGTTTCCTGGTAACTCTTCTGATGCAGATCAACGTACACTGATGATTCTTTGCCCGGCGACAAGAGGATGTACTTATTATAAGAGGAGAATCTTAACAGTACTTCCATTGTAGTAACCAAAGGAACATCTATTTTAAAAGAACCGTCATTCTCTACCTGGGTTTCGAGTTCTTCTTGTGCAGCGGTCAATGGGTTGTTTACAAATATCTGAACTTTAAAGTCCATACCCGGTTTATATCCCAACAGTGTTCCTTTTAATACACCAACACCTTGCTTTAATATGGGTGTTTCCAATGATTTCCCATCATCTTTTATTACTGCAAGATTCTTAATACTCTCAGGAACCTCATCAAAAACGGATGGTGTTTTGGGGTCCAGATTCAATCCCCATATCTTAAAACAACTCTCACAATCGGACTCTATAAAATCCAGTGTCTTTGCTTTCGGGTCAATGGCTGGAAACTTTAGTACAAAAGATGTTTTATTGGTTTCGTCCGAAAAGACTTCTTTATCCAGTTCAATGCCTTCTGCCGAGTCGACTATGTACTTCTTATCATCCACCTGAATATAGGTCTTCGAATCTATACGAATCCAGGAGCGTGGACTATGCCCTATTTCCATATTGAGCAAGGTTGCATCTTTAGCAAGCGTGATTTTGGTAACGATAACATTGCCATGTGTACTTACACTAAAGTGTGGGTTCTCAATGACACGATCCTTTGCCGAAAGTGCCAGTACGCTAATCAGAAACAAGGAAAGGAAAAGACTTCTTTTCATAATTTTAATATTTATCTGAATGAAACTTGGCAGCGGTACCTTGCCGCATAAAGGTTTTCATAAATTCATCCTCTTTGAGTACTCCATACTCTCCATCCTTTGCTGCTTCCTCATCATAAACTTGCACGGCATCGGCTTCAATACCGGGATACCAGATCAGGAAAGGAATAGGTTCGTTGGTATGTGTACGCAGTTCGCAAGGGGTTGGATGATCGGGGAGCACAGCTATGGCCACCGGTTCATCCCAGTTCTTTACCGCTTCATAGATAGGACCGACAGCACGACTGTCGAGGTTTTCTATGGTTTTCAGTTTCAGGTTGACGTCGCCTTCATGCCCGGCCTCGTCACTGGCTTCGATATGCAGATAAACAAAGTCGTCGGTTTTAAGCGCTTCCAGTGCTGCGGCCACTTTGTTTTCATAGTTCGTATCGTATAGTCCGGTGGCCCCTTCTACGTCAATGCGGCGCAGTCCGGCATAATAACCAATTCCATTAATAAGATCGACCGCCGAGATTACCGACCCGCTTTTTATTTGCGGATAAGTCTCGGAAAGCGGTTCCATTTGCGGACGATAGCCCGGCGACCATGGCCAGATGCTATTTGCCGGGTCTTTGCCTTCGGCTATACGTTTCAGATTAACGGGGTGATCTTTGAGGAGTTCCTGAGATTTCAGGATGAGGTCATTGATAAGTTGAGAGGTTTCTTCTGCTGCGGGTTCCTGTGCTTTCACCATCAATGGGCGGAAAGGTTTTAGCGGAACGTCATGTGGCGGAGTGCAATCGAGGTTCTTATTGCCGTCCTTAATAACCAACAGATGGCGGTAGGATACTCCGGGATAGAACTTTACCTGATCATTTCCGAGTTTCTCGTCCAGAAACCGTATTAATTCTTCGGCTTCTTCGGAGGAGATATGCCCGGCAGAGTGGTTCTTTATATTATCGCCCTGAATGCAGATGATATTACAACGCATTCCCATTTCGCCGGGTTTCAGATCAACGCCAATGCTGGCGGCTTCCAATGGACCGCGGCCCTCGTAAACTTTCGGAAGGTTATAGCCGAGGACAGACATATTGGCCACCTCGCTTCCCGGGTGAAAGCCATCGGGCACTGTTGCCAGAAGACCATTTTTGCCCATCCGTGCCAACATATCCATATATGGAATGTTGGCATGTTGGAGCAATGTTTTGTTTTGAAGAGATTTTACCGGCCAATCGGCCATCCCATCTCCCAAGATTATTAAAAATTTCATTTTTAAAGTTGACAGTTGAGAGTTGACAGTTGAAAGTTAAGAGTTAAGAGTTGCACTAGCTAAAAGTTAGGAATTGAACCAGTTATACCGCATGGCAACTTTCAACTTTCAACTTTCAATTTTCAACTAAATTAAACGTTCGCTATACTCATGATATCCGCAAATACACCGGCGGCAGTTACGCTGGCTCCTGCACCGTATCCCTGAATCATCATCGGATACTCTTTGTAGCGCTCGGTGGTCAGCAGGATGATGTTGTTGCTACCTTCCAGTCCGTAGAACGGATGGGTAGAGTCTACTTCCTGCAAGCCTACGGAGCCTTTACCATTCTCCAGCTTGGCTACAAAGCGCCAGTGTTTGTTTTCGCTTTCGAGTACCTTGCGGCGTGCTTCGAAATCGGCGTCCAGCGTAGGTACTTGTTTCCAAAAGTCGTCCAGTGTACCTTCGAAGAATGAATCGGGAACGAAAAGGTTCTTTTCCACGTCTTCCTGTTCAAGCTGATAGCCAGCTTCACGGGCCAGGATTACCAACTTGCGGATTACGTCTTTTCCGCTCAGGTCGATACGTGGATCGGGTTCCGAGTAACGTTCTTCCTGTGCCATCTTGATGGTGCGGCTGAATGGGATATCTGCGCTGATTTTATTAAAAATATAGTTCAATGTTCCCGAAAGCACGGCTTCAATCTTCAGAACTTTATCGCCACTGTTGCTCAGGTCATTGATCGTTTTAATGATAGGCAATCCGGCTCCTACGTTGGTTTCGAACAAGTATTTCACACCACGGCGGCGGGCAATCTGTTTCAGTTCACGGTAATTGTCGTATTCAGACGATGCGGCGATCTTGTTGGCGGCTACGACAGAGATATTGTGCGACAACAGGTCTTTGTATAGACCGGCAATATCCGGACTGGCGGTACAATCCACAAATACGGAGTTAAAGATATTCATGCCGATTACCTCATCACATAATATCTGCGGCGTACTATCAATGCCTTTGGCGTAAAGGTCTTCCTGATAATTATCCAGATCGACACCTTCGCGGGTAAAGAGTCCTTTTATATTATCGGCAATACCTACTACGTTCAGTTTCAGTCCGTTTTCATTCATTAGTTTCTGACGTTGCGTACGGATTTGGTCGATCAGGCTACCCCCCACCGTACCTGTTCCGCAGATAAAGAGGTTCAATACCTGATACTCGGACAGGAAGAATGAATCGTGGATTACGTTCAGCGATTTGCGCAGGAACTTTGATTCGACTACAAACGAAATATTGGTTTCCGATGCTCCCTGGGCACAAGCAATTACGCTGATACCATTACGTCCCAGCGTGCCGAACAGCTTTCCGGCAATACCCGGGGTGTGTTTCATGTTCTCGCCTACGATGGCAATGGTAGCCAGGTCTTTTTCTGCCGAGATTTCGGTGATCTCGCCCATTTCAATTTCTTTCGAGAATTCTTCGTTCAACACCAGGCAGGCCAGATCGGCGTCGGCGTTACGTACGCCAATTGAGGTGCTGTTCTCGGATGAAGCCTGTGATACAAGGAATACACTGATTCCACTCTTCGCCAATGTGCGGAAGATGCGGTAGTTTACCCCGATCACCCCTACCATACCCAAACCTTGTACGGTGATAAGGCTGGTATCATTGATGGAAGAGATTCCTTTAATGGCTTTACCTTCGCCAACTCCATTCCGCTGGATGATGATCGTTCCTTTGGCATCGGGGTTGAAGGTATTCTTTATCAGAATAGGAATATTTTTATGGCAAACCGGATAGATGGTTGGCGGATACACCACTTTGGCACCGAAGTTGCAAAGTTCCATCGCTTCTACATAGCTTAGTTCTTCGATGGTATAGGCAGATGAGATAACTTTGGGATCGGCAGTCATAAATCCGTCTACGTCGGTCCAGATTTCCAATACGGAAGCATCCAGTGCAGCAGCAATAACAGAGGCAGTATAGTCCGATCCGCCACGTCCCAGATTGGTTACATTTCCGCTTACTTTGTCGGAAGAGATGAAACCACCTACAACAGATACCTGTGGAATTTCGTTGAAAGTTTCCTTTATCAGTTGATTGGTCAGGTCGGTATCCAGAATATGTTTTGAGTATTTCCTTTCGGTCTTCATAAAGTTGCGCGAGTCGTACCATACGGCATCCTCTATCACCTCTGCCACGATGATCGACGACAGGCGTTCGCCGTAACTAACAATGGTATCCGAGGTTTTAGGCGACAGGTCTTTGATCAGATAGATTCCCTGGAATATATCTTTCAGTTCATTCAACAGTTCGCCGATTTGTTTTTGTAGTGCCACTTGCGCCTCACCGGCGGGCACAACTTCTTTTATCATTTCTACATGACGGTAAACGATCTCACGGAATTCATTTTCGTAGTTGGAGTCTCCGGCTGCTGCCATCTTTGAGGTATAGATCAGTTTGTCTGTGATGCCTCCCAAAGCGGATACGACTACAATTACCGGTTCTTCGACCGACTCTACGATTTTCTTTACGCTTAAAATGCTGTTCACGGAACCTACGGATGTTCCGCCGAATTTCATTACTTTCATATTGTTTTGGAGTTGAAAGTTGAAAGTTGAAAGTTGAAAGTTACCAAACGATATGGAACTTTAACGCCTAACTACTAACTACTAGATTCTAAATTCTGATTTGAAATGATTTTGCTTACTTTCCATAAGCGTGGTTCACGTAGAAACACAATACTATCCTTAACCCCAAGGGGTCATGGTTGTACACATAGATGTCGTCGTTACAATATGTGAATAGTATTCTACCATCGTTTCTATTTCGTTCTCTTTATTTTGATAAGTGCTGCAAAAATAATAATAAAATCTGCAATCTATCACTTTTTCTTAAGAAATTGTGATAAAAAGAGGCATTTAAGAAAAAAGGCGCTACTTACAAACTCTTTATACGCCTATTAAAACGAAACGGCGGCCTCGGATGAGCCGCCGTAAAAGGGTTTTATCTAAAACGTTTAGGCAATCATATACCACTTTACACCATTTTACTCTATTTTACATTATCTGGATAAATAGTTTCAATATGAAAAGCCATCATTTGAATCTATCTGTAAGGCCGAAAGCCTGTAAGATACATCTTTTTACTTTATCTCTTATATAGAACTCACGTTAATTTCTAATGAATTAATTTATTTAGTTCAACAGGGATTGGGTAAATCCCTTATTTAACTGATGTTAGTTATGAGGGTTTCTACACAGTTTTACTTCATTTCCATCCAGTTATGAGTGTAAATGATTAGCTGTAGGGGCGGTTCGCGAACCGCCCGAAAATGGTTTCCTGTGTATTCTGGGCATTGGGCGGTTCGCGAACCGCCCCTACAGTAAATCACTCATTCCCACTCCATTATACACTAAAACACGACATAGTAATGCAATGAAGCAAATATATAAGCTTGGTGCAGCGTTCTTATCTCAATTGATCAATTGAGACATTTTTTTTGCATATAATTAACGCCTTTCCGGTTTTATGCGGAAGACAGATTGTCAACACGAAATCATTCAAGACAAATAAAGACAGCAGTTTAAATATCATTTTGATAGCGATTATGGAATATATTATTATCTTTGCGGTAGAAGATCACTTAATTGTTAGGTATGAGTCCAGGAGCAACTTCCGTTTTGTTAATATACACAGGCGGAACCATAGGTATGATTGAGAATCCGGAAACGGGAGCCCTCGAGAATTTTAATTTCGAGCAGCTACAGAAGTACGTACCCGAACTGCGCCGTTTTGCCTTCCGTATCGACTCTTATCAGTTCGACCCGCCCCGCGACTCTTCGGACATGGACCCGGAGGCATGGCGCAGCCTGGTCAAAATCATCAGCAACAATTACGATAATTACAATGGATTTGTCATTCTGCATGGAACCGACACGATGGCGTTTACCGCATCGGCTTTGAGTTTTATGCTCGAAGGGCTGAACAAGCCTGTTATCCTGACCGGTTCGCAGTTGCCTATCGGTGTGCTGCGCACGGATGGAAAGGAAAACCTGATGACGAGCATTGAGATTGCCGCTGCCCGGGATGAACATGGCGACCCGTTGATTCCGGAAGTATGTATCTTCTTCGAGAACCACCTGATGCGAGGTAACCGCACCACGAAAATGAATGCCGAAAACTTTAATGCTTTCCGCTCATTCAACTGTCCGGTACTGGCCACTGCCGGCATACATATAAAATACAACCAAAACATTCATCTTCGTCCCAAGAAAGATGCAGTGCTGAAACCTCATTACCTGTTGGATACGCATGTGGCTATATTGAAGATTTTCCCGGGCATTGAAGAGAACATTGTAAAAGCTGTCTTCGGAATCGAAGGGTTGAAGGCGGTTGTGCTCGAAACCTATGGTTCGGGCAATGCACCGCGAAAGGAGTGGTTCATCCGCCATTTGTGCGAAGCCACCGAAAAAGGGATTATCACCGTCAACGTAACCCAATGTAGTGCGGGCAGTGTGGAGATGGAACGCTACGGCAACGGCTACCAATTGCTGCAAGCCGGGGTGGTTTGCGGATATGACTGCACAACGGAGGCTGCTGTAACAAAGTTGATGTTTCTACTAGGTCATGGTTTTCCACCGGAAAAGGTGAGGCAACTCATGGAGAAACCGTTGGTAGGGGAACTCACAAATTAAAGATGGGACTGGAACGTTAAATCACTTCGCACCAGCATATAGGTATACATCCCATCCGAGCGTTTTCCGATATACACACATATATCCGAAGGGTGTCCAAAGATACAGAACTTTTCTTCCTTTACTATACAAGTGAGGTTTGTGAAAATAAACCGATTGAGTTTGGCTATTATATTTTCGCGGATGGTATTATAGGGGTCAAACAGAAAAACAGGTTGTTAATAATAGTAGAACGATTATCCTACATACGGTTTGATTCCTTTTTGTAGGGTTTTGATGTAAATGATTAACTGTAGGGGCGGTTCGCGAACCGCCCCTACAATAATCCATACCTTCCCATCCTGTAATACGCCAGAACTTTAATAAAACTATACTAATTCAACCTGACTTTCGGATTGCCCCAAAAAGCTGAGCACCGCGTTGTTATTCAGAATATCTTTAATGCCATAGGCGCTGGTTTCAAGATAAAACGCTTCTCGTAACTGCCTATTATAGAAGAACTTCAATCATAAAGTTTCATAAGCACCAAAACACCCGGGTCTTTCACCTCGGAACACCCGGGTGTATCACACTAAAAGACCCGGGTGTTCTGAGGTGAAAGACCCGGGTGTATTTATAGTCAATAAAGTAGATGATTAAACGAAATAAACCGTCTTATAAGATCTCATCGAATAGGTTTCAGGAGTGATGAAAGTGCGTCACAATGATACTTATGACATTAGCTTGTCACTTCTACACATCAATCGTACAGAAAACCGTCTTAATAATCAGCGACTTAACGTCTCTGTGTAACTAATGATACTTTTGGGACGAAAAAACCATATGAACGGAATTTAGATTTAGAAAACATCGTGATTCACATCATGGATGTTTACTAAGCTATTTTAATAGCCTTTTTCTATTATATATTGTATATAAATGTATTTCTTAAAAAACCCCGGGATGAACCTCGCTCGGTGTCCCGGGGAGCAACAAAACAACTTTGGAGACATCAATAATATCACATCATGGATGTTCACTATGCTAACACGACAACCATCTGCCCATAACAGGCAGTAGTTTCATATAGTGGAGTCTAATTTCAATGATGACTTAAAAAAACAAATAACATTTTTACGTTCCTTCCATAAATATCTTTATATAACTTATATCCTCTCATGACTAACGGCTCCGACCCATCATATGCAAACTTCCCTACCGTGTTGTCGAAAAAAATCCCCGGTACAGGCCACGCCTGACCCCTCCCGGGGAGCAACAAAACAACTTTTTTAGAAACATCGTGATATCACATCATGGATGTTTCATATGCTAACACGACAACCATCTGCCTTATCAGATGGCAGAAGTTTCATATATAGTGGAGTCTAATTCTCTCCGGCGCAAAGAGGGACAAAGCGCCGGAGGAGAATGTCTTTAAATGAACTATTTTTTCACACAACGTACCGACAATCCATCATAACGTTGTCTTCCTGTACATGACATACCTAAATGTCCGGTATTTCCACTTCCATAGCTATGTGTATGCCACATAGTGCTAGTAGCTCTTGGCGAACTTGTTTGAGTCCATTCAATATAATCGCCACTGAAAGACGTAGTCGATCGGTAACCTGCCATTGGGAAGAATACAGATGCATTGGTATAATCATTATACATCAACAATCCTTCGGTAGCCCGGTCGGGACCTGATCCTACCGTCCGCACACCTATTGTTGCTAATTTATCGTAATAACCATCGGCCAGGCGTCCCCACACAAAGGTTGTACCAACAGCACTACCAGAACCACTGTTTGCCGGCGAACGGTTAAGGAAATAGCTATGTACAAACTGCTCATCGGTAGGTGTAAAATATCCACTAGGACATGGTTCATTGGCATCATCCCAATTGCCCGATTTATAACCAGTGCCCATAGAAGTTCCTGTTTTAGAATTATCCGGATAGTAAGCAATAAAGCTGTTCCACTTAAAGAAGTAACCGGTTTTCGATGGATAATCGACAAAGCGCCCTCCATTCTTACCCAAAGATATTCCAGCGGTATTAAAGCCACCATTAGGCTCCGTCAAATTGTATGGCGAGAATTTAACCGCACCGGTACGGGTACCCAGTGCCCTATCATCATCAGGTCCATACAAATAGTCGGCAGCCTCACCCTGACGAACGAAGAACAAAGCAGAACCCCTGTTGGCAGTCCAGGTATTATTATTATAGTCCTTAATACGCTTAGTTATAGAGATCAGCCCATATCGAGGCTGGCTGGAAGCACTGGCTAAGGTGCTCTTCATTCCAATCCGGAAGATAACATTACCGGTGCCCGTTACCACACCTCCAAAAGTTTCTTCAACTTCCGTATCACTATTCGGATTGGCAGGCCGTGGTTTTCCATCAATCTTAATCCAGTCATGACCACTAATAATACGAGCAGTCCACTCTTCACCGGCAAGATGCTCACCAAAGATGTATCTTGGCTCAGTTTCGTTCCACCTATGGAATGATCCTGCATATCCTTCATTCCAAACCGCGGGTTCAGCCGGAGATTGATAAACCGTCATCGGCACATCAGGGAAATATGACTTATCTATATTCTTGCATTTAAAGACTAACGAGCCACAGTTTAAATCTCCATTACCCGAGTTTTTCGTAGCACTTGACTTCAATTTGAAAGAACCCAGATTCACTGTATTTCCACTACCGGAAGTGGTACCTGCCACAACAGAATAACGACTGCTGATTATTACGAAATCAGTAGCTTCCCACTGTACATACGCACCTTCCGAGTTATCGAACAGCAGAGCCAAGTGGTCACTTTCAATCAATACTTTTGGAGAAATATAAATATCTGTCATATTCCAACGGAACTCAAATCCCTTTTGTGTACCTGTACTTTCATAACACCCAATATCAGTACCGTTATGGTGACGTGGATTTCCATAGATATCCTGTTTATTGACAGCAAGCATAGCTGGCGTAACATTATCAAAAGACGCCTGATCACCACGAGCCAGCTGGGGAGCACGATTCGGAGTCGACGTATTCACAGAATAATAAGGCACAGCAGCATTTGTCGTTTGATTAAAATGCGGTCCCGGAACAGAAATAGTAGCGTTTGTAAACCACGCATTATTTGTGGCATTCAACGGATAGTTTGTTCCGGTAGGAGCAGTAGCTCCCTGGAAAGCACAGTAATTAACCGTTCCCGCCGTGGAAACACTACCGGCATTACCCCAGTAAATACTATTAAGTAACGTTCCAGAGAATACAGAAGAAGCTGTAGCCGTATTATTAGCAATAGTTGCATTGACCAGTTTCCCTGTAGCAGTAACCGCAACACCTTTATTATTACGACTAGCCAATACATTGGTAGCAACTCCATTAGATACGGACAATGCATAAGTTGCAGCCAACGATGTCTGCTGATCAATTTCAACCGCATTAAGCCATGCAGTAGAGTGTGAAACAGCAACCAGGGCATCGCTTGCACTTCCGGTACCACTTACTATAAATCCATCAAGGACGGTATTCTCTTTAGTTAATTTGACATTTCCCGTACCAACAGTAAGACGTGTTTTATAGGTCGACAAATCCCGGCCTGCTGATGCATAAACTGCACTAACTGCATCGCTAGCAGCAAGTTCTGTTCCTTTTTCGCCTTTCCATCCACCATATATCTTTATATTGGCAGGTATGTCCAGACTTTCACTGTACACCAAGCTCGATCCACCAGCCACAAGGATACCATTCACCGTTTTGCCGGCAGTTTTCAACAATCCGGCTTTCGTTATCGCTGCATTAATATTAGGAAGCGGATCACTCCACGACAAGCCATTACCTGTAGCATCCTTCTTCACATATAGCCAGTTTTGATATCCTGCACCAACGGTCGACTCCATGCCTACACCTTCCCAGTTCAGAACGCTTGTTTTGAACTCCAAACCATCATTCACAGTAATCTCAACTTCCAGTACTTTATTACACTGAGCTACAATCGAGATCTCTTCTTGTTTATCGAACATTGTGCCTCCGGTACGTTCAAGGATCACTTCAACCCCCATCTTCACCCCCACAAGGTCAGTCGGAGTAGCCGATGTATAAGCATCTCCCCGGTGAGCAGGTATGATAAACGAAATCACTTCCGTTCCTTTATAAGACGTACTATTGGCAACCTCCAATGTAACAGGTGCTTCCAAGCCTTTGGACAGTGTATCGGGATTAGCTGCACTTGGCAACAAATCGCCGGTATAACTGATGGTCGACGGAACGTAATGCAGCTTTATCTTATGCTTAGCCGACGACAGCTTGAAGTTGGGCGTTGTTTGCTTGATAATCAAATTCACTTTTGCCACCGTACGGTTAAGTTGAGCCGGCATAGTGACCAATGCGTTTGCCGATATAGTCGGAGTTAATTGATTATCCAGATACATTTCATGCGCATCCGAACTCTTGCCGCCCACCGGATAGGTTGGTTCATATTTATACAACGGCATTTCGGATATATGCTTACCTACTTCAGGTGCAATGATAGTTCCACCGTTTGGTGTAGACACCAAAGCCATATTCCATTTATGACCAGCCTCTACCTGAGCAGTAATCTTATCCGTTGTACGCTTCATATTCAGAATCTCTTTATAGAACTTCTTATCGTCAGTTCCGCCGAAATCATCATGAAAAGTGAACAATCGCATTGTCGGTATCTGCTCGGCTGCCGTTTCGCCCGCACGCGTCGAGAAGGCCATAGACAGGTTGTGCGTATCATCAGTCTTTTCGAATTCATCCGAACACGATAATACGGTAAGTAAGGATGTAGTCAACGCTACAGTCAACAACCTGGCCAAACCGGTTTTTCCTGTTACATATTGTCTCATATCGTAGTTTTTACTTAATCTCTAGTTTGTATGTAATGTTTGTACTATCCGATACATCACTACGCGTTGCCGGCGCAGTATCAGCACCCCGGCCCTCTATCGTAATGGTATACTGATAGGTGTGGTTACGCTCAATGACATAATCCGGCGTATGCGGATAATTCGTACTATAACGCGGATTTATCGCAATACTATAATACGTCGGAACTCCATTGTAGGTAGCACCTATAACCATAGTCGTAGCGTTTGCCGCAGCCGGAGCATTCTCCGGAATGTAATACTTCGTAGCATAATCAACCTTAGTTCCGGTTAATTTAGCCGATGTTGTACCTGTAAAAGTAGTTTGAGGCCAAAGCGTTGTTCCACTAGGGCAAGCTATGGACGACTGAGGAAAAACATACGAAGCCGAAGGCAGTTTCAGGAACTTAACCCCCGTAATCTTAATATCTGCCGTATTATCAATGCTCAATACATCAGACAGTTTGAATGCCAGTTCCACCCGCGCAATCTGGCGCCTTAACGGAATGACGAAGGGAGTTGTTTCACTACCCAATATATTAACAGAAAGCGACCCCGCCATTACCGGAGGATTACTTAAAACGAGATTCGTATGCGTACGCGTTTTACTTGTCAGACTTGCAATCGTCATATTACCGGCGATGGCAGCCATTCCCTTGGCAGCGTCGTCTGCCCAGTTGGCTATACAATAAATCTTTTTATTCCCTTGAGCTACTGTGATACGAAGTGTTTTAGTGGCATCATCCCACATCGAATTGTTTTCGCTTGTAGCATATACTTCGAACTGATCCGAGTTGTCTGCATTATAAATAAAGAACTTCACCGATTCTATTTTAGACTCATCGCCTATACCACCAACAGGGCTGCCCGTTCTTGAAGCCGGAGAATTCATATCATATACCTCATCCTGGGGTAATGTAACTTTAAGGGTTACAAGCCTTGGGTCTGCGGGTCCGTCGGCATTATCACTGCATGACGATAGTAGCGACATACAACATGCCACAAACACAACCGGACTAATCAATTTTATGTATATGCCTCTAAACATAAGTTTATTTTTTTGTGTAACAATCTAGTTATAAGTATAGGTTTATGATCTCGGAGAGGGTATGTTGCGCCTCTCACAATATATATCCATCAGAGTCATTGCTTTCACTTGCCATAGTACAGGGAAACGGTACACTTGCTCTTCGTCGGATTCTTCCTTTAACTGTAACGCCAGGCAGTAATGCCCCCGCTCTACATCGGGCAGTGTGATCAGTATTTGTTTCTCCGTATGTTTATATACCTCAAGTACGGGAATCATACTCTCCGGCTTTTCTGCCGGGCATAAGAAAAACTCTACCTGATCTTTGGGCCAGCACAACAGGTTGTGTCCGAAAATCAATACCGGCGCACAAGGTGTAATCGTTCCATCACGTTTTTGACTCAGAGGATCATAGACGCTCTCAATCACCGGAATATCAGCCAGCTTTGATACACTCATTTCTTTTATCTTTCTATTTGGGTTCTTATCACACTATCCCGATCACACGAAAAAAGAGACAATGAGCAGAGTATATAGAAAGACTAATCCAAAACGACGTAAACGACGTTTCCTACTTTCTTTGCGTTCCCATTCCAACTCTTCCACTGTTTTCACCCGGGAAGATTGCCAATGACGTGATGAATATGCCATAATCAAACAATTGTCAGCGATTATCCCCATTAATTTGATCTACCTCCGGCGCACCACCCTAGTGTGACAACGCCGGAAGAAGACCCGGTCTCATTATTTCCGTATAGTAAATTCAGCAACGCGTTCTGTTTCCGAAACAGTAATTGGTTGCGCCTTAGCAGGGTGATTAACCGATTTCACCTGCAACTTAACCAGTTTTTCTACTGCGTCCGTACTATATAGTACCACACCATTTATATTGGCCGAACTGTGGTTTCCGTCACCACTGATACGCAAGTCGTGGATGTTAGTAAAGACAAAGTCCTTACCTTCTTTAGCGCTTGCATCGGGCATTACGGCACAATTCACAACAATATCATTTCCTGTTACGTTGGTTTGCAATGCACCATCCGACGCACGAAGCAACGAAACGGTGAAGAATCCGGATACCGCACTGTTATTAATACGATGATCGCCCAACGAAGTTATAGCAACCTTAGCAGGCTGATCCACAACGATGCCACTACAACTTAACAAATCTCCATCGAATGCAAGATTAGAACCGCTAAGGTTGTGTATCTTATTGAAATTGATTACAACAGTTTTGGGCAATTCATAGCGGGTATCTTCCAACGTCTTCGCGCTAAAGGTAGCCCTCTGCTGACTGTTGGTAAAGATGGCACGGGGAGTCAGCCCCATGTCGAAGTCAAGCGCATCGGCCGTACCCTCACCATAAGTACCGTCAACAATGATATTAGCACCTGTAGAGTTGGTCAGAGGAGTACCGTCTGTTTTGAATAGTCCCAATTCATACAATATGTCTTTCGAACCTTCAATACCGCTTTCGGTACGTACCAGTTTTACGATAGCCTGGTGATCTTCGATAATGGCTTTGCCCACAGGCTTAACCAGATAGCTTTGTTGAACACCCGAAAGAGCCAGATCAAATTCTTTAATTCCTTCGACCAGGTTGTTGGCCTTAACTGCCACTTCAATATCTTGTTTAATTAAATAACGATCTGCTGTTCCACGAGATGGTGTAAACGATAACTTACCTTGTACCGGAGTGAAATTGTTTGTTGTTGTGGCGGATACTTCTCTTGTCTTATAATCTACACTTACAGGAATCGGCGCTCCTTCTTTTGTCGTGGCGTAACCAGTCAGGGTTACAGTAAATATTGCCGTAGCTATTCCATTAACAGGTTTGGTTATTTTTACATCTGATACATAAAGACCGTGGCCTAACTTAACGAGACGGCTGCCTGCACCAAGGAAGAGTACTTCGCCCGATGCAGCCGACAGCGCCTCACGATACATAGTTGGTTTATTATCTGTAATGAATCTATCGAATTCTTTATTTCCGGTAGCCGAGTACATGCTTACACGCCCTTCGGCAGAAGAAAGAAGCAAGATCTCACCATTGTTGGATACCTTAACATTATCGAAGTTTCCTTCTATGGTGCGGGTAAATTCAGCTTTCCCGGTAGAGGAGATACGAACGAACGAACCGCGACGGGCGTTTAGGTCGTAAGTAGTCACAACAGACTCTCCTGTACTGGCATTCATGCCTACGCCTGATACCACACCGGCACCAACACCCGAATATAAGGCGGTACCGTCTGTACGCAACAGTGCATAATATCCTTTGTTACCCGTTCCACCCAGAAGGATATTACCGTTACGGGCCACATTTAAATGGTTAAGTTTGGCATTCTCAGTAGCAGGGATTAGTGTTTTACCGAAAACGACATCACCTTCGGGACGTATTTTATAAACTACGCCACCATCAATAGGTGAGTTACCCGTCAACACAACAGAACCATCGTTGATATTAGCGCTCAATGCGGTAGCCTCAAAACGAACAGCGGGAAGCGGAGTGATATAGTAAGGTTTTCCTCTATCATCTAAACGGACGATAGCCGATTTTTCCTTATCTTTTGACGAAGAGAATACAGCACATACATACTCGGTAGTATTACCAAGCACCTCAAAATGAGCACAGTATCCACTCTCCACATTTCTATATTGATATAGTACTTTACCGTCTTTATCAACTTTCATAATAAAGCCTTGTCTGCCCGATGCTTTAGGTTCGGAACCGGATACTAACAGCGCGCCACTTCTTAACAAAGCGCCTTTCATAATTTCACTACCCTGCGAACCTGCATACACATTCGTAACAGTATTACCTGAACGGTTCATGATAACAACCCGGCCGCAGAGTGTTATATCTTTTTTGTCCTTTACTTTATTTACTACAGCCGACTGGCCTACGATCAACAAGCGATTATCATCCAATTCGGTCAACTGATTCACCGAAGCGAATCCTGTTAAAGGCATAGAGAAAACCACTTCACCTTCACGGTCAACCCAGGTGAGGTTAAACTTCTGGCCTTCCTTACCTACCATAGCTACTTCATCGCCGACTAATGGACATACATGTTCTATCTTATTGTTATCTCCATACTTTTTGTCGAAAACCACAGGCATATACTGAGCGTAAACCTGTGCCGTAGCCACCAGACCTAATACAAACACTGCTAAAGCTCTATGAATATTTGTCCTTTTCATATATTGTTTTATTATATTCTGTTACTTATTATATATTTCAACACGGCGGGCACGGCGGTTTACACGCACCCAATCAACACCACCTTCGGTCCAGGGATAACGAGACATTTCTTCGTTCACTTCCTTTTCGGAGAGTTTAAGTCGCCCATGACCGGTAACACTAAATGGAACCATTACTTTGTGCTGGCGCAAATAGTCGGATACGGCCATTGCCCTGCGCTCGGACAACTGATAGTTGTATTGCTCGCTACCGATTTCATCGGCATAGCCATCGAATACCAGTTCGTTGAATGCGTAGTGTCCCATTTCACTGATGAAGTGATTTAAACGATCTATAGATTCAGGAGACAATACATAAGAATCAAAATCGAAATAAAGGGTCAACAACAGTCCTTTCGGAGCATGTTCTTGCAACGTTACCGACTCGGGCACAACGGTTTCTGTCATACCGCTAAGTAATAGTTGTCCACCCATTACCGCTGCCTCTTCGCTCATTCCATAGAAAGGTTGGCCTTGTTCTGCACCCAACTCTTCGATTGTGCGTAAGAAATAGATATCATCGCGCGATAAAGGGTCGCGATCGGAAACAAAGTAGGCAGTGTGCAGAGTTAACGGGCACATATAATAATCGTTAAAAACCGAGTTCACCGGATAAGGGAAATGAATCACTCCCCCAGGAACAACTCCATCTTTATCGTAGAACGTACTAAATAAATCGTACCCTCCGTAGCCCGGCAGTCCGTTGGATGAGAAGATTAAACGGTCATCATATAGTACCGGAAAAATCTCATCGCCTTCGGTATTTACCTGTGGACCTAGGTTTACAGGAGTACTCCATTCGCCGGCATATCCATCATAGTGAGTTACATAAAGGTCGAACCCTCCGTAACCACCTGGCATATCGGATGCAAACAACAATGAATTACCATCATTGTAAAGATATGGATGAGCATAAGAGAACCCGGATTCCTGTGGGAAAATAGGTTGATACTTAGAGTATCTGTTTCCTCTATGCTTCAATGTCGAGTAAAGTAGTTGTGTCCGGAAAGGACGTGTTGCCTTGTCAGCTACATCAACAGTTGTTTTAGTCTTGCCATATTCAAGTACTGTAGTGACCATCATGCGCATATCGGGCGAGAAAGAAAGAGGCCCGTTCTGCAGGTCGACAGGTATACGGCGGAAATATTCATAATAACGAGGAGTTTTACCCTTTTTCGGTTTGGAGTCAGCATCTTCCATCTCTTCCTCATCAGTTTCATCCAGCGCATAATAGTGGGTGCGGTGGAAGAATAGTTTGCCGGGATCATTAAAATCACTAAAGCTCATTGCATAGAAAGGCTTATTCCCATAATTCCCTACCCAGAATTCCGACTTAGGGCCATTGATGGATAGTTTCTTTGCAATATATCCCGGATCTTCAACGATAGCGTGTCGCATTGCGAGGGCGTCCAGTGTATTTTGATAGCGCTGGTAATGGCTATAAATATTCTTATATGCATTGTTGAGGCAAATGCCTTCGGCCTTTTTATCTTCTCCGATAAACCGTAGCGCATCTACATAGTTGCACAAATCGTCTACCGAGAACAGGTCGTCGTTTATCTCTAACGCTTTTTCATAGTGCTCGGATGAGCTGGCATAATTGCGTAGCATGAAATATAAACGTGCGGTCTTCATGTGCATGGATGCTCTGTTCAACTCGCTCTCTTCACGTTTAATAGCTGTTTCATACTGCGACATTGCCTTATCAAACTTCTGCCTGATAAAGTTCCGGTCCGCCCGCCTTTCGGTGTGGCTGGTGTTCCTTTCCTGGGCTACCGCAGGAATGGTTCCCACGAGTAAGAAAAGAAACGCAATAGCAGACAGGAAAATCTGTGTTTTCTTCTTTGTCATTTCAGCAATTTTTATTCGTAACATTAACGGAATATGTTGTACACAAGGTGCACACCGAATTTCGTTGGCCCAATCCACTTACGGGTTTTCTTCTGCTCTAAAGGATAGTTTACGTACTCTCCACCCAAAGGGTATTTATCGTATTGAAGATGAGCATATCCCAAACCAATATTCAGGTCTAAAGCCCAACGGGTTCCAAAAGCAAATTTATAACCGGTTGATACACCTCCGGAAACACCCCATCCTTTACGGCGGGTACTTTGTGCCATATCGTCATTTTTCAGCAACCCGATGTTGAAATTACCATACATGGCATAAGGACCTACATAGAATCCATCCCAGGAATCGTTGGTATAGTAGTTGCGAGGATCTAAATAATAGCGCGCCTCGATAGTACCTTGGAATATACGAAACACCTCTTCGTTCTTTTTAAACAGATAAGGCATCCATAGCACATCAGCATTTAAGGTTACCTGACGAGTCAGTGTATACTCGAAACCGACATTAGGAGAACCGGTAAGCCATAACGGGGTATTTATCTTTATGCTTTGAGCTGAGACTATGGTTGTCATAGCGCTCAACACGGCTACACCTAGTATATATCTTATGACTGTCTTTATTTTCATACTTCTCTTTATTTTTTATATTTTACCACACGCCTACTTCTCCGCCAGTCTTAATATCTTCATCCCAGCCTACAAGCTGAATGGTAGTAATAAGATACCGGTCTACTTCAATAATAAGACGCTTACCATAATACAGACGATAAGGAATATATGTGTCCGGATCGGCAACACCAACTGGTATTCTTGCGATCTGCGTTCCGCCTGAATCAAAGAACATAAAGTTCAAGGTCTTGTAGCTATTTTCTACTGAAGGGAAATAACGATGATCCACTTCCAGCACTCCTCCCGCAAGGGATATGGTGCTCAAATCATTTGTATGTTTCATAACGTCTCCCTCTGCAATATATGTCGTCAGCGTATCGTGTTTAAGATACTGTTTGGTAGCGACTCCTTCGGCAAGCAGGTCTATACTTGCAAGATTGGTTATATCGAATGGGAAGTTCTTAAAACGTACGGTTATCCGCCCCACATATCGTTCGATAGCTGCCGTATCGGAAACCAGAATTCCCGGATGCTTAACCGTATGTTCGAGGATATCGAAAAAGACGTCCGACGGCTGCGAATAGGAGTCTCCTGTTTCATGACTAAGCAAACTAAAAGCAGAAGTTTCATATGAATTTTCGTCCGAAAATGCAACCCCATCGGTATTTGCATAGCAGTATACTTTATAATCACCTACAGGAAGACGGAAAGTAAAAAGACCTAAGGGAATTTTGGTATCATGCGTTGAGGTTGAGGTCGATTTATCGCCCACCAACAGACCCGATTTATCGTATACCATCACCCGGCAACCATCAATAGTCTTATCTTTTACTTCTGGAATATAAACTATATAGTTGGTTTCGTCTACGAAATAATCATAAGTACATGCTGTATACGAAAATATACTCGCAATGCATGCTGTAAAAAACACTATGAGAAGCCATTGTTTTCTCATGCTTCAATTTATTTCATTAGTATTAAGCTTTCCGGTGCCCGGGCAGATAAAACAACCTGCCCGAGTGCCGGGAAAGTGAAAATTATTCAGGACTTAAGTAGCTTACAGTTCAATAGGATCTGAAGTCAGAATATTTTGTCCCCAAGGCTTAGGAGTATTAACAGTGATTTCCAATCCACCATACTCTATAATTACTGGAGGAGGCTCTGGCAGACCACCAGTTTGAAGTATCACGTCAACTTCACGAATGTTATTCGGAGTAAACACTTCATTAATCTGTCCATACCAGAATACAGGAGCGCCAACAGCAGCTGCAGCACCACCAACATAGTGATGACCAGCTTTCGCAATACCACAAATAACGATGAAATATGGTTTAGAAGCCTTAGCCCCAGTGGTAGCATTAGTTGCACGACCATCATTGTTAGGATATACAATCACGTCTTTCCACCATCCATAATTACCACTCAGATAATCATTGTTATTAGATACGTTCGAATAAGCACCTACAACAGAAAGAGCATTAGTAGATATTGAAACCACTGTATTAGGATTTCCGCCGCTGGTTTTAACACCTCCAGTGTCACCTTCACGAATACTCATTTGTTCGGGCAGATTGTAAAGCATAACGGCTGCTTTTGCATCAGAGAAATCAACGTTTCCGACCACATCGGGATAACTCTTCTGATCCAGACGTACACGCATCATTGATACTTCGCGTTTTAAGTCTAAAGTGGCAGTAGCAGGTGCATTAGAAGCTATAACAACACCTGTTTGATAACCCATAAACACTTCCGAAGGTTGTGTGTGTGGAGTAAGACCTGCAAGGTCAGTCTCTGCTTTACTACCGGCTGTAACAGCAGGAGTCCAACTTCCAGTTGCATGCTTGATAGCCAGGTTTGCAACATTTTGTTGATACACATTGGCTACAGACCAATTTTTCAGTCCTTCTGATGTAGTTGTAAATACAGCATCATTATCACTTTGAGCATTAGCCACAGCAACAAGTGTATAAGTGGCAGCAGGAACAGTAGCATAAGTATATTTTCTTGTTGCTTCCGCACCATTACCCGGAACTTCTATTGCCGACCAGGCAATCTTACCAGTGTTATCATACAAAAAGAACTGGATTTGTTTGATATTACTCCAGCTTGTTGAAGGAATAGCAGTAGATGGTGCTCTGGTTCCCTTGCTTGAGTCATCAAATCTAATACTCAGTTCAAACGTTCCCGTCTTACCGGAAACATTCGCTGCGTCATCGTTCTGATCCGAGGAACAGGCCGTCATCATCAATGCAGCAACCAAGGACCATACATAAGCACTTTTTTTTCTCATAAAATCATTGTTTTAGTTTTCCATTAAATAAATAGTTCTCTCTTACTTATAATTGAATCAGATAGAATGTCAGCCATAGCATTAAATAAACATTGTATCTCCCCCGTTACTTTGTAAGTAACGGAAAAGGTCAATCAGAGGGGAAGGAAGCGTCTTTCCGCACATTTTATAAGAAAAAAGGATGTTCCTGACCGCCCGGTTGGGACAATAGAAGTTTTCCCCACATCTCATAAGAGACATGGGGATGTGGATTTTTTTATATCTTTTCGCTAGGTTTTAGTGGTACTAACAGCGTTTTTGGGGGCGTTAGCGTAAAAAAAGTGATTTTATATTGTGCACATTAAAAAATATATTTATATTTGCGACAAAATAATCACTTCTGTTACTTACAAAGTAACTACGTGTTTTTCCACTCATTTTCAATGAATTAGCATCACCGAATACTTCTTTAACCTTACTCTTCCGCAGACCGAATAAACGATACAATCTTACGATTCATCCTATTTATATCCTCCTCTCTAGAAGACTTAAAATAGGTTTCTGTAACCTTCACGGATGAATGTCCCATCGCATCACAAATCAGACTGGGATTGAAATTTTGTCTAACTGCCGTAGTCGCCCATGTATGTCGGGCCACATACGTACTAATACGCTCCTTAAGCTTCAGAGTGCGTGCTACCTGCGATAACCGGTAATTAAGAGAACGCAACATATTTGCATACTGCTTGTACTCTCCCCTACCCGGCTGTTTAATTATCGGAAAAAGAAAAGGGGACTCCGGGTCTGCATTTTCATTACGCCGGATGATTTCCATTGCCTCTTTACTTACAGCAACCGTGAGTCTACGACCAGTCTTATGACGGCGGTACGTTATTACATTCCCCTGTAAATCACACCGCCGCAAATAAGCCAGATCGACAAACGACATACCCCTGAAAAGGAATAGCAACACAAACATGTCACGACTGAAAGCCTGTTTAGAATCTAATGAGGTGTCTTCCATCATTAGCTTACGCATGGTTTCAGGCTTAACGGCACGTTTCACCTTGCTGTCAACGCCCGTATATACCTTATTAAATAGACGAGGTACATATGGGGCCACATCGTAATCTATTGCCTGATTGTAGACAGACCGTAGCGTTCGCATGTAAGTTGAAATGGTGTTCCACGTCAACTGATCAGCAAGAAGTCTTTTCTCAAATCTCATCAACCACTCAGGAGTCATCTGGTGGAAAGTTATATCCCTTCCTTCCATAAAACTGCTGAGCCTATTGAGGGTGCTCCGATAAACGTGGGCTGTGCCATCACGTTGTTCGCGAACAAGTCCCTCAATCAATCTCTCCATAAATTGAGTTAAAAATACTTTTTTCATTTCTCGTTCGTACTGTTTTACAATATAGTTAATCATCATACAGTTTTACCGATCTACTGCAAATATTGTTTAAACCGTAAAAACTGCATGACACATTAAAGTATCGCGCAAATTGCTCCACTGCCTAAATGAACTATTTAAACACAGTTCACTAAGCTTCACACCCGGATACAGTTCACTCCCGTGACACAATAGCCGGACGGCAACAATTACCACTATACTTTCATTTGAGATATCTGTCGATATTATCACGTCCTGGCAGACGCTCCTGACAATCATATTTCCGTACCTGGATCTAAAACCAGATACAACGATAATCAGAACACCAACATTTGTAGTTGCATTCTTTTTAGAATAACATCCACTCTTTCTTTTGCATGACATAACAAAATCATCATGTTACCAAAAAGACTGAACATTCATCTAATTGCAAGAATAAGTAGAGCACGACAAATATAAGCGAAATATAATGCAAAAACGAAAAAAGAGAAAAAATTATTCTATTTCACTGTATAAATAACCCAAAACAGGTCAAAATGTCGGTTTTTATATGTTTTAATACGGAAAAGGGGACTGTTGATGAGTTAAACACAAAGATACTATTTTTATTCGATGCACTTATAAGTCGTTACTTTTTCATGTATCTTTGTATCTTAAACAATAGAAGATCAAAATGGCTAAAGAGAAAACCGTATATGTATGCAGTAACTGTGGACAGGACTCTCCTAAATGGGTGGGTAAATGTGCATCGTGTGGCGAATGGAATACCTATGTAGAAGAGATCATACGGAAAGAAGCATCCAATAAACGGCCGGTATCAGGAATTGAGACTCCCAAAGCCAGACCTCTTGTGCTCAGCGATATTGAAGCGGGAGATGAGCCTCGCATTGATATGCATGACGAAGAGTTAAACCGTGTATTGGGAGGAGGGTTGGTACCAGGATCTTTAGTCTTGATTGGCGGTGAACCCGGAATAGGTAAGTCAACATTAGTACTACAGACGATATTACATATGCCGGACAAACGGATTCTTTATGTTTCCGGCGAAGAAAGTGCCCGCCAGCTCAAACTACGCGCCGACCGGCTGAGTAAAGAATCAAGCGATTGCCTTATTGTTTGCGAAACGTCATTGGAACAGATTTATGTGCATATTAAGAATACACAGCCGGATTTAGTTATTATAGATTCGATACAGACCATATCGACAGAAAGCATTGAATCTTCGCCGGGCAGTATATCGCAGGTGCGAGAGTGCTCGGCATCTATTCTGCGATTTGCCAAAGAGACTCACACCCCGGTATTGCTTATCGGGCATATAAATAAGGAGGGAAGCATAGCAGGTCCTAAAGTGCTGGAGCATATTGTAGATACGGTACTTCAATTCGAAGGCGATCAGCATTATATGTATCGTATTCTGCGTAGCATCAAGAATCGTTTTGGGAGTACGGCAGAATTAGGTATATACGAAATGCGGCAAGATGGTTTACGACAGGTGAGTAATCCATCGGAATTACTACTTTCGCAAGATCATGAAGGTATGAGTGGTGTTGCTATTGCATCGGCAATAGAAGGTGTACGTCCATTCTTGATAGAAACGCAGGCTTTGGTAAGTTCAGCCGTGTATGGTAATCCACAACGTTCATCAACAGGTTTTGATATTCGCCGGATGAATATGCTATTAGCTGTTCTTGAAAAAAGGGTGGGATTCAAACTGGCACAGAAGGATGTGTTCCTGAACATCGCCGGAGGATTAAGGGTAAATGACCCGGCAATAGACCTGGCTGTGATCAGTGCTATACTCTCATCTAATATGGATGTAGCGATTGAACCGGGAGTTTGTATGGCAGGTGAAATCGGATTATCCGGAGAGATTCGCCCGGTCAACCGTATTGAGCAACGCATAGGCGAAGCTGAAAAGCTTGGGTTTAAACAGTTTATCATGCCCAAATATAATCTGCAAGGGATAGATACAAAGAAACTAAAAATAGAACTGATACCGGTGAGGAAAGTAGAAGAAGCATTCCGGGCTATGTTCGGATGATTCACCATAAGCTATGATACAAGAACTCCAATTACGTATTCTGCCCGAGCAGGCAGCCAATGAGCAATCTATCAAACAGTACATTTCTCGTGAGAAGGGTATTGGTCTTAATGAGATAACAGCTATACGCATTTTAAAGCGTAGTATTGATGCGCGTCAGCGTACCATATATATTAATCTGAAGGTTCGGGTATATCAGAACGAGATGCCTGAGAAAGATGAGTATCAATATACGGTATATAAAAGTGTTGAGAATAAGCCGCAAGTTATTGTGGTTGGTGCTGGACCTGGGGGACTTTTTGCTGCGCTACGGCTCATTGAGTTAGGGCTTCGCCCTATAGTTGTTGAACGTGGCAGGAATGTTCGTGACCGCAGGAAAGACCTTGCACTTATCAGTAGGGAACATACGGTTAACCCTGAATCGAACTATAGTTTTGGAGAAGGAGGAGCAGGCGCTTATTCCGATGGAAAACTCTACACCCGTAGCAAGAAAAGAGGAAATGTCGATAAAATACTAAACGTGTTTTGTCAGCATGGCGCTTCACCAAGTATATTGGTTGATGCCCATCCGCATATCGGAACAGACAAGCTTCCGCGGGTGATAGAAAACATACGTAATACCATTATAGAATGTGGTGGAGAGGTGCACTTCGAGACACGTATGGATGCACTTATCATCGAAGATAAAGAAGTTAAAGGGATTGAAACGAATACCGGAAAGACTTTCTTTGGCCCGGTTATTCTTGCTACCGGACATTCCGCACGTGATGTTTATCGCTGGTTAGTCAGCAGCCAGGTAGAGGTAGAAGCCAAAGGCATTGCCATAGGAGTTCGCCTGGAGCATCCGGCGGAAATCATTGATCAGATACAATATCATAATAAGAATGGTAGAGGTAAGTATCTTCCTGCTGCCGAGTATAGTTTCGTCACTCAGGTGGAAGGCAGAGGGGTGTATAGTTTCTGCATGTGCCCCGGTGGATTTATTGTTCCTGCTGCCAGTGGGCCCGAACAGGTTGTGGTCAATGGCATGTCTCCATCCAACCGGGGATCACGTTGGAGCAACTCCGGCATGGTTGTGGAGATACATCCCGAAGATATTAGTGACAATCCTTCAGTTCTTTCCGTTCTGGAATTCCAGGAAGAACTTGAACGATCTTGCTGGCAACAAGGAGGTATGAAGCAGATTGCCCCGGCGCAACGTATGGCCGACTTTACACGTAAGAAATTGAGTTTCGACCTACCGGACAGTTCGTACAGCCCAGGACTAATATCTTCTCCGCTACACTTTTGGATGCCGGAGTTTATTACGAAACGTTTATCTGCCGGACTCCAGCAGTTTGGCAAAACAAGTCACGGTTTTCTTACGAATGAAGCTGTTATGATCGGTGTGGAAACCCGCACTTCGGCCCCGATACGGATTATACGCGACCGGGAGACGTTGCAACATATCACTATCAAAGGATTATTTCCCTGCGGAGAGGGTGCCGGTTATGCAGGAGGTATTGTCTCGGCTGGTATGGATGGCGAACGGTGTGCCGAAGCAGTGGCCGCTTATATGGAATCAAACGTATAAATATATCTATGGAAATTGCAATAATCACTCCCGACACCCTATCTGCCGTAGGAATAAGAGAGCTTCTTAAAGAACTTGGCCCCAACAATACAGTCCGTACATTTCCCGACTTCGGAACATTTGCCGATGATACACCCGATATGTATACCTGGTACTTTGTTTCTTCACAAACCTATGTTCTGTATAATGCTTTCTTTCTGCCTCGCAAAGAGAAGACGGTTATCTTGATGCACGGCGTCGGTGGTACTGCACTACCGGCAAGCAATCATATTCTCAATATCTTTCTGCCTGAGAAAAAGCTAAAAGCAGAACTGATTAAATTCCTATCCGGCAACTCACCTCTTCCTACTCCGGAAGAAGGCCGAGACCTCTCTACCCGCGAAATTGAAGTACTCGTACTCGTAAGCAAAGGATATATCAACAAAGAAATCGCAGATAAACTCAATATCAGCCTGACAACTGTTATCACTCATCGCAAGAATATTACAGAGAAACTAGGAATCAAATCCGTATCAGGACTCACAATGTATGCTGTAATGAACGGATATGTAGAAGCCGACAGAATATAATTCTACCATATCCTCATAAATTAGGATTGCATATTTTCCTCATTTACCGTTACTTTGCAGCGATTAAATAATCAAAAGCAAATGAAAAAGAACAGCATCCTAATCGCCTTATCATTATTATTGCTAACCAGCAACGTACAAGCAGATGAACTCCTTAAAGACACACTACGAGTGGTCGATGTGGAAGAAATTGTTGTGATTGCCAGTCCTAAAGAGAACCGCAAACTGCGCGAGCAGCCCACAGCCGTTACGTTGTTGTCGCAACAGGACATGCAAGCCAATCAGGTAACTTCCATCAAAAGCCTGACCGGTTTGGTTCCCAACATATTTATTCCAGACTATGGTTCCAAATTAACCTCCGCTATCTATATTCGTGGAATCGGTTCGCGTATCAATACCCCATCGGTAGGTTTGTATGTAGACAATGTTCCCTACATAGACAAATCTGCTTTCGATTTCAATTATGCAGATATTGAGCGTATTGAAGTACTCCGTGGACCGCAAGGAACGCTTTACGGACGTAACACAATGGCAGGATTAATACGTGTACACACCAAATCGCCATTCAGTTATCAGGGTACGGACGTAAGGTTGAGTGCCGGAACACACAATCAGTATTCTGCATCACTGACTCGCTACCATCGTATTTCCGATAAGTTTGCTTTTTCTGCCGGAGGGTTCTATGGCTATTCGGGTGGATTCTTCAAGAACAGCTTCAACAATAAGAAGATAGACGATGTGAATGAAGCAGGCGGACGTATGCGGGCCATCTACTTCCCTACTGAGAATCTGAAAATCGACCTCACAGTAAACTACGAATATAGTGACCAAGGCGGATATCCGTACTTTTATACAGGAACGGTTGACCCTGCGAAAGAAGAACGTTCTGAATATATCGGCAAGATATCTATCAAGGACAACAGTAACTACCGTCGCAACCTGTTGAATACGGGTTTGAACATTGAATACCAGGCAAACAGCTTCATTCTAAGTGCCGTAACCGGATATCAGCATATGAAAGACCGCATGTTCCTGGACCAGGACTTCACCGAACTGGACTTATTTAATATTGAACAAAAACAGAAGCTCAATACGATCTCAGAGGAGATTGTATTCAAATCTAAGCCCGGCAGAAACTGGCAATGGGCCACAGGAGCCTTCGGGTTTTATCAATGGCTGAAAACTGATGCACCGGTTACATTTAAAAGAGATGGAATAGAGCAAATGATTGAGAATAATGTAAATAATATCTTTGCCGGTATACCATTTCCGCAGATGGGTATGGCTGTAAATAACAACCCGCTTCTTGTTAATGATAGGATGGATACACCCACGTTAAACGGCGCTATATACCACCAATCTACATTCAACAATATTCTGACAAAGGGTTTATCATTCACCGTCGGACTACGTCTGGATTATGAAAAGAACAGTATAAAATACGATTGCAATAGCAGTATAGATTATGATTTCAATATAGCTTTTCCGGGAAGACCGATCCCAGGTATAGCTATTCCTAACATTTCATCTCCGGCAAGTCTTACGGGCAAACTGGATCATGATTATGTCCAGCTTCTTCCTAAGTTTGCGCTTCAATATGAATGGAAAAAGAATAATAGCGTATATGCTACAGTTTCGCGTGGATACCGTTCGGGAGGATATAATGTACAAATGTTCTCCGACCTTGTACGTGCAGAGCTTCAAAACTCAATGATCAATTCATTATTGGCTAGAGAGGAAATTCCGGCCAATATGCTACCTACAATCACGGAGTTAGTCGAAAAGCAGATTCAAGTAATTGACGTCAAAGGAGAATCCATGTACAAACCCGAATACACCTGGAATTACGAAGTAGGTTCCCACCTCACCCTATTCGATGGCAGACTTCTAGCCGACCTTTCCCTTTTCTATATGGACACCCGGGATCAACAAGTTTCGCATTTCGTGGAATCAGGTGCAGGCCGCATCACCGTCAATGCCGGGAAAAGTCGTAGCTATGGTGCAGAAGCCGCATTAAGAGCAAGCCTCACCAAAGCGCTCACCCTCAATGCATCTTACGGTTATACCCATGCTACGTTCAAGGATTATGAAACCATCGACAATAATAATGTTGCGGTGAACTACAAAGATAACTACGTACCGTTTACTCCAATGCATACCTTCAACCTCGGGGCACAATACCTTTTCAACATGGCTTCGCGCTGCTGGCTCGATCAAATCCAGATCGATGCCAACTACAATGGTGCAGCCCGCATTTACTGGACAGAGCAAAACAATGCCAGTCAACCATTCTATGGGACATTGAATGCGCGTGTGGCTTTCAACAAAGGGAATGGTCAGATCGCTCTTTGGAGCCGTAACACATTAAATAAGAAGTATGCTACGTTCTACTTCGAAAGTATGGGCAACGGATTCATGCAGAAAGGACGTCCCATACAAATAGGTATTGACCTGCGCTGCAACTTCTAGCGGGCATATTTTGTCTATGGATCTGTTCCAAAACCATTCTATGGTCATGTTACAGATCCTTCACTACGTTCTGAATGGCAGGGTTATTCTATTTTGAGATCTCTTAATTAATATAAGAATAAGGGGAGGAAATTGCTTTTTTACAGACAAGTAAAACAGGGATATCAAGCTATTTATCAAGACGTTACATTTACACACCATTCACACCATGTTGTAAAAGCCTTTACGACTACTTGTAAAGCGCATTACAACTGCTTGTAAACAGCGTTACGACTGCTTGTAAACGACGTTACAACAGCTTGTAAATAGCATTATCATACTTTGTTATTGATAGTATCTCCTATCCCGGAGCCGCTTCTCCTACAACTATTTGTTCTCCGCACCGCAGTGCGGACACGTTCCTTTACTTTTCAGCTTCCCTTTACAATTTCCACAGCGATATACGTAGACATTGATTCTCCGGGCTTTCAGTATAAACAAAACAATGGCCACTCCAAGAAAGGGATACCCAACATAGTAACGGGTAGTCTGAATAAAGAAGAAATAGCAGAAGATGCAAGCAGACAACAGTCCCAACACATAGAAAAAGGCCTCCGATGATGTTAGCTGACCGAATACATCATCAAAAGCAGCCAGCATAACCAATACAATCAGCCAAAGGCTAATTAGAAAAGCCGAAAGAACCGGGGGAACCTTAAACGGCGAAAGTGTAGGATTATAAAAATACTGTTGCCAGGTTTCGGGTGCAAAGAGCTGTATCGACTCGTAAAGCGTAGCGCTAATAGCCATCAGCAGGCAAAGCAACAAAGGGTAAACGCTATCGATATCATTAAAATAAACCATCCGGATTTGCTTCTTGCGGAAAGCACGAAACAAATACGCAGCAATAAAAAGAGCTACAATAACAATGAAGTAAGATACATGCGTATTACTAAACAAATAAATAGCCTGCGATATGCCATCTATTGGTACAAAAGAAGAAGTCAGCTCACTTTGCCGCAGCCACCCTTGTGCCTTCTGACTATGTGCAACCTTAACCCATACCGAGTCTACGCTATCTTCGGCATGAATAGCAAACTCGGCCACCACCACCTGCGCCCCTTTATATAAAGAAATATACGTATCCTTTATCGGCAGCAACTCCAATACAGCCGAGTCGGCATACAATTCCAGGTTTGCATTCTTCCGAACAACAGTATAAGCCTCCTCTCCCGCTTCGGGACGGGGATAATGACATGACATCAATCCGATAAGGAGCAACAGCAGTGAGGCCAGATGTTTCATACGGCATAGACCTTCATTTGACAGTTCTTGCAATCGAACGAAAGACGGAAACGTTTTCCATCTGTAGCCTGCAAGTAGAAAGGCTCGTTATAAGGCGAATGCCCTTTCTGATGCACATTACACCATCCCATACTGTATTTCAGGCAGTGCTTACAAAACATAAGTGCCGCATCCGGAGCTTTCTCTTTTTCGTATGCAGGTGCAACCGAATTCACCCCGTGACGATGATAAAAAGACGCCGCCCGGGCGTTGTATACATTACCTAAGTAAGTCAACTCCGTTTGAGGATAAGGATGTGCAGTAGGCCGAAGTACTGCCAACTCCCGGCGATAGGTTATTTTCCTTGCCGTGATCAATTTCTCTATGGCCTGCCGGCGGAAATCGGCTAAAACAGATGCCGGTAAGAACCAGCTATCAGCGAATTCCACATCAATCCGCTTGGCTTCAAAAGGAGTATTGCCCAGTTTGCCGAGCTGATTCTTTATATTGTCAATCTGCGGAGTACGCGCCTGTTCTTTCTCACGGTTCAGAGCCAGCGTAACACTATTATCATCTTCATCTGTCAACGTCAGGAAGAATCCAAAGCTATTCTCCGAAAGCAGCATGGATACTTCGATCTCCCGGTCGGCGGATTTCCGCGAAAGGATGCGTTCGAACTCCTGGTCGAAGTTACGGTACAGAACTGTACGGGGTTTGATGCGTGGCATCTCCTGTGGATATAGCTTATTGCCATCTACCCTATTGATGCGGAATCCTTGCAAACGTCCCTGTTCATCAATAAAACAAACGCCATCGCCATTATTGAATGACTTGACGCCGGCAACCGTCAGGTAATTGCCACGTATTTCTTTCATGCGCCCCATTTCTTCTCCCAATGATTTCGGGGTATCAAACGAGTGGATATCTTCGGCGCGCCCTTTCAGGAAATAGTTCGTGAATCCACGGCTGAAACTTTTATCCAGTTGGGGAGTAAACTCATAATGGCACGTACCAGATGAGGCACGGGTATATTCGGAACGGCGGGCAAAGATCGCATCCAACTTCTGCCGGTAAGCCGCAGTTACGTTCTTTACATAGGTCACATCTTTCAGCCGACCCTCTATTTTAAAGGAGGATACACCTGCATCAAGAAGATGCTCCAACTCCTCGCTTTGATTGAGGTCTTTAAGGGAAAGTAAGTGTTTATTATTAGCGATGATCTTTCCATCGGCATCCAACATGGTGAAAGCTAAACGACAAAACTGCGCACATTCACCCCGGTTTGCACTCCGTCCGAAGCAAGCCTGGCTGATATAGCATTGTCCACTGTAGCTCACACACAACGCACCATGAACAAATACCTCTAAGGGAACCGGAGTGGCTTCATGTATCCTACGGATTTCGGGCAGAGAGAGTTCACGCGCCAATACAACTTGCCGCAAACCGGCATCGGCCAGAAACTTAACCCGCTCCGGGGTACGGTTATCCATCTGGGTGCTGGCATGCAGGGGGATGGGCGGAAGATTCAGCTCCAGAATTCCCATATCTTGTATGATTAGCGCATCAACTCCCACGCGATACAGCTCCCAGATCAGCTTTTCTGTTTCTTCCAGTTCTTCTTCCTTCAGAATGGTGTTGACGGTTACATAGATGCGTACATTATATAGATGTGCATAGTTTACCAGCTCTGCAATGTCCTCCAAAGAGTTTATTGCCGCCGCCCGCGCACCAAACTTCGGCGCACCGATATATACGGCATCAGCACCATGATCTACTGCTGCAATGGCACATTCCAAGTTCTTAGCAGGCGCCAACAGTTCTATCTTGCGCTGTCTTATCATTTAATATCTTCGATGTTGTATGGGGTTTCCTGATAAACGTAATAGTTCAGCCAGTTGGAGAACAGCAGGTTGGCATGTCCACGCCAACGCACCAACGGACCTTTATCCGGATCATTATCTTTGTAATAGTTCTTGGGGACTTCGATTGGCAATCCTTTATCAACATCACGGCGATACTCGGTGTCCAATGTTAACGGTGAATACTCGGAATGCCCCGTCACAAAGAACTCGCGCCCATTACGCGCCATAGCCAGATAAACACCCGCCTCTTCCGATTCAGAAAGCAAGGTAAGCTCAGGACGTTTCAGGATATCTTCCTTCCGTATCTCTGTGTGGCGGCTGTGCGGAACATAGAATATATCGTCGAACCCACGAAAGATCTGGGCAAGAGGATCTAAAACCATATGCTCGAATACACCGAACTTCTTTTTATCCAACGGATATTTCGGTATGCCGTAATGATGGTATAGTCCGGCAAAGGCAGCCCAACAGATATAAAGCGTTGATGTGACATGGGTACGCGACCAGTCGAAGATTTCCATCATCTCACTCCAGTAAGTCACCTCTTCATACTCCATCTGCTCCACAGGCGCCCCGGTAATAATCATACCGTCATACTTCTCGTTGCGCATATCCTCAAAATCCGTATAGAATGCCTGCATATGTTCAACGGGCGTGTTCTTGGATGTATGACTCTTGATCTTCATAAACGAGATCTCCAACTGCAACGGGGTGTTGGACAACAAACGGATCAGGTCTGTTTCTGTTGTAATCTTCAACGGCATCAGGTTCAGGATCACAATCTTCAACGGACGGATGTCCTGCTGTGTAGCACGCGAATTGTCGATCACAAAGATATTTTCTTCTTTCAGAAGTTCTATCGCCGGAAGCTTATCGGGTAAATTTAAAGGCATAATATTATAGAATCTCTTTCTTAAAACTCCTCCCCCTGCCCCCTCCGAAGGGGGATACCCTGCGGCATCGAGGTGCTGTACCCTAATTTTAGCTTACGCTGACCGTTGATTCTGTGCGGCATCGTATCCCCCTTTGGAGGGGGGCAGGGGGAGGAACTTCTATTATAAATTTCTTTCTCTTTGCAAAATTAGCAAAAAAGCCGTTATAGAAATAGTTTAAAAGATTGAAACTGAATTAAAAAGCTACGAATCCCTTATTTAGAAGGGTTACAAATTAAGTTATTTTAGCCGAATAAGCACATGAAATCTCAACAAAACCCTTACATTTGCGTTACAAAGAGTAATACTAACGATTAAAACTTAAGAAAATGGCTTACGTAATTACAGATGATTGTATCGCTTGTGGTTCTTGTATCGACGAATGTCCGGTAGAAGCAATCTCTGAAGGCGATATCTATTCAATCAACGCTGATGTATGTACAGACTGCGGAACTTGCGCAGATGTTTGTCCTTCTGAAGCAATTCACCCAGGCGAATAATACATCAAAACAGAAATAATAAAGGCTGTCTTTTCAATGAAAAGACAGCCTTTATTGCGTTTAGCCCAGGGGATAAGTATAAAAAGGAATGATCTTTATTTAGTCGCCCCTATAGAAAATTAAAAAACGGGTAAAAAGTAGCACTCGTTTCGACCGAAGCCCTTATTCATCGGCTGTAGAAGGATGAGACTTACCACTTTTCGTGCTAGCACTCATATAGCACTTGCTAGCATCTGATTATCGGATAGAAGTTTGCCCGGGTTTGAAGTTCTGTTTGTGGAGATTTTAATTGCCGGTTTCATTTCAGTTTCCCCACCTAGGTGTTCGACTCTTCCCCACCTAGGTCGGACAGGCCTCCCCACCTAGGTGGAGAGAACAATGTGAAACAAGTAATCAAAACCAGAGAAATCATCAGCAAAAAGTATATCCAATTGCATTGGGCGCGAGTGCTGGTCAAGTGCTAACAGAGTGCTAGCACGAAAAGAGGTAAGTACCATCCTTCTACAGCCAATGAATAAAGGGTTCGAACGAAACGAGTGCTACTTTTTGCATATTTTTGAAAAACGTATGTATACTTAGGCGTAGTGCCTTGCTGCCGTACAATATAGCAAGTAAAAGTTATAATAAGGCAAGGCAGGTTATACTTCCGATATTATCTTTGTCCACCAGTAAGGTCAATCCCGGGTTGGCATTCAGTTAATTGATTAATCTAATATTAAAACACAGTTCTATGAAAAATTTAACACTGGTTTTATTTTTTACTTGTTTACCTCTTTTGTCTCTAGCCCAAACGATCAAGGTCAAAGGCCAGATCACCTCGGAAGGAGACAGAGAACCCCTGATCGGGGCTACCGTAAACGTTAAGGGAACAAGCGTTTTTGCAGTTTCGGACATAGACGGCAACTATGTTATCGATGCAGATGCGAAAGCAACCTTAATTTATTCTTATGTAAGTTTCAAAGGCATGGAAGTAGCCGTAGGCGGAAGAGAACGGATCAACGTAGCTCTTGTCTCGGAAACGAATGTACTGGACGATGTAGTGGTTATGGGATACTCGAGCATGAAGAAAGCAGAACTTTCGAGTGCCGTAGTATCGTTAAGCGGCGAGGCCGTAACCGACATTACAACGTCCGACGTAGGAAACATGCTACAGGGAAAAGTCGCGGGAGTAATGATATCCAACTCCTCGGGACAACCTGGCTCGGCTGCTGTGATACAAATAAGAGGAACCGGCTCAATCACGGCCACCCCCGATCCTCTGTTTGTGGTAGATGGAATACCGGGCGGATCATTTAATCCGAACGACATCGAAACCCTCACCGTACTGAAAGATGCCGGAGCAACCGCCTTATATGGCTCGGCTGCCGCCGGAGGAGTGATTGTAGTTACAACAAAAAAAGCGTCACAAAATCAACCAACTAAAATAAACTTCAAAACAAACATTGGATTTAAGAACGCACTGCAAGGCAACTTCAGCATGATGAACGGAGCAGAGATATACGATGTGCATGCACAGCTCTTCCCCGAATCGACCTTGCTGAGCCAACGCCCCGAAGAACTAAGAGACCGGAACTTCGACTGGCTCGACGCCGCGTTTCAAACCGGAGCCATACAGAATTACTACCTCTCCGTGGCCGGAAGCACCGGGAAAATAGGGTATTTTGCCAGTACCGACTACTATAAAGAAGACGGGACACTGAAGAATACCAACTTCGACAAAGTCTCCATGCGTCTCAACCTGAATAGCAAACTATTTGACAATGTCGAGATGAACATCCGCATCAATTATACCGAGAACCACAGTCGCGAAGCCTCAAGCTACATCAACCTCGAAGGAGCGTATGGCAGCATGCCGTGGGATAACCCGTACGACGAGCTTGGCAATCTGGTAAAGATCAACGGAGATACTCGCCCCGACAACAATCAGCCCTGGTACACGCAAGACAAGCGCAATTTCCTTTACAACGAACAGTATAACTACGCAAGGAATAAGTCGCAAGACTTCGTTGCCGACCTACAGTTGAATTGGAACATACTAAGCTGGCTATCATTCTCCACATCCAACCGCGCATCGCGAAGCAACTATAAGTATTCAAGATACGTAGATCCCCGCACGGTAGATCCCGAATTTGCCAACGGATACTCACTCAGCAACATCGGCATGTTCTCGTCATGGGGCTCCACCAACTTACTGAAAGCCAATCACGGCTTTGGCAACCATTCCCTTTCGGGCATGTTGGGACTTGAGTTTGGACGGGGTACCAGCAGTTTCACCGGAGCAGCCGGAACAGGTATGCCCGGAGGCATGGACGGACTGGGCGCAACTACTCCCTACTCTGTCGATGGCTATCAGTACAGAGAAGCTTCGTGGTCGGCCTTCGGCCAAGCTCAATATAGCTATAATGACAGATATTTTCTTACAGCCTCGTTCAGAGCCGATACCAATTCGAAGTTCGGAAAAGACACCCGGACGGGATACTTCCCTTCTGTTGCGGCATCCTGGCTGATAAGCAACGAGAAGTTCATGCAGTCTACCAACAACGTTATCTCCTTCCTGAAACTCAGGGCAAGCTACGGGGTAACGGGAAACTCCAATATCGAGATGTTCAGGACAATGGCCATATATACCCTCAACTCAAGCTATCAGGACAAAGTGGGTGCTGTGGCCGACCGTCTGGCGAATCCCAACTTATCTTGGGAAGAGGCCCATATGTCGGGCGTTGGACTAGACATCAGTCTGTGGAAAAGATTGCATATAAACCTCGACCTATATAATATCGAGAACAAAGACTTGCTGCTCAATGTGCCCAAACCCACAAGTACAGGCTTTTACGAAAGATTAGAGAACGCCGGAAGCGTACGCAACCGGGGAGTGGAAATACAGATAAGTTCGGACAACATCAAAACAAAAGATTTCTTGTGGAGCACCTCATTCAATATCGGATTCAACAGGAACAAAGTGCTGTCACTACCCGACAATGAAAGCTTCCTTCAGAAATACGGAAGTACATCCGTAGCTCATCAGGTAAAGAACGGACAAGATATTTTCAGTTGGTACATGCCCAAATGGATTGGAGTTGACTATGTAAACGGAGACCCGGTTTGGGAGAAGCTCATAAGAGATGAAAACGGAAACGTAACAGGAGCCGAAGGTACAAACGACTATGCCCAGGCCGACCTGCAAGTAGTAGGTAAAGCCAGCCCGAAGTTCACCGGCGGATTCGTTAACACCCTCCAATACAAAGGCATCGGCCTGCGTGTTACGGCCAACTATGTGTATGGAAACGACGTGTATAATTATACCCGCGAGAAGTATGACTCGGATGGAGCATACCTGGGATACAACATGATGAGCCTGAAATCGGACTGGAACCGTTGGGAGAAACCGGGAGATGTTGCCACACACCCCAAGCTGGTGATGAACGGCAACAAGAACTCTAACAAAACCTCATCGCGCTATCTTGAAGATGGAAGTTTCTTACGGATCAGGAACATAACACTATCCTACGACCTGCAAAAGAACTGGATTGAAAGGCTGAAAATGCAATCGTGCAAGCTATTCGTTTCGGTAGACAATCCCTTCACCTTCACCAAATTCTCGGGAACAGATCCCGAAGTGAACATGCGAATGGGAACATGGAGCCTGCCGGGCATTTATACGGAAAGCTATCCAACAAGTCGCCAGTTTATATTTGGTGTTGATATTAATTTTTAAAAACAAAGAATAATACAGTTATGAGAAAAAGAATTATACCCACAATAGCGATAGCATTATTGATGGTCTCATGCGAAATGGATTATTTGCCTAACGATAAATTAACCAACGAACAAGTGGGACAAGACCCTGCGAGCGCAGAATATGTTACCGAGGGAAACTATTCCATGTTTAAAGACCAAATGGAATATATGGGTCAGCTATACTCGGGCAATACATACGTTCGGCACTATTTACAGATGTCGGAGTTTATAGGCGATAATGCGTGCCTTGCCGGACGCACCAGCGACCCCCTGTATGAAGCCTTGACCTACAAACGGGCACCCAACCTCTACAATATCAGTTATCTGTGGTGGTGCGGATACAAAATTATTAATGGAACTAACTCCGTTATCGAGTCCGTTCAGGATGGCGTCAGTGCAGAAGCCGATTACTTAAAGGGTGAGAACTACTTTATCCGTGCGATAGTTCACTTCCACTTCTCTACACTGTGGTCCAAGCACTATTCGCTTGGTCGCGACAATATGGGTATCGTGCTCAGGGAAAGTTCGAGCAATACAGAAACCAAACGCGCAACAGTGGGCGAAGTGTATGATCTGGTCGTGTCCGACCTCGAAAATGCCATCAGGTTAATGAGTCAGGGAACACGCCGCGGAAACGCCGGATACATCTCCAAAGAAGCTGCTCAGGGGCTGCTTAGCCGGGTGTACCTGTATATGGGAGAAGACGACAAGGTGATTACCCTTGTGAATGAAATGTTGGCAGGAGCCTCTCCTGACTCAAAGCTGGAACCCTCAAGCAGCTATCCGATGTATTTCGCCAATGCACTAAACTCGGTAGAAACACTTTGGGCTATAGCACATACGACTAGGGAATCGCGTGGTTCTTCTTCCATCGGTTCCATGTATCTGACTGACGGGCAAGGCTGGGGAGAGATTTATGCATCCGACCCGATGCTGGACCTGCTTGAAAGGAACAAAAACGATTTACGGAATTCATTCATTAAGCCAAAGAATATATCCGAAACAGCATATATGGTACGTTGGGCCATCCCCAGTGATGATGACTTTTATCAGAACGAGCTGAGAGATGTTGAGTTCGATGCGGGTGCAGATAAATACTTTTTTATGGAAGGCACTTCTAAGGTATTCGTAGAAAAAGAAACAATCAATGGGTATGAACAGAGTTATATTAATCTCAATGGAGAGAAGCTACGGGTAAGACTTTCTTTGAAAATGGAGAATCGCTACGGGTGGCCCAAGTACTTTGTAACAAAGTTCTCGTATCAGGATGGCGACCCGATGCTCAGTTCGCCGGTTATGCTCAGGTGGGCCGAGGTTATCCTGAACAGAGCCGAGGCGTATGCAAGAACAAACAACACCGATAAGGCGCTTGAAGATGTGAATACTATCCGTATGCGTGCCGGTTTGTCGGGCAATCAGCTTTTCAGTAAAACGAATATGCTGGGGTATACCGATGTGTTGGATATTGTCCTGGATGAACGGAGACTTGAACTAGCCTTCGAAGGGCATCGTGCTTTTGACATTTATCGCAACAAACGCTCACTGGACAGAAGATTTTCGGGAGTACAAACCTGGGAAGTAGTAGAGCATACAGACAATAGGTTGCAATATTTAATTCCCCTGGATGAGATCACGACCAGCGGAATACCCCAGAATCCTTAATATCAATCTTTTAAAAAACAATTGAAATATGAAAAATATCAATTCATTATCAAAGCTGATTTTATTGACCATCACGTCATTCATATTATTTTCCTGTTCGGATGATGATCCGGTGCAAATAGCGCTGTATCTACCTGTGGCTAACTTCTCGTACGAAGCCTTCGAAAAGAAAGTTGTATTTACAGATAAATCTGAAAACGCTGACAGCTACTACTGGACCTTTGGAGATGGCGAAACCTCGACAGAACAGAACCCTACCCATTTCTATAAAGGAAATAAGAAGTATTCGGCTGAGCTCACCATCAGGGGAGAAAGAGGAAAGACAAGCTCGAAGAAAGTCACCATTGACCTGTCGGATGGTAGCTCTACCGATCCGGAAGATGTGAACATAACGCTCGATGGTAAGTTCAACGATTGGCTGGAGGTTCCTGCTTCTATGCTGGCAACTTCTACTATCGCTGCGCATGTAACAGACCTCGTGGCACTGAAAGAGTTGAAACTTTGTGGAAACGACGACTATGTGTTCTTCTATATGAAGGCCGATAAAACGAAGTTCATGGTGGCTCAATTCTATATTGACAAGAACAACGATGCAGATACCGGGTTCCTGGGATGGTATTGGAGCGGCATCGGATCTGAATTCCTGCTCGAAGGTGCCAAAGATGATGGTCTTGCACCTACAGTCTTCGAATATGACGACGAAAATGGAAATGGTGGAACAAACTGGAGCTGGATAGAGCGCCATGCACCCGCAGCGAAAACTATAGAGATATCCGAATTCATAGAAGGAGAAAATGATATAGTCGAAGTAGAAGGACGCATCATACGTTCTTATATTCCGGAGTTGGGCAGAACGGTTAAAATGGGAGTTGCACTGGTAGGTTCCGATTGGAGTGCATCGGGTTTGCTTCCTTCCAAACTGGAAGACGGTTCCCTAAACAATCCTTTGACAGTGAAACTACCCTAATAATAATGCTATGAGTATGAAACAGATAGGTTATTTAATTCTTTCTTTCCTGTTGTTTTTCGCATGTTCGTGTAGCGATGAGTCGGACAATAATGCTCAGGAAGAACAAAGCGTTGAGAAGTATTATATCGAAAACGGTAGTGCGATCATGAATCCCGAAAGGGGGTTCTATACCTATCGTGAATTTGTATCGGGCAGAGCCGCCCCACTTACGGCAGAGTCTGTGAGAAATGTCTACAACGAAGGGTATAGCCTCATATACACGGTTTATTATATGCCCGACTTTGTAGATAAGTTGATCTCGGATGATTATCTGCAAGTGGTGAAAACCAATATGGAAGCATTAAGGGCAGGAGGCTGCAAAGCCGTTTTACGCTTTGCCTACTCGGACAATCAGAATAGTGCGGCGCTGGATGCTCCGTGGGAGTTGACGAAGAAACATATCGAACAACTAAAACCCATTCTCCGCGAATACGTTGATGTGATTTATGTTCTTCAGGCAGGTCTGGTTGGAGCTTGGGGCGAATGGTATTATACCGATAATTATATATTCCAACCCGAAACAGAGGAAGATTATCTCCCCCGTAAGAATGTATTGGAAGCATTGTTGGATGCACTTCCCCAGGAAAGAATGGTTGCCATCCGCACCCCGGGAGCAAAGATTAAATCATACGGACTTTCTATTGCCGACACAGTGACAGTGGCCACGGCATTCAACGGAAGTAAATTGTCGCGCCTGGGTGGACATAACGATTGCTTCCTGGCCGACAATGACGACCGGGGAACATACAACGGAGCCAACAGAGACTACAAACGTTTCTGGCAGTATGAAACCCGCTACCTATCAATGGGAGGTGAAACCTGCCAACCTTCTACTTATTCGGAATGCTTCAACGCGTTGGAGGAGTTTGAGAAGTACCATTGGTCTTATATCAATATAGACTATCATCAGAGCGTAATAAACAACTGGATTGTAGATGGTTGTATGACTGAAATTAAAAAGCGATTGGGCTACAGGCTGGTTCTTATCTCAGGACAATATACAAATCAAGTGGGAGCAGGTGATGCGTTTGAAATGAACCTGAAACTTACAAACAGAGGTTGGGCTTCGCCTGTCAACTCCCGTAATGTAGAAGTTATATTTATCTCCAAATCGGATAACGGCAAAAGATATAAAGTTGCTATAGATGCCGATCCCCGTTTATGGTACCCGCAGGAAGAGCAGGAAGTCAGTACTAAGTTTGGAATTCCTTCCGATATGCCACACGGTGAGTATAATGTGTATTTAAATCTTCCGGACCCTAAAGGTACATTAGCAGATAACCCTCAATTCAGCATCCAGTTGGCCAATCTTGATATGTGGGATAGCGCCACAGGGTACAACAAAATACATACGGTTACCGTATCCGGTTCCAAAGGAAATGCTTATTCATCTGATATATTGAAAGAATTTTAGCTTTTTGTTTAAGAGGATGCTTATATTTAGGCATCCTCTTAGATAAAAGAACATGCCATGAGAAAATACGTACTTATACTAGCGTCATTATTGTTCTCCGGAATTATTCTAAGTCAGAATAATTCGGACCTATCATTCGTTCATCTCACACGAAACGACGGTTTGTTACATAATAATGTGACAAGTGTCAGGCAAGATTCGTTGGGTTATGTCTGGATAGGAACCCATCGTGGCCTCAACCGGTATGATGGATACAAAATTGATGCGTACAGGTACGCTCCCAGCGACATAAATTCGGTTTATAAGAACCGGATATATTCTATGGAGATAGTCAGGAATATATTGTTCATGGCAACCGAAGCCGGCCTTGTTTGCTTCGACATCTGTTCTAAAAAGTTTCTCGATTATAAATCGGCGGATAATGAATTGGCCTTTTATTCGCAAGTAGATGATATAAAGACCGACCATAAAAACAGATTGTGGTTGATTTCACGACAGAACGCGGTGAGAGTTGTAGAAGTTTGTGAGGATCAGGAAACCTTGTTGTTAAAACCTAAAAAGATAGGCGAAGATATTGAGTTTAAATCTCAAATAGGAAAACCCAGATTCGTATATGATGAGAAAGGGAACATCTACCTCTTCGGTAAAGAAAAACTTTCATACTATTTTGATAATAGCATGGGAGAAATCGTATTTGGGGGTTATGTAATTGCCGACCTGGATCTATGGATTCAAAATATGGTGATGGATAATAATAAGATATGGGTCTGCACCTCGGATAAGTTACAAAAATATGCCTTGCGTAGCGATCTGGATCTTGTTCTGGAAAGAGAAATCTCATTTAACGAATATACCATCTCAATGTTTTGCATAGACAAGGAGTTTGTTTGGATAGTTACCAATGATGCATTGCTGAGAGTACAAAAAGAAGGGGAAAGTACCAATTATGTAAGATACAGCAACATCCCATGGGATAAGAACTCAATCAGTAACGACATAAACAACATCTACATTGATAATAATAAAAATATATGGGCGCCCAGCTGGGATAGCGGACTGTCATATACCAACAACGAAATAAACTATTTCAAAATTGTAAAGTATGATCCGGAGACTGCGGCAAGTAAATTGAAATCGAAATTTATCAGTTCCCTTCATTACAACGACGGCCATGTTTACATAGGAAGCAAGCATGGTGGTATCAGTAGGTTCAATATAAGAACAAAAGACGTAGAGCTTTTCGTATATGAAAAAGAACTAATGCCTTCGGTTACAAGCATTATATCAGACAATCAAAACATATATGCCGCCGTTTCCAGTAACATAGTTACTATCAATAAAAGGAGCAAAAGGATAGAACATAAGATGTTAGCTTCGAACTATATCTTCTGCCTAACTTTTGATAAATACAACCGTATATGGGCGGCTACTGCCGAAGGACTTGATTGCTTTATTCCTGTTGGTAATGGTTATAAGAAACTATGGTCAGTTACAACCTCATCACCACTTCCGTTATCTACGAATCTCTTGCATGGCATCTATTCCGACCTAAAGAAAAACGAGTTAATCATTACTTCGGCATCGGGAATCAACAGGGTATTATTCAACGAATCGGGCGATATAAAAGACATCGTTCATTATAAGTCCGAACAAGGGAGGAAAGGTAGTTTAAGTAGCGATTATCTGTGGCCGATTGACAAAGAGAACGATTCTGTATATTGGGTAGGATCACTGGGAAGTGGATTAAACAAAGTGACATTCAGGGATTCGGATGGGAATTACGATTACAATGCCGAATGCTTTGGAATGGAATCCGGAGCACCTTCCGACGATATAGAAAGTATAGAAATAGACAAATATGGGAATATATGGTGTGGAGGGTACTCGCTTACATGTTTTAACCCGAATTCGAGAAGATTCAATACGTTCGACATGAGCGATGGGCTTCAAAGCTATATGTTCGCCACATCCTCTTCGTGCAAGGATATGGATTCGAATCTATACTTTGGAGGAGCCGAAGGAATGAATTACTTTACTCCGCAAAATCGGATTGAAGAAACCATTCGCCCTTCTGTCTCTTTCTCAAGAATATACATAAATGGCAAGTTGACCGACTCCGACATTGAGTATGCTTCAAATGTAGTTCTGAAGCACAATAACAATAACTTCTCCATCGATTTCTCTCCCCTGCTTTATAAGCAAGGAAAGCATATAAGGTATCGATATCAACTGGAAGGATACGACCAGGATTGGCGATACATAGAAATGGGAGAAGAGTTGAAAGTCTCTTATCATAAAGTGCCTTATGGGAAATATACACTCGTTGTTAATTCGCGGGGATGGGAAGATTGGGACGAAGAGAGGTCTGTTATTCGTATCACCATACTTCCTCCGTTTTGGTTGTCCTGGTGGGCTATCACCATATATTGTATTCTTCTCACCACGATGGTCTATTTCATAAGCAGGTCTTTAATCAAATGGTTGCAGATGAAACAGACTATTGCTATCCAGAAAAAGCGTGAAGAGCAAAACGAAGAGATCATGCAAATGAAAATAGATTTCTTCACAGATGTAGCCCATGAATTCAGAACGCCTCTGACTCTGATTAATACCGGGGTTAACGAGATAGAGGAATCGGATACAGAGGTAAAAGAGGATAAATTCTTTGGGCTGATCAAAAAGAATACGAATAAACTATTGAAGCTCATAAATGAATTGTTAGACTTTCACCGGTTTGATATTAAAGGAATCAGATTGAATGCAACCAACGTATCGGCAACAGATTATTTCAATCAATTGTTTGACGAGTTCTCGGGTTGGGCGCATTTGAAAGGAATCAGGATGGAAACGCAGTTCCTTCAGGACAATATCAATGTGTGGTTGGATGAAGAACATTTAAGTAAGGTGATTTCCAATATAATATCAAATAGTATAAAGAACTCAAAGCAGGAAGAACCTGAGATAAACATCGCTGTTTCGGCAGGCAATCTAAAGAAGGCGGATACTTACTTCAAACACTCGTATTCGTATCTCGAAAGTTTGTATGGAGATAAACATCTGATCATTAAAGTTCGCGACAACGGAGTAGGAATAGAAGCACGGTTTCTCCCTTTAATTTTCGATCGTTTCTTTCGGATTAGCAATCAAGCAGATAGAGGTTCCGGCATAGGATTGGCGTTGGTAAGATCTATCATTCGGGTACACTGTGGAGGTTTGATTATAAGTAGTGAACCGGATAAGGGAACTGAATTTATAATAGGAATCCCGCTAGATGATTCTTATCTTAAAGAGGTAGATAAGTCCGAAATGAGCCGGTTTAATCTGGAAGAGTATTTGTGCAATGTTGCACTCGAATATGAAGAATCCGGTAACAGGGACGAAACAGATATTGTCGATGATAATAAGCCTACCATACTACTTGTAGATGACAACAAGGATATACTTATGGCGCTTAAATCAGCATTGAATAGTGAGTATAACATCCTTACGGCTCAGGATGGTGAAGAAGCCTTATTTATATCCAACTCTCACTACCCTAGTCTTATCATTACCGATGTGATGATGCCACGAATGGATGGAGTTGAGTTATGTTCCAGGTTAAAAAACAACTTGCAGACTTGCCTGATCCCTGTTGTGATGCTCACTGCAAAAGCGATGGTAGAAAACCAGATAGAAGGGATAGAAAGCGGAGCAGATGCCTATATTTCAAAGCCTTTCGACTTAAGGATTATAAAAGCAACAGTGAGAAACCTGATCAAAAAGGCGGAGCAGATACAGGAACTAAGCAAAGACAACACACATTTCCAACAAGGGATAAAGCAAAAACTAAAAGATAAAGAAACATGCGATCTGTTTGCAAAGTTTGTGGATCTGGTTGAGCGAAACCTTTCGAACCCGGATTTTTCTGTTGATTTTCTGAGTGCGGAGATGGGATTGAACCGGACGAAATTATATAGCACAATTAAGGATATAACCGAAATGACTTTGGGACAGTACATCCTGAAATTACGCCTTGAGCGAGCGGCCAATCTCCTAAGCACTACCAATATGACGGTTACGGAAGTAGTCTTCAATGTTGGAATAGAAAGTCCCTCTTATTTTACGAGGGCATTCAAGACTCAGTTTGGCATATCGCCTTCGAGTTTCAAAAATAAGTATAATTAATAAAGACTATAACCATGAAGAAAATTCTCTTTTTTATCTTAATTCTTTTATCCGTAAATCTGAAAGCCCAATACACTTCGAATATTGAGGTATTAGCCAACGAGAAATGGTGGGGAGGGGCAACCAAATGGGGAAGCAATATGCCCTATACCATAAGTCCTGTTATCGACCTGCGGTATGACAACTTCGACAACCAGACTTCTCCTTTTCTGGTTTCCAATAAAGGACGTTATATCTGGAGTGATTCTCCTTTTTCTTATCAGTTTAAAGACAATAACATATATATTACCTCACCGGAAGAACAGGTTAAGGTCAATGTTGCAGGAAGCACCTTGAAGGAAGCCTATCTGGCAGCCAGTAAAGCTTTCTTTCCTCCGTCGGGAGAATTGCCTCCCGGTATTTTCTTCAGCAAGCCTCAATACAATACCTGGATAGAACTTATGTATGACCAAAGCCAGGCCGGCGTGCTCGAATACGCCAGGAACATCATAAAGAACGGACTGCCTCCGGGTGTTTTGATGATAGACGATAACTGGCAGAATTACTACGGTAATTTTGATTTCAAGAAAGTAACTTTCCCTGATCCAAAGAACCTTATAGACGAACTTCATACGATGGGCTTTAAAGTAATGCTATGGATATCTCCTTTTGTGAGTCCGGATAGCCGGGAGTTTCGCTCTTTGAAAAGCAAAGGATATTTAATTAAAAGAAAGGGTTCCGACGAACCGGCTATGATACAATGGTGGAATGGTCACAGCGCCTGTTATGATTTAAGTAACCCGAAAGCTTACGGCTATTTACTTTCAACATTAAAGAAGCTTTGCGAAGAGTATAAAGTAGATGGTTTCAAGCTCGACGCCGGAGACGCCAAAATGTATAGAGAAGAAGAGATAGATGTGTATGATGGAAAGTCTTATGGCGCTTACCAAAGTGAATTATGGGCAAAACTTGGTTCTGAGTTTCCCTACAATGAATATCGTGCATGCTGGAAAATGGGCGGACAAGCACTTGTACAGCGCTTGCATGATAAATCTTATTCATGGGAAGATATGCAACTGTTGATTCCTGATATGCTTGCCGCCGGTTTATTAGGACATGCGTACGCTTGTCCTGATATGATTGGTGGAGGAGAATATTCCAGCTTTTTAAATATTGACTCCAATAGCTTCGATCAGCAATTAATTGTCCGTTCATGCCAGATTCATGCGATGATGCCAATGATGCAGTTCTCTGTAGCGCCTTGGAGGATATTAGATAAGAAGCATCTGGATATTTGCGTTAAGTTTGCAAAACATCATGAAATGTTGGGCGAGTATATCCTTTCTTATGCGAAGAAAGCATCCGAAACAGGCGAGCCAATCGTGCGCTATATGGAGTATTCTTTCCCTGATGAAGGGTTTGAAGACTGTAAGGACCAGTTTATGTTAGGCGACAAATACTTAGTTGCTCCCGTTTTGACTAGTGAAAACTCCCGGAGCGTCAAATTGCCAAAAGGTCAATGGCGCGATGATGAAGGCAAAAAATATAAGGGAGGAAAACGGTACACCTTCAATAACGTTCCGTTGGAACGTTTACCTTGGTTTGAAAAGATCAAATAGTCACTAAAAAGCTCTTGTGCACAGGGCGATAAGTATATTCTTTAATCATTAATTCAGAAAAGATGAAACAAGAAATAAAACAGGAACGTTTACTTTCACTAGACGTTCTAAGAGGATTTGATATGTTTTTTCTGGTAGGTGTAGGCGATATATTGCGCCGGCTATTGGGAACCATTGATTCGGATGCTACTCATTATATAATGTACCAACTTGAACATGCAGAATGGATTGGATTCACCGCATGGGATATTATCATGCCTTTATTCCTTTTTACATCCGGCTTATCCATGTCTTTTTCTTTCGATAAGCAGAGGTCGAAAGGATTAACAACACTGCAATTACACAAGAAAGTGCTCAGGCGCTTTTTCATTCTGTTCTTTTTGGGATGGATTGTTCAGGGAAATTTGCTCGATTTGAATCCGGATGTATTCCATGTATATTGCAATACGCTTCATGCCATTGCCGTAGGGTACCTGATAACGGCACTCATTGTACTTAACACAGATAAACTATCCACCCAAATGCATTGGGGTTGCGGACTATTGGTACTGTATTGGGGGTTGCTTACATTTGTTCCCGTTCCCGGTTATGGAAGTGGTGTTTTCACTCCCGAAGGAAATCTGTCTATGTATATCGACACACTACTTTTAGGGACTTTCAGAGATGGCACTCAATACACATGGGTACTAAGTAGCTTGGGATTTGGTGCAACCGTATTCTCCGGCTATGGTGTTGGCTACCTGATGGGTAAACCTATGCATCCTATGCAAAAACTTAAAATATTGTTACTTCTTGGCGCCGGATTAATCGTAGCCGGTTTATTGCTAAGCCTGCAAATACCGATTATTAAAAAAATATGGTCGCCTTCAATGGTGTTCTTTAGCAGTGGTATTTGTACGCTCCTTCTGGCATTTTTCTATTGGATTACGGATATGCTTAAGATAAATTCATGGTGGACCAAATCCCTTAGGTATTTGGGACTGAATGCTATTGCTGCTTATTTGTTATATACCGTAATGGGGCTTGATCTGGTTTCTGCTCTTTTGCTACGAGGAACCGAACAATACCTGGGAGACCTGTTTCCATTCATTGTATCCCTGGGACAGTTTATTCTATTGTTCTTAATGATAAGGTTTATGTATAAGCATAAAATATTTTTAAAAGTATAATATACAGTAATTATATTATGAAGAAATTTATTCTATTATTCTCTGCATGTTTATTGCTACTCGGTTGTAACAATTCCTCAAATAAAGAACAGTCTTTCCTGATCAAAACTCCTGTTCTTGAACGCCCTGCTGGTCAAACCGATGTATTGGAGTTAAGAGCAGAACCGCTACCCGTAGTCCGTGTTGCTTTTATTGGGTTGGGCATGCGTGGTCCGGGAGCAGTAAACCGCATAACACACATACCGGGAGTAGAAATCATTGCGTTGTGTGATGTGGAGCAGAAAAACACAGAGAAGGTCAATAAAATGCTTGAAGAAAGAGGGCTTCCCAAAGCGCAGGAGTTTTATGGAGATACCTCGGTGTGGCGCAAGGTTACTGCGTTGCCCAATGTAGACCTTATTTATGTGGCTACCGACTGGAAAAGCCACGCCAAAATCGGTGTACAAGCAATGAATGACGGCAAACATGTAGCTATAGAAGTACCGGCAGCTATGACAATGGATGAAATATGGGCGTTGATCAATACTTCAGAGCGAACGCGTAAACATTGTATGCAACTTGAAAATTGTGTATATGATTTCTTTGAGTTAACGACATTGAACATGGTTCAGCAAGGCTTGTTAGGAGAAATAATTCATGGAGAAGGCGCTTACATACATGGTCTTCAACCCTACTGGGATGAATACTGGAAGGATTGGCGTATGGATTTTAATAAGACACATCGTGGCGACGTTTATCCTACCCATGGACTTGGCCCGGTATGTCAGGCAATGAATATACACCGCGGTGATAAAATGAATTATCTGGTATCCGTTGATACTAAGGCAATCGGCAATCCTGCTTTCTTGAAGAAAAGAGACGGCCAGGAAGTCGATAATTTCCGTAACGGGGATCATACCAATACACTTATCAGTACCGAGAATGGTAAATCCATACTTATTGAGCATAATGTTACTTCTCCCCGTCCGTATAGTCGCATGTACCAACTTACAGGAGAAAAGGGTTTTGCCAATAAATATCCCGTAGAGGGTTACGCTTTGAGTAGTGAAAATTTAGATGCTTCATTGACCAAAAACCATGAAGACCTGAATGCGCATCAGTTTATTCCGGAGAATATACGTAAAGCACTAATGGAAGAGTACAAACATCCTATTGTAAAAGATATAGAAGAACAAGCCAAACAAGTAGGCGGTCACGGAGGTATGGACTTTATTATGGATTATCGCTTGGTTTATTGTTTGCAGAAAGGTCTTGCACTTGATATGGATGTGTATGATCTGGCCGAATGGTGTTGCCTGATACCATTAACAGAAATATCGCTTGATAATAACTCCGCACCTGTTGAAATTCCGGATTTCACGCGTGGGAATTGGAATAGGGTTCAGGGAGTGAAGTTCGCTCTATAAAAAGCAATTCCCGTAGAGTTGGTTTAAACCAACTCTACGGGAATTATTTACTTTTAGACAGCTTTTTTTATACTACTTTAATTTAGCTAGCGCTTCCTTAATCCGGCGCATAGCTTCAACGATATTCTCGTCCGAAGTAGCGTAGCTCATACGAATGCAGTCGGGTGCACCGAATGCAGTACCACCTACACAGGCAACGTGGCCTTCTTCCAACAGATACATAGCCAGATCGCCGGCATCATTGATCTTACGATCACCAAAAGATTTGCCATAATGAGAGTCGCATTTAGGGAAAAGGTAGAATGCACCTTGTGGTACGTTTACTTCAAATCCGGGGATTTCCTTCGCCAGTTTTACGATCAGGTCGCGACGACGCTCAAATGCTTTACGCATTTCCGCAACAGGTTCCTGCGTTCCGACATAAGCAGCCTCAGCAGCTTTCTGCGATACAGAGCAAGGACCTGAGGTGTATTGTCCCTGAAGTTTGTTACATGCAGATACGATCCATTGCGGACCAGCGATGAAACCAATTCTCCATCCTGTCATTGCATAGGCTTTAGATACTCCGTTTACGATCACAACACGGTCGCGTACTTCCGGGAATTGAGCGATGCTCTGGTGCTTGCCAATGTAGTTGATATGTTCGTAGATTTCATCGGCAATGATGATCACCTGCGGATGTTTTGCCAACACAGCAGCCAAACCAGCCAGCTCTTCTTTTGTATATACAGAACCCGTCGGGTTAGATGGAGAGCAAAGAATGATTGCCTTTGTTTTCGGTGTAATGGCTGCTTCCAATTGCGCAGGAGTGATTTTAAAATCCTGTTCGATACCAGCAGGTACAATAACACTTGTTCCTTCGGCCAACTTCACCATTTCAGGGTAACTTACCCAATATGGAGCAGGAATAATCACTTCATCGCCCGGGTTGATAAGCGCCATCAGCACATTACATACCGATTGCTTTGCACCGTTTGAGCAAAGGATTTGAGCAGCGCTAAAATCAAGATCGTTTTCAGCTTTCAGCTTTTTCACAATCGCTTCACGCAACGCAGGATATCCCGGAACCGGAGAGTAACGAGAATAATTATCGTCTACGGCTTTCTTTGCAGCTTCCTTAATGTGGTCAGGTGTATTAAAGTCTGGTTCACCTACACTGAGGTTAATGACATCAATACCTTGAGCTTTCAACTCATTGCTTTTTTGCGACATCGCAAGCGTCTCGGAAGGAGACAAACTGTTCAAACGATCTGATAACTGATTCATTTTGTTTATACTTTTAGGGTTGTTTCTCAAATTTAGCTGCAAAATAAGCGATTATATTTGAATTATGAAAGCAAACTATGCATTTTACTTATTAAAATGCAACGTATGCCCCATTCTTTCTTTCTTTGTTTTCAGGTAACGTTCATTGTATTGATTCGGTGCAATCTCAATAGGCACGGTGTCTGTAATCTCCAATCCATAGGCTTCCAGGCCAACGCGCTTCACCGGATTATTGGACATTAGCTTCATCTTGGTCACCCCTACCGAACGTAAGATTTGAGCACCAACGCCATAGTCGCGCTCATCGGCAGCAAAACCTAAATGCAGATTAGCATCTACTGTATCCAGCCCTTCTTCCTGAAGTTTGTAAGCCGCCATTTTGTTCATCAGCCCAATGCCACGCCCTTCCTGGTTCATATAAACAATAACGCCTTTGCCGGCTTCCTGTACCATTTGCATGGCTTTATGCAGTTGTTCACCACAGTCGCAACGACAGGAACCGAATATATCTCCGGTCATACAAGAGGAGTGAACACGCACAAGTATCGGTTCGTCTTTCTTCCATTCGCCTTTAATCAGGGCGATATGTTCCAAGCCATTGGATTTCTGACGGAAAGGAATCAGGTGGAAATGTCCGTATTCGGTTGGCATATCTACCTCAACGCCTCTTTCTACGATAGATTCCATATTCAACCGGTAAGCGATCAGGTCTTTAATGGAGATAATCTTGATGTCGTACTTCTTCGATACTTCCATCAGTTGTGGCAAACGGGCCATTGTACCGTCTTCATTGATTATTTCAATCAGAGCACCCGCCGGATAAAGTCCCGACAAGCGGGCAAGGTCTATCGTTGCCTCCGTATGTCCGGCACGGCGCAGTACGCCTCGCGAACGGGCACGAAGAGGACTCAGGTGTCCGGGGCGTCCCAGATCTGTAGGTTTTGTACCCGGATCGGCCAGTGCACGAATGGTAGCGGCGCGGTCGTGCATAGAAACTCCGGTGGTGCAACCCGGCAATAGGTCGACGGTTACAGTAAATGGGGTTTCGTATATAGAGGTATTGGCAGAGGTTTGCATCTCCAGTTCCAGTTCGGCACAACGTTCTTCGGTAATCGGAGCGCACAAAACGCCACGACCGTTTGTAATCATGAAGTTTACGGCTTCCGGGGTTATTTTCTCGGCGGCAATGATGAAGTCTCCCTCGTTCTCACGATCCTCATCATCTACCACAATCAGAAATTTTCCTTCTTTAAAGTCGGCAATCGCCTCATCAATGGTATTGAGTTTTATTTCTTCCATAATTAATCTATTTTATCGTTGAGTAACACCTGTATGTCTTTACTTGTAGTGATGACACGTTCCAGGTCTTTTTGCAGTCGGATTCTAAAGATCCATATCCGGAAATAAAAGAATAATCCTATGGGGAAAAGCGCCCCAAACAGCACATTCAACCAATGAATATTGAATGGGCGGGAATGTGCGGCAACGGGTATAATCGGATAATTATTCAAGGCATTCAGTAGTTTGAAGGACTTTGTATTGGACATTTGTTCTACCAGACCTTCCAGATGATCGTTTATTTGCACCATTTCCTGATCAACGCCTTCATTCATCCACAGTTGATAATAATTCGGGGCTTTGGTCAACTGGTGTGTTTTAATGTATGCTTCACATTCGTAAACAAGAGCATCCAGTTCTTTTGGAAGCGCTGCATAATCGGGGTCATGAATAATAACGTCCTTACGAGCGATATTACGCACACTACGGATACCCAATACACGCTTAAACCAGCCGATATAGGCATCGGCATTCAGCACCACAGAGTCTCTATTGGACTTATAGGTAAGGAAGGCGCCCAATGGCCCGAGTATAGCGGAGCTTAACCACATTCCCATGAACATAATCCACTTGCCATCGCGCGCCATTTTGTACCCCATGTTGTTGATTACATAATAAACGATGAAGATCAAGACGGATATAACGACGGGCATTCCCAACCCTCCTTTACGGATGATGGCTCCCAATGGGGCGCCGATAAAGAAGAAGAACAGGCAGGACAGGGCCAGCGTAAACTTCTGGTGCCATTCTGTTCGGTGCCTACGGATGTTCTGGTCGTTCGAGCCAATGGTCAGGCTTTTGAAGTTCCAATCACTTTTTTGATTATCCGTCCGGTTTACTGCCGACGTTATGATTTTCTGTTTCTGGGCAAGAGTCGAACGGTCGAAGAGGCTATCTACATTATAGCTGGCCATATTGGCGGTTTCTATCTTCACCGTATCTTCCTTGGACAAGCCTGTAATATTCTGGAACACCCCGGCTTTGGCATCTGTATAATATCTCCGCCCGATACTGTCATTCATTACAGTCATCGAGTCGATGGATGCTTGCAGCATTCGCAGGTTTTTACTGTTGGACTGATTGCTCATAAAGCTGGCATCCATCAGATTGAAGTCGGAGTTAAAATCGATCAGGGAATGTTTTTCACGGAACGACTCCCGCCGATACGGTACGTTTTTGTCGTTTGCATTCTGCGATCTCAGATTCTCGAAGAGATGGCCGCTATATAAATGCAGGTAAAGGTGCTGTTTGTCTGCCGTCATCTCCAAACGTCCCGAGTCGGCCGTAATGATACGGGCATTTTCGAAGCCATTAGACAGTTCATAGATGGTTACATCGTATAGCCAGCCGGTTTTCCGGTCTTTCTTTTTCACATATAGGTTGTAACCGTCGATTTCATCGTAGAATGCACCTTCGGGAATGTCCAACTCGGGAGATTTTTGCCGCATGGACCAAAGCAGGGTATAGAGTTTGGCCTGTGCCTGCGGACCGACTACATTTTGGAAGAAGAATGAAGTGCAACTTAATATGACAACAAACACAATCAGCGGCCGCATAATTTTGAGCAGGGAGATACCGGCAGCTTTCATCGCCAGGAGTTCATAACGCTCACCAAAATTACCAAAGGTGATTAAAGCGGCCAGCAGAATGGCCAATGGCATAGATGCCGGGATCAGACTTAACGCGGAGTAGTAGAAGAATTGAGCAAGTACGCTCATCTCCAACCCCTTACCCACCAGTTCATCAACATATCTCCATAAGAATTGCAGCATGAAGATGAAAAGGCAAATAAAAAAGGTGCCGATAAAGAGTGTTCCGAAACTCTTTAAAATAAATATATCTAGCTTTTTTATTCGAAGCATCTAAATTAGTCTGTGTAATTAAGATGCAAAAGTAGTACAAAAAAAGAATTAGTAGATAATTTCCCTGCTAAACTTAGGAAGTTTTAAGTTTGAAACGCAGATTAAGACAGATTACCACAGATAATATTGGTCTTAAATCTGTGATAATCTATGTTAATCTGCGTTTCAAAAACCCTCAAAAGCCGAAGGCTCGCCTCAGGCGTTCAATTTGTGAGTTCCACAAATCTCTTTGATCGTCGGCTTCGTCTTCGTCGGCAAAATCGGTTACTTCCAGAACGAAATCGTTGGTTAGTTCGTTGTTTGACATTTTGATTTCAAAGTATTCCCTTTCATTTTCGTCGTCCAACCAGCGGAAGCGTATGTAGGCATAAGCACGGATAGCGATGATCTCTGCTTCACGGCTTTCGGTTTTCCCCCAAAAAAAGGTCACAATTTTATCATTAGACAGAACTTTATCGGCAAACCACTCTTCCAAACCCGCCGGGGTACTGATAGACGACCATATAATGTTCTTGGAGGTCGCATTCAGAGCGTATTCCAAATGTATTTTCTCCCTTTTCATAGTTGTTTTCGTTTTAAATTACGTTTGGCAATATAAATACTTTTTTCAAACTACCAAGCATATTTGCCATACTTTATTTTTTTACCACATTCATACGCCTGTAAACGACGATGGTATTGGATATGTGAACTACTTCTCTGAAAGAAAAAACAGAAAATCACCCGAAATGTTTTGGAATATTCGAAGAAACACATATCTTTGCACCCGCAATCAGAAATGATGGCGGGATAGCTCAGTCGGTTAGAGCGCATGATTCATAATCATGAGGTCCCGAGTTCAATTCTCGGTCCCGCTACTTCAGATAGAATAAGGCATTTGGGAGGCTTCCACTTCTGGGTGCCTTTTTCTTTTGGGTGCAAGTGACGGTTTACGGTACGGTGACCTCTCCAAGAGTGTAACAAGTGTAAATAATATTATCAATCTCTCATTTAATTAACAGGGCAGCAAACGAACCGCTTCACTTGCTGCATTGCTTTAGAAATATATTCTATACGCTCCATTCCCACCATAGTACATTATTGTAATCGCATATTGAGGGACGAACCTATTAATATCAGAAGGTATATCAGCCTGATAAGAAATTAGTTCTGATAGTGTACCTCGATACATGCTTGAAGATGCCTTGTATGGATCTGACAGACTTTCAATAGAATATTTAGACGTATCCCATACAGGAACCACTCCGATAGTTCTGGTTGGTACATCATTTACATATTCAATACTAATAGTAGTCCACTGAATATTCATTCCTATAGTTCCAATTATCTCACTCTTGGATACATCTTGATATTGGCAAACTGCCATAACTGTACGAGTTTCTTTTACTTCTGATTCTTCATTCTTATCGCTGCTGCAACTCAACATCGTGAGCGATAAAAGAATTAATATTGCAATATTCTTCATAAGATATTTTAGTTTCAAAGTAGCAAGCGGATGACCCGCCTGCCAATTATTAATAATCTACTTTATCCTTCGATAAGTATCTGTACATTCACCTTCTCCTTCATACTCTACACTGCTCCATGTATGAAATACGACCAGCTTATCAGATGTCAACTGCTTAATAATGCACTTATCCATATCTATGTCTCCTTGGAATGTCATCACGTCACCTTTAATACTCCAGTCAAAATAATACTTACCAGTTTCATTAGAATAATAGTTGTAACCAGTACCATCAGAATTGAATACCCAGAAGTCTTCATCTTCTGCATCATCCCAAGTATACTCGTTTCCATTATAGACTTCCGAACCTTTTGAATGAGAAATCTGCCATGTACCAAGGATTGAAGTAGAATAACTCACATCGTCATCATCGTCTGAACATGATACGAAGCTAAAACTTAACACAGCGACCAGTAGGTAGCTTAATAATCTAAATGTTTTCATTTGTAAATAAATTTATTACTTCTGCCAGTTCCTCTGTAACAGATATTGAGATGTAAGCATGCGAAGGAACACCCGTAAGGTCACATGCTATGTTAACTTTGAGTGATTATTAGAAATCCTAATATGACAAATACCGATACAATAATTAAACAGCCCATGAAATATTCTCCAGCATGTTCCTCTTTGTCTTCTGGTTGTTCCTCGGGCATCTCTTCTTCCTTTTGATATATTGAAAGTAGGTGCTGTTCCAAAGCTTGTACAGTATTAAGTAGAAGTTGTTCTTTAACATCTTCATCAATAAGTATCAGTGAGCCTTCATTTCCGCTTAACTGTAAAGAGAGGTATTGATTATTAACGAACTGTGGTCTTAGCAGGTAGGTTTCATTATTAATATCTATCAAAAGGCTGCGATTTGGCAGTAATTCCCATCTGCCTCTCTGAACCTTCCCGTTAATAGACAATAACAGCTCATTATTCGGTCTGAATATGAAGACTTCTTTGCTATTCTCCTCATTAAGAACTTCCCATGAGCGATTGTATAATATAGATTCTGCATCAAGCTGTCCACTATACTGTTTGATTCGTTCGATAGTACTAAGTATGTAATATTTCATCGCATGGCGTTAGTGCTAACGTGAGTTAGCTGGGTTAAACAATAAAAAAGCGTGAGAACTTATCACTTATCTAGTTCTCAGGCCTTCGCATTGCCCACCTCTTAGATAAGCAACAGCCACTCACGCTAAACNNNATATTGCTTACCCAAAGGTAACGATATATCATCTAGGTGAGCGCTTATTGCCACCATTCCAAGAGGTATCCAAAGTTGCGAAGTTTGAGAACTGGAATGATATTATAAACGCTCTTATTAACAATGTAGACATCCAATCTCCAACACTATAGTAGATTAGAATCAACGCAAAGTTAAGAAAAGCGTTCGTATTAGTAAAATCCTAAACAAAATATTACGTTACACGATGCCATAACGCTGTAATAATCGGTTGACCTGCGTTATTTGAAATTTATTACCCTTAGAGGTTACAAATCCCTGCTCATTTAACAACTTAGTCATTTCAGAGGGTGATTTCCCCTCGTTAACCATAGACCTAAGCAAAGCGACCGCACGCATGTTATTCGGATTGGATTCTGCTTTCGCTCTATTAGTGGTAGAACTGTTTTCTATAGCTTGCTTATGCTTCTTCATTAAGTTATCCGGCTTTCCAAGTTGCATTCCTCTGGCTTTCTTTGCATGAAGAGACTGTTTTGTTCTTGTAGAGATTAATCCGGCTTCATATTCCGCAATAGATGAAATTATATGTAATATCAGCCTGTTAGCACTTGGGAAGTCACAGAAAGTAATCTCCACATCCGATTCCAACAATTTAGATGTAAATGCAACGTTTCTGCTCAACCTATCTAACTTAGCCACGATTAATATTGAATTAGTCCTACGACACATCTTCAATGCTTCCTGTAGCTTCGGTCTGTCATTCCGTTTTCCGCTTTCAGTCTCTATATACTCTTTTAGGATGCTTCCCTCTTTGATGTGGTTACAAATAATCTCTTTTTGTGCTTCTATCCCTAGACCAGATGCTTCTTGCTTCTGCGTGGACTGTCTTAGATATGATATGTATATTTTCATAATGAATTCGGGTGTTTAGTTACACATGCTCAACGGTCGTTCAGCTTATGTAAGTGAATGAAAAAGAACCGATTCCGAAGAACCGATTCTCTATGTTATATGAACTTTGATTATTATTTCTTACCCGTCATTTGCTCAATTCTTCTTCTTTCGTCATAAGGAACTTTATATGCTAAGTAAATCCATGTAAGGGGACAGATAAACAGTATTGCCATAAGAAACGGAAGTATAATAGATAATATAGTCTTCATAGTAGCTCTCCTTCATCTGTAAATGAATAATAGCCTTCATCCTTAGTCACGATTATATGATCAAGCAGGCGAATATTCATAATATCACAGGCTTGCTTAATCGTAGTAGTTAACTTCCTATCGTTTACGCTTGGAGAAGTGTTTCCAGACGGATGGTTATGTGATATTATAATTCCGACGGCATTACTAAGAATTGCAATCTGTAGAATTTGTCTCACGTCTGCATAAGTCCCATCTATACCACCAGAACTCAAATTATGTACACCCAACACTTTGTTAGCTTGATTTAAAAGTATTACTTTAAAA
>NZ_QVMI01000032.1:0-2505 GCF_010500965.1 Bacteroides sp. 51 | reverse complement strand
GGAGGGGTAGAAATATATAAGTATGGTATATTTATGCGTGGAATCCGTTTCAAATCGGATATGTAGATTTTATATGCTTCTCTTCGTTAAAAATTAGTAAGTAGGAATATTTCAAATTTTAGTTTATATAGGGCTTTTACAAGTTTCATACCAACTCCGATATAATGAGTTGAAGCACACATGTAACTATATTTCTTGAATTGTAGACAGATGTTATATCTAAGATTTGAATTTATAACGGACTTAACTCACTATACTTAAAAATTCAAGATTCTGGGATAATGCTATATCCGTTCTTAATGAACATTTTTCGGATTCAATTCGGATTCTCAGATTTATAGGTCTGTAGGGCAGAACTTGCTTTTATGTAAGTTTAGATATTTTTCGGATTCCAATATGTAAGATATCTATGTTAGATACTTATTAATTGGAAAACTCCATTCTGGAGTTTTCTGGAGTAGTAGAATCATAAGAATATAGCGACTTGTAATGGCTTGACATATCAAGTTTCGATTTTTTGGGAGGGGGTCTATAAAAGCAACTTCCTTAAAAAAATCCTCCACTTTCTCTATGGAAGTTCACTAATTAAGTATAAAGCATCCTGACTACTTTTCTTTGCTTTCTTAGTAAGGAAATACAGTTTTATAGTCTGTGCAGTAACTCCCGTTTCATATTCGACTCCCTGTTTCTTATAAATTTCCTTGATTTTTGCCTTTATTTCAGCTAGAGTATACTTCTCTCCAACCTTAAAGTATTCTTTTATCAATTCGATAGTCTGTGGAGTTTTCTTCTTTTTCTCATTTATTGCAGTTCTTAAAGCGCCTGTTGAGTAACATAAGCTTCTAACCTTACTAACACCGAGTACATTAACTGCTTCCACGATAAGTTCGTCAACAGCTTCGATATGTTCAATAAACTGGAAGTCAGATTCAGTTTCATAAGGCAGCATATTTTCTAATATATCAACTATGACTTTCCGTTTTGACACGATTGTCTGCGAAGTATTCGTTATTTGCAGTCTTTCGTAGTCTCCTGTCTTGAAATAGTATCCATAACTGTATGCCATAAAGTGTTTTAACAGGCTTTCACTATAATAAGCATTGAATAGTACATCTTTATCCAGATATAGATTCCTTACCATGACTTCATTAACATAGTTGTCTATAGCGAAGAAGCTTTTCTTTTTCTCAGCATCCAGAAATTTATTGTAGGGAGAAGTGTTTAGTAATGCCCGATATGCGATTGAAGTTCCAGTTTCTGTAGCTGTTCTATATTCCCTTGACAATAATTTGTAACAGCCTTCATATATATCAATTTCACGATAAACGTCCTCTCTACTTCTATGAGAGTAATCTGTAGTAGTATTAGTTATATGAGCGACATAATCAACTCCATTTCGAAATCGACCGATAACCTGAATAATATCCGAATTGGGGTCCAGTATCGTATGTTCTACTAAGTATAAGTCGGTAAGCATGAATACGTCCGGTTTCTCATCAATTTCAATATCAAATGCAGCATTAAATCGACTTGTAAAGAAGTTGAACTTCTTCATATTATCAAACGACCATTCTGTATAAGCATTAATGAAACCTTTCTTCTTAAGATTACGCTTGCTTGTGTCTGCACAGAACACTGCTGAGTCTCCCAATAAGTCCATCCTCTTTATCAGAGCGAATATAGTATCTGTTGAGTTTATAAAGATGCAGAAACGGGTCTGTCCATCTTTCTCCCTTTCTTCAATTTGAGATTTAAGAACCTGTAATGTGTTATTAGTATGACATATACGAATATCCTTCTTATAATCAAATTGAGGTTCAATTTTTAGATATTGAAAGTCCTTAAATCGAGGGTCGCTAAACTCAATAGGAGTAGCAGATACCAGAGCCTTATTTTCAAATCTAAAGAAATCGTCTATTGGCAAATGTATTCCTTCTCTGTAATCAGCATCTTTTACGAGCTTATGGCACTCATCAAATAACAGAAAACAGTGTTGAAACATATTAATCTCTAAATTCTCAAATGCCTGCTTAATTTTAGAGAATGATTCGGGTGTAGTAAGAATCTTAATATTTTTCTTCTCCGCAAAGGTTGAAGAAATATAATTCATAATCCTATCAACTTTAACACCTTCATAAACGCCGAATAAATTATCATCTTGATGCTTAAAGTCTTTACACTTACCTTTGATTACAGGAACATTCGGTTCAATAATGATAGAGTGTCTTTTCGCTTTAATTTCTCCATAAGTAGCACCTAAACCTGTGAGTGTTTTACATAAGATTGTATTAGTAGGGATTTTCTTTAGAATCGTTCTCAAATATGGTATTCTACCCAGTCTATCTTTAAATAATTTAAGTATATTAGTGTTCATAATTACATTGATTTATAGTTCGTTAATAATTAAATCGAGTAGGAGGAAAATGAAATAGTTTCCTCCTATTTCATTTTCCGACCTCTCACACCACCACGCATGCCGTTCGGCACGTGGCGGTTCCTTAACTT
>NZ_QVMI01000031.1 GCF_010500965.1 Bacteroides sp. 51 | reverse complement strand
CCGGGGTTGTATGACATCAATGGGTCGGCTGCATTTTACAACAAATGCGATTTTGGAATGACCGTAGACAGGGATGATCAGGCGAAGGTAGTGCGCATACATATACAAAAGGTGAAGTTTAAACATCTGGGAAGCAGAGGAGAGGTGGCGCTGAAATATAACGAACGCAATGGGAGGTATGGTGACGATAGTGAGCCGCTGCTGTAGTTTACCTGTTAAACAACTCGAAGGTTACTTTGAAGCCTATGCTTTCATATTTACAATTTATGCTGCCTACGAATATGCCGAAATCAAAGACATGGGTTCCGATGCCATAACCCAGTTCAATATAGGGGTTTAAGTGGGGCATGATCAAGACACCGGCATAAAGACGCTCATTTAGGACGTTACGGGTACGGCGCAATAGTCGTGGCATAGCCAGGAATGGTGCTTCATAAGTTACGTTTGCCCGCATATATTTTCGCGAAGCATTATACCATCGCCTGTCGAGCTCCTGGAATACACCACCTATTTCATCGTTCCAGCCCATAGGCAGATTATTGCGGGAGAAGTTCACAAAGTCGACAAAGTACATTTGATCTTGATCGGTAAACGCTCCCATTCCCGCCCGGTAATAAAGCGTCTGCATCAGCCCCAGCGAGATACGGTGTTGCATATCAAACTCAAGGCGTTCATACACCCCGGTACTGCCGAAAATGCCTTTTATGCCCCGCTCCCAGTCTACCGAAAAGGTTGGAAACTTTGAGTGAAGGTTTATTTTTCGTTCGCCATTCATATAATAGTATTGTCCCGGTGTCCAACTTAACACCAAACGGGGAGCAAAACTGGTGTAGGAATTACGGAATCTCTCCGTTACGTCCTCATCTGCATCCGTATCGGGCGATGGGTCTATTGGAGTAAAGTCGGATGTTTTTCCTGCTACTCTTTTATGCGTCGAGATACCCACATCCAGCGTCAACCCATTTACGATTTCTACGCGATGGCGAAGATCTACATAAAAGTCTTTAAAGTAATCCAGATGTATTCTATTGAAGTCGAAGATGGTATCCGGCATTTCTTTGATCTCATCCAACACCTCACTGGTATAAATGCGGTTACCATTACCTATACGTAGATGCAACGAAGCACGCTTACGGGGCCAGTAATCATAATCGCCCACTATTCGCCAGTAGAATTCCCGGTGCTTAAAGTTATAACCGATGCGAGGAGCTATACGCAATAGTCTGTCGTGCGAGAACAGACGGCTATATTTAAAGTCCTGCCGATACGAGAAGCCATCCCGTCCGCTATATTTTACCAGAAATGGATTAAGCAGAGGCGAACACTTTACACTGCCGATCTGATCAAGATCAACCGTGTAATTACTGATAAGCATATCTCCCATCTGCCCCCAGAACTGACGTGCCTGAGTTTTGTGACTTTTCACAGGCAACGTATCTTTATTCAAATAATAATTCTCGTAGATATGCAATTCGTTCTCCGAAAGCGGACAAGGGCGCAACTGGTTAAAGGTCAGGCTATCACTATAGTGACGTGCCGTATCAGTTTGCAGGTTATAAGATTCCGTCAGGTCATAGTTCGTACCTTTCTTCCAGGTAAAGAAGCCCTCATCGTCATCATCATTAGCATTCTCCTGCAATTCTATTGCACTATAATCCAACATTGCCGTATAACTGCCATCAATCGTATTGCCCAGATAATCAAAAGTCATATTCAGGTTATACTGTTGGGGCAAGTATTCATCATCACTCCCAACGCCACCCATCCTTATCAGATTTTCAAACCGCAAATATTCCGAGCGACCGGAGAACTGTAATTCACGTACACTCCAAACGCCATCACTAATAACCATATGGCCTTCCACCAACTGGTAGCTCTTGTTTTTGGGAGTAAAGGTTACACGGTAGGCCAGCTTATCTTCCCTGGTCAGTATGGAGTCTATTTTGTATGAATAGTATTTTTCGCCGCCAGGAGAAAGTGGAGACAGTAGCTTGGAGTGAAGCAAAAAGGGGGCATAAATGTTAACATGGAAATAATCGAGTACATCTCCTTCTACTCCCCTATACCTATCTACTGTTCCATATACGGCTTTCACCTTTTGATCGTATATATTAGGCGCGGTGAAATGAAGGTCGCTACAGGACTCTACAAGATATTCTTTTATTCCTTTCTTTAACCTGAATAAGGAAGGGACAAAACGAACCAGAACATTTTTCTTCCGGATATACATCCGGCCTTTGACGTACAATTCGGCCCGGTAATCGCGCACAATGCTTCCATACACAGGCGCTTTATCCATAGCATTTCCTACGATGGTTTCAACCGATATTGAACGGTTACGCAAGTCTCTCTGTAGCGTATCCGTTTGAAACTCTGACGCGAAGACAGAGCATGTGGTAAAAAGCAATATATATACTAATAATGTATGTTTCAAGAAGCTCCAAATTCTACTCTAGCAAACTTAAGAAAAATAATTTAGATTTCATTCGTTTGCTTGCGCTATGCATTATGTTTTAACTACAGATAAACAAGAATAAACCTTTTTTTGTTGCAAGGTGCCGCTGCCAGGCTTCCATGCGGATGGGGTTCGGTTGCTAATTTAAGGTTATATAAGGCCTGCCCCTACAACCAATAGAAACAACCCATAAAATAAAAACAACCCCTTAAATTTTAGGGTTAAAACATAAAAACCACACCATTTTCAGAAAATACCCCTAAAAATATAGGGGTACTCTCACAGAAAACATATAATTTTGCAGCAACAACCAATAAATATTGCATTTATATGTCAAAGATGAGATTTTTTGCTCTTCAAGAGCTTACGAACAGAACCGCTTTAGAAATCACCCCTCCTTCCAACAAACTATCCGATTATTATGGCAGCCATGTTTTCGACCAAAAGAAAATGCAGGAGTACCTTCCGAAGGAAGCGCTCAAGGCTATTAATGATGCGATAGAAAGAGGGCTTCCCATCAGCCGCGAGATGGCCGACCTGATAGCCAACGGGATGAAAAGCTGGGCAAAGTCGCTTAATGTGACCCACTACACCCACTGGTTCCAGCCTTTGACAGATGGTACAGCCGAGAAACACGACGGGTTCATTGAATTCAGCGATACGAACGAAGTGATCGAGCGCTTTTCGGGCAAACTTCTTATCCAACAAGAACCGGATGCTTCTTCTTTCCCTAACGGAGGTATCCGCAATACGTTTGAAGCCCGCGGATATACGGCATGGGATGTATCTTCTCCTGCGTTTGTGGTAGACACTACCCTTTGTATCCCTACCATATTTATATCGTATACAGGTGATGCACTGGATTATAAAACACCTTTGTTAAAAGCACTGGCCGCAGTAGACAAAGCCGCAACTGACGTTTGCCAGTTGTTCGACAAGAATATTACCCGTGTATACTCCAACCTGGGTTGGGAACAGGAGTATTTCCTGGTCGACCTGGATCTTTATAATGCCCGTCCCGACCTTTGCCTGAGCGGACGTACCCTGATGGGGCACTCTTCTGCCAAGGATCAGCAGTTGGAGGACCACTATTTTGGTTCTATCCCGCCACGGGTAACGGCTTTCATGAAAGAGCTTGAAATAGAATGCCATAAGCTGGGTATCCCGGCAAAAACCCGCCATAATGAGGTGGCGCCTAACCAGTTTGAGTTAGCGCCTATCTTCGAGAACACCAACCTGGCCAACGACCACAACCAGTTGGTTATGGACCTCATGAAACGGATTGCCCGCAAGCATCATTTCGCGGTATTATTCCACGAAAAACCATTTAGCGGAGTAAACGGATCGGGTAAGCACAACAACTGGTCGCTGTGTACAAGCACAGGTGTTAACTTGTTTGCACCGGGAAAGAATCCCAAAAGCAACATGCTTTTCCTTACGTTCCTGGTGAATGTACTGATGATGGTATATAAGAATCAGAATTTGCTACGCGCTTCTATTGCCAGTGCGGGCAATAGTCATCGTCTGGGAGCGAATGAGGCTCCTCCTTCCATCTTGTCGATATTCCTGGGCAGCCACCTTTCGTATATGTTGGACGAAATAGCCAAGCAGGTGGGCAATACCAAGATGACGCCGGAAGAAAAGACTACCTTAAAGTTAGGCATCGGACGTATTCCGGAGATTCTATTGGATAATACCGACCGCAACCGTACATCGCCATTTGCTTTTACCGGAAACCGTTTCGAGTTCCGCGCTGCCGGTTCTTCTTCTAACTGTGCCGCTGCCATGATTGTTATTAACGCTGCGATGGCTAATCAGCTTAATGAGTTCAAGGCGTCGGTAGATAAGTTAATGGAAGAAGGTGTGGGCAAAGATGAAGCGATCTTCCGCATTCTTAAAGAAACGATTATAGCTTCTGAACCTATCCGCTTTGAGGGTGATGGTTACTCGGAGGAATGGAAAGAAGAGGCTGCACGTCGCGGGTTAAGTAATATCTCGCATGTTCCGGAGGCCTTGATGCATTACACGGATGCACAATCGCGTGCTGTGTTGATTGGCGAGCATATCTTTAATGAGAGCGAGTTGGTGAGCCGTCTTGAAGTGGAATTCGAAAAGTATACCAAGAAAGTGCAGATCGAAAGCCGCGTATTGGGCGATCTGGCGATCAACCATATTGTGCCGATAGCCGTTAGCTACCAGAACCGTTTATTGGAAAACCTGAGAGGACTGAAAGAGATATTCCCGGCGGAAGAGTACGAGACGCTGAGCGCCGACCGCAAGGATCTTGTGCGTGAAATATCGCGCCGTGTGACGGCAATCAAAACGCTGGTACACGATATGACGGAAGCACGCAAGGTAGCGAATCAATTGGAGCACCATCAGGAAAAGGCGTATGCTTATGAGGAGCAGGTACGGCCTTATCTGGATATGATCCGCGATCATATTGATCATTTGGAAATGGAGGTGGACGATGAGATCTGGCCATTGCCGAAGTACAGAGAGCTGCTATTTAATAAATAGAGCAGCGAGACTTAATTATATTAAAAAAAGAAATACCTACCACAAGTATTTCTTTTTTTGTTTATATTTGTGTAGTAAATGCCACAACTATGAGATCTACCAATGAATACATTGAACTACTCAAACAGTTCAAAGAGAAGCATTCCAGTCAATATGGAATAAAACGACTGGGAATATTTGGCTCTGTTGCCCGTGGAGAGCAAACAGAAGACAGCGATGTTGATATCTGTGTAGAACTTGACTCACCCAGCTTATTCAAGCTCGTACATCTGAAAGAAGACCTTCAAAACCTTTTCAATACAAAGGTTGACATTGTGCGATTGCGCGATACAATGGACTCATTTCTCCGTGGTAGAATAGAAAAAGAAGGGCTATATGTTTGACAAAGAGCTGTTGACTCCGATTCTCGAGAAGATTGAATTTGCATTAGATCGGATTTTGGCTAATTCATCTGAAATAGTATCGCCTAGCTATTACCTCTTGACTGTTGCCGGCATGGAGCGACTTGAGAGCACCTGTATGTTGCTAATTGCCATTGGAGAAAGCATTAAGAATATAGACAAGATTACCGAAAAGAAATTATTGCCCAATTATCCAACAATGGATTGGAAAGGAGTAATGGGAATGAGAGATATCATTGCTCACCACTATTTTGATATTGATGCAGAAACTGTATTTGATGTACTAAAGAACTACTTACCAGAGCTAAAGACTGTTATCCATACAATCAAAGTAGATATCAACCTCCTTCACGATGAGCGAGAGTGAAATCAGAAAGCTACTAAATAAGCTCACCCATACCAATACCGAAACGATCTTCCGGCAGTTTTACTACCTCTGCTACGACCGTTTTTTCCGTATTGCTTATTACTATACGCACAACGAGGTATGGTCGCAGGAGATTGTGCTCGATGCTTTCATGAAACTCTGGGAGAAGCGGGATGCATTGTCCCTGATTTCGGGCATTGAAGACTATTGCTTTATTCTGGTAAAGAACACCGCATTGAACTATCTGGATAAAGAAGAAAGACGCGGGGCACACTTCTCCCGCAACGAGGCTGAGCCATCGGAAAGAGACAACTCTCCCGAAGAGGTACTCCTCTCGGAAGAGCTTTTCGCGGTTTATGTAAAAGCACTGGATACACTTCCCGAACGTTGCCGGGAAGTGTTCATCAGCGTAAAAGAAGAAAAGAAAAGCTATGCCCAAGTGGCCGAAGAAATGGGGATCAGCGTAAAAACGGTAGATGCGCAATTGCAGAAAGCTATCGGCAAACTGAAAGAAGCCATCCGGGGTTACCTGTAAGGATCGGCATATTGAATCTCCCCGTTGTCTACGAGCCGGATCATCTTCCCCTTTTCCGAACTAATCCCGACAAAACCATTTCCACCGTGCACATTACCCGGAATCTTTACCGGGTCGTTGATATAATCGTCGAGAATATCGGAATCAATCATATTCATCGTAGTGAGGTAATAGAACTCGGCTTCGGTAATGGACAGCAGCCGGACAACCAGGTCCAGATCCAGATATTGGGGAACGAAACCCAGCTCGGAAGAATAATAGCGGTTGCGCATTGGTATTTGCAGGTTCAGGATGTATTCGTTGTTCTGGAACCAACTGTCATCGAATACGCCGTAAATGTTAGTGACGCGTTCGAAAATATCCGCATTCAGTTCTTCGGAGGTTGCCGGGCGACCGTCCGTCAAGGCGATATCCTCCCACGGCCAGTAGGTGTAATCTTTCAGGTCGGCAGACATGGGCATGCCGGCGCTTCCGCCCTTCACGTGATGGCGTTGTTCGAGTACAATGCGATAATAATTCTTCTTATCCACCTCATCTTTGAAACGTACTTTCACCCGCAGGCTTTTATCGTAAGCATAAAAAGGTTTAGGCATCACAACCACCTGGCTGGTATCTATTTGTTGTATTTCTACCGGGTGAGGAACGGTTTCCTGTATCCAGGCATGGTATTCACCATCGGTGGTATAGGCATCTATGCGTACCACGTCGCCCGGTTGGAAACGGGTGGTAATCTCTACGGTTCGCAACTGGGTGCCCTCTTCGCGGATGGCATTCAGGGTTTCTTTCAGTTCATCATTCACGCGGACTTCTACCACGCTGTTGCTGACGGATTGAATGGTTGTCTCTCCGGTCATGCTGAGGTAGAGTTTATTTTTAAGACTATCCACGTAGATAAACGCATTCATGGTTAGTTTGGGAGTCGTTTCGCCCCCATTGTAAGATATTTCGTTCTCACAAGAGTGGATGAGCATCAACAGCAGCAGGATGCAGGGGACAAACAGGATATGTGGTTTACTGTTCATAGGCTAAAACTTATATGTATAGGTTACGGATGGAATACAGGGCAAGAGCGTGAGCTTTTTGAGCACAGGGCGGTAGACCACCTCGTTCGCTCCTTCATTATAAATGGTTACGGGGCGGTACGAGCGATGCACAAACGTTGGGGTCATGGCATTATAGACGTTATACAGGCTAACGTTCCACGTGCGCATGCCGTGTTTGGTTTTCTTGTGAAAGTTGATTCCGACGTTCAACCGGTGACTGGGCGGCAGGCGGAAATTATTGCGGTGTTCTACGTACTCCTGTTCTTTGATGACTTCGGGATCGGACGTTTCTATCGGGGCCCAGCCCGGGGTGTGGGGACGAATGGCGCCGGTTACTTCGCGCGCAATCGTTGTCGTGGCGCCGGAGGCAAAGAACCAGGAGCCGCTCACGTCGATACGGTCGTTGAATTTGTGGTTGACAACCAGGTTCACGTGGTGCCGGCGGTCGTATTTGTATGGAAAACGCTCTCCGTTGTTGATTCCGCCTTTGGCGAACTTCCGGTCGCTCTTGGCCAGGGTATAATTGAGCCATCCGGTGGTCTTGCCTACGGTTCGCTGTGCCATGAATTCCACCCCGAAAGAGCGGCCTTTGCCCATTTCAACCTTCTCTTCCCAACTGGCCGAACTGCCGATGAAACGGGTGGCGTCTTTATATTCAAGAATGTTGTCCATGTCTTTATAATAGCCTTCGACGGAGAATTCCCACCCTTTCGCGCCGGTGTAGTAAGTGCCCAGGGCATACTGCCGGGACAGCATGGGTTTGAGGTTCCTGGTCACTGGAACCCACAAATCGGTGGGCATGGATATGGGCGCCGAGGTGAGCAGGTTGATGTGCTGATTCATCTGCGAATAGGAGGCTTTGAGAATCACATCTTTATCCAGCTGGTACCGGGCAGACAGGCGGGGCTGCACTGAAAAGTAGCTTTTGCCTTGCACGTGGAATGACGAAAGATGCAGTCCGACATTCGCCCGCAACCGGGGCGTGAGGTCTACATTATCTTCCATATAGGCCGACAGCTCCCAGGCCTTGATCCGGCTGTTTGAATTGGCGTTGTAGGTACTATCCAGCTTGGATTCTTCGTCTACGGTAGATATTTTGGTTGTGACCACTTCGGGTTTGAAACTGTGGTTGGTGTAGCTGCCGCCAAACTTAATGTGGTGCCGGGGATTGGGCGTATAGTCAAAGTCGATTTGTGCCGACCAGTCGCGAATGCCCGAATTGTAATTGGTGCGGTACTTTTCGTCGAATGTGCCGTAACGCAACTCCGATTTGGCATTCGCCGCCATCTTGTACTGATTGTAGGAGATGGTGGTGTTGCTGAATAGTTTGTTATTAATGATGTTGTTCCAACGGAAGGAGGCAATGGTGTTTCCCCATTGAAGGTCCATATTGTAATTGTCCCAAGAGGTATTTTCGCTTCCGCCCCACTCGTTTTTAGACTCGCTGTCGAAGAAGTCTTTGCCGTGGTAAAGGCTAAGGTATATCCGGTTTTTATCGGAGAATTTATGGTTCACCTTGGCGTTGATGTCGTAGAAGTAGTATCCCAGTATATTATCGTCCGACATGAAGGGACGGGTAACGAGATCGAGATAAGACCGCCGCAGGGATACGTTGAACGAGGTTTTCCCTTTGATGATGGGGCCTTCGAGGTTGAGTTTGGAGGTGAGCAGGCCAATGCTCAGCGTGCCGTGATAGGTGTTCATGTCGCCATCGTTGGTGCGTACATCGACCACGGATGACAGACGACCGCCGAAACGGGCCGGGAAGGAGCCTTTGAAGAGGGTTACTTTCTTAACGGCTTCGGGTGTGAAAATGGAGAAGAACCCCAGAACGTGATCGACACTGTAAACGGGTGCTCCGTCTAACAGAATCAGGTTTTGGTCGGGACTGCCACCGCGAATGTAGAGTCCGGCCGATCCTTCTACCCCACTCTGCACACCGGGCATGAGTTGAATGGTTTTCATCACATCGGCCTCGCCCAATATGGTTGGTGTGTTTTTGATGTGGCTAAGGGGGATGTCAAGCGCTCCGGTATGGGTAGACATGAGTCCGGCTTCCACCCTGTCGGAGAGGATGAGGACTTCTTCGAGCCGGTTATCCGAAGAAAGCCGGATGTTGAGTACGGTGTCGCCGCGCAGTGCGAAGGAACAGACCTGCGAGTCGTAACCCAGATAAGAGAAACCTATGCGGGTTTCTCCTTCGGGCAACGTGATGGTGTAGAAGCCATAGGCATTGGTGGTGGTTCCGTTGCTGCTGCGGGTTTCGAATACGTTGGCACCGATCAGCGTTTCTTGCGATTGGCGATCGGTGATGTAGCCGCTGATGGTGTATTTGCGGCTTCCGGGTTTGGGCTTAGGTTTAGCTTTTTGCAGAAGAATGTGCTTGCCGGAGATTTTGTAACTTATGGGTTGGTAGGCAAAGGCTTCGTCCAGCACTTCTTCGAGGGTTTTATTGTTGAGATTCAAGGTTATGTTGTCGCCGATAGTCACGTCTTCGTTATATATAAAGGAGTAGTCGGTGGTGCGTTCGATGAATTGGATAAACTCGATAAGGGTAGCATCGCGGAGTTGCACGCTGATTTTCTTCGGGGGCTGCTGCGCACAGAGTTGAAGGCCGAACCAGAGCATCCAGCTTGTCAGGAAGAATTTCCTGACAAGCTGAAAGTGAGGACAGGGTTGGATCATGAATAGTTTGGATTAGATTGTACAATAAGTCAAGGAATGGCAGGCCAGTCTTTAGTAAACTTCTTCTCTTCCAGGTCGTTGATCTGAAGCTTATCGTTCTCATCAACCGACACATTGAATGTAATGATGGCGCTATGTCCTATTCCCCTGGGATAAGGTATGTCCATCCGGGTTTCATGCACTGGTTTAAGCCTTTTCTCATACTCCTTTCCACCCGTTTTGACGATGACATGGAGGGTGTAAAGATAGTTGCCCGGAAACACAAGAGCTTTGTAAGAATCCGGGTCTTCGGCATCGCGGAGGGGTGTTATCATTTGCCGATGATGCTCTTCGTGTATGTACACTTCCGCATCGGCAGGCAGATCTACCGTTTTAAACATCAGTAAAGCGTTCTCGTGAAAGAGGGAAAACGAGATGTTTTCCATTGCCGTTCCGCTATAATCCCCCCGCAGGACATCGCAGGAGAGGAACTTTTCGGGCGTGCTCTGATCTTTGATATTGGCGGGAAGAGAACCGGTGGCTCTGGTTTTGAAATAATCTCTGGAAATGAAAGTCATAATGGCATGACCGTTTTTATTATTTGCTGTGACCTCAAAGGCATACGGATTGGAGGGGTTTTGCGGTGTGGCCGACAGTTTGTTGCCATCTATTTCGAAGGCATACGGGTGGTTATAAACCAAGAGTTGCCAGTCTTTCCGGGCGGAGAGGTCGATATTGATACTGGCTTCCAGACCAAGGAGGCGGACAGTTTGCGGGGCGTCTTTGTACGGATCGGTACTGTCGCACGAATAGGTTGCGATACAGAAACAGCAGATGAAAGCGGTTTGCCAAAGTTTAGTTAAATTCATACGTTGGGTTCTTTAGGGTTGGACAGGATGTATAAGGTTGGGTTTTCTCTCTTTATCTCAAATTTGCCGGCATCTTGCAGGAGCGACAAAATGGTGTCTAACGTTTCGCCATGAATGAAGCGCCCGGTCAGCCGGTGTTCTTCCAACTGCTGGTCTTCAATGACGATCTCTACATTAAACGCGTTGGATAGCTGGCGGCTGATTTCTTTCAGGGAGATGTGGCTAAAGATCAATGCACCGTCTCGCCAGGCAATTTCATCGTTGGTTTTAGGGGCGGCAGACTTGCTCAGGAGCTTGGATGCTTTATTGTAAACAGCCAGTTCGCCGGGCACAAGGACGAGGCTGTTATCGCCTGGGGTATCTATAGCCACGGAACCTTCGAAGAGGGTGGTCCGGATTTGCTCGTCGCGGGGGTAAGCCTCGACGTTGAACTCGGTTCCCAACACGCGTACATCTACCGCGCCGGTCTGCACGATAAACGGATGGTTTTTGTCTTTGGTTACGGCGAAGTAGGCTTCTCCCGTCAGGGAAACCTGCCGGTTGCGGTCTTTAAAACGGTCGGGATAGGTCAGCGAAGTGTAACGGTTCAGCGTCACTTCGGTGCCATCGGGCAACTGAACGACTTTCGTCTCGGCCAGCGTGGAGACGATAATCATATCGGCGGGAGCCATATATAAATAGGTGTTCCAGCCCAGGACGCAAAGGACTACCACGGCAGCGGCAGCAGAAACCATGCGCAGGAGGCGGGTGCGGCGGCGTGCCGCGATGCGTTTTTCGAGCAATGGACGCGTGGCTTCCATCGAAAACTCGCCGCGGGGCGAACGGGTGGAGGTGGCCAGTTTGTCCAAGGCTTGTTCTATGCGTTGTTCTTTGTCATTCATATTTATTTTATTATAGGTATATAGGATGTATCGGTAACGGGCTTTCCGTTGAGGTATATATTATGGTGTACGGTGGGTTCGCGCTTGCTTTTCCAGGTGATATAGAGGTCGAAGGTTATTTCGTCCTTGCTCCCGTCTCCCCAGTATATTGTAAAGGGTTGTCCGTAATAGTTGCTTGATGGAGAAAATTCGCCGAAACAAAGATAGTATTCATTCTCTGTATTCTTCATCAGATAAAGCTCTAAAAAGCTGGGCGGAAGCTCACGGGTCCTGTCTTTGTATTGCGGATCTCCCTGATAGAGGTCGAACTTTTTATCTTTGTATATTACATAGGGGGGTTGCTCCCACGGGCCGCCGGGAGTCTCGGCACTGAACAGGTTGTTCCCGTCGGCATCTGTCACTTGCATGGGAATGCTGTGGCACAAAAAATCCCAGATAATGTCGTCATCATCATCAGGGTCAAGATTGTCGCATCCCGTAAGGACAAAAGACAATAATAGGAAGAAGGAAATAAATTTCTTCATATCGTTACTCGTGTTTAGTAATTATAAAACGTTTTTCTCATATTCTGATTATAAAGACAGAACGGAAGAAAAAACTCCCTATGACTACTTTCTAAAAATAAGTTAAAGCTATTTTCAGGCACACAAATAACAATCCGACAAAAATAACAAAATGATAATTAAAACCCGCCAGAATGGGGTGTTTCAACCCATAAGCCCGACACCACAAACCGAAGCAAAAACAGCGGCACAAACACAAAACAAATTGATTGCAAAGAAACAACAATCAAATCAAAACAACACAGACAGAACGATTGCATTAACAACACGACACAAAACAAACGCAGATACAGACAAAACAACAATCACAACACGCTCAAACTTTCAACACAACCAGAAGAGAAAAACCCGAAAACCCTCACTTTTTCATTCTGAAACTACCAAAACAGTCAAATGAAATAGGCATATTCACCAGATGCAAGTAGCATATCAAGCTCGAGAAACTTTCTTATGAACGAAATGCCGGTTTCTCAAACCCGGAATGATACTTGCAGATGAACGGTTTATCGGTATTTATTCGCATTTAACACAATATATCCCGTATTTTTATTCACTTTCGCTTCTGGAAGAAGAAAATTTAAAAACCAACGCGTTAGCGTTTTACGAAATACAAGAACTATTTGATATCAAACTACAGAAAATAAAACTTTTTTGATAATTTCACTTACATTTCAAGCTATTATTGTTTCATCTCCGCCATTATTCCAATTTAAAAATCATCCGAAAACTTACCACCAGCCATTGTAAAACGTTTGTAACCTTATTGCAAACTTTTCTTCCAATTCAATAAAAAATCGTTTTTTCTTGTTATATTTGTGCTTTATAACACAGTTTTGCAGCATTTATGGTAAAAATGAACTTATCGGACATTGTCGTATCGGATTACATTGCCGACATGTGGTCTCCGCTTACCACGGAGCAGAGAGAGTTTTTATCCAGCAACTTCACTTTACAGAATTACAAAAAGAACGAAACCATCTATTGCGAGGGCGATAGCGCAACACACCTTATGTGTCTTCTGACCGGGAAAGTCAAAATATACAAAGACGGTGTAGGAGGCCGGAGCCAGATCATTCGCATGATTAAACCCGTTGAATATTTCGGATACCGCGCCTACTTTGCAAAAGAAGGATACGTTACCGCAGCCGCAGCCGTGGAACCCTCCATCATCTGCATGGTACCCATGAGTGCTGTTGTGACACTGGTTCGGCAAAACCCCGAAATCGCCATGTTCTTCATTCGCCAACTGTCTGTCGACCTGGGAATAGCCGACGAAAGAACCGTCAGCCTCACCCAAAAACACATCCGCGGACGACTGGCAGAATCACTCCTTTTCCTCATGGAAAGCTACGGACTCGAAGAAGACGGCTCCACGCTGAGCATCTACCTGTCGAGGGAAGACCTGGCCAACCTGTCGAACATGACCACCTCCAACGCCATCCGCACGCTGTCCAACTTTGCCAACGAACGGTTAATTACAATCGACGGACGCAAAATCAAGATCATAGATGAAGAAAAGCTTAAGAAAATAAGCAAAATAGGATAGGTCGCTATCCACACTATTAATTTAACACACATTTGAACCATGAAACAAGGAATCTATCTCCTTCTTTTGTGCCTGATGTTCATCTCCCCCGGATGCCAACAGACAAAAGAGATCGTGAATGAGTACCAAATCATTCCGCAGCCCAACACCCTAGTTGCACACGAAGGGCGCTTTAAGTTGACCCCGAAAGTACAGGTCATCACAGCGCAATCCACCCCCGAAGTGAAAGCCATTGCCGATGCCTTCATCGAACGCATCAAACAAACCTCCGGCATCACACTAACAACAACCGAAGAAGAGCACCCACAGGGGCCTGCCATCCGCTTTATGACCATCGACGGCATGGAAAAAGAGGCATACGACCTGTCCATTACCCCTGAAAACATAACCATTACCGCCTCCCAGCCCAACGGATTCTTCTACGCCATACAAACCCTTTACCAACTACTTCCCGTAGAAGTCTACGGCGACCAGCTCAAGAAACGTGCCGAATGGTCCATTCCGGCAGCCGACATTGCCGATGCCCCACGCTTCGGATACCGCGGAATGCACCTCGACGTATGCCGCCATTTCTCAACAGTAGAGTATATCTATAAGTACATCGACATGCTGGCGATGCACAAAATGAATACCTTCCATTTCCACCTCACCGACGACCAGGGGTGGAGAATCGAAATCAAGAAATACCCCAAGCTCACCGAGATTGGCGCTAAGCGCAAACACACCCTCGTTGATTACTATTACGTAAACTGGCCACACGTTTTTGACGGAAAGGAATACGGTCCATTCTATTATACCCACGAGCAAATCAAAGATATCGTAGCCTACGCCGCCGAACGATACGTCAACGTCATCCCCGAAATAGAAATGCCGGGCCATGCCCTGGCAGCACTCGCCTCCTACCCCGAACTGGGTTGCGAACCGGCCAGCGGATACGAAGTGACAGGACTTTGGGGCATCTTCCCCGAAATCTTCTGCCCGAAAGAAGAAACATTCCAATTCATGGAAGGGGTAATAGACGAAGTGATCGAACTCTTCCCCAGCCCATACATCCATGTTGGTGGCGACGAAGCCCCTAAAACGGCATGGAAGAACTGCGCGCATTGCCAGGGACTGATCAGGAAGCTCGGCCTTAAAGACGATACCACCCCCAACCCCATTGACGGCATTAAACATACGAAAGAAGAAAAGCTGCAAAGCTACTTCATCACCCGCATGGAGAAATACATCAACGGTAAAGGAAGGCAAATCATCGGATGGGACGAGATCCTCGAAGGCGGACTCGCGCCCAACGCCACAGTCATGTCATGGCGCGGCGTAGAGGGCGGAATGAATGCCGCCAAAGCCGGACATGACGCCATTATGACCCCCAATCAGTACGCCTACCTGGATTATTACCAGGAAGAACCATCGACTGCCCCCACCACCATCGGCGGTCACAACACATTGAAGAGAACCTACAGTTACAACCCCGTACCGGACGATGCCGACGAACTAATCAAGAAACACATCATCGGCGTACAAGGCAACCTGTGGAACGAATACATCCAGACGAACGAACGCCGCGATTACCAAACCTTCCCACGGGCCATCGCCCTGGCCGAAACCGGATGGACACAGAACCAGAACAAGAACTGGCAAAGTTTCTGCGAACGGATGGTCAACGCTTACGAGCGCATGGAACTGAGGGACGTACACGCCTGCCGCAACTTCTTCGAAGCAAACATCAACACCCACGTAGACGAAAGCAACGAACTGAAAGTGGTATTGGAATCATTCTACCCTAACGCAGAGATACGCTACACCACCGACGGAAGCACTCCGACCGCCAAATCGGAACTGTACACCGCACCATTCACCTGGACGGGTGACATCAACCTGCAAGCCGCCGCATTTAAAGATGGTAAAATACTAGGTAAAGTAACCTCCAAACGCCTATACGCCAACCTGATCAGCGGTAAACCATTCACCGTTAACCCACGGATGGGATGGACCACAGGCGACATATTCGGAGAGAACGATGCACTGGGAGCGGACAAAACAACCTTCGGACTAACCAACGGCAAACGCGGTGATGTGGCATCCTACACCCCGTGGACGAGTTTCAGAGTGAGCCAGAACAACAACGAATTGGAGTTCACCGTAAACCTTGAAAAGCCTACTCAAATCAGTAAGGTAGTATTCGGTACGTTATACAACCCGGCATACCGCATTCTTCCGGCAAGTGCAGCCATCGTACAAATATCTGCCGACGGACAGGAATTCACCACCGTAGCCGAAGAATCATTCACCCGCGAATTCCCCGAAAGAGGTCGCAAAGCATTCACCGACGAGGTGTCCTTCAACCCGGTTGAAGCTACCTACGTAAGACTAAAACTAAAAAGCGGAGGTACAATAAGAAACGGCATCGACTGCCGGAAAGATACACCCGAAGATATTATTCCTTCGGATATGTATGTGGATGAGGTAGAAATCTATTAGATTTACGATTGGACGATTTACGATTTACGATTGGAGTTACTAAAAACAGCAAGTAAAGGTAACTTCAATCGTAAATCGTCCAATCGTAAATCATAAATCGTCCAATCGTAAATCCAAAAAGCTATTTGCTTTTTAGCCTGTATTCGCATTCCGACAAGTAGCGTTCCGCTTCTATAGCCGCCATACAGCCACTTGCAGCAGCCGTAATGGCCTGTCGGTAATTAGAATCAGCCACATCACCGGCAGCAAAAACTCCGGGAACCTTTGTGCAGGGAGTACCCGGTTCGGTGATGATATACCCAACCTCATCTGTATCCAGGTATGGTTTAAATATATCAGAATTAGGTTTATGGCCAATAGCCAGGAAGAACCCATCAATAGCCAGGTCATATTTCTCTTCGTCCGGTTCGCCGGCGCGCTTCACCAGATGCACACCTTCCACACCATGCTCACCAAACAAACCGATAGCATTGTGCTCAAACAGGATTTCGATATTCTCATGATGATGTACACGCGCCTGCATAATCTTGGAAGCACGCAGATAAGGCTTACGCACAATCAGGTACACTTTAGATGCAAGGCCAGCCAGATAAATAGCCTCCTCACAAGCCGTATCACCACCACCTACAACTGCCACCACCTTCTTGCGATAGAAAAAGCCATCGCAGGTAGCACATGCGCTAACACCCATTCCGGCATACGTATCCTCATCCGGCAATCCCAGATATTTGGCAGCAGCACCGGTAGCTATAATTACCGATTCCGCTTCAATTGTCTTTTCGCCATCAATCGTAATCTTATATGGAGGAGCGCTTAAATCGGTTGCTGTTGCAATCCCGAAACGGATATCCGCACCAAAGCGCTCGGCCTGCTCACGGAAATCTTCCATCATCATCGTACCCGAAGTCCCGGAAGGATATCCCGGGAAGTTTTCTATATCTGTAGTGGTAGTCAACTGTCCACCAGGCTGTATCCCTTCGTAAAGTACAGGACTAATGTTTGCACGTCCGGCGTAAATAGCTGCGGTGTATCCCGCAGGACCCGAGCCTATAATCAGGCATTTTACTTTTTCATTTCCCATATTATTATTCTTATTATTATATTATAACTATCATTCCTCACTATAGAACGTGCCATTCGTCCTTATAGCGCAGCGCGGCTTGCCGCACCTGGTTGCCGCGCCTCGCGGCCTAGCGAAGGTCGATGATTTCGGCACGGGGGTATTGTTTCTTATCGAATACAAAGATCGAATCGTCGAACTTTTGTCCCGCCCGGTAACTTGTTATTGTAATCTCGTTCCGACTGCCATTATTCAGTTCGGCTAATATATATAATGGTTGATACGTATCTTTGGCAACATACAATATCAACTTAGACATTTCCTTCGTTTTATCTGTAGGAGTAAGTACCACCTCATAAATAGAACGGCCCTGATACGTGCGGGTCTTACCCAACACATACGAGAACCCTTTCTCATAGATAGACAGCAAAGCATATGGATTTATGCCCTGCAATTCCTCCTCCGTCGGGTTACTGATATTCACCTCCTCACTATCCGTCAGATAGCTCCATTGCGTTTCGCCATCAAACCAGGTTATGGCATCTGTGGTTTTAAGTACAAACTTATCTCCTTTCAGGCGGATAGTTCCAACCATTAAGCCATCCGTCTGGCCTTTGGCCTTTATCCTAATCGTAAAGCCCGCCTCTACTCCACCTGCTTTGCGGAAATTAGCTGAGGTTTTGTCCAGTACATCCTTAGCTTCCTTTTGTTGGGCAAATACCGGCAAAGCAAGCAGACCGGCTATACATATTATAATTATACTTTTCATAACTCTTGTGTTTAAATAAAACTTCGCAGCGGCACGTTGCCGCGCCGTTATAGGTTGCTCAGGCGCATTTCCAGGTCAGTTTCGTCCATGCACATCACCTGACGCGCTTTACTTCCTTCGCTTGGTCCAACGATACCCGCTTTCTCCAGCTGATCCATGATACGACCGGCACGATTATACCCAATCGCAAACTTACGCTGTATCATAGACGTAGAACCCTGCTGGTGAATAACAATCAAGCGGGCGGCATCTTCGAACAACGGATCAAGACGATCCATATCCACATCGCCCAAATCACTGCCACCATCGGGGTTAACATATTCCGGCAAGTAAAATGCCGTAGGATAACTCTGCTGGCGGGCAATATACTTGGTAATATCCTCCACCTCGGGCGTATCTACAAATGCACACTGCACACGCACTGGATCAGCCCCCTGTAAGAAAAGCATATCCCCACGACCAATCAGCTGATTAGCACCCGGACGGTCGAGGATCGTACGCGAGTCCATCATGGCCGACACACGGAACGCCACACGAGCCGGGAAGTTAGCCTTAATCGTACCCGTAATGATATTCGTAGTCGGACGTTGCGTAGCAATAATCATATGTATACCAATGGCACGCGCCAACTGGGCAATACGGGCAATAGGCAATTCAACCTCCTTGCCGGCGGTCATAATCAAATCGCCAAACTCATCAATCACCACCACGATATAAGGCATATATTTATGTCCTTTTTCCGGATTCAGTTTACGGTTGATAAACTTCTCGTTATATTCCTTTATATTACGAACATGGGCCTTCTTCAGTAAGTCATAGCGGCTATCCATCTCCACACAAATTGAGTTCAAGGTCTGCACCACCTTGGTTACATCTGTGATGATAGCCTCTTCACCATCAGGCAATTTAGCCAGGAAGTGGTTCTCAATAACCGAATAGATGCTAAACTCTACCTTCTTCGGGTCGACAAGCACAAACTTCAACTCAGCCGGATGCTTCTTATATAATAAGGAGGTAATGATAGCATTCAGTCCAACAGATTTACCCTGTCCCGTAGCCCCCGCCACAAGAACGTGCGGCATCTTACACAGGTCAACCATAAACACCTCATTGGTAATGGTCTTACCAAAAGCGATAGGCAAATCAAACGTTGATTCCTGGAATTTCTTACTGCTGATAATAGATTGCATAGACACAATCTTCGGATTCGAATTCGGCACCTCAATACCAATCGTACCCTTGCCCGGTATCGGCGCAATAATACGAATACCCAGTGCAGAAAGGCTCAACGCAATATCATCCTCCAATCCGCGGATCTTCGAAATACGTACCCCCTGTTCGGGAGTTATTTCATAAAGCGTTACCGTAGGCCCAACCGTAGCTTTAATACTGTTGATTTCGATACCGAAACTACGCAGGGTATTGATAATGCGATCTTTATTCGCATTCTGTTCCTCCATATTGATCGTCGGCTCGTTATTATCATACCGCTTCATGAGGTCAAGCGTTGGGAAGCGATAGTTTTCCAGGTCCAGTTTGGGATTATAAGGCTCTCGTTCGGGTCCCTGATAATTTTCATCATCGCCCGATGCTGCTGCAATTTCAAATTCAGGTCCAAGTTCCTCTTCCTCATCTTCTGATGGAACGATTTCCGGCAACTCCTCCTCTCCGGCAGGTTCAAATTCCATTTTAAGGCCGTGGTCAGGTTCAGGTTTAGCAACTGGCTTGGGGGTGAGAGGCTCCTCCTGAGTGAATGTTCTATCCATCTTGAATTCCAGAGTCTGAGGTTCAGTTTGAACAGGAACAACCGGTGCTGTTATATCATCATCATCGGAATCATCAGAATCTACTCCTTCCGGTTCCGGGTCTTTCTTCTGACGTTTCAGGAAGCTCAGGCTAAGCATTTTACGCAACCAGATGATCGTCTGCGCGCTTACATAGATAAAGAAGCAGATAGCTGTGCCCAGCAGAATCATCCATACCCCAGGGGTACCGACTTGTGATTCCAGCCAACGGCTTACGTTATAACCATGTTGCCCGCCCCAGAAGAAAAATGATTCCTGATAATAATCCATGAAAGCAAATCCAAGGAAAATAGAGAACCACACCAGTAGCAATGAACAGCCAATGAACCATTTCCATAAACGGAATACACGCACGCGCATAAGTTTCAGTCCGGCTACAGCCAGAAAGACAATGATGAAGAAAGATGATATCCCGAAACAATCATTGATCAGGTAACTAGCCAACTGCGCACCACGCGAGCCGGCGTAATTTCGCACACCATTATTTACTGAAGAAAGTTCCTGAGGATCGGCTTTATCTATAATACTCTGGTCGTCGGCCCCGGTGAAGAAGAACGAAGAAAAAGCCAGCAACAGGTAAACCGCGAAGATTACCAGTGCCAGTCCGAGCACAAAGTGAGCGGTTTCGCTCTTGAAGAATGCAATAAACTTGTTGGTCGATTCAGGCTTCCTGGAAGCCTCTGTATCTGATTTCTTTTTAGCCATGTAGTGAAAGACGTTGAAACTATATTTGGGGATTAAGCATTTACTTATGCAAATGTAGTAAAAAAATAGATTCCCACTCCCTTTTTTTTCTTACCTTTGCGTTTCTATTCACATTCTATATGAAGAATTACAGTCAGGTCATATTTGATAAAAACACCGTAGAATTCGTAACCGTGGCAGCAGAGTTTTGTGGTTTTCTGGAACGTGCAGAGAACATGAAGCGCTCTACCTTTGTCGATACTACGCTGAAAATACTGCCTTTGCTCTACCTGAAAGCTTCCATGCTTCCGGAGGTTGACTTGTTCAACGACGAAGAGCAGGAACGTTATGTGACCGAAGAAATATATGAAGTGCTACGTATAAACATATCGGCCGTGTTGGCCGAAAAAGATGACTATCTGGAAGTATTCTTACCCGAGATGGCATACAGCGATACTCCAATAAAGAAAACCATATCCGAAGATCTGGCGGATATATATCAGGACGTCAAAGACTTCATTTTCGTATTCCAGCTGGGACTGAACGAAACGATGAACGATGCGTTGTATACCTGCAAAGAGAATTTTGGCCTATACTGGGGACAAAAACTGGTTAATACTTTACGGGCACTCCATGATATAAAGTACAATCCTGATACAGAAGATCAGGAAAATGATGAGGATGGCACCTACCCCAGCCTAGATGAGGACTAATTCAATATGGTAATTAAAAGAAGCATAAATAAAGAAGATCTGAAAGAAATGCCTAAAGCGGTTTTCCCGGGAAGGATATTTGTAATCCAAACGGAGGCCGAAGCGGAAAAAGCAATCAAATACCTCACCTCGCAAAAGGTGGTAGGGATTGATAGCGAAACGCGCCCATCTTTCACCAAAGGACAATCGCATAAAGTGGCACTGTTACAGATATCTTCCGAAGAATGCTGTTTCCTTTTCCGCCTGAATCACACTGGCCTTACAGCACCTATTATCGGATTATTAGAAAACCCTTCTGTAATTAAAGTGGGGTTATCTTTACGCGACGACTTTATGATGTTGCGCAAACGCGCTCCTCTTAAACAACAGTCGTGTATTGAGTTGCAGGAATACGTAAATGCGTTTGGCATTCAGGATAAAAGCCTGCAAAAGATATATGCTATCTTATTCGGAGAGAAAATATCCAAGTCGCAACGGTTGTCCAACTGGGAAACCGATGTACTTACCGATGCCCAAAAAGTTTATGCAGCAACCGATGCCTGGTCATGCCTTAAGATTTATAATCTGCTAGAGGGACTAAAGGTTACAGGAAACTATGTTGTCGAGAGCCCGGAACCCATATCAGCAGAGCGGATTGAAAAGTAACAATCAGCATCGCTAACCAGAATACCGCATGGTAAATCATCCAATCGTAAATCGTCTAATCGTAAATCAATATGTCTTATCATAAAGTATACCTGAAACCAGGAAAAGAAGAGTCACTGAAAAGATTTCACCCCTGGATTTTCTCCGGTGCCATAGCACGCATTGACGGAGAACCCGAGGAAGGGGAAGTCGTTGAAGTATATACTTCCAAAAAAGAATTCATAGCCGAAGGCCATTTCCAGATAGGAAGCATCGCCGTGCGTGTGCTTTCATTCAAACAAGAACCCATAGACCATGAGTTCTGGAAACGCAAACTGGGCGTTGCTTATGAAATGCGCAAAGGCATTGGTATAGCCACCAACCCAACAAACGACACTTATCGTCTTGTACATGGTGAGGGTGATAACCTGCCGGGACTGGTAATCGATGTATATGCGAAAACAGCCGTTATGCAGGCGCATTCAGCCGGCATGCACGTCTATCGTATGGCAATTACAGAGGCGTTATCGGAAGTGATGGGCGACCAGATTGAGAACATTTACTATAAGTCGGAAACCACCTTACCTTTCAAAGCCGACCTGTTCCCCGAAAACGGATTCCTGAAAGGAGGAAGTTCTGAGAATATGGCACAGGAGTATGGATTAAAATTCCATGTAGACTGGCTGAAAGGGCAAAAAACCGGATTCTTTGTAGACCAACGGGAGAACCGGGCACTGCTTGAACGCTATTCCAAAGGACGTTCTGTATTGAATATGTTCTGTTATACAGGTGGTTTCTCATTCTACGCCATGCGTGGCGATGCCAAACTGGTACACTCGGTAGACAGTTCTGCGAAAGCCATTGAACTGACAAACAGGAATGTGGAACTGAACTTTCCGGGAGATGACAGGCACACTGCATATGCAGAAGATGCATTCAAGTATCTGGATCGCATGGGCGACCAATACGACCTAATCGTTCTTGACCCTCCGGCTTTTGCCAAACATAAGGATGCACTCAGAAATGCACTGCAAGGTTACCGCAAGCTTAACGCCAAAGCATTCGAGAAAATTAAACCGGGAGGTATCCTGTTTACATTTTCTTGTTCACAAGTGGTCAGCAAAGATAATTTCCGCACTGCCGTATTTACGGCTGCTGCCATATCCGGACGTAGCGTACGTATTTTACATCAACTTACGCAACCGGCAGACCATCCGGTAAATATTTACCACCCGGAAGGTGAATACCTCAAAGGGCTGGTTTTATACGTCGAATAAGCACCGCGTAACAGAGTTTTTGGATTAACTCTATTAAAATAAGTTAAACTCCGATACTTTTTAGAGATAAAGTATGTTCTATAACATAAAAACACTTATCTTTGCAATGTGTTTTTCATGGTATTAGATTTAAGGTTAATAAAGATTGGATGCCCGTGAGGGTAGCCAATTTTTTTTGCCCATATTTTTAAGATTATCATAGGGCAAACATTAGAACCTGAAGGGATTTTGTATTTACGCACAAATTCTGGCTAATCTGACTCTTGGAATCCATGTTTAAAGCATCTTAAGAAATATCTAACCGATCCACATTCTCCAATATAACAATCAGATTGATTTATTTTCTGTTATTTTATTTTCTTTTTGACAATTCCCCAACACCAATTTTTACCTATTTAAAGTGCAGGACATGCTCCAGAAAGAGTATAAAGCCGATTTATTTATTATCCAAAAGAAGAATTTAAGCTAAAAAAGAGAGGAAAAAGTGTTTTTTCAACTCAAATAAGCTAATTTGCCGATAAAAAGCCGGAATATTTTGATAGTTCTCTCTTTTTTTGTGTTTAACAAGTCAACTCTCTGCTGTAACAGATCAACTCTGGTGTTAATAACTACCAGAGGCCGTGTTAAGTGTGACTGCTCACCGCGTTACTGTAGAAAGTTGACGTGTTAACGTAGCAAGTCTGTGTGTTTAACAAGAAAGCAAAAAAGGTTTTGATTCCATTTTTTCGAACATGAAAAGAGGAGAGAATTGGGAAGAAGAGTAAATTTTAAAGTTATATTTCCTACTTTAATCGTTTTTACCAGAAATCCAAAACAAGCACATTGTCAGAGAAATAGCCGATTAACCAGACCAACAAAACAAAACCATGCTATTCTCAAACAATTAAACAGACAACAGCCCAACACACTATCGTTTTGCATCCACCAAACCACAAATACGGAGCATTTTTCAGCTCACGAACAAAGGTAGGCAATTTTAAACGTTTGGGGACAGAACTAACAAAATGTAAGTTGTGAGTTGTATGGTTTAGAGGAATCAGAGATACAAAATTCGGGGCAAGCAGAAAGTTTAGTTGAAATGATGGGTTTCCCTCATACCCATCCAAGTTTTAACATTAATCCGCTATCATTTCGCTTAGTAGTTGCACATATTACCCACAAAACCACATTTTTACTGCATTTTTCATCCATTTCTCATGAACAAATTATATATTTGTAAGTTATTTATTTAATAACAACCACTTACTTTAGAAAACGAAACAATAATTATGCTTAACCGACTTTATTATTATGCCATTGTAAGCATGGCAGGATTGACCATGATGCTAACATCCTGTAGTGATAAAGACTATTACGACCCCGACTACATAGATGGAGCTGTTGGAGAGAAAGTTTCCACCTTAACCTTTCAGACTGCCAAAGAAGTGCGGATGTACTTCAACTACCCGGTAGCCGAAGGCTTTGTTTCCCAGTTTGAACTATACGACACGAATCCTTACACAAAGGAATCTGGTAGCGGTAGATGGTACAAAGATAAAAATGTGAAACCGATCTCATCGGGTATACATGTTCAAGGCTCGTCTGTTGTGGTGAGAACCATTCCGGCAAATGTAACAACCTTGTATCTATATTCTCCCAGCTTGTTTGTACCCACGCTAATGGTTGCAACGATAAGAGGTACCGAAGCCTCATTTGAAGTATTCAATGTCAATGACCCGATTGAATCGACTTCATCACGCGCCGGTGCCGGTACCCGGAGCGTAACTACACAGAGCGTAGACCAGTATCTATTCCGGGGAGCGCCGGAGATAAGCAAACGGGCAAACATCCCTACGGAAATTCTAAACCAAATAGCCAATACCTTCCCCGAAGATACACCTGTAACAGACTTAAACTATTATCAGGATGCATCCATTGAATTAAAACGGGATGATGCCGGAGAAGGCATTGAGGTATTCCTTTCAGTAATCGCTTCGGCCAGTGGATTCAACAACTCACTTAGTTATTTTTGCTATGACGGACCCAAAAGCGACCTACCCACATTAAGCGAGGCACAGAAAGCAAATCTAACAGTCATTTCAGCCTTCCAATATGCAAAGCTAGTTGATGGCGGGTTAAAAGCCGGCGATTATATCAAACTGAAATATTGGAATGGTTCCGAGCTGGTCGATAAATTCCCCCAGGGCGTCACTATCGGTTGGGTATTAGGTGCCAATAGCTTTATGCAGGAGTGGGATTATGGAACGAATTCATACAATTATTTAATCCACCCCAACTCAGAGCCTTATCCTTGGTTCTACTCGGTAGCAGAATGGAATCCGGAAACAAAAATAAATCCGTCAACCACAGTAAACAAACATACCATTCGGTTTAGCGTAGAAGACAATAGTGGAGTGAACTATATCTGCTTTGGTTTCGAAGACTTAAACAGAGAAAAATCGCAATTAGCCTGGTGGAATAGTGATGGAGACTGCAACGACGTCATGTTCCACGTTGTAACCAACCCGATCAATGCCCTTGATCCTCCACCTTCAATTACAATAGAAGATATTGAATCTGGTGACAACAGAAAAGGAATCGTTGCATTCGAAGATAACTGGCCCAGAAGAGATGATTATGATATGAATGATGTGGTGGCAAAATACAACTCTGATGTAACTTATGTTCAAAGAACAGAAAACGGTGTAGTTACCGGAAATCAATTTGTATCTGCCGTCAAAGACGAATATACACTGATACACACAGGTGCCGATTACCACAATAGCTTTAGCGTTCAGTACCAGATTCCTTATGATTATGTGGAGTCATTGAATATACAAGTAATTGGTAAATCGCAACCGGAATCGACTGTTTATCACGATGGAGATGGCTTTGTACTGCACCTTTGCGAACTCGTTAAAGATGTTATCGACCCCTATGTAACAACCCCTACACCTCAGAGATATATAGTTGATATCAAATTCAAAGAGGGCACAGTAGTTGCCAATGAATTTGACAACAACCGGTATATGCATGCTCCTTATAATATATATATATCGCCATCTCCACACATCCAGGTGCATCTACCCGACTATCCACCGGTGTGGGATGATGAGATGAACACCAATGGAATTGCCTTATTCGGAACAGGTACCGACAGATCCAGAATCAAAGATTCGTCAGACAACTGGCAATGGACCGGCAGATGGTATATCAGTGGTGAAAGAAATTACTACCCCTACGCTATTCATCTTTCCGGGGAGACGTCTTATGCTCTTCCTAAAGAGAAAGTGGCCATTGGCTTCGCATACCCTGACTACATTAAATGGGTAGAAAGCGGATGCCTTGATTTTACAGACTGGTATAAGCGTCCTGGAACACAGGTTCAAAGATAAGTAACGAGAGGCGCACTGCCCAAGTTTCATGCGGCAAGATATCACCACCAAGCCTTCATAAGGAGGCATCAAAACCTGGTAGTGACATCTTGCCGCCTGCTTTTTTCACATTATCCCGGCTATTCTTCGCGGAAAGTATTATATTTGTGGTCATATATTTATAAGTAAACACTTAAATCAGCAATAATATGAGCATGAAATTCCGCTTGATTATCATGAATTTCCTCCAATACTTTATTTGGGGAGCATGGTTAATTTCTTTTGGCAGTTATGTAGGCAATAATCTGGGGTTTGATGGCGTTCAGATCGGTAGTTTCTTTGCTACAATGGGAATTGCTTCGCTGTTCATGCCCGGTCTGATGGGAATCATAGCCGACCGCTGGATGCCCGCCGAGAAATTACTCGGAATATGCCATCTGATTGGTGCGGGATTGCTCGTTACCGCTTCCTTTCAAACGGAATATGTGCCTCTATATACCTGCATGCTATTAAGCGTAATGTTCTATATGCCTACCTTGGCTTTAAGTAATTCTGTAGCTTATAATGCGCTGGAAAAAGAAGGGCTTGACATTGTCAAAGATTTCCCTCCCATCCGTGTATGGGGTACAATCGGGTTTATCGCTGCCATGTGGGTGGTAGATTTCAGCGGATTCAAATATTCGGAGATGCAATTGCTTCTTGCCGCCGGTGCTGCATTAATACTGGGGATCTACGCGTTTACACTGCCCAAATGCGATATCAATAAAAACATTGGAACCTCACTGGTTGATTCCCTTGGCCTGAGAGCGTTCACCTTATTCAAAGACAAGAAGATGGCCATCTTCTTTATCTTCTCCATGCTGCTTGGCGCCGCATTGCAAATCACCAACGGATTTGGAGACTTATTCTTAAGCAGCTTTGCCAGTGTACCGGAATATGCAGAATCTTTCGGAGTAAAACATTCGGTTGTACTGCTTTCCATATCACAGATATCCGAGGTAGCATTTATCCTCACCATACCATTCTTCCTGAAACGATTTGGAATTAAGAATGTGATGCTCATCAGTATGCTTGCCTGGGTATTGCGTTTCGGACTATTCGGTGCAGGCAACCCGGGAGCAGGACTATGGATGCTATTGCTATCGAACATAGTTTATGGAATGGCATTTGATTTCTTCAACATTTCGGGATCTTTATACGTTGAAAAGAATACAGGTTCTGGCATCCGTGCCAGTGCGCAAGGCGTATTTATGATCATGACCAACGGAATCGGAGCCATCGTAGGTTCGTATGCCGCCGGATACGTCGTGAATTATTTCACCAACACACAGGAAGTAGCAGGGAAAATGGTCGAGGTAACCAACTGGCCGAATGCCTGGTTTACCTTTGCAACATACATGATCGTAGTGGCTATACTGTTTGCCATCATATTTAAATACAAGCATGAACCGGAGATTGCTCCCAAAAAGTAAAAATGGATAAGAAGATTGAATTAAGAGTAGTGAATATCTCAAACAGCCAGGCGCAGGTACCAGCCTTTGCCATGCTGTTACAGGAAATGGATGGCGAACGGCAGCTACCTATTATTATAGGGCCGGCCGAGGCACAAGCCATAACCTTTAAGTTAAATAGTATCAGACCCATACGTCCGCTCACCCATGACTTGTTCACGAGTACGCTGAACGTATTTGATATCACCATAGCCGAAGTACTTATTTACAAAGCACAGGACGGGGTTTTCTATTCGCACATTTTCTACAAAAGAGAAGAAGAAATTGTACGCATCGATTCCCGCACCTCCGATGCTATCGCCCTTGCTCTACGTTTTAATGCTCCAATATACATTTATGATTCTATTCTGGAGAAAGAATGTATTTCAATGAGCGATGCATTAGAGAAAGAAGAAGCCGAAATGGATGACAACAGCCTGGCAAACAAAGACATCCAATCTCTGAAGAAAGAACTGGCCAGAGCCGTGAAAGAAGAAAATTATGAACTGGCATCCGTTCTGAGAGACGAGATTGCACGTCGGCAATAATCCATGCACGTATTTTATACACCCGACATATCGACCCAGGCAGAACTTCCTACAGAGGAAGCGCAGCACTGCACCCGTGTGTTGAGACTATCACAAGGCGATGAAATTACATTGACCGACGGCAAAGGCCATTTCTATAAAGCAGAAATTACAGCCGCCAACAATAAACGTTGCATGGTTGCTATAAAAGAAACCATTTTTCAGGAACCTCTTTGGCCTTGCCATCTGCACATGGCGGTAGCCCCAACCAAGAACATGGACCGGAACGAGTGGTTTGCCGAGAAAGCAACTGAAATCGGATTTGATGAACTGACCTTTCTGAACTGCCGTTTCTCAGAGCGCAGAGTAATCAAGACCGAACGTATTGAAAAGATTCTGGTATCGGCCATGAAACAGTCACTCAAAGCACGCCTCCCGAAACTCAATGAGATGATGGACTTTGACGCGTTTATCGAACAGGAGTTCTCAGGCCAGAAGTTCATTGCCCATTGTTATGAGGGTGAGAAGCCCTTATTAAAGAACGTCATTCGTAAAGGTGAAGATGCTTTGGTGCTGATAGGGCCTGAAGGAGACTTCAGCCCCGAAGAAGTAGAAAAAGCTTTAGCTAAGGGGTTCGTTCCTATAAGTTTAGGTAAGTCGCGGTTGCGTACCGAAACCGCTGCGCTGGTAGCCTGTTGCACATTGAATCAAGCAAATGAAGAATAATTCTGAACTTAAAAAAGAATAGTATGAAAAAAAATCTGATTGCCCGGCTATTCACGCTGGTAGTTTTGGTAGCATGCATGGCGTCTTGCTCCGAAAAGTCGTCCGAGTATACAAATGTTATCCCGGCCGATGCCTCTGCGGTTGTCGCCATACACTTTCAATCGCTGGTTGATAAGAGTGGCGTAAGCAATGACGATAAGCAGAAACTTATTGATGCGATGAAAGGCGAGTTGAACGCTGCGACTTTCCAGCATGTTGAAAAGATCATCAAAGATGGTTCAGCTTCCGGTTTATCGATCAAAGACCCCGTTTATTTCTTTACCAGCAGTCTGATTCCATCGGCTGCCGTGGTTATGAAGGTGAGCGATATGGATAAGCTGAACAAAACATTCGAGGTGATGGCTTCCGAGCAAATCAGCGATCCTGTAACCAAGATTGACGGATACTATCTGGTTAAGATTAAGGGAGCAAGCGTATGCGCATTCAACGAATCAACACTACTGATTACGGAAGAACGTAACAGCGACAAGATCGTTGCCGACCTGATGAAGCAGACTAAGGACGAAAGCATCGCGAAGAGTGCATACTTCCAAAGCATGGCCAAGAAGAAAGGAGAAATTACATTCTTCTCTACTATGGATGCACTTCCAAGCATGTACAAACGTCAGATGGATATGACTCTTGGTAGCATGGATAATATTGATCCTAAAGATATAGGGGTTGCCGGTGGACTTAACTTTGAAAAAGGAAAGATTGCACTTCATTTTGAAGCTGTTTCTGAAAATGAGAAGGTAAAGGAAATGTTCAAGAAGCAAAACGATATCAGTGGTAAGCTGAGCGAAGCATTCCTTGCCAATTTCCCTTCTTCGACATTGATGTACATGTCTGTTAATGTGAACGGAGAGAAGCTGTATGATATGCTTCAGGAAAACAAAGACTTCCGCGAAGGATTGTCATTGGATAAGGCCGAAAAGGTTAAAGCCATTTTTGGTTCTTTCAAAGGAGATATCTCCGGTGGACTTATCAATGTGACCATGAGCGATATGCCAACTTTTGCCGCCTATGCCGAAGCCAAAAACGGTGCTGCACTTGAGGCATTGTATGAAGCGAAGGGCGACCTCGGCCTTCGTCGTTCGGAAGACATCGTTAAGTTGGGGGATAATGAATATGTGTACAAATCCCGCCAGATGAACGTGTTCTTTGGCTACAAAGATAACTACATGTATGCTACCAATGATGAGTTGCTTTATAAGAACATTGGCAAGAAAGAAGATAAATCGCTGAAAGAGGCTGCTTATGCTTCGAACATGAAAGGCAAGCACCAGTATGTTGTGATCGACATGAAAGCTATTCTTGACCTTCCGGCTGTTAAAATGTTGTCGGCTATGGGTGGTAAAGAAGCTGCAAGATATATTGATATGGCTTCTAAAGTATCTTATTTTGAGGTAATCGGCGAAGGCAATAATCAATCGAACATCAACCTTTGGTTGGTCGATAAAGACACCAACTCGCTCAAACAAATTATTGATTTGGCAAAACAATACGCCGGAATATAATAAACTGCGTATGAATAGTATACATTTACGGCAAACACTCCCTGGAGTGTTTGCCGATCGTACTCATATCACATCCGATGTGTGGCATAAAGAAATCGTATTCAGCAAGGAAAAGACGTATCTTGTTGAAGCGGCTTCCGGCACAGGAAAGTCTTCTTTGTGTAGCTACATTTATGGTTACCGTAAGGATTATCAGGGTATTATTTGCTTTGACGAGATGAATATTACCTCCTTGTCCGTTACGGAATGGGTGGATATCAGGCGCCATTCGTTAAGTATACTATTTCAGGACCTCCGACTGTTTTCCGAATTGACAGCGCTCGAAAACATTCTGATCAAAAACGATCTTACCGGTTATAAGAAGAAAGACGAGATTATCACGCTGTTTGAGCAACTGGGCATAGAAGATAAGCTGAATATCCGGACAGATAAACTCTCTTTTGGACAGCAACAGCGCGTAGCCTTTATCCGCTCGCTCTGCCAACCCTTCGACTTTATCTTACTTGACGAACCTATCAGCCACCTGGACGATGCAAACGGACAGATCATGGCCGGGCTGCTCACAGCAGAAGCCGGCAAACAAGGTGCCGGGATCATCGTTACCTCTATCGGTAAGCATATTAACCTGAACTACGACAGTGTGTTAAAACTATGAACAGATTTATCGGAAAGCTTCTTCGCCAACACATCAGCATAGGGCAACTGACCGGCTTTTTCTTCGCCAATCTCTTCGGCATGGTCATCGTATTGCTCAGTATCCAGTTTTATAGGGATATAGCACCTGTTTTCACGCAAGGCGACAGTTTCATGAAGAAGGATTATATCATTGCTACTAAAAAGGTTAGCACGCTTGGCAACCTGGCCGGCAAAAGCAGTACCTTCTCCTCTGCCGAGATAGATGATTTGAAGAAACAATCATTCACCCGGAATGTAGGCGTTTTTACATCTACACAGTTTAGTGTATCGGCAGGCCTTACGATGGAAGGCACCGGAGTGCAAATGTCTACCGCGATGTTCTTCGAGTCGGTGTCCGATGAATATGTGGATGTAAAGCTGGATAAATGGCACTTTGATGAGAATAACCCGACGATACCTATTATTATTCCCCGCAATTATCTGAATCTTTATAACTTTGGTTTTGCACAATCGCGCAACCTTCCAAAACTTTCGGAGGGTTTGATGGGATTGATCAATATGGATGTTGTTTTACGAGGCAATGGGCAGGTAAAACGGTATAAAGGAAATATTGTTGGGTTCTCTAACCGGCTGAATACGATTCTTGTTCCACAATCTTTCATGGATTGGGCAAACAAGACATTTGCTCCCCATACTGAGCCGGCACCGTCGCGGTTGATTGTGGAAGTGAAGAATCCGGCCGACGCTGCTATTGCCACCTACTTCCAACAAAAAGGCTACGAAACGGAAGACGGAAAGCTTGATGCCGGAAAAACCACTTATTTCCTTAACCTGATTGTAGGGATAGTTCTGGCTGTTGGCCTGTTGATCAGTGCTTTGTCATTCTACATTCTGATGTTGAGCATCTTCTTGTTACTGCAAAAGAACACCACCAAACTGGAAAGTTTATTGCTCATCGGCTACAGTCCTAAACAAGTAGCCCTGCCCTATCAGGCGCTAACCATAGGGCTTAACCTTTTAGTTCTGGCTTTATCGGTGGGTATTGTACTGTTTTTACGTTCGCTCTATGCGGAGCCAATCGGCTTGCTGTTTCCTCAATTGGAAATGGGTTCCGTCCTACCGGCTATGGCAATAGGAGGGGCACTGTTTATCGTAGTGTCCTGGATAAATATTATTGCTGTGAAAAAGAAGGTAGATAACCTGTTCTTCAGCTAGGGGCAGATATCCCGTTAATATAAATGCAATGCATCGAGTACTATTTTCAATAAGAATAGTACCCCGATGACGTACATCGTGATCGACACGTCTTTAAATTTACCTGTACAGACTTTAATCAGCGTATAACTGAGCATACCGAATACAATCCCCTCGGCAATGCTGTATGTAAAAGGCATAAATGCAATGGTGAGGAATGCCGGGAGCCCATCGCTCATGTCGCTGAAATTGATCTTTACCACGGAAGATATCATAAACAATCCGACAATGATAAGCGCCGGGGAAGTTGCAGCGGCGGGTACCATCAAAAACAATGGGGCAAAGAACAGCGCCAATACAAACATCAATGCTGTGCCGACGGAAGTTAGCCCTGTCCGCCCACCAGATGCCACTCCGGATGCACTTTCTACATAGGCGGTAATGGTGCTCGTTCCCAGTATGGAACCAACAGTGGTGCCCAGTGCATCGGCAAAGAGTGCTTTTTTCATTTGAGGGAAATTGCCGTTCTCGTCTGCCAATCCGGTTTTAGAGATTACTCCAATCAAGGTTCCAACAGTATCGAACAGATTCACGAACAACAGCGAAAATACGACAATCACCATGTTGAGTGAAAGAATATGATCCCACTCGAACTGGGCAAATATGTGTGCGATAGAAGGAGGAAGACTGATTATACTGGCTTCGGGAAGTTTCACATCGCACAGAATAAGTCCAAACAGGGTGGCTGCTACAATACCTATTAATATAGAGCCATTGACATTTCTGACAAACAAAATTGCAGTTACCAGAAGTCCCAGAAAAGCAATCCATACGCCGTGTTGCGAAAAATCGCCCAATGCCAACAGGGTAGACGGATTGGCAACAACAATTCCCGCATTCTTCAATCCGATGAGTGTAATAAAAAGGCCGATTCCCACAGGAATTGCATCTTTCAGCACTTTCGGAATGCTTTTTACAATTAGTTCGCGAACATTGAAGAAAGTAAGCAGTATAAAGATCAATCCCTCAATAAATACCGCCGTCAAAGCAAATTGCCAGGAGTAGCCCATTGCTCCACAAATGGTGAAAGCAAAAAAAGCATTCAACCCCATGCCAGGCGCCTGGGCAATGGGAAGTTTGGCATAAAGAGCCATCACCAGAGTTGCAAATATCGCCGCCAAGGCAGTCGATGTGAAGAGCGCATCTTTATCCATACCCGTGGTAGACAATATACTCGGATTAACGATCAGGATGTAGGACATGGTAAGGAAAGTGATAAGTCCGGCTGCCAGTTCTTTACGTATTGTCGTATTATTCTCTTTTAACTTGAAGGTTCTCTCTAATATACTTTTCATAATCATTAAAATTGGGTGTTATGCTAAACGCCGACGAAAATACGGTATTTTTCTGTTTTAATGATAACACCAAAGCGTTTTTTCTCCTCAAAAGCCTCATTTTTCACCCGGAAATGGTGCACTGTCTCAGTGATGTTTATCCAGTGCCTGAGCCGGACTGATGCACTGGATCAATCTCCCTGACGCACTGGATGAATCTGGTTGAGGTACTGGATGAATCAGATTGATCTACTGCATCAGGGAGATTGACCTACCGGTTGAAGCAGATTTAGCCTATGGCTGGGGGAGATTGAACTACTGGCCGAACCTCATTAAGGCAGTGCTCTATTCGATAACAACCTGACTTTTCGGATTGCCCCAAAACTGATTTTAGCTGAATCCTTAAAAAAAACGAGCATCTCACGATGCCCGTTTTTGTTTATGTACACTTCAACAATTATAACTATTATTGATTAATTTGTGTTCATAACATTGTAAAACAGTGTATTTATATTTAGTTCCTAATCGTATTAAATAAAGAACCTTCTAGGAAGATATTATTAATGGTAAACCTATAATTATATGAATGAAGAGAAATCTCCCCATAAGTGATCTGGGATTTTTTTACATAAGATTTAAACAAAAAAAACGTATCAGACAGATAAAATATTCACAATTTAGTCTATTCTCGAACTCCACTATTCATCTAAACACAGACAAAGGTATATCATTAATTTAAGAATAACCCGGCCCGAATAATGCCCATGTACCCAAATCGGGATTTTTCATACACGAACCAACAATATACAGACTCAACCTAACACATTTTTAGCTCAAACAGAAGAAAAAAGCCAAAATCGACCAAATAAAACCAAAACATTCATATATAAACCACTATTTTCCCTGCAACTATACATATAACTTGCAAAGTTTTTATACATTTGCAACAATAGCATGCTGCTAGCTCAAAACAACTTAATACTAATTACGAATTTTTGGATAAATGATGGTGTATAATATACTAATCATAGACAGTGATCAGTCCTTCCAAATGCATTTAACGGAATTATTAGATCGCACAATACCCAGCTCGCACGTATTCCGGGCACAAAGTTTCCTAAACGCTATTGATATACTCGAAGAAAAGGAAATAAACCTTATGTATATTGATATTAATATATCAAAAGCCAATAGCAATCTTATTTCTGATAAAATGCAGAAATTTAACCAAAAGCCTCTTACCATTTTTCTATTATCCGAACAAGAAGGCATTCAATCCCCAAAAATCATAGGGGTTGAACCCATTGGCTATTTCATTAAGCCCAAAGAGTATCAGGTTTCATCTAAAGCCGAAAACATCGCCCACAAAGAACACATCGGAAAGAAAAAAGATTTGGATAAGGGAAAAGAAACCATTATGCTATCTACAGCAACCGGCGTATATCCTATCGTAAAAGACTCGATCCTGGCTATCGAAAGAACACAAAGAAACTTTCTGAATGTGTACACAGCCAAACGAACACTGAAACAAGCAAGAGGAACATTAGCCGAGTTTTCAAAAACACTGCCCGAAGATTTCGTCTTCATCAACCGGCAATGTATTGTCAACCGGACAGCAATAACCCGGATTATGCCTAAAACGCGGGAACTTTTTTTAGATATAGGATCTAGTGAAGTAACTTTCTCTTGCAGCCAGGATAAGATCAAGAACATTCTCACCTGGTTCAACTCCTTCAAAAGCTCATAATAAGCAGATAAGATCGGCGGTATGCCTTGCCTTTAATCGGCACGGCGGCTTGCTGCACCTGGCCGCCCCGCCTCGGGGCCGGGGCATAAAAAAAGGGATCACGCCTGACCCCAACCTTTGTTAACCTTAAATCTAATACTATGAAAAACACATTGCAAAGATACGGACTTTTTCCAAATCCGCAAGTTCCGTGTGCGAAAACAATCGTATTATAACACACTTTAAGACTTCCCGACTGTAAACCTTTAGAAATGTAAACGAAAAGAGTTTCCTGCCTATGATATCTTTTCAGTTATAAAGCATCGAACTTTCGGTGTCTTTTTCCTATCTTTGTGAAAATATCAACAAATAACCCCATGCCAAACTATGATTTAATCACCATATTAGGTCCTACAGCCTCGGGTAAAACACCCTTTGCTACTGCATTGGCATACGAGCTTGACGCAGAAATCATCAGTGCCGATTCGCGACAACTTTACCGGGGCATGGATCTAGGAACAGGCAAAGATCTGGATGATTATACCATAAATGGAAGGCAAATCCCCTATCACCTGATAGACATCGCCGAACCGGGATACAAATACAACGTATTTGAGTATCAACAAGACTTCCTTAAAGCATACGAAGATATACAGGAAAAGGGTAAACTCCCTATTCTGTGCGGTGGAACAGGCATGTATCTGGAATCCGTACTTAAAGGATACAAGCTCATTCCTGTACCCGAAAACCCGGAACTGCGACAAAAGCTGGCCGGTAAAACACTAAGCGAACTGACCGAAATTCTAAGTTCATACAAAACCCTACACAACAGTACAGATGTAGATACCGCCAAGCGGGCCATCCGGGCCATCGAAATTGAAGAATATTACGTAACAAACGATACGGAACAGAGAGAATTTCCGCCAATAAAGAGCCTCATCATCGGCTTAGACATAGAACGTGAGTTGCGTAGAGAAAAGATTAGTCGCCGGCTCAAACAACGTATAACCGATGGAATGATAGAAGAAGTGAAAGGACTGCTAGAGAAAGGAGTACCCGCTGCCGACCTGATTTACTATGGGCTGGAATACAAATTCCTCACATTATACGCAACCGGGCAAATAGAATATGACGAAATGTATAACGGATTGGAAACAGCCATTCACCAATTTGCCAAACGGCAAATGACCTGGTTCAGAGGAATGGAACGCCGCGGATTTGACATCTACTGGATTAATGCCAGCTTGCCAATGGAAGAAAAAATACAAGAAGCCAAAGCATTGCTCAACAGATAGAGTAAATAGTAATAAACAACGTAAGACCTAAAACGAGATATATAGTATGAGTGTAAACCCTGGGAAATGGGGGGTAATCTACAACCCTAAAGCCGGAACACGAAAAGCGCATAAACGCTGGAAGGAAATCAAAGAGTACATGGATAGCAAAGGAGTATCCTACGACTATGTACAATCCGAAGGTTTCGGGTCTGTGGAGAGACTGGCCGGAATCCTTGCCAACAATGACTATCGCACAATCGTAATAGTAGGTGGCGATGGTGCGCTTAATGATGCCATCAACGGCATCATGATGTCCAACGTGGAAAACAAAAGTGATATTGCCATTGGTATCATTCCCAATGGTATAGGCAACGATTTTGCCAGATATTGGGACGAAGACCTTGACTATAAAAAAGCTGTAGACTGCATTATTGATAACAGACAGAGAAAGATAGACGTAGGCTTTTGCCGCTATTACAACGGCAAAAGCCACGAACGCCGTTTCTTCGTGAATGCCGTTAACATCGGATTAGGAGCGCGTATCGTAAAGATCACCGACCAGGCCAAACGTTTCTGGGGAGTTAAATTCCTCTCCTACCTCACTGCTTTCTTCTTATTGTTCTTCGAGCGCAAACTATACCGTACACACCTGAAAATCAACGGTGAGCACATCCGCGGACGTGTAATGACGATCTGCGTTGGCAGCGCCAGCGGATATGGGCAAACACCAAGCGCCGTACCGTATAATGGTTGGTTGGACGTGTCCATCATCTATCGTCCCGAAGCACTGCAAATCTTCTCCGGGTTATGGATGCTTATTCAGGGACGCATACTGAATCATAAAGTAGTGAGGTCATACCGAACAAAAAAAGTAAAGGTATTACGTGCACGTAATGCATCTGTCGATCTGGACGGACGCTTACTACCCAAACATTTTCCTATAGAAATCGGGATTAAACCGGAAGCGGTTTCATTGATTATTCCGAAATAAAGAGTCCTCAGCCTCACCCCAGCCCTCTCCAAAGGAGAGAGAGAAGGGATAGTGGGGATAGAAACTATAGAGGCATTTTGAAAAATAGAAGCATAACAAAAAAAACATCAAATGAACAATAAAACAAGAGTAGCCCCCTTTCCCCTCTCCTTTGGAGAGGGCTGGGGTGAGGCTGTAAGTTCTTCTTTCTTCCTTCTGGCAGGCCCCTGCGTCATTGAAGGCGAAGATATGGCGATGCGCATTGCCGAACGAATCGTTACCATAACCGATAAGTTGAGAATACCTTATGTATTCAAAGGCTCATACCGCAAAGCAAACCGCTCCCGTTTGGATTCTTTCACCGGCATCGGCGATGAAAAAGCGTTGAAAGTATTGGAAAAGGTAAACAAAACTTTCGGTGTACCTACCGTAACGGATATCCATGCTCCCCACGAAGCCACCATGGCCGCTGAGTATGTTGATGTACTGCAAATTCCGGCTTTCCTCTGCCGACAAACAGACCTATTGGTTGCCGCTGCCGACACCGGAAAGATCGTAAATATAAAGAAAGGACAATTCCTGGCTCCCATGGCCATGCAGTTTGCCGTAGATAAAGTAGTAGAAGCCGGCAACCCCAATGTAATGATCACAGAACGGGGAACCACCTTCGGCTATCAAGATCTGGTGGTAGACTACCGCGGAATTCCGGAAATGAGAACAATCGGCTACCCCGTAATTCTTGATGTGACACACTCCCTGCAAAAGCCAAATCAAACCAGCGGAGTTACCGGAGGTATGCCCGAGCTTATCGAGACTGTAGCCAAAGCCGGTATTGCTGTGGGTGCGGACGGTATTTTCATTGAAACACATGAGAACCCGGCAGTAGCCAAAAGTGATGGTGCTAATATGCTGAAACTCGATCTTTTCGAAGACTTATTAGTGAAACTTGTTCGTATCCGCGAGGCTATCAAATAATAGTCTAAAATCTTATCATATTTTGAAACACAGATTAACGCAGATTTACACCGATTACTTATTAATTTAAAACTAATCAGTGTAAATCTGCGTTAATCTGTGTTTCAGAATAAAAAAAACAATTTCCCTTGTGATTTATTGAAAACCACAACGACAGATAAAGAAAAAAACAATTTTAATTATAACAATATGAAAAGATTCGTTTATTCTTTATTTATCGCTGCATTCATTTTATGCTGTGGTTTTACTTCGGTTTTTGCGCAACAGCAAATGCCTCCTATTCCTCTCGACCCTAACGTACGCGTAGGAAAACTGGACAATGGTCTTACCTATTATATACGTAAGAACAGTCTGCCCGAAAACAGAGCCGATTTCTACATCGCACAAAAAGTCGGTTCCATTCAGGAAACACCCGAACAAAGCGGATTGGCCCATTTCCTTGAGCACATGTGTTTCAATGGTACCACCCATTTCCCAGACAATCTCCTGAGAGAATATCTCGAAAGCATCGGCGTAAAGTTTGGCTATAATTTGAATGCCTATACTTCCGTTGACGAAACCGTATACAACATTAATGATGTTCCCGTTACCCGCGAAGGTGTAATCGACTCATGTCTGCTTATCCTGCACGACTGGGCAAACGACCTCACCCTCGATCCTAAAGAAATAGACAAAGAACGCGGAGTTATCCATGAAGAATGGCGCAGCCGTATGAGCGCCATGCAACGTTTAATGGAAAAATCTCTTCCTGTTATGTTTGAAGGCACAAAATATGCCAATTGTTTCCCTATCGGTAACATGGACGTTGTACTCAATTTCAAACCACAAACCCTGAGAGATTATTACGAGACATGGTATCGTCCCGATCTGCAAGGTATCGTCGTTGTTGGAGATATTGATGTAGACATGATCGAAAACAAGATTAAAGCATTATTTGCCGATATACCTGCACAACCTAATGCCCCTGAACGCATCTATTATCCTGTAAATGATAACGTTGATCCTATCGTTTTCATCGGACAAGACAAAGAGCAACCCAACATCCAGATCTTGCTTTTCAACAAACATGAAGCAACCCCTAACGCTCAAAAGGGAACGATGGATTATATGGTTATGGCTTATATCAAAGGACTTATTTCCGATATGTTTAATGCCCGCCTGAATGAAATACGCCAATCGGCCAACCCACCTTTTGTTTACGCAGGAGGATATGACAGCGATTTCTTTGTGGCTAAGACCAAAGATGCATTCACCGGATACGTGGTTTGTAAGGAAGATAATATCGAAGGCGGCTTTGCCACCCTATTGCGTGAAATCGAACGTGCCCGCCGCTTTGGATTCACCGAATCGGAATACAACCGTGCACGCGCCGAATACCTGCGACAAATAGAATCAAAATATAACGAAAGAGATAAAGAAAAGAACAGCAACTATACCTCTACATACGTGCGTCACTTCCTGGATAACGAACCTATGCCAGGTATCGAAAACACCTATGCTATTCTTAACCAGATTGCTCCAATGATTCCGGTACAAGCGGTTAACCAACTTTTCCCCGCATTGGTAACCGGAAGCAACCAGGTAGTTGCCCTGTTCGGACCTGAAAAAGAAGGTTTGACTTACCCAACTAAAGAAGCGCTTATTGATATCATCAATAAAATCAAGGCAGAGGAGCTCACTGCTTACGAAGACAAAGTATCCGATGAGCCACTCATTGCCAACATGCCAACACCTGGTAAAATTGTATCTGAAAAGAAAAACGAAATCTTCGGTACAACCCTACTAACACTATCAAACGGTGTGAAAGTGTTTGTGAAGCCCACCGACTTCAAAGCTGATGAAATCAGAATGACCGGAACCAGCTTCGGAGGTACCTCTTTATACCCTGTTTCTGATATAGTGAGCATCATGAATCTGAACTCTGTTGTTGCAGCAGGAGGATTAGGAAACTTTAGTCCGGTGGATCTGGAGAAAGCTTTAGCAGGCAAAAAAGCATCGGCTTCAGCATCTGTAAACCAGCTTACGGAAGATATTTCCGGTAATTGTTCGCCGAAAGACTTCGAAACAATGTTGCAACTGACCTACCTGTCATTCACCGCACCACGTAAAGATGCAGAAGCCTTTGAGTCTTTCAAGAGCCGTACAAAAGCTGCATTACAGAATCAAGAGTTACACCCGATGATGGCATTTGTAGATTCCGTTGGCTCTACCATCTATATGGGACACCCCAGAGCTAAACGTATGAAATCATATATGGTAGACCAGATTGATTACGATAAGGTATTGGAAATGTATAATGATCGTTTCAAGGACGCCAGCGACTTTACATTTACATTCGTAGGTAACATCAACCTTGAAGAAGCCAAACCATTAATCGAACAATACCTTGGCTCGCTTCCGGCTATCAACAGAAAAGAAACATTTGCCGATGTAAATCTTGTGCCACGTAAAGGCAGCTACAAAAACGAATTCATCAAAGAACAGGAAACTCCTAAGGCTTCGAATTTAGTTTACTATCATGGTGCATGCCCATACTCAATTAAGAATGTTGTGATGATGGATATATCGCATCAAGTCCTGAATCTGGTTTATACCGAGAAGGTACGTGAAGATGAAGGAGGAACATACGGAGTAAGTGTACAAGGTAGTCTGGGTAAATATCCACGTGAAGAATTCTCACTCGAAATATTCTTTGAAACATCTCCAGCCAAAAGAGATAAACTGATGGAAATAATCTTTGCCGAAGTACAAAGACTTGGTACAGAAGGACCATCGGAAACAAACCTCAATAAGGTAAAAGAATACATGCTGAAAAAACATGCCGAAAACCTGAAAGAGAACAATTACTGGATGGGTGCAATCAATACTTACGTTAAAAACGGAATTGACACAGTAGATGGATATGAATCCCTGATCAATAGTATCTCCATAAACGATATCCGTAATTTTGCTAATGACTTATTCGTAAAACAAAAGAATGAGATCGAAGTAAGCATGGTAAGCCCTGAAAAGAACTAAAAAAACATTTGTTCAATGCTATTTAACGAATTACGCCGACACAGCAAATTAGCCGCCAAAAGGCACCCGATGTACGAGAAGAACCGTTTTGGTAAATTCTTCATGTACTTCATGTCTGCCTTTTGGATTGGGTACCTGATCTTCTTTGGAGTATCATTTGCCACACTCTTCAAGGAGTCAGCACCCAATATGGAGCCATACCATCTCTTGAATTCCGGGTTGATATTTGTTCTTATCCTGGACTTCATTATGCGGTTTCCTTTCCAAAAGACACCTACGCAAGAGGTAAAGGCCTATTTGTTGCTTCCGGTAAAGAAAAACCGGTTGATTGATTTCCTGCTTATCCGCTCAGGATTAAGTTCGTTCAACGCCCTATGGTTGTTTTTCTTTATTTCATTCGCTATATTCAGCACCATCCCCAGATACTTCGGTATCTGGGGTATCATAACCTACGGTATAGGAATCTATCTTGTAATGATATTCAATAATTACTGGTTTCTGTTATGCCGTACGCTGATGCGCGAAAGGATTTGGTGGATACTACTTCCAATCGCCGTTTATGCCGTATTGGGTGCACTGGAGTTCACTCTCGATAGTTCACCAATCAGTACGTTTACAATGAATCTGGGCGAAGGATTTATCGAAGGAAACATTCTTGCCTTTCTGGTAGTTATCCTTGCTATCGTTATTATGTGGTTCATTAACCGTGCAATGATGTCTGGACTGATATATACGGAAATAAATAAGGTAGAAGATACGAAGGTAAGAACCATATCCGAATATAAATTCCTTGAACGTTATGGTGAAATTGGAGAGTACTTCCGTTTGGAGCTGAAAATGCTATTCCGCAATAAGCGCTGCAAATCTTCTTTGCGCAGTATAGCCATCATCGTTGTATTGTTCTCTGCCATACTCAGCTTTGCAAATGTTTATGACGGGGTTTTTATGAAAAACTTTATCGGCATATACAGCTTTGTTGCCTTCGGGACTGTTATCCTAACCCAAATTATGGGGTATGAAGGGAACTATCTTGATGGACTGATGACGCGTAAAGAATCCATCTACAGTTTACTGAAAGCCAAATATTATCTGTATAGTTTAGGCGTAATCATACCATTTATCCTGATGATACCGGCCATGATCATGGGAAAACTTTCGCCACTCAGCGGTTTCGCTTTTGCTTTCTTTGCCACAGGTCCTGTATACTTTATGCTATTCCAAATGGCCGTATACAACAACAAAACCGTTCCCTTAAATGAAGGACTAACAGGCCGGCAATCCTCAGGAACCGGATTTCAGACTCTAGTCAGTTTTGGTTCGTTTGGTTTGCCGATGATCGTTCTTTTCTCTCTCAATACCATATTCGGAGAAGTTGTGGGACAATGGATATTATTGGGCATCGGACTTGCCTTTACCCTGACATCACACATCTGGATAAAGAACGTATACAACCGGTTCATGAAACGCAGATATACCAATATGGAAGGTTTCCGTGATACCAAATAACTCATAACTCAAAACTTTATGATCACCATTAATAACCTCCAAAAACTCTTCGGACAAAAGAAGGCCGTAGACATTGAAAACTATACGATCAATCAGGGAGATATGCTTGGACTCGTAGGCAACAACGGAGCAGGCAAGACCACTCTCTTCCGTTTAATACTTGATTTACTTAAAGCAGATCAGGGAACAGTAACAATCAATGACATTGACGTCAGCAAGAGTGAAGACTGGAAAAATTTCACTGGTGCTTTCATTGATGATGGTTTCCTGATAGATTACCTTACGCCCGAAGAGTATTTCTATTTCATCGGTAAAATGTATGGCCTTAAGAAAGAAGAAGTTGACCAACGGCTCGCACCTTTCGAAAGATTTATGAACGGCGAAGTCATTGGACAAAAGAAATTTATTCGTAACTTTTCCGCCGGAAATAAGCAAAAGATTGGAATCATCTCCGCTATGCTTCACAAGCCACAGTTATTGATACTGGACGAACCATTCAATTTTCTTGACCCTAGTTCGCAATCCATCATCAAAAACATACTCAAGAAGTATAATGAAGAGACAAATGCAACCGTGCTCATTTCCAGCCATAATCTGAATCATACGGTCGACGTATGCCCAAGAATTGCATTATTGGAACACGGCATCATCATACGCGATATTGCCAACGAAAACAATTCTGCAGAAAAAGAACTGGAAATATATTTCAATGTAGTAGAAGTTACCGATGAAGAAATATCTGATACAGACTCTCCTATTGACAACCCTGGTGATGGGGCTGAGCTCCTGCCGGACAACAACACCGAAAGTTGACTATAAAGCTCTGGCCAAAGCCTCCATTAAACTTGGAATGGACATTGGGTATGAGGATAGCCATGTTTTATACACCGAGGCATCCGGCTGGCTGGGAACACGTTACCGATCGGGAGGCAGTAGCAAGAACGGAACAGACTGCTCCGGACTGGCATCACAGATATACCATAAAGTATATCGCATCAGGCTACCACGAACCTCGGATGCACAGTATAATAACAGCAACAAGATAACCAAACGCAATCTGCGCGAAGGAGATCTGGTCTTCTTTACAAGTAACCGGTCGGGAAAACGGGTAGCACATTCCGGAATTTATCTTAAAGACGGGAAGTTTATTCATGCCAGCACTAGCCGCGGAGTTATTATCAGCAGTCTGAATGAAGATTATTATCGAAAACACTGGAAATCAGGTGGAAGATATAAATAGCGACAACGTGCCGCAGCGAGGTGTCGGCAAGCCGACCTACACAAACTTTTTAAACCCAATACAAAAAATGAAAAAGATTATAGGAACTTTATTCTTTATAGGCCTTGCACTAAGTGCAAATGCACAACTTTTATGGAAGGTATCAGGTAACGGGCTTGAGAAACCTTCATATATTTTTGGTACACACCATCTTGCATCATACAGTATTCTGGAGAAAGTTGAAGGTTTAATGCCGGCATTCGACGAAACATCACAAGTAGTAGGCGAGCTCAAAATGTCGGATATGCAATCGTCGGCTGCCATGCAGATCATGCAGCAACAAATGATGATGACTGGCGATCAGACCATCAAAGGTCTGTTTACTGAGGACGAATATAACATGGTCAACAAGTTCGTAAAAGAAAACATGCAGTTTGACCTTGCCATGATGCCTAAACTGAAACCTGCATTCATCACAAACAATATTGTATTGTTGCTATATATGAAGAATGTGAAAGGATATAATCCACAAGAACAACTCGATACTTATTTCCAGACCAAAGCACAGGAAAAAGGGAAAGAGGTAGCCGCATTGGAAACGATGGAATTCCAGGTGAACCTGCTTTTCAATTCAACGCCGGTAGAAAGGCAAGCAGAAGTTCTTGCATGTACACTTAGCGATGTAGACAAAACACTTAGCGATACACAAAAACTTGCCGATGCTTATATGGCGCAAGATCTTAAAACCATACTGGAACTTGCAACAAAGAAAGATGGTACGAAATGCGATCCACTTCCCGGAGAACTGGAAGCATTGACCGATAACCGCAATGTGATATGGATGGAAAAACTTCCGGGTATGATGAAAGAACAACCCACTTTCGTTGCTGTGGGCGCACTCCACTTGGTAGGCAAAAAAGGACTGATCAATCTATTCAAAGAAGCCGGATATACTATTGAACCGGTAAAATAAGAAACTCCCAGAATACTTTCACCGTAGGGGCGGTTCGCGAACCGCCCAATGCGCAGAATACACAGTAAACCATTTTCGGGCGGTTCGCGAACCGCCCCTACAGAAAACATGAACTTTTCTTGCACAAAACAAATATAAACACTAATTTTGTGCCCTGATTATTCCGCACCGGGTAGAAAAGTGCTCTCTAAGTGATTAAAGACCACCCGACGGAGAAAACCTGTATATATAATAACAGATGTACGCAATCGTAGAAATCAACGGTCAACAGTTCAAAGCTGAAGCCGGAAAGAAATTGTTCGTTCACCACATCCAAAATGCAGAAAATGGTGCGACAGTAGAGTTTGACAAAGTTCTTTTAGTAGACAACAACGGCACAATCACCGTAGGCGCTCCTACAGTAGAAGGCGCAAAAGTTGTTTGCCAAGTGGTGTCGGGCATGGTAAAAGGTGATAAAGTTCTTGTTTTCCACAAGAAAAGAAGAAAAGGTTACAGAAAATTGAACGGTCACCGTCAACAATTCACAGAGTTAACAATTACAGAAGTAGTAGCTTAATCATTAAACAAGTAAGAAGAAATGGCACATAAGAAAGGTGTCGGTAGTTCGAAGAACGGCCGCGAATCAGCAAGTAAGAGATTAGGCGTTAAGATATTTGGTGGCGAAACTTGCAAAGCAGGTAACATCATCGTTCGTCAAAGAGGTACAGAATTCCACCCAGGTGAAAACATGGGTATGGGTAGAGACCACACTCTTTTCGCTTTAGTAGATGGAACAGTTAGCTTCAAGAAAGGTAAAAACGATAAGAGATCAGTTTCTATCGTTCCAGCAGAAACCGAAGCATAAGAAGATTTAAAATCTTAAAACATAAAAGAAGAGTGGTAATCGTCAGGTTATCGCTCTTCTTCTTTTTTGAACCGCAGAGTTACGCAGATTAACGCAGAGTTATAAACTAAAAGAAAACCCTGCGTTAATCTGCGTAACTCTGCGGTTCAAAACAAAAACGACAGATACAAGCATCTTAATCTCAACCGCTTAGTGGACTATTTGACGGAAAAGGCGTAATAATTGGTTTTTATAAAAACTCCCCTACTCTTTCCAGAAGTTTTCGTATATATTTGTTCTCAGACTAATTAATTTATTCGTTCAACCAAGAAAAACGCATACTATGGACAGACGAAAATTTCTGAAAACAAGCGGAGCAGTAGCCGGAGGATTGATGGCACATTCCGCACTAGGCTTCACCCCGGATAAGGATGAGAAAGCCAACCCCAAGAGCAAAAAAATACGTTATGCAATGGTAGGCTGCGGACACCGCGGAGCCGGAATGTGGGGTAAACAACTCGTTGATACCGGTTACAAAGATTACATTGAGTTTGTGGGATTATGTGACACTAATCCGGGAAGAATCGAATACACGAAGCAAGTAATCAATGAACCAAACTGCCCCGGATTCTCGGACTTCAACGAGATGTTGAAAACAACCAAGCCCGATGTGGTTATGGTGACAACAACCGACGCTACCCACGATGAATTTATCGTCAAAGCACTGGATGCAGGAGTAGACGTGATCACAGAAAAGCCAATGACTACGGATGAGGATAAGTGCCAGGCTATTCTTGATGCACAAAAACGCTCGGGCAAGAAAGTAACCGTAACTTTCAATTACAGATACTCACCTCACCGGGCCAAGATTTATGAATTACTTCGTGAGGGAGAAATAGGCGAAATCACATCTGTTGATTTCCATTGGTATCTGGATACAAGCCACGGAGCAGATTATTTCCGTCGCTGGCATGGATATAGGAAACACAGCGGTAGCTTGTTGGTGCACAAGTCAACGCATCATTTCGACTTACTGAATTGGTGGATTGCTTCAGAACCGGAAGAAGTTTTTGCTTACGGGGCGCTTGAATTCTATGGAAAGAATGGCAAATTCCGTGGAAAGAATTGCCGTCTATGCGACCATAAAACCGAATGCCAGTTTTACCGGGATATCACCAAAGAGAAACGGCTTATGGACTTGTATGCCGAGAATGAAAAGTACGATGGTTATTTCCGCGATGGCTGCGTATTCCGCGAAGATATTGATATTTTCGACAAAATGGCTGTACAGATCCGATATGCAAACAAGGTACAGGTCAGTTATTCATTGACCACTTATTCTCCTTACGAGGGGTATCGCATAGCTTTTAACGGAACCAAGGGGCGCATAGATGCCTGGATAAAAGAACGCCAACCGTGGGAAGAACTGGAAGATGGAGATGTAATCCGTCTGACAAAGAACTTCGGTAAAGCTAAGATTATTCGTGTTATGCCGCAAAAGGGAGGACACGGCGGAGGCGACCCGATTCTGCACGCCCACTTGTTTAAAGATCAGGATTTACCTGACACAATGAAGCAGGCTGCCGGAGTACGCGAAGGAGCGATGTCAATATTGACAGGTGTTGCAGCGCGTAAGAGTATTGATACGGGAAAACCGATCAAGATAGAATCGTTGACTACGTTAAAACCGAAAGTTAATACGCTGGAATAGGGGTGACTCTAGTTTGTTGATCTTTTTATTTAGCCACGGATTTCACGGATTGCGCGGATTAAGAAACACGGATTTTTTTATATTTAAATTTATCCGTGGCATTATAATCCACGCAATCCGTGAAATCCGTGGCTATACTATTTAATTCACATTCAACGCATAGCCAACCGATTGAAAAAAGTTTTATCTTTGTGCATTCTTAAAAGAAAACTAAAAAACAAATAAGATATGCTCACCATTAAACAAATTACGGAGAATACCGAAGCCGTTCTAAGCGGGCTGGAAAAGAAGCATTTCAAGAATGCCAAAGAAACGATAGAGAAGGTTATTGAAGTTAACGAAACCAGAAGAAATACCCAGACCGGGCTGGATAATAGTCTGGCAGAAGTAAACGCACTTTCAAAAACCATCGGACAGCTCATGAAAGAGGGTAAGAAAGAAGAAGCCGAATCTGCCCGTGCACGCGTTGGTGAGCTAAAAGAGAAAAATAAAGCGCTGGAAGCGACTCTCAGCGAAGCAGTAAATGAGCTTCAGGAGCTTCTGTATACCATTCCCAATATCCCTCATGAAAGCGTGCCCGAAGGCACAAGCGCCGAGGACAATGTGGTTGAACGTACCGGAGGACACGATGCTGATCTTCCCGCCGATGCCCTGCCCCACTGGGAACTGGCCAAGAAATATGATCTGATTGACTTTGAGCTTGGTGTTAAAATCACCGGAGCCGGTTTTCCTGTATATAAAGGCAAAGGCGCCCGCCTGCAAAGAGCATTGATTAACTTCTTCCTGGACGAAGCCCGCGATGCCGGATATCTGGAAATCGAACCGCCTTATGTGGTTAACGAAGCTTCCGGTTACGGAACGGGGCAGTTGCCGGACAAAGAAGGACAGATGTATCATGCAACAGCGGATAATCTATACCTGATTCCAACAGCCGAAGTACCTGTGACTAACATCTATCGCGATGTTATTCTGGAAGAAAAAGACCTGCCGATCAAGAACTGTGCATACTCTGCCTGTTTCCGTCGTGAAGCCGGATCTTATGGTAAAGATGTACGTGGTTTGAACCGTTTGCACCAATTTAATAAAGTGGAAATTGTTCGTATTGATAGGCCGGAACATTCTTATGAGTCACTCAATGAAATGATTGCCCATGTAGAAAACCTGGTTTCAAAGCTGGGATTGCCTTATCGCATTCTTCGCCTTTGTGGTGGTGATATGAGTTTCACTTCTGCTATCACTTTCGACTTTGAGGTGTATTCGGCTGCACAAAAACGTTGGTTGGAAGTTAGTTCTGTTTCTAACTTCGAGTCTTATCAAGCTAATCGTTTGAAATGCCGTTACCGCAATGCAGAAAAGAAAACAGAGTTATGTCATACGTTGAATGGTTCTGCACTGGCACTCCCACGTATTGTTGCCGCATTGCTGGAAAATTATCAAACACCGGAAGGCATCCGCATACCCGAGGTATTGGTACCTTATTGTGGGTTTGATATAATTGATTAATGCTATAGTCTTATAAAGGTTTTAGCGTATAACGGATTGGAAATGAATTAAAAGTAAATGGTTAACTGTAGGGGCGGTTCGCGAACCGCCCAATGCACAGAATACACAGGAAACCATTTTCGGGCGGTTCGCGAACCGCCCCTACAGTAAATCATTTACATCAAAACCAATTAAAAAGGAGTGAACCATAGATAAGAAAATATCCCCGCCTGGTTCAACCTTCATACAAGTCTTTTATCTCAAAAGAAGTGTCACATCTAACACACCCTTCCGGAATGGCGATGGACAGGGAGAGATAGAGAACCATATATTACACAGAAATATCATTCTAATATCACAAGTATCATTTGGAGTTCTTTGCTTTTGCAGTTGCATTTTCTATGTCGGAAACGCAATTAAGCAGAAGATGCTTATACAATTGGCTTGCTGACACCCGGGTGTCAAGCCTCTTCACACCCGGGTGTTAGCTCTATTGAGACCCGGGTGTGAACAGGTTTGACACCCGGGTCTCAGAAGCAAAAAGAAACTGCATTTTCAAAACCGCTTCACTGTGTATTTAAAACTAAGCCGTAATATTCTTAAAACTAAGCCGCAATGTTAGCTCAGAAACACTGTATTTCTTTCATATTTCCCAAATAAGCAGTATCTTTGCACGGAATATCATAATGACAGCAAGTACGTAATAAAAATAACTAATTTGATAGGCAATGAACAAAATCATTAGCAAAGAACAATTCTCCGACAAGGTTTTCAAACTCGAGATCGACGCACCACTCATTGCAAGATCGCGCAAAGCAGGACACTTCGTTATCGTACGCGTGGGCGAAAAAGGCGAACGTGTGCCGCTCACCATTGCAGGCGCCGATACACAAAAAGGCACCATCACACTGGTGGTACAAGAAGTAGGCCTTTCGTCGAAACGACTTGCAGCATTGGAAGTGGGCCAGTACATCACCGACGTAGTGGGACCGCTGGGGCAAGCCACGCATATCGAAAACTTCGGAACCGTGGTATGTGCCGGAGGAGGCGTAGGTGTTGCACCCATGCTACCTATTGTTCAGGCATTGAAAGCAGCCGGCAACCGGGTAATCACCGTATTGGCAGGACGTACGAAAGAACTCATCATTCTTGAGAAAGAAATGCGTGAGAGCTCCGACGAAGTGATTATTATGACCGACGACGGATCATACGGACGCAAAGGACTCGTCACCGAGGGCGTTGAAGAAGTCATCAAGCGCGAAACGGTGAACAAATGTTTCGCCATCGGCCCGGCCATTATGATGAAGTTCGTTTGTCTGCTTACTAAAAAATACGACATACCTACCGATGTTTCGCTAAACACCATTATGGTCGACGGTACGGGGATGTGCGGCGCCTGCCGTATAACCGTGGGCGGAAAGACCCGCTTTGTTTGCGTAGATGGTCCCGAATTTGACGGACATCAGGTAGATTTCGACGAAATGCTGAAACGCATGGGGGCGTTCAAATCTATCGAACGCGAAGAAATGAACAAGCTCGGCGCTACATGCGAAATCGCCCAACCCGCCGACGAGAAAGACCGTAATGCACCGTGGCGCGAAGAGCTTCGCAAAAGCCTGAAAGCCAAAGAGCGCAGCAGCATCAGCCGCATTCCGATGAACGAACTTACACCGGAATACCGCATCGCAAACCGCATGGAAGAGGTGAACAAGGGGTTGACCAAAGAGCAGGCCGTGGTAGAAGCCAAGCGCTGCCTGGACTGCGCCAATCCCGGATGCGTACAGGGCTGCCCGGTCGAGATTGACATTCCGCGCTTCATTAAAAACATAGAACGTGGCGAGTTCCTCGAGGCCGCCAAGACGTTGAAAGAGACAAGCGCTCTGCCCGCCGTTTGCGGACGGGTTTGTCCACAGGAGAAACAGTGCGAAGCCAAATGTATACACCTCAAAATGGGTAAAGAGGCCGTAGCCATCGGCAACCTCGAACGCTTTGCAGCCGACTACGAACGGGAGAGCGGACAAATATACATCCCCGAAATCAAAAACAAGAACGGAATCAAAATAGCCGTCATCGGCTCCGGTCCCGCCGGGCTTTCCTTCGCCGGAGACATGGTGAAATACGGGTTCGACGTAACGGTATTCGAAGCCTTGCACGAAATCGGCGGGGTACTGAAATACGGTATCCCCGAATTCCGTCTGCCCAACAAAATTGTCGATGTAGAGATTGAAAGCCTCGGCAAAATGGGCGTCAAATTCGAGAAAGACTGCATCGTAGGTAAAACCATCAGTGTAGAAAACCTGAAAGAAGAAGGCTTCCAGGGGTTCTTCGTTGCATCCGGAGCCGGACTGCCGAACTTCATGAACATCCCGGGCGAGAACTCGATCAACATCATGTCGTCCAACGAATACCTCACCCGCGTCAACTTGATGGATGCCGCAAGCCCCGACTCGGACACTCCGGTTACCTTCGGGAAGAATGTAGCCGTTATCGGTGGTGGTAACACGGCTATGGACTCCGTGCGCACAGCCAAGCGCCTGGGGGCGGAAAGGGCCATGATCATCTACCGTCGCTCGGAAGAAGAAATGCCGGCACGTATCGAGGAAGTGAAGCATGCCAAGGAAGAGGGAGTTGAATTCCTCACCCTCCACAACCCCATCGAATATATTGCCGACGAAGAAGGAAAGGTAAAACAAGTGATCCTGCAAAGAATGGAACTTGGCGAACCCGATGCTTCGGGACGCCGCAGGCCGGTTGCCATTCCGGGAGCTACGGAAACCATAGACATCGACCTGGCTATTGTGAGCGTGGGCGTGTCGCCCAACCCCATCGTGCCAAGCTCAATCAAAGGACTGGAAATGGGTAAGTGGGGCACAATCAACGTAGACGACAATATGGAGTCGTCCATCCCGATGATCTATGCCGGAGGCGATATTGTACGCGGTGGTGCTACCGTGATTCTCGCCATGGGCGATGGCAGGAAAGCCGCAGCGGCAATGGCAACGAAGTATCGCAAATAAGGTTAATATATTTTAGCCACGGATTACACGTAATCCGTGCAATCCGTGGCTAATAAACAAAAGAAATCCCGTTCCAATCAAGTTGAAACGGGATTTCTTTATCTGTTATATCAAACCACCTCCTGAGTTTGGCGCTGGGACACCCAAATCAAAATCCGAACATTTTGGCAAGCGCTTTTTGCTCTTCGGATAGAAGCAGTACTCTTTTTATAGTCCTA
>NZ_QVMI01000030.1 GCF_010500965.1 Bacteroides sp. 51 | reverse complement strand
CTATAAGCAAGTTGTTTGAGCGTATTAAAAAATTAAATATTAATCAGGAGGATGAAAACCAGCTAACCATCTGGTAAGATTTCTCCGGACACTACTGATGATAAATAAGAAAATTGAGATTGACCGACTCTCACAAGTTAGGGATATTTTTATTTTTTGTTGCTTCACCGGACTTGCGGTATGAGAAAGCGGGTGATGTATGGAATGGACAAAAAATGGGATGAAGGTGACAATTATAAAAAGCAAGCTAATATCTAAAACAATTGCCATCTTTATTGGTGGCACTTTATTAAAAGAAGAGAATAAAGGTCACAAGATTTGATAATCTTAGTCAAATTCCATACCTCTTGATACAGGGATACAAATCTTAGCCGATTTCAATTACCTTTCCGGGATCAAATGTGTGATGTTCATTATGAAATACGTATCCCAACTGGTTGCTCATGCATTGCGTTTTCCCTATAACCTTATCTATATTCCGGTGTGAATGCCCGTAAATCCAGTATTCAATCGGACTATTTTCGATGAATGATTTCAATTCGACTGTAAATGCTCCATTTATTTTGCTTCCGGCAAAATCAGGTGAAGCTAATTGGAATGACGGAACATGATGTGTTACGACAATGATATGGTCAGCTGTACTTCTTGCAACTTCATTCTGAATAAAATGAAAACACTTGTCGTGTTCACGATTAAAATCAGCAAAAGTCAATGTTTCTCCTTTGTATAAAATTCGGTGAAAGTCAGTAACCCCACGTTCGGTAGGGTAGGCTTCTTCCAATGGGATTTTCGCCCACAATGTTGAAACAATAATATCAACATTCTCAATCCTGACAACAGCATTGTAGTAACATTTTACATTATCCCGGATTGAACAAACCAGACCTTGAGGCATTTTCGCTAAATCGTAGTATTTGTACAGTTCGTGGTTACCCACAGCAACGATAACTTGTTTGTAATTCTCCGAAGCCCAATCCCAAAACGGATGCTTATTGTAATTGTCATCGTTCAGGTATCCTATATCACCTGCAAGAATAAGAATCTCTCCTGCCGGGAGAAGCGGATTCTCTTTTAGAAACCTCGAATTATCATGAAATTCAAGATGTAAGTCTGATGCGTATTGAATTTTCATAGTTATTTAATACCGAATATTTCTTTCATAATGTCTATAAATCCCCTGATATCACTGTCGGTACGTTGCAAACTATCCCGCAAAGATTGGTTTGGCAGAGAATCTTCTATCATTCTAATAAAGGCAACCAATTCACTCTTCATCGTAGCCGACAATTCAACAGGAGTGAATGGATCGATGCGCATAGCCAACAACTTGAAAACATCATCACGGTGCTTTTTGATATCACTGCTACGAACATTCGGGTTTGTTTTCTTCTCTTCTGTAAGATTCAGAAACGCTTTTACCTTTAAGCATAAAAGAGATAATGGGTCTGCAATACGAACACCTTCCTTGATGATACTACTATTAATCGTCTGATGATAATATTCTTCGTCCATCAGAATAGCTGATAAACTTGAAATGTCTTCGCCAGCCGGAATGGGTGTCAAATGAAATCCTGTCGGTTCTCCCAATACGTCAGGAAACTTTGACAACAATTCAATTTGAACCGGAAACCCATTTTTAGGATTGATAAACCGGAATAATTCGGTTGCCGGTTCTTTATCGTCTCGTTTTCGCTCACGGTTTTTATATTCACCCAAGTTAATAAACTCCCAAAAGCGCAGAGCAAATTCAGGGGTCATCTTCTCAATGACTAATATCATGTCGATATCATCGGTTGCTCGTGGGCGCATATCTGTATCCCGCAAAGCTATGTCGCAAGCTGTTCCGCCAATAATAACATAGTTGTCTTCAAATCCGGCGAAGTGTTCTTTGAATATTTCCAGTCCTTTTACCATTTCATTTCTTCAATCATAATTTCCAACTCTTTTTCAATCCGGGAATCCGGCTCGTTCTTCATCGCCAAATACAATGAAAGTTTATCGACAATACCTCCATTTGAATCATAAGGTATTGTTGCCGGATATCTCCATATTTCTATTTTGTACAGACCCTCTATTTCGTTATAGTGTCCGTCCTCTGAACTAAATTGCTTATCCCATATTGCCATTGCCCCATATTGTTCCGGGTTTAGGTGCGAATAATGCGATAAAGCATTCACTCCGCTTATACTGAAATTGCCTTCGGGTATCGAATCGCAGTAAAGAACTTTTTTTGTGGGGGACGACAAGTAGTTTTGTGCTCTCAACCAAAGTTCCCGTTTAGAATCCTTGAAGCAAATGTATTTAATCCCTGAATCCCGTATTTCAGCAGTACATAGCTGACAATCTTCGAGGCTTGTAATTGCACGTGCCAATGTCACATAGTTGTAGGGGACAAGTTCTTCCAATCTCTTAATTGTAAACTCGTTTTCACTGTTCTCCTTTAAAAGATAGTATAACAGCACGTATTGTGCAGCGGGTGTTAATTTGGGCTGAGTTTTCTTCTCTCTTCTTTTAGCCTGAATATTTGCGATTAAAGAAGGTAAGAAAGCATATTTGTCTGAAATGATAAAGTACACACCCTGACTTATCAATCGCTCCCGTTCATAATAAGGCAATGAACCTAACAAAACGACAACGGGCATACTCATGACATTTTCAACCTGTTGAGTGATTTTTTTATATTTCAGGGGTGTTATGGTTTCCTGCTCATTTTTTACTTGGATAACGCATAAAATCTGATGGTTGAAGTCAATGGTATAAAACGAAAACCTCAAAAGCATATCTGCATTAAGCCCCCGTAGCTTACCCCGCTGTACCGGAATCAACTCTTGTGATGCTCCTAATATGGATATAGTTTTGCTCATATTCAGATGTTATCATTTGTATTTTGCATCGTTATCATACATAGTGATAATGGTGCAAAAATAGTGATAATAATCGAAACCGCAAATAAATGCCACACAGAATTGCTTTGAAACTGCTAAACCATTTGGGATGTCCGCCTAAAACGAGAGGAGAGTTTGAGGTTTGTATGGACTAAATAATGTAATGACCATTAAGTTAATGACGGTTACATTAATCAAGGTAAAAATAAAGCAAATGTTGTCCCAGTGCAAGGTGCAAGTATCTATATAGATAAGCTTGCACCTTGCACTGGGGATAAATATTTGATATACAGTATAGTTGTATATTCGAAAATAAATAGTAATTTTGAACCTAAGATTATTGCAGACAAAGGTTAGACAGAGAAGGACAAAGTAGTCATTTTTTCTCGTAACCAATTCGTAACCTGCATGTCGATTATCGACGAATCATTCTGATATATAAGACTTTGGAGAAATTGGTTCCGTTCCCTCCCTCTCCGCGGAGCAGATAAGGTAAAGGTGTCTTTTTAGGCACCTTTTCTTGTTTAAAACTGTTTGGATAACCTCACAAGGAGTATTATGGGTCAAGCAGAAAAACGATTGAATCGCTAAATTAATCTGGTTATCAATCCGCCAAGTCACAAATGTGAGTAAAAGCAGATCAAAAAGATAGTATTTGCTCTATTTTTGGTTACATACAAACTTTTAAAAAACTGTCAATGAGATGTTGAAATCAGGTCTTAGGCTTGTTTGTGCAGTGTATTATTGATATTTGGAGGTGTCTCAGCGCAATAATTTCTACACTTGAGCCGCGTACTGTCGACAGCACGCGGCTCAAGTATCGACAATCAAGCGCTCAAGTATCGACAGTTAAGCGCTCAAGTATTGACAGCGCGCGGCTCAAGTGTTTAGCGTATTTCATTTTATAGATTTTTATTCTCTGGTTGGTCTGTTTTAAGCAAAACGATTGGAGTGTGTATTTGCTGTATTTGTTTTGATTTGTGTATCTATTTGTTGTTTGTTTTGTTGTATTTTGGTTGTTTGGATGGATTGTTGCACTAATTTGAATCTTATTGATTTTTACAAACGTGATTCTTTTGCCATTTTTCCTCCCCTTTCTGCCCCAAGCCCGGAATTTGCGATTACAGTTCCATTCTATTATCAAAATGTCATTTCTGTCTATACTTTGCTATTTCCAAGAAAACCCTATAAAAAGGAATTTAAACGAAACGATCTCAAGCATTCATCCTCAACTATAGCAGGAAAGGATTATGAAGTAATTTTCTAAATTGAATAGTGGTTTTTATGATTATAGGAAAAATGGTAAAACAAATTCTTATCTTTGTATCTAAATTAACACTTTAACCCCCACAATCATGAAAACCACTATTCTAATACTTTGTAGCCTGTTATGTACCATACTGTCGGCACAAACTATTCAGCCCAAAGAAGACAACGCCATCCGCCTGATGTCTTACAATGTTCACAACTGCATTGATCTGAATGATAAAATGGATGTCTGGCAGATAGCTGATGTGATAAACGAAGTTGCACCTGATTTTGTAGCGATACAAGAAGTGGATAGTGTTACCACCCGTACAGGCGGAATTTATGTCCTGGAAGAGTTAGCTAAAAAAGTCCTGATGTTTCCGGTGTTTGCTCCGGCCATTGATTATCAGGGAGGCAGGTATGGCATAGGCTTACTTTCAAAGAAACTTCCATTGAATGTCAAACGCTTATCACTGCCCGGACAAGAAGAACCCCGTATGTTGCTGATTGCAGAATTTCAGGAATACATTGTTTGCTGCACCCATCTTTCCTTAACCGAAGAGGATAGAATGAAATCCGTAGAGATCATTGTAGATGCCCTTAAAGATACAACAAAACCCGTGTTCCTGGCCGGCGATATGAACACGTCGCCCGGTTCGACCGAAGAAGAATTTTTACAGAAACATTTTGAGGTTCTAAGTAACACCAAACAAAAAACTTTCCCCTCAGATCACCCTACTGAATGTCTTGACTACATCTATGGACTTAAAAATGCAGGGAATACCTATTCCGTACTGAACCGGAATGTTTTAAATAATCGTTTAGCGTCAGACCATCTGCCTCTGTATGTAGATGTCCGTTTAAAAACAGATAAAAACAAAATCTTCCGCACCAAGCCGTACTTGCAGAATTCTACTGACGGTGCCATTACTGTATCATGGTTCACCAATGTTCCCGTTCATGCATGGGTGGAATATGGATTGGATGGCAATCTGGATTCCCGAAAAGAGTTGTACGTAGATGGACAAATGATTTGTAACAATAAACATCATAAAATTCGTCTCACCGGCCTTGAACCCGGCAGATCGTATAGTTACAGAGTCTGTTCGCGTGAAATAACTCTATACCAAGCGTATAAAAAGGAGTTTGGAGAAACGGCTTATTCCGAAGTATATAACTTTACCACCCCAGCCAAACAAACAAAAGATTTTACTGCCATCATTTTAAATGATATTCATAAAAACAATAAGTTGATGGATATGATTGAAAGCGTAATCAGTGAAATAGATTACGATATGGTGTTCTTAAATGGCGATTGCATTGACGATCCCAAGAATGAAAAAGAAGCTGTCGGGTTTTTATCTTATATAAATGAAAAAGTAAAAGCCGAAGAAGTTCCGGTCTTTTATATGCGCGGCAATCATGAAATAAGAAATGCATACTCCATTGAACTGAGAAACCTGATTGATTATGTCGGAGATAAAACCTACGGTTCCTTCAACTGGGGGGATACCCGTTTTGTTTTATTAGATTGTGGCGAAGATAAACCTGACGATACCTGGGTATATTATGGTCTGAACGACTTCGAGGGGTTGAGACTGGAACAAGCTGCGTTTATAAAAGAAGAAGTCAAAAGCCAGGCGTTCAAAAAAGCAAAGAAGCGTGTTTTAATTCATCACATCCCCATTTATGGAAAGAATCTGGATGCCTATAACCCCTGCCTGGGATTATGGGGAGGAACATTATCAACCGCTCCTTTCGATATCTGCTTAAATGGGCATACGCATAGTTATGCCTATCATGCAAAGGGAACGGAAGGCAATAACTATCCGCTTGTAGTAGGCGGTGGACCTACTCCCGAAACAGCTACAATAATGGTTTTAAAGAAAAAAGGGAGTGAGATGACACTGTCAGTTCTCACTCCTGCGGGAGAAAGTTTATTAGAATTGGATTTATAGCATCCAATTTCATACAACCCTTAGAACCTTTTTGTATAACCATGACAATAAGGTTCTGTTCCTTTCTGTACATAATAATTCTGGTGATAATCTTCCGCAGTCCAGAATGTAGTAGCAGGAGTTACCGCTGTTGCCACATCATATCCTTTTTCGCGCAACTGCCCGATTAACTTTTCAGCAATCTCTTTCTGTTGTGGGGTTGTGTAGAAGACCTCCGAGCGGTATTGCTCGCCGATATCCGGTCCCTGCCCGTCCGTCTGGGTAGGGTCGTGTATTTCAAAGAACATTTTAGCAAGAGTCTCGTAATCTGTTTTTGTATTATCAAACGTGATGCGTACGGCTTCCGCATGTCCCGTATTTTTTTGGCATACCTGCTCGTAGGACGGATTCTCTTTATCGCCTCCGATATACCCCGATTCTACCGTAATTACTCCCGGTTGCTTTTGCATATAATATTCCACACCCCAGAAGCATCCGCCGGCAAAGATGGCAATTTCCTTATTCTGCTCCATAATTATATTGTTTTTGTAACAAAGATATGAGTATTTGCCTTTTTCTTTCCGCTTATTTACATTTTAATTGATAATTAAGTGGTTTTTTACGCGTTCTGTTAATCCTATGATGTTTAATTTGTCGTATGCTAAATTTCATTTTGCATGTAGTGATGAGATTCATAAGACATATCAAGTATTATAAGGTAAATAAGGGTATAAAACAATGAAAAGGGTAATCAAAGTATTAGTTTTTTTAGTGATTTCAATAGGTGTGAGTGCTCAGGCAGTTCCTAAGCGATATAATTCATACAAGGGACTGGTTATGGCCGGTTATCAGGGGTGGTTTAACGCCCCTGATGATGGGGCCGACCGCGGATGGTATCACTACAAAGGAAACAATGGCTTTACCCCCGGTTCATGTACGGTTGACATGTGGCCCGATGTATCGGAGTATGAGAAAACGTATCAAACAACCTTTAGCTTCGAAGATGGCAGTCCGGCTTATGTTTTCAGTTCTTATGATGAATCGACTGTGAATCTTCATTTTAGCTGGATGAAAGAATATGGACTGGACGGCGTATTTATGCAACGGTTTGTGGGAGAGATTAAAAATAAAAGTGGTAAGCATCACTTTGATAAAGTATTGGCATCTGCCATGAAAGCTGCCAACCAGTATGAAAGGGCTATATGTGTGATGTATGACTTAAGCGGTATGCAATCGGGCGATGAACAGGTTCTTCTGAATGATATTGAAGAGATTGCTGTAAAACATTCTTTGAAAGATCGTACAAAGAATCCGTCTTACCTTTATCATAATGGGAAACCGCTTGTAACGGTCTGGGGAGTTGGCTTTAACGACAACCGCCGTTATGGTTTAAAAGAGGCTGAATATATCATTAATGGTCTGAAAGCGCGAGGATTCAGTGTAATGTTGGGCATTCCTACATATTGGCGAGAACTGAAGACGGATACGGAAGCCAATCCCGGATTGCATCGACTGATTAAGAAATGTGATGTGGTCATGCCGTGGTTTGTTGGGCGATATAATGAAGCTGGTTACGAGAACTTCCGGAAACACATTAAAGAAGATATTGCCTGGGCGAAAAAGAATAACGTAGACTATGCGCCTTTATCGTTTCCGGGCTTTTCGTGGAGGAATATGAAGCCACGCGATACTCCAATTGAGCGTAATAAAGGGAACTTCCTGTGGAAGCAACTGGCAGGGGCACTGGCTTCTGGTGCTGAGATGCTTTATGTAGCTATGTTTGACGAAATAGACGAAGGTACGGCTATATTTAAATGTGCAAAGCGGGTGCCTGTAGGCAAAAGTGTATTTGTTCCTATTGAGGAGGAATTGCAAACAGATCATTATTTGTGGCTGGTGGGAGAGGCTGGCAGGATGTTAAGGAAAGAAGTGCCATTGCAAATGGCTCAGCCTAAACGGCAGTGATGTTACTGCCGCGGGCGGTTCGCGAACCGCCCCTACGGTAATCAATTCCTTTTTATTATATCCGATAGCGAATATTTATATTCTTCTCCTAACAAGCTACTGTATTCTTTGCAGTAATTGTCATAACAAGTCTTTGCCAATCCCATCTTACCCGATTCCGTAAGGATTATACATTTTGTGCGGAGGGCTTCCTCATTAATATAATCGTGTTGGAACAGGGTATCCGCAATTCTCAGTTTCATTGTATTGCTGATATTGTTCTTCTCGGTCAGCAGCAGACTAAGTGTATCTATAGTCAAATCCGAGAAGTTGCTTTTGTATTTATCAATCCAGTCAATTTCCGTATTAGGCAAGAGTGTTCCACGGAGCAGGAGTTCAAGCAGTTTGTTGAATTGTGTTTCATCATCCATTTTGTTCTCTTTGATCAGCGAGAAATAATCCATTGCCTCGTTATAATCGCAAATCACATCATCGCCAAACTTAATGCTCCAGAATCCGCTTTGATTGATAATATCAATACTGCCGATCTTTTCAAGAGCTACTCTAAGTTTGCTTAGATACACATTTCTGTTGTTCTTTGCCGATTCCTGCGTTTTGTCACTCCAGAGCAATTGAAGCATCTTCTTTCCTGAAATACCTTTGGGGTCTTCTTTCGTAAAGAGGATTAACAGAATCAATAATGCTTTTAAAGTAGGTGTAAATGTACTGGTGATATCTTCTCCCGACTTATCTCTGACATGGAATCCTCCAAGGAAACAGATACAAGCTTTGGAGAAATCGTACGAATTGGTTCGGTTGTTTTCTTCTTTTGGAGTGTTAATCAGAATTTGTTTATCATTACCCTTATCCTTATCGGTGCTTTCTTCCGTCTTTTTAGTGAGAGGAGCGGGGTGGGTACTTTTTTTGTTTCTACTCATTATATAATATCCTCCGATAGCAAGAACCGCAAGAACCGCAAGAACCGCTATAAGGATATAAACCCATGTTGAACTCTTTTCAGTAGTCTCGGCTGGTATTTCCTGCGATAAGTCTGCTACAGAGATGGGGGGATAGTTGATCGAATAAATACTGATGTCCGATGTATTGTCTACCGCCATTTTGTTGACCAAAGCAAATAACTTCTTCTGTGATTCCGAATAATAAAGATTGGTATATAGCATTTGAGCTTCAAATCCTTCATTTATAGCTAAAGACATTGGCTCGAAAGTCGCATCCTTGGTTGTAATCTTAAGCAGCATACCACCCGAGCGTGTGGTGAACATGTAGAAACAATCTTCTTCCTTATTGTAAATCATGTTTTCGCCCGAGACAAATTCAATACCATCTGTGGGTACTTCCCATAGTTTATTTACCTGTCGGGTCAGGAGGTTAACAGAATAAAGATCGTAGTAGTTCTTTGGGAATAATTCCTGTCTGCCCGATTTACATCCTCTTCCTCCGAAGATATAGAGGGTATTACCTACGATCGCTGTTCCTGCCGTATATCGTGGGGAGATCTCTGTTAGTTGGATTTTCTCGTTGGGCTTGTTCCCGAATGGATATTGCAGCAGCAATTCATTGTTGTATCTGTAGAAACCGTAACCTCCGAATGAAACAATGGCCGAGTCTGTTGAATAGAACGTAATGCTGTTGTTCCAATAACCATGTTCTTTGGTTGATGGCGTATGATTGCTCCATGTCTGGGCATCGAACGAGAAGAACGAATACAAATCTTCATTCAGATTGTAGGAAAGCAAGGTCTTCTTCTCCGGAATATAAAACAACTGATTGGGTGAGTTGGCCGAATAAAGCCCTCCTTTTACTTTTATATTATGTGTTTGCAGGCTGTTTGCATTGAATACCATGATGTTTTCAGAGTTGTTCACCATATAGAACTCATCTGTGCCGGGGTTGAAGGCAATGGATGTAGCGCTGGGAAGTTCGGTCTCGTATATCTTTTGCCAGGTGATGTAATCATCTATCAGCCAGTAAGGGTTGTGCGATATAGCGGGTACATTGGCCAGGCTATCATAGCATATATCTCCGTGGTGTTTCTCTAGTTTCCACGATCTGAATAGCTTGTCCTTTTTATATATCTCTATGTTTCTGAGGTTGACGGAGGCTACATCCGCAGTAAGGAATCCATCGAACGGGCACAACCCGAAGGACATGCGGAAACTTCTGGAATCCGAGATCGGGTAGGGAACCGAGATCTTGGTTTCTTCGTACCAAAGTGTAATCTGGTTTTCTTCGGGAGACAGTATGACGCTTATAGGTATCCATTTATCGCGTATTACTTCTTGTGAGATGGGATGTACCGATTCGTTGATGACAAATATCGGGAAGCGTTTATCATTCTCGCCCACTGTAAATAAGAGGTCGATCGTTTCATTTTTGTCTGTGACGATTCGGAATGTATTTCCAAAAACATTGTCATTTCTTACATACATTTCAAATGTAAGTTTGATGCTCTCTTTCAGCTCAAATGCATTGCCATCTTCTAAAACAAGGTGGGACATTTCCGAGGGCTTGAATGGATATGATTTAATGAATAAACCATAGTCTAATTCAGCGCTAAATGTAGTGGAGAATATGAGGAATGACGTTAATAAAGTGAAAAGGCGTAGTCTCATTACTTATAAGGTTACTGTGTTGAATAGTATTATAATCACAAAGATAACAGTAATTTTATAATAGACTATATCTTTTTATCTCTTTTTCGCGTGTTAATATTTTCTTCCATTTTTCTTTAAATTAATGCGATTTTAATGAATTATTTAGGGTTATATTTACTCTTTTATTAAGTACTTTCTCTTTTCTTTGTGGCAGTGATAAATCGAAATCTTTAATAAGCATGAAAAACATTCTTCTCTACAGCGTGATGCTGGCTTTTTCTATTTCATCGTTATCTGCCCAGAGTTTCCGGAAAACGGATCAGGGGATAGAGGCTACGGTAGGCGATCAGGCAATAGAAATACAGTTCTTTACTCCTGCTACGGTTCGGGTTGTTAAGTATCCGCAAGGAACGAGGCCGGGAAAACAATCTTTATCGGTGATTAAGCACCCTGAGGAGGTGAAGTTTAATGTCAGACAGAAAAGCAATCAACTCACTTTGTCGTCTGCACAACTAAGTGTGGGGCTCGATTTGAGTAATGGCCGGGTGGCTTTTACGGATAAGGCCGGGAGGGCTTTGTTTGCAGAGAAAGAAAATACAACCTTTTCTCCGACTCTGGATGCCGGGAATGAGACTTACGTTGTGAAGCAGGTTTTTCGGCTGGATAAAGATGAGGCGATATATGGTTTAGGTCAGCACCAGCAGGGAAGGATGAGCCAACGGAACCAGGAGCTATTCCTTCGTCAGGAGAATATGGAAATCTGTATCCCTTTGATTCATTCCGTTAAAGGTTATGCGGTTTTCTGGGATAACTATTCTCCGACTACGTTTATAGATAATGAAGAGGGTATGAGCTTTGAATCGGTGGTGGGCGACTGCTCCGATTACTATTTTATGTATGGGGGCAATGCCGATGGCGTGATTGCGGAAATCCGCGACCTGACCGGGCAGGCGCCTATGTTCCCGCTGTGGACGTATGGTTTCTGGCAGTCGAAAGAGAGATACGGCAGCCAGAAAGAGATTGTGGGTGTGGTCGAGAAATATCGTTCGTTGGGCATTCCGTTGGATGGGATTATCCAGGACTGGCAGTATTGGAGCACAAATAATAAGTATTGGAATGCGATGGAGTTTGGCAATCCGGAGTTTCCCGATCCTAAAGCGATGATCGATCAGATACATCAACTGAATGCGCATATTATGATCTCGGTGTGGGCGTCCTTTGGTCCTAAAACGAAGCCGTATGCGGAATTTAACAAAGATAACCTTTTAATGGGTTTTGAACCTTATCCGCATAATGTAGGGGCCGAGGTTTACGATGTTTACCACCCCAAAGCCCGCGATATTTACTGGCGGTATATGAACGAGAATATGTTTAAACTGGGGATGGATGCCTGGTGGCTCGATTCTACCGAGCCGGATCATAGCCAGATCAAGGAGAGTGATTTTGATTACCAGACTTATTTAGGCTCATTCCGTAAAGTCCGCAATGCTTTTCCGCTGGCAACGGTTGGAGGAGTGTACGATCATCAGCGGGCAGAAACGTCGGACAAGCGGGTGTTTATCCTTACCCGTTCGGCCTTTACCGGGCAACAGCGTTATGGTGCCAATTCCTGGTCGGGAGATGTTTTCTCGGATTGGACTACTTTGCGGAATCAAATATCGGCCGGTATGAACTTCTGCCTGACCGGCATTCCGTATTGGAATACGGATATTGGCGGTTTCTGGACCTGGCGGTCTTATCCGAAGGGTGTTGCCGACGTGGCGTACCATGAGTTGTATGTACGCTGGATGCAGTTTGCCACCTTTACCCCCATGATGCGTTCGCACGGTTCGAATACGCCACGCGAAATCTTTAATTTCGGCAAGAAAGGCGATTGGGCGTTTGATGCGCAGGAGAAAATGATCAACCTGAGATACCGTTTATTACCTTATATATATGCTACGTCATGGGATGTTACCCATCGTGCCGGCACAATGATGAGAGCTTTGTTTATGGATTTTCCCAAAGATAAAACGGTATATAATATAGATAATGAGTTTATGTTCGGGCGTTCGTTGCTTGTAGCGCCGGTCACCGATTCATTGTATGTTGCCCGTAGTAACGGAGAGGCCATTGTTGACTTCGGGCAGGTGAGGCAACAGCGCGTATATCTGCCCGAAGGAAGCCATTGGATTGACTTCTGGACAGGGGAGAGCTGGGCTGGTGGGCAGGAGCTTGCCCGCGATGTTCCCATAGACCTGATTCCGCTTTACGTAAAGTCCGGTTCCATCTTGCCTCTGGCTCCTTTTGCGCAGTATGCCGAAGAAAAACGCTGGGACAACCTGGAAGTGCGCATCTATCCCGGTGCTAACGGTGAGTTTACACTTTACGAGGACGAAAATGATAACTATAACTACGAAAAAGGGCAATATTCTACTATTACTTTCAAATGGAACGATAAAAAACGGGAGCTAACTATTGGCGAACGTAAGGGTGCCTTCCCGGCGATGCTCCAGAAAAGAAACTTCCGCCTCATATTGGTAGCTCCCGGCAACGGAACAGGCATTGACCTGTCTGAAGCTACCGGCGCAGATGTAAATTACAATGGGGAAACGTTGAAAGTGGTGCTTTAGTTGTCTTCACAAGGTTATTCCGACACTCCCAATACACCCGGGTCTTTCAAGGCAAAAGACCCGGGTGTTTAGGGTAAAAAGACCCGGGTGTTTTGACCCGGAACACCCGGGTGTATTGAAGGCTATGATAGTTTCTGACAAGAAAAGAAGCATTCCCACTTAAAGTCCAACGCACTGAGATCAAAGAAAGGACGCGTTACCTGGTGCATCACTTGCCACAAGTACGTTGTTTTTCCGGAATATACATACTTGAATGAGCTTTGCAGAACACCCCGTTTCTAACTTTAGAGGAGCAATCGTTAAAACTTTAATTATATTAAAAAAACGTTGTGATTAATGCAATTTTAAGGGTCTTTTTAAGACCTTTTTAAGGAACATTTTAATACTCCCCCCATACTTTTGCCCAAAAACAATCCGTTTATATATTCACTTTATACATTTAATAATTATGAAAAAACAATTTATCAATGTGCTCCTATGCGGAGCAATGGTTCTATCAACCGGTGCATTCACTTCTTGTAGTGATGATGATGACGATTTAAAATCAAGGCTAACCGTTGTTGAGGGAGCAATTGGTGAACTCAAAGAGCAATTATCGAAAGCACTTACCACAGGCGCATCCATTATCAAAGCCGAAGAAGTTGATGGCGTTTGGACACTGACATTAAGCAATGGCGAGGTACTGGTTATTAAAGGATCTGCCGGCGGTGGTGGCGGCGACGTATCGATTGTTGAAAATGAAAACAGTTTCACGATAACCATAAATGGTACAGCCTACGTACTTCTGAAGGGGTCGGCTGTAAACTCATTAATTTATAGCCCCGAATATGCCGATGGTATTGTTGAAATAGGAAATACAGGTGCTAAAGTTAAATTTCTGGCTACACCGGCTGTCAGTGCAGATGCTTTGAAGAATGCCACATTCGACATCGCAGAAGCCCACGAAGTGAAAACCCGCGGTGGCAACGGACTCTTTAAAATAGATGGCGATGTAACAATCGATGGTGACCATTTGCTTGTACCCATCAAAGCCCTTGGAGTAGACGCCGGAAAGACTTATGCCGTAGCTGTTCAGATGGATCTTAGCGGAACATCTATCAGCTCGAACTACTTTACAGTGAAAGTTGATGATGACTTCTCTTTCAATTCCGAAGTAATCGGCGGTTATACAATCAAGTCGGAATACAATGCCAAATCGCTTGCCGATAATTACGAAGAAATCACATTTAAAGGTTCCGACTTCCTTAAAGTAACCAGCTTTAAAGATTTCTTTAGCGAACTTCCTGATGGTGCAGAATTTGAAATCGCTTCAAAATCAAAACAACCGGGTGGACAAGCCCAGGAAAAATGGGATGCACTGAAAGCTAACTTATCAAAGAACGGTACTTGGGCCTTTAACGAAAGACTGGGAACCAGCTTCAATGGCAATGCCGAACGCAAAGGATTCTTGTTTAATGTTGTTGCCAGCGATGTCGTTAAAGCTAAAGTTTATATCGTAATCAACGACGAACTGGCAGGTTTAGACTTCGTAGGTCTGTTCACCGATCAGGCAGAAGCAGAATGGGGCGGACGCGAAAAATCATTGCCAATGGGTGCCCAAACCATTGATATGCAGAAAATAATTACTGAATACGAAACCGAATTCCCAATCATTCACGGGGGTAATAGCTTCTTTGAAAGCTGGACAAAATATGTCGTAACCCTTGAAGATGCAGGCGACGTAATCTACAACGATAGCGAAAAACTCGTATTAGGTTCAGTCGGTAAAGCTTATATTGGTGATGGTAAGAGTCGTGGCATATATTGGTTCAACCACGGATTCGCAGTCTATGTGCCTGAGGCATTGGCTACAGATGGCAAGTATAAAGACGAGAATGGTAAAGAATACTCGGGAGGCGAAGGTTATGGTTATGACTTCTGGGGAAGAGGCGTTGGCTCCGATGCCCCATGGAATGTGAAAGTTGCCCAAGACGGCAAAATAAGTATTCCTGCAACATACACCGGTTACGGTCTTCGCCTAGGAATTGGTGCAGCTTATGAATATGCGTATGGTGATGTGAGACTTAGCAAAGCCGATCAAATGGGCTTGTTCTTCTTCAACCGTCGCCTCGCTCCTGCAGGTGCAACAATGCCTGCGCCAGCACCATAAAGGTTGATTTGATGAGGGGCGTCATAAGTAGGTTGAATCCACCTCGTCATTGCGAACCTAGTGAAGCAATCCAGATTATATATTTTGTGGACTGGATTGCTTCGGACAAGTCCTCGCAATGACGTGACAGAACCGGCTTTTGCCCCTCCTAAATTACTAAACAGATTTTTATAATGAACAGAAAATCTAAAGATGAAACATTATCATATACATAATATAAGAAGAAAGACACGGGCTTCATTGCAGCCTGTCATGATCGCTCTTTTGTGCCTGCTCATCGCCCTGCCGCTGTCTGCACAAAACCGGGCCGTTCGTGGTACAGTGTTCGACGTTACAGGCGAGCCCGTTATCGGAGCCAGTGTAAGGGTAAACGGCACTACCCGCGGAACAATTACGGATCTGGATGGCCAGTTTACCATAGAAGCATCAAGTACCGAAAAGCTAACCATTAGCTTTATCGGCTATCAGGATGCCACTGTAACCGCCTCATCTACCAACCTCACTATCACACTCAAAGAAGACTCCAAGGTATTGGACGAAGTAGTCGTAGTAGGTTACGGTACCCAAAAGAAAGCCACGCTGACCGGTGCTGTCTCGGCCATCAACAACAAAGAAATGGTCGTCACCAAGAACGAAAACGTAGTGAACATGCTATCCGGTAAAGTGCCCGGTGTGCGTATTACACAATCAAGTTCACAACCAGGCGAATTCAACAACAAAATCGACATCCGTGGTATGGGATCACCCCTTATCGTTGTCGACGGTATTCCACGCGACCAGGACTACTTCTCGCGTATGGATGCCAACGAAATCGAGAACGTTTCCGTACTGAAAGATGCTTCGGCAGCCATCTACGGTATCCGTGCCGCCAACGGCGTAATCCTGGTAACGACCAAGAAAGGTGAATCTACCGGAGGCAAGTTCGACATCACTTTCTCGGCCAACTATGGCTGGCAACAATTCCTCTATGTGCCCGAAACGGCAAGCGCCGTAGACCACATGCTGCTCGTAAATGAGAAACAATACAACAGCTTTGGCGATATGAACTACCCCAACCGCAGTCCGGGCAAGTACACCTGGGATGAGATGCTGGAGTACAGTACCGGCCGCAAGAAAGGTACAAGCTGGACCGACGAACTGTTTAAAGACAACGTACCCCAACAACAATACAACGTCAGCCTCAATGGTGGAGCCGAAAAAGTAACCTACTTCTTCAACCTGGGGTATATGAAACAAGAAGGAGCTTACAGAAGCGGCTCATTGAATTATGACCGTTGGAACTTCCGTGGTAACGTAGATGCCAAAATCACCAACCGACTGAAAGCCAGCATACAAACCAGCGGATACATGGACGAAAAGAACCAACCATTTACCGACATCTGGACAGTATATAAAAGAGCATGGACCTACAAACCAACCTCTCAGGTTTGGGTAGACGGCGATCATTCGCTACCGGCTTTCGATGCCGATATGTTGGAAGACGAAAACCCCGCGGCCGCTATTGATAGCCGTTTCACCGGTTACCGCCGCGAGAAACGTATCAACTTCAACGGTTCTATGGCTTTAACTTACGACATTCCCGGAGTGAAGGGTCTGAACGCACGCGCCTTCTATAGCTACGATTATGCTACAACAAACAATACAGACCTTAAACGTCTCTACAACTTGTACAACCGGGGTACTGACGGTGAACTGGAAACCTTCACCCGCAATGAAAACCCCTACTTAAGACGCACCACAGCCCCTTCTTACGGAACTGTAATGCAACTCTCACTGAATTACGCCAATAAGTTTGGCGATCACAGCGTGAGCGGTTTGGTACTGTTCGAAGAACAATACAACAACTGGGATAGTTTTTATGCACAGCGTGTTATGCTCCTTGATGGAGAAGAACTGGTTTACGGCGAAACCGACGACCAAATCGCTTTTATGGACGGTGCAGGCGAGAAAACCCGCCAAGCTATTGTCGGCAGGGTTAATTATGATTATAAAGGACGCTATATGGCCGATTTCTCATTCCGTTACGACGGTTCGTCCAGCTTCCCGAAAGGTTCGCGCTGGGGCTTTTTCCCCGCCGTCTCTGCCGGATGGCGTATCAGCGAAGAAGTCTTTATGAAAGAATGGGTGCCTTTCCTTAGCAACCTGAAGATTCGTGCCTCATATGGTGAGATGGGAGATGATGAAGCAGCCAGCACATATCCTCAAACGGTGGTAGCATACGAACTCAAAAACGAAGTGGGGTATTACTATAATGGAAAATACGTGTCGGGCGTTTCTGCAACAGCTATTCCTAATCCCGATTTAACCTGGTACACAGCGAAAACCTACAATCTGGGAATCGACTTCGATTTGTGGAACCAGAAACTGAGCGGTACAGTCGAAGTATTTAAACGTAAACGTGATGGGTTGTTGGAAACATCATCAGCTCTCATTCCGGGTACCGTAGGTGCATCAATGCCGAAAGAGAATCTCGAAAGCGACGAAACCTTCGGTTGGGAAATCAGCCTGGGCCATCGCAACAGAATACCTTCCATCGGTCTGACCTATTGGGTAAACGGACAGATCTCGGCCACTAAAAACCGCTGGGATTATAAAATAGATAGTCAGGCAGGTAATTCAATGAGAAACTGGTATCGTGACAAAGTATCGGGCCGTAACAAAGACATCTGGTTTGCTTACGAAGAGGGCGGACGTTTTTACAGTTACGATCAGATTCGCTATCATGGTACAACCGGCGCTAACCTGGGGCAGGGTACATTGCCCGGCGACTATTACTATGAAGACTGGAATGGCGATGGTATTGTAAATGATGATGATAAGCATCCTGTAGCCAACTTCAACCTGCCGGTATTCAACTACGGTATAACAATGGGCGCCGAATGGAAAGGCATTGACCTGTCTATGAACTGGCAAGGGGCTGCCGGAGTGTACAACTCGTATGGTGAAGTATTTACAGAAGTTGCTCCGTTCAATGGTGGTGCCGTATTAGACATCTACAAAGACCGTTGGCATACATTAAATCCTACGGACGACCCGTGGAATCCGAATACACAATGGATCTCGGGACTCTATCCGGCTACCGGACACAGTTTCAATACAGGTACAACAGGTATTCAGAACACATCTTATATCCGTTTGAAAACACTCGAGGTAGGTTATACACTACCTAAAGTATGGTTGTCGAAAGCAGGCATACAAGACCTTCGTGTTTATGTAAATGCTTATAACCTCCTGACCTTTACCGGACTAGACAATATCGACCCCGAACGTCCCGGCCGTCAGGGAGGAGCAAACAAAAACGATGAAACTGGCGTCCTGTTCTATAATTACCCGGTGAACCGTACATTTAATATTGGTGCAACAATTAAATTCTAAGACGAAAGAATATGAAAACAATAAAATATTTATTTGTGGTAGCTGCACTAGGCCTTACGGTATCTTCCTGCTATGATATGGATCTGGAACCCAAGGGGCTGATATACGAAAATGGCCTCTTCGTATCCGACAATGGTATCAAGAAGTATTTTGCACTCATCTACCAGGATCTTCCTATAGAAGACTTTAACTACAAACAGAATGGCGATAACAAAGGTTATGCAACAGTGAACCAGGGTGGCTGGCACACAGGAAACAAATGGGAAGCACAGAAAGGCAGTCCGGCTACTGCTGCGTGCGAAGCCACAGGACGCGAACCTTCCTACGGAGATGGTTGGGGATATTGGAACTACGATCGCATTCGCGATATCAATTACTTTATAGAGAATTTCCCCGGGTATAGTAACATCTATACGGAAGAAGAATTCAATGCATATATGGGCGAAGCCTATTTCCTGCGTGCATTCTACTATTTCGGTATTGTAAAACGTTATGGCGGTGTGCCTATTGTCGATAAAGTACTCGACCCCAAAGCACCAACCGAAGAGTTGCAACAACCACGTGATACGGAGTATGACTGTTGGAAGTTTATCTACAGCGACCTGAAGTTTGCTATGGAGAACGCTTCAACGAAAAAAGAGGAAGTAGGACGTGCCAATCGGTATGCTGCCGCTGCTTTGATGTCTCGCGCAATGTTGTATGCAGGTTCCATTGCTAAATATGGTGGATATATCGGTACAACCGGACCGGCTGTCCAAGCAGGTTTGATGGGAATGCCGGCCGACAAAGCGCAGGAGTTTTTCCAGTATTCTCTTGATGCCGGCAAATTCCTTCAGGAAGCAGGTTTTACATTGTATACAGGATCGGACAAAGAAAAAGCATACGTAGATGTATTTCTCAAAGATAAAGATAACCCCGAAGATATTATGGTTAAGCAGTATGGTGCTTTAGCGTCAACTCCTTATGAAAATACCAGCTTATTCCACAGTTGGGATACGATGGTGTTGCCATTGGGCGAGGGGCTGGCCAATAACGTAGGATCTGCTTTGCAACCGGTATGGGAAATCATGGGACTCTTTGAAATGCCTGCAATTACCGATGAGGATGGCAAACCTGTACGCTTTGACAGGATGGAAGACCTTTGGGATACAGACGAAATGGAACCTCGTGCACGTGCCAACTTCTTCTTCCCGGGAATGACGGAAACGGCATCGGGTGCTGTACTGGATGTTCAGGGAGGTGTTTATAAGGCTTACCCGGGTTTGGCAAGCGATGGCACTGCCGATACACAGGGTAGTATAAATGACTATACAAATACGTATCGTGTAAGAGCTTCTGACCCAGGTAAGACTCAGGATATTGACGGGCATAAAAATGTAAAAGTGAGTGGGAAATATGGACTGGCCGAAGGTAAAGGCGATGAAGGTTATACCCGCACCGGAGCATTTATCCGCAAGTATGTGAATAGCGCCGCAACATCTGCAAGTCGCGGACTTCACGGAAGTACACAGTCGTGGAAGGTGTTCCGTTACGGTGAAATCCTTTGCAACATGGCAGAAGCATCTTATGAACTGGGACTTATAAGAGATGATGAATCACTTAAATCAAAAGCATTCGAGTATGTAAATGAGATACGCGACCGTGCAGGCGCCAAACGCCATGAAATGGTAGGCACTCCGGAAGATATCGGTTCTCCTGTCTATGGTTTCCCGATTGACGAAAACCTGCAATACATCCGCGACGAGCGTGCACGCGAGCTTTGCTTCGAAAATCATCGCTTGTATGACCTGCGCCGTTGGAGGGTGGCCGATATCATGTTCCAGAATGGCTACTGGCCACACACATTGCTTCCTTATTATGTGCTTTCGGAAGGTAAATACATATACCTCAATGAAGTAGAACGCGAGGGTCGCAAAGTAGATTTCTTTAAAAGGTGGTATTACGAACAGATCCCCGGAGGAGAAATCGGTAAGAACCCCAAACTCATACGTAATGATGGTTATTAATAATAGTAAACCAAGTAAAAGAGTACGAATATGAAAAAGTTAATATACAGTCTGTTTGTCGGTGCATCGGCCATGTTAATGGCCTCGTGCATGGAAGTAGATAATTTCGACGAACCGGGCGCTCATTTCACCGGACGCATTATTGATGTCACTACAGGCGAGAATCTTCTGGCCGACCAGGGCGAATGCCGTGTCCGCATCTGGGAAAAGAGCTTTAGCCTTAATCCCGAACATCAGGATATTCCGGTGAAACAGGACGGAACGTTCAATAATACCAAACTATTTAACGGTACCTATGATATTGTTCCTCAGGGTGCCTGGTGGCCTGCCGATACCATACGTTTGGGTATTGGAAAGAAAACGGTGACTCAGAATTTTGAAGTAACCCCTTATTTAAAGTTGTTCGATTTCCAGACCGAACTTGTTGGCGACTCGCTTTTCATGCATTGTCGCATAGATGCACCGAAGAAAGAGGGCTTACCCCAGATTATGGAAATTCGTCCGTATCTCAGTCTGAACCAGTTCTGTGGTGCAGCTAATTGCATCAGTTATTATAATAATACTGCCCACAGGGTAAATATAATGTCGACATGGGAAAAGCTTGAGAAGCTGGATGATGGTAAGAGTAAGGTTTTTACAGTTAAAGCAAAAGTGAAACCCGGCTATATCTATTTCGTTCGCATGGGTGCAAAGGTGCGCGATGACTTTGAGAAGTTTAATTATACGGAGATTAAAGAAATCAAAGTTGAGTAGTAATAACGAAGCTAATATTTGAAAAGATGAAATTTAAAAGTCTATATCTATTTATACTGTGCGGTCTTCTGACCAGCACAGTAGCTTGTAGCGACGGAGACAATGACTATATTCCTCCCGCAATTGAGGAGCCCGAAAAACCGGAAGAACCGGGTAAAGAGGATGAATACAATGTGCCTGACTTTATCTTACACAAGGAAGGCGAACCATTCGATAGTTACCGGGGGCTTGTAATGACCGGTTATCAGGGTTGGTTCGGCACGCCGGGCGACGGCTGCTCGCACAGTAAGCATAAAAATACCGAATGGTATCACTATCGTGAAAATGACCGGTTTGAACCGGGTGTGCTTCGGAATTCTATCGACTTCTGGCCCGATATGAGGGAGTACGAAGTAAAGTATCCGGTCGAATCTTTCACCCTTCCCGGTGGCGGTCACCCGACAGTTTATAGTGCCTATGATAAATCTACCGTCATGCTTCACTTTAAGTGGATGAAGGATTACGGCATCGATGGGGCATTCATGCAACGCTTCGTAGGTGAAGTAATCGACAATCCCGATGGAAAAGACCACTTCGATAAAGTGTTGGAATCGGCTATGGATGCTTCTAATACCCATCAGCGGGCCATCTGCGTCATGTACGACTTGGGTGGTTTCACCCCCGCACGGTTGAATAAAGTATTGGCCGATGCACAGGATATCATGGATAAATACCAGTTGAAAGACAGAACGAAACAAAAGTTCTATCTTCATCAAGGTGGGAAGCCGCTTATTACGCTTTGGGGCGTAGGTTTCAATGACGGTCGTCCATTCTCGCTCAACGATGTGGAAACACTGATGAACGGACTTAAAGAAAAAGGTTTCAGCCTGATGCTGGGAGTACCGACTCATTGGCGTGAACGACGCAACGATGCACTGCCCGATGCTAAACTGCATGATCTGATCAAGGCTTCGGATGTGATTATGCCTTGGTTCGTGGGACGTTATGGAATGGATAACTATGCTAACTTTCACAGCCTAATTGAGAATGATGTTAAATGGTGTAATGAGAACAAAGTAGAATACGCACCACTTTGCTTCGCAGGATCTTCGGACCGTAATATGCACCCCGAGAACGGAGTGAACGAGCGTCACGGTGGACAGTTCCTTTGGAATCAGATGTATCACTGTATCAAGTCGGGAGCACAGATGCTGTACATGGCTATGTTCGACGAAATAGACGAAGGTACGGCTCTTTACAAATGTCTTAATAAAAAAGATGTACCAAGCAATGAGGCTGCCGATATTTACTATGTAAGGTTTAAGGATGGAAATTATTCCATGGTTTCAAAGCCGGGTACCGATGATGCCAAATACACCCTTGCCAGTGATTATAAAGTTGAGTTCGGCGGTATTGAGGATAACCTGCCAACGGATCATTACTTATGGCTCACCGGACAGGGACGGCAAATGCTAAGGGGAGAAATTCCACTATCGGGCACATTGCCGGCAAGGAAATGATAGAAACGGATTGGAAAGGAGTGATTTACTGTAGGGGCTGTTCGCGAACCGCCCAATGCCCAGAATACACAGGAAACCATTTTTGGGCGGTTCGCGAACCGCCCCTACAGCTAATCATTTACACTCATAACCCTACAGAAATAGCGTAAAATTAAAAAGATTGTTATGAAACTCACAACTCTAGCTTTATCAATAGTATGTACAGCGTTTATGTTGTCATGTACTTCGGGACAACCCACGACGACCGAGAAGGCACCGGTTGATTATGTCAACCCTTATATGGGGAACATCAGCCATCTTTTAGTCCCTACATACCCCACCATTCACCTTCCCAACAGCATGTTACGGGTTTATCCGGAACGGGCCGATTATACCGGAGATAAACTTAATGGCCTGCCTCTGATCGTCACCAGCCATCGCGGTTCGTCGGCTTTCAATCTGAGCCCTTTTCAGGGTACCTCGGAATGTATTTCACATGTCATTCAGTATAGCTACGACAACGAGCAGTTGTCTCCTTATTCCTATCGGGTTGATCTGGATGAGTATGGTATCGTAGCTTCTTATGCTCTATCGCACCAATCGGCAATCTATCAGATAGAATATACGGAACCCGATTGCCCTAATTATCTCATATTCAATTCGCGTAACGGTGCCATGAGGGTAGAGGAAAATACCGTAAGCGGATATCAATTGCTCGAAAACAATACGCGGGTGTATCTATATCTGGAAACCCAGCAGATACCTCAGCAAGTTGGCGTTTGGGCGCAGAACAATATTATTGAAGGTAAAAAAGAAACCGAAGGAGAAAATGCCTGTGTAATTCTTGATTATGGCACAGGGGCGCAAACGCTCAATTTGCGTTATGGCGTTTCGTTTATTAGCGAAGCACAGGCTAAAGAAAACTTAAAAAGAGAGCTAAACGATTATGATGTAACCGCTCTGGCTGCTAAAGGTCGTGACATCTGGAACAAAGAGTTGGAAAAAATCACGGTACAAGGAACAAACGATGACGATAAGACCGTATTCTATACCTCCCTGTACCGTTGCTTTGAGCGTCCGGTATGCATAAGTGAGAACGGACGCTATTATAGCGCGTTTGACGGACAAGTACACGACGACAATGGCATTCCATTCTATACCGATGATTGGATTTGGGATACCTACCGTGCTACGCACCCCCTGCGCGTACTGATTGACGATAAAGTAGAGGTTGATGTCATCAACTCTTACCTGCGCATGGCCGAGCAAATGGGTAAAATGTGGATGCCTACTTTTCCTGAAATCACCGGCGACTCCCGCCGTATGAACTCCAACCACGCTGTAGCTACTGTTATTGATGGTTATATAAAAGGTCTTCGTGGTTTCGATCTGGAGAAAGCATACGAGGCTTGTAAAAAAGGAATTGAAGAAAAAACTTTGATTCCCTGGTCGGGTGCACCTGCCGGATGGCTGGACGATTTCTATAAAAAGAACGGATATATTCCGGCTTTATATCCCGGTGAAAAAGAAACCGTGCCCAACGTTGAACCCTATGAAAAAAGGCAACCCATTGCAGTAACACTGGGAACGGCATACGATCAATGGTGCTTGTCGCTGATTGCTGCTGAATTGGGACTGGAAGATGAGGCTGCCCATTATGCAAAGTGCGCATATAATTATCGGAATGTATATAATGCCGAAACGGCTTTCTTCCACCCGAAAGATAAAGACGGTAAGTTCATCGAACCATTCGATTATCGGTATTCCGGTGGCATGGGCGCCCGCGATTATTATGGCGAGAATAACGGTTGGGTATATCGTTGGGATGTTCCTCACAACGTGGCCGATTTGATCGGGCTGATGGGTGGGCCTGACCAGTTCATCCGGAACCTGGATCAGACATTCAATGAGCCATTAGGTAAGAGCAAATTTGAATTCTATGCTCAGATTCCCGACCATACCGGTAATGTAGGTCAGTTCTCTATGGCAAACGAGCCTAGCTTGCACATTCCATATCTGTATAACTATGCCGGGCAACCTTGGAAAACCCAGAAACGTATCCGCACCCTACTGCATCAATGGTTCCGCAACGACTTGATGGGGCTTCCCGGTGATGAAGACGGTGGTGGTATGTCGGCCTTTGTGGTCTTCTCTGCATTGGGATTCTATCCGGTGACTCCGGGGATGCCAGCCTATAATATCGGAAGTCCTTTGTTCCCTTATACCAAGATGATGTTGAGCAATGGCAAAGTATTTGAAGTGGAAGCACAGCATTGTTCTGACCGGAATAAGTATATCCAATCGGCTACCCTGAATGGCAAGGAATGGAATAAGCCTTGGTTCTCTCATTCGGATATTGAAAATGGTGGTAAACTGGTACTGGTAATGGGCGACAAAGCCAATAAGCAATGGGCGGCTTCTCCGGATAACGTACCGCCTTCGGGCACTAGTAAATAATGAATGTAATTTATAAATCTATTAAACAATAAAACCATGAAGAAGATTCTCTATTCTCTTTTCCTGTTCGGAGCAATCCTTTCTTTAGCTGCCTGTCAGTCTAAAGAAAGCACTGCCAAAGCGGAGTTGTTCGACTCTATTGCTCCCAATCCGTTTATCAAACACATGTACACTGCCGACCCTTCTGCCCACGTTTGGGATGACGGACGTTTGTATGTATATGCCTCGCATGACAATGCTCCTCCACGAGGGTGTGATTTTATGGATAAATACCATGTGTTCTCCACAGACGACATGATCAACTGGACAGACCACGGCCAGATTCTTGAAGCTAAAGATGTGCCTTGGGGAGGAGTTTTACCTAACGGCGGAACTTTTATGTGGGCACCCGATTGTGCTTATAAAGATGGTAAGTATTATTTCTATTTCCCCCATCCAAGCGGTCCGGAGTGGAATAATTCATGGAAGATCGGTATTGCTGTCAGCGATAAGCCAGCTACCGGTTTTGTTTGTCTGGACCATTGGTTGATTGGTTTACCCGATCAGGGAGAAATCGACCCCTGTGTCTTTGTTGATGATGACGGACAGGCTTATTTCTACTACGGTGGCGGCGGAAAAAGCTACGGCGCTAAGCTGAAAGACAATATGATCGAACTTGATGGCGAACTTCAACTGATGGAAGGTCTTGTTGATTTCCACGAAGCTACATGGATACACAAGAAAGATGGTGTTTACTATCTGTCATATTCAGATAACCACGATGATAACTGGAATGATGGTGTAAAAGGAGATAACAGAATGCGTTATGCAACCAGCAATAATCCGCTGGGCCCTTGGGAGCATAAAGGAATTTATATGGAACCAACCAATAGCTATACCAATCATGGTTCTATCGTAGAGTATAAAGGTCAATGGTTCTCTTTCTATCACAGTAGCGACCTTTCCGAAAAGAATGGGGAATTTAATGACTGGTTGCGTTCTGTTTGTGTAGATAAGTTGTACTACAATGAGGATGGAACGATACAGATGGTGAAACAAACGAGATAAAATCTTTCTCCCCCTCCGTCTCAAAGGGATGGAGGGGGAGAGTATATCTAACAGTCATAAAATCAGTCTGCATAGAAACCTGGGTGCAGCGCCTCGCTGCTAGATCACCATGCAAATCTCTTCCTTCTCCTTCCGTGGTGTCTTTTTCACTTCTTCTACTTCCGGATACCCTAACGGTGTAATAGCTACCGGTATCATATTTTCGGGCAATCCCAGAAACGATACCACCTTTTCCATATCAAAATTACATACCCAGCAAGTGCCTAGTCCTTGTTCTGTTGCTGCCAGGCAGATGTGTTCAAAGGCGATAGCAATGTCAATATCCAAGTGGTCTTTGCTGTCACTTTTCCTCTTCCATGAAGCATTCTTATCTCCGCAGGCTATGATAAATACCGGTGCCGGATTAGTCGAAAACCATTTATTATGGTAACATTCAAAAAGATTCTCTTTAGCTTCCTGACTCTTGACTATGTAGAACTGCCAGGGCTGAAAATTAACGGCCGATGGTGCCAGACGGGCACATTCCAAAATATAATCCAGCTTTTCCTGTTCAACTTCTGTGGGTTGGTATTTGCGGACAGATCTCCGGGTTTGTATGATTTCTAATAGATTCATAATGTAATATATTTAATAAAACGATCTGCAAAGGTAGCATATTTGGATATTATCCTATCTCTATTTCGCTTGTTGTTCCGATTTCATTTACAAAATACCTGTCATGGGATATAACCAGTAGGCTGCCCCGGTAGTTCTTGATGGTCTGTGTTAGAATCTGCATATTGGCGATATCCAAATTGTTTGTTGGCTCATCCAATATGATAAGATCAGGCGTTTGGTTGCTGATCATCAGGCAGCACAGGTATAACCTCATTTTCTCTCCACCGCTCAGGCTCCTGCAATTTTTATCCCAGGTGGAGGATGGGAACAGAAAACGGTTGAGCCGTAGTTTAACTTCGTGTTCGGGGAGGTTGTTGTGGTTATAGCTTTCTGCCAGTTCTTCTATGCTACAGTCCGTATCTACCCGGCTATAGTTTTGATCCAGATAGATCCACTTAAAGTCTGCACGTTTTATTTCTCCGGCTGAAGGAGATAACAGACCTGTGAGTAGCTTGATGAATGTTGTTTTTCCACTTCCGTTGTTTCCGCAAATATGTATACGGTCGTTACTATATAGTTTGAAATCTAAAGGATTTTTCCAAAGAGGAGCTTCCTCCTGATAGGCATAATTAATGCCGGTTGCTTCGATCAGGAGCTTTCCTGCATGGAGAGAAGCATTCTCGAAATCAATCTTTAATTCTTTCAATGCCCTTTTTTGCTGCCGGAGGTCTGTTAGTTTACTCTGGCTGTTATTGATAATCTCTCCGTGTTTATCTTTCAATCTGGCGGCTGTATTCTCAGAAGAATTGGTTAATGTCTTCTTGGCAATTCGGGGAACTTCCGATTTGTTCTTCTGTCCTTTGGATAAACGCTTTTCCTGTCGTTCCCGGACTTCCTGCGCTTTCTTGCGGGCTAAGCGGAGTGCTTTTTCTTCTGCATGGATGCTGTCGTCCAGTGCATTTTCTTCAATCTCTTTCTGTTCGATATAGAAGGAGTAGTTCCCTCCATACAGTTTTATTCCTTGTTCAGACAGTTCGTATGTGGTGTCCAGTTGATCTAAAAGCACCCTGTCATGGCTAACCACCACGATACTCGCTGTACTTTGTTCAATGTATTGGTACAGTAATTCGCGGCTTGCCGCATCCAGGTGGTTGGAAGGTTCATCGAGCAATATAAATTCAGGGGTATGGATCAACAACCCCGATAGGAATACTTTTGTTTTTTCTCCACCGCTCAAATCATCTATCGGGGTGTCCGGCTTGATATGCGATAGTTGCCAGTAGGCCAGGGCAGACTCGTATCTTGATTCGATCGTCCAGTCATCTGCCAGGGTATCATAATCAGCTTGTGATACGCTACCTTGAATGATTGCTTCCATAGCTTTCAGCTTATCGCTGATTTGCAGTACTTCGGCTACGGTTTGATGCAATAAGCCTGTATGTTGGGGAATATAGTATGGCTGGGAAGACGATGTGATACTGCCTTCCGACGGTGATAATTCTCCTGCCAGCAACTTTAATATAGTAGATTTGCCTACGCCGTTGTTGCCTACGATGGATATCTTACTCTGTTTTTCTACCGAAAAACTAATGTGCGCAAATAAATGGTCCTGATTAGGATAGTGATATGCTAAATCACTGATAATGATACTCATAAATGTAATTAATAGATGCCTGCAATGAAGAGGCAGTTAAACCGATATAGATAATCTCTCAGAAGTAGATGTGCCGGTTTAATGGGCAACTATTAATCGTTTAATTACATTGTATGGGTTTTAAGTTCAGGTACAAAGGTAATATACTTTTTTAATTATTTGCGCATGATTATTCAGTTTTCTTCTTTCCGGAAGAATATCCTTTTCTCTTTTTTAGTTATTTTATTGGTAGTTATATACTGCTTTACACTGTTTAGATAAATAACTTCAATATAAAAATCCATCATTTGAATGTATCTGTAGGGCTGAAAGCCTGTTATACCTTATCCTAGGCTAAATATTACAGGCTTTCAGCCTTACAGATACATTAGAAGGTTGATTTCGGATCAAGCAGAAAAATAGGTTGCTAATTATTGTATAGTTACTATGTGGTTGGGATGCCCTAGGCATTCCAATGGTTTGCCTAGGGCATCTCACTAGGATGGCACCGACCTTTTTTAGAAATAAAATAAAGAGATAATTTTACTAGTCCACCTAAATTATGTGCCTAATTTAACAACTCAACCTTTTCGGATTGACCCCTTTTCGGATTGACCCCTTATATCAAACTTACTTTAATAATGTATGGTGATAAGTTTTGTCCCTATTTTGAAGAGGCTATCTCAAAATTCCTACATCCTCCAAAGGAGTTCTTAGATAGCCTCATTCTGCCTGATAGAGCACATGGCGGTATAAAGGATGTTCGGGTGGAACTTGCGGATGATTGAATTCTTTTACCCACCTCATCCCAATCTTTTGCATGACCCTTTCCGATGCTTTGTTAGGCAATGATGTAAAAGCGTAAATGCTTTCCAGTTTCAATACCTCTTTAGCATATTTCAGGCAAGCCGAAGCAGCTTCGGTGGCATACCCTTTTCCCCAAGCCTCGGGGATGATTCGCCAAAGGATTTCTATTTCCGGAGAATCGTCAATATTCAGTTGATAGTGATGAAAGCCTATGAAACCGATAAAATGATGATCTTCTTTCCGTTCTACCACATAGACTCCATAGCCGTATTGGTCAAGTTCGCCTTTGATCTGTTGTAGCATATCAAGTGATTCCTGATCGGTTAATTCTTTCTTTAAGAAATACCTCATCACTTTACTGTTGCGATTCATTTGGAGAAAATGCGGAATGTCTTCTTCCTTCCAGCCCCTAAGAATTAGTCGTTGGGTTTCGATGTACTGTTTCATGGCAAAAGGTATGCAAGTATTGCTTTGGTTATACGTGCAATTAAACGTGCACCGTTTCTCTGTTCTCTATGATATCAGGAGTATAGGTCAAGGCCCATTCTACCAGATTTTCGAGATGTGGAATCAGGCTCTTGCCTGTTTCCGTCAGGTCGTATTCCACGCGGGGTGGTACTTCCGGGTAAATCTTTCTGGATACTAACCCGTCTGTTTCCAATGATCGTAAGGTGACTGTCAGCATGCGTTGCGATATGTCGGCTATTGTTTTGTGAATGTCGCTAAAACGCATGGTACCGTTTGCATTTAATGTAACCAGTACAAGCATGGACCATTTATCGCCTAGTCGGCTCAGAATGTCGCGGATCGGGCAGGTTCCGGTTGGGTGAAAGTTTTTTATATTTTTTTCGTTCATATTCCTTTGATATTCAATAATGGTTACTTAAAGGTAAGTATCTTATGTTCTTGTTCGTTCTTGTTTCATTGAATCCGAACTCCTAACTTTGCAATACAAAAGTAATGAACTTACTTTAAATAACTATTGTAGTACTCTAAAAATAGCATGTTATGGGAAAAAAAGTTGCGGTTTTGGCCGTGAATCCGGTAAATGGATTTGGTTTGTTCCAGTATCTGGAGGCGTTCTTTGAGAATGGTATTTCGTACCGGGTGTTTGCGGTGGCAGATACGAAAGAGATTAAAACGAATTCCGGTATTACTATGTTTACCGATGATGTGGTTGCCAACCTGAAGGGGCACGAAGATGAATACGATGCATTGGTTTTTGGGTGTGGCGATGCGGTGCCTGTATTTGCTCAGTATGCCGATAAGTCTTATAATCAGGATATGTTGGCTGTGATTAAGGCTTTCGGCGATAAGGGCAAGATGATGATTGGCCATTGTGCCGCTGCTATGATGTTCGAAAGTGCTGGAATTACGGCGGGTAAGACGCTGGCTGTTCATCCGTTGGCTAAACCGGCTATTCAGAATGGTAAAACAACCGATGAGAAGTTTGCGGTTGATGGTCATTTTTATACGGCCGAGACGGAGAATGCTATTTGGATGATGATGGATAAGGTGATTAAGGCTCTATCGGAATAAATATCTCCGTCACCAATTCCTCTTCTTTCACTTCATTAGGTGTATTCAGATACTTTTCGAAGGAAATATTATCCCGGAGCGTGTGTACGCTTCGGGGTATCCAATAGCGGTAAATATTGCAATACACATTTTCCAGTTCTTTGTGTGAGCCTTTGTAAGTGAATACGGCATACCGTCCGCCTTCTACTTTTTGAATACCGAATTTTCCACTGGGCTTAACTGGCTTATTGGTTGTGATACAAGCGTACATTCTAAACTGTTCCGGACGGGTGATGGAAGACATATCGCGGCTCAGGCAAATGTATTCATTCTCATCGTTGGGTATTCCATTTGCTCCCACATACCGGACGAGTTTATTCCATGCCTCAATGTATGAGTCCATTCTTCCGAATGGGTTTACGATTTGCAGATACACTACTTCTTTAGGGGCGACTTGCCTGATTTCCGGATTCATCGGTATGTCTATGATCGGTTCTACCGTTACATTCAGGATGGCCGGATTCTTGCGGAAAGCTATGGGCGAGAGTTGGTATCGCTTCTTAAACGCTTTGGATAGTGCCTGCGGACTTTGATATCCTGTTTGTTCGGCTATTTCGGCGAGCGATTGTCCGGTGGTTTGCAGTTTAAATGCGGCTTTTTCCAATCTTAACCGTTGGATGTAATCTCCGGGGCTTTCGCGGATGATGGCTTTAAATATCCGGTGGAAGTGATAATCGGAGATATGTGCCACTTTGGCCATATCGGACAGGTTGATGCTTTCCGTCAGATGTTCGTTGATATACTCCATTACGCGGTTCACCGATTGGTAATATTCCAAGTGTGTATGTTTGTGCGACTCCCAGCGTTTGAGCGTGGGCAGCATGACCCGGAGGTAGAGTTCCGCTTCGTTGATGGTATATCGCCGGCCGTTGTGGTATTCGTTTTCGTCGTGATAATGAAGGTTTTCCTGGACCTTGTCATTCATCGTTCCGTTATCTGTAAACCCGCCTTCGCGAAAGCAGAAGCAACAATAATCTTCGCTGGGAGTATTGTCGCAGTTTGTCCCGAAGTGGTCTGCGGCAACCATAGGCATGCCGCAGCTCTGACAAAAATGTAGTGGTGTATCCACTTTCTTCTTTTTACTTTTTCCAGCGTTTCAGGGTAGGGAAGTATTGCTTCATCTGTGCAATGGCCTCTTCCTTGCTCATTTGTTTTTCGCTTTCTTTGTTGAACTCATCCAGATATTGCGCACAATGATCAATCATTTCGTCCATTGTTACATCTTCTGTAAATGCGCCTTCTTTGTAGCAATACACGCAATAATCGTGATTTGCACTTCCTTCTTTGTTTGTACCGAACTGATCTGCGGTGGTCATCGGCATACCACAGCTTTGGCAAAATGTAGCTTCCATAATTAATTTTGTTTTTATTGGTTTACTTTGGCAAAGATAGCGTCTTGTGTTTAAATGGTTTTTGTCCATTCTTGCTATATTAATCAGCGTTCTTTACCTTTATATAATGTTTCTGATTTCCTCGTCCCCGGCTCGTAATCACTCCCTTCTCTACAAAATATTTCAGGTCTTGTGCTGCTTTCCATTTCAACCTACCCGTCAACCGGCTATAGTTGATGATGTTGATAAAGCCGTTTTCCTCTAAATGCTTTGTCAGTAGGCTTTCCAATTCTTCCATATTTAGATTGCTGGATTCGCGGAGTTTAATGGATGGTACGCGTGACAGTTCGCCATTCAGTGCTTTTTTAAATTTCGCTGAGGGGCGGAAGTTGACATTGTTAAACCGGATGGATGGTGAGCGGATATCTGTTTTTTTCTCTACCAGGCGTCCTTTCACTTTCCCGGTGAAATACCCGAATTCTCCCAGTTCTACGCTGAACCCCAGATTCATCCAGTCTGTTGCGGTATCGAATAGTCCCATCAGTATTCCTTTTATCTCTGCTTCATTAAAACCGGTACGTTGAGCAGTCAATTTTGCCAGTTTATCTTGCGAAAGGGTGCCAGCACTGACACATTGCGGATAATACACTTCTTTTTCACCTTCTTTGGTGGTGAGGGACGGTTTCTTTTTTAAGTCGTAATAGGCCATATGGTCAGAGTTAAGTAAGTAATTTCAAAATATGAATAAATTAATTTTCGGATGTGTTGTTTTTATCTTTTAAATGTGTGTCTTTTAAGTTAGCCGGTTGCAAGCAGCTCATTGGCTGGTTGCAACCGGCCAATGAGCTGGTTGTAACCGGCTAACTTAAATCGTGCAATAAAGATAGTTATTTTATGCGAATCTGATAGTTGTTTTATGCAGATTCTTTTCTTAAGGTATACGTGTTCGAACGAGGGCGTCTGGGGTGGATTGATACAAAAGGATACGAACTAATCAAAGAAAACACCAGTTTGGTGCGAATATTATATTTCTTTTTCCAGAAAGTTTGATTGTACGAAAAAAGCATTACCTTTGCGCCATAGCAATCAAGGGGTGCCTACTTATGGCTGAGATCAAACCCTTACAACCTGATGCGGATAATGCCGCCGTAGGAATGATCATATGGAACAGAAAAAGAAATATCTTACCGCATTGACTATTGCCGGTTCCGACAGCGGAGGCGGCGCAGGCATACAAGCCGATCTTAAAACATTCTCATCTTTAGGCGTATATGGAACCTCGGTGATAACAGCTGTTACCGCGCAGAATACACTGCAAGTACGGTCTGTAGAAATCCTTCCTTTCGAGGTTGTCCGCGAACAACTAAAAGCTGTTTTAGATGATTTTACCATTCAGGTGGTTAAAACCGGGATGCTCCCCACACCGGAAATCGTAGAGATGGTGGCATGGGCTATGGATACCTATCGCTTGCCCGCTCTTGTTGTGGACCCGGTGATGAAATCGACCACCGGCTCGCCGCTTACAAGGGCGAATGTGAGTCATGCCATCCGCGAACTACTCTACAAACGGCTTACACTGATAACTCCTAATATTATAGAGGCTTCCATCTTGTCGGGTGTGATCATCAAGAAAACATCCGACGTGCATCTGGCGGCAGAAGTTCTGCTCGAGCAGGGTTGCCGTGCCGTGCTGATCAAAGGCGGACATATGATAGGGGAACACGCTGTTGATATGCTGTTTACCCCTGATAAACCGATGGCTACTTTCTCTTCTGACTTTATTAAAACTGCGAATCTGCATGGAACCGGTTGTACTGTTTCTTCTGCAATCGCCGCTTTTTTAGCGCAGGGGTATGAACTTACTGAGGCTATCGGTTTGGCAAAAGAATATGTAACATCCGCCATCCTGGCAGGTAAAGAAATAATAATTGGCAATGGCAATGGACCGCTTAATCATTTTTTTGATCCTGCTAAGATGAAAATGGAGTGATGTAAAACTGTGCAGAAACCCTCATAACTAACATCAGTTAAATCAGGGATTTACCCAATCCCTGTTGAACTAAATAAATTAATTCATTAGAAATAAAATATGATTATATACGTAAACCAAAAACCGTATACGGTTGAAGAAGGCATTACGCTGGCTGCATTCATGCAAAATATAGGAATAAAGCCCCAAGGCGTTGCCGTAGCCATAGCCTATGAAGTCATTCCTCAAAAAAAATGGGAAGAAACCGTGCTTACAGATAAAATGGAGCTCATGTTGATTCATGCCGTATCAGGAGGATAAGCGAATGGAACTGATTGTTATTACCCTCGAGAAAATACTGGAAGATGAAGCTCTTGCCATCAATCGCCTGTTCTCCGAGGGGCTGGAAACATTACACTTACGTAAACCCCATTCCAGTCTCGAAGACCTGCGACTCCTGTTGATGGACATAGATGTAGCCCACCATCAACGCATCGTTTTGCATGACCATTTCAGGCTGGCAGAGGAATTCAATTTAAAAGGCGTCCATTTGAACCGCAGGAACCCAACCCCTCCTGCAAAACGAGGACTTTCTATGAGCAAATCATGCCATACATGGAGTGAACTGGAAGACTCGGAAGCGTACAACTATGTGTTTCTTAGCCCTATATTCAACAGTATTTCAAAGGCGGGATATGCCAGAGCTTTCACAGAAGAAGAATTAATCAAGGCCCGCAACAACGGAACGATCCACCGGAAGGTATATGCCTTGGGCGGTATTTCCCTGAAAGAAATCAAACAAGCTGCCACCTTTGGATTTGGAGGAGTCGCTGTGTTAGGTTCCCTTTGGCAGCGATACGAAGAAGATAAAAACGAAGATACATTACTGCAACAGTTTAATGAACTGAAGCGCGAATGCAACAAATACAATGTGTTATGAACGGATTATTATTTATTACCCACAGTACGGAAAAGTACAACCACATCCAATCCGTGGAAATAGCCCTGAAAGGTGGTTGCCGGCAAATCCAGTTAAGAATGAAGGATAGCCCACTCGATGAAGTAGAACAAACCGCGTATGAAGCAAAAGCACTTTGCGACAGCTACGGGGCGCGAATCTATATTGACGATCATGTGGAAATCTGTAAACGTGTCGGGGCAACAGGCGTCCACCTGGGTAAATCGGATATGTCGCCCAGTGAGGCACGTGCCATATTGGGAGATGGTTTTATTATAGGAAGTACCGCTAATACATTCGAGGATATCCATCATCTTGTAACCTCACCATGCGGTTTGCCGCCGGATTATATTGGATTAGGTCCTTTCCGCTTTACCACTACGAAAAAGAATTTAAGCCCAATCCTTGGATTGGCGGGATACAGAGATATAATCTCCCAATGTCAGACAGCAGGTATCCACCTGCCAATATTGGCCATTGGAGGAATTACAGTTGAAGATATCCCCACACTAATGGCCACTGGAGTATCGGGCATTGCATTATCTTCTACTATTTTACAAGCAGAAGATCCGATAGAGGAGGTGCGGAGGGTTATAAAGAGTTTGATATAATGGTGTGGAAAGGAGTTAATTCTATACTGCGCCAAATCCACCCCCTGCCCCCGCGAGGCTGTGTAAAAACTCAGGATCAGGTACGTCATTGCGAACCGTGGGTGAAGCAATCCAGTTCACAAGGCATATAAGCTGGATTGCTTCGTTCCTCGCAATGACGAATGGGAGTTTTTACACAGCCTCGCGCCAGCGGGGGATAGGCTGCGCTACACAGTGTCTCCGCAAGGTATCCCCCGCTGGCGGGGGCAGGGGGTGGATGGTGAAATAACGTAAAACCATAAAAATATGAAGAAACTAATCATCGCCGGAAAAGAATTCGATTCCCGGCTCTTTCTTGGAACAGGAAAATTCAGTTCCAACGCTGTAATGAGCGAAGCAATCATTACCTCCCAAACGCAAATGGTCACCGTCGCCATGAAACGTTTGGACATGGATAACAAAAACGACGACATGCTGGTACATATCAAAAAGCCCGGCATACAGTTATTACCCAACACATCGGGAGTGCGCAACGCCAAAGAAGCCGTATTTGCCGCACAACTGGCACGCGAGGCCTTTGAAACCAACTGGTTGAAACTCGAAATACACCCCGACCCCCGCTACTTGTTACCCGATCCGATAGAAACCCTGAAAGCAACCGAAGAACTGGCAAAACTGGGATTCGTAGTCTTACCCTACATCCAGGCCGACCCTGTACTGTGCAAACTTTTGGAATCGGCAGGGGCAGCAACCGTCATGCCACTCGGAGCACCCATCGGTACCAACCGTGGACTATTAACCCGCGACCTACTGGAAATCATCATCGAACAAAGCAACATCCCCGTTGTAGTAGACGCCGGAATCGGAGCACCATCGCACGCAGCCGAAGCCCTCGAAATGGGAGCCGATGCCGTACTGGTGAACACAGCGATAGCAGTTGCAGGCGACCCTGTAGCTATGGCACGCGCCTTCTGTCTGGCAGTAGAAAGCGGCCGCATGGCCTATGAAGCCCGTTTGGCTGGTAAAGCAATTGTAGCCGAAGCCAGTAGCCCGTTAACTTCGTTTCTGCGGTGAGAAAATGAGTGGTGAATAAAAACAATATAGAACAATGAAAAAGATTCAAAACATACATTATCCATCCTCTTCCAAGATCTACCTCAAAGGAAAGATGCATGATATTAAAGTTGGAATGCGTTCAGTAACCCAGCTAGATACCATCAAAATTACGAATGGAGTAAAACTGGTAGAACAAAACCCGGCAGTGACCCTTTATGACACCAGTGGCCCATATTCCGACTCCAATATAGAAATAGATATCACCAAAGGCTTGCCGCGGATTCGTGAAGAATGGGTAGCCGCTCGTGGCGACACGGAAAAGCTCCACGCTTTTACCTCTACCTACAGCAATGAACGCCTATTCAACACCTCATTGGATGAAATCCGCTTCTCATTAATCAATTTCCCGCGCCGGGCAAAAGCCGGACAGGTGGTTTCCCAAATGTACTATGCCCGCCAAGGCATCATCACCCCCGAAATGGAATACGTAGCTATCCGCGAGAACTTACAGAATGAAGAACTGGGCATCCAAACCCACATTACCCCAGAGTTTGTGCGCGAAGAAGTGGCAAGCGGACGGGCCATCATTCCTGCAAATATCAATCATCCGGAAGCAGAGCCAATGATCATCGGGACAAACTTTCTGGTGAAGATCAATACCAATATCGGTAATTCTGCTCTACTATCCGGCATTGACGAAGAAGTGGAGAAAGCACTTTGGAGTTGTAAATGGGGAGGAGATACGTTGATGGACCTCTCTACAGGCGATCATATCCATGAAACCCGTGAATGGATTATCCGCAATACCCCCGTCCCGGTAGGAACAGTTCCCCTATACCAAACACTAGAGAAAGTAAACGGAAAGATCGTCGATCTGAACTGGGAAATCTACCGCGACACTCTGATTGAACAATGCGAGCAGGGAGTAGATTATTTTACTATCCATGCCGGACTGTTACGTGCACATCTGCCATTAGTGAAAAACCGTGTAACCGGAATCGTATCCCGTGGAGGCTCTATCATAGCCAACTGGATGACCCAGCACAACGAAGAAAACCTGTTCTACACCCATTTTGAGGAAATATGCAAGATACTGAAACAATATGATGTAGCTGTTTCTTTGGGCGATGGATTACGCCCCGGGTCCATAGCCGATGCCAATGACGCGGCGCAATTTGCAGAGTTGTCTGTATTGGGCGAATTGACGGAAATCGCATGGAAACATCATGTACAAGTCCTCATAGAAGGCCCCGGACATGTGCCCATGCATAAAATCAAACCCAACATGGATGAACAGCTAAAACACTGTCACGGAGCGCCGTTCTATACTTTAGGCCCCTTAACCACAGACATTGCCCCCGGATATGACCATATAACCTCTGCCATCGGTGCCGCACAAATTGCCCGTTACGGAACAGCAATGATCTGTTATGTTACTCCTAAAGAACACCTTGCCCTACCGGAAAGAGAAGATGTACGCGTGGGAGTAGTAACCTACAAAATAGCTGCTCATGCTGCCGACCTTGCCAAAGGACATCCGGGCGCGCAGGTCAGAGACAATGCATTGAGCAAAGCACGCTTTGACTTCCGTTGGAAAGATCAGTTTAACCTATCACTCGACCCGGAAAGAGCACTCGAATATTATAAAGCCGGACGACTTGACGATGACAGTGGGCATTGTACCATGTGCGGACCTCACTTCTGTGCCATGAAACTAACTAAAGAAATGCCAAGCGAGGCGCTTGACCCAAGTTGCCATGCGGGTGCCGAGGCGGCACGCCCAGGTTGCCATGCGGGTGGATCAGACCAAGTTTCTACAGATAGTAATAAATTGAAATAATGGATTTTAAAGAACAAATCGAACAATATAAATGGGAAGAGATTAAAACCCAAATCTACTCCAAAACCGGTCAGGACGTAGAGCGTGCCTTGTCCAAAGCCAGACTGGATATAGACGATTTTATGTCGTTAATCTCTCCCGCAGCCGAACCCTATCTGGAACAAATGGCCGTACAAAGCCGTATGTACACCCAACAACGTTTCGGAAAGACCATACAATTCTATGTTCCACTTTACCTGACGAATTCCTGTGTCAATCACTGTGTATATTGCGGCTTCAACCATAATAATGATATCCACCGGATCATTCTGACCGATGAACAAATCTTGCAGGAAGTAGAAGCAATTAAAAAGATCGGCGATTTTCAACACATCCTGTTAGTAACCGGAGAGAACCCCCGTGATGCCGGAGCCGACTATATAAAGCATGCCATAGAATTAGTCAAACCCTATTTCTCGTCTATATCCATTGAAGTGCAACCATTGAAAGAAGCCGAATATGTCGGGTTGACCGAAGCGGGTATGAATGCAGTATACTGCTATCAGGAAACCTACAACAAAGAGCGGTATAAGTTATACCATCCCAAGGGCATGAAATCAAAATTCGATTGGCGCTTGGATACATTCGATCGTATGGGAAGAGCCGGTGTACACAAAATGGGCTTGGGTGTATTGATTGGCCTCGAAGATTGGCGTACAGATGCCACAATGATGGCTCTGCACTTACGTTATTTGCAAAAGAACTACTGGCAAACGAAATATTCAATCTCATTTCCCCGTATGCGTCCGCATGTTGGAAAAGGCTTTCAACCGAATGTGATCATGTCTGATAGGGAACTGGTACAAATCATTTTCGCTTACAGAATTTTTGAGCATGATGTAGAAATAGCCTTGTCCACTCGCGAGAACCAGTCATTCCGTGACAACATGACTACGCTTGGCATAACCTCACTGAGCGCCGGATCAAAAACCGACCCGGGAGGATATGCTGTATATAAGAAAGAGCTGGAACAGTTTGAAGTAAACGATGATCGTAGCCCCGCCGAAGTACTCAACGCAGTAAAAAGTCAGGGATATGAAGTTGTGTGGAAAGACTGGGATTTAAGTTTACAGTGATAAGTATGTAGGGAGGTGTGTCATAAATCAGTAAATCCACCTCGTCATTGCGAGTTGCCACTATATTAAAATATAGAACTATTTGATAATGACAATATCCACCCCCTGCCCCCGCCAGCGGGGGATACCTGCGGCATCGTATCCCCCGCTGGCGGGGGCAGGGGGTGGATATTGTCATTGGTAACGTAGTGAAGCAATCCAGTTTGCACGCTTTGTGAGCTGGATTGCTTCGGGTAACCCCTCGCAATGACGTGACAAAATCGACTTATGACACACCCTCAATACCCGGAATAATATGGAACGATATAACAGAAACATCCTAATAAAAGATTTTGGCGAAGAAGGCCAAGCCCGACTCAAAGCCGCCAAAGTGCTTGTGATAGGCAGTGGTGGACTAGGTTCGCCTGTACTCCTCTATCTAGTTGCCGCAGGTGTCGGCACACTTAGAATTGTCGATTTTGATGTAGTTGATGAGTCCAACCTCCAGCGCCAGATTCTTCACTTTACAGAAGATGTCGGTACAGATAAAGTCCTTTCAGCTTCCAATAAACTACATGCCCTCAATCCTGAGGTTGAGATTATCACCTATAATGAAAAGTTTACCCCTGATAATGCAGCTACACTCATATCCTCTTATGATTTCATTGTAGATTGTTGCGACAACTTCGCAACTAAATTCCTGATAGACGATACCTGCGTACAACTACAAAAACCATACTCACACGGCTCGGTAATTGCCATACAGGGTGAAGTCATGACATATACACCCGGAAACGCCTGTTACCGTGATATATTTAGTGGACAACCTGCCGACGAAAGCCGGGTAGTCTCTTCTCAGGTAGGCATACTTGGAGCTATGGCAGGCGTAGTCGGAAGCATCCAGGCTACCGAAGTGATTAAATATTTCACAGGAATAGGGGACTTGTTAACCAACCGCTTATTAATTATTGATGGACGTACAATGCTTTTCCAATGCTTGAAAGTCAACCCGTTAGTGCCATAAATAGTTATTTATTCTAAATAATAGGATTTTCCTATAAGCCTTCTTTGATAAATCTTTTGAATGGTTTACTTTTGTCTATTCAAATGCTTCTTCCCACCTTATTTTGGGGAAGTATTTATTGATGCATCATAAAATCCTATTATAACGCAATATGAAAGCAGTCTATTTTATCTTGATGATTCTCTTTTTCCTGGGAATCAACTTCTATGTCTTTTATCGTTTAGTTTATATGCTACCTCCTGTGGTAGCTCTTAGAGGTATTGTTATTGGCGTTGGTATTGCAGTAATACTTGGCTTCTTTGGCTATTTCTTCGGACGTGAGTTTCTACCCCAAGGTTTGGTGTCGATCATGTACACCGTTAGTTCATCGTGGATATTCATGTCGATCTACTTCTTGATCATATTCCTGATACTGGATATCTTACGTATCATTCCGGGTGTTCCTGTTGAAGCCATACTCTATAAAAACTGGATAAGTTTTGCTGTGATTGTAGGTGCTGTAGCTGTGGTATTTATTTATGGTTACAATAAATACCTGAATAAAGAAAGGGTGGAACTTGATATTACAGTAAGTAAAACCAATCATTTGAACACTCCACTGAAAATAGTAGCATTAAGCGATCTGCATTTAGGAAATAGTATCGGTAGGGATGAATTTGCCGGATGGGTTGAAATGATCAATAAAGAACAACCGGATATTGTATTGTTGGCAGGTGACGTAATTGATTTTGATGTACGTCCGCTATATGACCAAAACATGGCTGAGGTTTTTAAACAGATCAAGTCTAAATATGGTATATATGGTGTCATGGGAAATCATGAGTATATAGCTGGTGCGGATAAGAGTACGGAATTCTATGAAGAAGCAGGAATCCACTTACTAAGGGATGCCTCTCAACTAATTAATGGTCAATTCTATATTGTCGGACGTGATGACCATTCGTACTATGGTAGGAAGTCTATTTGGGAACTGACTGACTCGCTGGATAAATCGAAACCAATCATTGTATTAGATCATCAGCCTCATAAACTCGATGAAGTAGTTGCTCATGGAGTGGATCTACAAATCTCCGGACACACGCACCACGGGCAGGTATGGCCAATTTCATGGATTACAAATGCGATGTATGAAGTATCTCATGGCTATAAACAGAAAGAGAACACCCATTTTTATGTTAGCTCGGGCATGGGATTGTGGGGTGGTAAATATCGTATCGGTACACAATCGGAATATGTGGTGATCAGTCTTAAATAATAGAAGATTATTATATCAACCGGAAATTAGCAAGTTTCGGATTCTTTGTATGCTGGGATATAAGTATATTTGCATAATATGTAAATATGAAACATTCCCGACTGAACAAAAAAAACGTTCTCGATCATATGATTGAAGAGTTGCCGGCAATTCCTTGGGCAGACATTGAAATACTCGACTGGCTGTCCGGGGACGATACACTGCCTATTGAGTATTACTTCTCTGTCACTTCCTTTGGGCAGGTTCTTGCAGCAAATACATCCAAAGGTATATGTTATCTGGGTTTAGTACAAGGTAAACCGGAAGATGTATTTTCAGACTTCAATAAGAGGTTCAGACACGCTGTCCGGATAGAAAAACAAACACCTCTGCAACAACAGGTACTCCATTTTCTTAATGGAGAAAGAAATGAATATATAACATTTCATTTGCGGGGAACTCCCTATCAAACAGAGATATGGCGACGCTTAATCCGAATTCCCTACGGTAAAGTAATCTCCTATGCAACTCTCGGAGGAAGTGCTCAATATTCGCGGGCGGCAGGAACGGCAAACGGTAGAAATCCTATTTTCTGGATTATTCCCTGCCATCGGGCTGTCAAAACCGACGGTAGTTTTGACCGGTATTTTTGGGGAGAAGACGTGAAGAAGAAATTGCTTGCATGGGAGTTTGCCAACTATATTCCAGAAAATACATCTACTTTGCCTGATAATAATGAAAGCTATATTTAGTGAGATAAAGGAACAATTAGAAGATCCTTTCTTCGAGATACGAACACTCGGAAAGGAGGCTATCAGGCAACGTACCCTGCCGATGGATAAATACGGTGATGCTCCGGATAACCTTCTGTTTATTGATTGGATGCCGGATGATGATCATGAAACGATACAGTATTCCTTCCAGGATACAGAACTAGGCAGACTACTACTAGCCAATACCCCTAAAGGGTTATGCTTTTTAGGTATTGTTTGCAAGAATGAGGCAGAGATCAAAACTGATTTTACACGCAGATTCCCCCAACAACCTATGGTGGAGGAAGTTAGCGAGTTCCAAATGCTGGCAGTCGAATACTGTAACGGCAATCATGAACTTACTATTCCACTTCACATGAAAGGAACTACTTTCCAGATTGGTATATGGAAACAATTGTTACGTATCCCTGAAGGGCGATTATCAACCTATGGTTCCCTATCGGATGATCCCGGGGCGGCGCAAGCTGTTGGCTCGGCGGTGGGTGCAAATCCTGTGAGTTATATTGTTCCTTGCCATCGGATTGTTAAAAATGACGGGAGTATGCAAGGCTATCATTGGGGAACGGATATAAAGAAACAACTTTTAGCCTACGAGTTACAGCCATGAAAACACAACAGGAAATAGATAACGACAGAATAGCGTTAGCAATTGAGTTCCTGATAAAGAATTATCAGAAACAGCCGAAGCTGTGGGAGGTTGCAGAACATGTTCATCTCAGTCAATATCATTTTCAACGTATGTTTCATGAATGGGTTGGAATTACGCCCAAGCAATTCGCACAATATTTAAGTGTTGAACATGCAAAAAAAGTATTGAAGGAAACCCGTATTAAGTTGTTTGAAGTAGCCGATGAGGTGGGGTTGTCGACCACCAGTCGCCTGCATGACTTGTTTGTGAATATCGAAGGGATGACCCCTGGTGAATATAAGAATGGTGGCGAATCATTGACCATTAATTATTCTTTTGCCGACACTCCATTCGGAGCAGTGATTATAGGTTCCACGGAAAAAGGTGTATGCCACATGACATTCGCTGATGAAGGCGAGCAAGGTGCACTGGATAGAATGAAAATGGCTTTTCCTAACGCATCTTACAGACAGTTCCTTGACAGGAATCAACAGAATGCCTTGTTTGTGTTTACCCAGGATTGGAGCAAGCTTGATGAAATCAAGTTACATCTTAAAGGAACCGCCTTCCAATTGAAAGTCTGGGAAACCTTACTTCAAGTTCCAAGCGGTGGATTAACTACATACGCTGATCTGGCACTTAAATCCGGTCATGGGGGAGCACAAAGGGCTGTAGGAACTGCGCTGGGCAATAATCCGGTGGTATTCTTAATTCCCTGCCACCGTGTTATACAAGCCTCCGGCATAATTGGGAACTATCGTTACGGCGAAGAAAGGAAAAATGCAATTATTGGCTGGGAGGCTGCCAAACGGTAATCTGAGCTTTCCTGAGAAAATGATGAAAGCAACTGGGATAATTGAAATTACTCCAATAGAAACAACAGGTAAGTATTATAAATAATGCGAATCAACTATTACTACTAGAAAACTATCAATAATTTGATTATGAATAAGAAAGAAGTCATTTTTGTACTCTTAAATGAGTTTGCAGATTGGGAAGGGGCCTATATTGCTACTTGTCTGAATCTGGGAGTTAAACCCGGAAGCCCGGTAAAATATACTGTAAAAACGATGTCTATAACCAAAGATCCGATCACTTCAATAGGCGGATTCAGGATATTACCTGATTATGATCTGAGTGATATGCCGGAAGATCATGCCGGTTTGATATTGATTGGTGGCATGCGCTGGTTCTCGCCTGAAGCAGGACAAATTGTTCCACTTGTAGAAAAAGCAATCGAAGAGAATAAATTAGTTGCCGGAATATGTAACGCATCAGTATTCCTCGGTATGCATGGATATCTCAACAGTGTAAAGCATACAAGTAACGGTATTGATTATTTGAAGCAATATGCAGGTGATAAATACACCGGAGAGGATAATTATATTAATAAACAAGCTGTAAGGGATGGAAAGATCGTTACTGCCAACGGAACTTCGCCATTGGAATTTTGCCGTGAAGTCTTATATGTATTAGAAGCGGATACCCCGGAAATAATAGAGGAAAGTTACCTGTTTTACACAAATGGTCTTTCTCCGAAATAAAGATGTGTCAAGAGGGTTACTACCTGTGTCATAAATCAATTATGTTACGTCATTGCGAGGGGGGACCCGAAGCAATCCAGTCCACAAAACGTAGAATCTGGATTGCTTCACTGCGTTCGCAATGACGAAGTGAATCTATTCAAGAATATCTATCTCATAAATCGAAAGTGTACAGTTGTCCTTACTATAATCTTTCATGTCACGGTTTTCATCTCCGTATTCAATGATCTGTCCATATCCCTCGTTCGGGAATGAGGGTTCAAAGAGTTTTACGGTAAGTTGATCAGTAAACGCAGGAGGAAAAGTTAAGTGTACATATCCCAGACTTTTATCCGTAACAGTGCGGTGTATAACCTTGCCATTAGCTGATACTTCAAGCGGATAACTGATATTTCGGAAATCATGAAGTTTAAGTACTACCTCTGAGATATGAGCCTGCTCGGCCAATTGATAAGAAATATAAGCCGAATCAAGATCATTAATGCTAATCCATGCAGTATGTTCATTATCATCGAAAGAAGAATATGCACGCGAAGAATTAGACCCTGCTTTTGCGGAATTAATCTTAATTTGACGTTTCAAATCTGTATAGGAAGCAGTTGAAGGGGTTTCACCGCGAGTAAGAACACATCTTTGATAATCCCGTCCGGATTTCATCATCAATCCGTTTTTCATAACTACAGATTGTGAATTAAGGGTTATTGTATCTCCAATCACTCCGTCAGCCTTGCATATAAGCCTAATAGCACCAGGAGTAGTCGTGGAGCGAAGCAGTACACGATTCTGTCCGCAAACCAAAGGCAATGAAGTTGCCAAAGCATAATTTTCCGGTCCTTTCGCAATGCCGCCACGCCATTCCGCTTCTCCGGAAACAGTGAAAGAAAGCATGTTATCTGCAAGAAGGCATCGCCTTCCTTCCTTGTCCACCATATCAGCATGTATGATTGCCATATCAGCTCCATCGGCCATCAGTCCTTGAGGGCCTTCAATGGTAGATAGTTTGACACGATAAGGGGGGCCGGTTGTTTCAAGCTGTACTTTAGCCACTTCTTTACCATCATTATAGCCAATGGCTTCTAGTCTTCCGGGTGCAAAAGCAACCTTGTCAAAGGTAAATAAGAAATGATAGTCTTGGCGACTGTGCTCTATGGCCTTTCCATTCAAGAATAAAGCTACGCTATCTGTATTCGCCACTACATACACCGGTTTTACTACGTTATTATCATAATTCCAATGTCCCACAATGTGCAAACGGGGATTCTCCGTATCTACCCAACCGTCCCACATGACTTGATGGGCAAAATATGCATCTTTGGGAATACGTAGTGCGTCTACTACACCACTTCTCCGATAATTCTCGGCCCCACGACTATGTGTTTGCGTATCTGAAAATATAATTTTAGCACCTCCGGAAGAAACCCGTTTTCCCGTGCCCGGGCGTTCGCGCCAGTAATCATACCAACGGTTTACCAATTCTACTGTAAACCGATCCTGATTATGATTATAAGCATTGGGGGGTACCTTGCCATGTTGGGGGCCATCACCTTCTTTATGATAAGGATAACTATACTCATCCCAATAATTGCGCAATCCTTCATCGCGACAATATTCATGCGACCAAAGCGGTTTAGATGCACTCTTGTTAATATAAAGCATTTCGCCACCATACTCCGCTTCTCTAATGTCCAGCATCTCACGCGAACCAATTGCACGCCCTCCAAACGGGTCATAAGTATCACGTATAACCTTCATGTCATTCATGTGTGAAGCCGATATCTCGCGATTGCCCGATTCATAAAATAAGATACTTGGGCTATTGCGATTGTAGATAATAGCATCGCGCATTAATTCCAAACGTTGCTCCCATTCCCGTCCTTGCGTATCATATTCAGCATCGCCTGCGGGCATTATCTGGATCAAACCAACACGGTCACAAGATTCTACATCTTGTTTCCAGGGAGTAATATGCATCCAGCGTATCATATTTCCATTTCCATTCACAATCATCTCATTGCTATAATCGCTCATCCATGCCGGAACACATTGGCCTACTCCCGGCCATTCATTCGTAGAACGTTGTGCAAATCCGTGTAGCATAATGCAACGGTCATTGAGATAGATTTTTCCTTCTGAAAGATGGACTTTACGGAATCCGGTACGGGTAGTAACTTCATCTTTTATCTTATTGTCTGCAACAAGGCGTGTAGTTACATTATAAAGGTAACCATATCCCCAACTCCAGAAGTGAACATTGTCCATATCACCCTGGGCGCTCAGAACAGTTTTTGCAGATGGCTTTAAAAGCTGTTTGTATCCCTCAAAGCTGCCTACTACTTTTCCTTCCTGGTCGGATATAATCATTTGCAATGAAACGCTTACCTCTTTTTCCGATGAATTTTCAACTTCACTTTCAGCATAGATGGTTGCTATTCGGTTTTGTATGTCCATCCTATCCGCATAAATATAAGTACCAACCGTACCTAAAGAACTGTAAAGCGGAAGAGTTTGATGAACTTTATCAACTACATGGAGCCAAACATTTTTAGAGATCCCTCCATAATTTGCATTGAAGGCTCTACTCTGCCATTGAAAGGTTACTCCGGTTTTTCTCTCCTTATACGACCAATCATTATCGATCCGTACTGTTATAACATTATCCTGACCAAATTTAATATAAGGAGTAAGATCAAAGCCAAATGCCATAACACCGTTTTCATGCCGACCTATCCAGTATCCGTTTATCATAATTTCGGCAGCCTGACGGACACCTTCGAATTCAATAAACACGCGTTTGTCTTTATCATTCCCGGATAGAAAGAAGTGTTTACGATACCAGGCCACAGTATCCGTAAGATGGTGTATGGGTACCCTAAAAGCATCGTCCTCATTGAATGTATGTGGTAATGTGACGGGTTTCCACCCTGAATCGTCAAATTCAGGGTGGCCAAAAAAGGAATTTGCAGTTGTACTTCCGGGGGAATCGCCCAAATGTGTACGCCATGAACCGTTAAAATTATATGTGGTTCTGGCTGAAAGTGAAAGAGAGAACCCTAATAGAAGTACAACTAATAATACTGAAACATGTTTATACATAAAATATATATATTACCATTGAAAAACTGACTTTCTTTTAGTAACCCGGATTGTTTTCGATGATATTTTTATTCTGATCCATCTCGTATTGTGGGATTGGGAATAGAATATGATCTGTAGGATATTTAGATAATCCAGATACTGTCTTGTATTTATCACTGCTTGTTGCGGGAAGATAATCTGAGTAAAAGTGGAGTTTTACCTGTTTTCCATCACCAAAAGTCGTTTTGATTGCATTCCAACGAAGCAGATCAAAAATACGCTGACCCTCCATGCCTAGTTCTACTCTTCTTTCCTGGCGAACAATATCTATCAGAGAACCATCGGCGGTTGTTTTTGCAGGCATGTTGACAGAGGCTCTTGACCGGACTTTATTCACCCATACAAGCGCTTCTTCTTTTCCTTGCTCTGCTAGGGTCTCTGCCAGGAATAGATAAAGGTCGGCCATACGCATCAAAGGCCAATCGAGTCCGGCAAACCGCACATTAGTAAGCCCGTTAAGATCTTCTGTCAGTTTCTTTACATTCAATCCGGTTGGCGACCAGGTATAGTCGTATAAAACATCATCTCCTGTATTATAGGTTATGGGTGTGGTAATGGGAGTTCCATTGCTATCATAACTGTGGAAATCAAGGGTAAGGGGCTTAGAAGGTGTGTAAACTCCAAAAGTAGTTTCTTCCGAGAATAACGTATAGTCACGTCTTGGATCATTAGGTTCATAGGCGTCATAGAGACTGCGCGAGGGAAGACAATATCCCCAACCTTCGCCACCTTGTATATATTTTAGTTCGGTGGGGACATCGCGCGCATTACGCTCTACACAGAAATCCTGTTCCCATAGGCCGCTATTACGCTCGTAAGATAAATAAAACAGTAATTCGGGATTTTCCTCATTGTCAATGCTGAAGATAGAAGCATAATCATCTATCAGATAATAGCCATCTTCTTCGGCAATGCGAATAGCATCGCGTGCTTCAGTTTCTGCTTTAGCATAATCCTTTTGATACAAATATGCTTTTGCAAGATAAGCAGCACCGGCTGCGCGGGTTGGCATACCCGAGTATCCTGCTCCGTCTTTGCTGAGGTGTTCTTTAGCAAACTGAAAATCTTCGATGATTTGTGTATAGACTGTTGAGGTGGCAGAACGTGGCTGTGAATATTGGTCAAAAGAGGAGAGAGGTTCCAGAATCAGGGGTACATCTCCATAAAAAGTAACCAGAAACATATAGTTGAATGCACGCATAAAACGTGCCTCGGCAATGTAAACATTAAGGTCTGCATCTGTATACCCTTTATTCTTTAAAGTAGGGATGTTCTTAATAGCATAATTGGAAGCATTGATGCTTTGGTAAGAAAATTTCCACCAATCACCGACATAGCTCATGTCGGGAGTAATATTCCAATCTAATATTTGAACGAACTCGTTCCCGTTTATCCTAAGTCCACTGTCATCAGACAAGCCATCGCAAATAATACCAAAACGCTTTGCATACATTTGAACCTCGGTTACAAGGGGAGTAAAAGAAGCAACCACCAATTGTTGAGCAGACGATAGGTCCATCAGGAAATTATCATCACCTGGTTTGTCTTTGGGTTGTATATCCAGAAAACTGTCTGAACATGCTGCAAATAATATGGAGAAACAGCATGCAATAAGTGCTTTTTTAAATATATATCTGTTCATATTAATATTTATTTGATACGGATTAAAGTGTAATTTGAAGTCCGAATGTGCAAGTCCGTGCAAAAGGAATTGTTCTGGTATTGGTAATCTCTGAGTATTCATTTCCAAATGTCCAAAGGTTCTGTACGCCAACATAAGCATTAATTCCTACGGCTCCCATTCTGTTACAAAAACTCTTGGGGAAATTGTAACTTAGATTAAGATTGCGGATGCTTAAATAAGATGCATCTATCAGCCAGAAATCGGACATGTTTTGATTGCGCCCCGGATCACCTGCAATAACGCGAGGGTATTTTCCTTTTGGATTTTTATCACTATATCGATCCAAAATATAATCTGCTTCGGCATTTGGCATTCCACTAAACATGTCGGTAATCAGACCTCCTGCTAACATGCTTTTTTCTATTCCCTGAACACCTTGCAATTGTATTTGCAACGTCAGGTTTTTATAGCTCAGGCTCCCCGTTACACCATAACTTAAATCAGGAAATATTTTACCGAAAAGTGTACGGTCGGCTGTATCAACCTTGCCGTCAGGTTTGCCTGTCAGGTTTCCATTTTCGTCGTAACCATTGATGTCTGTGAACCAAATGTCACCGATTCCTTTGCCTGCAAAATGAGGATTATTATCAAGATCTTCCTGAGTGCGGATAATTCCATTAGAAACATATCCATAAAAACTTCCGATAGGATATCCTTCCTTTATACCCGATGTGTCTAAATCTCTTCCTTCAAGGTCAATCACTTCATTCTTTATATGTGAAGCATTGAAACTCACATCGAATTTCCAGTTGTTGATTGTTTGCCGATATCCAATTTCAAAATCTATACCTCTATTGCGCACATGCCCTGCGTTTATGTAAGGGCTGCCCATAAGTCCAACGGAACTTGCTATGGGCTGGTTGAAAAGTAAATTTTTAGTATCTTCTATATAGTAGTCAAATACCACATAGAGTCTGTTGTTAAGCATCGAAAGGTCAAATCCTATATCCTTTTTCTCGGTACTTTCCCATTTTAAATCCTGGTTCACTGCATTAGTAAACGAGTATCCGGAAACAACTTTCTGGTTAAATACCGCATTGCGTTGGTTTAGGTAAATAGAAGTTCCATAAGGGTCAATACTCAAAACATTACCAACCTTTCCCCAACTTAACCGGAGTTTTAACTCATTCATCCATTCTAATCCACTCATGAATTTTTCTTCCTTTATTCGCCATGCAGCCGAAACGGAAGGGAAAATTCCATATTTATCTTGGGCCAATCGTGAAGAGCCGTCCCTACGAATGACTCCATTAAAGTAATATCTGTCTTTATAGGAATAAGACAAGCGACCGAATTGGGATAGGAAACTCCATTCAGTCCATGAATTATCATTCAGAGCTGTACTTGGATCACCGGCATTAAGAAAGTGAATTTCATTGCTTGGAGTGTTTCCTCTACTGCCCATCAGGTCTTGGAAAGTTTGTTTCTCGGCCGAATATCCCAGCATTGCAGAAATTTCATGGTCTTGTTTAAATACTTTCTGATAGTCAATAATATAGTCAATAATCCAATGGAATGTTTCGGCGTTTTTCTTCATCACTCTATTTACATTACTGCCTTGCATACCATATTTCTTGTCCATTGCTCCAATAAAATCATCGGTAAATCGGTTTTTCCAATCACCACTGGCACGAGCTGTAAACTTTAAACCTTCCAGGATGTCAACTGATAAATAAAGATTGCCATCAATGCCTTTATCATGAATGGAAACTTCGGAATTATCAAGCATCCATGCCGGTGTTGGAGTATCGGATTGTAAAGAGCTGCTTGAGATGGTTGCATAATCACCATTCTCATCATACATTCCATTGAAAGGTGTCATACGGAATGCTACTGAATAGGTGTTCAAATAATCAAAGTCCCGTTGTGTTTTCTGCTTTGAAGAATATATGTTAATAGAATGGCCAAATTTAAGTCTTGATCCTATTTTATGGTCGCTATTTAAACGCAGATTTACGCGGTTATAACTTTGGTCTTTGATTATTCCGTCGTTATGTAAATAGTTCAAAGAGATAAAATAATTCGAGTTCTTGCTACCTCCTGTTATTGACAAATTGTTATTGGTCAGATATCCTGTGCGCTTCATTAGATCGGGCCAGCAATTATCAATGCCTTTTACTTTTTCAAGTTCTGCGGTGGTCCAAGGCACATTCTTTCCTGCATTGGTATATGATTCTGTTGCTATTTCCAGCCATTGATCGGCATTTAAGAATTTGAATTTCAGATTACTCTCTTGCTGGAAACTTTGTTCTGTTTTGAAGGTAATTGTCGTTCTGTCATCCTGTCTACCACGTTTTGTATTAATTACAATAACTCCATTAGCTGCACGCGAACCATAAATGGCTACGGTCGAGGCATCTTTCAATACAGTGAGCGTTTCAATATCTTGCGGATTGAGTCCATTGATATTCTCCGATATTGATCCGTCAATGACGTAAATAGGAGCATTGGTCCCGTTTATGGATTGCTTACCATGAATCAATACACTGCTTCCGTCTCCGGGTTGTCCAGAATTTTGAGTTATCTGTAAACCGGGTATACGCCCTTGTATTGATTGCAATATATTTGTGACTGGTGCTTTCTGGATTTGTTCGGCGTTGATTTGCGATACAGATCCCGTAAGATTGCGTTTACGTACTGTTCCATAGCCAATAACCACTAATTCTTCAAGAAGTGTAGAGTTTTCTTTGAGGATGACGGCTATCTTTTTTTCATTCTTCAGTTTTAGTTCCTGGTTGTCATATCCGATAAAGGATACTTCCAGAATAGCATCTTTGGGTACATTGATAAGAGAGAATTTACCCTCCAAATCAGATATTGCTCCGTTGCTAGTTTCTTTAACCAGGATGTTTGCACCAATAATGGGTTCGCCATTCTCATCGGATACGATACCGGATATCGTATTGGGCTCCGTGGGTGTTGAATCTTTCTGTTGCCTGGGAATGAAATATATCTTTTTGTTCTTTATCTCAAAGGCTACATTGCTGTTTTCAAAGAGATCGGTCAGCACATGGGGTAGTTCTTCTTTTTCGGCTTTTATCGTTATCTTCCTGTGCACATCCAGTACCTGATCACTGAATATAAGGCTATAGCCGGTTTGTTTCTTAATAGATAATAATACTTCCTCCAGATCAACATTATTATAGTTGAGGGAGACTTCTTGTGCAAAGGTGGTAATGGATAAACCAAATAGCAAAACGCCCAGAAGAAGTATTTTCTTTGTTCTGAATCGTGATTTCATAAAGCATTAAATATTAATTTATAGTTTAAATTGTTTCTTGAAGGCCTTCATATAAGCTAACACGCCATGTTGGGAAAGGTATGAGTAGGGGCGTACTTTTTTTCAAAAAAAATACGAGACTGTCTAAAAGCCCCGTATATGTGTCGATAGGAATGATACTTATTGTTTTATTCTGATTTCGAATGTATTCTCTTCTACTTCAACGAATTCTATCCGCGACACCATTTCCAGATCATGCAACACATCTGCTACATTAACTTTACTGGTCGATAGTGTATATTTGCTATCTAATAGGGTAGAGTCATTGATGATGAACCGGGTGTCGTACTGCCGTTCCATTACTTTAATAATATCCCTTAAAGGTGCCATATAGAAATTAAGGCTGTTTGTGCGCCATGCCTTTACGCTGTCTATATCTTCGGGACGATTGATTCCGCATTTGCCGGATTGCCAATCGTATACTGCCATTTCGCCGGGGATCAAATGGTATTCTTTATCTCCGGCTCCTTTCAGTAGCACACCGCCTTCATCCAAGGTTACAAATATGCGGCTATCCTCGGGGTAGGCTTTCACGTTGAATTGGGTGCCTGTTACGGCAATCTTCAGATGCTTTGTTTCTACCGAAAATGGTCGGGAGGTTTCTTTTTCTACTTTAAAATAGCCCTCACCATAAAGTTCTACTTTCCTGCTGAATAGTCCAAACTGTTTCGGATAGCGAAGTGTAGTAGCCGAATTGAGTTCTACGGTGGTGCCATCCTGTAATATCACTTGCATGCGCTCTCCATACGGTACTACAATTTCTACATATTGTGTTTCGGAGAATATGCCTGTTTTGTCGGCCAGGAAGCCTAAGGCTGTACTTAGCAGTAGGAAAGGGATGATGACTGCTACCGCTTTCCATATCTTCCATGACTGGTGGCGGGGTTTGATTTGTTCCAGAAAACGTTTCTGCATTCTGTCTGTGGGGATGCTTCCTTTTGTCCATTCATCAATTTCTTCTTCTCCTATTTCTGCTGATTCACTGGCAAGTCTATGCGAGAGGTAGGCTTGTCCTTCATCGGTGGCAAACCAATTGGCAATTTGTTTGGCTTCATCAGGGGAAGCTGTATTATTGAGTACTTTATCTATTATATTTTTATCTGGTTTCATTTTTTCTTAGAATTATATTAGTAAAACACCTCAGCAGAATAAAAGTATGAGTATCAATTTGTCAATAACCTGACGTAGCTGCTTAATGGCTTGGGTATAATGAGACTTTACGGTGGGTATGGTTATTTGCAGTTTATCGGCAATTTCCTGGTTAGATAGCCCTTCTTCTATTTTCAGAAGGCATATTTTTCTTTTCTGTACGGGTAGTTCGTTGATGGCAGCACGCAGGTGATTGCGTAATTCCGTATCTTCCAGTGCTTTTATTATATCTTCTGCTATTTCTTCATCTTTTTGCATCAACTCATAATGTTTTTCGAAAACGATTCGCCGGTGGCGCAATTCGTTCAGAATATAATTTTTCAGGATGGTGAACAGGAGGCTACGCAGACTAGTAGTGAAATGAAACACTTCCCGTTGTTCCCACAAGCGCATGAAGGTGTGTTGAATAGCGTCTTCGGCCTCTGCTCTTGATTTTAAATATCTGTAGGCCAGTGCATATAGCACTTTGTGGTAGGTGTTGAAAATGAGAAGAAAGGCTTTTTCATTTCCATCTCTTAACGCTTTGGAAAGTTGTTCATCAATGTTAGAAGTAAAGTCATCGGTGTTTTTCATATTTGGTATTAGAAAGGTTGCAATAGAACAAAGGTATAAAAAAATAGGGTAGTTATATACGACTTTACACAAGTTTATTTCTTTAATTATTTAAGTCGTGTAAAGTCGTACGTAACAACTCTTCGTGAAATTAGTCGTCCATTTTCAGATACTCTTTAAAGAAAGACTCCAGTTTGTCGAAGGGGATTACATCCATACGATCGTATAAATCTACGTGAACTGCCTCGGGAATAATAAATAGCTCTTTGTTATCTCCTTTTAGTTTTTTAAAAGCATCTTCACTGAAATAGCGGGAATGCGCTTTTTCACCATGAATAACGAGTACGGCATTGCGGATTTCATTACTATATGAAAGTTGTGGCATATTGATGAATGAAAGAGAGGATGTTACGTTCCATCCGTTATTCGAATTGAGCGAACGTTTGTGGTAGCCGCGTTCTGTTTTGTAATAACTATGATAATCTTTCACAAACCATGGTGCATTATCGGGTAGTGGGTCTACTACTCCGCCCGCCAATGCGTACGTGCCATTCTTTGCATCTACAGTTCGTTGAGCATTTAGCTGCCGGCGGAGTTCGTAGCGTTCGTCCGCATCCATTGAATCAAAATAACCGTTGGCGTTGACGCGACCCATGTCATACATTGTCGATGTGGCGGTTGCCTTAATCCGGGTGTCCATAGCAGCTGCATTTATGGCCAGACCTCCCCAGCCACAGATGCCAATGATTCCGATACGCTCAGGGTCTACATCATCTCGCGTAGAAAGGAAATCGACGGCGGCGCTAAAATCTTCTGTGTTGATGTCGGGAGAGGCCACATAACGGGGATGACCACCACTTTCGCCGGTATACGAGGGGTCGAAAGCGATGGTCAGGAAACCGCGTTCCGCCATTGTCTGTGCGTAGAGCCCCGACGACTGTTCTTTAACAGCGCCGAAAGGACCACTTACGGCAATAGCTGCTAACTTCTCATTGGCATTCTTGGGTATGTACATATCGGCGGCAAGGGTGATGCCATAGCGGTTGCGGAAAGTTACCTTACTATGATTGACTTTATCGCTTTTCGGGAATACTTTATCCCAGTCTTTTGTTAGTTCTAATTTATCCATATCTCTTTCGTTTATTTGATTTCTAGAGGTTGTTTTGTTGGTTGCTTCTGCTGTGGTGATTCCCATAATGAGCAGGGATAGTGTTATTATTCTTCGCATAATTTATTCGTTTTATATGATTTCTTTTATTCTAATTCAATAGTAATGGTTGCATTTTCTGAACCTAATGCAGAGGCTAAGCCTGTAGGATCATTTATTTTTCCTAACCGGGTGTAGCTATACGATGTGGAAAAGTTTTTGTAAAACAATACCAATGTTCGTGAAGCGTATAGCATTAAATCGCCGGTTTGTATTGTTCCCGGATTGGAGGAACTGGTAGGTAGGCTACCTGGCAGATCGTAATATTTTTCATTGTTGTTCAGCTCCTGCATCGTGATGGTTATGGGCAACAACTTCGCAAAGGCAGTTGCTGTTGCATTATTTTGAAGGGTGGCCATGAACGTGGCTGTACCTGTTGTTATCTTCATCTTCCTGTTTTCTTCTGGTTTATCGTCTTCATTATTGTTGCCAGGGTTCTCCGGTCGATAAGGTGGTTCGGGGGTTGGGATGTCGTCGGTGTCGCAGGCCGAAAGACCTGTTATTAGTATCAAGGAGAGTATTATTATCAGGAATCTTTTCATATGAGTTTTGTTTAAATTGTTTTTATAATTTTTGCGGGAATCCCACCGACAATCGCGTTGCCGGGAACATCTTTAGATACGACTGCTCCGGCGGCTACGATAGCGTTTTCGCCAATGGTTACCCCTTGCAGGATGGTTGCTCCGGCGCCGATCCAGGCATTCTTTTTGATATGAATGGATTTGGGTATGAGCGAATGCCGGTTTATGGGCAGGGTAGGATGTCCCTCGGACAGTATGCTGACGTTCGGACCTATCAATACATTATCTTCGATGGTGATGCCGCCTAAATCTAAAAGCGTGCAATTGAAATTGATGAATACGTTTTTTCCAATCTTTATATGTTTTCCGTAGTTGATGTACAGAGGGGTGAATATGGCAACGCTTTCATCAATCATGCTGTCTGTAATCCGGCTTAACAGGTTTCTTATTTCTGCTGCATCGGCAGAGTTGTTCATTTGCAACAGCAATATTTTAGTGTTGTAGGAGGCTTCCCGCATTTTATAGGCCTGTGGGTCGTCGGGTGGAATGGTTTCCCCATTTCTGAGGCGCTCAAAAACATCTACTTTATTCATCTTTGTATTTTTTGATACAAAGATCGGAGATTACTGGCTTCTCTTGTTAACGATATTCAAACCGATGATTAAGATATTCAAACCATTGCTTCGCGAAGCGACTTTGGATTGGTGCCTGTTAGCTTTTTGAAGAAGTTGTTGAAGTAGGTAGGGTACTCGAAACCAAGTGCATAGGCTACCTCTGCAATATTCCAGTCGGTATGCTGTAAAAGGGCTTTTGCTTCGGCAATAATCCGCTCGGTGATGTGTGCTGTGGTTGATTTTCCTGTAACTTCTTTGACTGCGCGATTCAAATAGTTGGTGTGAACATTCAGGTAACGGGCATAATCCTGTGCTGTTCGCAGTTGCAAAGGGTGGTCGGAGGTTTCAATGGGAAATTGTCTCTCCAGCAGTTCCAGAAATACGGAAGTGATACGTGCGGTTGCTTTTTTTGTCTGATGATAATGCTCTGAGGGTTGCAGCTTTAATGATTCGTGAATGATAAGGCTGATATAGTTGCGGATAAGTTCATCCTTAAATGTATAATCGTTTTCCTGTTCCTCGATCATTTTTAGAAAAAGGGTGTTGAGAAACAGTCGTTGTTCTTCGGATATTTCTAAAACGGGTGTTCCGTCAATCTTAAAGAACGGAGATTGGAGCAGGCTCTCTGAACGTTCGGATTGTTTCAGAAAATCTTCGGAGAAAAGACAGGTATACCCCTTGTAGGTCGTTGATATGGTTTCCCAGGAATAAGGAATGTGGGGATTGCCGAAAAACAAAATGGTGCCTTCTTGTTCAAAACTCCGGTCGGCGTAATGAATAATGCTTTTGCCGGTGGTGAGGCAGATTTTATAGAATTCTTTTCGACTGTATGTGCGCGTGGCATTGCTGTCGTCGTCAATTTGAAATGCTTTGAACCCTTTCAGTTTGAGCTCATTATTGAATTCTGAGAGTGTACGTTTTATCTGCATATGACAAAGATAAGAAATTCAAACCTAATCTGCTGATGCTCCAGCATGAAATATTCATTGTTTTCCTTAAAGTTTACTTTCAATGTGTTTTGGTGGAATGTCTAATTGATTTGTTTCTTTTTATTTTATTGTCAAGTTGCTTATGTTTTGCTTGTTTTGTTTTCTTTTTAATAATCTCCCAGTGCTTGTTTTTACTTGTTTAAAGTATAAGATGTGCCTTAGAAGCTGTATAGAGCTTATTTGTTTGTTATTAAAAAGAGGGATTTCTCTTAAAAAAGAGAAGATAAAGTGCGTTTTTTATCTAAATGGGCGAATTCGCTGATGAAAAACCATAATATTCAGACACTTCTTCCTTGTTTTCTTGTTTAACACGTTGGCTGGCGTGCGTAACAAGACAGCTGGCTTGAATAGCGCGGTGAGTAGTCACACTTAACACGACTGGTCGTGATGTTATGTCTCGAAGTTGATGTGTTAACGTAGATAGCCAGTGTGTTTAACAAGAAAGATAAAAAGGTTCTGATTCGATTTTTTGAACATGAAAAAATGAAAAAAGCAGGAAGAAGAGTCAACTTTGAAAGCTGTATTTTCTATTTCAATCGTTTTTATGGAAAAGATAGGATAAAAATATTGATGCGGAATTTTGTTTTTAAGTTGCTTTATCGAATGTATATGTGTTATTTTTCTTTCCATTTTTCATATAATTAGAAGATTTTCTGCCGATTTGTATTTTCCTAATAGAGAATACTGAATATTTTTCAATTACGGGCAATGGTAGGCAATTTCAAGCGATTTAAAGCTGAATTGACAAAATGTAAATTGAGAGTCTGCTTGATGAAAGTGAATAGTATCCTGTTTAAAAGGAATGTGCTTACCGGATTTTCCGAGGGGATATAAAAAAGCCTGTAAAATGTAATTTTACAGGCTTTTGTTTTCTTTTAATCGACTGATTATCAGTCTTTTAAGCGGTATGGACGGAACAAATAGTCTCCGTTTAAACGCCTTATATTCAGTTATTTACCAATCTCGAAAATCAAGTCCACCTTGTAGTCCTATAGACTCCAAAATGCTATTTATCAGACGATTAGCAAACAAATCAAAGTACGCTTTATTAATGCAAATATAAGAAAAATAATCCAGAACAACAATTTTTTAGTGGCTACCCTTTATTCAGCAAACACATCTACAAGCTAAATAAACTCAATGGGAAAGTAAAGCATAGACTATTTGTTTTTGAGCGCACCAATGTTTCTTATTTGCGATAAATAATGTATTTTTGTATTATAGATATAATACTATGAGACATTGCTTAATATTGTTTTCCATATTTCTCGCGTTATCTTGCTACTCGAAAACTAAAAGCGATACAGTTTATGTTAATTTCGAGAAAGCACTAGCGAATAAAGATTTCTATGCGCAGTTGAAATTCAATGAAATAGCTGAAATCCGGAAATTATTAAGCACACCCCATATCAATGACCAACAACGGTACGATATAAACCATCAGTTGTATGATGCTTACAAAATCTTTATTGCAGATTCGGCAATTGTATATACCAAAGAAAACGTAGAAATAGCACAAAGATTGAATGACGCTCATCGATTGATTGGTTCACAACTTGATTTAATAGGACTTTATACTGTTTCGGGACTGTATATTGAAGCTCTTAATGGAATTAGAGAGTTAGAGCATTTAGATAAGCGGAAATTACCGGATTGGTTTTCTTCTTACTATTATCAAATCAATAATCAACTATACAAATCCTACTCTTTATTAAACGATATTAATGGTAAAGAATATCTTGAAAAATCTATTCTATATAGAGATTCCCTTCTTGGAGTACTGGATACTAACTCCAATTTTTACAAAATAGTATATGCCGAGAAACTTCTGGATAATAAACAGATAGAACAGGCGCAGGTACTGCTCGAAGAGATGTTCGGGAAATCAACATCTGAAGATCACGAACATGCTGTATTAGCGCATGCTTTAGCAAATGTTTATAAAGCAAAAGGAAATATTGAAGAGCAGAAAAAATATCTGTTAATATCGGCAATGTCAGATATAAAGAATGCTATTAAAGAGAATGCGTCCATGCAAATGCTGGCTTCTGTTTTATACGAAGCGGGTGATATAGCAAACGCCTATAAATGTATCAGATCGTCGATGGAAGACGCTATGTTCTGCAACGCACGATTGAGGACATTTGAGGTTTCGAAAATATTTCCTATTATCGATAGCGCTTATAAGGACAGTGTCGACAAACAACAAAGAGTTCTTATTATATTCCTTGTTGCCGTTAGTATCCTTTCTTTTTTATTGATCATGGCAGTTATATATGTGTATAAACAAATGAAGAGGATTGCTCGTATCCGTAAAGAGTTGTACCATACGAATATAAAACTGAAAGACTTGAATGACAATCTCCAGAATTCGAATGAGAAATTGTCAAAATTAAATCTGAAGCTGTTCGATGTAAATTCTGAGTTATCTGAGGCCAACCAGATTAAAGAAGCATATATAGGTCATTTCCTCGATTTGTGCTCCACCTATATCGATAAGATTGAAAGTTATCAAAACACGCTGAGAAAGAAGGCGGCAGATAAAAAACTGGAAGAGCTTTATAAAATCTTGAAATCGCGTGAGATGATTGATAACGAACTAAAAGCGCTCTATGAGAATTTCGATAATATATTCCTCCATTTATATCCTAATTTTGTCGAAGATTTTAATTCCTTGCTATTGAACGAAGAACGGTTTCAGTTAAAAGCCAACGAACTGCTAAATGCCGAACTGCGTATATTTGCATTGATACGGTTGGGCATAACAGACAGCTCAAAAATTGCAAAATTCCTTCATTATTCCGCAAACACAATCTACAGCTATCGCACGAGAGTCCGGAATAAATCGGCTGTACCCCGCGAACAATTTGAAAATATGGTGATGAAAATAGGCATAATTAAGCCTGATTGACATATACCGTATCCATATATTACGAGGTTATAAAAGATGGTAATTCGCTGATTAAAAGCGATGTGCCATTCTTTCGCGTCTATATTTTGTCCATATGAGTTTTTCTTAGATATATGTTACTCATACTTTTGCATGTGAGGTCGTAAGTTCTACCTCATGTGTAAAAACAATGTTAACTATATATTATGAGAAACTAAAATCAATGAGACCATGAAAAAAAATCAGAAAATGAGTTGGGGCTACGTCAGTAAAATACTTCTGTTTATGCTGGCACTTACTTTCTCTGTCGGCCTGTCGAGTCAGAATCAAAGAAAAATCACAGGAACCATAACAGATGAAGAAGGAGAAAGTATTATCGGTGCATCCGTTACCGTGAAAGATACGGGAATCGGAACGATAACCGATATGGATGGAAGATTTTCATTAGATGTAAACAGTGATGCTGTTATCGTCGTATCTTATATCGGATATCTACCACAGGAAGTCCCTGTACAGGGAAAAACGGATATACGGATTATATTAAGAGAGAATTCCGAAATGCTTGACGAAGTAGTCGTTGTGGGCTATGGTGTAGTACGTAAAAAGGACTTGACCGGATCGCTTTCCTCTGTTGGTGCGAAAGCGATGCAGGACAAACCTGTTTTCAATATTGGTGAGGCGCTGCAAGGCCGGGCTGCCGGAGTACAAGTGATTAACTCAGGAACGCCGGGAGGCAATGTAAGCATTCGTGTTCGCGGATTAGGCTCTATTAATAATTCCGACCCTTTGTTGGTCATCGATGGAGTTCCTACCGATATGCCGTTGAATGCATTGAACCAAAACGATGTGGAGACCGTAGATATTCTGAAAGATGCTTCGGCTACAGCCATATACGGTTCTCGTGGTGCAAACGGAGTGGTGCTGATCACAACAAAAAAAGGAAAAGCGGGAGATGGTACCATATCAGTCAGCGCAAATTTCGGTATACAGGAAGCAACCAGTGTACCTAAAATGTTGAATGCTTCTCAGTTTGCATCGTTACACAACGAAATGATGGCCAATAATAATATGGGCCAACGTCCCGACTTTGCCGATCCTCTTTCCTGGGGAGAGGGTACGGATTGGATAGATGCACTGTTGGGTACCGCCAAGATGCAAAACTATTCTATATCCTATTCGGGTGGAAATGACAAAAGCAGCTATTATGTATCGGGTGGAGTACTTGATCAGGAGGGTATTGTTATAAATACATCCTATCGCCGTTATACTCTACAGTTTAACAACGAGTCGAGAGTCCGTTCATGGTTGAAATTCGGAAACAACATTACGTTGAGTCATGATGTTAAGAAAAACGGTTCGTATAGTGTGCTCAATACATTGGCCTCTTTACCAACTCAGCCGATTCTTAATGAAGATGGCACTTACTCGGGTCCGGGTACTGAGTCACAATTCTATGGTGATTTGCGCAATCCGATAGGTACAGCCCGCTTGGAGAAGAATACAACCAAGGGGTATAACATATTAGGTAATTTGTATGGTGAGATTTATCTTTTCGATAAGATTACCTATAAAATGACCGGAGGGATTGACTTTAAATTCTGGGACAGTGTAAATTTCTCACCCAAATACGACTGGAAGCCGATACCGGTGCCTAATTCCTACCGTGGTGAAAGTTCGAACAAGAGCCTGACGTACTTATGGGATAATACCCTGACATATATGGATACGTTTAAAGATAAGCACAACCTGAACGTCATGTTGGGTTCGAGTGCACAGAACAATGTCTATAATAACATGAGTGCCAGTGTAAAGGAGTTCTTGTCCGACAACTATAATCAGTTGAATAACGGTTTACTAGATCCTACTGTGGGAGGTAGTAAAAATGAGTGGGCATTACTTTCGTTCTTTGGACGTATAAACTATTCGTTCGATGATAAATATTTATTCACGGCTACGGTTCGTCGTGATGGTACTTCCCGTATAGCTAAAGGCAATCGCTGGGGGACGTTTCCTTCATTTTCTGCGGCATGGCGTTTGTCGGAAGAATCGTTTTATAAGAAGAATGATGTGTTGAGCGACCTCAAGCTGCGTGCGGGCTATGGTGTAACAGGTAATCAGGCCGTGTTGGATAATTACGCTGCTGTTACCCGCTTGAAAACAGCACAATATGTATTCAATGGTACTCCTGTATCTACGCTGTATCCGTTGGTAATGTCCAATCCGGACATCAAGTGGGAAACGGTAAAACAGGCCAACGTAGGGTTTGATGCAACCATGTTCAACCAGCGTATTAATATTACTTTCGATACGTATATTAAGAATACAACAGACATGCTTGTCAGCATGGTGGTGCCGATCACAACGGGATACTCGGATATTTATACACCGATGATTAATGCCGGCAAGGTTAGAAATAAAGGCTGGGAACTGACCATCTCTTCTCAAAACCTGAAAGGAACGGTAGAATGGAATACGGATGTAAATGTATCCTACAATAAGAACAAAGTAATCAAGCTAAATAATAGTGTGCCTATTTATTCAGGTTATCAGCATCATCAGGAAGGCCGTCCGGTGGGTTCATTCTACGGATGGGTAACGAATGGTTTGTTCCAGAACTGGGATGAGGTGAATAATTATGCTTACCAATACCAAGGTGCCGATGCTGCCAATGGAACTGCTCCCGGGGATATTAAATTCCTGGATATAAACAATGACGGAGTGGTGAACGACTATGATCGCACCTATATTGGTAACCCGACTCCTACATGGAATTTCTCTATGAACAACAGCTTGCTGTACAAGGGATTCGATTTAAATGTGTTCTTGCAAGGCGTAGCCGGAAATGATATTTACAATGCCAACAGAGTTACACTGGAAGGCATGTATACCGTCCGCAACCAAACCCGGAAGGTGTTGGATCGTTGGACAGGCGAAGGCACAAGCCATTCGATGCCCCGTGCCATCTATAGCGACCCGAATAAGAATACACGGACGTCCAACCGCTTTATTGAAGATGGAAAATATCTTCGTTTGAAGAATGTGACTTTGGGTTATACGCTTCCCGCTGCTGTGCTGAAAAAAGCCTATATCAGTAATTTGCGTATCTATATGTCGGCGCAAAACCTGTTGACGCTGACTGATTATTCCGGATTCGACCCGGAAGTGCAAGGGGGTGTGGACAACAGTAATTATCCGCTTACCCGGAACATTAGCTTCGGTATTGATATCAAATTCTAATCCCTAAAGAGAATATAACCATGAAAAAAATACTATACACAGGACTCTTCCTGTTTGCAACCCTGTTTACTTCCTGCTCTGATTTCTTAGATAAAGAGCCGTTTGAAGATCCCAGTGCGGAAACCATTAAAGATGAAGCATCGGCTATAGCCATGACCAATGCGGCATACCAACCCATGCAACGCCCCAAGCTGTATAACATGCGTATATGGGCACTCGATATTGTAGCCGGAAACAGTGAAGTCGGAGCCGGAGGTGGCGACGATGGCATTGAGACCATACAGTTGGCAAACTTTGTGGCTGGACCGGATAACTTTGCTGCCGTCGATCTTTGGCGCGGCCCTAACCCCGGTATTCTTTATTGCAATACGGTGTTGGCCAATGTGCCCGGCATGGATATCAATGAGAATATAAAAAACAGATGTATAGGCGAAGCTAAATTCCTTCGGGCTAGCTATTACTTCATCCTTGTCCAACTGTTCGGCGATGTGCCTATGAGCCTTACACCGACAAATCCGGGCGATAACCTTTTCTCGGAGCGGGTGAGTAAAGATAAGATATATAATGAAGTAATCATCCCCGATCTGCTCGAAGCCATAGAACTTCTTCCCCGTCGCGAAGATTATAGTAGCTCGGATTTAGGTCGCGCCAGCCGAGGAGCTGCTGCCGGTATGTTGGCAAAGGTATATCTTACCCTGGGGCAATATCAAAAATGTGTAGACATGTGCAATAGGGTCGAAAGTCTGGGTTATGTACTCAATCCGGATTATAGCGATTGCTTCGGAGGAGAAGAAAAGCATAAGAATACAGCCGAATCATTGTTCGAGATACAATACTTCGGTTTGACAAATGCTGATTTTTGGAGTGATGAGAACCAAGCTTGCTGGCTAAGCACGTATATGGGCCCCCGCAACGCTAACTGGGTTGGCGGTGGATATGGATGGAACCAGCCTACCCAGGAGTTTATGAATCAATATGAACCGGGAGATTTACGGAAGGATAAAACTGTTCTTTACGAAGGCTGCCCTTCTTTCGAAGGCAAGCCCTATAAAAGCACCATGTCGTACACCGGGCATAACGTGCGCAAGTTCCTCGTTCCTCTGACTATCTCTCCCGATTATAATACCAATTCGGCCAGCATCATCGTGTTGCGCTATGCCGATGTGTTGCTGATGAAAGCAGAAGCGTTGAATGAACTGGGTAGTACGACCGATGCTGAAGAACCTTTATATCAGGTTCGTAACCGTGCCGGACTCACAGACAAAAGCGACGTGGAAAACCTCTCACAGGAGGAAATGCGCAACAGAATCCGGAAAGAGCGTCGCATAGAATTGGCATTCGAAGGGCATCGTTGGTTTGATATGATTCGTTGGGATGGCGGACAGTATGCGCTGGATTTCCTTCATTCCATCGGGAAAGTAAATGCGCAGAAGAAGCATTTGCTATTGCCCATTCCTCAAAAGGAAATAGATGCGAATCCAAACCTAAAACAGAATCCCGGTTACTAACCAACAAGATGCAAGCCTCCCAAGTAGTTGGAAAGCATGAACTGAGGCCCGTTTGCCCCTCCCAAGTAGTTGGGAAGCATGAACTGGGCTCCGTTTGCCCCTCCGGAGTACTCGCGAAGCAAGAACTGGGCTCGGTTTGCCCTTCCGGAGTACTCGCGAGGCATGAACTTGGCTCAGTTTGCCCCTCGCGAGTAGTCGCGAACCATAAAACCTGATTATTTTAACTATTGATTCATATAAATACATATCAAAATGAAGAAACTATATAAATTGTTAAGCATCATATTAACTCTTCCATTGCTGTTCACTTCCTGTGACGACGATTATATGGAGACGAACCTGGGCAACCAGCCGCTCACGTTATCTATAAGCGAAAATACGCTCCTGTTGGACATCACCGCTCCACAAAGCAACGCCATTGATTTTGAATGGACTCCGGGCTCCAACTTTAATACAAATGCCGCCATTACCTATACGTTCGAACTTGGTTTGGGTAATACCGCCTTCGCGAAAAGCGTTCAAACAGAACTAAAGGAAGGCAAAACATCGGTTTCTTATAAGACGGAAGAACTGAATGCCATGCTCTTAAATGAATTTGAAGTAGCGCCCGGCAATGAAGTTGAACTGGAAGCCCGTGTAACGGCAAAAGTGCATCACGAAGGCATTCAGCCCCAGGTATCAGAGACGATGAAAATAAAAGTCACCGGATATAAACCGGTATCTTCAACCCTCTACCTGCTGGGTAGCGCTGCACCTAACGGATGGAGTGCAGATGATGCTACGAAAATGAATACCGTATCCGGTACTGCCGGCGGATTTGTATGGCAGGGAAAACTAAATGCAGGAGAATTGAAGTTCATTACCACCTTAGGCAGTTTCTTCCCTTCGTATAACAAAGGAGCCGATGACACCAAATTATTCTTCCGTGAATCCGATGACGAGCCGGACGATAAATTTACCATTCCTGCTGCCGGAATATATAAAATATCAGTCAACATTATCAATCTGACCATTCATATCGAAACGTTAGACGCACCCGAATATAGCGAACTTTGGCTTGTAGGTAACCCAACCGGTTGGAATTTTGAACCGATGACCCCCGACGCTTCCGATCCGTTTGTATTCTATTTCAACGCCGATCTTCCGGCAGGTGGAGAGTTCAAAATCGCTACGGTTAATGGAAGCTGGGATGGCGTATTCTTCCGTCCGGTGGTCGATCAAACGGGCGAAGGCACCGATCTGGATGTAGATAAGTGGGCCGGCGATCCGGACTACAAATGGAACATCCCGGGAGGCACCTACAAAATCAAACTCGACACCCGCGATATGAAAATTGATATCGTTCCGTTTACCCCCTATGCTACGGTCTATCTCGTAGGCGATGCCACTCCTAATGGCTGGAGCATAGATAACGCTACGCCAATGACAGCCGATGCTTCCGATCCTAATATACTTACCTGGACGGGCACACTCGCCGCAGGCGAAATGAAGTTTAGCTGCGATAAGCAGAGCGACTGGAATGGAGCATGGTTTCTGGCAAGTGAAAATGGAATGGAACCAACCGGCAATGTTGAGCAGGTATTGTTCAGCGCATCGGGCTCCAATCCGGATAATAAATGGAAAGTAAACAGCCCAGGCACCTATACCATTGAGCTAAACCAGTTGAAAGAAACAATTACCATTAAGAAACAATAGCCATGAAAAAGATAAATCTATTCATAACACTCTTCCTTGCACTGTCTGTCAGTAGTTGCGAAGACTATTACGATACTCATAACGATCCGGTAACCTACGGAGAAACCTATTTCAATGCCGATCTCAGCACAGACAAAGCGTGCTATAGTCCGGGAGAAGTCGTACATTTTACACTGAAAGAAAAGTTGGATGGCAACGCCAAAGTTCGCTATTCGCACCTGGGAAAGATTATTGCCGAAGAGGCCCTTACCTCCAACGCATGGAGTTGGACTGCCCCTGCCGAGGACTACAAAGGCTATATGGTTGACATTTACGAGGCGGTTGACGGAAAAGAAACCATCCACCAAAGCATTGCAGTCGATGTATCTTCCAGTTGGACCAAATTCCCGCGCTATGGTTTTCTTTCCTCCTACGGTGAACTGTCGGAAAGCATGATAGAGAATAACATCAATAACCTGAACAGGTATCACATCAACGGCATCCAGTTTTACGACTGGATGTACGATCATCACCGTCCGCTGGCCGGAACCGCCCAGCAGCCGGACGTTACATGGCCCGATTTGGTAGGGCGTACCAATTACCTGTCCACCGTGAAAGGTTATATAAATGCTGCCCATAACAAAGGAATGAAAGCGATGTTCTATAATCTTGCTTTCGGCGCGTTGAAGAATGCCGCGTCCGACGGCGTGAAAGAAGAATGGTATATCTTTAAAGATAAGAACCATTCCGAAAAAGACAATCACCACCTCGATCCTCCTTTCCGCAGCAGCATCTACCTCACCAATCCGGCAAATGCAGAATGGCAAAACTATCTGGCAGCCCGCAACAAAGACGTATACGAGGTTTTTGGATTTGATGGATTCCACATTGACCAGCTGGGCAACAGAGGAACGGTTTACGATTACAACGGAAATGTGGTAGAACTCGATAACACCTACAGCACTTTCATTACCGCTATGGCCAACGCCAACCCCGGCAAACATTTAGTGATGAATGCAGTGAGCCAGTACGGACAGCAAAAGAGTATCGCCAAATCGGAAGTCGACTTCCTCTATACCGAAGTATGGGACGAATCCAAGAGCTTTGAGCAGTTGGCTCATGTCATTACCGACAACTACGCCTATAGCGAAGGTAAAAAGCAAACCATTCTGGCGGCTTATATGAATTATGCCCGCTCCGGCAATAGCGGTTTTATCAATACTCCGGGAGTGCTTCTTGCCAATGCGGTCATATTCTCTTTTGGCGGAGCGCACCTTGAATTGGGCGAACACTATCTGGCCAATGAATATTTCCCCAACTCAAATCTGCAAATGAAGGCTGAGGTCAAAAAAGCGTTAATGCACTACTATGACTTCCTGGTTGCCTATCAGAATCTGCTTCGCGATGGCGGCGATTTCTTTGCAGCAAACGTAGCGTCCACAGATGGTAAACTATCGTTCGCCGGTTGGCCGGCTTCGCAAGGCAGCGTAGCTGTAACCGGAAAAAGATTCGCAAACAAAGAGGTGATCCACCTGATTAACTTCTCGAACGCCAATTCAATGGAATGGCGCGATACGAACGGCACACAAAAAGAACCGGAACTGGTATCAGACGTTGCTATAAAAATAACAACCGTAAAACCCGTAACCAAAGTGTGGCTGGCCTCTCCCGATATAAATGGAGGCGCGCACCGCGAACTGAGTTTCAATCAGTCCGGCAATGACGTAACCATTACGTTGCCGTCGTTGAAATACTGGGATATGGTTGTTCTGGAATACTAATCGCCGATAGTGAGTGTCATGATAAGAAAAATAGGATTATTACTTGTAGGTTTAATGTTCTCTTCGGTCGTCTTATCGGCCGGAGAGTGCATCTCCTACACCCAACAAGGGAACCGGGTGACGTTTAACAGCAAGGACGGATCAAAACTATCGCTAACCATTTGCAGCAGCTCGGTTGTGAAAGTCTGGTTTGACCAGGCCGGCACGTTCATTCGGAACAATGAATCATTTGCCGTGGTCAATGAGCAATTAGAAGAAATAGAAGGTATTAGTGTCAATGAAGAGCCGGCTTGCTATGAGATATTCACCTCGAAACTTCGGATCAGGGTGAATAAGAACCCCATGCAGCTGCAAATATTCGATAAATGGCAAAAACTTGTTTTCAGTGATTTCAAAGAGAGGGGGCATGTCGCTGATTCCACAGCCGTAAAGGCGTATAAGGTATTGCGTGGCGATGAAAACTTCTTTGGACTGGGAGAGAAAACCGGTCCGCTGAATCGTCGCGGGCGCTCTTATAAAATGTGGAACAGCGACCGGCCTTGCTACAGCGTGTCGGAAGACCCGTTGGCAAAGAGCATCCCTTTCTTTATGAGTAGCTACCGTTATGGAATATTCCTCGACAACACCTACAAAACCGAATTTAAATTCGGTACGGAGTCCGACGAATACTACTCATTCGAAGCACCCGACGGAGCATTTGTATACTATTTCATCTTTGGTAAAGATTATAAAGATATCCAGCAACAATACATCGCCCTGACCGGCAAGCCCATTATGCCCCCCAAGTGGGCGCTTGGCTTCGCCCAATGCCGTGGCTTATATACAAAAGAAGCACAAGCCCTTGACATTGCCGCAGAATTTCGTAAGCGACAAATACCCTGCGATATTATCTATCAGGATATTGGTTGGACACAAAACCTACAGGATTTTGAATGGCGCAAAGGAAACTATACCGACCCGAAGGGGATGCTCAGCAAGCTAGCCGATCAAGGCTTCAAGATGATCGTTTCCCAAGACCCCGTCGTCTCCCAACGCGATAACCCGCAATGGGTAGAGGCGGACAAACTGGGATATTTCGTAAAGGACGCTCGTACAGGAAAGTCTTATGATATGCCCTGGCCCTGGGGAGGAAACTGTGGCGTGGTCGACTTTACCATCCCCGAAGTGGCCGACTGGTGGGGCAGCTACCAGCAAAAGCCCGTAAACGACGGCATAAGCGGTTTCTGGACCGATATGGGCGAACCCGCCTGGAGCAACGAAGAAGATGTTGATCGACTGTATATGAAACACCATATCGGCATGCACAATGAAATACACAACGTGTATGGCCTCACCTGGGATAAAGTGGTCAAAGAACAATTCGAGAAGCATAACCCCAACAAGCGTATTTTCCAAATGACGCGCTCGGCATACGCAGGACTTCAGCGCTATACCTTTGGCTGGACAAACGATAGCGGTAATGGCAACAATGTACTCGAAGGTTGGCGGCAACTCGAAAACCAGGTGGCCGTCGGCATCTCCGCTGGCCTGGGAGGCATCCCGTTCTGGACAACAGATATTTCCGGATACTGCGGTGATATTACCGATTATGCTGCAATGGGCGAACTGTACACCCGCTGGATGCAGTTCGGTATCTTTTGTCCGCTGAGCCGTGCCCATCATGAAGGAGATAATGCCGTAGAACCCTGGATGTTTGGCGATGTTGTCGAGAAGAACAGCAAGCAGGCTATCGAATTGAAATATCAATTATTCCCTTATCTCTATACATACTCACGCAAAGCCCATGATTCCGGACTTCCCATTACCCGCGGATTGTTCATGGAATACCCTGATGACGAACAGGCAACCAAAGTAGATGATCAATTCCTTTTCGGTAGGGAACTCCTGATTGCTCCGGTTCTGAAAAAGGGCGAACGTGTGAAACGTGTTTATCTGCCGGATGGGGAATGGATTGACTTTAACGATAAAAAGACCGTGTATCTGGGCGGACAGACCATAGCCTACCGCGCACCGTTGGGCGTAACACCTATATTCGTGAAGAAAGCCTCCATCATTCCGATGATGCCTGTGATGCAATATATTCACGAGCAGAAAGATTATCCGCTGCTGGTACATATCTTCCCGAACTACGAAGACGAGAGTGCCTCTTTTGAACTGTACGAAGACGATGGAGAGAATCAGGATTATCTGAAAGATATCTATTCTAAAACCCGGTTCGTATGTACAACAGTAGCAGGCGGCTATACCACAACAATCACCCCCGAAGATAAGGGATTCAAACAGTCCGACAAACGGGAGATTGTTTTAATATATCATTTGGAAGAGAAACCGACGACCGTAATTGTCGACGGTAAAACCACCAGAAACATAACGTGGGATGATGCCACAAAAGAATGTAGGGTAAGCGTCTCCGACAAACGAACCCCCATAGAAATATCATTAAAATAAATAACTAAATATAATGAAGAAATTAGTACTTTTACTTAGTCTCTGCCTGATAGCCGGAGGGCTTTCCGCGCAGGAATTAAAATCTCCCAATGGTAAACTGGAACTTAACTTTTCCGTAAACCACGATGGGACACCGGTATATACCTTGAAGTATAAAGAGAAAACAGTGATCCGTCCAAGTAAATTAGGCTTGGAGTCTTTTGGAGATAAACCCTCATTTTACGATAAGTTCAGCGTTGCAAATGTAGATCATTCCACGTTCGACGAAACATGGGAACCGGTTTGGGGAGAAACTAAAACCATTCGTAACCACTATAACGAAATGGCTGTAACGTTGAAACAAAAAGAAACGGAGCGAATGATGATTCTAAAGTTCCGCTTGTTCGATGATGGTTTAGGTTTCCGCTATGAATTCCCATTGCAAAGTAAACTTACGTATTTTGCTGTGAAAGAAGAGTTAACCCAGTTTGCCATGACAGGCGATCATACAGCCTATTGGATACCGGGCGATTACGATACGCAAGAATATGACTATACAATTTCTAAACTATCTGAGATTCGTGCTCTTCAGGAATCGGCACGAACAGATAATCTATCGCAAACCGGATTCTCCGATACCGGTTTGCAAACTTCATTGCAATTGAAAACGGCCGATGGCATCTATATCAATCTGCACGAAGCTGCCTTGATTAATTATGCTTGCATGCACCTCAACCTGGATGATAAGAATTTCATCTTCCAATCGTGGTTAACCCCCGATGCCAACGGAACAAAAGGACATTTACAAGCACCTTGCCATACACCATGGCGTACGATCATCGTAAGCGATGATGCCCGCGACATACTAGCTTCCAACATAACATTGAACCTGAACGATCCGTGTAAGATAGAAGATACATCGTGGATCAAGCCCATGAAATATGTAGGAGTGTGGTGGGAAATGATCACCGGAAAAAGCGATTGGTCATATACAAACGAACTGCCGAGCGTTAAATTGGGCATTACCGATTACTCGAAAGTAAAACCACACGGACGGCATGGTGCTACTACTGCGAATGTGAAGAAGTATATTGATTTTGCCGCTCTTCACGGAATAGATGGCGTATTGGTTGAAGGCTGGAACATCGGTTGGGAAGACTGGTTCGGGCATTCAAAAGATTTTGTATTCGATTTCCTGACTCCTTATCCGGATTTTGATATAGCCGAAATACATCGTTATGCCAAAAGCAAGGGAGTAAAGATGGTGATGCATCATGAAACATCGGCTTCCGTCCGCAACTATGAACGATATATGGACGCGGCTTATCAACTTATGAATAAATACGAATATCCGGCAGTGAAGAGCGGATATGTTGGGGATATTATTCCCCGCGGCGAAAATCATTATAGCCAGTGGATAAACAATCACTACCAGTATGCCATAGAAAAAGCAGCCCAATATAAAATTATGGTAAATGCGCATGAGGCCGTACGCCCAACCGGTATTTGTCGTACATGGCCCAACCTGATTGGCAATGAGTCCGCTCGTGGCACGGAATACCAGGCATTTGGCGGAAGCAAACCCAATCATGTCACATTGCTACCGTTCACACGCCTTATCGGAGGGCCAATGGATTATACTCCCGGCATTTTTGAGATGGACATTGCAAAAGCTAATCCGAATAACACTTCACATTGCAATTCAACACTGGCAAATCAACTCGCCTTATATGTCACCATGAGTAGCCCTTTGCAAATGGCTGCCGATTTTCCTGAAAACTATAACCGCTTTTTGGATGCCTTTCAGTTCATCAAAGATGTAGCCTTGGATTGGGACGAAAGCAACTATCTGGAAGCCGAGCCGGGAGAATATATTACAGTGGCACGTAAGGCAAAAGGTACAGACAACTGGTTTGTGGGAAATACTTGTGGAGAGAAGGGTTTTACATCGAAAATTTCGTTTGATTTCCTTGATGCCGACAAACAATACATTGCAACAATATATGCCGATGCAAAAGATGCGCACTATAAAACAAATCCACAAGCCTATACAATCCGTAAAGTAGTGGTGACTAACAAATCTAAATTGACGCAATTTTCGGCTCCGGGCGGAGGGTATGCAATCAGTATTTATCCTGTAACTAACAAAGCTCAAATAAAAGGATTGAAGAAACTTTGATAATTTGAAATAAACTTAAATGTCTAAGTTTTTATTGAAGATCGTTGCTATTTAAGCAAATAGTAACGATCTTTTTTCTAAATAAATAAAGCTAGTAAAATGAATGTACGCATATTTTATTTCGTCTTCTCTTTTTTGATTTTATCCGTTAGTAATAATCTGTATAGTCAGGACCCATGGAAGCTCTCGGCAGATAACCCCGGACCTAATAACTATTATGGAGAAACAGTAGCTAATGGAGTAATTGGGATCATATCATCACCCGAACCATTAAAAGTAAAGGAAGTCGTGCTGGCCGGTGTTTACGACACCTATAAACGCGGAAGAGTCAGCAATTTTATTCCAAATTACAATTTGTTGAATATGAAACTAGACTTGAATGGTGAGTCTATTCATTCTTATAACATAAACAACTTTAGGCAAGAGTTGAATATGCGGAATGGAACATTTAGCGGATCGTTTCAATATAAAGATTTTGCATCTGTAACATATACATACTATGCACTGCGCCATCTTCCCCATTGTGTGATAATGATTGTCAATGTAGATGCACAAAAGGACGTGCACATTAACGTGGAGAATCTTTTGGAAACTCCGACCTCGCTCAATAATCAACAACATTATTTTCAGAACATAACTAACTCTCATGTTAATATCCCATTACTGACGTCTGTAGCCAATACGCCGACGGGGAAATCGAAAATAGCTGTATCAAACACCTTCCTTTTTGAAGAAGGAAAAGAAGAGCAGCCACAGATTTTGCATCGGATGAATGATACGGATATGCATGCTATGTCTTTCGGGAAGAATCTGAAAGCTGGTCAAAAATATTCTTTTGCATTGATAGGTAGCCTGATATCCTCCAATCACACTATAGACCCTTACAATGAAGCTGAGCGAATGACTATTTACGCTGCATTGGAAGGTAAGTCAAGGCTTTTAAACAGACATCTGAAAGAGTGGGAAAAGTTGTGGGAAAGTGATATTCTAATTGAAGGTGATGCTCAGGCACAGCAAGATGTGAGAAGTATGCTTTATCATCTTTATTCTTTTACACGCAAGAACACATCATTATCTCCATCACCTATGGGATTGAGTGGACTGGGGTATAATGGGCATGTGTTTTGGGATACCGAAATCTGGATGTTTCCTCCTATGTTGCTACTTCATCCCGAAATAGCAAAAAGTATGATTGAATATCGTTTTCAGAGACTCGATGCTGCTCGTAAAAAAGCGGCTCTATATGGATATGACGGAGCAATGTACCCGTGGGAAAGTGCCGAATCAGGATTCGAAGAAACGCCGGTCAATGCTTTGACAGGAGCATTTGAGCATCACATCACGGGCGATGTAGCTATTGCCGCCTGGCAATACTATCTTGTTACAGGAGATAAAGAATGGTTAAAAGAAAAAGGTTGGCCGATGCTAAAATCAACAGCCGAATTTTGGGTGAGTCGTGTAGAAAAGAACGATAAGGGAGAATACGATATTAAGAATGTTGTTGCAGCAGATGAATGGGCGGAAAATATTGATAATAATGCTTATACCAATGGCACTGCTATCCGAAATTTGCAATATGCTTCTAAATGTGCGTCTGTACTCGGAGTTACCGCACCGAAAGAATGGAATTTAATTGCAGGTAAAATCCCAATTTCGACGATGAACAATGGGGTTACAAGAGAGCACGATAGCTATACAGATCAGAATATTAAGCAAGCAGATGTTAATCTTCTGGCATATCCGCTGAAGATCATTACTGATAAAGAGCGAATCAAACGAGATTTGAAATTCTATGAAACGAAAGTGCCCCATTCCGATACTCCGGCTATGACGCAAGCTATATTTGCACTTTTGTATAGTCGCTTGGGGGATAGCGAGAAAGCCTATCATTGGTTTAAGGATGCTTATCAGCCCAACCTCAATCCTCCCTTCAGAATAATTGCAGAATGTAAAGGTGGTACAAATCCTTATTTTGCAACAGGAGCAGGAGGCGTTTTACAAGCTGTAATGATGGGCTTCGGAGGTTTGGATATTGACGAGGCAGGAAGCATTAAACAAGTGACATCTGTATTGCCTAAGCATTGGAAAAAGCTGATAATAACAGGAGTTGGGAGAGATAAAAAGACTTTTGTACGAACTCGGTAAGTTCTAAAAACACTATGCTATTCTTCCGAATAGTTGATTCTTTTAATGATTTTAGCGTGTCTTAAAAGGATATAAAAAGCCTATAAAACAGCATTTTATAGGCTTTTTATATTCAATCCATTATTTTTTTTAGTAATATTAATCTAATTTATTCAAATAAAAAGTTGTGAAAATTATTTGTAAAAATATCTAATACGCGATTGAAACCACATGTTTTTTTGTTGTAAATATCTTATATAATCATCTTTGAATAATTATCGATTTTGTTTTCTATAACTATCATTTCATTATAAACTCTTCTTTGAGTAATCTTGCCATATATTTGAGTGTTTTTAATGTTTCGATGTCCCATAACATTAGAAAGTGTTTCCATTGTTGATCCATTGTCCAACATAATTGTCACTGCAAAGGTATGTCGTGCTGTGTGGAATGTTAATTCTTTATCAATACCACATATCGCACCTATCTCTTTCAAATATTCATTTAGCTTCTGGTTGCTTGGTACGGGAAGAACTTTATTGTCAGATAATTGACCTTTGTATTTCTCGATAATTTGTTTGGGAGTTTCAAGTAACGGAATATTATAACTTGTACCTGTTTTTATACGTTTTCCCATTATCCACAACTTTTCATCAAAAGAATTACGGATGTTTTCTTCTGACAAGTTTTTCACATCTATATAAGAAAGACCAGTATAACAGCAAAAGACAAAAATATCCCGAACACGTTCTAAGCGTTCAGTAGAGAATTGCTTTTTCATTATTACCTCTATTTGTTCTTGCGTTAAATACCCTCTATCAACTTTCTTAAATTTGATTTTATAATTAGTAAATGGATCAACTGTTATCCAACCATTATTTTTTGCAAATAGAATAATAGTTCTGAAACGTTGCAGGAATTTTGCAGTAGTGTTTTCCTTGCATCCACAAGATGTCATTAAATACACCTCAAAATTGCGTAAAAATGAATGGGTAACTTCTTTTAATGATATATCGGAAACATTATAGTATTCTTTTATGAAACTTGCCATATGTTTACGAGCAACCTCATATTTCTGAAGTGTACTTTTAGACCTGCTTATACCAACCAACATAGCAATATCGTCAATATGGCGTTGATATAATTCAAGTACGGTTTGATTTTTGACTTCAAGACCGAGAAATATATTCTTTACTCTGTCAGGGGTTACATTATTTTCACGGATAAGTAAATCGTGATATACATTATAGATACTTGTTTTTATGGTATCTAAGAAGGTGTTGATTTCGGCAGCTTCTTTTGTCCTGCCCAATACTGCGGATGTGTTTACATCCCATAAATTAGGATTTACACTTAGTTTTGTACCAAAACGGCTCATCTGTCCGTCAATGGTAATCCGGCACATGATTGGCATCGTGCCGTCTGATTTCTTTTTGTCTCTTTTCAGGAAGAAAAGAACTTTGAATGTACTCTTCATAAACTCATTTTTTAATGTTACAAAATTAAAGTAAACTATCTGATAATGAGTTTTATGCGGATTGCCAAATCAAGACAACAAACTGCCTATTTCAGCCAAATCGTACCCCCTTTGTCTTTTTTCTCGTACCCCCCAGTGTCCTTTTTAAAAAGGGGTACGAATTAGGACACTAACTATGTCGTATCTTGACTATTGATTGGCTTTTACTCCCAGACATGGGATATAGAAAAAGCCCCTCAAATTCACTGAATTTGAAGGGCTTGTCTTGCTTTTGGCGACTCTTGTCTTTTCTAACTTGTTGACTTTCAGGCTTTTAAGCGGTATGGACGGAATGTGAACCTAATCGCATAACCCGTTATCTACCAGTATTTTAACTCTCCAAGCTTACCCATAGGTAATGGTTTGGTAACGAGGTTGTACTCTGCTTAAAAACGAAAAAAGTCTGTAATCAATGAATTACAGACTTTGTCTTCAAAATGTCGCCTAATGGCTTCATTCTCAGCGGAACGGACGGATTATGAACCTAACCGCATATTGTAATTCATTATTAGCACTTTATCGTCAAATCATACCATATAGGTAATGATTTAGTAACGCTTGTAAAAGAACGATTTTTGTCGTCAAAATGGGCAGATATGTCCGCATATGACTTGGGTTCAAAGTTACGACTTCTTTTTTAATAAACAACTATTCTGAATCATAATTGTTTAGCGTTAGTGCAAGGTGCAAGTATCTATATATAGATAGACTTGCACCTTGCACCTTGAAAATTATTCTAAGATGCTATTCCTATACTCAATCGGAGTAAACCCCGTATGTTTTTTAAAGAACTTCCCGAACGACGATTGGTCGCCAAAATGGAGTTCGTCCGCTATTTGTTGAATATTCAAATCAGCATTACGAAGAAGAATTTTTGCTTCGGCAATCAATGCCTCGCTAATCCATTTCATAGGAGGTTTACCGCTGGCATTAGTCATGATACGGGAAAGACTTCCCGGTGTCATAGATAACTTTTGAGCGTAAAACGAAACTTCGTGTTGTTCCTTGCAATTATTGAGAATCAAATTTATAAATTGATTTATAACCTCTTCTTTCCTGCTATTTTTGAGTTTATTTTCGTTGTTTTCAAGTTTTTTCAACCGAATATCCACAACCTCCAATAAAAAGTTAGTAGTCTCAGTTTTTACGATATTCCTTTGAAATGTATGGTCGGTAGCATTCAAATTTTTCTTTATCCGGTCAACAATAGCAACAAGCCTGTTTTGTTCATGCTCGTCGAAATTGATTAGAGGAGATGAATTAAAAGTTGAAGAGAATATTGAATTTTTCAATACGGGAACCCATTCAAAAATAGACATCAGAAAATCTTGCGAAAGAATAAGCGTGTATCCTTTATAATTATTGTGAATATTGATATTATCAATAATGTGCCGCCCATTCAAACTCAGCATTGATCCTTTTGTCAGTCGATATTGTTGATAATCCACATTAAAGCAAGCTTCCCCATATCTGCAAAAAAAGAATACAACTGCATTAATGCGCATTGGTGGATGTGTTTCGGAACTACGTATTTTTTTCGATATCAATACCTCGTTTTCATAAAAAATAATATCGCCGTCCATAGAACTTCTCACATTATCTCCACCCATATGGTGTTCTGATGCCTTCTTAAAATCCGAATTGATAATATCCATAGTGTATGTTTTCTGCAAAGATACATTTATAATTTGTATTCATGTTAGAAATGGACGAATAATTGTGTTTTTTGAACTACACCCATGAAAACAAATAGTGCGAATGCGAAATTTGGACGAATAGCGGATATGCTTCAACTACAAACAACCTCTCTTTACACCCCACCTTTGCAGTAGAATAAAAAAAACACAATGATTAGAATTCAAATTATCCAAGCAGCGGGAAGCCTTTTCGCAGAAAAAGGAATCAGCAAGCTAAATATGGAACAGATTGCCAAAGATGCAGGGGTTTCAAGAGAAGCTGTTGATATGGAATTTCCCAGTATATCAAACTTATTAGATGAATGCTTGAAGCAACGATTAGCAACAGTAGAAATTACTCTATCAGCAGTTCAATCTGTTTCTGAATCTGTATTGGAAGCATTAATACTTACTCTGCAAAAGGTTTTCAAAGAAAAATCCACTTTCTGCGACACTTTTTATAGCGATTTAAGCAAGTTCCCAACCGCTTGTAAACAGTTGGCGGTTTTCAATATGAGAACTCAAAACAAGTGCGTGAACTATTTTATGAAATGCATAGACGAAGGCTACTTCATAAATAACGGCAATCAGGAGCGTATGGCAATGATTTATATGGAAGAAATCAACGGGTTAGCCACAAAATACCAATATGCAATGATTAAAACGCTTTTGAAAGGAGTTTGCACACCGAAAGGGCTGATTGAAGCAAGACGGATACAAGAAGTCATTGAATCAAAGACAAGAAAAATAGAAACAATATAAAAATCTCAGCAAAATGAAAACAAAAGTTTTTACGGCAACGCTCATGTTGCTATTCAGTTCAACTCTTTTCGCTCAAGAACCTCTTACGCTTTCCTTGAAAGAGTGCGTAAGTCTGGCAACCGAAAAGAATATCAATGTTGCTCAATCTCAATTGGAGCAGGAAAAAAGTCACTACAAAAAACAAGAATCACTCTCTGTTCTTCTACCTCAAATTGAAATCAGTGGAACGTTTCAGGACAACAACCAACTATCAAGGACTATGTTACCCGGCGAAATACTTGGACAACCCGGCACAACAATTCCTGTGCAATTGGGTAGTCAGTTTAACACGTCGGCTGTAATTTCCGCTAATCAGATTTTGTACAATCAAACAGCATTAACCAGTCTGAAACTGTCGAAAAAAGCAGAATTTGTCGCAACGCTCGGCGTAGAGAAAGCAAAGGAAGAAATTGCTAAAGAGGTGGCTAAACTCTACTTTCTGATACAGACTTCCGCTGAACAAATCCAATTGGTACAAGATAATATCGAACGCACACAACGCATAACCGACATTGTGAGAAAACAAGTTGATAATGGTATCGGGAAAAAAGTGGATTACGACCGAATTATGGTTACGCTTCAAAATTTGCAAACCCAATTGGACAATAATCAGGCATTGTATGAACAACAAATCAATATGATGAAATATATGCTTGAAATTCCAAGCGACAGCAATATAATTTTAACGGATAGTGCCGATATGATTTTAGTAACAACATTTCCGAATGCAAATGCCAATTTTTCGAATCACATCGACATACAAATACTTGAAGCACAGAAAGATTTAGCCTTGCAAAATCAACGTGTTGTGAATGCGGGTTATGTGCCTTCGCTATCGTTCTTTGCACAATATGGCTATCAAGGATTACGAAATGATTTCAGCGATTATTTCAACAGCAGTTCCAATAACAAGTGGTACGCAAGTTCCTATTTTGGCGTGAGACTGAGCATTCCTATTTTCGACGGTTTGCAAAAACGCTCAAAATCTCGTCAGGCGAAAACTGATTTTCTAAAAGCCGACCTTTCGTTGGAGAACAAAAAAGAACGCTTTTCGGTGGATTACAAAAATGCCTTGAACAACTATATCAACAACAAAATGACCGTTGAACGTCAAGAAAACAATATTGCCTTAGCTCAAAATGTCTATCAGGAAACCGCCTTAAAATATCGCGAGGGAATGGCGACGATGAGCGATTTGTTGCAAGATGAAATGAGTTTGAGCAACGCACAGGCGGGTTATCTCAACGCATTGTACAAATTCAAGGAAGCAGAAATTGAAATAATGTCATTAAATGGCAAAATCACAGAGTTAATCAATCAGTAAAATAATTATAAAAATAAAGAAAATGAAAAAAGCAACAATCATAGTAACTGTAAGTGTTATAGTAGCTTGTGTCGGCTTAATGGCATGGAAATTATCCGCAAATAAGAAAGAAATCGACACAAAAAAAGAAGTAAACACAACCATTGAAAGCATTGCCGTAACAACGGTAAATGTTCAAAAGCAATCCACAAAAACCGATTTGAGTTTTACGGGAATTACCGAAGCCAATCAGAATGTCAAAGTAGCCTCAAAGGCTTCGGGTGAAATCAAGGAAATCAATTTTAAACTTGGCGACTATGTCTCAAAAGGACAGGTTCTTGCCTGCGTAGATGACGCTTATGCCAAATTCGCTTTGGAAAACGCGAAAATTAATTACCAAAAATACGAAGAAGACCTTAAACGCTACAAAACTTTGCGTGAAGGCGATGCCGTTTCAGAAACGCAGTTGAGAGATATTCAGGTAGCTTACGACAATGCGAAAGTACAAATGGAACAAGCACAACGCCAGTTGGAGGACACTTATATTCGAGCGCCTTTCAGTGGTTATATTACTTCTAAAGAAGTCGATTTAGGAAAATTTGTAGGCGTTTCAACTGCCGTTGCAGGCATTGCCGACATTTCGGAATTAAAAGTCGTGGTATCTGTCCCGGAAGCCAATGTATATCAGTTGAAAAACGGACAATCGGTAATGATAAATACACCAATTTATTCAGGTGTGAACTTTACAGGCAAAATTGCTCATATCAGTCCACAGGGCGACAATGCACATTTATACCCTATCGAAATCACGTTACCAAATAGCAAGCAAAATCCGTTGAAAGCAGGAACGTATGTAAATGTTTCGGTTGATATGGAGAAGTCAGAACCAACATTGCTTATTCCTCGTGATGCAATTGTCAGCAGTGTAAAAGCTCCTTCGGTTTACCGTGTGGAAAATGGTGTTGCTAAATTGATTCAGATTACGACAGGTCGTGATTATGAAGATAAAATTGAAGTGCTTGGCGGTTTAAATGAAGGCGATAAAGTTGTTGTCAGCGGGCAAATCAACCTAATGAGCGGTACTTCTGTAAAGGAAATTTAAGTATTAATTCTTAATTCACAAAGATATGGCTTCAATAGTAGAAACCTCGATAAAAAAACCCTTACTGATACTTGTAGTATTTACGGTATTAACCCTTGGCGGATTGTTCAGCTACACCATGCTCAATCTAAACTTATTGCCAAGTTTTGAAACACCAATGCTAACCGTTCAAACCGTTTATCCGGGTGCGGGAGCGGCAGAAGTGGAAACCTCTGTAACCAAAAAGTTAGAAGATGCGTTATCAACGCTCGAAAATCTCAAAAAAATCAGTTCAACCTCTATGGAAGGACTATCTATGATTTCCGTTGAATTGAGTGAAGGAGCAAACGCAGACCAAGCCGTTCAGAATGCCCAGCGGAAAATAAACGCCATAAAATCGGATTTACCAACAGAAGTGTTAGACCCTTCCATTGATAAATTTTCTTTCGATGAAATTCCGATTATGAACATTGCCGTTTCGGCTTCTTTGCCTGCAAGCGAATTTTATACCCTTGTCGAAAACCGAATTCAGCCACGTCTGGCAAAACTTCAAGGGGTCGGTTCTATTCAAATGACAGGTGGAAGCGAACGCGAAATCAAAGTAAACATTGATGCCGACAAACTGAAATCCTACAACTTGTCGGCGTTGCAAGTATTGCAAGCTATTCAAACTGCCAATATTGAAATTCCTGCGGGAAATGTAGAGGATGCTACAACTGTTTATTCAGTTCGTATGGCAGCGAAATTCTCCAATCTCAACGAGTTGAGGAATACTGTAATTACGACAACACCCACTGGTGGGAAAGTCAAAATAATGGACGTTGCCGAAATCGAAGACGGCATTGCAACACAAAAAATTATCAACCGCATAGACGGACGCGATGCTATCGGTATTTCCGTTAAAAAACAATCCGATGCCAATGCCGTGAAAGTAGCCGATTTGGTAAAAGCAGAAATGGCTTCCATTGAGAAAGAGTATGAAAGCAATCAGGTAAAATTTGACATTGCTACAGATGATTCCGTATTTACAAGAGCCTCTACCAATGCCATTGTGGTTGACCTTTTACTTGCCGTTTTAATTGTGTCAATCGTGTGCTTCCTTTTCCTTCACAACATACGAAGCGCCCTTATGGTAATGATTGCCGTTCCGCTATCACTTATTCCTACTTTTATTGTGATCTATATTATGGGGCTGTCGCTCAATATGATGTCTTTGATGGCGCTATCGTTGGTAGTCGGAATTGTAGTTGATGACTCTATTATCGTTATCGAAAACATGTTCAGCCACATGGAAAAAGGCAAACCCAAACGACAAGCCGCTCTCGAAGGAGCGAAACAAATTCTTTTTACCTGTATGGCAACCACGATGGTTCTTGTAGTTGTTTTCTTACCGCTTGCCGTTACCGGAGGCGTTATCGGCGGGTTATTAAAAGAATTTGCCATTCCAATTATCGTTTCCATTCTTTTCAGCTTATTGGTATCATATACCGTAACACCTTTACTGATGTCTATTTTCGGGAAATTACCCGATGATACACGCCCGACCCTGTCGGCTCGTTTTTCCCGTTGGATTGAGAATATTTTCAAATCCTTACAAACAGGCTATGCTAAGATTTTGGCAGTTGCTCTGAAACATAAAATAATGGTCGTATCTATTGCCATAATCTTACTAATCGGTTCAATAACATTAATCCCCGCAGGATTTATTGGGACTTCTTTTATGCCCGAAACCGATTTGAGTGAATTGACAGTAGAACTTGATATGAATCCGCAAGTAACCGTTTATCAGAATAATCAACTTACGTTGCAAGTTGAAGAAATAATCCGCAATCGTCCCGAAGTAGAGCGTATCTATACCAATGTCGGACAATCAAGTACAAGCACGAAAAACAATTTTACAACTATCGCAGTAAAATTGGTAGGGAAAGACAAGCGTAATGAAAGTATGGATGAGATGGCTTCGATAATCAAAGCGGATATTATGCAGGTTGCAGGAGTGCGTGCCAGAGTAACGCCAAAAAATCTCGCAGGCAACGATGCTCAGCCAATCCAGTTTATTGTGCAGGGAACCGATATGGACAAAGTACAAGAAACAGCCGATATGATTTTGGCTGTTGTCAGAAAAACGCCCGGCACAGTCGATGCCAAGTTTTCGATTGACGACCCGCGTCAGGAAGTGCAGGTCAATATTGACCGTGATAAAATGGCAACTTTAGGATTGAAAATATCCGACGTAGGCTCTACGCTTCGCGTGGCATTGAATGGTAATGATGATTCAAAATACAATGAAAACGATTTTGAATACAGAATACGTGTCGGGGTAGATAATTTCGACCGTACCAAAGCCGAAGATGTATCGAAATTGACATTTCTGAATAAAGAAGGAAAATTAATCCAATTGAGCCAGTTCGCCGACATTAGTTATGGTTTGGGAGCGACTGCATTGGAGCGTACCGACAGAATTCCGTCTATAATTGTGAAATCAAGCGTATCAGGTCGCCCGATGGGAACGGTTGGGAGTGAAATATCCGCAGCCATTGATGGCAACATTCCCGAAGGCGTTACCGTCAGCACAGGCGGACAATTATCGCAACAAAGCGATGCTTTTGGTAGTCTGGCAATCGCGTTTTTAGCAGCAATTCTATTGATATATTTCATTATGGTTGTCCTTTACGATTCCTTGCTAGACCCTATCATTATCATGCTTTCCATTCCATTGGCATTGATTGGGGCACTTTTGGCATTAGCATTAACAATGAGTTCGTTAGATATTTTTACCATTATCGGAATGATTGTCTTAATCGGGTTGGTCGCCAAAAACGCTATAATGTTGGTGGACTTTACCAATCAACTGAAACGTGAACAGCATTTAAGCACCTTAGACGCTTTGATTGAGGCAGGAAAGGAACGCTTCCGTCCAATTTTGATGACCGCATTCTCTACCATATTCGGAATGCTCCCAATAGCAATAGCTTCGGGCAACGGAGCCGAATTGAAAAACGGCATGGCTTGGGTAGTTATCGGCGGTATGGCAAGTTCAATGCTTCTAACTTTGGTTGTAGTTCCAGTCGTTTATTATGCCTTTGATAAAATGCGGGAGCGTTTCAGTAGAAGTCGAAAGGAAGAAACAACTATTGAAAATGCAGAACCATTGGCAATAAATCAATAATATAAAAATCCGGCGTAGCTCAATTGGTTAGAGCAACTGTTATAAGCCTTATTAAAAAAGCGAACAGAAAGGTTGCAGGTTCGATTCCTTCCGTCGGTACAAAATGAAGAATATTAACGAGTAATAAAAATGATAAGATATGAAAATAGTAGAGACAATTCAAAAAAGACATTCAGTTCGTACCTATACAGGCGAAGCATTGCGGGATGAACATATTGCTCAAATCGAAGAGCATATCAGCCGGTTAAAAACACCATTTGGTATGAAAGCACGAGTAGTATTGGCAAGTATTAATTCCGGTGGAACAGCAGTAAAATTAGGCACGTATGGATTAGTCAAAGGAGCAAGTAATTATTTAGTGCTGATTTGCGAAAAAGATCCCTTTTCCGAAACCGCTGGGGCATATTTGTTTGAGCAAATTATATTGTTTTGTACGAGTTTAGATTTAGGAACATGTTGGATTGGTGGCACTTTCAACCGGAGTGATTTCAAAAAACAGATAAGTATTGAAGCGAATGAACAGATAAGAGTTATATCGCCAGTTGGATATGCAAGTACTCAAAAGCGGTTTGTCGAAAAATATATAGTTCAGTCAGATAAAAAACACGCATCTCGTAAAGGTTTCGGAGAACTATTTTTCGATAATAATTTCAAGAACCCGTTGACAAAAGGCACTTCTGGTCGATTTTTGACACCACTTGAAATGGTACGTTTAGCGCCTTCAGCTAACAATAAACAAGAATGGCGTGTCTTACTTGATGAAGGCTACCTACATTTTTATAAAAAGCCTTATCCTATGTTTGACACCATTGATATGGGAATTGCTCTTTGCCACTTTGAACTTACATGTAAAGAACTCGGAATGGCAGGACAATATGAGCGATTAGCAAACTATCCAGAAAATGATAAACTAAAGTATGTTATTTCATGGGTTATTGATAATGAAAAAGAGGCTTATGGAATTTAGAAGAATCATACTCTTAGGACTATTTGTTTTAGCAATACAAATATCTGCTGTCGCTCAAACCGATGATTCCAAACAAAGATGGCATGCACAAATCGACACAAACTGTGTTAATATTTTAAAACCTGACTATTTACAGGTCGAACAGGATATAGTATTAGAACAATTCAATAAACAACCGAATTTCGGGATGTACCGTGATAATTATTTCATTACGGGTATTCCAACAAATAAAAAGATAACGAATCATACAGCCGATGCTAAGTTTCAGATAAGTATACGTCAACGACTGTTGAAAGGCGTTCTGCCTTTCAACTCATTTCTGATGTTGTCATATACCCAAAAATCGTTCTGGAATATCTATGAGGAATCAGCCCCTTTTGGAGACAATAACTATAACCCCGGTCTTATGCTTGTGAACCCTATTGTCCGAGATAATAAGTTGTGGGGAATAGGGACATTTGGTTTTGAACATGAGTCAAACGGCAGAGATAGTCTTGATTCACGCAGTTGGAATTACTTCACACTATCGGGCGTTTATTTCTATAATGTCTGCTTCTCAATTCAAGCCAAAATATGGTATGGATGGATTGACGGAGAAAACCGTGATTTATTTGAATACAAAGGCTACGGCCTACTTGCTCTGAATTATAAAAGTTTGGATGACAAGTTCGGTGCTTCAATTGTTGTTAATCCTTGTAAGAAGGCAATAAATACCCAATTGGAACTTACTTTTCAACCCAATAAAAGAGCAAATCAATATCTATTTGTGCAATGGTATCAGGGATATGGCGAAAGCCTACTGGATTATAATCAGTACACATCAATGATACGATTTGGTATATGTATCAGACCGTCGATGAGAAACTTATATTAATGTGTATAAAAGCCCAAATCACAATAGTCATGAAAGAATATTTAGAGCAAAAATTGAAAGAAATTCATCTTGAATTGGAAACGATAGATATGGACGGAGAAATCTCCATTGAAATTGCAGTATCAATGATAGAGTATCTGGAAAAATGTTTGACTGCTATGCGGGAAAAATTCCTTTCTCTGAAAAATGTAAAAGAAGAAGATGAAATTGTTTTTTTCAAAGAAATTAAACCTGAAATACTTGGATTTATATTGTATTTCAATAAAATACATACTATTGAACTAAAATGCCCAAATGGCAGCAATATCACATTCGCAGAGTATTATCAAAAAGAGTTAGACAGCTTAACATATTTCTTTGAACGTAATCTTGATTTTTACCAGTATTATAGGTCAAAATCAACACACATGGATGGACACTACTTTATCAGAAATAAGCGTTCTCATCTTCTGTGCTTAGATAGTGTCCATTATATCATCGATTCTGAATTTTCAACAGGATACGATTACAAAGTAGCTAAAATCCTTTGTAACGAGATGTTGCGAATTTATCTGAATAAAAAAATGCACACATTGGATAAGCAAACGCTCATAAGTAAAAACAGAGCTTCGCTCCCGCTCAGCGATCTAAAGTGGACGGGCCCGAAGACTGCCTTGATTGAAATAGGTTATAGCTTTGAATCAAGTAAATTTATGAATAGAGGAACTGCCAACATTAAGGAAATCATGATTGCTTTTGAAATTATGTTCAATATAGATTTAGGCGATTATTACAGAGAATATGTTTCCATTCGAGGACGAAAAATAGACCGTACTAAGTATTTGAACATCCTTATAGAGCGACTGCTAAAGCGAATGGATGAAGACGACTCTCTGTAAAAATAAAACCCACAAAAACTACCAACTTGGTAGTTTTTTTTTGCTCCTTTTTCACCCTTCTGAAACCCGCTAAAATCGTTGGTTTTTCATCAAAAATCACTCAAAAAAACTTTTACCAAGTTGGCAGAAAAGTATTTTTCGACTTCCGAACTTTGCAGCGAATCAAATAGTTATAGATATGGAAGTCATAACAATAGAAGCAAAGGCTTACAAAGAAATTGTAGGTAAGTTAGATGAAATTGCACGCTATGTGAAAAAACACTCTGAAAGCCAACACGAGGGTTGGATAGATAATCACGATGTTTGTAAATACTTAAATGTAAGCACCCGTACATTACAACGCTTACGTTCACAAAAACTTATCTCTTTCTCAATAATACGAGGGAAAACCTATTATCAGTTAAGTGAGATTGAACGGATGCTTAATGAAAATCTCATCAAGAGCAATCCTAATGGTTTTCAAGAATTATTAGATAATTATTACAAGAATGATAAGTAAGCAGGCTCTATTAGATAGAACAAATAACGGCTTTGAGATATTCCGTTTTTATATTTCCACAAAATGGCAATTAGGGAAAAACTTTCTTAACCCATTATATGAAGATAAAAAAGCATCATGCAATATCTATTTCGACCGGAACAGCCGTATATATAAAATAAAAGATTTCGGGAATGATGCTTATAATGGCGACTGTTTTTTCTATGTCGGTAAGTTGAAAGGTCTGGATTGTGGTAACGGAACGGATTTCGTTGAAATTTTGAAAATCATAAATAGGGATATGTCTTTAGGATTAGATAATCCGGACTATTCACCTTATGTTCCGCAATCAATACCACAGAAGAGTAATCCGGTAAATATTGAAGCACCCAAAAGCAAGCCATATAATGTTTTTCAACAAAAATTCACACAGAATGAATTGGATTTTTGGATGCAATCAGGTATTACGTCCGAAATACTGAAATTCTACAAAACCGTATCCCTGAAAGAATTTAGGAGCGAAAATAAGGATAATAAACCATTTTACTATACTTCGTCCGAAAGCGAACCGATTTTCGGATATATGGGTAAACGGTATGTGAAGATCTACCGACCGTTTTCTGAAGTTCGCTTTCTGTATGGTGGAAATATCGGCGAAAACTATTGCTTCGGATTGGAACAATTACCCGCCAAAGGAGATACATTATTCATTACTGGCGGAGAAAAAGACGTGATGACATTGGCTGCTCATGGTTTTCATGCTATCTGCTTCAACAGCGAAACTTCCACTATTCCGACGGGAATAATTTATAAACTCACTTTCCGATTCAAACATATTGTACTGCTTTACGATGCAGATAAAACAGGAATAGAAGCTGCAATCAGGCACGAAAAAGCATTAGCTGAATACGGCGTTAAACGGCTCTTGCTGCCGCTTTCAGGAGAGAAAAAAGACAAAGATATAACGGACTATTTCAGCAAAGGAAATAGCCGGAAAGAGTTTCGCCAACTATTCATTGATTTTCTGGATAATCTATATAACGAAACAATGACCATGCTAAAATCCTGTGAAATTGATTTCAATAACCCTCCGGCGAAAGCCGAAGAAGTTATTTCAGCCGGAGATGTACCACTCGGTACGCAAGGTAACATCCTTTGTATTACTGGCGGAGAGGGTACAGGGAAAAGCAACTATGTTGCTGCGCTGATTGCAGGTTCGATAATCAAAGACAATCGTACCATTGATACATTGGGTGTAAATGTTCGGGATAATTCCGATAACAAAGCAGTTCTACTCTATGATACGGAACAATCCGAAGTACAACTTTTCAAGAATGTTTCCAACCTCCTGAAACGTGCCAAACTAAACGAAAAGCCAGAAGAATTGCGGGCGTTCTCTCTTACAGGAATGTCTCGAAAAGAAAGACTGCAAGCCATAGTTCAGAGCATGGACAAATATCATTATGAGTATGAGGGTATTCGTTTAGTCGTGATTGACGGTATTGCAGATTTGGTACTATCTGCCAACGACGAAGCTGAAAGTATCAGGATTGTAGATGAACTATACCGTTTAGCGGGAATATACCGCACCTGCATAGTTTGTGTACTTCATTATGTGCCGAATGGTTTGAAACTGCGTGGACATCTTGGCTCGGAGCTGCAACGTAAAGCGGCAGCAATTATGAGTATAGAACTCGACAGCGAACCGTCGGTATCAGTTGTTAAGGCTCTCAAAGTAAGGGACGGCAGTCCTCTCGATGTACCTCTAATGCAGTTCTCATGGGATAAAGAACTGGGAATGCACATCTATATAGGCGAAAAGCCACGAGAGGAAAAAGAAAAACGGAAAGAAAAAGAACTGGCGGTAGTTGCCCGTGAGATATTCGATGTGCAAAAGCATCTGACTTATATCGACCTGTGCGACCGTATTCAACAGATAATGGATGTAAAGGAACGTACAGCCAAAAGCTATATCAAATTTATGCGAGAGAAAGAAATAATCATAAAAGATCCGTCCAATCAGAATTATTTCATGATAGGGCATATCATCTAAAACCCAACAGCCATGTATATAGACAAAAATAATTTTGAAGCGTGGATGGAACGAATCATGAATCGCTTCGACAAACAAGATAAAACACTTGATAAAATGAGTAAACGCAGAAATATGTTAGATGGAGAATTATTGCTTGACAATCAGGATTTGTGTCAACTCCTCCACGTAAGTAAACGAACGTTGCAACGCTATCGTAGTACAGGCGAACTGCCTTTTCAGACAGTCTATAAAAAAACGTATTACAAAGAAAGCGATGTCCATAAGTTCATCAGAGAGAATTTTAACAAAGGAAAAGACGATAAACCATCAGAAAACCATGAAGACAATGAAACACCTGAAGATATTGATAACCCGTGAGGGTGGTTTGTTTTTATTTCGCTAAAGTTCATAGTGCTGATTTAATGTTAGTACAAAGCCCATACCGTCGTGATGACAGGCATGGGCTTTAACTTTACAACTTAATTCCTCTTGAAACATCTTTCTTCTCCACTTTTTGGGGACTATCTACCGATGCAATAACGAGCCTGTCGCCCATGATTTCCTTTACTCCCTGCAAAGTGTTTGGAGGTGGAGTGTCCTGGACAAATGAAGTTTCGGGCTTCCCTTGTGATTGGCTTTGATTGCTTGCCGAAACGCTATTGTCCTGCACGCTCTCCTGCCCCTCACTTTCTTCGATTGGTTTAAGCGAGAGTTGGATTTCACGGTCTAACTTAACCAAATCGTCTTTCAGGGCTTTCAGTTCCGGTTCCTTTCGCCAAGTTCCTTCGACTACTTCTTTAAGAACGGGAATATCCTTTTGCAATTTCTCGTTATCTGCCTGATACCTTTCCAAAAGTTTCGGCATGGTATCAAGAGCATTCAGGAAATTTTGTGCTGCCGTCTTTGGATCAGTTGCCATTACCCCATGATTGTAGTTGTAGAGAATGTCGCCTTCGCCTTTAATAAAAAAGCGGTTTTGTATTACATCGAAACCGTCCTTAGCTGTGGTTTCTGACTTTACCATTAAATCAAAACCGTAAAGCGTACCGATTTTCTCATGCGCTCCATGTGTACGGGCTTTGTCGGCTATTTCATTCAGCTTCAGCCCGACTTCTTTTGGATTACTGCCCTGCAATCCGTCCAACTGAACAGGATTCAGGCGGGTTACTCCGTCCGGCTGATATTGGACACGGGAACTAAACGCTTCAATATCCTTAGATATACGGTTAATAAAACCATTGTTCTTTTCTACATCAGCCACAATACCCTCTAACTTGTAACGGGATGAAGATTTTCCACGCATAAATGCCTGCCGTTCTGATTCAAGGGAAGCGATTTTCTTTTCCAACCGTGCTTTTTCCAATAATTCGGTATTACCGGACAGAATAGCAACATACTCGGAAAAGTTCATACCGCCTTTTTCGTCCATGCTGCCCTCGTCGATGGTACGGCTGCCCAGTGAATTGTTCTTCAACTGGCGAATAAAAAGCTGCTTATTGTGGAGCAAGCCGAATTTATAAGCATCCAGTGATTTTTCAACGGCATAGATAAGTACATCGACCTTGTTATCGGCATATAGTTTGGCTATATCGTTCCCTTTGCGAATACCCCTACCGTCGCGCTGTTCAAGGTCTGACGGTCGCCAAGGGGCATCTAAATGATGAATGGCGACACATCGTTTCTGGGCGTTCACGCCTGTACCCAACATTTCAGTAGAGCCAAACAATACACGGATTTTACCCTCGTTCATATCCTTAATCATGGTTTTTCGAGCCTTATCCGTTTTGGCTTCCTGAATAAAGCGTATTTCGTGAGCGGGGATTCCGTGGTCATCCACCAGTTTACGCTTTATCTCGGAGCATGGGTTCCATTCTCCGGGCTTGTAAGTGCCTAAATCAGAGAAAATAAATTGTGTAGCCTTGTGTTGGTCGAACTTTGTGTAGTAATCCGATACCATTTTAGCAACGTGCGAAGCCTTATTATCCACATGGTCGCCGTACTTAACGGGATCTATCAGCCGCATATCGAGCGACATTTTTCGGGCGTAGTCCGTAGCAATCAACATTTTGGCTTTTTCCTCTTTTTCGGATAGTGGGGCACGTCCCAATATTTCGCCTTTACCTGTTTTGGCGAACTCGACTAACTTCTGAATAAACTCCTGTTGGTCGGGTGTAGGCGGAATATTGTGTAGGATTTCGTTTTTAACAGGTCTGTCGATACCAATATCTTCAGCAGAACGATAGTCCGTTATTTCGGCATAAAAAGCTGCCAATTCGGGTACTTTGATGAAATACCGGAAGCGTTCTTTCTGCACAATCTCGTTTGTTACCGAAAATTCATAGTCTATTGACTTCTTGGCGAAGATTGCCGCCCACGCATCAAATGTATTAATGCCTTGCCGTTCCAGTTCGTTTGGCCGGAGATACTTGAAAAGTAAATATAACTCTGTCAAACTGTTGGAAATGGTTGTACCCGAAAGGAAAGTAGCCCCCAAATCCTTGCCCGTCTTATCCTGAATGGTACGCAAGGCGAAAAGCATATTCAGGGCACGTTGCGAACCTTCGGCATTCCCCAGACCTGCAACCCTGTCGTGCCGGGTGGTAAAGGTCAGGTTCTTGAAACGGTGGCTCTCATCAACGTACAGGTGGTCGATACCCATTAAACGGAAATCTACCGTATCATCTTTGCGGTTTTCAATCTGATAGGCGATATTACTTAACTTGGCTTCAAGATTAAGCTGCCGTTTGACTAAGCCTTTCTCCATAGCACGGGAAATTTCCTTGCCTTGTGCCCGTAATACTTCCAGATTTTCTTCCACCGAATCGAGTTCCGCCTGTAATATCCGTTGCTGTATTTCGGGAGACTGGGGTATCATGCCGAATTGTTCGTGTGTTAAAATGATAGCATCCCAATGATTATCAAAACGTTTTGATAACAACTGTTATCCAAAACTTTTCATTATCCCAACTTTTTATTAGAACGCCTTATAATGAGTTGCTTTCAGGAAAAAGTTG
>NZ_QVMI01000002.1:376854-381337 GCF_010500965.1 Bacteroides sp. 51 | reverse complement strand
TTTGATGGTTTCGAATGCCTTGTCGTATTCTTTGTCTAATACGTAAATGTTCATCAACCCGCGAAGTGCTCTCAGATAGGTGATGGTATCGTTTGTTTCCTTTGCTTTTTCACAAATGGTTTTAAAGTCTTCGATAGCGTGGGTGGTGGTGTATGTGGGGTTTTCGGCTATCCGGGTATTATAACGGAAGCGGTATGCCATACGGAAGATTTCCAATTCTGCTTTCCAGGTTCTGTTGTTGGCTATCGTGGCGACTTCTTCCATATAGGCCATAAGGCTATCGGCCTGCGACTGCTCCATATAGTCGAGCTTGTAATAGATGTGTTTCAACTCCATCATATATTCGGCGTAGGGTTTACCTATCATAGGAAGGAAAGGGTTGCCGGCAAAGGCGCAAGGTAAGGATAAGGACAGGAGTATAATTAGTAGGAGTTTACTTTTCATTGTGGAACAAATATAGCAAATTATGGTGTGGCAAACAAGTTCGCTAATGCAATTCATATGTTACATTTTTCTCTCTTCAACATTATTTTTTGGTTTTATCTTTGAATTAGCCATGATTGAAAACAAATTATTGAATCCAGCAGTTAATTCAGCGAGTTCCTTAGCTAAAAGATTAATCTCATTAGTTGAATATCCATTTTCTGGAGAAACTTTAATGTCATTCAAAAGCCTGCCTATATTATAAAGTATTTCAGGACTAACAGATGAAGATTCCATTATTGAAATAAAAAATTCAAAAATTGAAAGGCAACTAAATATCTTTGAATTGAAGGCTTTATCTTCTTCGACAACACATAATAATTTGTAACGCTTAAAAATATCATCGAACTTTAATTTTTGTAGTTTATATATAGAGAATAAGTCCTTTGTTGTAATATTTTCCGGAACAGTTCTTTCTATTTTGTAGCAGTTATAATAGTTTAATTGCTCTGCCCATTTAGGAGTATTAACTTTTTCCACTTTTTTGGCAATACTATTATTGTATACCCATATATTATTCTGAGCTAGCTGTTGATTATATACATTGACATTCGAAATTTGTACGAACTTTTGTTCTGTGAACAATTCCTTTTTTGATGGCCTAGGCCCAGGAACTGAACCTTTTTTAAATGTCACATATTTAACCCCCATTGCATGATTCCTCTTCTCCACAGTCATGAATACGACTTTCTGCTTATCGTTCTTTTGAAAAGGAGTCAAATAATTTAAACCTGTCATTTCAGAAAAAGGAGAGTTTGATCCATTGGCGCCACTAAACGATGTACTCATATGCACATCAAGTTGCCAATCATTGCAAATTGCTTTTAAAAACTCGTCTGTAGCATTCTTTAAATTGCCCCTTTGCAGTTCATCTGACATTGGATTCTGAACTAGTTTCTTAACATTCCTTTGGAAAGATTCTCCTCCCTTTCTTGCTCCTATAAAGTTCTCTTTTTCATCATTTATGCGACTTAATATAAACCCCTCCAATATTTGCTGCCACAATGGTCTCCCATCTTTTACTACTTCTACAATTATAATCCTATCTTTAGTGCATATATACTTACCACCTCCTATTTTTTTTACCTGTATTACCCCATCTACAAACAGTGACTTAACCCACCCTGCTCGCTGAATCCCATATAATAAAGAAAGAAACCAACACGCAGTTGTATCCGGTAGTTGGAAAACCGGGGTATCTAACGATAACTCTTCCAATATCTCAGGATCAATTGCTCTTTGCAAGACCTTGCTCTTGGCTTGTACTACATTATTCTTTAATCTTTGTTGTGTAGTTTTGGAAGTAGTATAGGTTTGCAATATCTCCTCCAGTGAAGCCTGACGAGATGCTTTTGATTGTGCATTTATTACACGACTCTCTTTATCACTTTTTTGAATATATTGTTTCATGACTTCACGTAACACGGCTAGGCCGAATTAACTAAAGCGAACCTTAACAATGCGATCAAAGTTTAAGGTTCACTTTAGTTATTGAATAGAGCCTAAAAGTTGCTAGTTTGATTCTGCCACACACCGCACAGGGAAGCCGTATGCATGACTATAATAATGTCGAGGGTTGAGTGAAGCACTTGTGAAGTACAATATATAGGCTTGTTTCGCATCATAACTCGTGTTGGCCCAGTAATAGCCGGTAGTTTTAACATTTAACAACCTCCCTCCAAGACCATAATACCGCAAACCCGCAGCCGGATACCAACCACCATAGTCAGCTGCATAACGACCCAGAAAAGGATTATCACCACCATCACCATCACCAAGGAAGTTATCTATAGTAAGCTCAGCCCATGCATTATCTGAAGGTACACGATAACCTTGCGGGCAAGGATCTAAAAGAGTTTTTTTATTATCGACAGTATTCCAGTTAAGGTCATTACCGGTAGAGTTTTCCATCCATGAACTACCATCAGTTTCAATAAAGGTATCAGGGTTTACCACTGTCCAAGCAGTGGTTTGCACAGATGTATTTGTTTTCAGGGAGTGTGTGATTCCTGCAGGATTAGCTGGAGAGTAGATAACAGGCTCGGTCTTAGTAATAGCCGAAGCCGAGCCGGGGAACGGATCTTTACGCCCCCATTGGTAATACAAACCAGTAGAACCATTAGCACCCTTTTCGTTAGTTATGGCGCCCAGGTTACGGTTCATCCAGGTATCAGTATCAGGGTCAGGATTGTAGTCTGTTACCCAGATATGCCATGACCATTTAATTTCATCACCTACCTTAACAGCAACAAGGGCATTACCCGATTTACCTGTGGCAGCGGTTACTTTTATACCACCGGTTTTGCCTTTGCCTACAGTTGAAAGAGTAACCAAATCCTCGGCATCCATCCAAACCAGTTCAGCGGTCAGTTCATCGGTATCGCCAATAGCATCCGCTTCACCTATTGAAGTAGTAAAATCATTGGCACGGCTTACAGGGATTGTAATGTCTTTACCGGGCCCTAATAAATAACAGTTGGATGGTGTTGCCATTGCTTTCGTTTCTTTTGCCCATCCTGTACTGATTGTTGCTGTATAGTAATAACCAGCACTATAAGATTTAGATGTGGTTTGCGTGTAGCTGTACGATGTGTTTTCGCAATCAACAGCAATTGTGATTTCTTTTCCGCTAATACTCACCGGGATGAACATCATATAAGCGGTAAGAGGGGTTGAGCTGATGTCCAGATCTGTGAGTCCGGCCAACTCCAGGGAGGCAGTATAAGCGTTTGGAGCATCACTGCTGCCTAGCGTTTTGGTGGAGTAAAAAAGTTGCTCGGTATCATTGCCAATACTTACTTCTTGTATGCTGCCATCTGTTGTACTGTTATAACCGGGTATGGTTAATACAAACTTTATCATTGCCATCTCACGCTGCAATGCTACTGTGGCTTCAACGGTTCCCGACTCTCCGCTCAAGATCGCATTACCAGTCATATAGTCGTAATCGGTAATATGATCTCTATTATTGTTTCCGGTTTGTTTTTGTCCGGCCACTGCAAGTTTGAGTTGTTCCTTCGTTTCACTTGCTTTCTTATAGGGGTAGAAAACCGGGTAGTCACTTGCTGTTCCGGGGAAAGTGCCGGTAAACGCGGTCGAATATTCCGATTGGCCTGCCGAGAGCGAATTGGAGAATTCTTGTTTACCTGATGGTCCGTAGACTGCAAGCTTATCTTCATTTGTCCATTTGGCTCTGAATGCAGTTCCATCTTCTACGTATTGTATACGCGTATCCGGTTCTTCTCCAAGACGGGCGATGAGCGTCATTTTTTGCTCCTCACCGGGTATGCCGGCTTCCAATGGCTCTGATTCATTGCTACAACCTGTCAATCCAGTCACCAGCAGTACACCTGCCATATATGCTATCAAATATTTTGCTTTCATTGATCTGTTTTTTCTTTGTTAATTTCTTTGGTTTGTTGTTTAATAAGTAAAAAGATCGTTTATTATGTCTTCCAGATCTTGCAGCGAACCGGAACTTTGATGGGCATTACTACGGCTACGCGAAGATTGACTACTAAAGAATTCGCCACCACTTTCAATCTTACCTCCGCTAAGGGCCATTACCCCCTCGTTCTCCACTTCAATTACTTCGATTTGTGGCGCGATATACACTTCGCGCTTACGAATGTTTTTCTTGTTCATTACTTTATTAATTTGGGTTTTATTTAAAATTCGGGTCACCGTTATAGCTACAATCTTTAAATCTATAAAAAGGCCAAAGCGACTTTGTCGCAATTGTACAATTACGACAAAATCTTTAATATCTATTAAAAAGAACATGGGTCTTGAAACAGATATTAACAAAAAAAAAGCGGCTCTTTACCGGTATATGGCATATTAAATGTTTCTCCTTTTTTTATTAGCATTCACGCAAAAACACACAAAGTATTTAAGAATGCAATCTTTTTTCAAATAAAAGAATTATATTCACAGAGCGAACAACTAACCATCTTCATCATATGAGAGAAACACTTGCCTGCCTCGTTTTCCTGTTTGT
>NZ_QVMI01000002.1:321311-376818 GCF_010500965.1 Bacteroides sp. 51 | reverse complement strand
GGTACACTGGTATGGCTATTGACCTTTGGAAAATGCTGGAACAGGAATTGAACTTCGTTACGGAGTATGTAGAGTATAATTCATTGGAAAACCTACAGAAAGGAATTCAACTGGAAGAAATAGACGTAGCAGTAACCAACCTGACCATTACTTACGAAAGGGCACAGGTAATGAAATTTTCCTTTCCCTGGTACGATGGCGGATTGCGCATTATGGTTAGAGATGATGAAAAGGGCCTGTTGTGGGATGAAATGAAAGACAACGGACAATTACAGTCTTATCTGTGGATAGCACTGATCCTGTTGATACTTACCGTATTGACTACCATCGTATTTCGCCGTAAAGACCCGGAGTTTCCCAAGAAATGGAAAGAAGGCTTTTCGTTGAGTCTTTATAATCTGATGTCAGTTATCAACAACGGCTCCATTGACGATAAAGTATTTGGCTGGTTCGGCTGGTTCGGACACATCCTGGCTACTATATGGATGGTTTTCGGAATAGGGATGATTGCTTATGTTACTTCCACGATTACCAGCAGTATGACAAAGGTATCCTTAACTTCGGACGTTAATACGTTGTCGGACCTGTCCGGTAAAATTATTGGAGTGGAAGCCGGAGGAGTAGAAGAAAAGTTCCTGGCAAATATCGGCATCCAAACCATTGCATACGACAATGTTCTGCTGTCAGCCGATGGTCTGGCCAACAAAGAGGTTCATGCTATTGTTGGTGATGCCCCTGTACTGGAATATTATGTACATACAAACAGGGAAAGAAAGATGAAAGTAGTGGGCAATATTTTCCATCCGGATAAGTACGCCTTTGCTTCATCCAAAAACCACAGCATATGGATGGATAGTATATCGGTGGCACTCATTAAGTTGTATGATATGGGAAAGATCAAGGAGCTGAAGGATGAATACTTAGGGGCTATTTACGAATGATTTTACTCTTCATCAACACACAACACAAATACATCCAAAGTATTCCCCGCAAATAAGGAGTTAAGCGCCCACTATTGCAGTCAGCCAAATCCATCCACATGATAACCAGGCTGTAGCACCTCGTTCTTACTACCATGAACGATACAGGCTTTAAACTCCGTTGGAGTCAGTCCGGTCATCTCCTTGAATATTGAATAAAAGCAATACCGGTTGCTAAATCCCGATGCACAAGCGATGGCATCAAGCGTGAGTGATGCATTTTCAGGACGGGACATAACATCCATGGCATGAATCACCCGGTACTCATTCACATATGCACCCAGTGTTTTATTCATACACCGACTAATCGCATCTTTTATAAAAGCACGTTTCACTTTTAGCCGTGTAGCTATGTGACTTAAGGTAAAATTCGGATTAGTGTACACTTCTTCTTCTCGCATTAGCATGTGGATACGTTCCATCAAAGCCCGTTCTGTTTCGTTAGGTTCAGGTAGCATTATCGTTTTCATGACACATTATATTTGTAAGAAACCACAAGACAAAAATACGAAACAGTTTATGACGATTGCACAAAGGGGACAGAATGTTCTTGACAAAACACAGAAACAACTTAGCAAATAAACAAAAAACGGGCAAATTAACAACGGATAAGAATTTATCCGAAAAAAAGAACAATGCGCTAACGGGGACGGAACTGGGAGAGATAGTATTTTTGTGCTTGCCGGAAAGTCGTTCCGGTGTATTGTTTAAATATCCGACTGAATGAGGAAGGGTGTGTAAATCCCGATTTCTCGGCAACTTCTTCCTGATTTAACGATGGGGTGCTTTGCATTAACGTCTTGGCGTATTCTATCCGTTTCTGGTTGATAAAATCAGTAAAGTTGCATGCAAATTCTTCTCTTAACAACTTAGAGATATACGTCCGGTTGGTATGGATCAATACAGCAACATCTTCTGCCCGGAGATTTTTTCTGAGATAAATCTTCTCGTCCATGAGCTGGTTAAACCGGGAAAGAATGGATGAGTAATTGCCGGTAGCGTTTCGACTGCCCACAATGCCGGGAGATTCCGGTTCTGACTTAGCAGGTTCCGATGGATGGTTTAAACCTGATTGCTTACAAACGGTGTAACCCAAAAAGAAAAAGATGAATCCGGTTATAGCCATCAGCAGTGAAGTTAAGTCGGGGAACTTAACAGGCGTAAAACACTCACCCAGAAAAGCGGTCATAAAAATGAGCAGTAAAGCCCATACGCCGATAAATATCGCCCGGGGTTGCGCTATTTCGTCGTTGGCCGGACTTCGGAAAAGCGTCCTCAGATAACCATCGGGCTTAACAAACTCTATCACGGTAATAACGATAGTAGCCAAGGCTTGTATAAACAGGGTGATATAAAATCCCCAAATGTTAACAAGAACCTGCAGATAGTAAACCGGTCCGGTATGGACTTGTAGGTTAAGCCGATGATCAATAACTTCTTTGATATAACTTGCAGCATTGGCATCGCCCATAGCCAGGTAGAGAATAGCAGAGGCAGAACCGATAAGGAACCCGGGCAGCAACCACAGCACTTCCCGCCATCCGAACCATTTTTTGCGAACCAGAGACTTAAAATAAAAATAGATAAGCGGAAACAGAAACAGTGTGAACGTGGTGTCAATGATATCGAGCTTATAATAATGATTATAATCGGTAATTCCTTCGTAAAACACTGCCCATACATACGTACTCACTGCCATTAAGGCCATGAGAATCATCCAGATGTTTTGTGGTATGGAATTCCTCTTCCTGTTCAAGAGTAACGCAAGCCCCCACAAAGTACAAGAAAAGCAGGGCAAAAGCAGAATATAATGTCGAAGCATAGGTTTAAGCTAAAAATCTGTATCAAATATAACGAAAAAATATATATTACCAAACAGAGAAAACCTTATCCAGGGAAAATAGCCTTGTTAATCAAACCGCACGTAATGCTTCATCCTTTCCAGGTCTTCGTCCGTAAACTCATCATAGAAAGCAATCTGGTCCAGGCGTTTCAGGTTGCCTTTTCTTTTGCGGTGCTCTATGATAACTTTCGCTTGATAAAAACTGAAATACGGATGAGCCTTTAGCCGTTCAATGCTTACGCTATTGAGATTCATGCGGGTCGTTTCTCCGGTTTCTATACTGAACCATTGGGCAAGTTCTTCTGAGTTCAGGTCTATTTCTCGCAGTTGCTTAATATCGTAGAAGCCGCCAAGCCGACTTCTGTAACCGACTATTCGTTTGGCATAGGCACTCCCTATACCCGGAATCTTTTTCAGTTCTGTGGTATCGGCGGCATTCAGGCTAATGATTGTTCCCGGAGTGTATTTGAATGGTTTCAGCGAATCGGGTTTTGTGTAGATAGGGCGTTCGGCAACGACTCGTATGGTATCTTTTCTTTTGTATTCTTCACTGATATAGATATAAGGTGACAGCGTGGTGTACTGTTCTTCTGTAAGTCCATATATCTTCCGGAAGTCCTCCGGCGTCCGGAATTCACCCCCTTTCTTCCGGTAGCTCAGGATGTTTTTAGCCATCCAACCCGGTAGCCCCATCCGGCGGAAGGTAATGGAATCAGCAGTATTAGGGTCAAATGGAGCTAATATAATGGGGTGTTCCTTTTCGTTGGATTTATAATGGTTATTGCGCTTTCGCCAGGAAGCGCTCTCTATGGAATCTGTCTTCCTCAAAGAAGTGATGAATTGCTCATACTGTTCTTCAAAATTATCAGGATAAACGGGTACTTGTGACCGCCTGTACATGGAAAGCGCACTTCCTCCCAATACAATGATGCAAATTAGGATCACCAACACAATGATGCCTTGTTTCTCCGACCGGGAGAAATAAAAGAAGTCTTTCCACATCGTTTTTATTTCAGGAAACCCAGCTCATTGATAAATATGAAAGAGATAGCTACCGGAGCGATGTACTTCAAGATAAAAATAAGATAAACGTAGATGGAACCTTTCAGTTGCCCGTTGTTTGTAATTTCACTCTTCACAATCTTCTTGTCCAGATACCATCCGGTAAAGATTGAGATCAGCAAACCGCCAAGTGGTAACATGATTTTTGCCGTAACGAAGTCGAACAAATCGAATGTATTAAGCCCGAACAGGGTGTATTCTTTGGTTGCTCCCATAGACAGTGAGCAGAATATACCGAGGAATATGCATCCACTGGTGACGAGTGTTGCAGCTCTTCCGCGTGTCAGTTTAAACTCTTCGTGCAAATAAGCCGTAACCACCTCGTGCATAGATATGGTAGAGGTAAGTGCGGCAACTGCCAACAGCACATAGAACATAACAGAGAATATATATGCCAATACAGGCGCTCCACTGAAGGCTTGCTGGAACACATTGGGCAGGGTAATAAAGATCAGGCTCGGACCTGCATCGGGCTGTATGCCTACGGAGAAGGCTGCCGGGAAGATAATGAATCCGGCCATAATGGCAACAATCGTATCTATAATGCCTACACTAAATGCGGTCTTGGTTAAGTTCGTGTTCTTTCCGAAATAAGATGCGTATGTGCTGAGGCAGCCCATCCCCAGGCTCAGGGAGAAGAATGCCTGCCCCATAGCTCCCAGAAACACCTCTCCGTTCACCTTACTGAAATCGGGCTTTAACAGGAACTCTATACCTTTTTCTGCTCCGGGAAGGCTCACCGAACATCCGACTAATATAATGATAAGAATAAACAAAGCCGGCATCATGATCTTGGATGATTTCTCAATACCTTTCTCCACTCCTTTTACAATGATAAAGTGTGTAGCAAGTAGAAACAGCACCAACCAGATTAGCGGTTTCCACGGGTTGCCGGAGAATGAATTAAATGAATCAATAAAATCATTGGCCGATTTGCCGGAGAAGCTGTTTGTTACGGCCTCGAAGATATATTCCAGTGTCCAACCGGCTACAACCGAATAGTAGCTAAGGATTAGAAAGCCGGCGAGTACGCCCATGCGTCCCACCCATTTCCATTGGGTACCGGGTGCAAGTACACTGTATGCTCCTCCTGTGCTCTTTTGGGAATGCCGGCCGATGAGGAACTCGGAGATCATAATGGGTAGTCCGAGTAGGATGATACATCCCAGGTAGATAAGAATAAATGCTGCTCCTCCGTGGTTTCCCGTTTCATAGGGGAATCTCCAGATGTTACCAAGCCCTACGGCAGAGCCTGCCGAGGCTAATATTACACCTAATTTACTTCCGAAGTTTGCACGTTTATTCTTTGTCATTGTTTTATAGTTTTGATTGTTTCTCTTCCGTTTTGCTATTAAACCTTTTATTAACGGTGCAAATATAGAAAATGTTTCGTACTTTTGCCATCCGCTTGATAATAAAAAGATTATGATTCCTTACATAAAGAAATACCCGGTTTCGATAGCCGTTATACTTTTGGTTATTTATTTGTCATTCTTCAAACCACCCTCTCTGCCGGATACCGATTGGGAGATTCCGCATTTAGATAAGGTGGTGCATATGGGCATGTACTTTGTGATGTCCGGCATGCTGTGGTGGGAGTTCTTCCGTAGCCATAAAAGCGGATTACCGATGCGTCGTGCATGGATTGGGGCATTCCTGTTCCCTGTTCTTTTCAGTGGTGGTGTAGAGTTGTTGCAAGAGTATTGTACTACTTATCGCGGTGGCGATTGGTTGGACTTCCTCGCAAATACCACAGGCGCGCTATTGGCATCTCTGTTCTTTGTATATATTGCCTACCCCCGGATGCAGAAGAAAGCGGGGTAATACTCACTGGAATCAATTAAACACAAAAAAACAAACGGTATGCGAACCAAACTATTCTTACTCATTTGCTGCTGCCAGTTTTTAGGTATTTCGCAGGTCTTTGCACAAGATGATTTCTATCAACGCTTGGTTAAAGCTACGAAAGAGATTATTAACCCTTCCATCAAATACGATCCGTCGTATGTACGTTTATCCTATCCCGGAGGAGATGTACCTGCCGATAGAGGTGTCTGTACCGACGTCGTGATCCGCGCATATCGTAAGCTCGGCATTGACTTGCAGAAAGAGGTGCACGAAGATATGAGGGCTAACTTTAGCCTTTACCCTACCCGTTGGGGAATGAAAACCACCGACCGGAATATTGATCATCGCCGGGTGCCTAATTTGATGACTTTCTTTTCGCGTAAAGGACAAATACTTCCTAAGTCGCAAAAGGAAGAAGATTACCAACCCGGTGATATTGTGTGTTGGGAGCTACCCGGCAATCTTCCTCATATTGGTATTGTAATTGATAGAAAAGTTTCTGGGACGAATCGCTATGCAGTTGTGCACAATATTGGCAGGGGACAAATAGCGGAAGATTGCTTGTTTGCTTTTAAAATAACGGGGCATTATCGTTATCAGAAATAAAATGGGATTGCGGATTTTTGTAGGATTTTATTCATTTTAATTGGTTTTACGCATTTCTGTAGGGTTTTACGCGTTTCTGAATGGTTTTACGTTATTTCAACCATCCACCCCCTGCCCCCGCCAGCGGGGGATAGGCTGCGCTACACAGTGTCTCCGCAAGGTATCCCCCGCTGGCGGGGGCAGGGGGTGGATGTTGAAGTCAGCATAAAATTCCTTCATTTCCAATCCATTATACACAAACCCCATTGCTGCCTAAAGAAACTCTACAACAAGGTTTAGCTTGATACTATTAGATCCTTTAATCAGTATGGTTTTCCCTTGTGGCTTTTCCTGTTTCAACACCTCGATCAATTCCTGCACATTCCGATACGAAGTATAGTTATGCCGGGTAGCTGCAAACAAATCGCCAACCAGTGCTACCTGTTCGAAATTGCATGTATCAATAAAATCAATAATTCTTTGATGTTCGGCGGCACTGTCTGCCCCCAGTTCTTTCATATCGCCAATGATCAGCATTTTGCCTGCCGCCGCTATATCTCTGAAGTTCTCTAACGCCGCCATCATACTTGTGGGATTAGCGTTATACGCATCTATAATCAGTGCATTATTTCCGGTCTGTTTTAGTTGCGAACGGTTGTTCTGCGGGGTGTATTCGTTTAACGCTTTGTCTATATTCTTCGCCGTTATGCCAAAATAATGACCTATGGTTATTGCAGCCAGAACATTCGAGAAGTTATAATTCCCGATTAGCTGCGTCTTTACATCATGAGGTTCGTGGTTTTTACCGGCTTTCCAGGTAATACCCAGGTATAGCGAGCTATCTGTTATATTCCCGTTTATATATAGATCATCTTCCGTACCATATGCAATTTGATTCATTCCCTTTGCCATCTCCATCAGGTATGGATTGTCATGGTGAATAAAGACAGGTCCATTCTTCTGGCGCAGAAAATCATACAACTCTCCTTTTGTCTTAATCACCCCCTCGAAAGACCCGAAACCCTCAAGGTGAGCCTTGCCCACGTTGGTGATAATGCCATAATCAGGTTCAGCTATATCAACCAACTCCTTAATATCCCCCGGATGACTGGCCCCCATTTCAATAATCGCGATCTCGTGTTCGGGAGCTAACCGCAACAGCGTTAAAGGCACCCCGATATGATTATTCAGATTCCCCAATGTATAAAGTACATGATATGATTTAGATAAAACCGCGGCTATAAGCTCCTTCGTTGTGGTTTTCCCGTTTGTTCCGGTAATGCCGATCACCTTTAATTTGAACTGCCGGCGATGATGGTTTGCCAACAATTGCAAAGCCCTCAGCACATTATCTACTACAATATACCTGCTGTCACCTTCAACCGCGTACTGTGCCTCATCAATAACCGCATAAATACACCCCTTCTCCAATGCCTGATGGGCAAAAGCATTTCCGTTAAACGAATCGCCTTTTAAAGCAAAAAATATAGAACCTTCCGGACAGTTGCGACTATCGGTCGTTACACCTGTACTAGCCTGAAATATTTGATAAAGCGCAGCGGTATTCATATTGTATTCATAAATTTTTCGCAAAATAATGCTTATTCTTTGGGAGTACCAAATAAAGTTAACCATATTATTTATACTTTTGTCAAAACCTGACAAAGAAAAGTTATGAAACCAATGATATCTGGCCGCGGCAGCATGCCGCAACCTGGGTGCAGCACCTTGCTGCTAAACGGACACTTGATGGACTTGTCCACACCACAAGTAATGGGCATCCTGAACGTGACTCCCGACTCTTTCTTTTCCGGTTGCCGTGTACAGGCGGAAGCCGATATTACTGCCCGGGCACAACAAATCCTTGATGAAGGGGCTACCATTATTGATATCGGTGCCTATTCGTCGCGTCCCAATGCCGAACATATCACCGCCGATGAAGAGATGAGACGCTTACGTACCGGCCTGGAAATAATCAACCGCAATCATCCCGATGCAATCATCTCAGTCGACACCTTCCGTGCCGATGTAGCTACCATGTGTGTCGAAGAATATGGCGTAACCATTATCAATGATATCGCCGCCGGTGAGATGGACAGCCGGATGTTCGAAACCGTCGCCCGCTTGAAGGTACCCTACATTATGATGCATATGCAGGGCACTCCCCAGAATATGCAGGCAGAACCACACTACGACGATCTGATCAAGGAAGTATTTCTCTATTTTGCCCGGAAAGTACAGCAGCTTCGCGATCTTGGAGCAAGTGACATAATTCTCGATCCCGGCTTTGGTTTCGGCAAAACGGTAGAACATAACTACGAATTAATGGCGCATCTCGAAGAATTTGCTATCTTTGAGCTACCCTTACTGGTAGGTGTATCCCGTAAGTCCATGATTACCCGCTTGCTGGGCATCACTCCACAAGAGGCGTTGAATGGAACAACCGTATTGAACACCATTTCCCTGCTGAAAGGAGCACATATTATTCGTGTGCACGATGTGAAGGAAGCTGTGGAAACTGTGAGAATCGTAAGTAAAATTATAAACCCACATCTACTGTAATACCTCGAAAATGGTAAACGGTAAATGGTAAATTGTAAATTACATTGTTTTTCGAATTTGGCATAAAAGACTTTATAGATATACTGCTGGTAGCCCTTCTTCTGTATTACAGCTACCGGTTGATGAAGGACTCCGGTTCATTGAATGTCTTTACCGGCATTCTGATCTTTATCCTGACCTGGCTCATTGTTTCCCAGATTCTGGAAATGCGCTTGTTGGGTTCCATATTAGATAAACTGGTAAGTGTAGGCGTACTGGCCATTATCGTTATCTTCCAGGATGAAATCCGGCGCTTCCTATTGACACTAGGTACCCACCGACAGGTTGGCGCCCTGATTAAGTTCTTTACCCGCAACAACAAGGGCGAGAAAAAAGAGAATGAAGATATCCTGCCCATCGTTATGGCCTGCATCAGCATGGGTAAACAGAAAACCGGTGCACTGATTGTCATTGAGCACAGCATTCCTTTGGATGATGTACTGCGAACCGGCGAACAGATCAATGCCGATGTAAACCAACGGCTTATCGAGAATATTTTCTTTAAGAATAGTCCATTGCACGATGGTGCGATGGTTATTCGTAAGAAGAAGATCATTGCCGCAGGCTGTATTCTGCCCGTATCCCATAATCTGGACATTCCTAAAGAGCTCGGTCTTCGCCACCGTGCGGCAATGGGCATCTCACAAGAATCGGATGCGCATGCCATTATCGTTTCCGAAGAAACCGGTAGTATCTCCGTAGCATATAAAGGACAATTCTATCTCCGCCTGAGCGGTGAAGAACTGGAAAGTATGCTGTCCAGGTAAAGTAACTCCAATCGTTAAATCGTAAATCGTTAAATTGTAAATATACAGTATGGATAGACGTAATTTCTTAAGAACAGGTGGGCTGGCATTGCTAGGTTCAATGGCTGCGCCATCTTTGGCCGAGACTCTTACAGGTGCATTAGGTGGTGGCAAAGGCCAGCAGGCTGCCGTTTCCGCTGCGCTTGCCCATTTCGGCGTGACTGAACAAGACTTAAAAAAAGTTCTGACTGCGGCTTTAGAAAAAGGTGGCGATTATGCCGATTTATTCTTTGAACACACCTTTAATAATAGCATCGGTCTGATGGATGGAGCGGTAAACCGTTCTTATTCCAACATCGACTTTGGGGTGGGCGTTCGTGTCCTTTCCGGCGATCAGAGCGGTTATGCCTATGTAGAAAACGTATCGCTTGATGATATGATAAAGGCTGCCCGTACGGCTGCCCGCATCGCTTCGGGTGGTAAAGCAACCAAGCCGGTTAACCTTACGGAAAAGCCGATAACCAAAAACTATTATTCCATTGCTACCCCTTGGGATACGGTGGTATTAAAAGATAAAATGCCTTATCTGCAAAAGCTTAACGATAAAGTCTTTGCATTGGATAACCGCGTGCGGAAAGTCAACGCTTCGCTGGGAGACAGCACATCGCACATTCTTTTCTGTAACTCCGAAGGCGTACTATACTATGACTATCGCCCTATGGTGACACTCATGGTATCCTGTATTATGGAAGAGAACGGTAAATTCGAAAACAACTATTCCTCCCGTGCATTCCGTAAGGGCTTCGAATTCCTGACCGATGATATTGTCGACGTTATGGCTCGCGAAGCGGTAGATAATACCTCTATCCTTTTCAAGGCGATTAAACCTAAAGGCGGCGAGATGCCTGTGGTAATGGGTTCCGGAGGTTCGGGCATTCTTCTGCACGAGGCCATTGGCCATGCTTTTGAGGCCGACTTTAACCGGAAGAATATCTCTATCTTCTCCGATCAGTTGAATAAGAAAGTCTGCAATGAACACATCAGTGTATTAGATGATGGTACCATTCCTTTCGACCGCGGCTCGCTCAATATTGATGATGAAGGCGTGGACGGACAAAAAACATATATCGTAAAAGACGGTATTCTTACCAGCTTCCTGCACGACCGTATCAGCGCCCAGCACTATGGCATACCTTCTACCGGAAACGGACGCCGCGAATCTTTCCGCAATATCCCGATTCCGCGTATGCGCTCTACGTATATGGAGGCAGGAAACATGAAGGAAGCAGATATCATCTCTTCCGTAAAGAATGGTGTATTCGTAACCCAGTTCCTGAACGGACAGGTACAAATCGGCGCGGGCGACTTTACGTTCTTCGTAAAAACGGGTTATCTCATTGAGGATGGCAAACTGACACAGCCTATCAAAGACATCAATATCATTGGTAACGGACCTAAAGCGCTAGCCGACATCACGATGGTGGCCGATAACGATAAGATTGACAACGGCACATGGACATGCGGCAAGAACGGACAGTCTTGCCCGGTGACTCTGGGCATGCCTTCGGTACTTGTTAGCAAACTTACTGTTGGCGGAGAGAATTAATGGAGTGAACTCATAACTCATAACTCAAAACTCAAATGATATCAGATAACAATAAAAAACTGGCGCAATGGGCTATGGACTTTGCGTTGAAGAATGGATGCCAGGCTGCAAAAGTAAACCTGTACGCTGGCTCTAACACTTCGTTTAACCTCCGCGATGCCAAGATGGACAAACTCCAGCAGGCATCAGAAAACGGACTGGCCATTTCCATCTATGTGGATGGACGTTATGGAAACTTCTCCACCAACCGTCTGGACAAAAAGGAACTGGAATCGTTCATTAAGAATGGGATAGATTCCACCCGTTACCTGGCAAAAGATGAGGCTCGTATACTTCCCGATCCTTCGCGTTATTATAAAGGGGGTAAACCCGACTTGCAACTCCTTGATTCAAAGGCTGAGTCTATCCAACCCGACGATAAAGTGACATTGGCAAAAGCGGCTGCCGACGAGGTGTTGGGCACCGACGACCGTATCATTTCGGTGGAAACCGGATACTCCGATGGAACCAGCTTTGGCTATCGTCTGGCCAGCAATGGTTTTGAAGGCGAAACCCAGCGTTCGTGGTATTCACTTTCGGCCAGTGTAAGCATTAAAGGCGAGGGTGAAGCCCGCCCTTCCGATTATTGGTACGATTCGGCTATCTTCTACGACAAGCTGATCAAGCAAGGCATCGGCAAGAAAGCATTGGAACGTGTACTCCGCAAACTGGGACAGCAGAAAGTGAAATCGGGTAAATACACGATGGTGGTCGATCCGATGAATACCAGCCGACTGGTATCTCCACTAATGGGAGCGATTGACGGCGGCTCGTTGCAACAGAAAAACTCCTTCCTGCTGGATAAGATGGAACAGAAGATCGGTAGTGATAAGTTTACGCTGGTTGACGATCCACATATTCCTCAGGCATCCGGCGCCCGTTACTTCGACAACGAAGGTATCGCTACCGAAAAGCGTACTGTGTTCGAGAATGGGGTATTGAAAACCTATTATATTGATACCTACAATGCTAAGAAAATGGGTGTAGAACCTACCATCAGTGGTTCTTCCTTGTTAGTGCTTCAGCCGGGCAACAAAGACCTGAATGGACTGATAGCCGGCGTTGCTCATGGCATTCTGGTTACTGGTTTCAACGGTGGTAACTGCAATAGCACAACAGGCGATTTCTCTTATGGCATCGAGGGTTTCCTTATTGAGAACGGAAAGCTCACCACTCCGGTTTCGGAAATGAACATCACCGGAAACATGCTTACCCTGTGGAGTTCATTAGTAGAAATTGGCAACGATCCACGCCTTTCTTCTTCCTGGCGTATCCCATCGCTGGTATTCGAAGGGGTGGACTTTAGCGGACTTTAATAAATAATATTCCAGGAAGGAGCAACCGGAACGTGTCACGGTTGCTATGCTTTCTTCTTTCAAATCAAACCACAATCTTTCAACTATAAAGATATCATTCTTTTCATTTGAAAGTTCCATAAGCAGAAAAAGACCCGGGTGTTTTGTATCAATACACCCGGGTCTTTTACCCTAAAACACCCGGGTTTTTCGGTCTGGTACACCCGGGTGTATTCAAGGTTTATATACTTGCAGATAAGAAGCATAACAGTTCCTCCATACAGCTTCCCTTACAGTAAAAAGCATAAATAGAAGAGTGTTAGTAATACAAAGCCTGTACTTAGCAGTGATACTTGTGACACTAGGATGTTACTTTGACGCCAAAAAGACGACTCATATCCTTCTGAAAGAGAATAGGTTACACTGCTCCGTGCGACCTGTGTACCTTTTTTGAGATAAAAACCCTATGTTAGTGGTTGAGGGTTTAAAATCAACCCATCAACAATATGGATGGTACGATCCGTAATCTGTGCCAGATTCTCATCATGGGTCACGATAACGAAGGTCTGCCCAAAGCGGTCGCGTAGTTCAAAGAACAACCGGTGCAGTTCTTCTTTATTCTGGGTATCGAGACTACCCGAAGGCTCATCGGCCAGAATAACCGTGGGGTTATTAACCAAAGCACGGGCCACGGCAACACGCTGTTTCTCTCCACCCGAAAGCTCGTTCGGTTTATGCGTAGCACGTTCCGACAATCCCATAAAAGACAAGAGTTCTTTGGCGCGGACGGTAGCATCTTTCATCGGAACACCGGCAATAAAAGCAGGAATCATCACATTCTCCAATGCGGTGAACTCCGGCAGGAGTTGATGAAGCTGGAATACAAAACCAATATGCTGATTACGGAAAGCCGAAAGTTCTTTTTCACCCATACGTTTCACGCTGGTGCCGCCGATCCAAACCTCTCCGCCGTCCGGTTTATCCAACGTACCCATGATCTGTAAAAGGGTGGTTTTCCCGGCGCCGCTGGGACCAACGATGCTCACCACTTCGCCTTTATCTATATCCAGATCAATACCTTTCAAAACCTGAAGGGAATCGAAACTCTTGGTTATTCCCTCTAAATGTATCATCTTCTCTGCGTCCATATAAGTTATGAGTTTTGAGTTATGAGTTTTGAGTTTTGAGTTTTGAGTTACCATGCGGAACAGTTGCCGAGATCTGGAACTCAAAACTCATAACTCAAAACTCATAACTTCCTTATTACATATTCGGCTAAATAACAACCAAAAACGGCAGGCATATAACTTACCGTTCCGCAGGTTGATTTCTTATTTTGTTCGTCGTCGGTAAGGATGACGGCTTTTGCATCGGCTTGTTCGGTACTGAAAACCACCGGAAGTTTACGCTTCACCCCCATTTTCTGTAACCGCTTACGCACGGCTTTGCTCAATCCGCAATGATAGGTTTCGCTGATATCTGCAAACCGCACCTGGGTAATGTCACTCTTGGCGCCGGCACCCATGCTGGATACAATCCTGATTTTCCGCACCAACGCATGATAAATCAAGAAGCACTTGGGACTGAGCGTATCAATGGCATCGATAATGAAATCGTACTTCGCCGCATCAAGCAGTTCGGGGATATTCTCATCTTTCAGGAACACCGGCATTACGGTAAGTTTGATATCCGGATTGATATCGCGGAAACGTTCGGCAAGCACCTCGGCCTTCGTCCTGCCAATGGTTGAATGAAGCGCCGGAAGCTGGCGGTTAATATTAGTGGGTTGCACGGTATCGGCATCAACAATCGTCATCTGCCCTACCCCTGCCCTACAAATCATTTCGGCGGCATAAGCGCCAACACCACCCAAACCGACTACGAGCACATGCGCCTCGGCCATTCGCTGCATCTTCTCCTCTCCGAACAAGAGTCCGGTACGCTGTTTCCAATTCTCCATCAGCTCTTCTTAAACCATTTATAGAACCACTTACCTATATTATCATAGTGCTGCGATTCGTTGTGATGAACAGGCTCGGAGAAGGACAGCGTTTCCTGCGGATCTCCGTATTGGTCGGGATAAAGCACCATCAAACTGCAATTATTGAAGTATTTAGATATCTGTGTGGGCAATTTCTCAAACAATGGGTCGTAAGAGATGAATCCCCGACGGGCACTTACAATAACCAAAAGATGATCGAAGTTTACCTGCCCGGTGAGCAACAACAAGTCGCCCCAATCTTCCTGCTCGGTAAACTCGCGACGCACACCTTTATACTTACGAAAGATATACCCTTTCAGATAACCTATCGTATCGGGATGCGCATGAAAATGCACGCGGCAACCTAATTGTATTCCCATACGGCAAACGCGCTCTACCCACTTAAAGAAGCCGGCCTCGTACTCTGCCTTCGGTGGAACGGCAACTATAATACGCCGCAAAGTATTGACAGGCATCAGGGCTTTCACAATCATTACCTGTTTATGCGTGCCTTTCAACAAGTTCTCTGTCAGCGTCCCGAGGAAAGAGTCGACCAACGTAACCTTGCGGTGCAGACCGATAACGACTTCGGAAGCATTGTGCTCCTTCATGGTATGAATAATACCGGATGCTACGTTCAAGTCGAAGCGGGTCACCGTATCGACAGACACATCGGCAGCGGCAGCCACCTTTGCCGAACGTTCCAGATAACGTTTACCCTGGGTCAGACGCGCCTCAGAAGCATTGCTGTCATTAATTACACTCAACGTAGTCAGCCCGTCTTTCCGTCTGGGCTCTTTCATAATAAGAGCCATATTCACCAGGTTCTCTATCGTTTCGGGGTTGGCGATAGGGATAAGGATATTTTCTTCTTCGCGTGGCTTTTCCTCCAATTCATCTGTGCTATCCTGCACAGCAATCTTGCGGGCGGCGCGTTCGGTGGCCACGGAACTGATAATACAAGTGAACAGGATCATCACAACCGTTCCATTCAACACATCATCGTTCAATAAAGGCACACCGGGAGCTATTTCAATCTTATTACCCACAAGTACGGCAGCCAGTGTAGCCGCAGCCTGTGCGTTACTCAAACCGAACATCATCGTGCGCTCACTGGTTTGCATACGGAATATCTTTTGAGTCATCCACGCGGCCAACCATTTACTAAAGGTAGCAACAATGGTCATCACAACGGCAACCTTTAATGCCTCTCCTCCCGAAAACAACGTGCGGACATCGATAATCATCCCCACCCCAATCAGGAAATAAGGAATAAACAGAGCATTACCCACAAACTCCAGGCGGTTCATCAGGGGTGAGATATTGGGAATCAAGCGGTTCAACACCAGGCCAACAAGGAATGCACCAAGAATACCTTCCATACCCGCCAGTTCCAACAACCCTCCTCCGAGGAAGACCATGACCAGTACGAAGATGAATTGCATGATGCTATCTTCATACTTCCGGAAGAACCAGCGTCCTATGCGGGGGAAGAAGAAGACGATAAGGAAACAAACCAATACCACCTTTACGGTCAGGGCAATCCAGAACATATGTCCGATTTCTCCTTTATACATGCCCGAGATAATGGCCAGAACCAAAAGGGCCCAAGCCACAGTCAGCGCCGTACCCCCAATCGTAATACTCACACTGCGAAGGCGCGAAAGCCCGTAACGGCTCACAATAGGATAAGCAATCAAGGTATGCGAGGCGTACATACTGGCCAACAGGACAGAAGTGGTAACCCCATAATCCAATAAAGACATAGAACTCCAGATTCCGAGCACCATCGGGATCGCAAAAGTCAGCCCCCCAAACACCAGCGCTTTGGTACGGTTCTTTTTGAACCCCTCCAAGTCCATCTCCAATCCGGCAAGGAACATGATATAGTAAAGTCCAACCTTGCCGAATAGCTCGAAACTGCTATCGCGCTCAAGTATATTAAAGCCATGCTCGCCAACCACAATCCCCGCAAGGATCATACCAATGATATGAGGAATACGAAGCCTACTCAGAAGTATAGGTGCAAAAAGTATGATAATGAGCACCAAAAGAAAGATCCAGGTAGGGTCTGTTATGGGGAGATGTAGGTCAAAATCAAACCAACTCATACATACACAATTAGTAATTTCTGCAAAAGTAGCAAAAAAACCGGGGTCTATTGGTATGGACATATAGCAATTTGTAGTATTTTTGCAGCCAAATCTTTACTTCTTATCATTTTTTATAATAGTAAGCAGTAAATAGAGAGGTTTATTCACATTTAAAACAAATTGAAAATGAAAGTAGCTATTGTTGGCGCAAGCGGAGCGGTAGGACAAGAGTTCCTACGTGTGCTCGATGAGAGAAATTTCCCATTGGATGAGTTAGTGCTGTTCGGTTCTAAACGTAGCGCCGGTATGAAGTATACTTTCCGTGGTAAACAGATCGAAGTCAAACTTCTCCAGCATAACGATGATTTTAAGGATATTGATATTGCTTTCACATCGGCTGGCGCAGGAACCTCTAAGGAATTCGAACAAACCATTACTAAATATGGTGCTGTAATGATCGATAACTCAAGTGCTTTCCGTATGGACAATGATGTGCCGTTGGTAGTACCTGAAGTGAATGCTGTCGATGCAAAAGATCGTCCACGTAACGTTATTGCTAACCCTAACTGTACAACGATACAGATGGTAGTGGCATTGAAAGCGATCGAAAACCTGTCGCACATCAAAACCGTGCATGTATCTACTTACCAGGCTGCCAGTGGAGCCGGTGCTGCTGCAATGGACGAGTTGTACGAACAATATCGTCAGGTATTGGCGGGCGAGGAAGTAACTGTAGAGAAGTTTGCTTATCAGTTGGCTTTCAACCTGATTCCACAAGTAGACGTATTCACCGAAAACGGATACACCAAAGAGGAAATGAAGATGTTCAACGAAACACAAAAGATTATGCATTCTGACATTAAGGTTAGTGCTACTTGTGTTCGTGTTCCGGCTCTTCGTTCACACTCTGAAAGCATCTGGGTAGAAACAGAACGTCCTATCTCCGTAGAAGAAGCACGCAATGCTTTTGCTAATGCAGAGGGAGTTATATTGATGGATAACCCGGCAGAAAAAGAATATCCGATGCCATTGTTCCTTGCAGGAAAAGATCCGGTTTACGTAGGCCGTATCCGCAAAGACCTGACCAATGAAAACGGATTGACTTTCTGGGCAGTAAGCGACCAGATTAAGAAAGGGGCTGCGCTGAATGCTGTGCAGATTGCTGAGTATCTGGTGAAGGAAAAGGCACTATAAAAAAGTCAACGAGATAGGAGTAAGATTCCTACGAGATAAGAGTAAAAGGTCAACAAGATAGCAGTGCTATCTTGTTGACCTTATCTTTTAACCACAATTCTTTCATAGTGGAAATATTAAACTCAAACAATATAAAAAAGGAAAAAGAGGCTGCCCAAAAGGTTAATGATTTACCGTAGGGGCGGTTTGCGAACCGCCCAAGTCATAGGAAATCGTTTTCTGTGCGCCATAGGGCGGTTCACGAACCGCCCCTACAGTGAATGGAAAAACCTTTTAGGACAATCTCTTTATTATTTAGGGCAACAAATTATTCCCAGCCAGTTGTCTGACTCAACGTCACACCTTTCTCTGCATATTGATTAATTTGTGCTCTACCAACAGGAGACATATAAGATCTATCTGTAAATGAGTCACGAGCGGAAGCTTTTTGTGGTACATAATATCCTACCATTTCGGTAGCATTACTACCATCATAAGTAACTATGGTACCATCTTCTTTCATCACTTGTCTTGCTGTATATTTACCATCATTACCAGCTTTAAGAAGATCCGGAGCCTCTTTCTGCATATCAATCCACAAGCCGAGCATATTATCCGGTAGTTTATTTCCAACCTTGGCATTACTCATATAGTTAAGTTTCTTCCAACGTTTGATATCTAACAAACGAGTATGCTCAAATACAAATTCCATACGGCGTTCGCGACGGATTTCCCAAAGAAGAGCACTTACATCCGGATCACGATCAGGAGCAAAAGCATCATCAATATCAGTAAGCGTCATTTTCTTCGTCTTCTGAACTCCCTTCTCAACAGCAGGTAAATCAAGCTCTCTATCGCGAATAGCATTGATAGAGATATCAATATCCTTCTGAGTAACAGCAGCACCTGAGAAATTCTCAGCGAGTTCTTGTTTGATTTCAATCCAGTTTAATAATACTTCAGAATAGCGCAATACAGGATAATCGTTTGTATTAGTCATACTACCATAAATAGAAGGCATGGTCGAGTTCCAGTATGTTGGACCTACACGGTCGATAAATTTACATGCATATAACAGAGTTGCCGACTGTACCTTGGGCTCATGCCAGAATGTAGCTTCGAAGCGTGGGTCACGTGTTTTAAGTACAGTGCCAAGATCCAAGTCCTTCGCACCTGTTACACCTGAACTCTCATATGGTTTTCCATCATTACATAAGAACGATTTTGCCAAAGCCAGATTAGGACCTTGTGGCTGAGATTCGGCACCATTTGAGTAAGATGCGATATGGTGGGTTACCGACAAAGCAGCATCATAATGTCTATACATTATAACCTCTTTATGCCCCTTAAGATCCTGAGAACCGAATAATGTTCTGAAATCACCGGAAACAGCCCATTTACCTGAGTTAATGATATATTCCGAAGCTTTAAAGGCTTGTTTGAGATATTTTTCAGCTCTGGTCTTATCACCGGTATGGTAAAGTTGCCATGATCCTTCGAAAAGCATAAGACGTGAAATAAATCCGGCTGCAATATATCTGTTCAAGTATTGTGCACCATCGTCTTCACGAAGATATGTCATCACATACTCGAAATCATCATATACTTTATCCATCACTTCACCTCTCGGAGTACGGGTTTTAAACATTTCTTTCTCATCCTTTTCATCGAAAACCTTATCATAATAAGGAACATCACCAAACACACTAACCAAACGGCTATACTCAAAGCCTCTGAAGAAGCGGGCAGCAGCAGTCCAGTGCTCGTAAACTGCCGTCGTAATATTAGGTTTAGCTACGTTCTCAATACGATCAAGGAAGATATTAGACTTACGAACCCAGGCAAAATTCCAACTAGGTCCGGAGTATTGTGTAAGCATCTCAGGAGTTTCGGATGTTCCTCCTCTGGTAGAAGGAATACTATTCTCAAAAGATGTTTGTTTACCTGCTACAGCTACATCATCGCTGAACATATACCCGCGAAGCGGAGCATAAGCTGTTCCCCAGCTACTATTGTAGCCAACAAAGTAATTCACATAGAAACCATTTGCATATAGCCTCAGGTCATTTTCATTTCTCCAATAATTATCATCCTGCGGATTATTCAGCTGCGGACGATCAAGGATATCCTCACAAGCCGTAAAAACAAGTGCGACGGCTGAAAGCAATATGAATATATACTTTTTCATTGTTTTTTGTATTTTAGAAGTTTAGCTGAATACCAAACGAAACACTCTTGAAAGTAGGAGCGCCTACACCCGTACGGTCTCCATTATAACCGTCAGTATAACCGGCATCCTTTCTAAGCATAGAATAACCTGCTACTTCTTCCGGGTCGATAGGAAGATCGTTCAAATGATCAAACGTAAAGAAGTTCTCCAATGCCACATAAACGCGTGCTTTTTGCAAGTATGCCTTTTTCACCAGGTTTTGCGGTAAAGAATATCCTAAAGTTATATTCTTGATTCTCAGGTATGACATATCAAGCATATAACGGGATTGAGTGTTCATATTATAAGCTGTTGAGCGGAAAGCTGTTGCAGCTGGGCTACCCAAATTCCATGGACGAGGATAGAATGCATCTGTACGATCTTCTTTCCAGTAGTTACCTGCAATTTCCTGAGGCATTGCACCATCGGCAGAGTTAAAACCAGGAATAGCCAGGAATCCATTTCCCCAAACCTCACGTTTACCAATACCCTGGAAGAAGATAGAGAAATCAAATCCTTTATAATCGGCACCTAAACGTAAACCATATTCATATCTTGGTGATGAGTTACCAATTACTTCAAGGTCGCCATGATCATCGGTTGTGCGAGCACCATCCGTAATACCTGGTTTGCCATCCAGATCTTTATACTTCACGTCACCGGGGCCAAATACAAAGTCACCACCTTGTAGATAATCCTGATAAGCTGCATTCGGATCTTTCAGTTTATTCATTTTCTTAGCACCGGCAGTTTCAACATCAAATACTTCGCCGTTCTTCACCCATACATTTACATGTTTTCCATTAGCGTCGAACACGAAATCATCTTTCTGATAGAGTCTGTCTGTTCTGAATCCCCAGATTTCACCGACTTTCTTGCCAACATACCAACTATCTACACTCTTAGTATCGCCGTAAGCGGTAATTTCTGTTATCGCATCGGACAGTGTACCCATTACATTAATAGCAAGACCATTCTTGAAGCGGTGATTGAAATCGACTGCAATTTCCCAACCTTTTGTTCTTAATGAACCAAAGTTTCCTTTAGGAGCTGTAGCACCGAATCCTAACGATACATTCGCTGCAGGAACAATCATATTCTCGGTATCACGTTGGTACCAGTCGAAAGTGAAGCCTAGCTTATTATCCAGGAAGCGTGCGTCAAGACCTATATCCAGGGTTTTAACATCTTGCCAGGTAATATCAGCAGTCACAGCCGAAGGTGTACCTACATAAGCCAATTTACTACCATCACCACCAATCCAGGCGCTCTGTCCGGAAGTCATTGTAGAAACATACAGTTTATTGCTTACTGTCTGGTCGCCAATTTTACCCCAAGATCCTCTGAACTTCAAAGAATTCAGAGCAGGTTTAGCCCAATTCATAAATGCTTCTTCACTTGCACGCCATCCTACCGAGAATGATGGGAACCAACGCCAACGCAAATCTGATGGGAATTTTGAAGTTCCATCATAACGTAAGTTACCTTCAAACAAATATCTGTCAAACAACGAGTAGTTGATACGTCCGTAGTAACCTAACTGTCCATCCCATGCAGAACCACCACCGGAGGTTTGAGTTCCTGCAGTAAGGTCGAATTGTGGGTTAGATATATCAATTAGTTTTGTAGCTTGCGACCAATTGTATTTTTCTTCCCATTCATTGCGGTTCATACCCAACATAAATTTGAATGCATGTATTTCTTTCAGATTTAAGTTGTAAGTGGTATATGCATTGAATGTATTACGTTTTGCATTAGACGATCTGCGATAAATATGGTCAGGGTTTGCACCACTGGTACCTGTATATTCCCAATTTCTCAAAGAGAAAGTTCCATCACCATTATCTACAGCAGCACTCCATGTATCTAAAGCTGTATATCGTGTACCTGGACGGTTGTCGATTCTTTCCTCATTAGCATGAGTATAATCAACATCCACAGTCCAACCCTTCATTATATTAATGGTAGCACCCAGATTTATATTAAGATAATTGTTCTCAATATTTGCCGTGTTTGCCTGCCGGGCTTCCGAAACCGGGCTACGCAACTCATTTCCTTTATCATCGAATCCCATTGGCATAGTGGGTCCCCAACGATAAAGATATAACCACTCGTCAGCAGTAGTAGAGCTTGTGGTATATGCATATCTTTTATTTCTCTTAGAATAAATAGCCCCGGCTCTAGCTGTTATATATTTATTTAATTCAGTGCTTAATCTTACAGAAGCGTTATAACGTTTAAAGTCATCATGTTTGGCAGGTTTCTTTAAACCATTCTGGTCCAGATAGCCCAAACCAACATTATAGGAAGTTTTTCCGCTTTTACCATTAACAGAAACATTATGGGTCATTGAAGGGGTCCATTCCTCAATCATATGATCGTATGGATCGAATGTGCGAAGAGAATATTTATATTTATCTTTCACATACCAGTCACGTCCATAAACGAAAGGCTCGTTTGCTCCCATCTTACCGTATTTCTCTTGATATGCAATAGCTTGTTCATAACTATCACGATCTACCATCCAGAATGCACCGGCTCTTACACCACCAATACGCTCCATGGCATCAACAGTATATCCCATAGCATCAACACCACCCATTTTTATCTTTTTGGAGATATTTTGCCAAGAGAAGTTTCCGGAATAGCTCACGTTTACACTTTCTTGTCTTGCACCTTTCTTGGTTGTGATCAGAATAACACCAAATGCAGCTTTCGCACCATAAATTGATGAAGCAGCAGCATCCTTAAGTACAGAAATTGCTTCAATATCATCCGGATTAACCATCTGGATACTCGGTATTTCAACATTATCCAAAAGGATCAATGGCTCAGAACCACCATCAATAGAACCGAGTTGACCACGGATCTTGATTGTTGGGTCGGAACCAACCTCACCACTAGGAATAACAATAGAAAGCCCCGGAGTAGTTCCCTGTAAACCACGACCAACGTCGGCAATAGGACGACCGCTTAACGTTTTATCAACATCAACAGTAGCAACTGCACCAGTCAGGTTTTCTTTCTTTTGCGATCCATATCCTACAACTACTACTTCTTGCAGTAGTTCACTATCTTCTTTCATTGTCACCTGCATTGTTCTTGCAGATTTCACTTCTTGTGTTTGATAACCCACATAAGAAATAACAAGTGTTGCTCCTTGCTTTACATTGAGTGAGAATCTCCCATTAATATCAGTTATAGTACCATTGGTTGTTCCTTTCTCAAGGACGCTGGCACCAATGATCAGTTCACCATTTGCATCAATCACAACACCTGTTATAGCTTGTGATTGCATTTGTTCTTTCACATCATGCGAATTGTCAGATACAGTTTGGTTAGCTATTGCAGTATTGCTTCCTAAAAGGAAAGCTGCTATAGCCAACGCCGTGAGGTACTTATTATAAGCAAATCCTCGTTTTTTGCGATCTCCATTCATAAAAGATTGATGATTTAATTGTTTGTTAATTCCAGAATAATTTTAGTAGACAAGTTCTGTCTGAACTTAGTAGGGTTTAATGTTAGTCGCTGCGCATTACAGGATGGGGTCTTTCATTAGTCATAGGCGAAAATTATTTAAAGGTTTTAAATTATTATCTCTCATTTTAGTTAAGTCGATTATATAAAGACTTCTATAAATATAACCGTCCCTTGAATAGGGTTCTTATGCTGTTGTTTTAAGAGACAAATACGTGTTTTAACAAAGGCTAAGAAATCTTTCTTGATTTCTCTATTAGCAAAGATAGAGTTTATTTTAAAATCAGGAACATTTATTGATTACTTTTTAGATTTATATTCATTATTTCACAATTAAAGCAAGGCAACTGGTAGATTAATATAAGAGGAAAGCAATATATTCGTGCAGATAAAGGCCGGCCACTTTATCTAATTACCCTGACCTCATAAGTACAGACAGAACCTTGCTGACATATACTGCTTCAATTATAATGCAGAGAATATCAAGCAAGAATTCTGTTGTAGCAAGACACTACAAAGGGCTATATATAAGGCTTCAAGGCTTTTACCCAGATTTTGTACCCTTCTTCGTTCAGGTGCAATCCATCTCCGGTTAATTCTTCGCGCAGGATATTTGTTTCGGGTTTCGTAAACAACGGATATAGATTTATAAAGGGTATTTTCCGTTCTTTGGCCACCGTTTCAAGTCGTTTATTGATTTCGGGGATCATATTTGTTTTACCTGTCATGCGTTTATAGCGCCCGAATGATTCGTTTATGGGTAACAGGCTTTGCAAATAGAGTTTTGTTTTGGGTGACTCCTGCTGAATCCGGTCTACGACTTGCGTGATAGCATTTACAATGCTATCTACGGTTAGATCATGGGATATGTCGTTGGCTCCGATCAAGAAGAAAATCTTCTTTGGGCGACCAGGCAGAATCTGGTCAAGCCGATCGTAAACTCCCATGGCTACATCGCCTGCCACCCCGCGATTGCGGATATTCTTCTTACCAAGCAGCTCAGACCATTTGCCGCCTTCGGTAAGACTATTGCCGAGGAATACAATATCTTTTCCGCTGATGGGTGCTTCTGTTTTAAAGAGTTCCACACGGTTGTAGTAGTGTTGAAAGTAAATCCGCTCGGGAGGACAGTTTATGGATGCGGCAACGGCATTGGCTACAAGGGAACGAAGGCGCACAACATTGCCGGTACCAGACGGGTGTACGCTATTGATTAATAGAATAACAGCCGTGTCATTGTCGGGATCAAGAATGAAGGAGGTTCCTGTGAATCCGGTGTGCCCGTAGGTATTTGGGCCAAACAAGTCGCCACTATTGGATGCGTATGGAGAGTAAATGTCCCAACCGGGGGTGCGTCCGAACTCTTCCAGTCCGCGGGGTACGGTTCGCATTGTTTTCACACCCAGGGGGCTAAGTATGCGTTTGCCGTTGTATGTGCCGTTGTTTAGCAGTGTGGCCGCGAGAATTGCCAGGTCTTTGGCATCGGAGAATACACCGGCATTGCCGGATATGCCGCCATTCATCACGCGGGCTAAGGGGTCGTGTACAACTCCGCGGAGTACACTGCCGTCTTCTTGCTTTTCGGTTGGGGCAACGCGTTCGAGGGTTTCTCCGGTTGGTTGATAGCCGGTATGTGTCATTCCGAGTATATCGAAGATGTTTTCTTTGGCGAAAGCTGAAAGGTTTTTTCCGGAGATGGTTTCGATAATTCGCTGCAAGGTGATGTAGTTCAAGCAACTATATTGGAATTTGGTTTTAGGGCGGAAGTCTCTTTTGCAGGTAGAGATGTATTCAATCATTCCGTCGGGGTTGGGAGCGCCGTACTTTTCTTCGAGTTCTTTGACCGGGGCATAAGGGGGGAGGCCAGAGGTATGGGTAAGTAAATCGCCTACGCGGATGGCAACGGTGTAGTTATCTTCTTCGCTCTTCCAGTCTTCGAAGTTGGGGATAAAATCGACGACCGGGTCGGCCATGCGGAGTTGTCCGCGTTCAATCAGGATCATGGCGGAAATGGCGGTCGACATGGATTTGCTGACGGAGGCCATATCGAACACTGTATTTACATCCATCGGAATGGGCGACGGATAGGTTTGCTTGTTTCCGTAGGCTTTTAAGTAAGCCAGTTTGCCTTTGTGCACTACAGCCAGCACGGCACCGGGGATTTCTTTGTTTTCAATGGATTTCAGAATAGCCTCATCGGCATATGCCAGGCGGCGGGAATCCATGTTTAAGAGTTCGGGGGCTATAACAGCCTCACCCCAACCCTCTCCAAAGGAGAGGGAGAAAGGAAGAGAAAGCAAAAGGAAGAGAAAGTAATAGCGAAGCTTTGCTTCAATTTCCGTATTACACATATTTACACTTTTAATTATATTATACATGTTCAATGAAATGATCAGCAAGAAGAACTCCTTACTCCCTCTCCTTCGGAGAGGGCTGGGGTGAGGTTATAAGCAAACACAAGCCTATAAAAGTAAACAACGCATTCAATATCAGCAGTTCGTAACTAAACTTATAGCCTCCGAACCAGGCTTCCGAGTTCTTTTGCAAGATCAGGCAAAGGAAAGGAGAGGCAATGGCTACCAGCGGTACAAACTTATCGCGCACGGGTTTCTTCATAAAAATACCGAATGCAAACAAGCCGAGGATGGGGCCATAGGTATAACTGGCCAGTGTATAAACGGCATCAATCACACTGGTATTGTTCAACAGATTGAAAACTACAATCACCAGTCCCATTACAACGGCCATGCCTACATGCACACGTTTACGCAGTTTCACCACTTCGTCTTCTTTTTTGTTTTTGATGCCCAATACGTCTACGGTAAACGATGTGGTCAGGGCTGTCAACGCAGAACCGGCGGCTGAGTATGCCGATGAAATGAGTCCGATGATAAACAGAATGCCTACAATCATGGGGAAGTAACTGCTTGTGGCAATCAGCGGGAACACTTCGTCGCTACTCATCCTGCCCTGCGCCACATCTTGCGGGGTAAACAGGTTGTTTTGCGCACCATATATATAAAGCAATACGCCCAGCATGAGGAACAAGGAAATAATAAAGAATTGCGAGATGCCGCTGGTTATCATGTTTTTCTGCGAATCTTTAAAGTTCTTGCAGCTCAGGTTGCGCTGCATCATGTCCTGATCCAGCCCCGTCATGGCGATCATGGTGAACATACCGGCAAAGAACTGTTTAAAGAAAAAGCGTTTATCGTTTACGTCGTCGAAAAAGAACATTTTCGACAGGTCGCTATCTTTTATAGTTGCCACCATTCCTCCGAAACTCAGGTTGAGGTCCGAAGCGATGAAATAGATACAGAGCACGACAGATACAATCAGGCAGAAGGTTTTCAGCGAATCCGTCCATATCAGCGATTTCACCCCACCCTGGAAGGTGTACAACCACACCAGCGCAACCGTTGCAACCACGTTGAGGATAAATGGCAGGTTCAGCGGATCGAATACAAGAAGCTGTAAGGTCAGGCAAACCAGGAATAAACGCACGGCGGCTCCCAACATCTTGGAAATGAAGAAGAACCAGGCTCCGGTTTTATAAGACGACATGCCAAACCGGTTCTCCAGGTATTCATAAATAGAAACCAGATTCATGCGGTAGAACAGCGGAACCAGTACAAAGGCAATCAGGAATTGTCCGGCAACAAACCCAAGTACCATTTGCAGATAAGAAAAGCCACTTACGGCCACCATACCGGGAACGGAAACATAGGTTACTCCCGAAATGCTGGAGCCAATCATGGCAAATGCAACAACGTACCACGACGATTTGCGGTTGCCAACAAAGAAACCTTCATTATCTGCTTTCCTGCCCGCAAGGTAGGATATTAAGAATAGAATGACGAAATAGGCTGCAATGGTAATCAGTACTGAAATTGGAGTCATATTGTTTTTCTTAAGTTATTAAATATAAAGGTATAATTTATACGGCAAATCTGAAAGATAAGCCAAAGATAAGTGATGTAAAGACGAACTCCTAACGCAAGGATAGGATTTCTTTCAAGATTGCGCCGGAAATTTAGAAATATTTAGATTTGAATTCATTTATTTAGATTCTACAAGAAAGCCTTAGTCAGGAATATATAAATGTATATATAATATGAATACTGGCCTTTGCTTGTTTACACGCAACGAATACACTCTTTTCACGCAAGCCGTTCCGCTCGTGAAGAATAGCGCTGTTTTTCCGGAAGAATAGCGCTGTTCTTTGCGAAAAACAGCGCTATTCTTCCAACAAAGTTGCCCTCGCGTCAAAACGCAATAGCCCTCCACTCTAAACTGTATAAGCCCAGAGTGTAAAGAGAGTAAAGAAGAATTATGTTTTAATTAAGGCTCGTCTATAATCAGCGCATGGAATTCAATCAGCCCCGACATGGGAGTTTCTTCGATCACATCCAGTTCCACGCCAAACTCCTTGCCCACTTCGCGCAATTGTTCCGAGAAATTATGAGCCACAGAACCCACAAAGCGTATAGGGTAATTGCCATAATCATACTGCGTAACATTACGGGTGAAGAAGCTTCGCAGATTATTCATCAAAAGATTATATACATAATCCGTATCCAGAAAATCGGCAAGGAAGTACGAAGTCGTTGTCAGGAAACGGTTGGGGAAAGGGTGGTTATACACCGAGTCCATCACCTCATTATGCGTAATCCTGAACTTTTCATAGTACGCATTAATCAGCTCCTTTGGTGCAAGGTTCTTCAATACATCCGACAAGAAGATCTTTCCCAACGCTGCCCCACTGCCCTCATCGCCAAGGATATAACCGCCGGCCCGCACATTCTTCGAGATAATCTTTCCGTCATAAAAGCACGAGTTAGAACCCGTTCCAAGAATACAAGCAATTCCGGCTTCGCATTGAAACAGACCGCGGGCAGCGGCCAGCAAGTCGCTTTCTACCTGTATCGGTGTTTTGAATTGAGCTACCAGAGAGGCGCCCATAATATTTTTTTTCTCAAAAGAACTACATCCTGCACCATAGAAATATACCTGCTCCAGTTTCTTTCTAAAGAAAGACTCCGGTAAACCTAGCCTCACGCTTCTGCTAATCTCCCTTCTCGTCTGAAAAAAGGGATTCAGGCCTTCTGTAAAAACGCGCTGTACAAGACGGTTATCTTCGACCAATGCCCATTCCGTCCGCGTAGAGCCACTTTCCGCAATAAGTTTCATTCGCAGTTAAATTCTATTTCAACACAAATATAGAGCATTTTTCAATAAGTTCCTTAAGAAGAGTTGAAAATTGAAAGTTGAAAGTTAAAAGTGAGTCCATGAGGAATCGTCACTTTCAACTTTCAACTTTCAACTTTCAACTCTTCTAGTGCAAATTAATGATTATATTTCTAAATATATCTAAATTATTGTTTTTGATATTAAAATAAAAACTATCTTTGCTTATAGTTACCCGGGAATCTAAAGCAAAAACATGCCTTTAGCAGGCAACAACCCTCTGTTTGCCGGTTTTTGTACCAAATACGTTCACCTAATATGAAGTGATATGAAAAAAGCACTATTCTTAACTATCGTTCTATGCTGCTCATTCTGTCTGTATGCACAACAAAAGAACGTAATTGTTGGAGCAGAACAAACCACAGCGTACTTCCCGATTTTAAAGAATAAGCGGATTGCCATTTTTTCTAATCACACAGGCATGGTTGGCAACAAACATCTGCTGGACGTTCTTCTGGAAAATAAATTCAATGTAGTAGCCATCTTTTCTCCCGAGCATGGTTTCCGTGGAAATGCCGATGCAGGCGAACACGTATCCAGTTCGGTAGACCCCAAAACAGGCGTTCCTATTCTTTCCTTATATGACGGAAAATCGGGCAAACCCAGCGACGAGTCCATGCGCAAGTTCGACTTGCTCATTGTCGACATACAAGATGTGGGTCTGCGTTTCTATACCTATTATGCATCAATGGTGCGACTCATGGATGCCTGTGCCAAATACAACCGGAAAATGTTAATCCTCGACCGTCCGAACCCAAACGGGCACTACGTAGACGGACCATTGCTGGATATGAAATATAAATCAGGAGTAGGCTGGCTCCCCATCCCCACCGTTCACGGTATGACACTTGGCGAACTCGCCCTGATGGTAAACGGCGAAAGATGGTTGCCCGCTTCGCGCACGTGCGATGTCACGGTGATTACATGCAAAAACTATACACACCAAACCCTTTACCGCCTGCCGATTCCCCCATCGCCCAACCTGCCGAACATGACGTCCATCTATCTGTATCCGTCAATCTGCTATTTCGAGGCAACGCCTGTCAGTTTGGGTCGCGGAACAGACAAGCCTTTTCAAATCTATGGACACCCCAATATGAAAGGATATGAATATAGCTTTACCCCTAAAAGCGTATCCGGAGCAAAGAACCCACCGCAACTGAACAGGCTTTGTCATGGAGTCGACCTCAGCGGTTTATCAGACGAAGAGATTTGGAAGAAGGGCATCGACCTGAGTTACGTCATTGACGCTTATCGGAATTTAAACCTGGATGATCATTTTTTCCGTCCATTCTTTGAATTACTTACCGGAACTGACTATGTTCGCAAAATGATTAAAGAAGGCAAAACCGCCGACGAGATCAAAGCCATGTGGAAGGACGACGTCGAGAAATTTAAAGTACAACGTAAACCGTACTTATTATATGAAGAATAAAGAAACATATAGCTTAACACACATGAAAACTATACGTATATTTCTTTTGCTGACATGGTGCTGCCTGCCCCTACAGGTGGCCATGTCGCAAATTCTATCCCCGGAAGTACAAACGGGGATTGGCGATTACCTGACAGCGTTTTCCAGAAAGGAAATATCCGTAGGGAAAATCAAGATTGATTCTGCCCACGTTGAAGGGAAGACCCTTCTCCTCTTCGCCAACATGAACTGCTCTTACATTCCCTTCCGCGAGGACAATGTAAAGGAGATATATAAAGAAGTCGGCGCCTTACTCCCACAAGAGTATGCCAACCATAAACTTCAGATTATAACAGATAAACATCCTATTGAACAACTTATACCATTGCAGCGAGGCGCCGCAGCCAAGGCTTCACGCGGGAAACAAGAAAGCCCGTTAGTTACCCGTCTGTCTGTACCCTATTCCCCCAAGTATGGCTTACAGAACAGGCACATCGCTTTATGGCAGAGCCACGGTTACTATTACGAACCCAAGCTCACCCGCTGGGAATGGCAACGCGCCCGCGTCTTTCAGACCGTAGAGGACCTCTACACACAGAGTTTTGTTCTCCCCTACCTGATGCCCATGCTCGAAAACGCCGGAGCCAACGTACTTATTCCACGCGAAAGAGATACGCAAACCACCGAAATCATTATTGATAATGACGGATGCCGCAACAACTCCTACTATACCGAGAAGACAGGAGATAAACGCTGGTATACAGGCAGCGAAAGCGGTTTTGCCCACTTGCGCAACCAATACATAAACTTTGAAAACCCGTTCCGCGAAGGCTCCTACCGCGCCATCGAAACCATCAAGAAAGGACAGGAAAGCTACGCCGAATGGGTACCCGACGTTCCGGATGGAGGCCGGTACGCCGTGTACGTTTCTTATAAAACCGTAGCCAACAGCACTACCGATGCGCTTTACACCGTATATCACAAAGGAGGAGTATCGCAATTCTCCATTAACCAACAAATGGGTAGTGGCACATGGATATACCTCGGACATTTCACGTTCGATAAAGGCAAGAGTGATGCCAACAAAATAGTATTAAGCAATAAATCTTCCAGGGCGGGCCGTATTGTTACAGCCGATGCGATCAAAGTTGGAGGAGGTTATGGCAACATAGCCCGCCGCATTGCGGAAGATGGAATTGCTACCGAAAATATCAAAAGTTCCGATGTTGTAACACCCGTAGAAGCAAAACAGCTTCCTGAAGTCGATTATCCCTACGAAACAAGTGGCTACCCACGGTTTACCGAAGCTGCCCGGTACTGGATGCAATGGGCCGGTATCCCCGATAGTGTTTACTCCGAGAGCAAAGGCAAAAACGATTATACAGACGACTATAAATCCCGCGGAATTTGGGTTAACTATCTGGCGGGAGGTTCCGCAGTTAACCCCGACGAGGGCGGACTAAATATTCCTATTGATATGGCCTTCGCATTCCATTCGGATGCAGGAACCACGCTCAACGACTCGATTATCGGTACATTAGGCATCTTCTTCACCAACGCATATGACGGAGTATACGCCAACGGCACCTCCCGGTATGCTGCCCGCGACCTGACCGATTTAATCCAAAGCTATATCGTAAACGATATCCGCGCCTTATACGAACCCAACTGGACGCGCCGCGGCATGTGGAACCAGTCTTATTATGAAGCGCGCGTGCCACGTGTACCGACCATGCTTCTGGAATTACTGTCGCATCAGAACTTCGCCGACATGCGCTACGGCATAGACCCACGCTTCCGTTTTACCGTAAGCCGTTCTATATATAAAGGTATGCTTCGGTTCGTCTGCTCACAGTACGGACAGGAATATATCGTTCAACCGCTTCCGGTAGACCATATGAGTCTGCATTTTACAAACGAAAACGAAATAGAACTTACCTGGCAACCTGTGGATGATCCGTTGGAACCCACAGCAAAAGCAAACAAATACATTGTTTACACCCGTATAGGCGATGGAAGCTTTGACAATGGCGTTGTCGTAAACTCAAACGTTTATCGTGCCGTGCAATCTCCCGGCCTCATCTATAGCTATAAAGTTACAGCATTAAATGACGGTGGAGAGAGCTTCCCCTCCGAAATCCTTTCCGCAGCCAGAGCCTTTAACGAAAAAGGAACCGCACTGATCATCAACGGCTTCGACCGGATCTCTGCCCCTGCCGATTTTGTAAGCGATGGCCTCGCCGGATTTGCTGATGCCATAGACCACGGCGTTCCTTATATAAATGATATCAGCTATATCGGCAGCATGAAAGAATTCCGGCGTTCCATTCCGTGGATGGACGATGATGCTTCCGGTTTTGGAGACAGTTATTCCAACTACGAAACCATGGTGATTGCCGGAAATATATTCGACTACCCGGCGGTACATGGAGCAAGTATGCTCAAAGCCGGATACTCTTTCGTTTCATGCAGCAACGAAGCGGTTGAAAAGAAAACCGTCAACCTGAACGATTATAAACTCGCAGACCTCATACTCGGGAAACAACGTCAGACCAAAATCGGTAGAGGCGGTGTTATGCCTTTGGAGTTCAAGACATTCAACAAAGAAATGCAGGAAGCTATTACGGCTTATTGCCAGTCGGGAGGCCATATATTTGTTTCCGGTTCATTCGTGGGGTCAGACTTATGGGACAATCCCGAAACCACTCAGGAAGATAAAGACTTTGCTACGAATACCCTAAAATACAAGTGGCGCGTCAACCAGGCAGCTACCACCGGAAAAGTGAAAAGTGTTGCTTCACCGTACAAGGAATTTGCAGGCAATTACAGTTATTACAATGAACTTAACCCCGATGGCTATATTGTAGAAGCACCCGATGGTATTGTACCGGCAGGCGAAAATGCATTTACCATATTCCGCTATTCGGAAAATAATATCAGTGCGGGTATAGCATATAAAGGAACCTACAAAACCTGCGTATTGGGATTTCCGTTTGAGGCTATTCGTACAACAAACGAAAAAGATGCGTTAATGAAAGGCATCCTAACCTTTTTTGATGAGAAGTAACATAAAAACAACCTAACTTTGTAACTTATATAATGGAGACCATGAAGAAACATATATTACTCGTCCTGTTCATCGCATTGCTACCGGCAATATGTGCTGCACAGTTCCGTTTTGCACTTATCACAGACTTGCACATCACCAAAACCGAACCTGCGGTAGAAGATTTACAGAAAGCGGTGAATCAAATCAACGCAACCGGTAATCTTGATTTTGTACTTGTCACCGGCGACCTCACCGAAGAAGGTGATCGGGAGTCGCTAAAGAAAGCAAAGGCAATCATCGACAAGCTAACCATTCCTTATTATGCCATTCCGGGCAATCACGAAACCACCTGGACAGAGTCGGGAATGACTGCCTTCGGAGATATCTTCGGTGGAGAGCGTTTCCGGTTCGAACATAAAGGATTCTTGTTTCTCGGGTTCAACACCGGACCATTCATCCGTATGGGCGATGGGCATGTAGTACCTCAAGACATTACTTGGCTAAAAGAAGAACTAAAGAAATACGGAAAAGAAAAACCGGTTATTATCGTAACGCACTATCCGCTTAAAGATGGTGATGTAGATAATTGGTACGATGTAACAGATGCTGTGCGCCCTTACAATATCCGCATGTTTGTCGGTGGGCACTACCATAGTAATCGCGAGTTTAGTTATGATGGTATTCCCGGTTTCCTGAATCGCTCTACCTTGCGTGGGAAAGAGCCTGTTGGTGGATATTCCATTTACGACATCACTCCGGATTCCATCATTGTTTATGAGCACAACATTGGTACAGAGCCTCGTCAATGGGCATCTTTATCCTTATCCCAAAAGTATTATGATGAGAAGGGTTCGGCTGATAAATACCCCGATTTCTCTGTCAACAACCAATACCCACAAGTAAAACCTGCCTGGTTGGTGCAAACCGGAGTAGGCATTTATTCCTCACCCGCAGTGCTTGACGATAAAGTATATGTGGGCGATGATATGGGCTATCTGACTTGTTACAGACTCAAAGACGGTAAAAAGCTGTGGAACTTCAAATCGGGCCATCGTATAGTAGGTACTCCGGCTGCCAGCGAGCAGGTAGTCGTATTTGGTTCCGCAGATAAAAACATCTATGGACTTCACGCTAAAACAGGTAAACAATTATGGAAGGTTGCTGCTACAGAGCCCGTTCTGGGTGCTGTAACCATCAGTGATGGCATAGCTTATATCGGAGCAAGCGACCACACATTCCGCGCAATCAATATTCATACGGGCGCTGTTGTCTGGGCATATAATCAGGTTAAAGGCTATATTGTAGCCAAACCATTGGTTGAAGGCAACAAAGTCATCTTTGGCGCTTGGGATAATACATTATATGCTCTCGACAGACATACAGGCAAAGAGATATGGAAATGGACAGGCGGACTAACGCGTATGCACTTCTCCCCTGCTTCTGTTTGGCCGGTTGCTGCACATGGGAAAGTGTTTATTACCGATCCGCAACGGGCATTAACCGCTATCCATATAGAAACCGGCGAAACCATTTATCGTACATTCCAGTCTGTAGTACGCGAAACCATCGGGTTATCCGAAGATAAAGAGCGCATCTACAGTAAAACGATGAACGATAGTATTGTCTGTTTCTCTACACGAACCGACGTTCCCGATCAATTATGGACTTCCAATGTGGCATTCGGATATGAGCATGCACCATCTATGCCGGTAGAAAAGGACGGTGTTGTATTCGGAAGCACAAAGAACGGTTTGATGTTCGGTCTGGAAGCCAAAACCGGGAAAGTCCTCTGGAAGCACAAAGTAGCCAATTCGCTCATTAGTACGGTTGTTCCGTTGAATGGGCATAAAATATTATTCACTGCAACAGGAGGAGAAGTCGGACTACTGGAACTGGCAAAGTAACGATTCCCGGTTTCTATGATAACAAACTAATTACGATAAATATATAACAAAGATGAAAACCATGATCAACTGTTTCATTCCATTCGCGGATGCGGCACAAGCTGAAAAGACAACGAGAGGTTTACTTGAAACCGGCTTGGTAAGCAAAATCTATTTATTAGCTTCCGACTCCGAAGCCTCGCCGCTAGACGGATGTGAAATTATACATATATCCGCCCTTAATGCAACCGCTACCATAAAAGCTATTGCAGCCAAAGCTGACGCTACTTATACACTTTTATATACCAAACACTCATCATTGGAGCTTGGTTATTTTGCATTGGAACGCATGATTCAAATTATGGAAGATGCCAATGCGGGAATGGTCTATGCCGATCATTACCAAATTGTTGGTGAGAATAAAACGAACGCTCCGGTGATTGACTATCAATTCGGCAGCTTGCGGGATGATTTTAACTTCGGTTCTGTTCTACTTTATAAATCAGAAGCTTTCAGAGATGCGGCAAGCCGGATGAAAACCGATTATCAATTCGCTGGCTTATACGATTTGCGCCTAAAACTTTCGCAGAAAGAATCTTTGGTCCATATCAACGAGTACTTGTACTCAGAAGTTGAACTTGATACCCGCAAGAGTGGAGAAAAGATATTCGATTATGTTGATCCGAAGAATCGGGGGGTACAGATTGAAATGGAACAAGCCTGTACCGAGCACCTGAAAGAAATCGGCGGTTATCTGGAACCTAAATTCAAAAGCATTGAGTTCAGTGCCGGAAACTTTGAATACGAAGCCTCTGTAATTATACCCGTGCGTAATCGCATTCGTACAATTGAAGATGCAATCCGATCGGTATTATCCCAAAAAACAACGTTTAAGTTCAACCTGATCATCATTGATAATCATTCTACGGACGGCACAACAGAAGCCATAAAGAAATTTGCTGCCGATGAGCGATTAATCCATCTTATCCCCGAACGCGGCGATTTAGGTATCGGAGGTTGTTGGAATACCGGTGTACACCACCCCAAATGCGGAAAGTTTGCCGTACAGTTGGATAGTGACGATGTGTACAAGAACGAAAATACATTGCAAACCATGGTCGATGCTTTCTATGAGCAAAACTGCGCAATGGTTGTGGGTACTTATATGATGACCAACTTTGATATGGAAATGATTCCTCCCGGTATCATCGACCACAAAGAATGGACACCCGAGAACGGACGTAACAATGCACTACGCATCAATGGCCTAGGTGCTCCGCGTGCATTTTACACGCCTGTACTGCGCGAAATCAAAGTTCCGAACACCAGTTACGGAGAAGATTATGCGTTGGGACTGAACTTCTCCCGCCAATACCAGATCGGCCGTGTATATGATGTGGTTTATCTATGCCGCCGTTGGGATGATAACTCTGATGCTTCATTGGATATTGTAAAAATGAATGGGCATAATACGTATAAAGACAGAATACGAACATGGGAGTTACAGGCGCGGATTAATGCTAATAGCCTCACCCCGACCCTCTCCAAAGGAGAGGGAGATGGGAGATAGTCTGTAAACTTATAACTTTATATTATTCCATAATTAAGTACATGAATTTAGAAGATAGATATATTCCCAATCCATACCCTGTAAAACAAGCGGTAGAACGTCTCTTCTCCCTCTCCTTTGGAGAGGGCCGGGGTGAGGCTGTAGATTTTGGGGGTGAGGCTTGGGAGTTGGCGGTTAATAACTACAAAGCTCTGGCTCAGGTAAAAACGAAAACATTCGAGGTTGGAGGTTGTACCTACAAAGTACAATTCAACCCTGCACGTATTACCTCTTCCGCAGCAAAAGTAGATCCAAAATCTATTCAGGAGCGAAAATGCTTCCTCTGTCTGGATAATCTGCCGCCAGTGCAAAAAGGGATACTTTTTAAAGAGCATTACAGCATATTGGTGAATCCGTTTCCGATCTTTCCACGGCATCTCACCATACCAGATGTGAAGCATGTGGACCAACGCATTCTTCCCCGTATAGGCGATATGTTAGACCTGGCAGAAGCATTAGACGATTACATCATATTCTACAACGGACCTAAATGTGGTGCATCGGCTCCGGATCATGCTCACTTCCAAGCAGGTAGCAAAGGGTTCTTACCTATTGAAGAAGAATGGGAGAACGGAAAAGGTTCACTCTATGGCGCATTAACCATTGAATCCGAAAACAAGGAAGAGGCTATTGCTTTATTCAATGCAATTTATGATTCAATGGAACTAAAGCCAGGCGATGACGAACCTATGATGAACGTACTTGCCTGGTACAAAGACACCAAATGGATTGCATGTGTATTCCCCAGGAAGCAGCACAGGCCAGCTTGTTATAGCGCCGAAGGAGATAAGAATATGCTTATCAGTCCGGCTTCGGTAGATATGGGTGGTGTATTTATTACTCCTTTGGAAAAGGATTTCGATAAAATCACTGCCGAAGACATTGCAACTATCTTAAGCGAAGTTTAATTAAAACCCAGGCAACAACCATGATAGAACCCAAAGTAAATGTAGGCATTCTTTTCGAACCCCGGATAGATTTTATACTCCTTACCCCTTATGTCATAGACGGAAAAGAGGTAAGCGGAGAACAAATGGTGTCTTATAGTGGTGACTACATCCTATGGCAAGGCCGTTTGTACGAAGAACTCCTATTTGAACCTACTGATGAATCGCAAGGTCAATTCGGGATACTTGATGTTACTATTGGTATAAACTTCCATTGGGAACGCAAGGAAAATCAACGCTTCCAGGGAGCATTCAAGGTTATTGTAGAAGGCAATAAACTCACTGGAATCAATATTATATCCGTTGAAGATTACCTTACCAGCGTAATCTCTTCCGAAATGAGTGCCACAGCCTCATTGGAATTACTTAAAGCGCATGCCGTCATTTCAAGAAGTTGGTTATTAGCGAGCCTCACCCCGACCCTCTCCAAAGGAGAGGGAGAAGAGAATGCTACTGATATCCCAATCACACCTAAACAGTATTACCACACAGCAAATTGTACTAGCTATGATTGTCTAAAAGAGAAACAAAAAGAACTAAAAAATAATCCCACAGAAGCTGAAAGAATTGTATGGAATCTAATCAGAGATAATCAGTCAGGAGAGAAATTTAGGCGTCAACATATTATAGCTGATTACATTGTTGACTTTATCTGTTTATCCAAAAAATTAATTATCGAGATTGACGGAGAATATCACAATAATATTGAACAAATAAAAAAAGATAATGAAAGAACATCAAAACTCAACCTACTAGGTTTTAAGGTTCTCCGATTCACAAACAATGAAGTTATTGCTAATCCCGAAAGCATTATACGGACTATCTCTAACTCCCTCTCCTTTGGAGAGGGTCGGGGTGAGGCTTTCATTAAGTGGTACGAGCGCTCCGATCACACCCGCTTCGATGTTTGTGCAGACGATCATTGCCAACGTTATCAGGGTATCACCCGCGCCTCAACAGAAATAGTAAAACAAGCCATAAATGCTACTCGCGGACAAATCCTATCTTACGATAAAAAGATCTGCGATGCCCGCTTCTCCAAATGTTGCGGTGGAGCTTTCGAAGAATTCCAAAACTGTTGGGAAGATATCAAATACCCATACCTGGCCAAACAACGGGACAGTAAGTCAACCAGCGAACTCCCCGACCTGACCATAGAATCAGAAGCGGAGAAATGGATACGTACTTCGCCGGAAGCATTCTGTAATACAACAGATAAAGTGATCCTATCGCAAGTACTCAACAACTACGACCAGGAAACTGTAAACTTCTACCGCTGGAAGGTAGAATATAGCCAAAAGGAACTATCGGAACTAATCCATCACCGCTCCGGGATTGATTTCGGTGACATATTAGATCTGATTCCTATAGAACGGGGAACATCCGGTCGGTTGGTCAAACTTAAAATCGTAGGAACGAAACGCACACTTATTATAGGAAAAGAACTGGAAATACGTCGCACACTTTCTACTTCCCATCTTTATAGTTCGGCATTTGTTGTTGATAAGAGCTACACAGCCTCACCCCAACCCTCTCCAAAGGAGAGGGAGCAGGCTGCGCTATCAAGCGATAATAATGCGGAAGCTGTAACTCCCACCTCCCTCTCCTTTGGAGAGGGCCGGGGTGAGGCTGTAAGTTTTGGGGGTGAGACTGTGTTTACTTTAACCGGTGCCGGATGGGGCCATGGAGTGGGACTTTGCCAGATCGGCGCTGCCGTAATGGGTGAGAAAGGTTATCCCTACAACGAAATCCTCCTACATTACTATATAGGAGCCAGTATTGAAAAACTATATGAATAAAAGGTATACCATGATAAAAGAAAAGAAAACGAATCCGTGGGCATGGATACCCACATTATATTTTGCGGAAGGCTTACCCTATGTAGCTGTAATGACCGTTGCCGTAATTATGTACAAACGGTTGGGACTATCCAATACTGATATTGCCCTTTATACCAGTTGGCTTTACCTACCTTGGGTCATCAAACCGTTGTGGAGTCCTTTTGTCGACCTGATAAAAACAAAAAGAGCCTGGATTGTAGCTATGCAAGGATTCATTGGTGCGGGATTTGCCGGAATAGCTTTCTTCATTCCAACCGACTATTACCTGCAAGTTACCCTGGCATTCTTTTGGCTATTAGCTTTCAGTTCGGCCACACACGATATTGCAGCCGATGGTTTCTATATGCTGGGACTAACCAGCGGAGAACAATCCTTCTTTGTCGGTATCCGCAACATATTCTATCGCTTCGCCAGCATATTCGGGCAGGGGGTACTGGTTATGTTTGCTGGATGGATGGAAACAGGAGCTATCTTCCCTTCTACCGCCGGGAAAATATCTTTAGCATGGAGCATTACGTTCTATTTGCTAGCAGCCATCTTTATAGGTTTAACCTTATATCACAAATATATACTGCCACACCCGGCAAGTGATGCCAAACGGGAAGGACTATCTGCAAAAAAGCTTTTGGAAGATTTCCTGCTTACATTTGAATCTTTCTTCCGAAAGAAAAACCTGGGATTAATGTTTTTCTTCCTACTTACCTATCGCCTGGGCGAATCACAATTAGTTAAAATCACCTCCCCCTTCTTGTTAGATACAGCCGACAAGGGTGGACTGGCATTGCCCACTGCAACTGTCGGAATGATTTATGGAACCATCGGAGTTATTGCTTTACTGTTAGGAGGAATTCTTGGGGGAATTGTTGTCTCACGTCATGGATTTAAACAATGGATACTCCCCATGGCACTTGCCATCAATCTACCCGATTTATTGTATGTATATCTTGCTGCGGCAACGCCTGATAGTACCTGGCTCATAATTATGTCTGTTGCTATCGAACAACTTGGCTACGGATTCGGGTTCACTGCCTATATGCTTTATTTGATTTATATTGCCGACGGCGAACACAAGACGGCTCATTATGCCATTGGTACCGGTTTTATGGCATTAGGTATGATGCTACCGGGCATGGTTGCCGGATGGATTCAGGAAACCATCGGATACACCAATTTCTTTATATGGGTATGCGTCTGTACCATACCGGGCATCGTTGCTGCTTTTATGGTAAGAAACAAGATAGACCCAGAATTCGGAAAAAAATAACCCCCAATTATTCAACATATGAAAGCACTTAGATTTATTTTACTTAGCACATGTTGCTTGTTCGCATTTACTGCTCAGGCACAGAAAATAAAGATCAAGACCGGTATTGAGGTTTTGAAAGAGCAGAACTTCAAATGCCTGGAAGGGAAACGGGTAGGTTTGATTACTAACCCTACAGGAGTAGACAATCGGTTGAAGTCGACAATTGACATTCTGCACGAAGCCCCCAATGTAGAGTTGGTAGCGCTTTACGGTCCCGAGCATGGTGTTCGTGGTGATGCCCATGCCGGAGATAAAGTGGAAAACGAAACAGATCCATCTACAGGTGTACCTGTTCATTCTCTTTACGGCAAGACCAGAAAACCAACGCCCGAGATGCTGAAAGGCATTGACGTATTGGTATATGATATACAAGATATCGGTTGTCGTTCGTTTACCTATATCAGCACTATGGGATTGGCTATGGTGGCTGCTGCCGAAAATGATATTGAGTTTGTTGTACTCGACCGTCCGAATCCGGTAGGCGGACTCAAGATCGAAGGTAATCTCGTTGAAGATGAGTATATTTCCTTTGTCAGTCAATTTAAAATTCCGTACCTTTACGCCCTTACTTGTGGAGAGTTGGCCTTAATGCTCAACGGAGAAAAGATGTTAGAAAAACAGTGTAAACTACACGTCGTAAAAATGAAAGGCTGGAAGCGCAGCATGGAATATACGCAAACAGGACTACAGTGGGTTCCTTCCTCGCCTCACATACCTCATCCTCATTCCGCCATATTCTACCCGATTAGTGGTATTTTGGGCGAGTTGGGCTATATGTCCATCGGTGTAGGTTATACTATTCCTTTCCAGATGTTTGCTACGCCCTGGATAAAAGCTGAGGAACTTGCTGCACGTATGAATGCGCTGCAACTACCTGGCATTATCTTCCGCCCGATTCACCTCAAACCATTCTATTCTGCGTATAAAGGGGAACAGATACAAGGTGTGCAAGTACATGTCGTAGATTTCCGGAAAGCCGCATTAAGTGAGATTCAGTTCTTACTGATGCAGGAGGTTGCAGCACTTTATCCCGATCGTGCCGTATTCGATCATGCCAACAAAGACCGGTTCCGTATGTTTGATCAGGTAAGCGGCAGCAATCAAATACGCGAACGCTTCAGCAAGAACAACCGTTGGGAAGATATCCGCGATTATTGGTATAAAGATGTAGAAAGTTTCCGTAAACTATCCAAGCCTTATTATCTTTATAAATAAACATTTTTTCAAACTTAAAGACTCAAAAACTCCAAAATGACAGGCCAGAGTTACTATAAGCAATTCCTGCAGGAAGTATCACGTTTCATTCCCCTCCAACGAATATACACCGACGAACTTCGCCGGTTGGCCTGGGGAACGGACGCGGGGTTCTACCGGCTCATTCCGCAGATTGTGATTCGTTCGGAAAACGAGCGGGAAGTCTCCGACATTCTCGCCATTGCCGATCATTATCAACTGCCGGTTACGTTCCGGGCGGCGGGAACAAGCCTGTCCGGACAAGCTATCAGTGACTCTATCCTTATTGTTGCAGGAAAGAACTGGGAGAAATATACGATTGGTGAAGACGCCAAAACCATTACCCTGCAACCAGGCATTATCGGCCAGCGGGTAAACGAAATACTAAAACCTTACGGCCGTAAATTCGCCCCCGACCCGGCTTCTGTTAAGAGTGCCATGGTGGGCGGTATTGTAATGAACAATGCTTCGGGCATGAATTGTGGTACACATGCCAATAGCGACAGGGTATTACTCTCTGCTCGCATCGTCTTTGCCGATGGCACTATACTTGATACCGGCAGTGAAGTCAGCCGTAACGATTTTGCCCAAAAGAAGCCGGAATTTATCCACCAGATAGAAGCATTACGGGATTTGGTACATGAAGATACCGAACTTGTAGAGCGTATCCGCCATAAATATGCCATTAAAAATGTAACCGGACTCAACATACAGCCTTTTGTGGTGTTTGATGATCCGTTTGATATCATTGCACATCTTATGGTTGGGTCGGAAGGAATACTGGCATTCTTGTCCGAAGTAACTATGCAGACGGCATATAACTATCCTCATAAGGCTAGTGCTATGCTGTATTTCAGTGACATCAAAGAAGCCTGTCGTGCAGTGGTTGCTATGAAACAACTAGCCAATGCGCAAGGCGAATGGATCGTGAAAGGTGCTGAGTTGCTTGATAAGAAATCATTGGAATCGGTTAACGATTCTACCGGGGTTGGACTAACTGCCGTACTCACCGAGACCATGGCAGTTACAAAAGAGGAACTCGACCAGAACATTGACATTATTACGGAAGCATTGGAAGCTTTCGATACATATATCCCTGTTCACTTTACCGATAAAGAAAGCGAATATTCCAAGTATTGGGCCATCCGTTCGGGTATATTCCCATCGGTGGGAGGAACAAGGAAACTGGGAACAACCAGCCTTATCGAGGATGTGGCGTTCCATATTGAGAACCTACCCGAAGCTACTGCTGAATTACAGGAACTTCTGGAACGTCACGGATATGAGGACGCCTGCATCTATGGGCATGCTTTGGAAGGCAACTATCACTTTATCATTAATCAATCTTTCAGTAGTGATGATGAGGTAAAGCGATACGATGACCTGATGAATGATGTTATCGCCCTTGTGGTAGATAAGTATGACGGTTCTTTAAAAGCCGAACACGGCACGGGCCGCAATATGGCTCCTTTTGTAGAGTATGAATGGGGAAAGACTGCGTTTGAAGTGATGAAGGCAGTAAAGCAGTTGTTCGACCCGAAGGGTATTCTGAATCCGGGGGTTATCTTCAATGATGATCCGAAGTGCCATATCAAGAATTTCAAACCGTTACCACTCACCAATCCTCATGTTGATAAATGTATTGAATGCGGATTCTGTGAAATAAACTGCCTGACGTGCGGATTCACTTTGTCTTCCCGTCAACGCATTGTATTGCAAAGGGAAATCACTCGTTTAAAGGAGTCAGGAGAAGATGCGCATCGTTTGCGTCTGCTTCAAAAACAATATCATTATCCTGGGAATACGACTTGTGCAGGCGATGGACTATGCTCCATGTCGTGCCCGATGGGAATAAATACAGGCGACCTTACGCATGATCTTCGTCAGGAAGAGCTGCCCAAAGGTAGTCTGGGATATAGAGTAGGTAATTATACGGCTAATCATTTTGCTGGGATTAAGAGCGGACTTCGGCCTGTATTAACACTTGCCAATGCAGCACATACCGTACTGGGAACAACCGCGATGAGTGCTATAGGTAGAGGCTTGCATAAGATGGGATTACCGTTGTGGACGCCAGAGATGCCCAAAGCCTCACCCCAACCCTCTCCAAAGGAGAGGGAGAAGAAAGTTACAGCTGCGCAACCCGCTGTAGTGTATTTCCCCAGTTGCATAAACCAAACATTTGCAGGTTCTCCAAGCTATGAAAAGCTCATTAAGAATACCCCGCATGGCTCTTCCTCCCTCTCCTTTGGAGAGGGTCGGGGTGAGGCTGGCTCTGTTCCACTGGTCAACAAAATGGTATCCTTACTCCATAAAGCCGGTTATCAGGTTATCTTCCCTAAGAACATGGATAAACTTTGTTGCGGAACCATCTGGGAGAGTAAAGGCATGATGGATATTGCCGATAGAAAGAGTTTGGAGTTGGAAGCCGCGTTGTACGAAGCAAGCGAACAAGGTAAATATCCGGTGTTATGCGATCAAAGCCCATGCCTCTACCGCATGCGCCATACTATAAATAAGATCAAGCTGTACGAACCCGTTGAGTTTATATATACATTCCTGATGGATAAACTCGAGTTTACGCAGACAGACACTCCGGTTGCAGTACATGTAACGTGCTCCATGCAGAAAATGGGGTTAGCGAACCAGGTGGTATCTTTGGCGAAACAATGTTCATCTCGTGTTTTGGTCCCCGAAGAAGTAGGCTGTTGCGGATTCGCAGGAGATAAAGGATTCACCCATCCCGAGGTTAATGCATACGCCCTGCGTAAATTACGCCCACAGATCGAGGAATCTGGTACGCAAATAGGTTATTCCAATAGCCGGACCTGCGAGATCGGGTTAACCACCAACGCCGGAATACCCTATGTATCTATTGTTTATCTGGTTGACAAATGCACAAGCAGCCTCACCCCGGCCCTCTCCAAAGGAGAGGGAGGAAGGTAGATAGTATAGAAATAATAAAAATGAAAGATTACATGCCAAAAGATTATAGACAAAATGGAGTAACTCAGAACTCCCTCTCCTTTGGAGAGGGCCGGGGTGAGGCTGTAAAGTCTGGCAGCCAACGATTATTAGCTCTTGATGTGCTGAGAGGAATCACTATTGCAGGGATGATCCTGGTTAACAATCCGGGAACATGGGCAAAGATCTATGCTCCATTGGGACACGCAAAATGGAACGGTCTTACCCCCACAGACCTGGTATTTCCTTTCTTTATGTTCATTATGGGTATCTCTACCTATATCTCGCTGAGGAAATACAACTTTGAGTTCAGCACTTCCGCCGCATGGAAAATCATCAAACGAACGGTGGTTATTTTTGCCATCGGTTTAGGTATCGCCTGGTTTTCTTTGGCTTGCCGCACATGGAATTCACTGGGCGGTGAGGAATTGACTTTCTGGACTCGTCTCTGGGAGTCTGTCTGGAACTTCGACCGCATCCGTATATTGGGCGTCATGCCTCGCCTGGCGCTTTGTTACGGGGCTACGGCACTGATTGCATTAACCATGAAGCATAAGAATATCCCCTATCTTATTGCTACAATGCTGGTGGGCTATTTCCTTGTATTACTCTTCGGTAAAGGGTTTGAATACAATGAAACGAATATTCTGTCTATAGTGGATCGTGCGGTTCTTGGTGTCAACCACATGTACAAGGATAACGGGATTGACCCGGAAGGGCTGCTAAGTACCATCCCCGCTATAGCGCATGTGCTGATTGGCTTCTGCTGTGGCAAGCTGCTGATGGAGGTGAAGGATATAAACGATAAATTACTCCGCTTGTTTCTGGTGGGTACGATATTAACATTCCTGGGCTTCTTGTTAAGCTACGGTTGCCCGATCAATAAGAAAATATGGTCGCCTACGTTTGCCATTGTCACCTGCGGATTGGCATCCAGTTTCCTTGCCTTGCTGGTTTGGATTATTGATGTCAAAGGATATAAGAAGTGGAGCCGCTTCTTTGAAGCATTCGGAGTTAACCCACTGTTCATTTATGTAATGGCGGGAGTCGTGTCCATTATTCTGGGTAACATACGTGTGCCCCATGGCGATGGAATGATTAGTTTGCATGGATACGCCTATAGCGTCATCCTTCAACCCTTACTTGGCGACTATCCCGGTTCGTTGGCTTATGCTGTCCTCTTCATCGCATTCTGTTGGGCGGTTGGATATGTGCTGTACAAAAAGAAAATATATATAAAGATATGATACTGATAGCAGATAGTGGTTCTACAAAGACGCATTGGAGCGTTGTAGACCGTGGACGATTAGTCCAACAAGTTTTCACGAAAGGCATGAACCCTTTCTTCCAGACGCCGGAAGAGATGGGCGAAGAAATAGCGAATGCTCTGATTCCTAATCTGGATTCCAATAAGTTCAGAGAGATTCATTTCTTTGGAGCGGGTTGCTCGCCCGAAAAGGTTCCTTCTGTACGCGAGGTATTAAGCGCTTACTTCGATGTGGAGGGTGAAATTGAAGTAGATACCGATATGCTTGCCGCTGCTAAAGGACTGTGCGGGCACAAGCCGGGTATCGTTTGCATTCTGGGAACGGGTTCTAACTCCTGTTTTTATGATGGCGAAAAGATCGTAGACAATGTATCTCCCCTAGGCTTTATTCTGGGCGACGAAGGTAGCGGTGCCGTATTGGGCAAACGATTGGTTGGCGACATCCTGAAAAACCAGATGGGTGTCGAACTCAAGGAGAAATTCCTGAAACAGTTTAATGTGACGCAGGCGGAGATTATTGAGAGAGTATATCGTCAGCCTTTCCCTAATCGTTTCCTGGCCAGCGTATCTCCTTTTCTTGCAGAAAACATTCAGGAGCCCCGGATATATCAACTGGTACTAAGTGCTTTCAGGGCTTTCCTTACCCGCAACGTAATGCAATACGATTACAAAAACAATAAAGCCCACTTTATCGGTTCGATTGCTTTCCACTATAAAGAAGTGCTGATTGCGGCTGCCAAAGAAGTTGGTGTTGAGATTGGAACAATTATTCAAAGCCCGATGATCGGGCTACATACATATTATTCAGAAAAGTAGCTATGGCTTTTACAAAGATAACAGAGCAACCATCGCTCTACAATGATCTCGAAAAGAAGTCCATCCGTGAGATTCTTGAAGATATCAATACTGAAGATCAGAAGGTGGCATTGGCTACCCGGAAGGCCATTCCACAGATTGAAAAGCTGGTATCCGAGATTGTCCCCCGCATGAAGCAGGGCGGACGCATCTTCTATATGGGAGCAGGCACAAGCGGACGCCTCGGTGTTTTGGATGCATCAGAGATTCCCCCTACATTCGGTATGCCCAAAACATTGGTTATCGGGTTAATTGCCGGAGGTGATATCGCCTTACGCAACCCGGTAGAGAACGCCGAGGATGATATGGAACGCGGTTGGCAGGAACTTCAAGAGCACAACGTCAATGAGAAGGATGTTGTGATCGGTATTGCCGCCTCGGGCACTACTCCCTATGTGATTGGCGCTATGCGTGAGGCGCGCAAACATGGTATTCTCACGGGAAGTATCACAAGTAATCCCGACTCGCCTATGGCCGCCGAAGCAGATATTCCTATCGAAATGATTGTAGGTCCGGAGTATGTGACAGGCAGCTCACGTATGAAATCCGGTACAGGCCAGAAGATGATCCTGAATATGATTACCACTTCGGTAATGATTCAGTTGGGCCGGGTAAAAGGAAATAAGATGGTGAATATGCAACTCAGTAACCAGAAACTTGTAGACCGGGGCACGCGCATGATCATCGAAGAACTGGGGCTGGATTATGAGCATGCAAAAACGCTGCTGTTAATGCATGGTTCGGTGAAGAAAGCGGTGGATGCGTATAAAAATGCTAGTAGCATTTGAGCCGGATGCTACTAGCATTTCACTCAATTGCCAGTAGCATTTGGAGCGAATGCCAGTAGCATTTGATCAAAGTGCTACTAGCATCCGGAACGAATGCTTATTATAAATCGTCAATACGATATAATATCATATCAAACATCAAAGTAGAATATCCGGGAATACTGCCGCTACCACTTTCGCCATAAGCCAATTGCCAGGGAATATAGACTTCCCATCTCTCGCCGACATTCATATTCTGTAAGATATCAGTCCAGGCAGCAACGCCTCCTACTACATAAAAAGAATTCACGGCAGTTGGAAATGGAGAATCAAGTTCAGTCGGATCATACCCATGCTTCATTGTATTCTGGTCAAAAACCGTCAATTGCTCATACAGTTTCGTATAATACTTCTGAGTCGGATTAGCATTAAAAACAGCCTCGTCAATAAGCATTCCTCTATAATAACAAGAGACTGTACTTGTATACTTTGGCTTCTCATTTTCAGTAGTTACCAGCTTTTTATAAAAAATCTTATATCTTTTATCTCTGGCATAAACCAAATACTTCAATTCCGGATCTGTTTTCGAGTCAACGACCTGTTGCAAGGAGTCAATAAATGCTTCATTGCGTTCTCGCCAGTTGGCATACTTGCCCGGATCTTCAGACTCATTACAAGCTACAAAAGATAAAACAACCAGGAATAATGGCAGCAAATAGATTTTTTTAATCATGCTTTGAATCTTATATTAATTTCTTCAATATGCTAGTAATGCTTACCCTATCGGCAATGATACTGTTCAAATCGGCGATTGCTACACGCTCCTGTTGCATAGTGTCGCGGTTACGCAGCGTTACGCAGCTGTCTTCCAGTGTTTGATGGTCAACTGTGATACAGTATGGAGTACCAATGGCATCCTGACGACGGTAACGTTTACCGATACTATCCTTTTCATCATAGTGGCAGTTGAACTGGAATTTCAGTGCATCAACAATCTCACGTGCTTTTTCGGGCAGACCATCCTTCTTTACCAACGGCATAACAGCCAGTTTCACCGGAGCCAGTGGTGCAGGAAGTTTCAGTACCACACGTGTTTCGCCACCCTCCAATGTTTCTTCGCAGTAAGAAGCTGCAAGAACACTCAGGAACATACGGTCAACACCAATACTGGTTTCAACCACAAACGGAGTGTACGATTCATTCAATTCCGGATCGAAGTATTTAATGCTCTTACCCGAGAATTTCTCGTGCTGGCTAAGGTCGAAGTCGGTACGCGAGTGAATACCTTCCACTTCTTTGAAACCAAAAGGCATCAGGAATTCAATATCCGTAGCAGCATTGGCGTAGTGAGCCAGTTTATCATGATCGTGGTAACGGTAGTTTGCATCGCCAAAGCCAAGGGCTTTATGCCATTTCAAACGCATGTCCTTCCATTTCGCAAACCATTCCAGCTCAGTGCCGGGGCGTACAAAGAATTGCATTTCCATTTGTTCGAACTCGCGCATGCGAAAGATGAACTGACGGGCAACGATCTCGTTACGGAACGCTTTACCGATCTGTGCAATACCGAAAGGTATTTTCATGCGGCCGGTTTTCTGTACGTTCATGTAGTTCACAAAGATACCCTGAGCCGTTTCCGGACGAAGATATACCTTCATTGCCCCGTCTGATGTCGATCCCATTTCGGTAGAAAACATCAGGTTGAACTGACGCACTTCCGTCCAGTTCTTTGTTCCTGAGATAGGGCAAACGATTTCCTCATCTATAATAATCTGGCGAAGTTCTTCCAGGTTAGAGTCGTTCAATGCTTTAGCAAAACGTTCATGCAATGCCTCGCGCTTCGCCTGGTTTTCCAGAACACGACCATTAGTAGAACGGAATTGTGCTTCATCAAAAGACTCTCCGAATCTCTTCGCTGCTTTGGCTACTTCTTTATTGATTTTATCGTCGTACTTCGCCAACTGATCTTCAATAAGCACATCGGCACGGTAGCGTTTTTTGGAATCCTTGTTGTCAATCAATGGGTCATTGAACGCGTCAACGTGTCCCGAAGCCTTCCAGATGGTTGGATGCATGAAGATAGCCGAATCAATCCCAACAATGTTCTCGTGAAGCAATACCATGCTATCCCACCAGTATTTCTTAATGTTGTTTTTTAATTCTACCCCCATCTGCCCGTAATCATATACTGCGCCTAAACCATCGTATATATCGCTCGATGGGAATACAAAACCATACTCTTTGCAGTGTGATACCAGCTTCTTGAAAACGTCTTCCTGTGCCATTTTTTATTTTAGTCTTTAAGTTCTTGAGTTTTTAAGTTTTTAAGTTCCTAAGTACTTAGGTTAAGAGATTACAAGCTTTCGGGTTCTCTGGCTTTATGCCTTTGGTTTTTATCTCTAAAACCTTAAAGACTTAAAAGCTCAAGAACTTAAAAACTTAAATCCCTGCAAAGTAAATGCTTTTTTTCAATTTAATTCGTATTTTTGCCTGAACATCTTCCTATATAGATGTAAAAAAGATAATTAGTTGTTAAAATCAGCATAGAAAAAAGAAGAATCCGATACTTTATGAACGACGATAAGAACGATATCAAAGAAGAGCATTCAGACTACAAACCAGCGGGTTCACACGACGAAGGAATTAAACACCAACTTAGCGGAATGTACCAGAATTGGTTTCTGGACTACGCATCGTATGTAATTCTTGAACGTGCGGTACCCCACATCAACGACGGTTTCAAACCGGTTCAACGACGCATCCTTCACTCCATGAAACGTCTGGACGACGGACGTTACAACAAAGTAGCCAACATCGTAGGACATACCATGCAGTTCCACCCCCATGGCGATGCTTCTATTGGCGACGCACTGGTTCAACTAGGGCAAAAAGACATACTGATCGACTGTCAGGGTAACTGGGGTAATATCCTTACCGGCGATGGAGCTGCAGCTCCGCGTTATATTGAGGCCCGCCTGACTAAATTCGCGTTGGAAGTTGTGTTCAACAACAAAACCACCGAATGGAAACTGTCTTATGACGGCCGTAACAAAGAGCCCATCACCCTGCCCGTAAAATTCCCTCTCCTGCTGGCTCAGGGTGTGGAAGGTATTGCCGTAGGGCTTTCTTCAAAGATTCTGCCGCACAACTTCAATGAGCTTTGCGATGCTTCTATCAACTACCTGCACGGCGAGGAGTTCCAACTCTACCCCGACTTCCTGACCGGCGGCTCTATTGATGTAGCCAAATACAATGATGGCGAGCGTGGCGGAAGCGTGAAAGTACGTTCTAAGATAGACAAGATTGATAATAAGACATTGGCTATCCGGGAGATTCCGTTTGGAAAAACAACCTCTTCCGTCATTGAATCTATACTGAAAGCTGTTGATAAAGGAAAGATCAAAGTACGTAAAGTAGACGATAATACGGCTGCCGAAGTTGAAATCCTTGTGCATCTGGCTCCGGGAGTATCTTCCGATAAAACGATTGACGCTTTATATGCGTTTACCGATTGTGAAGTGAGCATCTCGCCCAACTGTTGTGTGATTGACGACCAGAAACCACACTTCCTTACCGTAAGTCATGTATTGAAGAAATCAACGGATAATACCTTGGCTCTGCTTCGGCAGGAACTCGAAATCCAAAAGAACGAGTTACAGGAAACGTTGCACTTCGCTTCTTTAGAGAAGATTTTCATCGAAGAACGTATTTACAAAGACAAGCAATTCGAACAGGCCAAAAGCATGGACGCTGCCTGCGAACATATTGACGAACGCCTGACCCCTTATTACCCACAGTTTATCCGTGAGGTAACTAAAGAAGATATTCTCAAACTGATGGAGATCAAGATGGGGCGCATCCTGAAATTCAACTCAGATAAAGCCGATGAACTGATTGCCCGCATGAAGGGGGAGATCGAAGAGATAGACCGCCACCTGGCCAACATTGTGGAATATACCGTCAACTGGTTCCAGATGTTGAAAGACAAGTACGGCAAGAGCTATCCACGCCGCACCGAATTGCGCAATTTCGATACAATCGAAGCAGCAAAAGTGGTCGAAGCCAACGAGAAACTCTACATCAACCGCGAAGAAGGATTTATCGGTACATCGCTCAAAAAAGACGAATTCATCGGGAATTGTTCCGATCTGGATGATGTAATCATCTTCTACCGCACCGGTAAGTTCATCGTCACTTCCGTAGCCGACAAGAAGTTCGTCGGGAAGAATATTCTCCATATTAATATCTTCAAGAAGAACGATAGCCGCACGATATATAATGCCGTTTATAAAGACGGTGCAACGGGCTTCCATTATATCAAACGCTTTGCGGTGACTTCCATTATCCGCGATAAGGAATACGATATTACTCAGGGAACGCCCAATTCAAAGATCGCCTATTTCACAGCTAATCCGAATGGAGAAGCAGAGATCATCAAGGTTACGCTTAAGCCAAACCCACGCCTCCGCCGGATTACGCTCGACAGGGATTTCAGTGAAATATCCATCAAAGGCCGTCAGGCACAAGGTTATATTCTGACTAAGAACGATGTGCACAAGGTTGCCCTCAAACAACGTGGCGGGTCTACCCTGGGCGGACGGAAAGTCTGGTTCGACCGTGATGTGCTCCGCCTTAACTACGATGGCCGTGGCGAGTATCTGGGAGAATTCCAAAGCGACGACTCTATCCTTGTTGTATTAGATAACGGAGATTTCTACACCACAAACTTTGATCTGAGCAACCACTACGATAATAACGTTCAGATACTCGAGAAATACGATTCCGGCAAAATCTGGACAGCGGTGCTTTATGATGCCGACCAGAATAACTATCTATACCTGAAACGTTTCTGTTTTGAAGCTAACAGTAGGAAGCAGAATTATCTGGGCGAGAACAAAGACAATAAGCTGGTATACCTTACCTGCATACCTTATCCAAGATATGAGGTTGTATTCGGTGGAAACGACAGTTTCCGCGAGCCTCTCGAAGTGGATGCCGAACAGTTCATTGCCGTGAAAGGTTTCAAGGCCAAAGGAAAACGCATCTCTACATTTACCATAACCGAAGTGAAGGAACTGGAACCCACCCGCTTCCCGGAAGTACAGGAGACAGGCGGAGAGGATGAAGAGGAAGAACCGGAAATCCTTGATCCCGACGATGGAAAGAGCGATGATGACATCAGAGACGAGATCACCGGCCAGATGAAGCTCTTCTAGCGGGTGGCGAGGCGCCACGGCCAAAGATAGAGGAGGGGTGACCGAAGGCTGGGATGGTGGGAGAAAAGTGCTTAATATGAGAACAGAATCATATAGACATAGCGTTTTTTCAATTAAAGCTGTAGTAGCATCTTGCCGCCGCCTCGCTATCGTTGCCTTTATAACTCTCCCCTCTTTATCCTTTGCACAGATTGATTCCCTGGAAAACCATCGCTACGTCACCCGTGCAATGTCTTATGGCATAGGCTACACCAACGTATACGACACTTACCTGTCACCACAGGAATATAAAGGAATAGACTTCCGTTTCTCCCGCGAAACAATGCGCATGACCAAGATGTTGGATGGAAACGTATCTGTCCAGAACTTCTTCCAGGCCAATCTCGGTTATACGCACAACAGGGCCGACAATAACAATACTTTCTCCGGGTTAATCAACTGGAACTACGGATTGCACTATCAGTTTCACGTTACGGACAACCTCAAACTACTTGCCGGTGGATTGGGCGATTTCAACGGAGGTTTTGTCTATAACCTCCGCAACTCCAACAATCCGGCTTCTGCCAAAGCATATATCAACCTGGCTGCATCGGGTATGCTGATATGGCGTACACGAATCAAAGATCTCCCATTGATCGTACGTTATCAGGCGAATGTACCCGTTGCCGGCGTACTGTTCTCTCCGAACTACGGACAGTCGTATTATGAGATATTTACGTTGGGCAATTGGAGTGGGGTAATCAATTTTACTTCGCTGCACAACCAACCTTCCATCCGGCAGTTCTTTACGGTCGATGTGCCCATATCCCGCAGCCGGCTCCGGTTTAGTTACCTGTGGGATGTACAACAGTCCAAAGTCAACAACCTCCGGACGCATACGTATGGTTATGTTTTTATGGTAGGTATGGTACGCGACTTATACCGGATACGTAATAAGAATGGAGGGCTTCCCCCACCTTCCGTCAGAGCTTATTAAAGTAGATGCCTATGCGTAGTTTTCTGAAATTCCTCGTTTTTATCGCTGTATTTTCTTTTTCTTCCTGCGTTAAGGAGGAGAAGATGGCTGATACCCCTTTGGGAAACTTCGAGGAGTTATGGAAGATCATCGATGAAAGGTATTGTTTCCTTGAATACAAAGAAATTGATTGGGATGGGTTGTACACCGAATACAGGAAGTATATATCCGACGATATGCCCGATGAGGAGTTGTTCAACATACTGGCTCGGATGCTCGACGAGCTTAAGGACGGGCACGTAAACCTGTATTCCGATAACGAAATAACCTATTACACCCATTGGTTTGACGAATACCCGCGAAACTTCAATGAAGTTGTCCTCATGCATTACCTGGCAGGCAAATACCGCGCGGAAGGCAGTATCCGTTATGCCATCCTCGAAGGAAATATCGGATATATTCACTGTGACAACTTCTCGGCAACGATGAGCAATGACAAGTTAAATACAATGCTGAAGTACATGTCGGGGTGCGATGGGTTAATTGTCGATGTACGAAACAACAGTGGTGGCTCCATTGGGAATGCCACTCTCCTGGCGTCGCACTTTACTGCCGAAAAGAAGTTAGTTGGATATATACAACATAAGACCGGCAAAGGGCATGGCAGTTTCTCTACCCCTCAGGCTATTTATATTGACCCTTCGGTGGGGATTCATTGGAGCAAACCTGTTGTTGTACTTGCCAACCGCCAGACATTTAGCGCCGGAAACTATTTTGTGAATATGATGCGATATTTTCCGCAGGTTACCACAATGGGCGATGTTACGGGTGGTGGTTCGGGTTTGCCTTTTACTTCTGAGTTACCCAATGGTTGGGGAGTTCGCTTTTCTGCCAGTCCGCATTACGACGCTGATATGAACCATATAGAATTCGGCATTGAGCCTGAGCATCGGGTGAATATGAGTCCGCAAGATGAAGAAAAGGGGATCGACACGATTATCGAGAAAGCGCGTTTTTTACTGGGTTTTTCAACTTTCTTTTCAAAATAGTTTGCGTAACCGAAATAACTGCTTATCTTTGCATCGCAAAACCAAAAAGCAGCCTGCGGCTGTGGCGTAATTGGTAGCCGCGCTAGACTTAGGATCTAGTGTCGAGAGACGTGGGGGTTCGAGTCCCTTCAGCCGCACAAAAAACGATCTTTGGATATTCTAATCTGAAGGTCGTTTTTTATTAGTGAGCTAACAAAGCGTGTTCCTGCACTAATTATGAAAAAACGTCAATCAAAAGGAACAGAAAGACAACAAACTAATTAATTAAACTTAGAGCCTGTTTAAATTTTCCACAGAATAATTATTATATGTTGCTTTCGTTTTTTCTTTAGCGCTCTTTTTGTCTGTTTCTTCTCTTTTCGCGGTT
>NZ_QVMI01000002.1:270133-321301 GCF_010500965.1 Bacteroides sp. 51 | reverse complement strand
CGCGGTTCAAATAGCCCGCTATTCTCACCTTAAAAAGAAAACAAACAGCCTAAAAACAGCACTAAATAAAAGAACGAGCAAAATTTAAACAGGCTCTTAGCAATGAAACAATTTAGACTTTTTAAAGGGTCAATCTGAAAAGTTGCTAATTATTGTATCGTTACTATGTGGTTGGGATGCCCTAGGCATCCCAGTGGTTTGCCTAGGGCATTTCACTGGGATGGCACCGACCTTTTTTAGGACTAAAACAAAGAGATTATTTAAGTATTCAGCCTAGTTTTCTACTTGACCTCTTTTTGTTGGGTTTTGAATTAATTCGTACTAACCGCAGGCTCAGCCGGAACGGCTGTTAATCTTGGTAGCCCGTTGCTTTAGCATCGGGTTGATCAATTCGCCACCACGAAGTGCGTGCCGAAGGTACGCAGTCTTGAAAGAGTCATCACATCCCAATATCGCGTACCTTCGGCACGCATGTATAGGAGTTGGTTATTAAACCCGATGCTAAAGCAACGGGCTACCAAGATTAACAGCCGTTCGGGCTGAACCATGCGGTATAGCTTACCCATCTCTATTTCTTCATTTCCAATCCGTTATATACTAACCCTTCAGCAAAGACTATAGCAATTTAACAATTCAACCTGATTTTCGGATTGATCCTTTTTAAAGCCCCAAAATATCAAATTAATTCAAACTTGCAAACTAAAACATCAAATTGATCTATCTTTAGTCCTTTCACTTTCTTTTTAACAATCTATTTGTGTAGATTTTCATCCATTCAAAATACACTATATGCCTCAGAAGCCTTATAAGGCCCATTCGCACGTCACTAAAAAGAAGAATCTTAGCGAAAAAAGAGAAGATAGAGTGCATTTTCCACCCAAATAGGCAGATTTTCTGATAGAAAATCAAAATATTCCAATGGTTCTTTCGTCTTTTCTTGTTTAATAGGACAACCCCCTTGCTTAACAAGTCAACTCCGGGGATTAAGAAATACCGCAGCCCGTATTAAGCGTGACTGCTCACCGCGTTACTGTAGAAAGTTGACGTGTTAACGTAGCAAGTCTGTGTGTTTAACAAGAAAGCTTAAGAGGTTCTGATTTCGCTTTTTGAGCATGAAAAAATGAAAGATTCGGTAAGAAGAGTAAATTTAAAAGGTTATATTTTCTATTTCAGTCGTTTTTCCGACAAAACAAAAACAAACATACCGACAGCAAACACATGTTTTTCACAACACAAAACATATTAATTAAGAAATAAACTTTCAATTACACAGGAAATAGACACATATCCTACCATCTTGCATTTCCCAAATAGAAAATACTGAATATTTTTCAGCTACGAACATAGGTAGACGCTTTCAAGCGATTTAGAGGAGAACTGACAAAATGTAATTACCGCTCCCCGCATGGCATATACGGAATCCGGAACCAGAACGTAGAGCCCTTTCCCAGTTCCGACTTCACTCCTATTTCACCACCCAGCTGCTCAATTATTACCTGACAGATGGAAAGTCCCAGCCCTGTGCCCTGAACAAAATAATCGAGTTTCACGAAACGTTCGAAAATAGCCGATTGTTTTTCCGGTGATATCCCTGTACCTGTATCCGTCACGAAGAAACGCAGGAAACCTTCTTTTTCTTCATCCAGTTGATAACCGAAATGAATACTTCCCTTTTGGGTAAACTTTATAGCATTACCTATCAGGTTGGTCAACACCTGAGCCAGTCGGTTGCTCTCGGAATGGATGCAGCAGCCTTCAATTCCTTTAATAAAGGCCAGTTTCACATCGGGATTTTCCAGTTTGAAACGCATGGTACTTTCTTCGGCATACATCAGGTCGTTCAGGTCGAAATCCGAGTAAACAAAATCCAGCGTACCGGCCTCTATCTTAGAAAGGTCGAGTATATCATTTACCAGTTGGAGAAGCAGGTCATTGTTTTTCTCAATAATGGCCACGTATTCCCGTTTTTCCTGAGGGTCTTCTGTATTCTCCAGTATGCCCGAGAAACCTACAATGGCATTCAGCGGGGTACGTATCTCGTGGCTCATATTGGCAAGGAAGGCAGACTTCAATCGGTTGGAGTCTTCGGCTTTTTCCTTTGCGATTCTCAGTTCACGGTCGTATGCGTCGCGCTCATCCATATGAGTGTTTATCTGGTTCAACATTTTTATAATTGAGTTTTCCAGTACGGCGATCTCATCATTTTCGTTCGAACGATTGGCATGGATATAACGATCATAATCCACCTTATAATTTCCTTTAATAATTTCATTGGCTACACCTGTTATGCCTTTGATGGTTTTAATGGATTTATATATGGATAAATAAACACATATGGTCAATACAACACATACCACGCCACCAATCAGAAGGATCATCATGCTGATTTCGCGAGCGTTTTTGTAGAGTGGTTTCACCGGCATATCGACCACCATATAAATAGGATGGGTAGAGCGTTCGTGATTGACCGGGCGGATATAGATGAAAGATTGGCCCTCGAACAGGAACGACTTGTCTTCCACCGAAAACGGCATGCCTTCTACAAGCGCCCGGCGCATAGCGCCTTCGTATTTAAACTTGATTGCATCAAACAAGGACTTACCGATGACCTCTTCGCGGTATGAATACAGAATTTCTCCCAACTGATCGACAAGGAGAATTCCCTGTTTATCGTCTATCTGAAGATCATCCAGGAAGCTATAATAGTTTTTGTAGAAGGCATCCATTCCGATTATTCCTATCGTCTTATCACCATCTTTAAGAGGATAACTGATGGTCGACGTATATTTCACTCCTTTCTCTCCGTAATCATAGACTTCGAGATTATCAAGATAGAACTCGCCGGTTTGCATGGGCACATTATACCAAGGCGCTTTGTCCTTATCGCCCAGTTCCTCATAACCAGCTTCATCAAAAAATTCCTCTATTTCCCCATTCTCTTCAATAATCATGTCCAGCATAAACCAGTCTTCTGATATAATGCCTTTATCGAAGGCAATATATACATCAAAAATGTTAGGTTGGGTTTTGAGGAAGAGGGTCAGGATTTCTTTGGCCTTTTCGCGATAATCCGGAGATTTCCGGTCTAATTGCTTGATTTGCTCTCCCGCCAGCATCAATGCCGAAGAGTTGTCGAGGAAGGTAGAGCGTACTGTTTCTGAAATCTGGTTAGAATAAAATAGGGATTCATCTTCTGCTATCTGTTTTGCGTTTTTATAGAGTAGGTTGGAGGTAAACCACAATAAAAACGCCATAACAATAACAAAAGGTACGAGGCATGAAAGAAGAATTCTCGAAAATAATGTATTTGGCCTCAATTTAATCGTTGTTCGCATCTGCATTGCATAGTGAAGTCATCGCCGCAAATGTACACGAAATATTCTGATTTACAAGACTTTCTTTAGAAATATAAGACTTATAAAACGATATTTTACAATGAGCCATGCAGTCTCCTTTCGGGCCATATTGCGATGAAGGGGAATGCTACCGGCATTTGTCGCAAATGGTACCGGCATCCGAGTTGAATGCCAGTAGCATTTGGAGCAAATGCCGGTAGCTGTTTTTGGTTTTTATGCTGTAATCTAAAGAATGATCAATTACCGCCTTCGCCACCGCCGCCGCCTTCACCGCCGCCGCCCTTCTGGTCGTCGTTCTGGATGGTACGGGCTGCTTTTTTCACGCTGGCTTTCAGTTCGCCGATGCGGTAGCTGATGCTCACACCGAAGCGTTGGCGGGAGTATGAATAGCTAGAGTTCATCGTAAAGTTTTCGCCCACGGTTTCGTTTTTATGCTTTTGGTATTTCTTCAGGAAGTTTCCAGCGAAAGCACTGATTGTTAGGCGTTTGTTGATAAACGAGCGGTTCAATCCCAGGTTGTAGCCATAGAAACCGCTCCGCTGTCCTTGCAGACTTGGCGAGGGGGTTCCACCCATCACGTTAACGCTCAAACGGAGTTCCCAGGGTAGTGTATGTTGGAAACCTCCATACGCAAAACCTTCCCATCCGGTGTTATGCAAATTACGGCTGGGGCTTCGCATATCGCTGTAACGTCCATCCATATTCACATAGATACGTGTTTTAGGAGAGGCGTTCCAGTTGATATAGCCACTTAGCGAGGTAGAGCGACTCTTGCCGATATTCTCGTATGTGGAGTAAAGTACATTCTCGCCCAGTGATGTAGTGACTTCTTCTATCGAGTTGTTATTGAATGAATGCGACAGCGATAGGTTTACATTGAACTTCGATGTAAAGCTGCTATAGCTCAGGTTGAAGGAGTGACTCTTTTCTGTTTCCAGGTCAGGATTCCCCTGGCGGATATGCATCGGGTTACTATCATCTCTATATGGATTCAGGTACCAGATTCCCGGACGCCAGATACGCATCTGATAGCCGGTACGGATGTTCTGCGTATCGGTAATCTTATAGCCTATGCTTGCCGATGGCACGAAATCGTTATAGTTAACTTTAAAGTTCTGGTCGGGTATATTCTTGAACCTCACATCCTGCATGGTACGTTCAAAGCGCAGACCGGCTTTACCCGAGAACTTTTTATACCGGAGGGAGTAAGAGGCATAACCGGAAAGGATATCGTTCAGATGTTTATAGTGGCTGCTACGGTCGTTGTCTATGATATAATCGCCGCCGGCAGTGTGTTGGTTATACCGGTCATTATCGCTGATATTATTACGGATAATGTATTTCACCCCACCTTCTACGGTGTGGTACTTGCCTATCGGCGTGGTGTAATCGGCCTGAAAGGTATGCTCTGTGGTATTCTGCTCGCCATCGGAACGGTTATTCCGCAGATAGTCCAGACCTACCGTATCTTTATAGTTGATATAAGAATCGGAATTCTGAGGGCGGGTATTGATATTGTAAGAGAAGGTCAGCAGACGGCCTTTCTTAGCGAACGAACGCTGATAGTCAATGTTACCGCGAACAGAGTACCATGAGCTTTCGCTGTTGCTTAGTGTTCTATAAGAGTATATCGGATCGGTTGAAGAACTTGCAGAGTTCTCAAACCAGGTGAGCGAACTGCCATCACTATCATTACCACCTCCGTACATACCGAAAGACATGGTGATCAGGCGAAGTGTATCAAGTTCATAACTGGCTTCCAACGAGCCGTGTTGAAATGAACCTTTATTCTTTGACTCCCCGTTGGAAAGCTGGCGGGTTCCATCGTTATTCTCGCGTCTTGATTCGGAATAATTCCGCGGATTGTCATTGTAGTTGTAGTTGTACCTTCCTGTTAGCGTGAATTTATCTTTCTTTATGGTAGCAAATACACCACCGCCGGCTCCGCGATTGCTGGCATTGCCAGTGAAGGTTGCAGTATATCCATCCAATCCGCCGCCAACGGTTATGATATTCAGAATACCCCCTACCCCTTCGGCATCATATTTAGCGCCGGGATTGGTGATCACTTCAATATTCTTAATGCTATTGGCCGGCATACTTTTGAGCACTTCCGTGGGATTGTCGCTCATCATATTATTGGGCTTGCCGTTGACGTGGACTTTAAAGCTACTGCTGCCGTTTACCTGTATATTGTCCTCGCCATCTACCGTAACCAACGGAACCTTGCGAAGCATCTCAAGTACGGAGTTTGTTTTAGAATCCGGGTCGTCTTCTACGTTATATTCTATCTTATCAATGTCTACCTTTACCAGGGGTTTCTGGGCAACAATCTCAACACCTTCAAGTTCATTAGCCGAGTCGGAAGTGTATAATGTTCCCAAATCTTTGGTTCTTTCGGAAGATGAGAGATTAAATTCTTTTACTACAGCAGACTTCCCTATGGAGGTAATAGTGATAACGTAATCACCGCCACCGGTGATCTTCTCTTCAAATTTACCTTTGTTGTCGGTTACGGCCATTTTCACAGCTTGCGCAGGCGCATCTTTACGAACGATTTTAATGGTTGCGTAAGGCTCGGCCTCGAGGGTTAACGAATCCAGCAAAACACCTTTCACCGTATACGTTACAGCCGGAGTTGTTTGTGCGTTGATTGCATAAGACGCAACAAGCGCCATAAGCAGCATGATTAGTTTTTTCATTACTTGATTTGTGGTCTATTATTAAAATATACTGTATTAGAGACGATTTAGTTAAATCAGTTACATGAAGGGACAAAAGTATACTCTTTCGTTGCAATTACGAAACTCTCGGAGTTAAGAATAAATAAAATCAAAGCGCAAGGCGTTAAAGGTAGTAAAGTTGACAGAACGATGCACCCAAACACGATCGGTACTCAGCTATATAGCAGAGCGATGCTGAGGTACTTTCTCAAGGCAAATGAGAAACTTTCTCAGAGTCATTGAGGTACTTTCTCAGAATCAATGCGAAATAACCGGAAACCCGTTTAAATAAAATAGAAGATCAGCAGCAGTATAAAGTTGACCCCAATCACCAGTCCGAAACCACCCAACAGCCAGGGACGCAACTCTTTACGACGACCGGAGAAGAAAAGGGCATAGCACATGTTTACCGTTATACTACTGATGATGGCCTGCATGCTACTAGCGGCTATAACCTGGGTAGAAACCTTCGACGTATCTTGTATCAGGTTCAGGATGAAAGGAGTAATATCGCTCAATCCGGCAATAAACGACAGCACGGTCAGACCGCTCGTTCCCGCATAGATCAGCGTGTAGTGTGTCAGAAGAGTAAAAACTACAAATAGCCCGGCAAAGATGAGGGCCACTTTGAACTCAAGCGGGTTGCTATTGTCTTCTTCTTCAGGAACATCGCTCGTTTTATCCTTCTTCTTCTTTTTGCGGAAGTGGATAAATGTTCCTACCGATGCAGAAACCAGCGACATAATAAGCAGGTAGGGTAAAACCGTCTGGAAAACGGCTCCACTAAAGATAAAGATCAGGATAAGAAAGCGAAGGAACATCATGCTTACCGCAAACAGCATGGCAGCGGCATACTCGGGCACATCTTCCGGCAACGCCTTTTTACACTTCCGGGCAAGAACGGAGATGGTGGCCGTGCTACTGTACATTCCCCCTACGATGCCCGAAACCAGCACGCCCGATTCATGGAACACATAACGTTTCAACAAGTAAGAAAGGTAGGATATACCCGAAACGACAACCGTGGCCAGCCAAACGGAGTAAGGCGTGAGGTCGATGCCCGGAATAAAAGGTTCCTTCGGCAGCATGGGAAGAATAATTCCACTGATGGCAAGGAACTTCGCCAACGTGACCATTTCATCGTTCTTCATGCGCTGGGCCAATTCGGTAAACGTATGCTTCAACTCGGTCAGGAGCAATACGGTAACAACGACCATAAGGTAGAACCAGGAGGGTTGCGTTGCAACAATGGGTGCGATACAGTAAGTAATCAGTGCAATAACAATGGTGGTTACCCCGAAAACATGGAACTGCGATTGTTTTACGTAATAGTTAATGCCGAGCAGGATACCGAGAATCAGTCCCCCACCCATAAACAGTTTCATTCCCTCAGGGTCGAGGATATAGAGCAGATAACCTAATATTCCGATGAAAGTAAAGGTGCGGTCTGTACCAAAGAGCGTAGTTTCTCCTTCCCGTTTCAGACTGATTCGCCGTTGAGACAGGCCTATAAGCAACGAAAAGAGTGTCACCAGTATAAAAGTGACTAACTCTTCCGGCAGAAACTCATATAGATTCTCCATAGGTTTTCTTTTTACCAGGTGGAATACGGGCGTCTCATTAACTGCGAATTATAGTATCGCACATCACCCGTCACCTCTTCTCCAATAAATTCAGGCTTTACGAACTCCTCATTCTCATCAAGAAGTTCTACCTCAGCCATGATTAAGCCCTGATTCGCATCATAGAACTCATCTACTTCAAAGACATGGCTGCCACTACGTACATAAAATCTTGTTTTGCTTATAACTCCCCCCTCGCACAGTTTTATCAACTCGCGGGCGTCGGACACGGGAATCTCTTTTTCCCATTCAAAGCGGGTAGTACCCGACTCGTTCGTTGGTCCCTTAATGGTAAGAAACCCCTGATCGTCTGCAATACGCACTCTAACCGTCCGACCGTTAGCACTACAGATATAGCCCTGAATCATCCGGCTTTGTTTGAAAGCCTGAGATTTAAACTCTCCGCGAACCAGGAACTTCCGTTCTATCTCTTGTGCCATATAAAAAAAACTCAAGCGCCTCTATTCATCAACTAAAGAAAGAGAAGCCGATAATCATAGCCAGTCCCAGAATGATAAGTGAAACAAAGATGATCTTCACTACTTTCTGAGCCTGCTGCTCCTCTTTTTTACTATGCTTTACTTTCTTATTCTTGCTCATATCTATGTTTTTTATATCGATCTTTCCAAATTTACGAATAAAAAGAAAAGATACAAGCATTCGGGCAGAAAAATTAGTGAAACAACTATTCTTCGCCTGCGAATTCCATCAAATAGGCTTTAACAAAGCCATCCAGCTTACCGTCCATCACTCCGTTCACATCCGAAGTCTGGAAGTTCGTGCGGTGGTCTTTTACCCTGCGGTCATCGAATACGTAGCTTCGTATTTGCGATCCCCATTCGATTTTCTTCTTTCCGGCTTCAATCTTGCGTTGCTCGGCCAGGCGTTTTTGCAGTTCAATGTCATATAGTTGTGACCGCAACAAACGCATGGCATTCTCGCGGTTATCCAACTGCGAACGTGTCTCGGTGTTCTCGATCAGGATTTCCCGTTCCTCGCCCGTGTCGGGGTCTTTGTATTTATAACGCAAACGGACGCCGGTTTCCACCTTATTCACGTTCTGTCCACCGGCACCACCCGACCGGAACAAGTCCCAGGTAATAGCAGCCGGATTGATCTGCACTTCAATCGTATCGTCAACCAACGGTGAAACGAATACCGAAGCAAAAGAAGTCATTCGCTTGCCTTGTGCATTGTAAGGCGAAACGCGCACCAAACGGTGCACACCATTCTCCCCTTTCAGGTAACCATAGGCGTAGTCGCCCTCCACCTGAATGGTACAGGCCTTAATTCCGGCCTCATCACCTTCCTGTAAGTTAGATATGGTTGCTTTATATCCGTGATCCTCGATCCAGCGCAGGTACATACGCATCAGCATAGAAGCCCAGTCCTGGCTTTCGGTACCTCCGGCACCGGAGTTGATCTTCAGCACGCAACCCAACTGATCGGCTTCTTCGCGAAGCATATTCTTCAGTTCCAGGTTTTCGACTGCTTCTATGGCGTTTTTATAGGCTTCGTCCACCTCCTGCTCGGTAACGAGTTCGTCTTTGTAGAAATCAAACGACAGTTCCAGCTCACCGGTCAATGTTTCGACTTCACCGTATCCGTCGATCCATTTCTGTAGGCCTTTAACCAGTCGCATCTGTGCTTCGGCCTTCTTCTGGTCATCCCAAAACCCGGGAGCCTGTGTTCTTAATTGCTCTTCTTCGACTTGAATTTTCTTCCCGTCGACGTCAAAGATACCTCCTCAGCGCATCTGTGCGCTCTTTCACGTCTTTTAGTTGTTCAATAGTAATCATATTATTTAAATTAAAGAGGGCGAAATTACAAAAAAAAGAGGGCACTCTCAACTATTTTCCTACCTTTGTTCTAATCTATAACCCTAAATACGTTTCTGAGTATGATGAAATCGTTCGTAAAATTAGGAACATTATTCCTAGCCCTTATTGCCATCACAGCCTGCACAGGCCAAGGCAAGTACGCTTATGAAACCGTCGCCAACGATCCACTGAAAGCCCGCATCTACACACTAGACAACGGCCTGAAGGTTTACATGACTGTAAACAAAGAAACACCACGCATCCAAACCTACATTGCCGTGCGGGTGGGCGGAAAGAACGACCCGGCAGAGAACACCGGACTGGCACACTACTTCGAACACCTCATGTTTAAAGGTACAGAACAATTCGGCACACAAAACTACGAAGCAGAAAAACTCCTCTTAGGACAAATCGAAGAGCAGTTTGAAGTATATCGCAATACCACAGACGAGGCCCAGAGAAAAGCAATCTACCAAACCATAGACAGCCTTTCTTACGAAGCTTCCAAGCTGGCCATCCCCAACGAATACGATAAATTGATGGCTGCCATCGGTGCCAACGGAACAAATGCGTATACGGCATTCGATATGACGGTATATACCGAAGACATTCCATCCAACGAGATAGACAACTGGGCTAAGATCCAGGCCGACCGCTTTAAGAACAACGTTATCCGTGGCTTCCATACCGAGCTGGAAACAGTATACGAAGAGAAGAACATGTCGCTCACGCGTGATCCGCGGAAAGTATACGAATCTATACTGGCTGCACTCTTCCCACACCATCCATACGGAAACCAAACCGTACTGGGTACACAAGAACACCTAAAGAACCCATCCATCACTCGCATTAAAGAGTATTACAAAACATGGTATGTGCCCAACAATATGGCCATCTGTTTATCCGGCGACTTCAACCCGGACCAGATGATTGCAACCATCGACCAATATTTCGGCGATATGCAGCCTAATCCGAATCTGCCTAAACTACCAACTACTACAGAAACACCTATCACTGCACCCATCGTGCGCGAGGTCCTCGGTCCGGATGCAGAAAGCGTAGCCATCGGTTGGAGATTCCCCGGAATAGCCACCCACGACTACGAGATGCTGACCATCCTGTCGCGCATCCTTTATAATGGAAAAGCCGGTCTTATCGACCTCGACCTGAACCAGCAACAAAAGGTTATCGGTGCATCGGTATACGCCAGCGGAATGACAGATTACTCCTTCCTGATGGCTCAGGCACGCCCTAAAGCAAACCAAACACTTGAAGAGGTAAAAGACCTCATCCTGGGCGAAGTTGAGAAACTAAAAGCCGGCGACTTTGACGAGAAGATGCTCCAGGCTACGATCAACAACTTCAAGCTTATGCAAATGTACCAGCTGGAACACAACTGGGTACGGGCAGATATGTTTGTTAACGCTTTCATTCATGGCGTAGATTGGAAAGACGAGGTTGTATCACTAGACCGTATGTCGAAGATCACCAAAGACGAGGTCGTTGCCTTTGCCAACAACTTCCTGAAGGATAACTATGCAGTGATCTATAAGAAACAAGGTAAAGACCCGAACGAAAAGAAAATAGATAAACCATCTATCACTCCTATCGTAATGAACCGCGATACAGCAAGTGTATTCCTGAAAGAGATACAGAACACCGATGTTAAACCCATCGAACCGGTATTCGTTGATTTCAGTAAAGACCTTGCACAACTAAAAACCGGCAGTGGTATTCCTGTATTCTACAAAAAGAACGACCTGAATGATGTGTTCCAACTCATTTACTTGTTCGATATGGGAAACAACAACGACAAAGCCCTGGGTACCGCTTTCCAATATATGAAATACCTGGGAACCTCTACAATGCCCCTTGAGCAACTCAACAGCGAGTTCTATAACCTGGCATGTTCATTCAATGTTTCACCGGGAAGCGAGCGCACGTATGTAACGCTAAGCGGACTAAGCGAAAATATGCCTAAGGCATTGGAACTGTTCGAAACGCGACTATCAGATGCACAGGTAAATAAAGAGACATATACCAATCTGGCTGCCGACATTATCAAGTCGCGTAATGATGCCAAGCTTAACCAAATGCAGAACTTTGGCCGTTTGGTTAACTATGCAACATGGGGTCCGAAGTCTCCCACAACAAATATTCTTTCCGCCGATCAATTGAAGAATATGGACCCACAGGAGTTAGTAGATCGCATCCACCAGCAGAATAGCTACAAGCACCGCATATTATATTACGGACCGAAGAGCGAAAAGGAACTGCTAACCTTACTGGACGAACAGCACAAGACCCCTAAAGACCTGAAAGATATCCCCGTGGGAGAAGACTTCACCAAACAGCAAACTACGGCTACCAAGATATTCATTGCACCTTACGATGCAAAACAAATCTATATGGCCCAGATATCTAACCGAGGTGAGACATTCGACCCCACTATTGAGCCTACACGCGAATTATATAATGAGTATTTCGGTGGTGGCATGAACTCAATCGTATTCCAGGAAATGCGTGAGAGCCGCGGCCTCGCATACTCGGCATGGGCAGGAATTGTAGTTCCTTCATATTTAAAGTATCCATATGAGGTGCGCACCCAGATTGCAACCCAGAACGATAAGATGATGGATGCAATCACTACATTCAACGATATTATCAATAATATGCCTGAGTCGGAAGCGGCGTTTAAGCTAGCGAAAGAAGGCATGATCACCAGACTGCGTACAGATCGTATTGTGAAGAGCAGTGTAATCTGGGCATACATCAATGCACAGGATCTTGGCCAATCGGTTGATAGTCGCATCAAACTGTATAACGATGTTCAGAACATGACGCTACAGAATGTAGTTGACTTCCAACAGAAATGGATCAAAGACCGGATATATACGTATTGTATATTAGGCGATGAAAAGGAACTGGATATCAAGAGTCTTGAAAAGATCGGGCCTATCCGGAAACTAACACAAGAAGAAATCTTTGGCTACTAGTCCCGAAGCGGGGCGGCGGCGAGGCCAGGTTTCCATGCGGATGGTGCGCCGCCAGGTTTAACGTATACTGTAGGGGCGGTTCGCGAACCGCCCGAAAATGGACACCTGTGTATTGGGCGGTTCACGAACCGCCCCTACAGTAAATCATTTACTTTCTCTAAATTAAAAACAATGAATTTACTACTAAACATCCTTTGGCTATTACTTGGAGGCATATTCACCTTCCTGGAATACGTAGTAGCCAGCCTATTGATGATGGTCACCATTATCGGTATTCCTTTTGGTATCCAAACATTTAAAATGGCTTTTCTGGCCTTAATGCCTTTTGGCAAGGAGGTACAGACTACTCCACAATCGGGTGGTTGCCTCAATATCCTTATGAATGTATTATGGATTTTCCTTGGTGGGTTTGCCATCTGTGTATCGCACCTGGTATTCGGATTGATACTCTGCATCACTATTATAGGGATTCCATTTGGAAGACAGCATTTTAAACTGGCAGGACTGGCACTGACTCCGTTTGGAAAGACGATTGTAGATAAGGGGTGAAGTCAAATCAGATTCCTCACTATCCACCAGACAATGAACAATACAAAATAAGTATATGCCGCCCATTTGCTATTGCAGAATGCTTTCAGGCGTATAAGTTTTCCACGCGGATCGAACCACTTTGTTATCACCAATGCTGTCAGGTAAGGAATTGATATGAACAGGAAAGGATTGTACCTGATTCCCTCGGCAATATTAAGGTGAAGAAACTGGTGTACAGCCCGCTGAGATCCACAAGCCGGGCATTCTAAGCCAGTAAGTGTATAAAACATGCATTTAGGCACAAAAACGGATTGTTCCGGGTTTACCAGATAGAGTAAACCCAGAACAATAATAACTATAGCAATGATTATAGTTTTCTTATACAACTTATAATGCTGAGCCTACACCTGCAACAACTACAATAATAATATATGCGAGTCCGAAGAAGAGGCCACAGCCGGCACTTATCCAACTGAATGTAGCTGCTTTTCTGGCTGCATCCAGTGCCTCGTCATAATTACCCGAATTCCATGCGCTGTCTACCTTAGTCGAGTAGACGATGGCAGCAACACCAAAGGGTAGACAGCATAATACTGTCGTAAGAATTGCCCATACCAGATTATTATCGGGCTTTTTGAAAGGCGGTTGTGGTTTAGCCGGTTTCTGTGCTGGAGGAGGCGTAGGTGCTACCGGTGGTATCGTTTGATCGGAGAATAGAAAAGCCAGCTCGGGTACCATTCCCGCAGCTTGCCAGTTTACCATTCCGTTTTTCCATACCAGCGTTTCCTTGGTTACTCCGTAAAAGAGCAGTTTGTCGACTGCAACAGGTCCTTTACGCTCGTTGCTCTGATCAAGATAATAATATTCTTCCATATCACTCGTTTTGTATCTTTGAGATTTCTGCAAACTTACATAAAAAGAATGATTTTATAAGCGAGTCCAATAAAAAATAATTAATGAACACAGAGTCACAGAGACACGGAGTTCTTATTCTTTCTCTGTGTCTCTGTGGTTTTGTGTTCATTCTACTTATAGAGGATGCATCGTTTTGACACATCCTCTTTTATTCTTAAGGCAGTTTTGTTTCATCCCATTCTGTGGTAAACACATCTATGGCAAGTACATCGGGTAAATAAAGCGAGCGCCATTTTAGTACTCCTTGTGGTTTATATCCGGGCAAGGTGGTAGTTGCATCTGTTTTTCCTACAGTCAGACTAGCCTTCGTACCATCTATTTTATCATACTCTATTTCGCATCCGTTAAACTGTTCATGGTTTATAGGCAGCCAGTCGATCCGCGCATCATCATCGTTATCACTGTCGGACTCAATCTTTAGTATCTGCCTGTTGCCCAGTGTACTCTGATAGATTTCCCCATACGAGTATCCACCTACCTGAACTACAATAGACGAGTTGCCTTTGGCATCGAGGGTTACAACCTTGAAGTCGTGTTGTCCTTCCTCCAATGGAGCGATGACAAACTGAAATTTATCTTCCTGCGTATTTCTGACGATATCAAACTCCTCCACTTCGGCTAAGCCCGAAGGGGTAGTCCATGTGAACACACATTTGGTTTGGGTAATTCCGTAAGGCATAAGCCCTTCTATCATGACTCTGTTCTTTCCGGGATGAACCACGATAGAGTCTAATTTTCCTACGTAGATGGTTTCCCCTTCATCAAGATATTGCTTAAAGTCATCTTGTATGCCGCTACATCCTACCAATGTAGAGACAAATATGCTTAATATTAATAAGTATTTCATAGCTTATGTGTTTTTAGTTTTCGGGAGCACCCCAGAACCATAATTGTTGAAGGTGAATGAACCTCTCTTTAGAGAAGGTCATGGTTACTTTCAACCTGATGTATCTTACGGCAGGAGCATCTAATGGGAATTCGAAGTCTTCGCCTTTCTTAGCGTATTCAATATCTTCCTGAGAGATAGAGCCTACCGGCAAACCGGATGGTTTTATACTTTCACTTTCGTGCAGCAATACCCAGCCGTCCCAGCTTCCGTCAGATGGAGGCGTACCGGGGTGTCCCCAGATTTCCCATGTTCTCATGTTTCCATGTTTGTAAAGCAACTCTTCATTCAAACGCTGCCAGTATCTGTAACGGCTTAGTTTGGCTTTTACACCCATATCGAAGGTAAACCATTGAGGGAAATCGTCGAAGTTGTTACTATGACACATGTTGTACGAATCCCAGCTAACGTTGCCGCTCCATAGCTGTTCCATGCTCAATCCCCATTCGTCTACACTTAAGTCGCCAGGCAGGGCATACTTCTTGAAACCGGTGAGTGGAATCTGAATCTCGAAAAGCGGAGTAATGATGTTACTCAGTGTGTCGGATACATTGTCCCAGCTATCTCTTACTACAAATTTAAATTCTCTGGGATCGGTATCGAAACCTCTGACTGCAAACTCTATGTCTTTCTTTGATGTAACCGTATATTCGGTATGAACTAACTCCCATGCTCCTTCATAGTCCTGCGTCATAATGTCTACGATGAGTGGTTTCAGGTCGGGGTTCTCGAAGAATACGGATACACCTCCGAAGGCATCGGCTGTTGTTAATGACTCATACGCTTTCAGGTACGAAGGCTTACCAGGGTTAAACTTCACCGTGGTAGGCTCTCCTTCGTTTTCGTGTCTGTCTATGGCCGATATGATAAGTGTTTTTTCCTCTTCATTACCAAAACCTTCCACAACAAACTTATCCGAGTAGGCAGATGCCCTGATTTCTCTTTCTATTCCCGTATCGAGGGTATATCGTACTTTAATATACATGAGATCTTCATCTGCGGGGGGAATATACTTGATTTCCGCTCCCCCGGGTATCTGGGTGTATGAGTCCATCCGGACTTCGCCTGGTACTTTGCCGTCGTTTGGGCCATAAGGCTTCAACAGGTTTTCCTCGCTACAACTAATGAAGAATAAAGTTGTGCAAAGTAGGCTGAATAATATATATATCTTCTTCATAATTCATCTATTTCTAAATTAGTTACCATCCATACGTCTGGATCAGGTTAGAGTTTTTGATGATACTCTCTTCCTTCAAAGGCCATAAGTACTGTTTGTTGGTGAAAACGGGAGGAATATAGATCGTTCTAATCTGATAATATGTAGCTTCATCCTCACCTTCGATATTCCAACCCAATACAGGTTGACTTAATTCTTTAGATGCGGTTTTCCATCTTCTGACATCAAAGTAGTGATGGCCTTCTATTGCCAGTTCGATGAGGCGTTCGCGGCGGATGATCTCTCTCATACCCTCTGCCGTTGAAGGCTTGGACGGATGAATAGAGTGATCCTTCCATGCTTCTTTTACCCCAGGGATGCCGGAACGGTTTCTCACCAGGTTGATGTACTTATATACATCTTCATTCACTACATCTTCTGCTTCATTCAATGCTTCGGCATACATCAGATAAAGGTCGGCCAAACGCAGAATAGGAAATGGATATTCCTCCAGATGCGTTCTGTCGCGCGATACTACGTTTTCAAGATGGTTGATTTTCTTGGCATAGTATCCTGTAATAGAGCGTACTCCGGTTTTTCTGATTCCGCCCAGTTCTCCGCTTCTTCCTTTAATATAGTGAGGGTCGTTTTCGGGCAATACCCATCCTGAGCCAAACCATGTTCCGCGGTCGAAACCGATAGATCCGTAGAATCGCGGTTCACGATTGAAATTCAATATCGCCGTACGTTCTCCTTCTTTCATATTATAACGGTCGGCGCTGGTTATGCTTTGTGTATTATAACGGTTGTTATACCAGCCATTATCAATCCATTCCTTATCTTCTTCGATAGGCACTCCGTTCTTCGAGTAGAAACGTTCTACGGTGGTTAGCGTAGGAGCATATACACTCCCGGCTGCTCCGTAAAGCATATTTTCAGGTACATTATCCATCGTTGGGCTAAGACGTGCCATAGACCATCTTTGCAAATCGTATGTATTTTGCTTTCCAACACTCCATACCAGTTCGGAATTGAAACGTTCTGTTACCGCTCCTCTGACGTGAAGGCCATACAACAGTTCGTCCGGTAGCTCGGTAGCTATATCGGTTTTGATATTGTATAGTTTTACTCCATTCGTTTCGGCATTATCAATGGCTGCTTTGGCGGCATCGGCGGCTAGTTTCCATTTATTCCTGTCGTAGGTTTGATTGATAAATGGTTCTTTATCCTGATTCACAAAGTTGGCATAGTCGGCATTTCCATTGAACAACGGACTGGCTGCCAATAGCAATGTTTCGGCTTTAATACCTAGTGCAGCTGCCTGGGTTAACCGTCCATCCTCTACAATGTTGAGCGTAATACGCGGCGGAAGGTCGTTCACTGCCTCGTCCAACAGGTCGACAATGTATTTCACTACGTCGTCTACCTTCTCTCTTTTTACTTTTACCTCTTCCGGCGTTGCGGTTACAGGCAGGTTCTCGTCAATGATAGGAATAGGTCCGTATAGTCTGAGCAAGTAATAATGATAGAATGCTTTCAGGGTTTTGACCTCTGCCAACCACCGGAGTCGTTCGCGTTCGGAAAGTCCCGATACCCTGGACCGGTCTTCTACATATTCAAGAAAGATATTACAATCTCTGAGTGCCTTGAAAAGTCCTTTTCCACCGTTGTCTCCATCCCAGTAGTTGGCCAATGGTGATTGGGTATTCTGAAATCCGCGGGCAATGTAGTGTGTCCATCTGTTAGACCATCCGCCTGTTGGATCGTGAGCCGAGTAATACCACGTTTCAGTACCCGCAGCCAGTCCGGGATTCTCGTATTGTCCGCCATAAGTAGGGACGTAAGAGTAGCAAGTCGCCAGGTATTTCTCGGCGCTCGCCTTGTTGTTGAAAGCAATATCTAATGTTGCCAGATTATCAGGCACTACGTCCAGAAAATCGCAAGCTGTTTGCACGCATGCCAGCAAGAGGACGGCTAATATTTTATAAATCTTCATGTCTTGTACGTATTAGAAGTTAAGACTCACACCTGCATTGTAAACCCGTTGCAGTGGATAGTTTAATCCGTTAGATCCCTGTTCCGGGTCCCAAAGTTTAAATTTGCTCATCGTCAGCAAATTGTTACCATTCACATAGATGCGGCACGATTCGACGCGGAGTTTCTTTAACCATTTAGAGGGTATGGTATAGCCAATTTCCAATGTTTTCAGTCGGATAAATGAACCATCGCGCATCCACCAGTTGCTGGTCTGATTATTATTGTTTACTAAACCTGTTGAAAGTCTTGGCCAGAATGCATAGGAATCTCTATTAGACTCGGACCAGTGATTGTTTGCTATTTCGTTTATAAGACCGGTTACAATGGTTTTATCTTTAGGAAGACCTGCCCAGTCTTTCTCCTGATCGGTTAATCCGTCTACAAAAGGAGCAATTTTTCTGGGTTCGAGGAATAAGGATACCCTTGCATTTCCCTGGAAGAAAGTATTGAGGTCCCAACCTTTATACCCCAAAGAGAATCCGAATCCGAATGTGATCTCGGGTGAAGTTGGCCAGCCCATGTATACTCTATCCTTCTCGGTGATTTTTCCGTCTTTATCTATGTCCTTATACTTTATATCTCCCGGACGGTATTCACCGAAACCGCTCTGATCGGGAGAGTTGGCGATATCATTCTCGTCGATAAACAAACGCTCGGCTATATATCCGTAATTCTGGTTCAGGTTTTTACCGATGCGGCTGTTCCAGGGTGTTCCTTGTGCGGCATAGTCGGGTTCTTCGAATACGTCATATTTGCTGGTTGCGTAGGTGAAGTTTGCTCTTCCCACAGCCCAGAATGTATTCGGCCCCATATAATTGGCATCAATAGAGAAGTCGACTCCTTGTGATGTGGCTTCTCCGAGGTTGGCTTTTACACCGGCGGACAGTCCCATGGTAGAAGAGATGTGTGTTCTATCCAGTAGGATACGATCTCTTTTCTCCCTGAAATAGTCGGCTTGTATATCGATTGTTCCGTTGAAAAGGCCAACTTCAATACCGGCATTCAGTTTCTTGGATCTTTCCCAGGTGATCAGGGAGTTGGCATACCGGGTCACGGTAATACCGTCTATTCCGTTCGTGAAGTCTGTTCCGAAGTACTGCCTTTTACCATCATCGTCCATCTTCAGGTTGGGAAGGTAGAAGAAGCGGTCGTCATCGCTACCAATGGCATCGTTACCCACAAGCCCGTAAGTGAGCTTTAGTTTTAGCTTGTTTATCTTTTCCTCCAAAGGTTCCCAGAAGGCTTCATTAGATATCATGTATCCTAAACCAATGGAAGGGAAGAACCCGAAACGCTCGTTCTTTGCAAATCGCTCCGAACCGTTATACCCGAAGTTAAACTCGGCAAAGTAGCGGGAATCGTAAGCATAAGTGAATCGTCCCGACAATCCGAGGTTTCGGTATGCCAGAGATTTCTGTAATTCATCGGCATTGGATATCTTTCTATCCGATAGTTGGAAAACCAGCAATCCGCTCAGGCTATGGTCGCCTATGGCTTTCGCATAGTCCAGCGCACCTTCCATATAGTTGGTGGTTGATATGTCTTTGCCTCCCGGATTGTATCCCAGATATTCTTTACCACCATTCGGATTGATAGGCAGCAGGACATAGTCGTTTTGTGATGGCAGATAAAGCCCTACGGTATAATAGAACGGATCGTAAGCTCTGTTCAAATCGGTATATGAATACCTCGATGTGCTCACCATAACGCGGGCGTTCAATCCTTCGAGCAACATCTTCAGGTTTTGTTTCATTTCCAACTGTGCCGAGATCACCGTTCTGTTGTATTCCTTATACCCTCTTACCATGTCGGCATAGGGGTTTATATAATTTCCAACACCTTCGTTACCAAACAGGATGTGGGTATTTGACTGCCCTTCCTGATGCGGGAAGCTTTTGGGGAATAAAACAGGACTGGTTCGCATGGCTTTATTGAATAGTCCGTCGCCGCTATCAATAGGTCCGGTATAGTCGTCGAACGTTCCGTTGATGCGGAGTATCAACTCGGTTGTTTTGGTTACGTCAATGTTGATGTTAGACCGCACGCCGTATTTCTTCAGGTTGATATTGGAGTTGAAGTTGTTCAGTTTATCGTTCTTTAGTATACCGTCGTCTTTATTGAAGTTGGCAGCGATATAGTAGCGGGCCATTGTACCCCCACCGCTGATGCTTAAGTTGTAGCGTTGGTTGAAGGTATTGTCTTTGAACAACTCATCGTGCCATTTCACTGCCGGATAAGCGTAAGGATTGACCCCCGAAGCTGTCCGTTCAATCTTCTCGCGCGAGAAGACGTTGTACATTCCTCTATGGAAGTCGTTGTAGTTGGCTTCGTTGTACATTTCCATATACTTGATGGGGTCGGCCACGTCGACCATTTTGTTAGGCTCGGAGAATGATCCTTCGGCCCGCAAAGAGACTTTGGCTTTTCCTTCGCGTCCTTGTTTGGTGGTTACGAAGATCACACCATTCGCACCACGGGCGCCATATAGTGCGGTTGAGGTAGCGTCTTTCATGATCGAGAACTGTTCGATATCGTCTACGTTCAACCGGGCAAGGTCGTCGGATGACAGCTCGACGTTATCAATCAATATCAACGGGTCTTGTTTATAACCGAATGTGGTAACGCCGCGGACGAAGAACTTTGCGTTGTCTTTTCCCGGTTCACCACTCTGTTGGTAAGAGATGATCCCCGACATTCTACCGCCCAACGCATTCGTAAGGTTACTTACGGGAGTTTTAAGCTCGGCCGGTTTAATGGTCGAGATGGACCCGATGACGCTTTCTTTCTTTTGCTTGGCAAAAGCCACTACGGTTACTTCGTCGAAAGCGTTGACTTTCTCGCCCATAGTCACGTTGAGTACTGTTTTCCCGTTCACGGGTACTTCCAGTGTTTCCATACCTATAAACGAAAACACCAGTATGTCGTTAGGAAGCACAGACATGGTGTAATTTCCGTCGAGGTCGGTAATTACGCCTTTTGTAGAGTTCTTAACAACGATGGTGACTCCTGCTATAGGCCCATTTAGCTCGTCGACGACGACTCCTTTCACCGTTTGCGTTTGCTGTGCATACAGCGAGGTACAAAACAGTAGGATCATCAAAATCAGAAATGATCGGATGGTTTGTAGATTAATTGTATTCTTCATATTTATAAATAGAAAAAAGTGATAAATAAAACGCGTGCAAATGTCTATCAGATTCGTTTGAAAGACCGTAGGTTTTACCTTACGTAGGAGGTGGGGTCATGTTTTTCATTGTACATTTAGTTAAGATACAAATTAGAATTAAGGTGTATTTCTTCTTTGCGGAAGAAGACAGCCGTCTCCTTTCCAGCAAGTCAAAAGTATGGATTTGACTCGTTGAAACGATGGATGAAATGGGCAAAAAATGCTACGTTTCTGGCAAAATAGCCTTTTAAGGGCTATTAGGACGGATTTATCGTAATTTACGGCTTATTCATTTAGCCTTTGGACTCTTATCTTTTCGTTGGGTGTTGTTTTAATACAGAGTATGTCTCCTTGTAGTGTTTCTTTTTTCTCTTGATCTCTTATCAAAGATACGGTTCCGCCTTTCCACGGATTCTTCACTTTGCACTCGCCGCCCTTCTCGCTGAGTATGTCGACGTACGTTATTTCTCCCGCCGACATTTCACTACTTATCAGGAAAGCGCCCATTGCCCGGAGGGTGGAAAAAGCCGCATCGTTCTTTCTATCCCAGTTCGGGAATAAATGAATGACGCCCGTATAGCTTTGCATCAGGCACTCGTTGATAACGGCAGGCAGGGCAAAGTTTTCGAACCAGATGCCCATAGGAGCCATATATGCAAAGTCCGTCTGATCGTCATACCGCCCACCGGTTTGCAGAACCATATCTGTTACGGTGTGGTTGGGCAGAGTGGCGTAGTTTACGTAACGCTTAAATCTCTCCAGATCGAGTATGCCTAACCGGGCGGCTTGCAGATGCCTGAACACAATGTCGTTCCCACCTTCGTTTTGATGCGCTCTGTATGTATTGACCAGTTTATGGTAAATCTCTTCCGGAGCATCTATCCCGAATTCTTCGCCCGGGAAAACGTGGGTGAGGTTGGCGGGAACGTTATAGACTATTTTATCGTGCTCGCCGGGAACGGAGGTGTAGATTTCGCCGTATTGTTCGGACTTGGCGGTAGAGTATTCGGGCAGGTTGGGAAGTATCTGCCGGACGGCTTTCGTCAGTTCGGCCTCGGCTTTCTTGTATCCAAGTACATCAACGGCTTCGAGGTATGCCTTAAAGATAAACTTAGTGAGTGCAATATCTATTTGGGTGTCGTAGTTGTACTTGAATCCGGGTTGCAGACCATATAATTCGGGTGGTACGGAAGGGAATATGTGGTATTTATTGTCTTTCCATTGCGGGCCGTGTGCATCGAGACGTTTCATATAGTCAACCAGAAAGAGTACGGCATCCTTTATCGGGATGAAAGCGCGATCGGCAAGAAACGCTTTATCCATCGAGTATTTATAGTGCCACCATAAGCCTTGAACTACCCAAGGTGTTTCGAAAACCTCCCAACCCCAGTCGGGAACGGGATAGGGATGTAGCGACATGTCGACCGGATAAGCCGAGTGTGGGAAGAAGGCACCGCGCATGTTGTAGTATTCCTTTGCCCACTTGCGGCTTACGGGCAACATGTGTTCTACCAAATCAACGTAGGGCAGGTTCTTGTCGAGATGGTTGCTGGCGAATGTAACCCAGAAGGGTTGCTGGGTGTTGTAATTGAGGTGATAGTCGCCATGCCATGCGGTTCCGATATTGCCCAACGACCAGTTAGCAAATATGCCGGGACAGGTTATGCCTTCTTTTACTGATGCGTTGAAGAAGTAAAGGTTGTGATACCAGATTTCTTCGAGGTAATGGTCGGCTAAATCCACCGCCGAGCGGTCCCAGTAGTTCTTCCAGGCTTTGTCGGTAACTGCTTTTGCGGCGTTATAGGTTTGTGGTGTTAGGGTTTCGGGGAATCTTGTTTTTTCCTCTCTGACGCTTTCCGCCAGACCTTCGAACAAGGATACAGTTCCCAGGAACGGGGTTTGATCTTGCCGGATGTGCCTTTCCAGCGTGCGCAAAGGGTATTGGGCGCCATGATTGGAGTGTCTTACTCCATCCGTCAACGGGGCGTTGAGTTTAACTTCGAGGCGGAACATTTTGTCTTTCGGGTGCCCTTTGTCCATGTCGTATTGATCGGGTTCGAGGTAGGGAAGCGTTTGCGAGAATCCCATAACTCCGTCGGCAAAACGATTGATAGTGGTATACGGGGGGATATCCGCGGGTGTATGGCTGTCGGGCATAATACGCAGACGGTTGAAGCAGGATGGTTGTAGCTGCTGGTTTTCGTCAACGAGTCGGAACCAGAGGTCGTTTGTATGGCTGCTGACAAAGATTTGGAGCATGTGTTTTTGTCCGTTGTTGAGGAGGTAAACCTCACACAGCGCGTTGTCGATGAAGATTTTATGTCCCAGCACTTCGACTTGCCTGGGGTCAATTCCCAATACCACCGTTCCGCAGGGAAAAGGCCGGGGGTAGGGTTTCCGGTAATTGCTACCTGTCAGGTTAAGGTATTGATTAAAGAAAGGGTCTTCGTAAATTGAGCCTAGTGTATTGGGCATGGCTTTCGCTTTGGCAAAGATCTCATCGAAGGTTCCTATTTCTTCTTTATGATTTTCGGCCACCCGGATATCCCACACATTATTATGCCCGAAGTGAAAGCAAATGGCATCGGGACGGGTGGTAACCACTACTCCCAGGGCGCCATTGCCTAAAACTGCTCCTTCGAAGAAGTCGATAGCGGGTTTTTCATATACAATCGGGTGACGGGAGGCGTTGTTAACCGGGGTCATACCCAAAACCGAACTGGCAAATATCAGTAATGCAAACTGAATGGAGAGGATTCTTTTCATGATAATAGATTAATTTTTCTGAGCAAAGTTTCTGCAAATGTACAGGGGTAGGGATATTATATAAATGGATTATATAGATAATATGATGGATTATTCTATCTTTATCGGCGAAACGTTTATAGTTACTTCCACACCCATTCATAATTCCTCTTATAGCAGTGCACAATGAAAAAACCGAGTAAAAGAAGAACCGGATTCCAGGGCGAAAAACGCATCAGCCTACCGGCTAAAGTATTAAAGAATCTGACAGAAGAGAATATATACATCAATCATATAGGGTATTATCCTAAAGCTTATAACCATTACCGGAGAAGAAAATACGGTTGCGAAGATAACATTCTGATTTATTGCGTACAAGGAAAAGGTTACTATATGTATGACGGAGTGAAGTATCAGGTAAATACGAATCAGTTCATTATCATTCCGTTCACTACCAAAGCGTTGTCGTACTGGGCCGACCAGGATGATCCGTGGACGATATACTGGTTGCACTTCACCGGCAAGGGACTTCCGGCGTTTAATGATAAGTACCGGATTGGGGTGGACAAACGTCCGGTATATATTCCGTATAACGCAGAGGGCATCTTTGTCTGGAATAAAATGTTCGATAGTTTAAGCCGCGGACCCGGTTTGCCCAACATACGCAATGCCAGCCTTTGTTTGTACTACTTTATGGCTACGTTTATTTATCCCGAGCACTACAACCAGGCGGATGATGCGGGCGATGAGGAAAACACAATTAATCAAACCATTGACTATATGAGGCAAAACCTCAAGAAAAAGGTTACCGTGCGCGAAATGGCGGCTCTGCACAACCTATCGGAATCTTATTTCTCGAAACTCTTCCGGACGGCTACGGGGATGCCGCCTATAGATTACTTTATTTATATCAGAATGCAGGAGGCTTGCCGGCTGTTGTGTTCTACGAACTACAGTATTAAGCAAATTGCTTACCTGATGGGGTACGATGATCCGTATTACTTTTCCAGAATCTTCAAGAAACTAATGAACCTCTCGCCCGAAAATTACCGCCGGTCTATACTGAATACCATGGCGCAGGATATGGAAGAGGCACAGAAATAGAATAGAAGTGGCACAGGGAAAGTAAGAAAACACTATTCCGTTCAATTGCAAGTAGCATGAGTTTGAAAACACCCGGGTCTTTCCAGTTAAAACACCCGGGTGTTTTAGGTTGGAACACCCGGGTGTTTTGACCCGAAAGACCCGGGTGTTTTCAGTATTGAGAAAGTAGAATAATAACTCGGACAAACAAGCTATAAGATTATATGGTTGTTGCCCGGCGTTACAATGCTATTACTTCACAACAGCCAAAAGCCTGTGCGTCTGACCCGGTTCCATATTCAACATAAGCGTATAATACCCGTTTCCATCGGGTTGAGAAGTGGTATCCCTACCCGATACTTTCACCGGATTGCTTGTCCGTATGGTGCACACCCCTGCCCGGCTGGCTTTGATATCGGCTGTAAGCAGCGCATGGTCTTTCCATTGCATACTCACTTCGTAACCGCCTCTTGCTTTGAATCCTCTGGCTTGCCCCTGCTCCCATACATCGGGAATGGCGGGCAACAGGTGCAACTCTCCCAGATGACTTTGCAGCAACATCTCCGAGATGCATGCTGTGGCACCGAGGTTTCCATCTATCTGAAACGGCGGATGCGCATCGAACAGGTTTTCGTACACCCCACCCTTTTCGGCATAATCCATTCCCGTGTCATCCGTCAGGTTCAAGGCATGTTTAAGCAGTTTGTGCGCGCGATTTCCATCGAGCAACCGTGCCCAGAAAGCAATCTTCCACACCCGGCTCCATCCTGTGCCGCTATCACCGCGGGCATCGAGACTCTTCCGTGCCGCATCGGCATGGGCAGCGTTGAGGAATGGAGAAATAGCCTTGCCCGGGTAGAGGGCCATAAGGTGCGATACATGCCGGTGATTACTGTTGGGATCGTCGTTCGTGTATTTCCACTCGCGGAGTTGCCCCCAGTCTCCTACCCTCAGCCCCTTGTCCAGGCGATGGTACTTTTGCTCAAGCAGGTTTACGAATGCCGTGTCGGTTCCCAGGATCTTGCCGGCCTGGATGGTATTAACGAACAAGTCGGCTATGATTTGTTGCGCATAAGCAATGCCCGTCTCACTCGGCCCGTGCTCGGGCGACCATTCGTTAGGCGCCACCAGCATGCCGTCATCATCTACAATCAACCGGTCTACCCAGAACTCGCAGGCGGCCTTCATGACCGGATAGGCCACTTGTTGCAGATACACCGGATCGGGATTGAACAGATACTTATCCCAGATGTGCATGCAGTACCACCCATTGGCCGGACGGTTCCACATGAAGTCCGAATAGCCAAAGATGTTGTTCTGTGTTTTCATTACCCAACCGCGGCAATCGAGCTGCGCGGCCATATCGGTCCAGGACTTGTGCACCAACGCCTCATTATATATATAGTTGATGAACGGCATGTGGCACTCTGCCAGATTGGTAACTTCGGTTGGCCAATAGTTCATTTGAATGTTGATATTGGAGTGGATGTCCGACTCCCAGGGCGGATTGTTGCTGTTGTTCCATACCCCTTGCAGATTGGAAGGCAAGTCCAGTCCGCTGCGCGAAGAAGAAATCGTAAGGTAGCGGCCGTACTGGAAGAACAGTACATCCAGATACGAATGGTACTCCCCTTCGGCGTAACGTTTCAACAGTTCATTCGTTGGCATGGCGGGTTTCGCATTGCCGACAGTCAACGCCACGCGACCGAACAGCGAACGATAGTCACTGGTGTGCGCCTCTTTTAATTGTTTATACGATTTCGATGTAGCCTTTTGCTTCGCGGTTTGGAGGTTTTGTTTCCAGTCTTTCGAAGTCAGGTAGGTGGGAGTCCGAGGGTCGTAATCCGTACCGGCGGTGAGTATAATGGTAGCCGAATTGGCGTTGTCGACCCGTATTTCCGATCCGTTGTTTGACACCTGCCCGCCATCGTTGCAAACGGTAATATCAGCCGCGTAGGATAACAGGCTCAACTTGCCGGACGCAGAGATGGTTTGACCGCTCACCATTACCTTTCCACCGTTGGCATCGTCTAACTTCATATTGAAGCTGAGCTTTCCTTTTTTATTGGCGGTGAAATGCATAACAATAGCATCGTCGGGGAAGCTGGCAAAGTATTCGCGGGTATAGGTAACCCCTGCCGAGCGGTATCTGACGGAGGCCAGGGCATCGTTAATGTTAAGGTCGCGCACGTAGTCGGTGGCCTCATCCTGATTATCGAAATTGATGTAGATGTCGCCGAAGTTGCGGTACGAACCTCTCTGCGAGGTGCTTCCCTCCCATAAGGTTTTATCATTGAACTGTATATGTTCCTGTTCTACGCCTCCGAATATCATGGCGCCCAAGCGGCCGTTGCCCACCGGCAAAGCCGATGTCATCCATCCTTTGGCGGGTTCATTGTACCACAGGCGTAAACTCTCCTGCGGGTTTGAGGTTGATTTGCTCTGCATTGCCAGCGACGAAAAGAGGCAAAATAAGAGTAAGAGAATGTTTTTCTTCATGGGTATATTATTTATTTCTGTTTCCTTCAATACACTGATTAATGCAGTTTTCTAACCGGATAAAACTGTCGTCCGGAATAGTGCGGGTGGTTTCGAAATAATTATCTGTAATTGAAATACCATCCGTCCAGCGTGCCTCAACTGCCGGGGCGCTGTTTAGCGTAAAGCGATTGGATTCGATGCGTATTCCCCGGTGCACATATCCGTCGGGCCGGTGGTTCTCGGGCGCAATGCTGATCACCGGACTTCCGCACTCTATAAAGTTATTGTGCCGAATAAGGACATCATGTACGGGTCCCGACTCATACCAGCCCCTTGCATCGTTGCATATAGCAATGGCGCTCATCGGAGTGCGGTAGAAAACATTATCCTCAATGCATACCTTCTGCCGGGTGGTAACAAGAATGCCACGTGTAGGCATGCGCGAGAAGTAGTTGTTGCGGATTTCTACCTCCGGTGTCCAGGTGATATTCTCTACAGCCGCTTCCTTCTCCTGTACCGCCCCGGGCACGGGATGGCTCAGTGTCAGTTTAATTTCGTAATCATTCAGGCGTTCCACCTTCTTCACCGTAGCGGCAAACAGGCACTTCAGAGCATGCACATCGGTAATCTCAATCTTATCTCCGGGAAAAAAGGCATCGAATCCGTAAGACTGATCGTGCATAAAGCGAACGCGCACCACATTGTCGGCCTCATAAGCCATGACTTTCAGGTGTGTGCCATGAATATTGATCGGGTCGTCGTGCGCACCTTCGAAGCGGGAATTCATAATGCTAATCTTTCCTTTACATCCCGACATCTGAACGAAATCGGCAAATCCAGCACAGGTACGGCCGCTACCATATTCGGGTTCACAGTTCAGGCGGTCGTAGGTCAGGTTCTCGGAGTATTGCCCCACGATACCAAAGTTGCCCAGGAAGTGAAGGTTGAGGTTTTGAAGCGTGACGTTTTTACTCCGGTGGATAAAGCCACAGACTTCATCGCGAATCGCATCGCGTATTTGCAGTATCTCACCGGGATACACATTCGGACGATCAGCGTATTCAATGCGAATCAAGTGCTTCCCCACTTCTTCTACACATACCTTTCCATCGGTAGGCAACGACCGGCGGTGGGTAATGTTAGTTTGCGGATTGAACGTTTGCGGCGCTACGCCTCCTGTGAAGCTCCACCCCTCGCCCTTCCACAGGATATCGTTATCTTTTATTTCATAGTTATTGTCCGGATGCACGCGGAAGGTTGCCGTGCGGGCGGCAACATCCACAACAGTCATCTCCGCCATAGAAGGATCGGCGGCTTTAAGGCTGAAATTGCATAGCATAATGTTTTCGCACTGGTCTACGACAAAGGTTGTCATTTCTCCGTGCGTAATAAATCGCGCTCCCCCACCGTTGATGGTTACGTTCTTCAAGTCTCTCAGCCAAAGGCCGATATGCTTGGTCGGGTCCGGATTCTCACGCTCGGAAGCAGTATTCGATATATAATATATATGTGTAGAAGCACTGGTGCGATGGATATGATAATCTCCTTGCTCCAACCTGATTTCTACCTTTTTACCGTTGTGCTGGCGCGCTTGTTCTATGGCCGACTGGAGCCGCGGAGTGGCGTCTCCTTCACCCGACTTTACGAGAATAACTTCCTGCGCCGGCATGTTAAATGCCAGGCACAGGAAAGTAATGATTAAGAGTGTTTTTTTATGCATATTATCTAATAAGGTATAAATATACTAATTACAGAATCAAGGTTAATTTATTTCTACCAAATCATTTGCTTTAAGTGATAAGGTGATAATTGTACTGGCAGAAGAAGTTGTAGTTGCCTTCTCGCCATTGGTCAGGATATTATATTTCTTTCCCTCGGGCATTCTTATCGAAAACTCACCATCGACAAGAACCTTAAGGGAAGCCTTGGTAAGGACACTGTTTTTCCAGTTGGCAGACACCTCACCTCCTCCTCTGACGCTTAATCCGCTATAGCTTCCGTCTTTCCATTGTTCGGGCAAACAAGGCAGGAAATCAATAACACCATCGTGGCTTTGCAGCAACATTTCGGCAATACCTGCCGCACCTGCTGCATTTCCGTCGAATATAAAAATATCATAAGGAGCTCCGGCAATACCGGCAGGCGATATCGAAAGCAGGTTCTCGCGTGTTAATGTAGCCAATAGCTGTTGCACGCTGGCATAGGCATCGGCCTTATCGCGAAGGCGGGCATAGAAGCAAACCATATTGGCGCGACTCCATTCGGTATCTTCCCAGTCGGGAGTAGCCAAACGGTTCTCGATAGCTTTTCTGGAAGCCGCCGCCAGCTCGGGCGTTTTATCAATAGTAATCTGCGAGTACGGATAAAGCGCCAATAAATGGCTGGTATGCCGGTGATTAGGGTGTGCTTCTTCGTAATCCTCAAACCATTCTTGTACCCCTCCGTATCTGTTCGATATAAAGAAAGGAGGCAGTAGGTCGATCGCAGCTTGCAGACTATCGGCAAAACTGTGGTCGATATCCAGTATCTTAGAAGCGGCTACACAGGATGAGAAGATTTCGTGCGCCAATACCCTGTCGCAGGTAGGCATCATGGAAGCCGCATGTTCACCGCCCTCATAACGGAAACTGTTCTCGGGCGAGATGCTGGGACCGGTCATCAGATATCCATTTCCGGGGTGGACAACCATATAATCCAGTAAGAACTCTGCATTTCCTTTTAATAAGGGGTAAGCCACCTCGGCCAGATATTGTTTATCCTGGGTATATTCGTACTGTGTCCATAAATGGGATGCCATCCAGGAAGAGGCAGTAGGAAACAATCCCCACAAGATGCTGCCTGATACGGCTGTATATCCCCAAGGGTTGGTCGTAGTGTGGGTGGTCCATCCTTTGCATCCGTAGAGGTCTTTTGCCGTTTTAGCTCCGTGGTGCGAGAGGTCTTTGATAAAGTCGAAGAGTGGAGTGTGGCAATCGGCCAGGTTTCCGACATTGGCAATCCAGTAGTTCTGCTCGGTGTTGATATCCAAGTGATAATCATTTGTCCATCCCATGTGGCAAGCCAGGTTATCATTAAAGAACCCTTGCAACGCTACGGGCAATGGTGAGTTCGGACGCGAAGAAGCAATCAGCAGATAGCGTGCATACTGGAAGAAAAGGGCATCCAGTCCGGGATCTGTGGTTCCTTCCTTTACCTGCGCCCAACGTTTGTTGGTAGGCATGTCGTTGTAGCTTCCGTCTCCCAAGGTCATGTCCACCCGTGCAAACAGGGGAGCATAATCCTCAACGTGGCGTTTGCGAAGGTCGGCATAATCGGCGGCCATTGCAGCCTCTACCGTTTCGCGGCAAACCTTTTCATAATCGTATCCGGCAAAAGTCGTGTTCTTGAAACTGGTGCGTATATCTGCTATAAGGGTTACTTCGTTAGCCTCTTTAATCTCAAGTGTTCCTTCTTTCGTTTCCAACGTACCTCCCTGGAACTTTATGGCTATGCGACCGTCGAAAAGCACACCGCCTTTTCCTTGTTTCGGAAAGTCGGCATTCCCGGTGTAAACCAGTTGATTGCCTTCGGCGCGCACTTCTGCATTACGTAGTAAATCGAGGCTGATCTCCATTTGAATAGCGCCCGGTTTATCGGCCTTCATGTTCCAAACGATCACATCGTCGGGGTTTGTGGCGATACACTCGCGGGTATAATTCACATCCCCTACCCGGTAAGTCACCTTGCTGACGGCTGTCTTCAAATCCAGTTCGCGTTGGTATTTCGTAATCTCTCCTTCCGGATAGGTGAATCCTATTTTCAGATCGCCCATAGGTAAGTGGGTACCGAAAGAGCTCGACGTTCCGTGCATGGCTCCACCTGCAATATGATTGCCTTCGGGCAGTTTACCGTCGAAAAAGAGTTGCCTTAACTCATCCAGCTTCTGACGGCCGAAAGGGCGTTGCTGTCCCTCGTCATATTCGCCCGACCACAATGTACTTTCGTTCAAAGCCAGTGTCTCTTCTTCAATTCCTCCATATACCATAACTCCCAGGCGACCATTGCCAACCGGAAGAGACGCCATCCATTCGGTGGCAGGCTCATTATACCAAAGCTTCATTGTATTCTCACTGGAACCGGATGACTGGCAACCGACTAGCAATAGCAGAGTTGAGCTACAGATTAACTTGGCTACACTTCTTATTTTTTTCATAAATCCATAATAAATAATTCAACATGCTACAAAGATATTGGGCGAGTTTCGACGAAAACAGTACGAATTCGTCTATTACTGGTACAAATACTTCATCTTGAACCAACCTATTGTTTTTTACTTATATTTGCATCAAACGTAACCTTTCGGACCATGAAACGATTAGCACAAATTCTACTTATTGGCGTTTTATTTTGTCTTATTGCGCATCCACTCTTCGGGCAAGATAACTCAAACTACTATTTTAATCATATAGATGGAGAAAATGGTTTGTCGGCCAGCAATGTAAAAGCTGTCTTGCAGGACAGTTACGGTTTTATGTGGTTCGGCACAAAAAACGGTTTGAACCGGTATGATGGCACATCTATTCTGCAACTGAACTGTAAAGACCTGAAAACCGGCACCGGAAATAATAACATCGCTGCTTTGTTTGAAGATAAAGAGCACAAACTATGGGTAGGAACTGATCGCGGAATATACATTTATGATCCGGAAGAGGATACGTTTACATTAAAGAAACCAACCTCTCCGGATGGGGTCAGTCCCGATAACTGGGTGGCAGAGATATTGTCCGACACCCTGGGAAACATATGGTCGCTTATTCCCGACCAGGGGATATTCTGCTTCCGGAAGGATAAGATGGATTATTATCCCATCACCGACAAAGTGAACTTTAAGAATGAAAGTCCGAACTGTATTTGCACCAACGAAAAAGGAGAAATCTGGGTAGGCACATCTTATTTAGGGTTATTCAAATACAATGTAGAGAAAAACCTCTTTGAACAGCATGCCGGTGGCGCTGAAAGAACACTGATCGGAAAACGAATAGAAAGCATCTGCTTTCAGGGTGATGACCTGATTCTGGCTATCCACGATGGGGAGTTGCTTAAATACACCCCCGCTACGTGTAAAGTGTCGCCCATTCCTTTATTCAGCAAACAAAAAACCTTCCTGCGTGATGTACTTTGTGTGGACGATGAAATATGGGTGGGATCTCATCACGGTTTATACGTGGTGAATGAAAAGAGACAAAGCATTGTTCACCTCAAACAAGACCTGATGCGCCCTTTCAGTCTTTCCGATAATTTCATATATAATATTTATCAGGACCACAACGGAGGAGTTTGGGTAAGCACCATGTTTGGTGGAGTTAATTACCTGCCAAAGTATCCTTTCTTTTTCGATAAGTATGTACCGGGCAGCGATGGGAACTCATTGAACACCAAACGAATCCGCGGACTGGCCGAAGATAATAAAGGAAACATCTGGATCGGAACAGAAGACGGAGGAATTAATGTATTGAATCCACTCAACAGTTATGTCTTTCAGGTGCATAACCAGAAATCAGACTATCCGATATCATTGTGCGTAGAACACTACGACGATAAAATGTACTGCGGCTTATTTAAACAGGGAATGGATATCTTTAATCTGTCGCGTAAAAACATCTTTGGGGTTAATGAAAAACCATTGGGTATAGAAGAAGGAAGTGTGTACTCTTTCCTGATAGATAGCAAAGAACGTAAGTGGATCGGTGCAGGATGGGGATTATACAGAGCAGAAGCCAATAAAAATGAGTACATAAAACTAGATACCGTAGGCTATAACTGGATATTTGATCTGTTCGAAGCAAGTAACGGCATGATCTGGATTGCAACCATGGGAAATGGACTCTGGAAATACAACCCAGAGACAGAAATCTTCCATTGGTATGAAGCAGGAAGAGAAAACCTGAGCTCCAACTCGGTCAGCTCCATCATGGAAGACCGGAAAGGGAACATCTGGCTTTCCACCGACCGCGGAGGTATTTGCCGTTATGATGAAAGCACAGACGACTTTACCACCTTCACGATTAAAGACGGCCTGCCGGACGACGTAGCCTATGATATTCTGGAAGATGATAACGACAATTTATGGTTCGGTACAAACAAGGGATTGGTTAAATTCAATCCCGAAACAAAAGACATCCGCGTATTTACCACCAAAGATGGTCTGCTGGGCAATCAATTCAGTTATAAATCGGCATTGAAAGCCAAAGATAACCGCTTCTATTTCGGAGGAATAAACGGATTGATTGCTTTTGATCCCCATACAGCCGAAAGAGATCAGCCTATTGCCCCGGTATACATATCTAAACTAAGCATTTTTAATAAGGAAGTAACGGTGCATACGCCAGGAACTCCACTAAAGAAATCCATTATCCATACGGACAAGATTACTCTTCCTTATAATCAATCCAGTCTTAGCTTTGACGTTGCCTTGCTGAGTTATTCAACCAATCAGGTGAACCAGTATTATTATCGTATGGACCCATTGGATAAAGAATGGATTCCTGCCGTTAGCAACCAAAATATATCGTATGCCCAACTGGCTCCCGGGAAGTACACTTTCAGAGTACGGGCAACGGCAAGTGGGAAAAGCACTAATATGTCAAGCTGTTCATTGGCTATCGTCATTCTCCCTCCCTGGTGGCAGTCGATCTGGGCTTATTTATCATACATTACGGCCGGTATGGTATTGCTGTATGCCTGTCTTTTCTGGTATAATCGTCGTAGGAAACGGCAGATGGAAGCACGTCAAAAGGTATTCGAGATGGAGAAAGAAAAAGAACTGTATGAGTCAAAAGTTAAGTTCTTTACGGAAATAGCGCATGAAATCCGCACTCCCCTTTCTTTAATTAATGGCCCGTTGGAAGCTATACAGGAAATGGATGTCCAAGAGTCCGGATTAAAGAAATACATTCGTGTAATGACGCAAAACACCAAGCGCCTACTCGAACTGACCGGACAACTACTTGACTTCCAGAAGATCAGTGCAAACAAATTAACGATGAAGTTCGAAAGCGTAGACATAACCCACCTGCTCAAAGAAACCATTGCCCGTTTCGAGGTAACCATTGCGTTAAACAAAAAGGAACTGATTCAGAATCTGGAGGAAGAACATGTATGGGCCGCCGTTGATAAAGAAGCTATTACCAAAATAGTGAGCAATCTGTTGAACAATGCACTGAAGTATACCCGCAAAACAATAGTCGTTGAACTTAAAAAGAGTGCAGACACCTTTACGATCCGCATCATTAGCGATGGAAATAAGATCCCCAAAGAGGTCAGCCAACAAATCTTTGAACCTTTTTATCAAACCGATAAGGATGCAGAAGTAAGAAACGGCGTAGGCATCGGGCTTTCTCTAGCTCGTTCATTGGCTCTGTTGCATAAGGGTTCTCTCTTTCTGGATACCAAACAGGAAGATAATGTGTTTGTACTCACCGTTCCACTCAACAAAGAAGGTATCATTTTAGAGAACGATAAGGTGATCCAGAAAGACATCGTTGTGTTGGACGAAGAAACATCTGTCACTACATACATGAACACGTATACCTTATTGTTGGTAGAAGACAATGAAGATATGCTTCAGTTTATGCAGAGCAGACTCGACGAGTTCTTTACAACAGAGATAGCCCGCAATGGGAAAGAAGCGCTTGAGGTACTCCGTAGCGCGAATATCGACCTGATCATCTGCGATATTATGATGCCCGTTATGAATGGATATCAATTATGCAGAGAGGTAAAGTGCGATATCAACCTATCTCATATACCCATCATTTTCCTTACTGCAAAGAATGACCTGGAAAGCAAGATCAATGGGTTGAAGTATGGGGCAGAAGCCTATATTGAAAAACCCTTCGCGTTTAATTACCTGAAAGAACAAATCCTCTCCTTGCTCGATAACCGGCGCAGGGAAAGGGAAGCGTTTTCCAAACGACCCTTTTTCTCTGTAAATAACATGCAAATGAATAAAGCAGACGAGGCGTTCATGAATAAAGTAATTCAGATTATTGAAGATAATATTACCAACGACAACTTTAGTGTTGAACGTATGGCCGAAATCCTCCACATGAGCCATTCCAGTTTGTTGCGTAAGATAAAGACCCTGTTCAACCTGTCGCCACTCGATTTTATCCGGCTGATCAAATTAAAGAAAGCAGCCGAATATATTCAGGATGGTAAGTACCGGATTGGTGATATTTGTTATATGATAGGAATTAATTCGCCTTCTTATTTTAGTAAATTGTTCCTGAAACAATTTGGTATGACTCCCAAAGATTTTGAAAAGCAATACCAAAACGGGAATCAGTTTGTTATTGTGCAGGAGATTAAAAAAACCGGAGACGGATAAAGCAATAAATGGTATTTTCTACGCATAACGCTTCTTTGTATGCAGCTTTGCCGTAATCGTACCATTTTTTGCCTTTTTTGTAATTTCCCGATCTATTGTTTATCTCTACTTTTGAGGTGCAATAGATTAATCAAACCATGAAAAACAAAAATCAACCTTTAAAGATCATTCTTAGAGTATGTCTTATCTCTTTTTTCCTTCTTTCTTTCGGGTGTAAGAGTCAGGACAAAGAACTGATAACAGGGAAATGGAGTATTCGTTTCGATACGGAAAAGAAAGTTGTAAGCGTTCAGCAACACGCGAAACTTATCATAGACAATCTGTACGCATCCTATATATGGGATGGAAAAACAATTACCACCTGTGATTATCCGGATTATAAGATTCAAACGAATAAGATAAACGACTCCTTTGGGCAAGGATATGCGTATGTAATAACGTACACTGGTAATACATTACCCAAACTCACCCAGTATTTTTATCTCTATCCGGATAAGGACTTTCTGCTGACAGACTTTACATTGGAAGGCAAAGAGGAAATCGCTTCCAACCGCATGGCTCCTATTCATATGGATCAGGTGCCACAGATACTTACTCCGGGTGAAAACAACCGGGCATTATTCATTCCTTTTGATAATGATAAATGGGTTCGCTATCAATCCCATCCGCTGGTCTTCGACAGCTTAACAAGCTATGAGGTCACTGCCATTTTTAATAATGACGACCGGCAAGGAATCGTTATCGGTTCTGTGGAACACGATAACTGGAAAACCGCAGTACGATTAGGTAAAGGTAATAAAGACAATATAGGTTCATTGGTTTGTTATGGAGGCGTAGCCGATGAGCTGACACGAGATGTAAAATCACACGGTATAGTAAAAGGTAAAAAGATTAAATCGCCCAAAGTATTATACGGGCTTTTCGGTAACTGGTGTGATGGGCTGGAAGCATATGCTAAAGCCAATGCTGTAATTGCCCCTCCCAAGTCTTGGAAAAAGGCTGTTCCGGTTGGCTGGAACAGTTGGGGGGCTTTACAGTTCAATCTGACGTACGAAAAAGCATTGGAGGTTTCCGACTTCTTCAAAGAGAACCTCCAGAACCATCATTTCGTTAATGCAGATAACACAGTTTATATCGGACTGGACTCCGGTTGGAATAGTTTCAGCGAGGAACAACTGAAATCATTTATTGCCAGATGCAAAGCCAACGGGCAGATTGGGGGTATATACTGGACACCTTTCACCGATTGGGGTCGCAACCCGGAACGCACCATCGATGCAGCGCCTACCTATAAATACAAGGATATTTACCTGTATGCCAACGGAAAACCACAAGAATTGGATGGTGCTTACGCTATCGACCCTACACACCCGGCAGTGGAGGCCATGATGAAAGAAACAGCCGGACTATTTCACCGGACAGGTTTTGAATATGTAAAGATGGACTTTATGACGCATGGAGCCATGGAAGCCGATCAATGGTACAATCCGGCAATAACCACAGGTATACAAGGATATAACTACGGCATGCAGTTGCTGGACAAGTATTTTGGCGATATGTATATCAACCTTTCCATTTCGCCTGTTTTCCCAGCTCATTATGCACAATCCAGAAGAATAGCCTGTGATGCCTGGAATAAAATTAAGGATACGGAATATACATTAAACGCACTCTCATACGGCTGGTGGCAACAATACATCTATTCGTATAACGATGCCGATCATATCGTACTACGAGATGCTACCGAAGGAGAAAACCGGGCACGTATCACTTCGGGCATCATCGCCGGAATTTATATCGTAGGCGATGATTTCAGTAAAGACGGCCCGGAAGAGGCTAAAGAACGGGCAAAGAAGTTCTTAACCAACGCGGCGGTCAATGCTGTTGCCACAGGCGAAGCATTCCGTCCTGTAGAAGGAAACGGTGAACGGTCTGAGCATATCTTTGTCCGGAAAGAAAAGGATGGAACATTGCACTGTGCCGTATTTAACTATTCGGAGAACGAATTGCAAATGAATCTATCAATGGATAGACTTGGGCTGGATTCTGCCCGGTCCTATCAGGCAACCGAAATATGGAGCGGACAACAATCAACAGCCAATGGCCAAATACAGGTTTCCATACCTCCAAAAGACGCAAAGTTGATCGCATTTAAATAAACAAAAATATGAACAGATTCAAACTACTTCTCTTTTCTTTGTGTTTCGCTATTGTTGCCCAGGCAAAAGTAGTGTTGCCTTCCTTCTTTACAGATCATATGATCGTACAGCAAAATTCCGTATTAACTATTCCCGGAAAAACCAAAGCTGGAAAAAAGGTAACCGTGAAAGCCAGTTGGGATACCCAGAGCTATGTGGTTAAAGCTGACGTAAACGGTGATTTCCGGGTAGAGATTCCTACTCCTGCTGCTGGAGGTCCTTACAATATAACCATTTCGGATGGAACAACCCTTACGCTGAACAATATTCTCTCGGGCGAAGTATGGTTTTGTTCCGGACAGTCGAATATGGAAATGCCGGTAGCCGGATGGGGAAAGGTATTAAACTATGAAAAAGAAATAGCCGAGGCTAATTATCCCTCCATACGTTTATTGCAGGTTAAGAAAACGGTTGCTTTTACTCCACAGGAGAATGTGGAAATGAATATGGGAGGTTGGCAGGAATGCAGTCCGGCTACCGTACCGGAGTTTTCTTCTGTAGCTTATTTCTATGCACGCAAATTATGGCAAGAGTTGAATGTTCCTATCGGCGTCATTGATTGTACCTGGGGAGGAACACCTGCCGAGGCGTGGACAAGTTACCAAACGTTGAAGCAAGTGATGGGATTCGAGGACAAAATGGCCCGGATGAACAGCGTAGGGTTCAACCAAGAGAAACTTATTGAACTATACTATCAGGAAATGGACGAATGGCTCCAACAGTTTAACCTTCAGGATGCAGGAATCAAAGACGGAGTTCCACAATGGATTTCGGCACGGCAAACAGGAAAAGAGTGGAAGCCTATGCAGCTACCGGCTTACTGGGAAACCAAAGGGCTAAACTTTGACGGTATTGTCTGGTTCCAGAAAGAAGTGGAGATACCTGTTGAATGGGATGGAAAAGAAGTCTCTCTCAGCCTGGCTATGATTGACGACGACGATGTTACTTACTTTAATGGCAAAGAGATTGGTAAAACTTCGGGTTGCAACACCATGCGTAACTATAAGATTCCGGCAGATCTGGTGAAAGCCGGAAAGGGCATTATCACCATACGGGCTATAGATTATGGTGGCGAAGGTGGTATACACGGAGAGCCGCAAAACCTGTTTATTGAAGGTAACGGAAAGAAGATTTCACTGGCCGGCGACTGGAGCTACCATTTGGGAGCATCTATGGCAAATGCACCTTCCCGGCCTCTTTCTCCTGAAGGTACAGGATGGCCCACTTCCTGCTATCCTACTGCGTTATACAATGCTATGGTTCATCCTTTCACCGTTTTTCCCATCAAAGGAGTTATTTGGTATCAGGGAGAACATAATGTAGGGTATGATGAGCAATACAAACGCTTATTCCCGGCCATGATTGCCGATTGGAGAAAGGCATGGAAACAAGATTTTCCTTTCTATTTCGTTCAGTTGGCCAACTATCTGGACCGGGCAGAAGTACAGCCGGATTCTAAATGGGCAGCTCTCCGCCAAGCACAGGCCGAGGCGCTCCACTTGAAGAATACAGGCATGGCCGTAACCATCGACATTGGCGAAGCGCATGACATCCACCCAAAGAATAAACAAGAGGTGGCAAGGCGGCTGGCCGTAAATGCGCTGGCCAAAACGTATCATAAGAACGTCTCTTCCGACGGCCCGGTGTTCCAAAGCTTTGAGGTTGCCGGAAACACATTGACTGTACGCTTCGATGAGGAGATATTGTTGAAAGGAAGTACCCCGAAAGGCTTTATCGTAGCAGGCCCGGACGGAATATTCCACCCGGCAACTGCCACAATCCAGGGAAAGACGGTCTTGCTGCAATCTTCGCACGTAGAGATTCCATTAGCGGCACGATATGGCTGGGCCGACAATCCGGAGTGTAATTTATATGGCACGAATGATCTCCCTGTTGTTCCTTTCCGGACAGATAAATAACTATTAACCTATTAAAAACGAATATTGTGAAACTAAGATTAACCCTTTTATTTTGTTTGCTGGTTTGCTTACCAGGTATACTTATCGCTGCCGATACCCCTACTATTAAAATCGAAACCGAAAACATCAGTCTGATTTATCGGGTGGGAGATAACGGACGCCTGTACCAACATTATTTGGGCCGGAAACTTACCTATGAATCCGATCTCAACCACCTTCCGCAAGGAACAGAAGCCTACCTGACGCACGGTATGGAGGACTATTTTGAGCCTGCCATTCAAATACTGCATAACGATGGAAATCCGTCTTTGTTATTGAAATACGTAACCCATTCCAGCAGTTCTTTAGAAGGTGGAGTGAACGAAACAATCATTACCCTACAGGACGACAAATATCCGGTGACCATTAAGTTGCACTACATCAGTTACGACAAAGAAGATATAATCAAAACATTCACCGAGATCAGTCACCGCGAAAAGAAGCCGGTTATATTAAGCCGGTATGCCTCCTCGATGCTCCATCTTAACCGCGCAAAATACTTCCTTACGGAATTCGCAGGCGACTGGGCTCATGAAGCAAACATAACCGAGCAGGAACTGGACTTTGGTAAAAAGGTAGTCGACACCAAACTCGGCGCCCGCGCCAATATGTTCGTATCGCCTTTCTTCCAACTGGCCGTCGACCGTAAAGCAGAAGAAAACAGCGGCGAGGTGTTGGTCGGCAATATCGGGTGGACAGGAAACTTCCAGTTTACCTTCGAGGTTGATAACAAGAACGAACTGCGCATCATTTCCGGAATCAACCCCTACGCATCCGAATACCAATTACCTGCCAATGAAACGTTCCGTACGCCGGACTTCTATTTCACGTATAGCTTTGAGGGCAGAGGGCAAGCCAGCCGCAACTTCCACGATTGGGCACGCAGGTATCAATTAAAAGATGGTGATAAAACTCGCATGACGTTGCTCAACAACTGGGAAGCTACTTATTTCGACTTCAACGAAGATAAGCTGATCGGCCTAATGGACGAAGCGGTGAAGCTCGGTGTAGATATGTTCTTATTGGACGACGGATGGTTTGCCAACAAATATCCCCGTAGCGGCGACCATCAGGGATTGGGCGACTGGGACGAGACGAAAGATAAACTCCCCAATGGTGTAGGTCGTTTGGTAGAAGAAGCAAAGAAGAAAGGCATCAAGTTTGGTATCTGGATTGAACCCGAAATGGTAAATCCCAAAAGCGAATTGTACGAGAAGCATAAGGACTGGGTCATTCATCTGCCTAACCGGGATGAATATTATTTCCGCAATCAGATGGTGCTTGATCTGAGTAACCCGGCCGTACAAGACCACGTGTTTGGAGTTGTCGATAAATTAATGACCAACTATCCCGACATTGCTTTCTTTAAATGGGATTGCAACAGCCCCATTACCAACATCTATTCTCCTTATCTCAAAAACAAACAATCGCATTTATACATCAAGCACGTACGCGGACTTTACAACGTGTTGGAGCGTGTAAAAGCCAAATACCCCAACCTGCCGATGATGCTTTGCGCCGGTGGTGGCGGTCGTTCCGACTATGAGGCCCTGAAGTATTTCACCGAGTTCTGGCCAAGCGACAATACCGACCCGATCGAACGTTTGTTTATCCAGTGGGGATTCTCGCAGATATTCCCCAGCAAAACGCTTTGCGCACATGTCACTACGTGGAACCGCAGTGCCAGTATCAAGTTCCGCACAGATGTAGCCATGATGGGTAAGTTGGGTTTCGACATCAAACTGGAAGACATGAACGGCGATGAGCAGCAATTCTGCCGTCAGGCTGTGGGGCATTATAATCAATTAAAGCCGGCCATTCTGGAAGGCGATCTCTACCGGTTGGTTTCGCCTTACGGAAGCAACCATACTTCTTCGATGTTTGTGGATAAGGATAAGAAGAGCGCCGTGGTATTTGCTTTCGATATTTATCCTCGTTATGGTGAGAAACTGCTTCCTGTGCGTTTGCAAGGACTGGATAGGTATAAGAAATACCGGGTGAAAGAAATAAATATGATGCCCGGCTCGGGTTCTTCGCTACAGGGCAACGACCAATTATTCTCCGGCGAGTATCTTATGACCGTAGGATTGAATATGTTTACCACCCAGCGACTGCATAGCCGTGTGATTGAGATAGTAGCTCAATAAATTCAGAAACTTTCTCAGCCAAGTTGAGGTACTTTCTCAGTCAGGTTGAGAAAGTATCTCAGCTTAGTTCAGGTACTTTCCTGGCATCACTGAGAAAGTACCTCATTTCTTAAGAGGAAATACGAGATTATTCCTCGTACATTTTATCAATCAGATCCTTGTAATTCTCTGCGATAACCGAACGTTTCAGTTTCAGGGTGTTTGTCATTTCACCACGTTCCATGCTGAACGGTTCGGGCAATAATGTGAAAGATTTAATCTGTTCATAATGTACAAACTGCTGCTGCAAAGTTCCGATACGTGCCGTGAACAGGTTGATAATATCCGGATGCTGCAAAAGGTCTTTCATGTCTGTATACTTGATTCCCTTTTTGTCTGCATACTCCTTTACCAACGCGTAAGCCGGAACGATAAGGGCGGAAACGAATTTACGTTGATCGGCAATAATGGCAATCTGGTCGATGTAACGATCAATAACCAATTTGGTTTCCAACGCCTGCGGAGCGATGTATTTCCCGTTCGATGTTTTGAAGAGGTCTTTTATGCGCTCTGTCAGATACAACTCGCCATCTTTCAGGTAGCCGGCATCGCCGGTACGGAACCATCCATCTTCGGTGAAAGCCTCTGCCGTAGCCTCGCTCTTGCGGTAATATCCCTTGGTGATGGTTTTTCCTTTCAACTGGATTTCGTTATTCTCGCCAATCCTCACGCCCAGGTCAGGCATAGGAACACCTACGGAGCCGATGGTATAGCCCGAATCTCCATACGTACAGGAAACGGTAGCCGTAGATTCTGTCAGCCCGTAACCCACAATCATAGGAATGCCTACAGAACGCACGAACGACCACACCTCATCGGGAACAGCCGCACCGGCCGTAGGGAAGAAGTGCCCGTTCTCAATACCCACCGTTTTCTTCAAAAGCTGGTAGATGGTTTTCTCGTAGAATTTATACTTAAGTTGCAACAACAACGGTGGTGTTTTCCCTACGCGCAGGTAATCCAGATTATGAATCCGTCCCACACGTATGGCATCCTGCATCAATGTTTTCTTAATGCCGGTGGCCTGGTTAATAACCTCCTGTACCCCCGAGTAGACTTTTTCCCAGAACCGGGGAACACTACACATCAGCGTCGGGCGAATCTCTTTAATCGTGGTCTGGATATCGACCGGACGGAGGTTAACGCAAATCAACACGCCTTTATGTACACAAAGGTTGCACCACGCTTTTTCGAACACATGGGTCATCGGCAGGAAGTTCATGGAAACATCCTGATCCGACATTGTCGTCAGGCGGATATCGTGAATCCGGAACACTTCCAGATAGCAACTGTGATGCAGCATCACTCCCTTCGGCTCTCCGGTTGTGCCCGATGTATAGAGGATATTGGCCAGATCATCTTCCGTTGCACGCAACGTCCGCTCCTCTACTATATCATTGTGAGGAAGCCCTTCGCCCAGTTCAAGGAACTCATCAAAATAAATAGAAGTCGTATCACGAGGGTCTTTCTGGACGGAACGATCGAAAATGATCAGCTTCTCCAACGTAGGGCAATAGCTGATGATGCTAAAAGCCGCATCGTACTGAAACTGCTCGCCAACAAACATAAAACGGACTCCCGCATCATTCACAATATACTGCGCCTGAATCGGAGAACTGGTTGCATACAAAGGAACAGACACTGCACGATTCCCAAACGCACCATACTCCACATACAAGCACTCGGGCTTATTCTGCGAATAGATCGCTATATTTTCCTCTTCCTTTATGCCAAGCTGAACCAGCGCATTGGCCGACTGCCTTACCAATTGCGAGAACTGATTCCAGGAAACAGAATGCCACACCTCTTTCTCGTAATCCCGATACTTAAGGGCAACCCTGTCTCCATACTTTTCTGCCTGGCGATGCACCAGCACAGATAAATGATAATACGCCATACTATATATAAGTTTATAAGGCCGAAACCTGATACAAAGATATAGTTTTATCTGGAAGCGGCAAGGTGCCACCGCCAGGTTTTCGATGCCACGTAGTAAGAATAATTCCTCAAAAACACTAAAATACGGAGTTTTGATCTTTTTGTTTCCTTTTTTGAAACGATATTTGCATTTTATAATTCCCAATTCCTAATTATTTTCTGTAAGTTTGCAAACAGCAATATTTACGTATCATAATGGCAAACTATGAATCTCTATCAGTCGAAGCCGTTGGCCTATTGAAGTCGCTCATCGGCATTCCATCCCTAAGCCGCGAGGAGACTGCTGCTGCTGATTTCCTGCAACAATATATTGAAACACACGGTATGGCAACGGGACGGAAAGGGAACAACGTCTGGTCCTTCAGTCCCATGTTCAATACCCAAAAGCCAACCATCCTGCTCAATTCGCATATCGATACAGTTAAACCGGTTAGCGGTTGGCAGAAAGACCCGTTCACCCCCACCGAAATCAACGGCAAACTATATGGTCTGGGCAGCAACGACGCCGGAGCAAGCGTTGTTTCCTTGCTGCATGTATTCATCGAACTCTGTCGCACCGAACAATCCTACAACCTGATCTTCCTGGCCTCCTGCGAAGAAGAAGTATCCGGAAAAGACGGCATAGAAAGCGTAATACCCGAACTCCCTCCTATCGCCTTCGCCATCGTAGGCGAACCAACCGAGATGCAACCCGCCATTGCCGAGAAAGGACTGATGGTTCTCGACGTAACCGCCCTAGGCAAAGCAGGCCATGCCGCCCGCGATGAAGGCGAAAATGCCATATACAAATCCCTGCAAGACATCGGGTGGTTCCGCGACTATCGTTTTGAAAAGGAATCCCCGTTGCTGGGCGCGGTAAAGATGAGCGTAACCCAAATCAACGCAGGCACCCAACACAACGTCGTTCCCGACCGCTGCACCTTTGTTGTCGACATTCGCAGCAATGAACTATACAGCAACGAGGAGTTATTCGGAATCATCACCCAACACATCTCCGGCGAAGCCAAAGCCCGTTCTTTCAGGTTGAACTCTTCACGTATATCCCAAGAACACCCATTTGTACAAAAAGCGATAACATTGGGGCGCGAACCGTTTGGCTCGCCCACCCTGTCGGATCAGGCATTAATGCCGTTTCCATCGGTCAAAATGGGTCCGGGACGCTCATCACGGTCGCATACCGCCGATGAGTATATCATGATTAAGGAGATAGAAGAAGCAATAGAATTATATATCCAAATGCTGGACAGGCTAGAGCTTTCCGGGATTTAACGGGATGATTATAAGAAGAATGTTACACATCCCCCCCCAAATTAATCGGAAATTAATTGAGCAGGTAATAACCTAAACTTACATTTGCTAAAAACATTAAATAATTAATACCTCGCTGCGGCACGTTGCCGCATAAACACTATGGTTACAAGAAGAGACTTTCTGAAGAACATAGGGATGGCAGGAGCTGGAGCACTCCTGGCCTCTACCCCTTGGCTATCAGCATTTGCCGAAAGAAACAACACAGTAGGAGAAAGAGCACGGATCGGTATCATCGGCCCGGGTTCCAGAGGAAGGCACTTGATGGACTTCCTTTCCAAGAACAAAAAGGCCGAGATCGTTGCCATCTGCGACATCTACCAACCCTCCATTGACGAAGCCCTGAAGCTCGCGCCCAAAGCCAGAGTCTACTCCGACTACCGCAAAATGCTGGAAGATAAAGAAGTAGACGCCATACTCATAGCCACACCCCTCAACCTGCACTGCCAGATGACACTCGACGCTTACGATGCCGGCAAGCACGTATACTGCGAGAAATCTACAGGCTATACAGTCGAAGAATGCCTCCGGATGTACGATAAGCACATCGAAACCGGATTGATCTTCTTCGGCGGACAGCAACGCCTGTTCGACCCCCGCTACATCAAAGCCATGGAAATGATCCACTCCGGCATGTTCGGCGATATCGAAGCCATCCGCACCTATTGGTTCAGAAACGGAGACTGGCGGCGCGAAGTTCCATCGCCCGAGCTGGAACGCCTCATCAACTGGCGGTTATACCGCGAAACCTCCAAAGGACTTATGACAGAACTGGCATGCCACCAGTTGCAAATCGGTAGCTGGGCACTGCGTACCCTGCCCGAAAAGGTAATGGGTCACGGGGCAATCACCTGCTGGAAAGACGGACGCGAGGTATACGATAACATTAACTGCATTTACGTGTTCGAGAACGGAGTCAAAATGACGTTCGAATCCGTCATCTCCAACAAGATGAACGGGTTGGAAGAACAGATACTCGGACACCTGGGCACCATTACCCCCGAAAAGGGAACGTTCTATTGGGAGAGCGTCGCTCCCTCTCCGGCTTTCGTCCAGATGATTAATGAAATCGAGAGCAACATCTTCGATTCACTACCGATGGCAGGCACAAGCTGGGCACCGGAAACCGCAAAAGAACAAAAAGGAGAATTCATTCTCGGCAAGCAACCCAGCGGAGACGGCACCGACCTGATCCTAAACGCTTTCGTTGAAGCCGTAATCACGAAGCAGCAACCCGAGAACATTGCCGAAGAGTGTTATTACGCCAGCGCTCTGGCCTTGTGGGGTGACGAAGCCCTGCAAAGGAATGAAATCCTCACCTTCCCCGACGAATACAAGATTGATTATTTGAACCATAAAAGAATAGTAAAGGAGGCATAACATGAAAGATACAGTAATCACCGCAAAAAGAAAAAAGACCGAATTCATCGCCTTTATTGTCTGTTTCATCCTTGCCAATCTACTAAACATATACGCCATCATACGCTACAACACCACCGCCTGGGAGGTACTGACTTCCCTGGGATTTGTGTTGATCGCCTCTTTCGTTTTATATGGCCTCTGGGTTCTTGCCCGGCTGGTGTTCTTTGGGATAAGAAAAGCATTCTCTAAATGAAAGAGGTAGGGTTCTTCTATAAGAATAAGATGTTATATGCCTGGTTCTTTTCCATGCATACACGGGCTGATATACTCTTATGTGGTGAGGACGAACCGAGACTGAAACAAACTGTAAACCAGATCTACACAGAACTCAACCGGTTAGAGAAGATAGCCAGCTATTTTGATCCTTCCAGCGAGTTGAGCCGCGTTAACCAGAGTGCCGACGTAGCCCCGATTCCGGTTGGCGAGGACCTGCACCGAATGATTACGCTCTGCGAAGCGTTCTATCAAAAGACAGATGGCTATTTCGATATCACCATAAAGTCGGATAACTATAACAGGCAAACATTCCCGCAGTTGGAAGTCAGCGATCATAGCATTTTCTTCCGGCAGAAAGGGATAAGACTAGATTTATCGGGGTTTCTTAAAGGATACGCATTGGAGCAGATACGGAAGATATTAACCTCAGAATCTGTTACAGACTCTTTAATCAACCTGGGCAATAGTTCAATCCTTGCCACAGGCAATCATCCGAATGGCAAGGCATGGAGAATCAATCTCGGGAAAGAGGGGCTTACCACCAAAGATTGCTCCCTGAACAACCAATGCTTAACCACCTCGGGGAATGAAAACAATAAGCCCAAACATATTATATGCCCGGATACGGGGCAATATATCGAAAGTTTAGACACACTGTCCGTCATTACGGATAGCGGCACGGAAGGAGAAGTCTTGTCCACCGCCCTGTTTGCCGCCCCAGCCTCTAAACGTCCTGAACTTGTACAACGATTTAATGCACAATATATTCATTAACCTAATTTTATAATAACACCATGATCACAAGAAGAAAATTCTTAAAAGCCGGAGGGCTGGCCAGCGCCGGACTACTTCTGGATGGTTTGAATCCGCTTTCTTCGATGACTGCGGCTAGTCAGGCCAGAGTTAAAGGAGCCAACAGAAAAGTAAACCTGGCATGTGTCGGCATCGGAAACCGTGGAGCCGAGATTATCAAAGACTTTAATAAAACGGGGCTTGCCAATATCGTTGCACTTTGCGACGTAGATATGGGTGCGCCACAGACTCAGGAAATTATGGCGATGTTCCCCAACGCCAAAAGATTCAAAGACTTCCGCGAGATGTTCGATAAAATGGGGAATGAAATAGAAGCCGTATGCGCCGGAATCCCCGACTTTGCACACTTCCCTGTATGTATGATGTCTATGGCACTAGGCAAACACATCTATGTGGAGAAACCCATGGCCCGCACATTCTACGAAGCCGAACTGATGATACAGGCAGCCAAGAAGTATCACAATGTAGTGACCCAAGTAGGAAACCAGGGACACTCCGAGGCTAATTATTTCCAGTTCAAAGCATGGAAAGATGCAGGCATCATCAAAGACGTTACAGCAGTAACAGCCCATATGAACGGCGAAAGAAGATGGCATAAGTTCGATCCGAATATCTACAAATATCCCGAAGCCCAGCCTATACCAGGAACGCTCGATTGGAACACCTGGTTGTGCGCAGCACAATACCACGAATACAACAAGGACTACCACAACGGTCAATGGCGCTGCTGGTACGACTTTGGCATGGGAGCATTGGGCGATTGGGGCGCGCATATCCTGGATACCATTCACGAGTTCCTTGAGCTTGGATTACCCTATGAGGTTACCGCCTTGAAAGTAGATGGCCACAATGACTATTTCTTCCCGATGGCTTCGACCATTCTCTTCCGATTCCCGCAAAGGGGCAACATGCCTCCGGTAGATATTACGTGGTATGACGGTGTAAACAATGTGCCCGAAGTTCCTGCCGGTTACGGAACATCGGATATTGATCCTAATATTCCAACCGTGGCAGGAGGAAAGCTTCAGCCTACTAAGTTGAATCCGGGAAAGATCATTTATAGCAAAGACCTGATCTTTAAAGGTGGATCGCACGGAAGTACCCTTTCCATCATTCCGGAAGAGAAAGCTAAAGCGATGGAATCGTCACTTCCGGAAGTTCCGAAGAGTCCGTCCAATCACTTTGCCAACTTCTTACTGGCTTGTATGGGCGAGGAAAAGACCCGCTCTCCTTTCGAAATTCATGGACCATTGAGTCAGGTATTCTCGTTGGGTGTAATGGCTCAGCGGTTCAATACCAAACTGGAATTTAACAGAGATAGTAAGCGAATTACCAATAATCCATTTGCTGATGCATTCCTGACGCAGATGCCACCACGCAAAGGTTGGGAGGAGTTTTATAAACTATAATGTTATAACTGTAGGGGCGGTTCGAGAACCGCCCAATGCACAGAATACACAGTAAACCATTTACGGGCGGTTCTCGAACCGCCCCTACAGTGAATCATTTACATCAAAACCATTAAATAATGAAAAAAATACTATTACTTACTGCACTATTTATCACTGCAAACATATTCGCCCAGGACAACACCTTGTCCCAAAACGAAATAGCAGACGGATGGAAACTGCTATGGGATGGAAAAACAACCGAAGGTTGGCGGGGAGCAAAGCTCGACCAATTCCCTACTAACGGATGGTCCATCAAAGACGGCCTATTGAAAGTACATGCCAACGACGGTAAAGAATCCACTAACGGCGGAGACATCGTAACCACAAAGAAATACAAGAACTTCATCCTGAAGGTAGATTTCAAGATCACCAAAGGAGCAAACAGCGGTATCAAATACTTTGTCGACCCTGACATGAATAAAGGCGAAGGCTCTGCCATCGGTTGCGAGTTCCAAATCCTGGACGACGACCACCATCCCGATGCTAAACTCGGAGTAAAGGGCAACCGCACACTGGGTTCTCTATATGACCTGATTCCATCGGATAAAACCGTAAAAGGATATAATTTCGACAAGAACGGCTTCAATACAGCGATGGTTATCGTGAATGGTGATAAGGTTCAACATTACCTGAATGGAGTCAGAATCCTCGAATACATCCGGAACACACAAGAGTTCAACGCTTTGGTGGCGTACAGCAAATATGCCAACTGGCCTAACTTTGGCAATCATATCCAAGGGCATATCCTCCTGCAAGACCACGGCGATGAAGTGTCCTTCAAGAACGTTAAAATCAAAGAACTATCCAGCGAGCAGCTTGCTCCCGAATTTGTCGACAAATTCAAGGTGGGTATGGCAGGTTACACCTTCGTTAAATTCAACCTGGACCAGACATTGGAAGTAATGAAGAAAACCGACGTTCATTACCTGTGTATAAAAGACTTCCATCTGCCTTTCAACAGCACAGACGAGCAGATTGCCGAGTTCCACAAGAAACTGGCCGACAATGGTGTTACCGGTTATGCCGTTGGCCCCATCTACATGAAATCCAAGGAAGAAGTAGACAGAGGCTTTGAGTACGCCAAAAGAGTGGGTGTAAAACTCATCGTGGGAGTGCCCAACGTAGAACTTCTGCCTTATGTAGACCAGAAGGTGAAGGAGTACGATTTCAAGTATGCTATCCACCTTCATGGACCTGACATCGCCTTGTATCCTGATGCCGACGATGCATGGAACCACACCAAAGACCTTGACCCTCGTATTGGCATGTGTCTGGACATTGGTCACGACACCCGGAACGGCAAGGACCCGGTAGCTGATTTACTGAAGTACCACACCCGCGTGTTCGATATTCACATCAAAGACGTAACCGGAAATACCAAAGCCGGCTACTCCGTTGAAATAGGAAGAGGTATCATTGACTTCCCGGCTTTCATCAAAGCACTGAGAGAGGTGGGTTATGATGGCGTTTGCAGTCTTGAACATGAAAAGAATATGCAGGACCCTTTCATCGGAATAGGCGAATCCATCGGATATTTCAGAGGAATCGCGGCAAGGTGCCGCTGCCAAGGTTACCAATGACAATGTCCACCCCCTGCCCCCGCCAGCGGGGGATACCTGCGGCATCGTATCCCCCGCTGGCGGGGGCAGGGGGTGGATATTGTCATTACAAATAGTTCTATATTTTAATATAGTGGCGACTCGCAATGACGAATGGGAGTTTTTACACAGCCTCCCAGATGGCATGGTAAAACTCCAGAAATTGCCCTTGACTCTCATCAGACAAGACGCCGG
>NZ_QVMI01000002.1:0-269984 GCF_010500965.1 Bacteroides sp. 51 | reverse complement strand
TCACTGTGACGTTTTTACTTCCTTTTTGTTTTTGATCTTTTTTCATAATTGTTATTTATAATTATCAATGCGAAAGTAATATAAGCAAGAACATACAGGTTTGTAGAATTGTGCAAGTGGACGATGACAAAGACGTTTTTATTTTGATTGCAGGAAAGGGTCGGATGATCGACTATAAATCATCCGACCTTTTACTATAAATCATCCGGCCATTTATATCAATGGTCCGGACCAAATTTGAACAGTGTTTAATCAGGAATAACGGATTGGAAGGATTGCATATTAAGTCTTTTTTCCTAACTTTATACCCTGTTTTGAATTCTTCTTAAAGAATATTAGAGCCTGTTTAAATTTTGCTCGTTCTTTTATTTAGTGCTGTTTTTAGGCTGTTTGTTTTCTTTTTAAGGTGAGAATAGCGGGCTATTTGAACCGCGAANTTTGAACCGCGAAAAGAGAAGAAACAGACAAAAAGAGCGCTAAAGAAAAAACGAAAGCAACATATAATAATTATTCTGTGGAAAATTTAAACAGGCTCTTATACTCAAAATTTAAATCAATGAAAAAACGACTACTCCTTATACTGCCCCTATGCATGGCTCTGTTTCTGGTAAGTTGCAGTGACGACAAATCTGAGCCGGAAAAAGCTCCGGTTATCGAAATCATCGGTGGTGAATCAGCAGTTACATTGCCCGAAACAGGTACAGGAAGCACTACAGTTTCGTTTACCACCAACGCGGCATGGCAAATCACAACAAGCGATACGCGTGCCACACCGTCATGGTTCGATGTATCACCTAAAAGCGGCGGAGCAGGAACGCAGACGTTAACCGTTTCCATCAAAGAAGAGAATGACGGGTACGACGACCGGAGTGGTTATATCAAAATAGTTAGTGGCGATATACAGAAGTATGTTACAGTTACCCAGAAAAAGAAAAACGCCATACTTATTACCCAATCGCGCTACGAAGTAGCTATGGATGGCGAAGAAATCGAAGTCGAGGTAAAGGCAAATGTCGATTTTACAGTCGACATTAAGAACCCTGAGTGGATTCATCAAAACAAGACACGTGCCCTTACCACATCAAAACTACGATTCAAGATTGATGCCAGCGAAGAGGCAAACAGCCGCGAGGGACAGATCGTCATCTCTTCGGGAGATTTATCCGAAACAGTGAAGATTTACCAGGCAGGCGGTGAAGTATTGGTGATCACACAAAAAGAGTACGCCGTATCCGATGCCGGTACAACAATTCAAGTCGAAGTTCGAAGCAATACAGAGTATACAGTCAAAATGCCGGACGTAGGTTGGATCAAAGAATCTACCACACGCGGGGCATCGGCTTATACTAAGTATTATGACATCAGTCCGAACGAAACCTACGACAGCCGTACCACTTCACTCGTTTTCAGTACCACAACCAAAAGCGAGGAAGTAACCATTACACAGGCCCAGAAAGATGCAATCATTGTCACTAAACCAGAATACGGGTTCGACCAATATGGCGGTACATTGACGCTCGAAGTAGAACACAATATTGACTTTGACGTGACTATCGACGTAGCATCCAGAAACTGGATTACCCCAATCACCACGCGCGCACTGGCAGCAACGACACTGCGTTTCACCATTGCGCCACAAAACAGTAAAAACGAACGCTCGGGTACAATTACCATATCAAAAGGAGAACTTAAACAAACAATCACTATAAAACAAGAGGGGGCAAGCGCTTACATCTCGACCGACTATTCGGCCGATGGCAAATTTATAACCTTACAGGAGGCAACCGTAGGAAATGGAATTGACATCGTACTGATGGGTGATGCATTCTCAGACCGGTTGATCGCCAATGGTACGTATGAACAAATAATGAGGAAAGCGATGGAGAAATGCTTTACTGAAGAGCCCTTTAAATCCTTCCGCAACCTATTCAACGTCTATATGGTTAATGTCGTTTCCGAGAATGAAGATTACGATGAAGGTAGCCGTACAGGGTTGGAAGGAGAGTTCGGTGGAGGTACACTCGTTAGCGGTAATGACAATAAATGTTTTGCTTATGCACAAAGAGCCGTTTCTTATAACCGCATGGATGAAGTACTCATTATCGTCATGATGAATTCGACTAATTATGCCGGTACTTGTTATATGTATTACCCCAAAGCCGCAGATCTGGACTATAGCCAGGGGCCTTCAATTGCTTATTTCCCAATCGGCGACAATGATGAAACATTGGAACAGTTGCTGCATCATGAAGCCTGCGGTCATGGCTTTGCCAAACTAGCCGACGAATATGCTTATCAGTCTCAAGGTGCAATATCAGATAGAGAGATTAACGAAAGCTATAAACCACTAGAACCTTACGGCTGGTGGAAGAATGTTGACTTTACAAACAATCGTGAGCAGGTGAAGTGGGCTAAATTCCTATCAGACCCTCGTTATCAATATGATGGTTTAGGTACTTACGAAGGAGCATGCACCTATTGGACAAAAGCTTACCGCCCAACAGAGCATAGCATTATGCGTCATAATGTAGGTGGATTCAACGCCCCTTCGCGTGAAGCAATCTACTACCGTATGCATAAACTGGCCAATGGTGAAAGGTGGTTATATAATTATGAAGACTTTGTTGCTTATGATGCCATCAACCGTACAGCTTCCGCTAACGCTATCCGTCAGAAACAGGCGAGCAGGGCTGCTGCACGGGCGTTCATACCACAAACGCCACCTGTAGTGGTCAAACATTCGTGGGACGAAGTGAAATAACCGTTATTTCCGGCCATGCTCCAAAGCGGAATGGGAACATAACATATCCTACGCCTACATTGACATATAACCCTTGATTTCCTTCTTTGTACAAGCCGCCCCACTCGTCATAAGCAAGAGCAGCAAAGGACAATCTTCCAACAGCAAACTGGGTGGCATGGGTGTGTCCGGCCAGCATAAGGTCTACATCTGTATCCAATACTTCCCTGCGCCAATGGCTGGGATCATGGCTTAACAGTAACTTAAAGCTTGTGTTCTCCGTACCCTTCATAGCCCCGGGCAGGTCACCATATTCAGGAAAAGGAGGTCTATGTAGATATCTGCTACCAATAATCCCGGAACCAGATACATTAATAATCTTCCTATCATATCAATTTTCTTTTAAGGGCTGCAAGATACGGAGACAAATGCATTCGACAATTACCGGTTAAGGTAATTTAGTCTTTATACTATTAATTTACGTTGAATTCCTAGCATAAATCACTTTAATATAGCTCATTGGAGACATCTTTTGCTTTGTTTTTTTGAAAAGAGAGAAAAAATCACTAACTCTGCATCCAATATATAAAACAATAGACTAATGAATCCTATTCTAAGAATAATCTTACTGGCCTGTTATGCCACATTCTCCATTTACACATACGCTCAAACAAGAGAAGAGCCTGCCGTCGAACTCAGAAGTGAAAGAGAAAAAACCGGAGAAAAAGAAACGTTCAATATAGGGGCAACCTTAAACAAGCCAGGGAGTTATAGTGTAGTGATCAGGTTCCTTAAACAAGAAAACATGAGTGAGCCTGCAACCTTACTCAAGGTTGTAAAAAACTCGGGTAATATACTTAAAATTACCCCCGCCGATCCCAGGCAGCCAATCAACTGTAGATACAACTATTCGTATACTATGGGTTATGAACCCAGAAATGTGGATAGTGCTTTCGTTTACCGTCTTCCTTATAGTACAAACAGAGCCGAGCCTGTACAGATTAACTACCTGTACAACGTCGATCAACGATATCTTAACAGAAACAGAAACATAAAATGGACTGCTCTCCAATTCCATTTAGAGAAAGGAGATACAATATTCGCCGTACGAAAAGGAGAAGTGGTTAAAATACAGGATAGCTTCGATCCGATGGAACGGGAAGAAAGAGTGAGTTATACCTCCAAAGCAAATTCAATTACAATTGAACACATTGATGGCACAATCTGTAAATATGACATCTTCGAGAAAGGAAGTTTTATGGTTTCCGAAGGAGACATAGTCTACCCTGGCACCCCTTTGGGATTATCCGGGCAGCAAAATGCAACCAAAGGAGATTATCAACTCAAATTGGGGGTTTACTATCCGGTAATCAATCCCGACTATGACCCTGATGACCGTAAATCATCTTCTTTCCTGTACATTTACTACAATCCGGTGTATGCAACAGACCAGGGAAATATAAAACTGGACCGATCAAAGAAGTACAAAGCCGTATCCTCTAAAGAACTGGAACAGAAAGAAATGACTAAGAAAGAAATAAAAAGAAGATGAAATATAAACGTAGAGGGATTTATTTAGTCGTCACCCTTATTATTGTATTGTTAGGCCTTGCTTCCAGGAAATACGGCAACGTACTACCCGGGTTCGTCGCGGTTTATTCCGGCGATACGCTTTGGGCAGCTATGGTATACTTCGGGTTACGTATCCTCTTCCCCACGACATCTATTCTAAAGGTAGCCATAGGAGCACTATTGTTCTCATATTGCATAGAAATCAGCCAACTGTACCAGGCCGACTGGATCAATGCAATACGAAACACAACGTTAGGCGCATTAATTCTGGGTCATGGATTCCTGTGGACAGACATGTTATGCTACACGGCAGGCATTCTATTGTCTGTCATTGTAGACCATTATGTTTTATACCACGGCTCTTCCCAATAGTGTTATCGTCATATTATCAGCATCCAGCCGGGCATTCAGCCCTTTTCCTTCTATCCATATTATTTCTTAGCAGTCAACTTATAAGTCTTACCACTTTCTGTTGGGAAAGTATAAAGGTAATAGCCATCTTGCTGCTGCTCTTGTATGTTTTTTGCGGAAGAGATTGAAACCGGAATAGTTGTACGAATGGTACACGGATTACCATTCAGCGATTGAATGGCGGCTCTTTCCAGTTGCCCTTCATTCCAGTCGATATCTACTTCAAAACCTCCACGGGCGCGTAATCCTTTAACTCCGCCTTTTTGCCAAACTTTGGGGTGCGCAGGCAATAAATGGATTTCACCTAAGTGGCTTTGCAAAAGCATCTCGGCAATTCCTGCCGTAGCGCCGAAATTACCATCAATCTGGAATGGCGGATGGGCATCGAAGAAGTTCGGATAAGTGCCACCGCCAACGGAGCTTGTGCCGGAGGCATCTACAAACCGCATAATATCGCGAATCATAGTATAGGCATGATCTCCATCCAACAGGCGAGCCCAGAAGTTGATTTTCCAACCTTTGCTCCAACCAGTCCCTTCATCGCCGCGTATCTCTAATGTTTTGCGGCATGCCTCAGCAAAGCGGGAATCTTCATTCAACAAGGAAATTTGCCGGCCCGGATGCAATCCGAAGAGATGGGATACGTGGCGGTGATGCGGGTCTTGTTCGACAAAGTCCTTATCCCACTCCTGCAACTGTCCACGGCTTCCGATTTTAAGCGGATACAAGCGTGACTTCATATCTGCCAGTTGGTTACGGAAATCTTCGTCGATTTGAAGTACCTCGGAGGCTTCGATCAGATTGGTAAACAGGTCCCAAATGATAGACATATCCATGGTTGAAGCCACGGTTACGGCATGATTCTTTCCATTAGCCACAAACAGGTTTTCGGGAGAGGTTGACGGAGCGGTAACCAGGTATCCATCTTTCTCTACCAACCAATCGAAGCAGAACATGGCGGCTTCTTTCATTACCGGATATGCTTTTTCGGCAAGGTATTCTTTATCGCCCGTAAAGCTATAATGCTCCCACAAATGCTGGCACAACCAATGTCCGCCCATATACCAATTTGCCCAGACCGGATCACCGTTTCCAATATCGCCAACGGCATTGCTCAATCCCCAGATGTCCGAATTGTGGTGAGCCACCCACCCGCGGGCGTTGTAGTATTCCTTAGCTGTCTTTGCACCGGACTTTGACAAATCGCCGATCCAGTTCAACAAAGGTTCGTGTAGTTCGGAGAGGTTGGTCACCTCTGCCGGCCAGTAGTTCATTTCCGTATTGATATTGATGGTGAAGTTGGAACTCCACGGAGCACGCAATTCTTTGTTCCAGATGCCTTGAAGATTGGCAGGTGTACCCCCCGGACGAGAACAGGCGATTAACAGATAACGTCCATATTGAAAATACAACGCTTCCAGTTCTGGGTCTTCCGCTCCTTCGGTATGTGCTTTCAAGCGTTTATCAGAGGGCAGTAACTCCCGGTCCGGATTACTCTTGCCCAGATCAATAGATACGCGGTCGAACAAGGCTGTATGGTCTACTATATGATTTTTCTTTAGCGTTGCATAATCCTTGCTTGCAGCCTCAGCCAGACGCCGGTCGGCTATCTGCGTTTCATTTTTACCTTCACTATCGGGGCACTTGTCGAAACCATTAAAACTGGTTGCAGCAGTTAAAAGCAAAACAACCTCAGAGGCATTCTTTATATGCAATTCCGAATCTGTTGTGGTTACATTTCCATCAGCCGACAGTACTTTGAGGTTAGTCTGAAAGCGGGTACCGTCGCACCCGTCAGCATCTTCATTAGATACGGGGTCCCTGAACTCCGGATTATAGTAGCTGGGATCGACCCTCGCAGGGACTTTTCCACGCATCACCAACTGATCGTTTCCTGAGGCTGTTACCGCATGACGCAATACACTATGAAGCCCAAACGTCAGATTCAATACCTCCGGTTTGTCGGCAGTAAAGCGTACCACCATCGCGCTATCGGGCGAAGAGATGAAAAGCTCGCGGGTGTACTCTACCCCGTCCACCTTAAAGCGGGTGGTTGCTACAGCTTGGTTTAGGGACAGGTCGCGGTAGTATGCCTCTATTTTAGTGGTATCTATTTCCTGATGAATAATTAAGTCGCCCAGAGGCAAGTAGCTCTCCGAGAAATAGCCTTGCATCTTCCGGCAAAGCTCATTCGCTTTTTGATAGTCTGCTTTAAAAAGGGCTTCGCGCAGGGGTTGAAGGTATTTATGTGCTTCCGGATTCACGTTATCTTTCCGCGGACCACCGGACCATAACGAACCATCATTCAGCTGAATCAGTTCATCATTCATTCCGCCATACACCATAGCACCCAGACGGCCATTACCCAAAGGCAACGCCTCTACCCACTCTTTTGCAGGTTTATCATACCAAAGTTTAAGGGAGGTAACTTCTTTCTCTCCACAGGCTGTCAGCAGCACAGCTATAAAAAGAATACAGAGCGTTCTCTTGGACATTATATTTCAAGTATTGGATTAGTACAGCTTTTCAAGCAAAAAAATGGCACAACAGCTTGTGGCACCTTGCCGCATAAAAAAAGGGATCACGCCTGACCCCAACCTTTGTTAACCTTAAATCTAATACTATGAAAAACACATTGCAAAGATACGGACTTTTTCGGCATTTGCAAGCGTTGTGTGCGAAAACAACGCTTTTGTAACAAGGTTTAAGAATTCCATGCCCGTGCTTAACATTTATATAGAATTCGGACATAAAAAAGTCCCCTTCCGTCTCATATTTCATCACGAAATTATTGGAGAGCCAGAAGAGGACTATAAGAAAACGAAATAAAAAAAGAGTATGATTATTTATCTCTACCGCCGCCTAATGCTTGATAGAGATTGATAATTCCTTGTATTTCATCCAACCGATCGGCTGTTTGCTGCAACTGGGCAGAAAGCAGGGATTGTTGTGCGGTAAGTACTTCCAGATAATTAGAAGTACCATGTTGCATCAACAGTTCCGTACTGCGCACGGCTGTTTCCAGCGACTTGATCTGTCCGTTGCGTAAATCCGTCTTGTTACGTGCCGTCTGCACCTGTGTCAGTGCATTGTTCACTTCACTTCCCGCGTTAAGCAGCGATTGTTGGAAAGCCAGTTTAGCCTCTTCCTGCTGTGCACGGGCAATCTTCAACTGAGCCACATTCAATCCTCTGTTGAACAAAGGTTGTGTCAGTGAACCTACAGCCGTAGCCAAAAGCTTACCCGGGTTAACAATCATGCCACCGGCACTGTTTGTCCATCCCCCTGTTCCACTCAACGTAATTGAAGGATAGAAGGCCGAACGGGCAGAATTTGTACTGTAAAAAGCCGATGCCAACGAGAACTCTGCCGCTTTCACGTCGGGACGGCGGGCAAGCAACTGCAAAGGAACGCCAACAGTCAGTTCTTCCGGGAAAGTTTGTCCCTCCAACTTGCCACGAGCAATGGAACCGGGTACATTACCTAATATAATAGACAGTGCATTCTCCGTTTCACGGATGCTACGTTTCAGGTCGAGTACAGAAGATTCAACTGCAAAGCTGTTCGCTTCCGTCTGAGCCACTCCGGCCTCCGTAGTCATACCTGCGGCTTTCATGGCACGCATCGTGCGTACACTCTCACGCCATTTTTCGGCAGTTTCGGAAGATATCTCATACTGAGCATCCAACATTAATAATGTATAGTAAAGATTGGATACGTTGGCGATCAACGAAGTTAATACCGCCTGTTCATACTCCACGCTTTGAAGATAAAGCGCTTTGGAACGGCGGTTGGCATTGGTTAGTTTACCAAAGATATCCACCTCCCATGAAGCCGACACCACACCGGTATACGTCCAGGTACCTTTCGACTTGTCAAAGCTGCTCACACCACCTTGCGGAGTCAGCATAAAAGAAGGAAGATACGCCAGGCGTGCAGCCGACAATGTAGCTTTTGCTTCTTTCACACGCCATTGAGCCGATTGCAGGTCGGTATTATTCTCCAGCGCTTCCGTAATCAATGCCTGCAATTGCGGATCGGTGAATAATTCCTGCCACTGGAGCGAGGCGATAGAGGCGGTGTCTCCCACCTCTACATCCTGTCCGTAGAGTCCGTCGGTAACCACCTCCGGACGTTTATATTTGTTGTAGATGCCGCAACTGCTAAACAGCAGACCAACAACTGCCAATAGAACTATATTTCTTTTCATCATCTTACTTTTTGTTTTTCTTCGCACGACGTTTTTCGATTTCTTCCTGGCTAATCTTCTTTTCCTCCTCAATTTGCCAATCGGGTACAATCTTAGACTGTGCCGGCGCAAAACGTTCCTGTAGCCATTGGAAAGTGATGAACAAAGACGGAACAATGAAGAGCAACACCAATGTACCTACAACCATACCGCCAACTACACCCGTACCCAATGAACGGTTACCGTTAGCTCCTACCCCGCTGGCCATTACCAGTGGAAGCATACCGAAGATCATGGTTAATACAGTCATAAGGATGGCGCGGAAACGTGCTTTAGCTGCACTTACAGCCGCAGCAATAAGTCCCATTCCTGCTTTCCGGCGTTCAACCGCATACTCCGTAATCAGAATTGCTGTTTTGGAGAGCAGCCCGATCAACATAATCAACCCGGTTTGCAGATAAATGTTGTTTTCCAGCCCCATGATCCTGGCAAACAAGAAACTACCCATCAATCCGGCAGGTACAGCCAGGATAATAGAGAATGGAAGGATGAAACTCTCATAAAGCGCACTCAGAATCAAATAGATCATCAGAATACAGATAGCAAAAATGATCATTGTTGTATCACTTTGCTGGTTCTCTTCACGAGTAATACCACCGAAATCATATCCATAACCTGTAGGTAAAGATGTTGCCGCTGTCTCTTGTACTGCACGGATAGCATCACCTGTACTGTAACCCGGAGCAGGCATAGCACTTACGGGAATAGAGTTATACATATTGAAACGGCTTAATGTTTCAGCACCATACACACGTGTCAGTGTCATAAATTGACTCAAAGGAGCCATTTCGCCATTTGCCATACGCACGAATGTATTATCCAATGAAGACTCATCCATACGATACTGAGGTTCGGCTTGAATCATTACCCTGTACACACGAGAGAAACGGTTAAAGTCCGAAACATACTGTCCGCCATAATATCCTGAGAGAGTACTTAACACTGCATTCGGAGTAATACCGGCACGTTTACATTTAGCTGCATCTACTTCGACCATCCATTGCGGATAACGCACGTCGAAAGTTGAGTAGGCCATTGCAATCTCAGGGCGTTGGTTTAGTGTACCAAGATACTGCTGGGTGGTTTGGAAGAAGGTGTTTACATCGCCTCCCATTTTATCCTGCATGTGCATATCCAATGCATTACCCATACCATAACCCGGTATCATACCCGGAGCAATAGCAAATATCTGCGCATCCTTGATGTCGGCAGTCCGTCCGTAGACCTGACCGATAACAGCTTGTACCTGTTGCTCCTTCTTTTTACGTTCGTCCCAGTTCTTCAACTTCACAACGATCATACCGAAAGCGTTACCCTGACCGGACAACAAACCGTAACCCGAAACCTTCTGAACATGTAGTACCTCCGGTATATCATACAAACGTTGTTCTACACGAAGCACAATCTCATCAGTAGTGGCCAGTGAGCTACCCGGAGCAGTACTGATATTTATAAATAACACACCTTGGTCTTCATCAGGAACAAGACTGGTTTTTGTAGTTCTCATCAGGAATACCAGGAGCAATACGGAAAGAACTAAAGTAGACCAGCCCAACCAACGGTGTTTGATGAAAAACAATACCGCGTCTTTATATCTTTCTGTTATCACAGAGAAAGCGGCATTAAATGCTTTACGGAAACGAGCCGCAAAGTTATTTTTCATTGTACCGTCTTCGTTGATGTAAGGTTTAAGCAACAAGGCACAAAGTGCAGGACTCAGTGTTAACGCGTTGACCGCGGATATACCTACGGCAACCGCCATAGTCAAACCAAACTGGGTGTAGAACGTACCGGACGTACCACTCATAAAGGATACCGGAATAAACACCGCCATAAATACCAGTGAGGAGGTGATAACCGCACTACTGATACCTTTCATGGCATCGACACTGGCCATGTATGAGGACTTATACCCTACGTCGAACCGCGCCTGCACGGCCTCGACGACGATAATGGCGTCGTCCACCACCGTACCAATCACAAGAATCAATGCAAACAACGTGATCAGGTTGATACTGAATCCGGCTATAGACATAAATGCAAAGGTACCGATCAGTGACACAACTACCCCGACCAACGGAATAAGTGTGGAACGGATGTCCTGCAAGAATATATATACCACCAGAATAACCAGCAGAATTGCTTCGAGCAAGGTTTGTACTACCTTATTAATAGATGCGTATAAGAAGTCGTTCGAGCTCATCACCTGGGTAATCTCCACACCCCTTGGAAGGTCTTTTTTTACTTCCTCTATCAAAGCATCAATATTATTATTTACCTCCGTTGCATTAGAACCGGCTGTTTGGAATATCATACAGGAAACCCCGTTATGTCCATCCAAACCACCTTTATAAGCGTATGAGCTTTTACCTAATTCTATGTTTGCAACATCTTTCAGTTTCAATACTTCGCCATCTTCGGTAGAACGTATAACGATCTCGCCAAACTCTTCGGGAGTGATCAGACGACCTTTATACTTCATTGTATATTGGTAGGTTTCTCCTGAGTTTTCACCAAATGAACCGGTTGCAGCCTCAATGTTCTGTTCGGCAAGGGCGGCTGCCACATCCGACGGAATCAGTTTGTATTGGGCCATTATTGCAGGATTCATCCAAACACGCATACTGTAATCGCCCCCCATAATCATCATATCTCCTACACCGGCAATACGAAGAACTTGTGGTTTCAGGTTGATCGTAATATAGTTTGCCAGGAAGTTATCATCATAAGAGTTGTCCGGGCTATGGAGCGAAAACATCTGCAAGATACTGGTCTGGCGTTTCATGGTTGTTACACCCACCTGGGTAACTTCGGCAGGTAGCTGCCCCGTTGCTCTGGACACACGGTTCTGCACATTCACGGCTGCCATATCGGCATTTATACCTTGTTTAAAATATATGGTAATACTGGCCGAACCGGCATTTGAAGCCGATGAAGTCATGTAAGTCATATCTTCTACCCCATTGATCGCTTCTTCCAATGGAGCAATTACACTCTTTTGGAGTGTTTCCGCGCTGGCGCCATAGTAAGTGGCGTTTACCATTACGGTAGGCGGAGCAATATCCGGGTACTGCTCTACTGGCAGTGTAAACAGCCCGATAAGCCCCAAAATGACAATCACAATGGAGATTACGGCCGAGAATACCGGACGTTCAATAAACATTCTTAAATTCATGGATTATCCCTCCTTTGTTTTAATGCTCACAGGTGTACCATCACGCAACAGACCAACGCCTTCGACGATGATAGCATCTCCTACATTCAATCCACTATCCACGATGTATTCTTTTCCACCATTCACGCGGGTAACTTGTATCGGAGTAGCAGTCGCCTTTCCATCTATTACCTTATAAACGAATACTTTATCTTGCAATTCATAAGTGGCCGCTTGCGGAATAACAATGCAGTTCTGTTTTTGAACAGGCACAATCACACTACCCGATCCGCCACTCTGCAATAGCCCTTCTTTGTTTGGGAAAACGGCACGCAGGCTAACTGTCCCCGTTGAGGGATCGATTATACCGCTGATCGTTTCAATCTTTCCCAGTGAAGGATAAATTGATTTATCATTTAACTGTAAAGTAATAGCAGGCATTTCTTCCAACACTTTTGCTTTAGAGCCGTAACGACGCGTTAGTTCCAGCAACTGGTTTTCGGTCATTGAAAAATATACATACATACTGGCATTATCGGAAACCGTAGTTAACGGACGAGGCAAACTGGCGCTAACCAGCGAACCTACACGATAGGGCAATGTGCCAACCACACCATCCGATGGGCTTTTCACTTCAGTATACGACAAATTATTTGCTGCATTTACACGTTGTGCTTCGGCTTGCGCCAATTGCGCTTTCACTGACAACAACGTATTATAAGATGTTTGCAGGTCAAATTCGGAAATCACTTTTTGTGCAAATAATTCCTTCTTGCTATCGTAGGTAAGTTGTGCGGTAGCCACACCTGCACGGGCTGCTTCTACGTTAGCTTCGGCTGTTTGCAAAGCCGCGCGATAAGGAACCTGATCGATAACAAACAGGACTTGTCCTTTGCGTACCGCCTGGCCTTCCTGTACCAGAAGTCTGGTCAAAAAACCGGATACTTGCGGATAAATGTCAATGTCTTGCTGTCCGCGAATCGTTGAGGAATAGGTTGTTTGCAATTCTTTGTCAGAGGTAGCAATCTTCAACGCTGCATACTCTGCCGGGCCAGTTTGTGCAACAGGTGCCTGTCCGCATGAAACTAACACTACACTACAGATGAGGGTTATCATCATCTGTCCAATCATACTCTTTTTCGTAATCATACTTCAATCCTTAAAAACTAATTTCTATTTTTGAGTTTCGGCTGCAAAGGTATACCGATTTTGAACATTATCACCGTTCATAATTCGAACCACTTTGTTCATTTTCGGAATAAAAGGTTTAATTTTTGAAAAGTTATTATAACTTTGTGTTAATTGACCAGCAGGAGGATGACGATATGAACCCATTATTAACTACGCAAACAGAAACGTTTAGATCCGGAGAGGATAATCTGTCTTTTTATCATGGGCGGCAGGTAAAAATGATCAATGGTGCACTTATGTTTTGCAGTAGTGGAGAGGCCGATATTACGATAGATCTGGAAAAGTATCATATCATTCCCAATACGAATATCATTATATTGCCAGGCTCTGTTCTGTCGCTGACATCGGCCAGTAAGAACTTTACGGTGCATTACTTTGCTTATTCGGATGAGATGATGAGACTTGCCAGTTTCCGTTTGGAACCGGCCTTTATCGGACGCCTTAAGGAGATTTCGTGTTATACTCATACCAACCCGGGGGTAATAGAAGCTATTCTGGCTTTGATCAAATTCGGAACTTCCGTTTATGCCGATAAAGAAAACCGGTTTAAAAATAATATTGCGCAAAATCTGCTTCAAATATTCTTTCTGAACACTTACGATAAGATGCAACGCTTCTTTCCCCAACACGAATTGGGAGGGAGTACAAGAAAAGGACAATTATTTAAGAAGTTCATCTGGGAGGTCCGTGCGCATTGTGCCAAACAACGAGATGTATCGTTCTATGCGGAACATCTTTGTATTTCAACACGTTACCTTTCGGCCATCTGCCAGGAGATTGCCAAATGTCCGGCGAAAGAAATTATCGATAAGTTCCTTATACTGGAAATAAAACTGACGCTACAAACCACCAATCTGTCATTAAAAGAGGTAGCGGAGTATTATCGCTTCCCGGATCAATCTTTCTTTGGACGGTATTTCAAGAAACATACAGGGATATCACCGAAGGAGTATAGGGCGACGCAGATTTGAGGTATATCCCGTTTACTTTCCCGGTATACATAAGGATTTTCCACGAAAAAAGCGTCATATCTGACACGGGCTTCCCAAAAGCCGATAAAAAGGGGCTTGTAGGGGATGGAGTTTTGTGAAGAAGTCGCACGCTAATGTCACAAGTCACACGGCTTGTAAAGATACGGATGAATACGATATTAATCGTGTTCGTGCGTGCAGCTATCAATCGTTTGCCAAAGGTAAAGATTAACTCCGGAATAGTACTGCAAAGAGAATAATCAGCTAGTATAAAGAACGCTAAAAGACCCGGGTGTATGGGTATGAAAGACCCGGGTGTATTGCACGATTACACCCGGGTCTTTCGGAGGAATACACCCGGGTCTTTTCAGGGTTGGTCCGGTTGTTAATGAGGTATATAGTGGTTTCTCTGAAGTATATAGTGGTTTCTCTGTGCAGCTTCCCTTACTGTAGAAAACATAAACAGTAGAAGTTTTTGCTGATAAGTGACACTTATGATACTAGGATGTGACTTTTGTGCTAGAATGATAAACTATTTTCCTCTGGATAATAGGCAGTTACGCTGTTTGCGTGATTTGTGACACTTTTTTAAGATAAAAACCGTATGTATAGCGAAACAAAGTGGGTATATGATGGTCATTGAAGCTGAACAAGACAATCAGAACGGATTGGAAAGGAGTTAATTCTATACTGTGCCAAATCCACCCCCTGCCCCCGCCAGCGGGGGATACCTTGCGGAGACACTGTGTAGCGCAGCCTATCCCCCGCTGGCGGGGGCAGGGGGTGGATGGTTGAAATAACGTAAAACCAACCCCAAATACTCAAAACCCTACAAAATAGAGTACCTCTAATCGTAAATCGTAAATCCTTAAATCGTAAATCTAAAACACTTTATTCCTCACCGGTTTCATAATAAAGCTGAACTCATAATCGCCATACGGCAAACGATATTGTTCCAGTGGCAATGCGCCCCAGCTATTTACACAGCCCAGCCCCATTTGTGCTTTATCAATACACAGATTGGTATAATCCACCTGCTTAACCTCGGGCGAATGGCGTTGGATTTTACGAGTACCCTCATCCAGAGATTCAATAGAATAGTTCAATGCAGATGCCGAGAATGGGGCATCGCCAACGAACTGCAAACCATAACCACCGGTATTCACCTGTTTCCACCAACGGATATCCGTTTTGGTTCCGGTTTCCTGCGGACGGATATAGGAATAGAACTGTTCGGCCACCGTCTGACGGTAACGTCCCAAATCGGTCACATGATTCCGGTCGGAATAATTCTCAATAGGTCCACGACCATAATAGTCAATCTTATCAAACTCCTGCGGCATTTGCATCTGCATACCGAAACGGAACATATCGGAAACGGTGGCCGATTTATCGGCAGTCATCTTCTGAGTCACTTTCAGGGTACCCTTGTTGTTTACGACATAAGTCAATGACAGCTTTGCAGATACGGCAGGCATCTCGTATTCGGCTCTGACCGTAACCAGTTCACCAGCCGCTTCATATTTCAAAGAAGTCAGTTTCATTTCCGGATTCAACCACACACGATATTTGTTTTGCAGACCGGCACCAAAATCATTGTCGGTCGGAGCGCGCCAGAAATTAGGAGCCAGTCGTCCGCCTTCGTTAATCAGTTCGCGGCCATCCACCTGATATTTGCACAAGAATCCGTTCCACTTATCGAAGTTAAGCACAAAAGTTTCGCCCTCTACAATAAGATAGTTCCGGTCGTTATCTTTCGCCACAGGAGCAACAACAGCCTGATTCATTTCAGAAACATTATTCAGTTCCAAAGCCTGTGCCTGATACGGACGAACGGTCATCTGATTCTTAGCTACAACATATCCGGCAGGAAGCAGAGTCTCCCCTTTCTTTAATTTATAGGCTACATTCAAAAGCAGTTCTTTGCATTTGCAGATGTTCTCCTTCGCGATATCCAGTTTCACCTTAGCAGTTTGTTGCGGAGCTACCTTCAGGTCGTTCACAATGCCGGTCTGAACCACTTCGCCATTAGCCAGCAACTGCCATTCCATATAATAGGCAGAAAGATCGCGGAAGAAGTTTTCATTATACACATTGATCTCCCCATTTTCAAGATCGGCAGGAGTAGTCCAGATGAACTGATAGATGTGACCAACTTCATACATGTGCGGATTAGGAACACGGTCGGGACTGATCAGACCGTTATCGCAGAAGTTCTGGTCGCTTGCATCGTACGGGTTAAAATCGCCGCCATAACCGTAGATTTCAATACCATCTTTATTCTTCCAACGGATAGACTGGTCTACGAAGTCCCAGATAAACCCACCCTGATAAGAAGGATATTTACGGATAATATCCCAATATTCTTTGAATCCCCCCTGGGAGTTTCCCATGGCATGAGCATACTCGCACTGGATCAAAGGCACACGCGGATTATTTTCAAGATACTTGATATTTCCTTCATAGCTCTGATACATCGGACAGTATACATCTGTATATTCTGCTTTATAATCCTGCTCATACTGTACAGGGCGCGTTTTATCGTCATTACGAATCCAATCGAAGCAAGCCAGGAAGTTAGGTCCGAAACCAGCCTCATTACCCAATGACCAGAAGATTACGGAAGGATGATTGTAGCTGCGCTGAACATTGCGTTGATTGCGTTCCAGATGCGCTTTGGCGTAAGATGGATTTTTAGCCAGAGTCTTATCGCCATATCCCATACCATGCGATTCTACATTCGCCTCAGCCACAACATACAAACCGTATTCATCGCAAAGGTCATACCACAGGTTGTTGTCCGGATAGTGGCAAGTACGCACGGCATTGATATTAAACTGCTTCATGATCAAAATATCCTGCAACATACGTTCGCGTGAGATCACATATCCTTCGTCTGGGTCCATCTCGTGGCGGTTAGCCCCTTTGAAAAGAACAGGCTGACCGTTTACCAGGATCTGGGCATTCTTCATTTCTATTTTACGGAAGCCCACTTTAATGGGAATTACTTCCGATACTTTATTACCGTTTTTCAGTGTAGCAGTCAGTACGTACAGATTAGGAGTTTCGGCTGTCCACTTAGCGGGGTTAGCGACCTGCATATCGGTAGTCAGCCTGCCGGAACCTTTAGCCTGAGCAGTAGCAACTGCATTGCCTTTGGCGTCTTTCAGTTCCAGATCCACTACTCCACTGCCTTGCATCTGAATAGCAATGTTCAGCGAACCATCTTTATACTCAGCATCCAGATCGGGCGTTACACGGATATCCTGAATATATTGTTTGTTGCGGGCATACAGATAACAGTCACGTCCTACGCCCGAGAAGCGGAAGAAGTCCTGATCTTCCAAGTATGTTCCATCGCACCAGCGGAATACCTGGAATGCAATGAGGTTCTTGCCGGGTTCAAGATACTTTGTCAGGTTAAATTCGGCTTCCAGCTTACTGTCTTCGCTATAGCCCACGTACTTACCGTTGACCCATAGGTACATATTGGAAGTCACCGATCCGAAATGAGCAAAGACTTCTTTCCCATTCCAGTCGGCAGGAATAACGATTTCTTTACGATAGGAGCCTACATGGTTGTTCTCGTTTGGGAATCTGGGAGGATCATTTTGAAATTGATGTCTCCACGCATAGCCCGTATTTACATAAAGAGGATCGCCATAACCATTCAGCTCCCATACAGCAGGAACTTTCATGTTATCCCAACCTTTATCATTAAAATTGGTTTGGAAGAAATCCATCGGGCGTTGATCGGCATTGCGCACCCAATTAAACTTCCACAATCCGTTCAGGGTCATAAAGTTCTTTGATGATTCTTTCATGCCTCTGGCTGCTGTCTCGGCCGATTCATAAGCGAAATAATTGGTGTGCATCGGAGCTCTGTTCACGGCGTTTACCGTTGGGTCCTGCCACTCATTTTTCTGTGCCGATGCGGTTAGCGCCAACATCGCAAAGCAAGAAATAAGAAGTTGTTTTTTCATGGTTTTATTTAATTAATAGATAGTTGATTAATTAGTACTTTATCTAAATACGAGAAAAAGGATGATGATACTCACAAATACTTAAAAAACTTTGCGCTAAAGTAAGACTAATATGGGAAAAACAAGATGGATTTTAGTTCAAAAAAGACCATAAATCATTCAACTAATATATTAGTGGCTGTCTAAAAGCCACTAATAATTATATTTTGCTTCGTTATATCTTAGAACCTTTACGGGGTTTTATAAATAGTATAAAACGCATAGACTGGTCATATGTAAAATAATTCCAGACCCAGTCGAACAGAACCGTTAATTTATTCCGCACACCTAAAATAGAGCGTAGGTGAACCAACATCCATACCGCCCAGGCGGTAAAACCATGAAGTTTTAGTTTCTTCAGGTCTGCCACCGCCTTATTACGCCCAATGGTAGCCAATGAACCTTGGTTATTATAATGGAACACAGACAATGACTCATTTTTCTGCATCCGTTTAAGATTCTTAGCCAAAAGATGCCCTTGCTGAATCGCCTCCATCATTGTCTAGTTTATTAGCTAAAGCTAACCCACCAAAACCACCACCTATAATAACAACACGTTTTTTATCCGAACGGGGAATCTGTATTTCCATATTTACTATTTTGAATGTTGACCAACTATATTATTCCATAAACTCAGGATGCCTTCTCAACCATAATACCGCATAAGAACAAGTAGCCTGAGGTTTCAGTTCTTTCTCTAAAGCATATTTATAGGTAGCCTCCACCAAAGCGGCTGCCACTCCACGGCCCCCAATCTCACGAGGTACATAGGTATGGGCGATATTCAGGTAATTCTCATAAATAGTATATTCTACATATGCAGTTTCCCCGTCTACTTCGGTTACAAACTTGTTCATCTCCGGCAAATGCGTTATTTCATATTCCATAATAATTTAATTTTTAAAGTGTTTAATATTATAACAATCCATAACGTCTTTTGGATTTGGAAATAGAAAATAAAACATTTTTTGTATCAAACCATATAATACGAATCACGTTTTTTAGCTAGCTTTGTAGGCTGAATCAACATAAAATGACATAGAAAGAATGAAAAAAAATAAAACCCATATCCTTATTACCCTTTTAATAGCTGTAATTATAGGTGCAACCACCCCTTTTTTATTCAGTAATACAGAAGTAGACGAAAACCATTCCGCCAAATCACAGGTTCCTTACTGTGTAAGCCCTCCGATAGTGCCCCAGGAAGCAACTTTCGCCGGACAGAAGGTTGATCTGGAACGATATGACCTGCGCGAACGTATGGATCGCGAAATGATGGCATTTACCTATATGCACTCCACCACCATGCTTTTGGTAAAGCGCGCAAACCGGTTCTTCCCGGTGGTGGAACCTATTTTAAAGGAGAACAATATACCCGATGATTTCAAATATCTGATGGTCATTGAAAGTAACCTGAACACCCTGGCACGCTCTCATGCCGGAGCAGCCGGACTATGGCAGTTCATGCAAGCCACCGGACGCGAGAAGGGATTGGAAGTGAATAACAATATCGACGAACGCTATCATGTAGAAAAATCGACGCGGGCAGCATGCAAATATCTAAAGGAATCCTATAACCGCTATGGCGACTGGCTGACAGTAGCCGCCGCATACAACGCCGGCAACGGACGTATTAGTGGTGAACTGAACAAGCAACTGGCCACACGCGCAGTCGACCTTTGGCTGGTAGAAGAAACCTCCCGCTATATGTTCCGTATCATGGCAGCCAAACTGGTATTACAAGATCCGCAAGCTTATGGTTTCCTGATTAAAAAGGAGCAATTATACCCACCACTTCCATACAAAGAACTAAAAGTGACTACGGGCATTGACGATCTGGCGAAATTTGCCAAAGAGAATGGTGTATCTTATGCGCAGCTCAAAGATGCCAACCCTTGGCTACGAAGTACAAGTCTGGAAAATAAAAGCGGACGTACATACACTTTGAAGATACTGGATCAGGATGGTATGAACTACAATCCAAAGAAAATCAATCCTCATTATAAAAAATGGGTGATTGATTAAAAGAAGCGCTTTTTACTTTTGTTTTTCGGTCAGGTATTTCCAGTAGCGGACGGGTATATGTTGTTTATGTAGGCGGGGATTCATCCGTTCTTTGATTGCAATAGACTTGAAGTACGTTTTCCAGAGTTGTTGAAGCATCTTCTCATCTTCGGCCATGATGCTTTCATCCAACATGCCGGTCACGAAATGGGCCTCAGGGCTATCAAAAGTTACCTCTGTTACATCTTGCAAGTCATAATAATAGCCATACTGTCGTTTCAGGTCATAGATTAACCACCTCTGATCGGCAAACCGGTCTTTGAAATGGTGAATCGTAAGCGGCAACGCATTATACACCGGTTCAAAAGGAGCAAAGAAAGTACCATCGGCAGCTTTCTGGAAACGGGTAAACTGCACAATACGGGTTTTCTCCCAATTTACTCTCTTCCAAACTTTGGATAACTCCAATACATCCGGATCGGCAAAATTCACCTCTATAGAAATAGGTGAGTCAATCGCCTTACGGATATAACGAAATAACATATGGTCAATCTCCGGCAATTCGGATAACCAACACGTAGTAATCATGGAGAGAGCAGAAGCTGATAATTTCTTTTGCAGGCCTCTCCATACCCTACCCGACTTTTCTTCGTCCGCAACCACTTCTACCACTTCATCATAAAACAAAGGTAAAGGCTCCCCTTCCTGCAACAACACGTCCGGAAAGGTTTTACGGAAATAGGCATCGAATACGGTAGTCAACAACCCATCAAAGGTTTTATCGTAAGTGAAAACAATCATTCGTCGGTAAAGAGTAGTGTTAATTGCCTGTCGTCTACCTTCTTTTTAGGTTGAGGAAGTAGCAGTGTACGGACATTTTCGGGTTTCAGTTCATTGATGGAACGCATACCCAGTTCATGGGTGGTGATAAAATATTGCGCTTTCTTCATAACCACACCAATCTTTTTAAGCTGATACATGCCCAGCTTGGAGAACCTGCGCGAAGTCACGATCAACTTTGCAGATTTAACCCCGATTCCCGGTATGCGCAATAACATTTCATAATCGGCTTTATTCACATCTACCGGAAACTGCTCGGGATGACGCAATGCCCATGCCAGTTTGGGATCGACTTCGAGATCCAGATCCGGGTAAGCATCGTCCACAATCTCATGGACTTTGAATTGATAGAAGCGCAACAACCAATCGGCCTGATATAAACGGTTTTCACGAACCAATGGTGGTTGTTTTAAGGCTGGCAGACGTTTATCATATTCGTTCACGGAAACGTAACCGGAATAATACACCCTGCGCATAGTAGGTCTTTGGTATAAAGCAGAAGAAAGAAACAGGATATCTTTATCCGTCTCGGCCGAAGCTCCGACAATCATTTGTGTGCTTTGCCCGGCAGGAGCGAAACGAGGAGCCGACCGGAATTTCTTCCGTTCTTCCGTGCTTTCCAACACACCTTGCTGAATGTATTTCATGGGTTGAAATACACTCTGGAAGTCTTTCTCGGGCGCTAACCGTTTCAAGCTTTGTTCGTTGGGAATCTCAATGTTTACACTTAAACGATCGGTATACAATCCGGCTTCATTGACCAATTCTCTGCTGGCACCGGGAATGCTTTTCAGGTGAATGTATCCGTTAAAACGGTGTTGCAACCGCAAGTCTTTGGCTATCCGTACCAGACGCTCCATGGTATAATCGGGATTGCGCACTACACCCGAACTCAGGAAAAGTCCTTCGATATAATTGCGGCGATAAAACTCAATCGTCAGGTTCACCAGTTCGGTCACCGAAAAGGTGGCCCGGGGAATGTCATTGCTCCTCCGGTTGATGCAGTAGGCACAGTCATAAATGCAGTAGTTGGTCAGCATGATCTTCAGAAGAGAGATACATCGCCCGTCTTCGGCAAAGCTATGGCAAATGCCCATTCCACCAACGGTATTGCCCAGTCCGCCGGGTTTATTCGCACGGACAGTACCGCTGGATGAGCACGACACATCATATTTTGCCGACTCGGCCAGAACTTTTAGCTTATGAAGAACATCTGCATTCATTCTTCAAAACTACATATATTATGCCAAATTTGCAACGGCGGCAACGTGCCACTGCGAATTTTAACTTATCTTTGCCGGGCAAGTAGCTAGGAGCTAGAAGCTAGTAGTAAGACCAATGGTTGAACGCTTAATCAAAAGGTATATATAAAACCTAGCTACTGACTACTAGCTTCTAGCTTCTAACGACTAAATACAATGGATTTAAATACCCTTCAAGAGAGAGCAAAGAAAAACGAAAAAGAAACCAAAGCCTTTTTCAAATCCATAAAGAAAAGCCGGATGCGTGAACTGGACGATGTTATTCACGTATTCCATGAGGAGGAATTTGAGGCGACAAATTGCCTGGAATGTGGGAATTGCTGCCGTACATTGGGACCACGCATCACAGACAAAGACATTGAACGAATAGCCAAATCATTGCGGATGAAACCGGTGGAAGTGATCAACCAATACCTGCGTATCGACGAGGACAATGACTATGTGTTCAAGTCTATGCCCTGCCCTTTCCTTGGCAATGATAATTTCTGCTTTATTTATGAAGACCGCCCCAAAGCATGCAGGGAGTATCCGCATACCGACAGGAAGAAGTTCTACCAGATTCATGGGCTTACTATTCGAAACGCACAAACCTGTCCTGCCGTTTTCAATATCCTGGAACGTCTTAAGAAAGAATTCTAACCCGAGGCAAAACGCTATCCTAAAAGTCTTTGATTACTGTAGGGGCGGTTCGCGAACCGCCCAATAACACACAGAAGACTATTCCCTAGGGCTTGGGCGGTTCGCGAACCGCCCCTACAGCAAATCCCTCTCTTTGGGATAATTTCCTTCTGCGGATAGATTCTTCACTGAGCAAATAACAGTCCGCTTTACAGTCTCCTTTTAACCACCATTTGTATATATACAAAAAAAAAGAACTACCAATACTGATAGCCCTTTTTCATTTCTTTCCTGATAATCTGGAATTACTTCTTAGAAGCGTCCAAAGATGCTTTTCTGAATTCTTTCATTAGCTTTTCAATTTCCAATGAAGCTTTACGAGCACGAGTTCCTGCAGCTTTGTTACCGTTTTCGATTTGAGCTGCTGCATCTTTGTTAAATTCGGCTACAAGAGCAGCCACTTTTTCCACTAGTTCTTTCATGATTACTAAATATTACTACGTTAATAATGATGGGCAAAAATACATTCTTTCTTTAAATAGAGCGCATTTTTAGCACACTTTTTTTCGTTAATTCCTCGAAAAGAGCAGAAAAAACAAGTTTTATATAATTTTTATCTACTTTTGTCGCCATGAAACCGTTCACAGACTCAGAATACGTACAGGGGTTAATCGCAAAAGGCGAACACCAACAGCAGGATTTTAAATACGAAATATCCGATGCACGTAAAATTGCCCGTACTTTTTCGGCATTCGCCAACACCAAAGGGGGACAGCTGCTTATCGGAGTAAAAGACAACGGTAAAATTGCCGGTGTGCGTTCGGAAGAGGAAGCTTATATGATAGAAGCAGCGGCAGATATGTACTGCTTCCCAAAAGTGGAGTACACGCTAAAAACATATACTGTAAGTAACAAACAAGTACTGATAGCCGAAATCTGCGAAAGCGAACTAAAACCGGTATACGCCAAAGACGAAAGCAGTAAACTGCTGGCTTATGTACGCATTGACGATGAAAACATTCTGGCTACCCCCGTACAACTCAGGGTATGGCAGCAGGAAGCAAAGGCCACAGGCGAACTGATCACTTTTACCGAACGCGAAGACCTGCTACTTAAACTGCTCGAAGGAGAAACACCGTTATCCCTGAACCGGTATTGCCGCAAAGCCGGAATATCGCGCCGGGCGGCCGAACATTTACTTGCTAAATTCATCAGGTTTGGCATCGTCGAACAGGTTTTTGAGAACAGAAGATTCCTGTTTAAAATGAAATAGTGCCAAAGTATATCGGTCCGGCCGGCTATTTAATCGCCAGTGTACAAGGTTGATTCTTTTTTATTTTGTATTTTTGCGGCAATCTAAAAAAATACAGAACAAGATGAGTATATTTTCAAAACTATTCGGAAAGAAATCCGAGACGAAAGGCGTGGGCGATGTAGAAGATTTCATGTTACTTACCCGTGTATACTTCCAGTCCGTTATAGCCATGAATCTGGGTATCACCAATATAAACTTTGTACCCGACGTTGCTAACTTCAAACGCACATTCAAGGTGCCTACACAAGGGGGCAAATTGGGAGTGGCAGAAAAATCGCGCGCACGCAAGATGTTGATGCAGGATTATGGCCTGACCGAGAATTTCTTTGCAGAGATCGACGCTTCGGTGAAGAAGAACTGCAAAAACCAGCAACAGGTGCAATCTTATATGTTCCTGTTCCAGGGATTCTCGAATGACCTGATGATGCTGATGGGCAACCTGATGCAGTGGAAATTCCGCATTCCCGGCAGATTCAAAAAGACGTTGTATGCCTTGACGGAAAAGACCGTGCATGACGTTGTGACCAAAACCGTTTGGAAGAAAGACGATGTACACAAAACCGCAACAGATGTACGCAAGTACAAAGAACGCCTGGGGTATTCCGAAAAGTGGATGACAGAATACGTTTACCACATTGTTCTACTGGCCAAAAAAGAACCGAAGAACAAACAGCCCGAAGAATAAAGCATTCATAACCATAGCTGCTTTACGATAAACAGCAAAAGTGTTACCAAAGAAAAAAATATCGTAAAGAATATCACCTACATGGGAGGCCTTAAACCGGGTCTCCCATTTTTTTGTTATATTTATAAGACTAACCATTTATTAACTTTTAAAATCAGACATGCGCATGAAACAAAAGAAAATGCTTTCACTTACTTTATCCCAATTAAAACAAATCTATAATCAGGAACTTCCCACACTTACAACTTTGGCAACAGAGAGTAAAGATGAAGATGAATTTAAAGATCGCCTGGAAGAATTTCTGAAAGAATATGCCGGGAGCAGTGCCAGTGAGCAAATTCGACAATTCATTCAATTCGACGGCAGGGAAGTATACGAACTTTCTACCGAACAGCACATTCAGATACAAACGTTGTCATTGCTTTGGCAATTCCTGAAAGGCGGATTGGCGAATGGAACCACTAAAACAGACTTGTTTATCGACCTGTTTTACCAATTTAAAAGACTAACCGAACCAACACCCGAGAAATCGACAATGATAAAAATCAAAAGTCGCACGGAAAGATGGCCTACGGGACTGGACGAAAACGTAATCCGGGTACGCGAAGAGAATAAAGAGCGAATGATAAAACTGCTCATCTATAAACTGGAAAACCGGAAAACGCCCACGCAATCACGGTTTCAGTTTCCAGCCGGAATTTCGGAACAAGAAAAGTATGATCTCATAAATAAATGGTGGAACGACTATCGTTTTCAACTAAGTATGGCTATAAAAAGCCCCACGGAGTTGAACCGCTTCCTGAACAACTCACTTCCGGAAGAAACCATGCAAGTATTGGCCAGAGCCAAAAAGAAAGGCATTCCGTTCTTTGTGACTCCTTATTATCTGTCATTGCTGGATACCGGAAAGGTGTATGACGATGAAACCATAAGAAGCTACATTCTTTACTCGTCCGAGTTGGTCGAAACCTACGGAGACATTCACGCATGGGAGAAAGAAGATATCGTAGAAGCCGGAAAACCCAACGCTGCCGGATGGCTGTTACCCAATGCACACAACATTCACAGGCGCTATCCGGAAGTGGCCATCCTGATTCCGGATACGATGGGACGCGCCTGCGGAGGGCTTTGCGCATCTTGCCAACGCATGTACGATTTCCAAAGCGAACGCCTCAATTTTGAGTTGGAAGCCCTGGCACCCAAAGAAACATGGGACAAGAAACTACGTAGGCTAATGATATACTTCGAAGAAGACACCCAACTCAGGGATATCCTGATTACGGGTGGCGATGCCTTGATGAGCCAGAACAAGACACTGCGGAATATACTGGATGCCGTATACCGTATGGCCGTCCGCAAGCAAAAAGCAAACTGGGAGCGTCCGTCGGGAGAGAAATACGCCGAACTGCAACGGGTGCGTTTAGGTTCGCGACTCCTCGCCTACCTGCCCATGCGTATAGACGATAACCTGGTGGAGATTCTGAAAGAATTCAAAGAAAAAGCATCAGTCGTAGGCGTAAAACAATTTGTGATTCAGACACATTTCCAGTCGCCGCTCGAAGTCACCCCGCAAGCCCGCGATGCGATTAAAAAGATTATATCAGCCGGATGGACCATTACCAATCAGCTGGTATACACCGTAGCCGCTTCCCGCCGCGGACATACGACCCGCCTGCGGCAGGTGTTGAATAGCCTGGGGGTAGTTTGTTACTACACCTTCTCCGTAAAAGGTTTCCACGAAAACTATGCCGTATTTACGCCAAACAGCCGGTCACTTCAGGAAGAAAAAGAAGAAAAGATTGCCGGTCGCATGACCTATGCGCAACAAGAAGAATTGGTATACCTACTCGAAAATGGTGTGGAAGTAGACGAACGCATTCGCCGGTTTATGAAACGCCACCATCTGCCTTTCCTGGCTACGGACCGGAATGTCCTAAATCTGCCTGGCATCGGTAAAAGCATGACTTTCAAGACAGTAGGCATCACGCCAGATGGACAACGTATCCTGCAATTTGATCATGACGGCACGCGAAGACACAGCCCGATCATCAATCAGATGGGAACGGTGTTCATAGTCGAAAACAAATCCATAGTTGCTTATCTGCGCCAACTCGATAAGCTGGGTGAAGACTCGGAAGACTACGCCACCATCTGGCAATACACAGAGGGAAAGACCGAACCGCGGTTCCGCATTTACGAATATCCGCCCTTCCGCTTTCAGATTACGGAAGAGTTCAGTAACCTCTTAATTAGTTGAAAAATGAAAGTTGAAAATTGAAAGTTATCCATGCGGCATCGCAACTTTCAATTTTCAACTTTCAACTTTCAACTTTCAATTTATAAAGTCCATTTAAGCGCCAGGGTGGGAACAACGTACCAACCGTCTCCCACGAAGTTCGTGCTGACCTTTACCTCAGAACCAACACTTAGATTAAACTTGTCGTTCACCCCTTTAACCTTATTCAGATTTACCCAGAACTGTGGTTCTGTAAGAAAGATCATGCTGCCAAAACCAGTTTTTTCACGCCACAAATCGGCAAAACCCGAACAGGTATACAAGTCATTGCAAAAATTCAGGTACCAGGTTCCGGTCAACTGAAAGTTGTTGGGAGTGTCATGCTTCTGGATGTACTTATACATGGCCGTAAACGTAAATCCTTTAGAAAAAGAAGTATTATTGTACGTATAAGTTGGCCCTACCAGATAAGCATTATTAAAGGAAAACTCCTTAGCCAACCCGCCATTATATTCTACATGTGCAGAAAACGGACCTTTCCAGAATTGCAGTTCGCGTGCAATCTCCCAATAAGCAGAAACCACGCCCTTGCTGGTATAGTCCATATCTACAAAAAAGAATGTGCTTCCCCACTTATCGGGATGGAATTTCTCAACAGTCGAAGTCAACCGGGGACGCGCGCTCAAATCATCGCTATAAAAAGAACGACCAAAATCATAATGCAACTGAATGTTTTGAGCGAAAAGTGCAGTACAGGAAACAAAAAGTGAGGACAGTAAAATAAAAAACGTTTTCTTCATCATAGCTTATACCTTAAATTAAGGCGACAAAAATAGGTATTCTACATGAATATCTCGACTAAAAGCCCGATATTTACAGGAAATATACAAAAAATGGACACAATTATAGCCGAAAGCCATCCACTCATTCCTTTTCTGCCCCCACAAGCAAAATTGCTGATGCTAGGCAGCTTCCCTCCACAAAAGAAGCGGTGGTCGATGGATTTTTACTATCCAAACCTCAACAATGATATGTGGCGCATTATGGGAATCATTTTCTTCAACAATAAAGAACATTTCCTTACCGAATCCGGAAAAGCATTCTGTCGCGAACGCATCATCGATTTTCTGACTGAAAAAGGAATTGCGCTTTTCGATACAGCCACCGTGATACGCCGGCTACAGGACAACGCTTCGGACAAATTCCTGGAAATTGTCCAACCAACCGACATCAAAGAGTTGTTACAGCAGCTACCGCTATGCCACGCCATGGCAACCACAGGGCAAAAAGCAACGGATACACTGCGCGAACAATTCGACGTTGCCGAACCCAAAGTAGGCGGCTATGCTGAGTTTATATACAATAAACAGCCGATGCGTCTTTACCGCATGCCTTCATCTTCGAGAGCATATCCGTTGAAACTGGAAAGCAAAGCCGAAGCCTACCATAAAATGTTACAAGAATTACAAATCATTTAAAAACCAATAGATTATGAAACCATTATTCTTATGCTATCCCAAATGTAGCATATGTCAGAAAGCCCAGAAATGGCTGGACGAAAATAATATTGAGTATACCAACCGGATGATTGTAAGAAATAATCCTACAGTCGCAGAACTAAAGAAGTGGATTCCGATGAGCGGACTGCCGCTAAAAAGATTCTTCAACACCAGCGGTTTGGTATATAAAGAACTGGGACTCAAAGAGAAACTCCCTACTATGAGCGAAGAAGAACAAATCCAAATCCTTTCAACGAATGGCAAACTCGTTAAACGCCCGCTGGTAGTAACAAACAAGACTGTGCTGGTAGGTTTTAAAGAACAAGAGTGGGAAATTCTAAAATAAATTTTGTATTTCTAAATAAACCATTACCTTTGCAGCCGCAAACACGGGAGTAGCTCAGTCGGTAGAGCACTGGTCTCCAAAACCAGGTGTCGGGAGTTCGAGCCTCTCCTCCCGTGCAGCGGGCGGCAAGGTGCCGCTGCCACTTTTCTATGCAGATATTATTTTGTTCATGAATATCCTCTATATCATTTTAGGATCTATATCTTTAGCACTTGGCATTATCGGTATTTTTGTACCACTATTACCTACTACCCCTTTTCTTTTGCTCACGGCCGCCCTCTATTTCAAAGGATCACCCCGGCTTTACCATTGGCTGATCAGCCATAAATACCTGGGAACCTACATCCGCAATTTCCGCGAGAACAAAGCTATCCCCCTACGCGCCAAAATCATATCCGTTTCATTGGTATGGATTACGATACTCTATTGCATCTTTTTTGTAGTAGATCCGCTTTGGCTAAAAATCCTGTTATTCTGCATTGCAGCGGGGGTTTCTTATCATATTCTCTCCTTCAAAACCGCAGCCTCACCCCAGTCCTCTCCAAAGGAGAGGGAGAAAGAATAGATGACCAGTATTGTCAGTCGTTAGTAACTTCCTTCTCCCTATCCTTTGGAGAGGGCTGGGGTGAGGCTCTCATATATTTTTCCTAATAAGCACTAAAATCCAGCCAAAAGTTTTTGTAGTCTCGTGTTTAATCGTAATTTTGTGTACAATTTTGGTGTAGAATGACAGAAGAAGAAAAAAAGTTATTAAGTACTTTTGAAGCCCGACTTAGACATTTAATCTATTTACACGACGAATTGAAACGTGAAAATAACAGATTAAAACAACTTCTTGAAGAGCAAAAAGAAGAAAAGGTCAAGATGTTGGAAGAAATCGGGCAGCTAAAGACGAACTACACTAACCTAAAAACAGCTACGACAATCAGCCTTAACGGCAGTGACGTAAAAGAAACGAAGCTGCGATTGTCAAAATTAGTGCGTGAAGTCGATAAGTGCATCGCTCTATTGAATGAATAAAGCCCTGATGTATGAACGATAAAATAAAGATAAACCTGCATATGGCAGATGGTACTTACCCTGTCTTCATCCAAAGTTTAGATGACGAAGAAATGGTAAGGAAAGCTGCACAGCAAGTCAATTTCCTAATTAATGAGCGCCGTAAAAAGTTCCCTACTGTGGATTTGGAGAAAATCTTAGTCATGGTAGCCTATCAGTTCTCATTGGAAGCTCTGAAGGAAAAAGAAATAAATGATACGGTACCGTATACGGAAAAGATTAAAGAATTGACAGGAGTACTCGAAGATTATTTCAGAAGCGAGTAATACCTCAACCAATAAAAGAAAATCCACGCACTACTGGGAGACTCATGATGTGTAATGAGTGTCCGGTGGTGCGTTTTTATTTATATAATAAATTAATTCTAATGACAGCAATAATAGTAGCATCCGTTGCATGCTTACTTGTAGGAGGAATCATTGGCTTCGTATTGTTCAGATACGTGCTGAAATCCAAATACAACAGTGTGCTAAAGGAAGCAGAGGTTGAAGCAGAAGTTATTAAAAAGAACAAACTGCTTGAGGTAAAAGAGAAATTCCTCAATAAGAAAGCGGATCTTGAGAAAGAGGTTTCAATACGCAACCAAAAGATCCAGCAAGCCGAAAATAAGTTGAAACAACGCGAAATGGTGATCAACCAACGCCAGGAAGAAGTTCAACGTAAAAAGAATGAAGCAGACTCTATCAGGGAAAACCTGGAGAACCAACTGGTTATCGTAGATAAGAAGAAAGAAGAACTGGACAAACTGCAACAGCAGGAAATCAATAAACTGGAAACCATCTCCGGATTATCGGCAGAAGAAGCCAAAGAACGCCTGGTAGAATCTCTGAAAGAAGAAGCCAAAACAATGGCACACTCGTACATAAACGACATTATGGATGATGCCAAGTTGACGGCCAACAAAGAAGCCAAACGCATCGTAGTACAATCCATACAGCGTGTGGCTACAGAAACGGCCATCGAAAACTCTGTTACCGTATTCCATATCGAATCAGACGAAATTAAAGGACGTATCATCGGACGCGAAGGACGCAACATCCGCGCGCTTGAAGCTGCTACCGGAGTGGAAATCGTTGTTGATGATACCCCTGAAGCTATCGTTCTTTCGGCATTCGACCCGGTACGTCGTGAAATTGCCCGTCTGGCTCTGCATCAACTGGTTATTGACGGCCGTATCCACCCTGCACGCATCGAGGAAGTAGTAGCCAAAGTACGCAAACAGGTAGAAGAAGAAATCATCGAAACCGGTAAGCGCACAACAATCGACTTGGGTATTCACGGCTTACACCCTGAATTGATCCGTATTATCGGTAAAATGAAATACCGTTCGTCTTACGGACAGAACTTGTTACAACATGCCCGCGAAACAGCCAACCTTTGTGCTGTGATGGCATCTGAACTTGGTCTTAATCCGAAGAAAGCAAAACGTGCCGGATTATTACACGATATTGGTAAAGTGCCCGATGAAGAGCCGGAATTGCCACACGCACTTCTGGGTATGAAACTGGCCGAAAGATATAAAGAGAAGCCGGACATCTGCAATGCAATCGGTGCTCACCATGATGAAACCGAAATGACCAGCTTACTTGCCCCTATCGTACAGGTTTGTGACGCTATTTCGGGAGCACGCCCTGGTGCACGCCGCGAAATTGTTGAAGCATACATCAAACGTTTGAACGATCTTGAACAGTTGGCAATGGCTTATCCTGGTGTGACCAAGACTTATGCCATCCAGGCGGGTCGTGAGCTACGTGTTATCGTAGGAGCCGACAAGATTGACGATAAACAAACCGAAAGTCTATCCGGAGAAATCGCTAAGAAGATTCAGGATGAAATGACTTATCCGGGACAAGTGAAAATCACAGTAATACGCGAAACGCGTGCTGTGAGCTTTGCGAAGTAAAAAGTTAGAGGCTGTCTAAAAACTCCTCACTCTTTGGAGGGAGGCTGTGTAAAAACTCCCATTCGTCATTGCGAGGAACGAAGCAATCCAGATTATATATCCTGTGAACTGGATTGCTTCACCTACGGTTCGCAATGACGTATTTATTCCAGAGTTTTACACAGCCTCCCTCTTGAAAATGAGGAGTTCTGAGACAGCTTTTTAATACCCCTCTACCAAAATGAACTATCAATTCGAAATATGTGCCAACTCAGTTGAAAGCTGCCTGGCAGCACAAGAAGGTGGCGCCCATCGTGTAGAGCTTTGCGCCGGAATACCGGAAGGCGGAACCACCCCTTCGTATGGAGAAATTGCTATGGCCAGAGAATTACTTGATATCAAACTTCATGTTATCATCCGTCCACGGGGTGGTGATTTCCTGTATACAGAACAGGAAATACAGATCATGGAAAGAGATATTCAGATGGCACATCAACTTGGAGTAGATGGTGTGGTATTCGGCTGCCTGACACCCAATGGACATATTGATAAAACTAAAACGAAACGATTGATAGAATCCGCTCAAGGGTTATCCGTAACTTTCCACCGGGCATTTGATGTTTGCGCCGATCCATATCTAGCCCTGAATGATCTGATTGAACTTGGAGTAAACCGTATCCTTACCTCGGGTCAGCAGCCAACAGCATTGCAAGGCCTCTCATTAATAAAAGAGTTAATCCAAAAAGCAAACAACCGCATCATCACCCTTCCTGGAAGTGGGATCAACAAAAGCAATATACGCCAGATAGCTATGGAAAGCGGAGCCAAAGAATTTCATTTCTCTGCCCGCGAAAACCGGAACAGCAACATGATTCACCGAAGTACGCAAGTCTCAATGAATAGTCCCGGAATGCCCGATGAATACATGCAAAGCGTAACTACTGCACAACGAGTACGAGAAACGATTAACGCTTTAGAAGCCATTCAATGGTAATAAAGCTGTCGGGATCAGTAGCACCATTCCCAGGATAATAAAGAACAGCAATATACGCCAGAACCATTTCACCCAGACTTCATAGGGAATACGGGCAATACCTAATGCTCCCATCAGTACAGCCGATGTAGGGGTAATCATATTCGTAAAACCATCGCCAAACTGAAAAGCCATTACCGTAGCCTGGCGGGAAATACCTATCACATCAGAAAATGGAGCCATAATCGGCATAGTCAACGCAGCCTTGGCCGAACCGGATGGAATGATCAGATTTATCAGGGTTTGAATCAGGTACATAGCTCCCAAAGAAACAAGTTTCCCGGCCTCTCCCATTAACGATGCCAAAGAGTGAAGGATGGGATCGATAATATGTCCGTTTTGAAGGATTTGAATAATTCCACCAGCTAACCCCACAACAATAGCAGCCGACAGCATATCCTTTGCCCCATCCATAAACTGCTTGATGATCGTATCTGTCTTTTCGCTATTAGCAAATCCCGACAACACACCCATAGCCAGGAATATAGCAGAGATCTCGGACAGATACCATCCGTGTGCCATCACCCCGATAACAAGGAACAGGATGGTGAATCCCAATAAAGACAGGATGAAGAAGTGATTAGACTTTCGTAGTCCCAGAAGCCCAAACAAGGCAAAAAGTACGGTAGAAACAGGCAAAGCATAGCAACTAAAAGCATATTCGCCCAATGTAAAGGTACTCTGCGGATAAACAACTGAGAATGCAATCAATGCGACTAATATCAGTCCGTAAACAATCCAGGCTGAAGGAGTGGTCTTATAATCAATCTGCTCAGCAGCATGTTCACCACGTTTGCGCCAATACGCATCGGCTTCATACATTAACGACTTCTTGGGATTTTTCTTTATTCGCCCGGCATAACGCAAGACAATGGCAATTAATGTCGCAGTTAGAATAAACCAGCATAATAAACGATACTCAAAACCAGAGAATAGGGGTAAATCCGACAATCCCTGTGCAATCCCGATAGTAAACGGATTAAGTACAGCACCGGAGAAACCGACATGCGCAGCTACATATACCATACATATACCGGTGATGGAATCATAACCCATAGATATAGCCAAAGGTACTATAATGATGACAAACGCCAGCGTTTCTTCACTCATACCAAATACGGCACCGAACAGGCTAAACAAGGTGATGACAGAAGCAATAACTACGTTATTCACCCCTACCCGTTTAATAATGCGGTGTTTTTCCAACCCTTTCGTATAATTCAGGAAAGAAAAAATCCCGGCATCAATTGCCCGGCTACTGTTCATGATCTGAAAAGCACCACCTATAATTAACAGAAAAGCAATAATACCAGCCTGTCGTTCGAAACCTTCAAGCAAGGAACTGAATACCTGCCAGGTTTGAGGCGTTTGCTGAACAGCGTGAAAGGAGTGATCTACAATTACCGTTCGGGATACTCCATTGACCTCTACCGTTTGCCGGGCATACTCTCCGGCAGGAATAATCCATGAAAGCACGGCACAGAACAGAATCACGGTACAGATTATCGTATAGGTATGTGGGATTTTCTTCAGCATAGCAATCGTTAAATGATGGTGCACAAAGTTATGTAATATAAACGTAACAACAGACCACTTTAATGCCATTTTAAAGAGATAAAAACCATCAAACACCAAATTTTTATGTTTTAAAACATATTATTCGTGAACTTTTCGTATCTTTGTAACGTTAATAAGAAAAGAAAGATGTAAAACCGTTCTTCAAAACGTGAGGAACAAATTAAAAGAAAGATGAAAATTATGAAAACAAATGCAAATGAAATTATGATGTTGCAGTATCGCATTAAGAGATACCAGGCAATGGGAAATGGGACAATGTGCCAGCTTCTGAATGGCAAACTCCAAAAACTGTTGGCAAAACAGTTGGCCATGTAAATACACACCTAACTATATTTTAAAAGAGGAATCTGTTGCAGATTCCTCTTTTTTATTGTCTTTTTCTTCCCTTTTATTGCAAATCTTATTCTTTGTGTTTTTTTATTTGTATATTTGTGTCGTTTGAAACCTATTGCACACCAGTGCTCTAATTGTTTTGCTATGAAAAGAGTTGCCACCAACACTATCATTATATCTACAGTGCTATGTATATTAGTATTGTTATGTTATAGCGCAACTTCGTCTAAAGATATAGCAGATGTGGACATGAGTACAATCTCCCAAACGACCGAACAATACTTTGAAGGTAATCTCTGTTATTCTAATCATTCTACTTTTTTCGAGGAATCCATTTCCGGAGCGATCATTCCTGTAGATATGACTGGAATGGAAGCGATGATCAGTACCGAGTATCCGCAGATAAATAAGAAGAAAGGAATACCTGTTCACGTGAAGCTTTTAGGGTATTTATCTCCTCAATTAAATGCTAAAGGAACTCCCGAAACTCATCTGATAATCAGGAAGATCAAAGAGATAAACGAAAGCAAACGCCGCATCCAGCCAATGACCGGAACTTATAGCGGCAATGGCCATACATTAACCATTTCTCCTAACCGCACCTATACGCTACAGACCAAAAATGGAAGCGAAAAGGAAGGAAGTTGGTTTCTGAATTCCCGGAATACAATGATATTATTATCGGAAAATTCACGGACAATAATGAAAATCAACTATAAAAAGAAGAGCCTCAATGGCAGAGAAGATAATCCTACGATTTTCATGTTGTCTTCTAATCTTTCCAATCACTAAACTCGAAGCTTAACTGCTCCCACATTTTTCGTTCCATACCTACATCTTCGTGTTCATCTCTTGGATGAGACACAGATAGTCCGATTAGCCGTATGGGGTGTGTACTATAGTCTACTTCTTTTAATAATTGTTTTGCCAGCGGGAGTATCAAATCGAGCGTTGTCAGGTCTTGAGATTGAGTGTAGCTTCGTGTGATCTGATTAAAATCGTGGAATTTGATCTTCAGTGTAAGCGTATTCCCTCTAAAACCATTGCGTTGCAAGCGTGCAACAAGCTCTGTAGCAATGTGATATAGTTCGATAATCACAGCCGAGGTTTTGGTTATATCCTTCATCAGTGTTGTTTCGCATCCTATAGATTTTCTCACCCGCACGGCTTCTACCGGACGAAGGTCTATCGCGCGGGAAAAATCATAGTAAATACTCCCTACTTTTCCAAAATGACGGGTTAGCATATCCAAAGAGCATTCTCGAAGTAATTTACCATTATGTACGCCTAAAGAATGCATTTTCTTTGCTGTGACCGGACCAACGCCCCAAAATGATTCGATGGGCAACCGGGCTACAAAATCCATAGCCTGATTTGGATGTATCGTACATAATCCGTCGGGTTTACGATAATCGGAAGCGATTTTGGCCAGGAATTTATTATATGAAATCCCGGCAGAGGCAACCAGGTTCAGTTCTTCACAGATACGGTGCTTTATTTCTTTGGCAATGTCGACTGCCAACAGAATATTCCGTTTGTTTTCCGTTACATCCAGAAAAGCTTCATCGAGCGATAAAGGTTCTATCAAATCAGTGTATTCATGGAATATTTCGTGAATTTGCCGGGACACTTCTTTATATACTCCCATTCGGCCGGGAATGAATATCAATTCGGGACAAAGACGCTTGGCTCTTGTAGATGGCATAGTCGAACGTACTCCGTATTTACGCGCTTCGTAACTGGCGGCAGCCACCACTCCCCTCTCCTCGGAATAGCCTACGGCAATAGGTTTGCCTTTCAGCTCAGGATTATCGCGCTGTTCTACGGAGGCATAAAATGCATCCATATCAATGTGGATTATCTTTTTCAAATCGTCCATAAGAGAAGAGTAGATCAAATTTAATAAGAAAATCCGCATAAAGATATCTTTTATGCGGATTTTCAATTTAATTAAGTACTAAGCCATGGCTGGGTTGTACTAAAACTAATCAATATATAATCTAACCTCTACTCTTCTAATCAATCAACTAAAACAAAATCATCTTTCCCTACTCCACAGAGTGGACATACCCAATCATCCGGTATATCATCAAAAGCAGTTCCGGGCTCTATTCCACTATCAGGATCACCTAACGCAGGGTCATATACATAACCACATACTTCACATACATACTTTTTCATATCTACTATTTTTTAATTGTTTAATATATATAAGAAGATTATTGCTACTTCCTTGGTACAAATATAAAAAGATTGTTTTCGGATTCTCAATAATCGCGGATAGGATATGTCAATAGGTTAATAGACTGGAGTTATAAACACTTAGTAGAATTAATGAAGGAGCGAAGGTATTCGATAATTTCTGCCAACATGGAATTCATTCAGAAGAAAAGAAATTTTAGTTAGCCATTTCTATTTTGGTATTTCCGGAAGGGTTAAAATCAATCTCTCAAATTGAATAAAATATTCTTTTTAGCTACAAATATTTAGTTAGCTGGTTGCAACCAGCTAACTAATTTATTAATAATCACAAAGTTATATTTAAGCCGTTAAGACTTAATAATAAGGGAAATAGGCATGAATTGTCTGATGACAAAAGACTACTTGCCGTAACTAGCCTTTACAAAAGGAGCCTTTAACAGATAGTCAATACTTGTTTTGAGACCTTTCTCCAAACCCTCTGTATGACCTTCCAGTTCAACAACAATATGTTTTACTCCAGCTACATCTGCATGATTGAAGATAGCATCAAAGCCTACCATTCCACTTTGTCCAACTTCTCTATGGTCTTTTATGTGAAGAACAGTAAAGCGATTCGGATATTTCTTGAAATAATCAACCGGACTACTCTTTCCTACTACCGTCCAGTAGACATCCATTTCAATAAATACATATTCCGGGTCAGTATTTTCTATCATATAATCCATCATCACCACTTTATTTTCAACTTTTTCAAATTCATGTGCATGGTTATGATAGCCAAACTTCATTCCGTTCTGCTTGCATCTTCTACCTATTTCATTATAGTAATCACAATAGGTTTTCAACTCTTTAACAGTTTGGGGAGTGCCAAGCCATGGTACTACTACATAGGTCATACCTGCAGCTTTGTGTGCTGCGATACACGCATCCCACCATTTTAGAGATTCGGAAAAATTTCCTGATGCTAGTTCTTCCGCAGTCAGATGTTTGTTACAGTGAGAAGATAATACTTTCAGTCCGGCAGCTTCTACATCCTGCTTAAATACCTCCGGCTTTCTTCCGTAAAATAATCCTTCATGATAACCAGCCGATTCAACTGCTGTATATCCTATTTGTGCAAGCTCTTTTAAAATAGCTGCATATTCTACACTGTAGTTACCTGATTGATTACTAACATGACTTCCTATACGTTCTCTGACAGAATAAAGTTGTATTGCAATATCTTTCTTTGCATTTCCTTTTTTCTGAGCATGTGATATATTCGGTAGTATCAGAAAGAATGTCAATAATAGCAATAAGCGACTTCTAGATTTCATGATGTTGATTTTCTAATTGTATATCAATTTTCATTTTGATTCTTTAGTCCAATATCTTCACACGGATATTACGGAACCAAACATCATCTTCATGATCTTGAAGACCGATATATCCTTCGCGTTCCGGTCCTCCCACATTATTTAACAACTCAAAAGCAAGAGGCCATTTATCTTCACCAAATTTGCTTGCCTGTAACAAATCAGTCCACTGTTGAGTCCACAAATGATACTCAAGAACATTTTGACCATTCTGACCGTGGACCACAGTTCCTTTATACACCATAATTTTACTGGTGTTCCATTCGCCAAATGGTTTTGAGTTTTGAGGCACAGCCGGAATCATGTCATACAGTGACATGGATTGGCGGTTATTGTCCTTACCCATTTTTGCATCAATGTGGTTTTCATTGTCAAGAATCTGAGCTTCCGGAGCTGAAATATAAATAGGTTCCATGCGCCATTCCCCGGATTTAGGATCTTTGGCTTGTACTTCTCTTGCCAGATAGAATATACCAGAGTTACTGCCTTTTGCCACTTTCCACTCAAATTCGAGTTCGAAGTTCTTAAACTTATGCGTAAAGATTAAATCACCTCCATCACTACTCTGAGCTTCACCTCCTCCGGAACCAGTGAATTTGATTGCACCGTTATCTACAGTCCACCTCGCAGGAATAGCATCTTTACCGTAACCACGCCAACCCTTCATGTCTTTGCCATCGAAAATGACGATAAAGCCATCTTTGTCTTTTTTATAATCCGCCAGATTTACCTGAGGATTATCCAATACCCTGTATTCGGGAACTTTATTCTCCGAAACCTTTGTTTCTGCTTGCGCCTCTTTGTTATCTTCTGCTTTTTTTGATCCTCCTCCACATGACATCAAAACGACTGAAAGAAGAAAGCAACTTGCTGTATAGAATATCTTTTTCATGATTTATCTTATTAATTTATTTTATTCCATTCGATTTATCTCGGCATTTCCGGCAACTTCCAACCATCACGATACGTATGCTTGATCATTTCTTGTGCATATGCCTGCGCATTTACCGGATCAGTCCATGTCTTATCAAAAGTAGGATGTCCGTCTTTAATCTGGAAACCGTCTTTGATCACTGTGCGAATCATAGCATCGGGAGCTATATTCGTAAACTGCATGTTTGGCCCGTCCCATTCCAATTCCTGATTGAGCGACTGCAAACGAATAGCCAGCACACCCATTACTACCATTTCATTGAACGGTCCGGCTTCACTGAACGGCGATGCCGTTTCGATACGATCCGATGCACTTTCCTGACATGCGCGAACCCAGTCCATTTCATGCGAAGTCTTTATCTCTCTCAGTACTTTAGGTGCATCAGGTGTTCGTCCCGACAACAACCAAGGATCAGCACCATAGCAACCACAAATCAATGTATCTTTTGTTCCGTGGAAAATAACGCCGCCGCCCTTATTATTCATATCCTTATTAGCCGGGAATCCTTTGGGACGCATCGGCTTCATTCCTCCGTCATACCAATATACCTCAACTTCAGGGAAGCCTACTTTTGGCATATTCTCACGTGCCGGGAAGGTGAACTTCACCGTTTGTGCGTTCGGAGCAGAATCCGTAAGTAACAAGGTTGAACTACCCTGAACCTTAGTAGGATATCCTAACTTTAACCCTTTGAATACCGGATGGAGAATATGACAAGCCATATCGCCAAGAGCACCCGTTCCAAAATCCCACCAACCGCGCCAGTTCCATGGAGTATAAATTGGATTGTATTCACGATATTTGGCCGGTCCAAGGAATAAATCCCAATTCAATGTATTCGGAACTCTCTCTGCCCGATCCGGACGAGACAATCCCTGAGGCCAGATGGGGCGATCGGTAAATGCCTCAACCTTGGTTACCTCTCCTATTTCACCGTTCCATATCCATTCGCACATTTTGCGCACACCCTCGGCCGATGCTCCTTGGTTACCCATCTGAGTGGCCACTTTATATTTATCGGCAAGTTTTGTAAGCAAGCGCGATTCATAAACGGTGTGTGTAAGTGGCTTTTCAACATACACGTGCTTTCCCATGGTCATTGCTTCGGCAGCAATAATTGCATGCGTATGGTCGGCAGTGGCAACCACTACAGCATCGGCAGTTTTACCAAGTTCATCGAACATCTTCCTATAATCGTAATATTTCTTAGCGTTTGGATATTCATTAAATACATTGGTACTGTATTTCCAATCCACATCGCACAATCCTATAATATTATGCGAATTCATGTTACGCAACACCTGCGCACCGCGTCCACCTACACCAACACCGATGATGTTGAGTTTATCACTGGGAGGCACATGCCCAAAACTCTTGCCCAAAATTGAGCTCGGGGCAATGGCTAATCCGGCTAAAGCAGCCGCTCCGGTCTTGAGAAATTTTCTTCTTGAAAAGTCTGACATAATTGTATGTTATTAGATTTATAATGGAACTGTTACAACTGTTTAAGTAATCCATATCCGTTTTTCATAGCACGCCTTCTTGATAAGATCTTTTCAAGGGTCTTTTCTTCTCCGATGGCAGGAAGATCTTTATTTTTGGAATCTTCAAGAAACTCCCATGCAGATTGGGATGCCATAGCTGCGTCGCGGAAGGTTGGTAAGTCAGGATGTCTTACTCCCGAGTCAATGGAATCGGCAAACAAATTGCACAACACATCAATATTTTTACCTCCAAACGGACGTTCTTCGCGGATGGTCTGAGTGATGCCGTGCAATTCAACCACCGCCGTTTTGAAGTCATGCGTCATACGTACAATTCCCTCAGTACCAATGATGTCTATATACGAATTGTGGGTTTGTTGTTTCGAAAGCTGCCCATAAACATGTCCTTGTGTAATATCAAATACCACTCCGTTTTCGAACGTTCCGTGGCATTGGAGCCACCAGGGGTCTTTGTAATTCCACATACGCACCGCCTGCGCATTCCATGTTTTGAAATTACATCCCGCATACCAGCGTGCAATATCAACGTAATGCATTCCGCAATCGTGAAAAGATGGTCCTTCATATTCATGCCCTTCGCCAGGAGCAAGTCCGGGAGTAAGATGGCAAAGGCGAATGATTGCGAGTTCACCGATTTCGCCCTGATCAATAAAATCTTTGATTAGTTTATGGTACCACGAGTTGCGTAGATATAAATTTACGGTCGAAAACAAACGCGTACTTTCTGCTGCTTTTACGGCTGCCCGCTCTCTTTCTACGGTATCGGAAATAGGCTTCTCGGAAATAATATGCTTTCCATAGCGGAATGCTTTCTCAATTTGTTCTTTTCTGGAGTCGGCAAGCGCAAAAAGGCCGATTACCTGCACAGTTTCGTCTTCAAATATTTCCTGTTCGTTATCAGTTATCTTAGATTCCGGAGAAAGTTGAGCGGCAAGCTCCCGGGAAGCCGGGCTCAAGTCGCATATATAAGCAATATCCCATCGTCCGCTTTTCAGCATCTCCTCAAGATAAAATCTGCCCATTCTTCCGCAGCCGATAAGTCCGACTTTAATTTTGGTATTCATGCTATTATCATTAAAAGATTATCAGGTTTTATTTCATCGCAGGGGAGATGAAATAGCTGTTATGCAAAACTAATCCCTATTCGGCCAGCTTCTGTGAGCTAAAGAAGGAATTGTAGAAAAGAAAAATCGTATCTCACTGATATACAGCAGATACGATTTAAAATAATATCAAAAAATGTAGATTGTTTAGAATGACTTATTCAACTGTTTTCTTCATAATACCGATTTTCATAACCATTTCTTCAAACTTTTCACGGTTAAACGCAGCCTTGTTCCTCATTTTAGTCCGGTAGTTATATATCGTACTCATTGAACAACGTAAAAATCCGGCTATTTGGGTACTGTCTGTTATACCCAACCTAAGCAAAGCATATATTCGAAGTTCTTTATTCAGCAAATCATCCGTCTTCAAATGAATTTGCTCTTCCTGCTCAAGCAATGAATTAAAATCACTCACAAAAGTAGGATATAAATTCAAGAAAATATTGTCGAAATTCGCATAGAGCTCTTCCAAGTCATTATCTACCGTGGCGGTAGATTTTAAACGCTTTATCAAATCTTCATATTGACGGTTAATTGCCAACTTATAAAGCCCTTTACGAAACTCTTCTATCTTATCTATATAGGTAGAACACAAATTGAAAAACTGAGCTATATATTGTTCTTTAATTTGATTGGATTCATGCAGTTGTTCGTTTCTCTCATTTATCTGATTGTTCCTTTCATTCAATTCGGTTATCAAGTTATTCAATTTAATATTTGTCTGTGATAGCTTCTCTTTTACACGCGACAGTTTTTTCATCTGCTTATAAATGTAGATAACCAATAGAATAAGGAAAATGGAGAGTATGCTTATCCATATAAGATTTGTTTTCAGTTTAGAATTGGTCTTTGTTTCTTTTAATTGGTAAGAGGCGTTGATGATAGAGTAAAATTCGGCCATTTCTGCTGTTCGGAATTGCGCTCCGGAGAAAACCGCATCCTCAATAGCTGACTGTGTATAACGAAATGCTTTGTTAATATCACCACTATTATAATAGATCAGTGCCAACCGCAGGCAAGAAGCATTTTCTTTGATTGAACTTTTTATATCTGCAATGGCCGACATTATGTAATATTTCTTTTCAAGCTCCCACTCCTCCTTCCTTCCATTGATCACGGCCAAATTATGAGTAATCATTGCGTATTCCGGAGAATCTGCAGTTTCGGTACGAAAGAGATCATTCAATATTTCTTCGGCTTCTTTATTTTTGCGCATATTGGCATATTTGTTCGCCAAATTTATTTTATATTTGAAAGTAGAAGGTTCCAGTACAGACAATAACGAATCCTGATATATCCCTGCCTCACGGTTATACCCGCCTTGGTTGCTGATTACAGCATAGTGATAAAAGAAGCGTGAATACGTTTCATAATAAACAGGTAATAAGTCTTGGGGAAGTTGGTGTGAAGGGATATTTTTCAAAATATCTCGTGATTCCAGGAATTTGCCTGAATAAGAATAAACACTGGCCAAACGGATATCGGACATAAACTTTAAACGCTGGTTGTCAAGTTGCTGAGCAATTCTTACATTTTCAAGTGCATAATAAACAGCAGTGTCGATTTTATATTTCTCATATTCGTCGCACAGTTTATAATTGATCTCGTATATATATTCAGGTGATGATCCCTTCTTTTTGAGTAGCTTTTTCAGGCTATTAATTTCCTGTTCCTTCTTTTCCGTGTATTGTTCTTTATTGTTGATAATATGATCCAGGAAGTTGGACAGTTGTTTCAGATCGTTTTTCCCATATATAGTAGTAGAAAAGATGCAAAATATGAGCATAAAAAAAATGCTCTTGGGCCGTACAACTGTGAGAATTTCATGGTTCATGGTATAATCATTTAAATAACGCGAGTCAGATATAAGAATTCGACCATAAAAATAGCATAATAGTCTAACATTGATAGTACCGATTTACAAATATCTTATCAATTTATTCTATTATGCTAAATATTCACTTTGTGGGATGGTGAACATCGTGGGTGGAACCAATTAATTGATTATCTACCCACATGGACAGGTAGGCCGAGTGATAACCCAGATAATATTCTCCTGTGGAGGGTGCTTTTAAATAACCCGTCCAGCGGACGCTGAAGTTGCGTGGGTCGAGGTCTTTCAATGGGGCTTCGTGCCACCAGTTGAAGTCGATGTGTATTCCATTTCCTCTATTCATCCACCAACTACCTCAACCCCGAGAAAAACCGCTTCCGCTACCGGCTACGGGGATACGACAACGACTGGATTGAAACGGATGCCCGCCATCGCATCGCCTCATACTCTAAAGTGCCGTGGGGAAACTACACATTCGAGATACTGACGGCCAACAACGAGGGCATATGGGGAGCGCAGAAAACAATCCACCTCACCGTGAAAACCTCGCTCTGGGCCAGTACATGGGCCATTATTGTATATATACTACTGGTTGGTGCTGTTGTTGCATCTATGCTTCGTTATTACTTCGAGCGACGCAAACTGAAAATGCAACTCTATTTGGAGGAACGGGAACGTGAACAGAAGGAAGAATACCACCAGGCGCAACTGCGCTTCTTTACCAATGTGTCGCATGATTTCCGCACGCCGCTATCGCTCATTATGGCAGCATTCGATTCGCTCAAGACCGGACGAACCAACATCAAGTACATGAATATTCTCGAGAACAACATCAAGCGGCTGCACGAGTTAGTGAATGAATTGCTCGACTTCCGTGCGCTGCAAAACGGGAAGAGTAGTGCTGGTGGTGAGTGACAATGGTATCGGTCTGGCGCTAGTCAAAAGCCTTGTAGAGCTGCATGGCGGCACTATCAGTATATATAGCGAACGGAACAAGGGAACGGATATTGTGGTATCCTTCCGGTTCCGAGAGACGAAAACTGCTGAAAACAATTCTTCCGGTACTTTTCAAGAGAGTGAAATGTCTTCCGGGTTTATGCGCTATAAGGAAAACATTATCAAAAAAGTTGAAGATATGGTCGGCGCTGATGTGATAGACGATCATACTTATCCTGTTTACACGGAGAAAAAAACGATATTGTTGGTAGAGGATAATGATGATCTACGCATACTCATTGCCGAAATACTTGATAAGGATTATCACATCATCCAGGCTGAAAACGGAGCCGTCGCCCTGGAGAAGTTAAAGGACGAGAACCCCGATTTAATCCTGACAGACATCATGATGCCACTCGTGAGCGGTATCGAATTGTGCCGTGCAGTGAAGCAGAACATTGAGACATCGCACATTCCGGTCATTATGCTGACCGCCAAATCGGGCATGGAGAATCAAATCGAGGGCATGGAGGGCGGCGCCGACCAGTATATCGAAAAGCCAGTAAACCGCAAACTGCTGTTGCTGAGCATTGCCAATATCTTCGCTCACCAGGAACGCGTCAGGACATATTATTCAAAGAACTTCTTTTCGGACAATCCCGAAGCAAAGTTCAGCAAACGCGACAGTGAGTTTATGGTGGAACTTCAGAACGAAATCGAGAAACAAATAGCCAACCCCGAACTGGATGTGGAAAAGTTGGCTGCTTCTCTTGCCATCAGCCGAAGCAAGCTGTACACCAAGATTAAAACGCTCACAGGTAAGTCTATCGTAGAGTATATTCGTAGTTATCGTCTGCGCAAAATCGCCCGCATGTTGCTGGAAGAAGATTTGCCTATAAACCTGATTATAGAACAGGCAGGGATTGATAATCCATCGTACTTCTCGCGGATATTCAAGAAGGAGTTCGGGGTTACGCCGACAGAGTTTATGGAGAAAAACAGGAAAGGGAGTTGAAGTTGCTAAATTAATCTAGTTGTTAATCCGCCAAGTCATAAATATGAGTAAAAACAGATCAAAAAGATAGTATTTGTTCTATTCTAGTTACATGCAAACTTTTCAAAAACCGTCAGTGAGATGTTAAAATCAGGTCTTAGGCTTGATTCCGCAGTGTATTATTGACATTTGGAAGTGCCCCAGTGCAATAATTTCTACACTTGAGCCGCGCACTGCCGACAGCACGCGGCTCAAGTATAGATAACGCGCGGCTCAAGTATCGACAGCCAAGCGCTCAAGTATCGACAGTCAAGCGCTCAAGTGTTTAAAGTGTTTCATTTTATAGATTTTTATTCTCTGGTTGGTCTGTTTTAAGCAAAATAATCAAAGTATACATTTGCTACTTTTACCCCAGACCGCGCAACTATTTAAAACCTATATTATTATATTTTAGTCATTTAGATAGCCTATTTAATAAATTTAAAACTTTTTGATTTTAGCAAACGTGATTCTTTTGCCATTTTCCCTTCCCTTTCTGCCCTAAGCCCGGAATTTGCGATTACCGCTCCATTCTATTATCAAAATGTCATTTCTGTCATTTTGTCTATATTTTGCTATTTCCAACAAAACCTTATAATTTCCGCCCGCCAACCCTCCACCGGTTAATCAAAAAAAAGAAGCACCAGATTATTTCCTGATACTTCTTTTCTTTCTGAGCCTCTTGTCGGATTCGAACCAACGACCCCGAGATTACAAATCACGTGCTCTGGCCAACTGAGCTAAAGAGGCGGGTGGGCAAGCTAACTATATCGCGCCGCTACAACCAACTACCTTTGCTGCGATCAAGCCCTGGAGGATTCGAAGGGAGCTGGCCGTATAGGACTTACCCGGCTGCAAAGGTAGACATTTCTTCAAAACCTGCAATAGCCTACTTATATTTTTTTTGCAGCAAACCCTTTAAGCATCTACATTTCAGACATTTAACAAATAAAAAAAATATCCGATTTATATTCTCATGTAAAAATACTACCTTTGTGCGCTTATATATTAAAAAAGAATGGCTGAAAACAGAATAAATCTACAGCGGTATGCTATGCATTTTGGTACCTATATGGGAGTCTATTGGATTGCCAAGTTCGCCCTCTTCCCTATGGGCCTGTCCAATTCGTTCCTCATGTTGCTGTTCTTTACGCTGACCATAGCAGTGCCTTTTATGGGATATTACTACGCCCGCACCTTCCGGGAAAAGATATGCGGTGGCAACATCACCTTCATGCAATCCTGGCTGTTTATGGTATTTATGTACCTCTTTGCTTCATTGCTGACGGCCGTGGGCCATTACATTTACTTCCGTTTCATAGACCACGGATACATGATGGACACCTACAGCGCCCTGCTCGAAGAAGCCAAAAGCGTACCGGGATTCGAAACAATGATGGAACCATACAACCTTCCGGACATAATCAACCTGATACGTTCTATGAGCGCCATCGAAATCGCCATGCAACTATTATCCCAGAACATGCTCTATTGCAGCATTCTGGCATTGATAACCGCACCGTTTGTAGCAAAAAAGAAACAAGTTATTTCCTAAACCCGAAAAGATCATGGATATATCTGTTGTCATCCCCCTGTTCAATGAAGAAGAATCGCTGCCCGAACTATACAACTGGATAGAACGGGTGATGAACGAAAACGGCTTTTCGTTTGAAGTGATCTTCGTTAACGACGGGAGTACCGATAATTCATGGAAAGTCATTGAAAACCTGAGCAACCAATCCGAGCATGTGAAAGGTATTAAATTCCGTCGCAACTACGGAAAATCGCCAGCCCTGTACTGTGGTTTCAAAACCGCACAAGGCGATGTCGTGATCACGATGGATGCCGACCTGCAAGACAGCCCCGACGAGATTCCCGAACTCTACCGGATGATCAAAGAAGAAGGCTACGATATGGTTTCCGGCTGGAAAAGAAAACGCTTCGACCCCATTTCAAAGACTCTCCCCACCAAGATCTTCAATGCCACCGCCCGCAGGGTTTCCGGCATCAAAAACCTGCACGACTTTAACTGCGGGTTGAAATCCTACCGGAAAGAAGTGGTAAAGAACATTGAAGTATACGGTGAAATGCATCGCTACATCCCCTATCTGGCAAAGAATGCCGGATTCAACAAAATCGGAGAAAAAGTGGTACAACACCAAGCCCGTAAGTACGGAACAACCAAGTTCGGCGTAAGCCGTTTTGTGAACGGATACCTCGACCTGGCCACCCTGTGGTTCCTGGCCCGTTTCGGTGTAAAACCCATGCACTTCTTCGGACTCCTCGGATCGCTGATGTTCGTCATCGGCTTCATAGCCGTGGTCATTGTCGGAGCAAGCAAACTTTATGCCATGTCCAAAGGCCTGCCCTACCGCTTGGTAACAGATTCGCCCTATTTCTACCTGGCGCTGACCTCCATGATCATCGGTACCCAACTCTTTCTTGCCGGCTTCCTCGGAGAACTCATCTCGCGGAACGCCACAGGCCGGAATGATTATCAAATTGAAGAAACTATTTAAGATAAAAGCAACAATGAAGAAATTCGCAAAACTCATATTCATCCTCATCGTAGCCTATCCGCTGATTGGGATAACCGTATCATCCTGTGCCGGCGAGAGCGATTGCTCCACCGCAGGTCGCGCCATGCTTAATGGTTACATTTATAGAAAGACAGAAGCCGGAACATCAGTGAGAGATACACTCGACTCACTCAAAATCACGGCATTCGGTACAGACTCCATCCTCCTCAACAATCAGAAAGACGTACACGATTTGTCTCTCCCATTGCAGTACACCAAAGACACCACTATAGTGATCTTCCAGTATAGCCAGGTAACAACAGACACCATAACAATCCGCCACACCAATACCCCGAACTTCATATCCATGGAGTGTGGATATGAGATGAAACAAGCCATACTGGGGCTTAAATATACAAAACACAGGCTGGATTCAATTCGTGTAACCAATAATAGTACAAACACCGATGGGACAAAAAACCTTGAATTATACTATCGTTAAAGCAATCAGCCTTATTCTGTTTCTTGTCTGCACCGCATCGATACACGCCCAGAACTCCACGTCAGACAAAGACAAGAAGAAAGAAGACATTGTAGAGTTTCCATTATACAATGGGCTCACCGTAAGTGCCGACATCTACGGACTGGGCGCCAAGGTATTTGGTAGCGACTTCCTTAGTTCCGAAATAGCCGTAGAAGCCAATCTGAAGAACAGATTCTTCCCTATCGTAGAAATCGGATACGGAACAACCGATGCCTGGAGCGAACGGGGAACACACTATAAAAGTAGCGCACCCTATTTCCGCATTGGGATGAACTATAATACCATGTACAAGAAAGGCAATCCAAACTTCCTGTACCTGGGCTTCCGGTATGGATACACCAGTTTCTCTTACGATGCAGTCAGCACACCTGCCGAAGACCCGATATTCGAAGGAAACATGGAAAACCCAAGCCTGACGGATAACATCTGGGGTGGTAGCGTTGCATTCGACCATAAAGGTCTGAAAGCAAGCATGGGATGGCTGGAATTGGTGGTCGGCATACGCACTAAAGTCTACAAAGACTTCTACATGGGTTGGAGCCTACGATATAAACGAAGCATGAATACTTCATTAAACGAATATGGCGATCCCTGGTATGTTCCCGGATATGGAGAATATGACTCAAATCGTTTTGGACTTACATACTCATTAATCTATAAACTCCCCTTCTGAGATGGCCGGAATTGAAATATGGCTGATTGCAATAGGTCTGGCTATGGATTGCCTGGCTGTATCCATTGCAAGTGGCATTATATTAAAGCAACCTCGCATCCGACCGATGCTAACCATGGCCTTTTTCTTCGGACTATTCCAGGCCATCATGCCACTCATCGGATGGGCAGGTGCCAACACCTTCCATCATCACATCCAAAGCGTTGACCATTGGATTGCTTTCTGTATTCTCGTATTTCTGGGTGTACGTATGATACGCGAATCACTAAAAGGTGAAGAAAACAGAGAACCCTTCAACCCATGCAACTTTAAAGTAATCATCACCCTTGCCATCGCCACAAGTATCGATGCATTGGCCGTAGGTGTATCATTTGCTTTTCTGGACATGAACACCTTTTCCGATATACTCAGCCCCATTTGTATCATCGGATTCGTATCGTTTATCCTATCCATCGGCGGAGTACTCTTTGGAAGCTGCTGCGGATATGGACGCAAAATCCGTGTCGAACTATGGGGAGGCTTGATACTGGTCATCATCGGAGTTAAAATTTTAGTCGAACACCTTTACCTGCAATAGTCATGGAAGCTAAGAAACCCTCAAGAGCCCGCTTACTTTGGCTCATTCCACTAATCCTGGGAACAGTATATATCCTAAGAAGAGAAAACACCGCCCTACCCTATCAACAAACTCAGGGGCTCATCTTCGGAACAGTTTATACCATGACCTACCAATACCCCGAAGACCTAAAAACAGAAATAGAACAAGAGCTGAAACGCTTCGATGCTTCACTCTCTCCATTCAACGACAGTTCCGTCATTAGCCAGGTCAACCGGAATGAAGATATCACAACCGATACACTCTTCCAGAACGTATTTAACCGTTCTATGGAAATCTCCGAAGAGACTAACGGAGCTTTCGATATAACGATTGCCGCACTGGCCAACGCCTGGGGATTCGGCTTTAAGAAAGGAGAATGGCCCAACGAGCATATCATTGATAGCCTTCTGGAACTTACAAACTACAAGAATATAACCCTGAAAGAAGGAAAAGTAAAAAAGAAAGATCCACGCATCATGGTTAGTTGCAGTGCCATAGCCAAAGGATATGCCGTAGATGTACTGGCACAATTCCTGCAACGGAAAGGAATAAAAAACTATATGGTCGATATCGGCGGCGAACTGGCCCTGAAAGGCGTAAACCCTAAACAAGCATCGTGGCGCATCGGAATAAACAAACCGATAGACGATTCACTTTCCGTAAATCAAGAACTGCAAATGATTCTTCAACTTACCGATCGTGGCGTAGCTACCTCCGGCAATTACCGCAACTACTACTATAAAGACGGCAAGAAATATGCCCACACCATCGATCCACGCACCGGCTATCCTGTTCAACACAGTATACTTTCGGCAACCGTAGTTGCCCAGGATTGTATGACTGCCGATGCCCTGGCCACCGCCTTCATGGTTATGGGCCTGGAAGAAGCCGAAACTTTTGCCAATGCTAATTCTACAATTGGCGCATGTCTCATATACAGTGATGAGGATGGAAAGTTCAAGACCTACATTACTGAAAACATGAAGAAGTATATAATAGAGAAGTAATACCACTACTTCAAAAACACAAAATATACCGCCAGTATCAAGCACCCAAATGCAGCGAAATGATTCCAATGCAGCGATTCGCCTTTAAACAGCACCGTTGTAAACACTGTAAAGATTACAAGCGTAATCACCTCTTGTATCACCTTCAGTTGCATCAGCGAGAAAGGACCACCATTGCCAACAAACCCAATCCGGTTTGCCGGTACCTGGCAAGCATACTCCGCAAGAGCGATAAACCACGAAAACAAAATAACCAGATAAAGCGGCCAGTTTGTAATCACCTTCATCTCCTGAAGTTTTAAGTGCCCATACCAGGCAAATGTCATAAAGATATTGGATACAATAAGTAGAAGAATCGAATAAACGCCATGTGAAAGCATATAAGCAATTATTTAAGGTAATAAATCAGTCTGTATATTAGTCATACTTCCCCAAAGGCTATAGCGCGCTTCAGGATTCATCGCCTCCAACTGATGTAAAATCCCTTTCATATCACTCCGGCTGGATTGCGACTCATAAGGGCAATTCTTTTTCTGCTTCTGATAGACATGCAACTCCGATAGCTCAATCAGGTCAGACTCATGCACCAAACACATAGGACGAATGATCGTCATATCGAATTTCCGCATAATCAACTTGGGGGGCATTGTACTAAAAGCTCCCTGAAAAGTTATATTCATCAGTAACGTCTCAAGAATATCATCCATGTGATGTCCCAAAGCTATTTTATTGCACCCATGCTCTTTAGCCACAGTAAAAAGCGCTTTCCTGCGGTTCCATGAACAAAGAAAGCAAGGCGACTTCCGCGTATCAGTACTTGGGTCGAACGAAGTTTCATATACAATCAATGGAATATCATACGCAGCAGCATGTGCCCTCAAATACTCCAGATCGGCCTGATAAGGTATATTGGTCATTACCACATGAACAGCAATTACCGTAAAACGAGGTTTAAAGATACGCGAACGTCTTCCCAGCAACTCTACCAAGGCCAAAGAATCTTTGCCACCCGATAAACCAACCAGTATTTTATCTCCCTCTTCTATCAATCCATACCCGACAACACCTTTATTAAAGCGTTTATCTATACGACGGATTGTTTTTTCTTCTTCAGTGAATTGTGCCATATTTGTAAAATTGACTGCAAAAATAACGAAAAGTATGATTCTTAATAACGAAAAGTGCAATTCAAGGAAGTTAATTTTATTATCTTTGGAAGAAATACTCAAAACTTTGTATTTTTGAGTTTAATAAAAAGATAACCTACTTATGAAACTAAGATATACGATTATATTATTCTGTTGCCTCCTGTTCGGCAGCCTATCTGCCCAAACACTAGATCAAGCCAGAGCTATGTTTACCAAAGGGCAATATGCAGAAGCTAAACCCGCATTTGAGAAGCAAGTAAAAGCACAACCAAACAATGCCAACTATAACTATTGGTATGGAGTGTGCTGTTTGAAAACCGGTGAACCGGAAAAAGCCATTAAATATCTTGAATTCGCCACAAAAAGGAAAATACAGAACGGTCCCCTCTATCTGGGGCAGGCATACGATCATGCTTATCAATTCGAGAAAGCTGTTGAAGCATTTGAAGAGTATATCGAAGCTCAAACCAAAAGAAAACAATCAACAGAAGAAGCCACCATGCTTTTGGAAAGAAGTAAGGTCAATGCCCGTATGCTAAAAGGAGTAGAAGACGTTTGTATTATTGATAGTTTCATTGTAGATAAGACCAACTTCCTTGATACTTACAAAATCAGTGAAGAGTCAGGCACCGTTTACACCTATAACGAATTCTTCAATGTACAAGGAAACAATCAAGGCACGGTATACGAAACCGAATTGGGCAATAAAATATATTATAGCGAAACCGGCAGTGACAACTCATTGAATATTTTCTCCCAAAACAAGTTGTTGAATGAGTGGAGCAAAGGAGTGGAATTGCCCGGAAGTATCAATTCCGGTGGCGATGCCAACTATCCGTTTGTCCTTACAGACGGGATTACGATCTATTTTGCTTCGAACGGTCCACATTCTATGGGTGGTTACGATATCCTTGTAACCCGCTATAACAGTGGTTCCGAAACTTATCTGGCACCGGAAAATGTAGGGATGCCTTTCAACTCTCCATACAACGATTATATGTATGTGATTGACGAGTTTAATGACCTCGGGTGGTTTGCCACAGACCGCCACCAGCCGGAAAACAAAGTTTGCATCTATGTCTTTGTACCCAATACCTCCCGCCAGGCATATAACTATGAAGCTATGGACCCTAAAAAAATACGTAACCTGGCTAAACTGACCTCTATAAAAGATACCTGGAAAGACGAAACCATAGTAACTGCCGCCAAGGAAAGACTTGCCAGTGCTATGGCTCAAACCACCAAAGAGCGCAAGACATATGACTTTGCATTTATCATCAACGATCAATATACTTATCACAGTGTAAATGATTTCAAATCAACCCGCGCAAAAGAATTGTTCAATAAATACCAGCAACAGGAAAAGGAATACAAGACACAAGTAAACAGACTGGAAGAACAACGTAATACATATGCCGTAGCCAACAAAACGGATAAAGACAAAATGGCTTCCGCTATTCTTTATCTGGAAAAAAAGGTAGGTACATTGAGTGACGAATTAGACACTCTGGCGACTAATATACGTAACGAAGAGATTAAATCCCTTAAAAAATAAAATATGGACATACTTATTATCGCCGTTTTGCTCATTGCAGCTATTATCCTGCTTCTGGTAGAAATATTCTTTATTCCTGGAATCAGTATTGCAGGGATTGCTGCTGTTGGAGCTTTGCTATACGCCAATTATTATGCCTTCGTTTATATGGGACCTGTTGCAGGTTTTATCACCTTAACCGTTTCGGCCATAGCCTGTATAGGTTCTATTGTACTTTTTATGCGCTCTAAAACGCTTGATAAAATTTCCTTGAAAAAGAATATTGATTCTAAAGTTGATAAGAAAGCGGAGCATAGCATTCAGGTAGGCGAAAAGGGTGTTGCCACTACCCGCCTGGCTCTGATCGGTTATGCCGAGATCAACGGAAAGATAGTAGAGGTAAAATCGACCGATGGTTTTCTGGATGAAAAGACTGCGGTTATCGTAACCCGGATCTCAGACGGCACCATCCTTGTAGAAAAAGATAAATAAATATATTATTCACTAAAAACAGAACATAATGGACCCAATGTATCTTACCATTGCGATAATAGCTGGTGCTATTATCTTTCTTGCCATTTTCTTTCATTATGTACCATTCTTCCTTTGGTTGTCCGCCAAGGTTTCGGGAGTCCACATCTCTCTGGTACAACTCTTTCTGATGCGTATTCGTAATGTGCCTCCTTATATTATTGTTCCGGCTATGATCGAGGCTCATAAAGCCGGACTAAGTAATATCACACGCGACGAACTGGAAGCTCACTATCTGGCCGGTGGGCATGTAGAGAAAGTAGTACATGCACTGGTATCGGCATCTAAAGCGAATATCGAATTATCTTTCCAAATGGCAACAGCCATTGACCTCGCCGGACGTGATGTATTCGAAGCGGTTCAGATGTCAGTAAACCCTAAAGTAATTGATACACCTCCCGTTACAGCAATGGCCAAAGATGGTATTCAGTTGATAGCCAAAGCTCGCGTAACAGTACGTGCCAATATTCGCCAGTTAGTCGGCGGTGCCGGTGAGGATACTGTTCTTGCCCGTGTTGGTGAGGGTATCGTATCATCTATTGGTTCATCGACCAATCACAAAGCTGTACTTGAAAACCCGGACACCATTTCCAAACTTGTACTTCGCAAAGGGTTGGATGCAGGAACTGCATTCGAAATCTTATCTATTGATATTGCCGATATTGATATTGGTAAGAACATTGGTGCCGTTCTGCAAATGGATCAGGCGAATGCCGATAAGAATATCGCACAAGCAAAGGCCGAAGAACGCCGTGCAATGGCAGTAGCTACCGAACAGGAAATGAAAGCTAAAGCACAAGAAGCCCGTGCGAAGGTTATTGAAGCAGAGGCAGAAGTTCCTAAAGCAATGGCAGAAGCATTCCGCAATGGCAATCTGGGAATCATGGACTACTATCGCATGAAGAATATCGAAGCAGATACCTCTATGCGTGAAAATATTGCCAAACCTAATTCGGGAACAAGTAAACCGTTAGGATAGCGGCAAGGTGCCGCACCCTGGTTTCCATGCGGGCGACATATCCTTAAAAAATAAAATTATGAAGAAATATTTCCCTTCATCCGAACTAATCATCAACGAAGATGGCTCCGTATTCCATCTTCACGTAAAACCGGAACAACTGGCAGATAAAGTAATCCTGGTCGGTGATCCCGGACGCGTGGCACTCGTTGTATCACACTTCGACAATAAAGAATTTGAAGTAGAAAGTCGTGAGTTCAAAACCTGTACAGGAACATATAAAGGCAAACGAATTACAGTTCTTTCTACCGGAATTGGCTGTGATAATATTGACATCGTATTAAACGAACTTGATGCACTTGCCAATATAGACTTCAACACGCGTGAAGAAAAAGAAAACTTCCGCCAACTGGAGTTAGTACGCATTGGTACCTGTGGCGGATTGCAACCCAACACACCTGTAGGAACATTTATTTGCTCACAAAAGTCGGTTGGGTTTGATGGTTTACTAAACTTCTATGCCGGACGTAACGAAGCTTGCGATCTGGAATTTGAGAAAGCATTCCTGGCACACATGGGCTGGACGGGCAACATCGGGAACCCGGCTCCTTATGTAATTGATGCCGATCCCGAATTGTGCAATCGCATCGCTAAAGACGAAATGGTACGCGGGGTGACTATCGCAGCAAGTGGGTTCTTTGGTCCGCAGGGACGTGAACTCCGTATTCCATTGGCCGATCCGAAGCAAAACGAGAAAATTGAAACCTTCGAATACAATGGTCACAGAATCACTAACTTCGAAATGGAAAGTTCCGCACTTGCCGGACTCAGTAAACTAATGGGGCATAAAGCAACCACTGTTTGTATGGTTATTGCCAATCGACTGATTAAGGAAGCCAATACCGGATACCGGAACACCATCGACACATTAATCAAAACCGTACTCGACCGCATCTGATGAGTACATTTGTAGCTATAGACTTTGAGACGGCAACAGGCTATCCATACAGCGCCTGTGCCGTCGGCATTGTCACCATCGAAGACGGTATCATTACCGACGAATATCACAGTCTCTTTCAACCACCCGAAAACGAATACTGGCGAAAAAATATCTCTATTCATGGCATCACTCCCGCCATGACCGAAGATTTACCCGGATTTCACGCCATTTATCCGGAAGTTAAAAAACGATTGAAAGGCAAAATTGTTGTTGCCCATAACGAAGGATTTGACCGTAACGTTTTGATACAAACGATGCGTGTTTATCAACTGGATTATGATGAATTATTTCTTCCCGAACGTTGGGAATGTACTTGCAGAATCTATCGTTCATTAGGATACAAACCCGTTACATTAAATGCCTGTTGCGAACGCCAGGGTATTCCTTTGCAACACCATGAAGCACTGTCCGATGCCAGAGGATGTGCAAAACTTTACTTAAATTTCCTCGAAAACATTCATTATTAACTCCATTTTAAGCAGTAATTATACATTTTATTAACTGCCTCCTATTTTCTTTGCATATAAAATCAACTTTAAAATGATAATATATGAAAAGTAACTATCTGATTATTGGCACTTTATTACTCATATTCTGCAGTTTATCCGGTTGCTCGCCCATTGGAAAACAAAAAACAGACACATCACGTATCATTGCCAATCCACTCAATCTGAACTATCGTTTCCACCCCGACGAGCCTTCCCGAAGAGAGGCGGCCGACCCGGTATTGGAATATTTCAAAGGCAAATATTATCTGTTTGCATCTAAATCCGGTGGATATTGGAGCTCTCCGGACCTGATAGATTGGACCTATATTCCTTGCAAAACCATAACAACAATAGAGCATTATGCTCCGGCAATCATGGTAATGGATGATGCTATTTACTTCATGAGTTCATCCGATCCGAAGATATTTAAAAGTACCAATCCCGATATGGATAATTGGGAAGATATAGGGTCTGAGTTTGAATTCCAAATTGCCGGCTCCGTTGATCCGGCCTTCTTCCTCGATGATGACGGAAAAGTATATATATACTGGGGATGCTCTGACAAGGACCCCATCATTGGAGTTGAAGTAGACCCTAAAAACAAGTTCAAAGTAGTTGGTGAGGCTAAAGTATTGATAGAACACAATCCCGACAAATATGGTTGGGAAGTAAAAGGACCAAACAATAATCTTAATAAAGCCGGATACAATGAAGGTCCCTGCATTATTAAATATAAGGGAAAATATTACCTGCAATACGCCGCACCGGGAACTGAAGTGCGGGTTTATGGTGATGGTTTATATATTTCCGACAATCCGCTAGGCCCATACACCTATGTAGAAAGTAGTCCTTTCTCATTTAAGCCCGGAGGTTTTATCGGAGGAGCAGGTCATGGGCATACGTTTAAGGATAAATATGGCAACTACTGGCACGTAGCCACAATGAAGATCTCACAACGTCATATGTTTGAACGCCGCCTTGGTTTATTCCCCATTTACATCTCCAACGATGATAACCTATACAGCCATACCGTATTTACGGACTACCCATTCATGATTCCTGATAGAAAGGTGAACATGGAAAAAGAAACCGGATATATGAATTGGAATATGTTATCCCATGGCAAACCCGCATCATCATCTTCTGCTCTTCTTGATTATAAAGTGGAGTATGCCAACGATGAACAGGTTGAAACATGGTGGGCTGCCGAAACCGGGAATGCCGGAGAATGGTGGCAAACAGACTTAGGCAAAACAGTGGAAGTCAAAGCGTTACAAGTCAACTTTGCCGATCATGATTTCACCAACAAAGCAGAGAACTCATACGTTTATTATCAATACAAGGTCGAAGCATCTAATGATGGTAACAACTGGAAAGTTATAGTTGACCAGACCCAAAATAAGAAAGATGCACCACATGAGCTATTTGTATTGGAAAATCCGATAGAAACCCGCTTCCTACGTATCACCAACACCAAAGATCTGCTGGGTAAATTCTCCCTTTACGATTTCCGTGTCTTTGGTCATGGCAAAGGTGGGCTACCGCGTGAAGTTACCAACTTCACCATTCACCGAAACCCAGAAGACAGACGCATGATGAATTTCAGTTGGACTGCACAGGAAAATGCTTCCGGTTATATCATCCGTTGGGGAGTAAAGAAAGACAAAATTAAGAATGAAACAATGGTTTACGATAATCAATGTGAGCTACGTTTCTTCAATCGCGACTCCGAGTATTATTTCACCATCGACTCATTCAATGAAAACGGCGTGATTCAGGGAAAAGAAATCGTACACATTAAATAAGCTATTTTAATAAGCAATTGAAAAATCAAAGCCCGGTTCATCCTTTTCAGGTAAACCGGGCTTTTTGTTATGGAAGAAAGCGGTATCTTTGCAAATCAAAAGACAAAAACCATGATGAATCAAGATACAATTTGCGCCATAGCAACTGCACAAGGTGGTGCCATAGGGTCGATACGCGTTTCAGGTCCGCAAGCTATCCGGATTACCAGCCATATCTTTACTCCCGCCAGAAGTGGGGAAAAGTTGGAAGACCAGGCGCCGTACACCCTCACCTTCGGACGGATTTATGATGGTGAAGAGATTGTGGATGAGGTACTTGTAAGCCTCTTCCGCGCTCCACGATCCTATACAGGCGAAGATTCTACGGAAATTACTTGTCATGGCTCATCTTATATTCTGCAACAAGTCATGCAACTATTAATAAAGAATGGTTGCCGCACCGCCCAACCAGGAGAGTTCACTCAACGAGCATTCTTGAATGGTAAAATGGACCTTAGCCAAGCCGAAGCCGTAGCCGATCTGATAGCTTCGACCTCAGCAGCGACCCACCGCTTAGCTATTAGCCAAATGAGAGGTGGCTTCAGTAGAGAGCTAGCCGAACTACGTGGACAACTACTCAATTTCACTTCGATGATCGAACTGGAACTCGACTTCAGTGAAGAAGATGTGGAATTTGCCGATCGCAACGAGTTATTCCAACTTGCCAATAACATTGAACGCGTCATTTCGCGTCTGGTAAACTCATTTAGTGTAGGAAATGCCATTAAGAATGGAGTACCTGTTGCCATTATTGGCGAAACCAATGCTGGTAAATCAACTCTGCTCAATGTATTGTTAAACGAAGAAAAGGCTATCGTCAGCGATATTCATGGTACCACCCGTGATGTTATTGAAGATACTATTAATATAGGCGGCATCACCTTCCGCTTTATAGACACCGCAGGTATCAGAGATACTAACGACACGATTGAGAATCTTGGTATTGAACGTACTTTTCAAAAGATAGAACAAGCCGAAATCATTCTTTGGGTAATTGATAGTAGGGAGGTGGAGAAGCAGATTCAACAACTATCAAGTAAAATTCTCCCCCTTGTAGAAGATAAACAGCTCATCCTTATCTTAAATAAAACCGATTTGCTGTCTACTGAACAGGAAAAAGAATTACTGTTCATACTTACCGATCTTATTAATAAAGATAATATTCAATATATTTCCATCTCGGCTAAACAACGCACACATACAGAACATTTACAGAAAATGCTTGTAGAAGCTGCACACTTACCAACGGTCACCCAAAATGATGTGATTGTTACGAACGTACGCCATTACGAAGCCTTGACTAAAGCATTAGAGGCCATACATCGTGTACAGCAAGGATTGGATATGCACATCTCAGGTGATTTCCTTTCGCAAGATATCAGGGAGACTATCTTCCATCTGAGCGATATTGTTGGAGAAGTTACAAACGACCAGGTGCTGGGGAATATTTTTGAGAATTTCTGTATCGGGAAGTAAGTTGAGATTATCATCCATTTTCAATAACTATCATTAACAGCAAAGTATCTTATTGCAAATCAGTTATATTTTGTCTAATTAATGCTTCCCTATTGTTAAATCCAATTGTTTCGATTACTTTTGTACCACGGCTGTACCGCTGTGTTTTTGCATCTGTCTTTCAAGTCCTAATTTTAACAGATGATACACTATTGGGACTTCTTGATACACAGTGATACATGATGATACAGAATATTGGCGAAATAAGATGAAAGAACAAGGAAGTATACTAAAGATCTGTGAGTTTTGTGGCATTACATTCAATGCTTACAAGACCACGACCCGTTATTGCTCACACACTTGCAACTCAAGAGCGTATAAAGATAATAAACGGCAGATGAGGTTGACGGCTATCAACTATCGCACAATGCAAGAGATGGAGATGATTAGTGATCAGTATGAAAAGATCAAAGACAAAGAATTTCTCTCCGTATCAGAAACTGCCTTTCTATTGAGTGTTGGACGAATGACTGTATACCGATATCTTCATTCCGGAAGTTTACCGGCAGTTCAAATAGGTGGAAAAACATTTATTCGCAGAAAAGATATTGACACCATGTTTGATGCAAAAGAGGAATACAAAGCAAAACCCTCTACCGATCGTAAGCCTATCTCTGAACTTTGTACGCTTGCTGAGATTAAAGAAAAATATAAGGTAAACGAATCATGGATTTTTAAAGTAGCCAAGGAAAACAATTTCCCTCGTACATTAAATAAAGGAAAGACTTATTTCAGTCGTAAACATGTGGACGCTTACTTTTCCAAGAAGAACCAATACACCGGCATTGCCGAATGGTATTCTGTAGATGATATAAAGGAAAAGTTTAATATGACTATCAATTCCGTATACTCATTTGTGTCTGAAAACTCAATCCCCAAAAAGAAAGAAGGCAAATATGTGTTTTACTCGAAATATCATGTGGATAAGTTAAAAGAAGAAGTAGAGCCGGAAAGACTGGAATACTATACAGTTCCGGAAGCCATGGAAAAGTACAACATGAGCCGAGATCAGATATATCATTATGTGAAGTATCATAAGATTCCTAAAGTAAAGATTGGAAAGTCAATTAAGATCGCCAAACAGGAATTAGACAATGTATTAAACCCGATAATTATATAAGCCATGTCAATATCAAAAGTCACTTTACGCCGCCGGCCTATCAAAAATGATATGGAGAGTTTATATCTGGACTTCTATCCGGCCATCCGCAATCCCGAAACAATGGAGATGAGCCGGAGGGAATATTTAGGAATCTATATCTACTTGCATCCAAAGAATGAAGTAGAGCGTGAATATAATAATGAGATGCTCCTAAAAGCTGAGGCCATCCGTTCTATCCGTGTACAATCTATAATTAATGAGGAATACGGATTCTTGGATAAACATAAGATGAAGGGAGATTTCTTAGCCTACTTCAGTGAGATGTGTAAAACTAAAGATCAGAAATGGTTGAGAGTTTACGATCACTTTTATAAGTTTGTTAATGGCAAGTGCACTTTTGGTGATGTTAATGTAGATTTGTGTCGCAAGTTTCGTTCTTATCTATTGAATGCAAATCAGCTGAATCGGCCCAAGCATAAGATAGCTCGCAATTCGGCAGCGGGATATTTCTCTACCTTCCGTGGATTATTAAAAATTGCATACAGGGACAAGCGGATTAAGGAAAACGTAAATGACTTTTTGGAGAAAATAGAATACGAGGATGTTCGCAAAGAATACCTGACCCATGACGAGGTGAAACTATTGGCAAATACGCCATGTGATATTCCGGTACTTAAAAACGCCTCACTCTTTTCCTGCCTGACAGGATTACGGATCAGTGACATTCTCAACCTGACGTGGGATGAAATTGTTCTTGGCGCCGACAATGGATACTGCTTACGGTTACGTACAGAAAAGACTGAAACAGAAACAACGCTCCCCATCAGCTTCGAAGCGTTGGAACTCTGCGGTGAACGTGGAAAAGGGAAAGTATTCAAAGGATTGCAGCGTTCCATGACACAATACCCCTTAAAAAACTGGCTCAAGAAAGCCGGGATTACGAAAAACATTACCTATCATTGCTTTCGGCACACGTTTGCGACCCTTCAGATAGCCTTAGGCACAGATATTTATACCGTCAGCAAGATGCTTACTCATAAAAATGTGAGTACAACTCAGGTGTATGCTGAGCTGGTGAGTGAGAAGAAAAGAGAATCAGCGAATAAGATTAGTTTGAAATAAGATGAAGAATATACATATATCAGAAGAAGACTTTGTAGAAGCGATTGAAGCTTTGAGAAAACAATTAGAACACGATGAGTTCTTTGGGGAGTCAATGGAAAATGCTTTCCCCGGTTGTCATGCACCAATATATGACAACCATTATTTGTGGGAAGCTCTAATCATGTTGCTTGAAATAGCTACTGATGATACAAGCAAAACTGTAGAATGGTGGATATATGACGCAAAATTCGGAACAGATTCAAACATGGGAGTCATAGAAAATAAGGATGGTAAAGAAATTACAATAACTTTGCCAACAGCAAAAGACCTATACAACTACCTAAAAAACAAATAACCATGGGATACGAAGTAAACAAAATACAGTCACAGTTTGAGGAATTGAAATCAATCATCATTTCTCATAGGAATAGAGCTTACCAGGCTATCAATACCGAGATTATCACAACAAATTGGGAAGTAGGAAAGTATGTTTCCCATAGAATAATATCCGAACAATGGGGATCAGGAGTAGTTGATCAGTTTGCTAAATATTTAAAGAATAACCAGCCCGAACTAAAAGGTTTTGATAGAAGTGCCATATATAGAATGGTGAAATTTTATGAGACATATAGTTCTGCTAAATTTGTGGCGGCATTGCCGCCACAAACAAAAAGCGCTGATATTCAAATTAATACAATTGTGGCGGCAATGCCGCCACAATTAAGAGACGAAAGACAGATTATATCTTTCTTGTCTTTGATAAACTGGACATCTCACTTGGAGATTATAACAGGATGCAAGACTGAAGAAGAAAAAGTTTTCTATATCCTTTTAGCTTACAAGGAGAAATTAAAATATAGAGAATTGCGCCGTCAGATAGAATCAAGTGTCTATGAACGGAGCTTATTGGGAGAAAAGAAGCAATCTTTAAAGTTGAAAGAAACCTATCCTACAGCTAAGCAATTATTCAAGGATAGATATATGGTTGATTTCCTAAACTTGCCGGAGAACCATAGCGAGAAGACCCTTCAACAGGGACTCATACAGCAAATGAAGAAATTTATATTGGATTTGGGCAAAGATTTCATCTTTATGGGAGAAGAGTATCCTATTCAAGTGGGAATGACCGATTTCAAAATTGACCTTCTGTTTTTTCATAGAGGATTGCAATGCCTTGTAGCCATTGAACTTAAAACTACAAAATTCAAGCCAGAGCATACAGGACAATTAGATTTCTATCTTGAAGCACTCGATAGAGATGTGCGAAAAGAGAATGAGAACCCGAGTATTGGTATATTGTTGTGCAAAAATGCCGATGCCTCAGTAGTTGAATACTCATTAAGTAGAAGTTTAAGCCCTAGCTTGATAGCTGCGTATGAACAGAAATTGATACCTAAAGAAGTACTGAGAGCGCATTTAAACGAATACTACGATGAAGTGAAGACAACATTAGATGATAGTGATGAAGAATAAATACCATGAATATATCATAATCTACCTATCAGTAGCGATTGGTTGCTTTGCTATTGGTCTTATTGTGAGAGCTACGGTTGTTGCTCAAGGGGTTGATGCATTTTCGGCAAACACCATCTTCTGGCTTATTGCCGGACTTGGGATAATATCCTATTGTGTCCTCACTATAGCAATAAAAGGATTATTGGATAAAACAGGTAAATTACTTTTCCCTAAACCCAAACAAATAAAAGAAGTGCCAAAGCCGGAGGAAGAACCGGTAAAACAACTCTCTTTGGATGAAATCCGGAAAGAGAAGCAAAAACTGCTTGCGCTACAACATACTGAAAAGCTAAGTACAGCAATCCAATACACAAAAGAAACATTCGCCCCATATATTTCAGATGCCGATATGGACCTACTCTGTGAAAACATAGAAATCTACGCAGCCGGAAGCGACTTAAATACGCCCACTTTCAAGCCGGTAAAAGTAAAAGACCTGACCACCGCTGATATTTGCCACTTTGGTTGGAATATCTGGAATCACTTCGACGTAACAGACCAATGGGGAATCGCCCGATTCATCAAAGCCGTGTTTGAAGAGAAACTGAAAGATATGGAGCTGAAAACCATTAAGAAAAAACTAAAGATATTCGAACCAAATAGCACAATTCAAATACAGGAGAGTCTAAAAAAACTGACGACACAAAGTAAGGAACAGTATTAACCACTATCTCAAAATGTTTTTCTGGTGTTTCTCTGGTGATCTGTGTCACCGTTGAAACACCATTTTTATTTGCACTGAAACAATTAAAAAGCAATTGAATTATGTGCAACGAAATCATCACTTTCGATAAGTTACCCGAGGCGGTTGCTTATCTTATTAAAGAAGTATCAGAACTGAAAAGCTTGGTTGAGACGAAGCAAAGTCAACCGACAGAAAAGCGAGTTCCGATAGAAATTGAAGAAGCGTGTCGGCTGATTATGAAAGCCAAACCAACCGTTTACGCTTTGGCAAGAAAAGGACTTATTCCTTGTTATAAACGAGGAAAGAAACTGTTTTTCTTTGAAGATGAACTAATGGCATGGATTACTCAAGGTAAGCGAAAAACCATAGAGGAACTGAAAGAAGAAGTTGAAGCCCGTGTCAACCAAGGAATCCGTCGCCGACCTTCACGTCGTAATTTTTAAAGCCAACGATTATGGAAAATAAAATTACAGCAGAGGGTATCATCCACGAAGCTCTACATTATAAAGGAAAGATGTACGGCTCAGATTATCCGGTTCAAGTGTTCCCACATCAGATTCAGGATATTATCTATGCGACAGGAGAATGTCTTAACTATCCCATTGATTACATTGCAGCATCACTTTGTTTTGTACTATCAGTTGGAATTGGTAATACGCATGTTGCCAAGTTAAAGGAAGGCTGGTCAGAACGAGCGATTCTTTATATCGCCCTGATTGGTCGTCCGGGAGTAAACAAAAGCCATCCACTTAGCTTTGCCTTTCATCCTTTGTTTGAGCATGACGCGAAGAATGCAGTTACGTTTAAGAAAGAGATTAAGGAATACGAACAGCTTCTTTATCTCAGTCGGAAAGAGCGTGAGGAGCAAGGAATTAGCGAATTGCCAAACGAACCCGTTCTGAAAAAGTTTGTTGTTTCAGATATTACTCCTGAAAGCCTTGCCTTCATCCACGAAAATAACAAAAGAGGGATTTGTTTATACACGGACGAGTTAGCTTCTTGGTTTAAGAACTTCAATCGCTATACAAAGGGTTCTGAGGAACAGTTCTGGCTCTCTCTTTACAATGGCAAGCCGATAATTTTGGATCGACGTGGATCCAAAAACTCTGTATCAGTCAAAAACTCCTTCATTGGCGTAATCGGCACCATTCAGCATGGAGTATTGAGAGAGATGGCGAAAGGAGAACGTAATCAAAACGGTTTTTTAGACCGTATTCTATTTGTGTTGCCAAACAATTTAGAAAAGCAGTATTGGAGCGATCAGCAGTTATCTCGGCATGTAATCCCTACTTGGAATAACCTGATGCAGAAACTTATCAATCAGGAATACCTCACCGATGACAATGGCGATATAATTCCTGTTGAGTTGTATTTTCAAGAAGATGCCAGGAAGCGACTCTACGACTGGCAACGAGGGAATACGGATCAATGTAATCGAGAAATCAACGAGACGTTGATGGGTATTTACAGTAAGTTGGAAATATATGCCATTCGCTTCTGCCTGATCTTGCAAGTTGCTCGCTGGCTCTGTGGAGAAGCCTCTAAAGATTCTATTGATTTAGTCAGTGTGGAGGGGGCTATCGAGTTGGTTAGTTATTATCAGAAGACCGCACGTAAGGTTCAACAAATTATTGCCTCTTCTGCAACTTTGGAGCAGCTTCCCTCTGACAAACAACGATTGTATAATGCACTTCCGTCAGACTTCTCTACAGCGGAAGGAATACAAGTTGCTTCTCAGTTTTCCATATCAGCAGATAGCTTCAAACGTATGCTTAGTGATTTCAAGGATGGCTTGCTTGATAACTACAAACATGGACGATACCGGAAATTGCTTTAGCGCATTTCCCGCATTCTCTACACTTTTGATTCTAAATCAAAGACATTCAGGTATATAACAATTTGCAAAACAATCCACTTTTCCGCTTTTTCATGCTTTTGCCATACTTAAAGTGCGAGGTTGTGTAAACCGATACGCACATTTCAAAGAGAGTAAAGCATTGATTTACAGTTCTGTTTCTCGAGATATGCGGAAAGTGTACAAAATGTAAAAAACATAATGAGCTATAGATATATATTAGAACCCTATAAAGGAATCGCAACACGGCACACCTGCCCGGCTTGCGAACAAAAGCGTTGCTTTTCACTCTACATTGATACCGAAAACAAGGTCTCTTTCCCAAATCATGTGGGTAGATGCGACCGGGAAGAAAAATGTGGATACCACTTCACACCAAAGCAATATTTCGAAGAAAACCCAGAATGGCGAGAGAGCTTTTCTGATTATCAGCCTACGATACCAAGAAATCTCCCTCCTGTGAAAGAAAAAGAACCAAGCTATATTGATCCGAACTTGGTCGCATCTTCGCTTGGTCATTATCAGCAAAACAAGTTGTTTCAATACCTATCCTCTCAGTTGGGAGAAGATGAAACGACAAAGTTGATGACGAAGTACAAGGTCGGTTCTGCCAAGCATTGGGACGGAGCAACAGTTTTCTGGCAAATGGATATTGCCGGAAAAGTGCGCACAGGAAAGGTAATGCTATATGATCCGGAGACCGGAAAGCGAGTTAAATATCCATATAATCATATCACATGGGTACACTCGCTCCTGAAACAAGACAACTTCAACCTGAGGCAATGCTTCTTTGGCGAACACCTGCTCGCCAGTCAATCCAATCTGCCGGTAGCAATTGTAGAAAGTGAAAAGACCGCATTAATCTCTTCTTTCTATATGCCCCAATTTCAATGGATCGCTACCGGCGGGAAACATGGCTGTTTCAATGATGAAAACTTGCAGATTTTTAAAGGTAGAAAGACAATCCTATTTCCGGATTTAGGAGCATGGGAGGATTGGCAAGTGAAAGCCGATAAAATGAAAAACCTAAACATAGAGGTCGAAATTTTCGATTTCTTGGAGAAACGAGCAACGCCGGAGCAACGGAAAGAAGGGTATGACATCGCCGATTTTCTACTTGAGGCGAAACAGCCTACGGCAATTCTTCAAGACATGATTAAACGTAATCCTGCCTTGAAAATACTAATGGAAGAATTTGGGTTAGTACTTGACAATTCTTCAAAGAACAAGGTAAATCCTCGCAAGAAGACCAGATTTAGACTCTAATGGAAAATCTGCGATTTTTAGCGGAGCAAGTTTATGTTTTGGTCATACCAAAACGCCACTTGCTCCCCAAAATGGGAGGAAATCCCGCTGGTCTAATAGTAAAATAGCAATTCAAAATGGAAGATAAAAAACCGAGAAAAATAGGTGGTCGACCCACCAAAGGATTAGGCGAAAAACGCACCTATATGGTCAGCGTTAAGATGGATTCTCGCGAGTACTTTTCGCTAAAGACGAAAGCCAAATCGGCAGGAATTAACCGAAGTGACTTCGTTCGTCAATGTATAGCCGGAGGTAAAATTTGTCCCCGGTTAACATCTGAACTGAACGATTATATTCGAAAGCTATCAGGAATGGGGAACAACCTGAATCAGATTGCCAGAAAAGCAAATGCTGAAGGTTACACCAGTACTCGCCATGAATACCTCTATCTGGCAGATAAGATTGATAACGTAATTGAAATGATTGAAGATGATGGCAAAAATAGTAAAGGGTAAAGCGTTCAAGGGTGCGGTTAATTACATTCTTGACAAGCAGAAGAATACGGAGATTGTCGATTTTGACGGGCTTCGAGTGAAGAGCAAAGCTTCCATCGTTCAGAGTTTCGTAACCCAAGCGAGCTTGAATAGTCGTGTGGCAAAACCGGTGTGTCATATCTCGTTAGACTTTTCTGCACAAGACAAAGATAAACTATCCAATCAACTGATGGGACGGATTGCTCACGACTATATGAAACAAATGGGGATAGTGAACACACAATATATCATTGCGAGGCATTTCGACAAGGAACATCCGCATATCCATTTGGTCTATAACCGAGTGGATAATAACGGCAAGACGATTACAGATAGCAACGACCGTTTCCGAAGCGAGAAGATCTGCAAGGAATTGACTGAGAAATACGGTTTGTACTTCGCCACCGGCAAAGAGAACGTAAAAGAACACCGCTTGAAAGAACCGGATAAAACCAAATACGAGATATACAATTCTCTCAAAACATTGGTGCCGAAATGCAAAAGCTGGCAACAGCTAATCAATGAACTGCAAAAGGCAGGGATAAAAACCGAGTTCAAGACCAAAGGAAATTCCGATGAAGTACAGGGAGTTCGGTTTCAGAAGAATGGATATTTGTTTAATGGCTCTAAAGTTGATAAGATGTTTAGCTACTCGAAAATTGACTACCAGTTAGAGCAAAACACCCGCATCCAGTCGGCAAGCCAATTTCAAGGACAATCCCATTCTAGCAGTGATGCCGTTGTATCAACAATAGAATCAGTCGGTTCTGCTTTAGGTGGATTGTTTGACATTCAGCCCGGAAGCGGATACGATGAGAATGAGGCCGAATATCTTCGCCAGCAGCGATTAAAGAAAAAGCCGAAACGAAAGTTCGGACGACAAATATAAGTGTATTTACAAATTAAACAGTAAGATAATGAGAAATATAGAGATAAACGAAGTATACACGCTTTTTGAAGAAATCAAAAAGCTGATTAAAAAGGGGAACGATAATACTCCTACCGTTGTTCAACCCGAAATAGAGTTGCCAGACTTATCCGTCATAAACGAATTGACAGACAAGTTACAAGAAACAATCGAAGAGGTACGCAGGCCTGCAAAAACAGAATGCCATCATATATTCAGCATAGCTTCGAACAAAATCTTCTTTAGTGTAATCGGTATAGGTGTTGCTTTGCTTGTGTGTATGTTTATGATATACTACCAGCGAGAGGAAATCGCCTCTTACAAAGACAACGATCTGAAATATCGTTATGTAAAAATGCAAGGAACAACAACGCCGGATGGAATAGAGTATTTAGAAAATGTATTTGACTATAAGCGAGATAGTATAAAAATTATCCGAAAGCAAGTAGAGCAATATGAAAAGGCTGTATTAGCAGAAGCCAAGCGTTTGGAGCAGGCGAGGTTGAAAGAGCAAGAGGCAGAACGACTAAGGCGTGAAGCAGAGAATTTGAAGCGAAACAAGTAACATTCTGAAAACGAGTGGTAATAAAGCAGGGATATTTATCCTTGCTTTATTTTTATAGCAGATTTTTAGCTATATTTGTGCGTGCGTTTTGTATGTTTCATAGAAAAATAATCCAATGGAATTGAACAGAATAAAAGAAGTCCTTGATGAAAAAGGAATTAAGCAGACGTGGTTAGCTGAAAAACTTGGTAAAAGTTTCAGCTCAATAAATGCTTATGCTTGTAACCGGCAGCAACCGAGTTTGGAAATGTTGCACCAAATTGCGGAATTACTACAGGTGAGTGTGAAGGATTTAATTGTAGATAATAAAAAGGAAAAGTAAAATATGGCTAAGAAAAATACGGCAGAGATAGGCTTTGAGAAAGAAATTTGGAAAGCTGCAGATTTGTTAAGAGGTAATCTCGACGCTTCTGAATACAAGTCAGTTGTATTAGGATTAATATTCTTAAAATACATCTCAGATTGTTTTGAAGCAAGATACCAAACCTTGATAGAGGAGGGGGATGGTTTTGAAGAAGACAAGGATGAATACACCTCAGAAAACATATTTTTTGTCCCTACAGAAGCTCGTTGGAATATAATAGCAGAAGCTGCTCATACCGCAGAGATTGGAACAATGATCGACAATGCAATGCGTATGATAGAGAAAGAGAACCTTCGATTGAAAGGGATTCTACCCAAGAATTTTGCACGTCCGGAATTAGATAAAAGACGACTTGGTAATGTTGTTGACCTGTTTACTAACATCCAAATGAAGGAACACGGCGATAACAAAGATATTCTTGGACGAACTTATGAATACTGTCTCTCCAGATTTGCGGAAGCGGAAGGTAAATTAGCCGGAGAGTTTTATACACCAGCATGTATCGTTAAAACATTGGTAGAAGTTTTGAAACCTTATAGTGGTCGAGTTTATGACCCTGCTTGTGGCTCTGGAGGAATGTTTGTTCAGTCTGCTAAGTTCATTGAAAAGCATAAACGAAATATTAATGACATTTCAGTCTTTGGTCAAGATAGCAACCCTACTACATGGAAAATGGCTCACATGAATTTGGCTATTCATGGGATAGAAGCCGATTTAGGGAAGTTCTATGCAGATACTTTCTTTGACGACCAACATCCAACGTTAAAAGCTGACTTTGTTATGGCTAATCCTCCTTTCAATCTCAGTGATTGGGGAGCGGACAAGTTGCAAGAGGATGTACGTTGGAAGTTTGGGACTCCTCCTGCCGGCAATGCCAACTTTGCATGGTTACAGCACATGATCCATCATCTGTCACCAAATGGAAAAATTGGGATGGTTTTAGCAAATGGCTCTTTGTCCTCTCAAACAGGAGGTGAAGGCTCTATTCGAGAGAATATCATTAAAGCTGATTTGATAGAGGGGATAGTAGCTCTTCCGGCTCAACTGTTTTACACAACGGGGATCCCTGTTTCTTTATGGTTCTTAAATCGAAATAAGAAACAGAAAGGCAAGGTTTTATTTGTTGATGCTCGCAATATGGGTACAATGATTACCCGTAAACTCCGAGAACTTGTAGACGACGACATTTCAAAAATAGCTAATACGTTTGAGGCTTTTGATGAAGGAGTCTTAGAAGATGAGAAAGGTTATTGCGCCGTAGCTTCTCTAGAAGATATAGCTAAACAAGATTATATACTGACACCCGGTCGTTACGTGGGAATAGCAGAAATTGAAGATGACGGAGAACCGTTTGATGAAAAAATGACACGCCTCACCGGCGAGTTGTCAGATCTCTTCGCACAATCACATGAATTAGAAGATGAAATTCGCAAACAGCTGAAGAGTATTGGATTTACGATAAAATAGCATTCATGTTCTCTTCAGTTTAACATTTACTTATAATTGAAGAAATATGAAAGAAAAATTAATTAAAGAGATTGAAAATTCTATGTCGGGAGCTTTAACATTGGAACAAACAGCACAACTCAGTACTTCGTTGCTTCAAATACTTAGCAAGTATGAAGTAATAGAGGATAAGGAGAGTGTACATGAAGATTCGGCATCAAATACCCGGTTATTAGAAATTTTCTTATCTGCAAAACAAGTCGAAGGTTGCTCAATTAAAACAATCAAGTATTATGAATCAACGATTCGCCATTTGTATAAAGGCCTGCCGAAGAATGTAGCGGATTACACTACTGAGGACATTCGAGCATACTTGGCTGTTTTTCAGAGTAAGCGCAAATCAAGTAAAGTCACAATAGATAATATCAGGCGGATATTTTCCTCCTTTTTTTCTTGGTTGGAAGAAGAAGATTATATCCTAAAAAGTCCGGTAAGGCGGATTCATAAGGTAAAAACAGGAACGCAAGTAAAAGAGGTATTAAGCGATGAGGCATTAGAGATGCTTCGTGACAATTGTGAAAATATAAGGGACCTGGCAATAATAGACCTTCTTGCGTCAACCGGTATTCGTGTGGGCGAACTTGTAAAGCTCAATCGGAACGATATTAATTTTCAAGAACGAGAGTGTATAGTTTTTGGAAAAGGGAACAAAGAACGCATGGTTTATTTCAATGCACGGACAAAGATTCATTTACAGCAATACCTGAAATCCCGCAAAGATAAAAATCCTGCCCTGTTCGTCTCATTAGCTAAACCTCATAAGCGATTGGAGATATCTGGTGTAGAAATACGTCTCCGAAAGGTTGGACGTAAATTAAAAATAAATAGGGTGCATCCTCATAAGTTCCGACGAACACTGGCAACTATGGCCATTGACAAAGGTATGCCTGTTGAACAGGTACAACAATTATTAGGTCATGTTAAGATTGACACAACTATGCACTATGCAATGGTCAATCAGACAAATGTAAAACTCTCTCACCGTAAATATATCAATTAAAAATGTGGACATATAGTACAACATATAATTGCATAACTCGTTTCGTCAAAAAGAGAAAGGGAAATGATAATTTAGAGCAGCAGGCACAAGCTTTATACAAGTCTTGGTTTGTTGATTTTGAGCCGTTTAAGGATGGTAAATTTGTTGATTCTGAATTGGGAAGGATACCTGAAGGGTGGAGAGTTGGGAAACTATCTGATGTTGGAAAAATAATAGGAGGAAGTACTCCTTCCAAAAGCCATCCAGAGTATTATACATCGGAAGGTATAGCATGGCTTACTCCAAAAGACCTATCCATTACTCATGCTAAATTCACATCACGAGGAGAGGTCGATATAACTGAGAAAGGGTATGATAGTTGTAGTACAAAGTTACTCCCCAAAGGGAGTGTTTTGTTTAGTTCTCGTGCACCTATTGGATATCTAAGTATTGCTTCTAATAAAATATGTACAAACCAAGGGTTTAAATCGATTGTCCCGCATGCAGAGATAGGGACCCCCTTTATTTATTACTATTTGAAGACAAATACTGTTGAAATAGAATCAAAGGCTTCTGGCTCTACCTTTAAAGAAGCTTCAGGAACTTTGATGAATTCTCTGCCAGTTGTAATCCCCGAATTGAAGACTCTTTGTAATTTCAATGAAATACTTAATCCTCTTTTCGAAATTCAAGAAAAAAATGAAGCCAAAAATCGAAAATTGTCTCAACTCCGCGACTCTATTTTACCCAAATTGATGTCCGGCGAATTAAAAATCAGTGATTTACACAGCTAAATTCTCATTTATGGAAGAGTGGAAAGAATATAAGCTAGGAGATGTTTGCTCTCGATTGAGAAGTGGGAAAAGCATATTAGCGAATAACGTATTGAAGGAAGGAATATATCCTGTAATTGGCGGAAATGGGATAAGAGGGTTTGCCGAAACCTCAAACTTTGAAGGACAGTGTGCCATCATTGGAAGACAAGGAGCTTACTGTGGGAACGTTCGCTTCTTCGAAGGCAAATCATATATGACAGAGCATGCGGTAGTGGTTGTTGGCAATGACTTCGCTGATACTTATTATTTGTCTTGCCTTTTGTCTTTAATGCACTTAGGTAATCTTTCAGCACAGTCCGCTCAACCCGGTCTATCTGTAGATACTCTTTCAAAGCAGATTATCCAGTTGCCTCCAATTACGTATCAGAGAAAAGTCTCCAATATAATAAAGTCCCTTGACAATAAAATCGCCCTCAATCGCCGGATAAATGATAATTTAGAGCAGCAAGCACAGGCTTTATATAAGTCTTGGTTTGTTGATTTTGAGCCGTTTAAGGATGGTAAATTTCTTGATTCGGAGTTGGGAAAGATACCGGAAGGATGGAAAGTAGTTGAGTTAGGTTGTTTTGTTGATATAAGTAAGAAGACACTTAATCCTCAACTATATCCTGATACCCATTATACTCATTATAGTCTTCCCGCTTGTGATAATGCTATGAATCCAGAGATGCAATTAGGAGCAGACATTATGAGTAATAAAATTGTATTAAACGATAATACTACACTATTTTCCAAGCTAAATCCAAGGATAAAAAGAATTTGGTTCACGCATATTGTAGAAGGAAATGCTATATGTTCAACTGAGTTTATTCCATACAGAGCAAAGGATGAGAAATTATACTCGTTTGTATATTCAACTGTAAATAGTGATACATTTTACAACTCTATCATGAGTTTTGTGAATGGGGCAACCGGTAGTCATCAACGTTTTCATGCAGAAGATACTCTAAGATTAAGATACGCAATTAATATGAGTGTAGTTGAGGCTTTTTGTGTACGTACAAATCCTGTGCTTGATAAAATGCATTATCTGCGAAGTGAAAATCAAAAATTATCAGCATTGCGCGACTCTATTTTGCCCAAATTGATGTCCGGCGAGTTAAAAATCAGTGATTTACACAGCTAAATTCTCATTTATGGAAGAGTGGAAAACAAATATATTAGAAAATTTATTAGAATGTATTATTGACTATCGCGGTAAGACTCCTAATAAAACGGACAAAGGAGTACCTCTTATTACTGCTAAAATAGTAAAAGGAGGAATAATCCAAACTCCTAACGAATTTATCTCTAACGAAGATTATAGGTCTTGGATGGTTCGCGGATTTCCAGAGAGAGGAGATGTTGTTTTAACTACAGAAGCCCCATTAGGAGAAGTCGCTCAAATAGAGAACGAAAACATTGCACTTGCTCAGCGCATCGTAACATTACGAGGAAAAAAATATGTTTTAGATAACACATATTTAAAATATTTTTTCTTATCTAAAATAGGAAAGGGACGTTTGATTGCCAGAGAAACAGGAACTACTGTAACGGGCATTAAACAAACGGAATTGAGGCAAGTTGAAATTACCTATCCGAAGTATGAAGTTCAGAAAAGAATAGCCTCCATCCTCTCTTCCCTCGACGATAAAATCGCCATCAACCGTCGGATAAATGATAATTTAAGATCAAATTAGTATGGATTGGACAAGAGAACATATTACTAAGATGCCGAGTTTTGGCGCTTTTGAAGCACATGTTTTAATGATAGAAGAATCTATCGAAACAAATGCATCGCTATGCATTGAAACTTGTAAAAGTTTAATCGAAGGAATATGTAAAACCATCCTAACCAATAAAAATATCACATACAAACAGTGCGAGTCTTTTCAGGGTTTAGTTCGCAAAACTGTTGATACAATAACCCCTTCTTGTTATAATAATGAGAAGATTTATGAATTATCAAGACGAATTGCCGCCGTTACACAAACGATTGCAGAATTCAGAAATGACTGTGGCTTTGCCTCGCATGGAAAAGATATAAAAGAGCCTCCAATAGACAGGAGCTTATCCTTGCTAACCTATAAAATAACTGATGTTCTTGGAGGATTTATCTTACACTATTACATAAAGTATAGTAAGCCCCAAAGGAATAGTCGAATACACTACGAAGATTGCCAGATGTTCAATGAGTATTTTGACTATGCAAACCCTTTGGTTATTGGATTACTTAGCCTTTCTGCTTCGGAAGCTTTGTACCAACAAGACTACCAAGCATACAGAGAGGAATATCTATACTATTTAGAGACTAAAGATGAATTTGATACTTAAAACGATATAATATGTCATTCACAGAGAACAGCTACGAACAAGCTCTTATCGGACTATATCAAAAGTTAGGATACGAGTATTTATATGGTCCTGATGTTGAACGGGACTATTATCTTCCTTTTTATGAAGCTCAATTAAAACAAAGCCTTATTGAACTGAATAGGTCGATACCACAAATCGGCATTGAAGAGGCTATTTCTAAATTGAGAAATCTGGACGCCGGTAGCTTGACTCAACGGAATGAACATTTCATGGATTATCTCCAACATGGCATAGAGGTTAGTTACTTTGACGGGAAAGAACAACAAAGCAATCTCGTTTACCTGATAGATTATGATTATGAACATATTCATAAAAACACATTCCAAATCATAAATCAGTGGACTTTTGTTGAAAAATCCGAAAAGCGCCCGGACTTGGTTGTTTTCATAAATGGATTGCCACTTGCTATTGTTGAAATCAAATCTCCATCACGAGAAGAGACTGATGCATCTGCTGCTTATCGCCAATTGCGAAACTATATGCAAGAAATCCCATCTATGTTTGTATATAATGCAATCTGTGTGATGACAGACATGAGTGCGTCTAAAGCTGGTACCATAACCAGCAAAGAAGATCGTTACATGGAGTGGAAAACCAAAGATGGGAGTTATGAAAGCACGCAATTAGCCGATTACGATACCTTCTTTGAGGGAATCTTTGTTAAAGAACGTTTTTTAGATATAATCAAAAATTATATTTGTTTCTCTAAGGATGACAAAAGCGAATCTATCAAGATATTAGCAGGATATCATCAATACTTCGCCGTAAATAAAGCTATTGAACGAACCAAACAAGCTATAGGGAATGATGGCAAAGTTGGTGTCTTTTGGCACACACAAGGAAGTGGAAAATCGCTCTCTATGGTTTTTTATGCTCATTTACTCCAACATTCTTTATCTCAACCAACGATTGTGGTTATAACCGACCGGAATGACCTTGATGATCAGTTATACACACAATTTGCAAAATGCAAGCAATTCTTGAGGCAAACACCAATACAAGCCAAAAGCAGGGAAAATCTCAAAGAACTTCTTTTAGGCAGGGAAGCAAATGGGATTATTTTTACTACCATGCAGAAGTTTGAGGAATCAAACGAGCCATTGTCTGAAAGACGGAATATAATCGTTATGACCGATGAAGCACATAGGGGACAATACGGCTTTGAAGAAAAGATTCGTCTCACAAAGAACAAAGAAGGCAAAGAAGAGGCTAAAGTCGTTATAGGAGCTGCTCGTATTATTCACGATTCTTTACCCAATGCATCTTTTATCGGATTTACCGGCACGCCAATATCAACAAAAGACAAAGATACACAAGAGGTCTTTGGAAATTATATTGACGTTTATGACATGACCCAGGCTGTAGAAGATGGAGCCACTCGCCCTGTATTCTATGAATCGCGTGTTATCAACTTAAAATTGGAAGAAGAAACTCTTAGATTAATCGATGCTGAATATGAAAGTTTAGCTGAAGAGGGGGCAGAGATTGATCAAATCGAAAAGAGCAAACAAGAACTATCTCATCTCGATGTCATACTTGGTGCTCCTGAAACTATTGATTCGCTTTGTCGAGATATTATCAAACATTATGAAGAAAACCGTCAGTTTGAGTTGACAGGAAAGGCGATGATTGTAGCTTACTCACGATCTATCGCTATTGATATCTATAAAAAAATACTTGAACTACGCCCGGAATGGGATGAGAAAGTAAAAGTAGTTATGACTGGAGGAAATAATGATCCGGAGGAATGGCATTCTATTGTCGGCAATAAACAATACAAAAAAGAATTGGCAAAAAAATTCAAAGATAATGAAGACCCGATGAAGATTGCCATTGTCGTTGATATGTGGCTTACAGGATTCGATGTGCCATCGCTTGCAACAATGTATGTTTATAAACCGATGAAGGGGCATAATCTGATGCAAGCGATAGCGCGTGTCAATAGGGTATTCTTAGATAAAGCAGGAGGTCTAATTGTTGACTATATAGGTATTGCTAAAGCCCTGAAAGATGCCATGCGCGATTATACAAAACGAGATAAGAGTAATTTTGAGAAATTAGATATAAAAGAAACGGCTCTATCCAAGTTCAAAGAAAAGTTAGAAGTCTGTCGAGACATATTCCACGGATATGATTATGGTAGTTTTCAAACAGGAACAGATGCCGACAGAGCGCAGTTGATAAAGGGTGGAGTGAACTTCATTATGGCTCCTGATAAGGAGGCGCAAAGAGATGCATTCTTAAAAGAAGCAAAATTGTTGCATGATGCGATCACTTTGTGTCGCAGTTTATTAGATAATACATTACGCTTCGAAGCAGCATTTTTTGAAACCGTTCGTATCCTATTAAATAGAATGACAGGTAAAGGGAAAGTTTCAAAACGAGAAATTAATGAACGGATTGGTGAACTTTTAAAGCAAAGCATAAAGAGCCAGGGTGTTATCAACCTATTTTCGGATGTTAAGACTGAATTTTCGTTATTCGATGCTAAGTTCTTGGACGAGATATCAAAGATGAAGGAGAAAAATATTGCCATAGAATTACTTAAACGTTTATTGGCAGAAAGAGTAAGCCTTTACAAAAGAACCAATCTTGTACAGGCAGAAAAATTCTCTGAAATGTTGAATCAAGCTTTATCAAACTACCTCAAGGGAATGCTTACCAATGAAGAAGTGATTCAGGAACTTCTAAAAATGGCAAAAAATATAGCCGAAACAGAAAATGAGAAGAATGAGCTTGGACTCAATGCGGAAGAAAAAGCTTTCTATGACGCATTAACTAAACCAAGAGCCGTTCAAGATTTCTATACAAACGAACAGTTAGTCGAAATGACTAAAGAGTTAACCGATATGCTCCGTAAGAATAGGACTATTGACTGGCAAAAGAAAGAATCAGCAAGAGCAGGTATGCGCCGACTCGTAAAACGTCTATTGAAGAAGTACAAATATCCACCAGAAGAATCTGAAAATGCGATGGCTGTTCTTCTGAAACAATGTGAAGAATGGAGTGATAATCCATCAGATTCCATTGACTTATCTGACTCGGGGCACAAGCTTTATAAAACAACTCTCAATGATGAATTTGTGCAACAAGCGGCTGAACCTATTGCAAAATACGGTAAAGATAAGAACGAATTATAAATGCATTTTAGATTATGACCAAATTAGAAACATTATACAACTCCATACGTGGACTAAAAGAATTAGGTTTACCTTTGAATGAAGAGACCCTGAAGGCGGTGGATCAACTGGAAGAAGAGTTGATTAAAGATGATGTAATCCCTCGACTTTCAGATAGTATAGAGCCTATCATAACTAAGATAGAACGTCCGATTGTCTTGGTTGTCGATTATATTCCGGGGGAAAACCTGTCTGTTCGCTTAACTCGGAAACGGGTTATTACAGATGAAAAAGAAACAAAACAATACCCTCTCTCTTCAGAGCGGAAGGAAGTCCAAGAAAAAATATATGCGACTAACGAAAATGCTAAAAAGAAGAAAACTGAACGAAAAATGAAGTTCGCTAATAAGGCGAAAAAGACCCGCCTTTCTGTTAAATTTCCAGACGGAACAACCATTGAAAATTCATATGCTTATGAAACTTTTATATACACTATCCTCAGAATAGGAGTAGAAAAAGTTGCCGAGCTAAATATGAAATGGGTTGGTCTTCCACTTGTGTCAAAAATAAAGGATGACTTTTATAACCAACACGAAATAGAAGGTGGTTGGTGGATTGTTACTCATTCGGCCACGAATCAAAAAAGATTGCAATTGGAAGAGATATCCAAGAAATTAAAATTGGGGTTAAACGTGGAAATAATATAATTTAGTGGACAACTGTAGTATAAGCAAATAAATATCGCATGAAGAATACTAATAAAGAGCAGCTTCTGCAGCTTGTTGATGAATACAATCAATTGGGCATTGGACAGCAGATAGACCATGATAAGTTCTATCTATACTCCCTTATTACAAATTCTACTGCGATAGAAGGTTCTACGCTAACGGAGGTGGAAAACCAACTGCTCTTTGATGAAAGTATTTCTGCTAAAGGTCGAACGATTAGCGAGCAGATGATGAACCTTGATTTGAAAGCTGCTTATGAATACAGCATGACGTTGGCAAAACAACATACTGATTTCAATACAGAAATGCTCAAATTCCTTTCCGCTATTGTGATGAAGAATACCGATAGCATTTATAATACTCTGCAAGGTTCATTCGATTCCTCAAAAGGTGACCTTCGTTTAGTAAATGTAACAGCGGGAACAGGCGGCAGTTCTTATATGAATTACCTGAAAGTTCCGGCACATTTGAAGGCTTTCTGCCAACAGATCAACGAACGCAGAAATACTCTATTACAAAGTGACGACCTGATAGAAAAGTATCTATTGAGCTTTGATGCCCACTATTTACTCGTAACTATTCATCCGTGGGTGGATGGCAATGGCAGAATGTCGCGTCTTGTGATGAATCACCTGCAATTTGAATTAAACCTGATTCCTACCAAGGTAGATAAAGATAACAAAGCGGAATATATACAGGCGTTGATTGACTCTCGTGAACAAGATTCCTTAGAGCCTTTCCGTGAGTTTATATTGGCTGAACATATCCGCAATTTGCGCAAAGAGATAGCAACTTATAAGCGTTCGCAAGCATTTGACCCCCTGAAAACAACGAGCGATCCTCAGGATTCGTTTAACAAGAATAATATATGACCAACTTCGACGAATACCTCCGACAATCCGAGCCCGCTAAACGGGAGAAAGGTTATGCCTGGCAGACCGCAATAGGTCTGCAAGCTGTTGATGGACTAACCCCATCCGAATACCTGATTGAAACCGCCCGGCAACATATCGAAGGGGATATAACTATTGATGAAGTTCAAGAGCGAATAAAGAGTTATTATCAGTCGAAAAAGACTCGGACAGCAAAGGATGATGAAAGAGAAGAAGCGGATAGAGCTTCGGCAAATATTACCAAGTTGCTCGGTGAGCGCTCCTTTGCCTTTACTGTAGCTGGTTTTACAGCCGTGCATCGACGTATATTCGATGGAGTTTTCAAGTTTGCCGGAAAGATTCGTGATTATAACATAACAAAGAAAGAATGGGTGCTTGATGGAGATACTGTTCTTTATGTTTCAGCTCCTGATCTTCGTAAGGCTATTGAATACGATATTGAACAGGAAAAAGCATTTGACTATACAGGCTTAAGTTTGGAACAAATCGTAAAGCATATCACTAAATTCGTATCCGGTTTATGGCAGATACATCCGTTTGGAGAAGGCAATACCCGAGCTGTTGCTGTCTTTACAATTCAATACCTCCGTTCTATCGGCTTTAATGTGGAAAATGATCTTTTTGCGAAGCATTCATGGTATTTCCGAAATGCTTTGGTCAGAGCGAACTATCAGAACGTGCAGAAAGGGGTTAAACGGAATCCTGAATACTTGGAGCGCTTCTTCCGCAATTTGCTGATGGGAGAAAAGAACGAATTAAGAAATCGTTCAATGCATATAGGAAATGAGCTCCAAAGTATCACTCCTGAAATTTCAAAGTCTCAAATTGATACTTTGAATTACACTTTGGAGGAAAAGGCTTTGCTTGACTGCATTCGTAAGAACCCACAGATAAAGCAACAGGAGATAGCTAAACAAATAGGAAAATCTATATCCACTGTAAAGCGATTAACAGTAGGATTAGTTGAGAAAGGTATTATTGAGCGTAAAAACGGTAAGCGTAATGGGTTTTGGGAGATAAAAGGAATCTAACACTTCAAATAACAATAAGTATAATCTGAAATAATAATTGATATGGCAACAGCAATTAGTGTAAACAAACAGAGTGTGTCAGAGCTATTGAAAACCGGCAGAACGAAGCCTTTTATCATACCTGAATATCAAAGACCTTACGCTTGGACATCCGAGCAGATCGAAACACTTTTTGAAGACATATGGGAATTTGCTACTACACAAGGAGATGTTAATCAAAACAGTTCTTATTTCTTAGGTAGCATTGTTTCGTTTGAAAATGAAGAAATGAAGCAAGAGATTATAGATGGACAACAACGTATCACATCATTATTTTTATTGCTTCGAGCTATTTATACAAAGTTGCGTAATGGAGACGATGTGAATTCTGCGAAAGCGCAGAATTTTATACGTCAGATAGAACCTGCCATTTGGCATACAGATAATTATACCGGAGAAGTAGATTATACTAATATTCTACTAACATCAATGGTTGTGGATAACGAAGGGAATGAGATTCTTGGGAATATTCTTGAGTCAGGAATAGCAGATTCAGAGGCAGATGACAACTACTCAAAAAATTATTTATTATTCCAAAGATTGTACGATGCCCATTGTGAGAAATCACCTCTAAAAGTATATGATTTCATCTATACCTTACTAAATAGAGCTATTCTCCTACCAATTAGTGCAGATAGTCAAGATACAGCATTGACCATTTTCTCAACATTAAACAATAGAGGGCTACCACTTTCTGATGCAGATATTTTCAAAGCAAAGATATACAATAACCTTCAGGGAGAAGAGAAAGAATTGTTTATTAATGAGTGGAAAAGCTTGGAGAAAGAAGCAGCCGAGGCATACGAAAGCATTCAACAACTTTTCTATTACTATATGTTTTATTTAAGAGCAAAAGAGAATGATGTAAGTTCCACGACCCCTGGAGTAAGAAAGTTTTATTCCGCAAACAAATTCGCTCGTTTAGATGATAAAAATCTAATGCAGGAATTGAGAACGTCATTAAATCTTTGGAAGGTTATTAACACAAATCAGGATGTACCGGAAGAAAGTTGGGATAATAACCTAAAAATCAGGAAGGCATTAGATATACTCACATCCTATCCGAATGAATTTTGGAAATATCCGGTCATTATCTACTATTTATCACACCGAAAGGAGGATGACTTTGATGAGAATTTCCTCTTATTCCTCAACAAGCTAACAGAAGAACTAATAACACGATTCCTCCTATTTCCCACCATCAATGCTGTTAAAGCGGATATTATGAAATTGGGAGCAAAAATAATTAACGACTCGCATCCAGACTTTGGATTTCGGGCTATTGACAAGATGCCTTTGGAGAGCATCATTAGGAAACCGCATCGCAACATAGTTAGAATGTTATTAAAATCGTATGCCTATAACCATCAAGATCAACTTTTACCTGACAATTGGCAAATCGAACATATCTTACCACAGAAATGGCAAACATCGTTTTTCCCCGATGTGCAACCTGAAGAAGTGAGCGCTATGATTGAGCATATCGGAAACAAAACACCTTTTGAAAGAAAATTAAACATCATCGCCAGCAATGGATACTTCAAAAAGAAACAGGATGAATATCAGAAATCGGAGATAGAGGTAACAAGGATATTAGTTGCCAGTATAGCTGACGACTGGACTTTGGGGAATATTGAGCACCGGGATAAGATCATCTCTTCTGAGATAATGAAACTTCTAAAGGATTGGGATGTAAATTATCAAAACAGTAAGGGCTCATCTACTACTCCACCGGCCGATGTCCAGGCGATGATTGATAAGCTAAAAGAAGATGGATGGATTAAATAATATAATGTAATCATGTCTCAATCCCACAAAGAGCCTATCGATTGCCCGCATTGTCATGCTCGCGGAGAGTTTGAACTTTGGGATTCTGTCAATGTTGACCTTGATCCTGAACTGAGAGACAAAATCTTCAACGATGAATTATTTCTTTGGCAGTGTCCCAATTGTAGAAATGAAGTATTCATTCCTTTTGGGTCACTCTATCATGATATGAAAAATAAGTTTATGCTTTTTTTCTCGTTTGAAGAACCGGAAAGAGGCAAATATGATCCTCTTGAAATCCCGCAGCCTTTAGGATTAGAGGATGGATATACTATACGCTCTGTGTATGGATTGATAAACTTTAAAGAGAAAATTGCCATATTGGAAAACGGGCTTAATGATGTGGTGATAGAGAGAATGAAATATATTATAAGTCATATTTCATATCCTGAAATATCAGAAAAAAGGTATGACCTGCGTTTTGGTGGGCTCAATGCGAAAGAGGAGGACTCAATGCATGAAAGCATTGTTTTTTTCTATTTAGACGAGGAGAAAGAAGAAAAAATGATTCTCACATTGCCTATGGATAATTATTACGAACATAAGTTAGCTGTAAAACTTGATCCTCGTTTTAACGTTGAGAGAGGTGTATGCGTTGATCAGGAATGGATTGCCAATCAAATGAAAAAATCAGCACCATGAAGCGAGTAGGCATCAAAGGCGAATACAAAGAAGGTCGTTGGGCTTTAGTCGATTCAAACGGATTGCCATTAACAGAATACAAATATTGGTTTGTTGAACCCATAGGAGAAGGTTATTTTCGAGCACAAGTAACCGGAGGATCACAATACAACCTGCTTCGGACAGATGGTACGGAAGTTTTCAGAGAAAGTTTTTCATCCATCGGTCAGGCGCATCATGGTCTTCTAATCGTCGGGATAACAAAACGAAAAACCAAGACAATACCTACGCAATACTTATCTGGCATTGCTCACGTCAACGGAGATTTTCTTCTTCCAATTATGGATAGTCATGCTCGTTGGCTCTATGAACTTTTGGATGTAAACGGAAATAGAGTGGAGTGGGAAAATATTCCAGAAAACAAAACCGAAGATGATTATGAGAAAAGATATTATGCCATTCAAATTGAAATCGAAGGCAATCTTTATTTTGTAAAGTTAGATGGAGGAATTTATGATCCTGCCGAATCTCATTTACCTCCCAAAACAAAAATAGATACGACAGATTTCTTTGAGAAAGTTGCCAATTGGGTTTTACCCGGCTTGCAATTCTTTTATCGCGACACCAATGCGCCGATCATTGCGGAGGATGTTTATCATGTAAACGCAATTATTCGGGCAGGCTTTTTCATTGATACAACAACCAAGCTTCTAAAACCGATTCATAGAACTCGTTTCCTCATTGCATCCGCACATACGGCAAGACTCTTTGAGATAGAGGACTTAGTAATGCAAAATCCCAATGTAGGGTTGTGGAATTTATCGGTTTTACACTTCAATAGCTACTTCAAGGTTATGGATGTTTATAAGGTAGATGGCGTGACACAAGTTTTTCTACTTCATATACCCGAAACAGCCGCTCGACTATTAGGAGATAACGAGATGGCTTTTAATTTTTTCAACCATGTCGCTGGGCAAGAAGGCAGTACCTTGATTGAAATAGCGAGAAATAGTTTAGAAGAAAAGATGCGACAGGAGGTTCATTCCCGTTCTTTGAATAAAGAGTGGGAAGAACGTACTTTTCATCCGATAGGGTTAGATAATAATTATCAGCTTTTCTCACTTTTCCAGGCAGAAGAACCCACCGATGATAAAACCGCAGGGATGAGTAGCTTTATTCACAAATTGGCAGAAGATGCAGATATAGAGATTTCCATTAAAGAAGAAGACAACTTCCCCTTTGTAGGTGTAGAGAAAAGCATTTGTGAAAACTGTTTTTTCTCGGCTGCGATCAAAGGACATGGAGAGTGTTGTGGGCGTCTTGATAAGGAAGATTTTCGTAAACATTACATAAAAGGACGATGCGACTACCGCAAGGAAGCCGAGTCGGAACTCTCTTGGCACGAACGAAAAGAACAAGAAAGAATTCTAAAAGCCGATCGAGAAGCAAACCCTTTAAAAGAAGCGACAACCCTAGTGACAGAGTTTATAACTGAAAAATTAGGCGGCGATATAGACCATTTATTAACATACGATTTCACACAGCTCAAAGACGATGAGAAATATGGTTACTGTCGTGGCTATGCTTTTTCTCCAACTCATACGGAGATAGTAAGAGCACTACTAACTCTTATTTTTGATGGAGTTTGGGTAAATTACGCTTTCGCTCCGGAGCAAAATAAAAATGTATTTGGTGGATGCTTACTTCAAACACATCAACGACTTTTAGGTGCTGCAATTGCAGGAGAGTATTTTAAGGGATTATCAAAGTATAATCCATCGAAAGCCTTGGAAGAAAAAGCCAATGACTATTATAGGAAACTTTATTTCAATCTGGGCAATATGGTTTTAATGCCAAAAGCTTTCGAACTTTCAAAAGAATCAACCTTAATCAAGGGTTATATGGATAAGTTTTTATCCATGATCCATACCTATCTCATCAATCCACGAAAGACTCCTTATTCCTTTCTGGATACGATGAATTCTTGCAAAAAGGAGTTAGCCGAATACATAGGAATAGAAGGATTCCATCTTTTGACAGAGCGTTTGCTTCTTCAAGACTATCTTGATTCTGATGGTAATCCCAAGGAAATATTTAAATTAATCACGATGAACGATAAGTTTCTTTCTCGCGATAATTATTTGGAAGCAGTAGAAAAATATCTTTCTTTCTGCGAAGAGCATATTCCTCGCAGAGCCGAAAAGATGCTATCTGTATTGAAAGAACGTCTATCATAAAACAGAGAAAAACCCTATGATTCCACTTTTTAGCTCTCCCATAACTTCGCTAAAGAATTGCAATTGTCAATATTTCAGCAGGTTAATACTTCTCCGATTTGGAGAATTGAAGAAAAACAGTACATTTGTACCGTGAAAAATGTTAAATAATTGATTTTCACCACATTCTATGCACTTGTTTTTTTGAACTTTGTACCGTTAAAAAGCTTATATATCTGATAATATGATATATACATATCCTGTATCGGAAAATAAGACATGGTTATAAAGGGTTAGTATATACTAACGGATACTACTAAGGCGCTCATAATGAGCGCCTTTTATGTTTCTTCAATTTTCCCCTACAAGTAGACTTTTAGCTTGATTTGTATTTTTTTTCTGCGTTATTTCTCCATCGTCAATTAACGCAAATAAGAGATACCTTTCCCATCTCCCAGAATGTGTTCAAATGGAACGGAGCGGAACGGAGTGGAATGTACTGGAATGCACCGGAATGTAACTAAGATATATTAATTGATAAAATCTTAGGTTATGGGAAGTAATATCCGAATCCAAAAGGTATGCCAACATTGTAGTGGCATTTTTACCGCCAAAAGAACAAACACTATGTATTGTTCACAAAAATGTGCAGCAGCAGCTTACAAGGTGATGAAGAGAACGCAGCACATAAAAGTTGTGGAAGAAGTCGAAGAAAATAAACTTAAGTCACTCTTAACTCCTATTATTAAAGACAAAGACATATTAAGTCTGGAAGAGGCAGCAGAGTATATGGGTATAGGGAAAACCACTGTATATAGGTACTGTATTGCAAAAAAACTAAGGTGTTTAAAAATAAATAGGAGAATTTTCATTCGTAAACAAGACATTCATCTAATGTTTGAAGAAGCACAGGATTATGAGGTAAAACAGCAACCACGCAAGCCAATTACAGAATTTTATACAGCTAATGAAATAGCTGATAAATATAATTTTTGTAAGAGCGCTATTCACCAATATGCAAAATCCAAACGCGTGCCAACGGTAAGCCGAGGTGGAATATATTACTACAGTAAGTCACATATAGATAAGCTATACTCTCTAAAAACACCTGATCCTGAAATAACGGAATGGTACTCTGTAAAAGAAATAATGGAGAAGTACTCTATGACAAAAGCATCCACTTATAGTTTGGTATCTGAGAATGTTGTTCCCAGAAGAAATAACAGTGGTATAATGCTTTATTCAAAAAAGCATATCGATGGTTTATTGAGTAAACGAGATATTTCACAAATTGACCCAGCAAAATGGTATACAGGAGCGCAAATTGTTGAAAAATATAATGTATCAAGAGGATGGGTAGCCAATTTCGTTCACAAAAAAGGAATTACAAAGACAAGGCGTGGCTCAATGGGATATTACCTTAAAGAAGAATTTGATAATGAGTACAAGAAAACGTATCCTCCACAAGAATGGTATTCAGTTGAAGAAATTATGGAAAAATACAATCTTACTCAAGAATCCGTTTACGCATTCATTAGAAGATACTCAATCCCAACAGAAAAAAATGGAGCCAGGATTAAAGTATCTAAAAACCACATAGATAAATATTTCGATTATTCATTTGTTTAAAACAAAATATTATGTCAACGAAAATCACATTAAGAAAAGTAGCAATTTCAAATGGGAGATATTCACTCTACCTCGACTTTTATCCCGCTATCAGAAATCCTAAAACAATGAAAATGGTCTATAAGGAAACTCTGGGCATTTATATTCTTCAAACACCACAAAATGACATAGAGAAAGAATATAATAAAGAAATGTATGCTAAAGCAGAAGCAATCAGAGCTATTCGAATTCAAGCTTGTATCAATGAAGAATTTGGTTTTTTAGATAAAAGCCAACAGAAAGAAGATTTCCTTCGTTTCTTCTTTGACTTATCTATGAAAAAAGGGGAGAAATGGTCAATTGTCTATACCCATTTCAAGAAATTTGTTGCTGGGCATTGTTCATTTGGAGATGTTACTATCGATTTATGCCGTAGATTTAGGACCTATCTATTAAATGCAGAGCAATTAAAAAACAAAGAGAAAAAATTGAAAAAAAACTCTCAAGCCGGATATTACTCTACGTTTATGGCTTGTTTAAAAGTGGCATATCGCGAACGTCTCATAAAGGAGAACGTGAATGATTTCCTAGAGAAAATACCATGTGAGGAAACTAAAAGAGAGTTTCTTACCTTTGAGGAACTCAACAAGCTTGTCGATACACCCTGTGATATACCAGTATTGAAGCGAGCATCACTCTTTGCATGCTTAACTGGCTTACGATTTAGCGACATATTACAACTACAATGGAATCATATTGAAAAAGCAACCGTCGATGGCTATTGGATGAGAATAAGGACGGAAAAGACAGAAACAGAAGCCACCCTACCATTAAGTCCGGAAGCATTGAAATTGTGTGGAGTACCAGATGAGGGATTAGTATTTAAAGGATTCTGTAAATCGATGTTAGGAGGGTCTTTCAAGAAGTGGATCAAAGATGCAGGTATAAACAAGCACATTACCTTTCATTGTTTTCGACACACGTTTGCCACTCTCCAACTGGCTCTTGGTACAGACATCTACACTTTAAAAGAAATGCTAACTCATAAATTTGTTTCTACAACTGAAATCTACACGCATATAATAAATCAGAAAAAAGTAGAATCAGCTAATAAAATAAACATTAAAATAGATACAGAAAATATAGATTGATTAGTTAAAAGTTATAGCACTTATAAACAATTAATATCATATTCCCTATTCTTAAATAAAAGAAATATGATAGATACAAGTAGAATTACTTTTGAAGATTTACCAGAAGCCATTACGCTCATTCTTTCAGAGATGAACACTATAAAAACACTACTCTCAACCATCAAGCAGCCTATCAAACAGGAAAGGAAGCCTATTGGTATAGAAGAAGCGGAGAAAATCATCAAGAAATCCAAGCACACAATTTATAAACTTGTTAGCAAGAAAAAAATACCATGCTATAAAGCTGGAAGAAAAATATATTTCTTTGAGGATGAACTTATTGATTGGATATTAGGTGGTAAATTAGAAACCTATTCAGCCACAATTGCTGAAGTTAGGGCTTCAATTAATAAAAATACTAGAAAGAGAAAATAAATCTATCCTTTTTTCAAAAAAACAGGCAACAGGCCAGACTATAACTGTCATTTTAGAATATTACTTTCTTGATACAATATAGTTATCACAATAGAGTAATTTAGCCATTTTAACCCTCAAATTTAAAATTAAAATGCAAAGATTAGGAATTCTATTCTTCTTAAAAAGAAGAAGAATAAACAAAGATGGCAAATCACCAATTATAATGCGAGTTGCATTAAATGGAGAAAGAACAGAGTTTTCAATTCAACGAAAAATTGATCCGGTTCTATGGAATCAAGATAAAGAGATAGCCATTGGACAAGATAAAGAGTCGTCGGAAATTAATATGTACATCCTGTCCTTACGGGCTAGAATTTACAAAATCCAAAGAGAACTGGAAGACGATAGTAAATATTACAACATCCAATCAATCAGAGAGCAATTGGTTGAATCTCCTAAAATGTTCTTTGAGTTGTTCAAGGAAAACAATGAACGATATGAGAAATTTGCAGGAATCACTATTACCTCCACAACATGGAAACGATATGTTCGTTGTTTAGAATATTTCAAAGAGATGTACATTCCTAAATATAAAAAAGAGGACTTTCCAATATCTGAATTAACGCCATCACTTATTGATGATTTTGAGATATTTCTGAGAACAAAGAAGAAGTGTGAGCACAATACTACCAACAAATATCTGAAGTATGTGAAGAAGATATGTAATCACGCTATTGAGAATGGTTGGTTAAAGAAGAATCCATTTACAGGCCGAAAACTATCGGAAGTTGATGTTGATATTGAATTTTTGACAATAGAAGAAGTCAATACAATCAGAAATAAAAAGATTGAAGTTGAACGCTTGGCACAAGTTAGAGATGTGTTCATTTTTTGCTGCTATACCGGCCTTGCATTCATTGATGTGGCAAACCTGAAAGAAGAGCATATAACAAAAGACAATGCAGGTAATTTATGGATTAGGAATAAGCGGCAAAAGACGGGAATACGTTTTGATGTTCCATTGTTGGATGTTCCACTGCAGTTGCTTGAAAAATACAAGAATAATCCGCTGTGCATTCAAAAAGGCACTCTTTTGCCGGTTATTTCCAATCAACATTTCAATGCCTATTTGAAGGAAATAGCTACGATATGTGGCATTAAAAAGCGGCTCACGACACACATTGGCCGCCATACATTTGCCACTTCAATTACCCTGGCCAATAAGGTTTCAATGGAAAATGTACAGAAAATGTTAGGCCATAGCGACATAAGCATGACACAACATTATGCGAAAGTACTTGACCATTCGATATTAAAGGATATGAATATGGTAAATACACAGTTGAGTCAGGGGTAGCCCTTAAAATGTGAAAAGGTTGCCTACCTCTATTTGAGTGGACAACCTTTCTTATTATCCTCTAATCTACAATCAATAATTACCTATCAAACCTTTACCATATTTCTTCATTTCTTTTGTTTAATAAAACCCGTTGTAGGTTTAAATTTAGCAACACTTTTAGCTTTTATCAAGGTCAGTTCCTTTGTCTTAGGCATCATTACTTTCCTCTCCGGATAATCCTTCACGTAAAAAGTGCCAAACCTGTTTAAGGTAACTTTATCTCCTTTGTTCAAGGCTTCATTTACAGATTCCAATATTGCATTTAAACAAGCTTCCACTTTGGCTTGTGGTATTTGAGTTTTCTCTGATACTGATTTTATTAATATTACCCTGTTCATACTATTAATGAAGTTTTATTCAGATTTCTCCTAATGTCATATTGAGATTCATATATTCAATATAGTTTCATATTACTCATTCAAACAACATCACATTGGTGCTTTTTAAGCAACTTGCCACTTATAAATAATATACCTGCATCAGTTAATCAATTTTTAGAAGCTGTGATATAATCAAAATAATCCACGTCTACATAGCCACCTGTGGACCGTGTAGCATAATTAAATATCGCAAATTTACTGCCCATAAACATGCGTGTGTAATCAAACACCATTTTAACAGGTAAACCAATAGGCATCCATTCATTTCCATCAAGGCTATAAAAGAAGCGGGCATAATCTTGTCCCGGAGTGAAATCGCCTTCTATGCGCAAATAAATAACCTTACTATTAATAGGTATGCGGGCTTGCTCAGTAATCTCTACGCTACTAATAGCATGTTTGGATTCTTCGAATATGCTTTTCTGTTCACTCATCACAAGATATAGTTTCTTTCCGTTCTTTTCAACGGTAAGTACCCCGCTGTCGCCATTGAAAGCGGATAGTCCGGCACGATCACCATCTTTCATACCGCTTAGTGACAGGCTTACGGTACCACTACATTGGGGTCCAACCATACGCTGAGTCAGTGTATTGGGGGCAAGAAACAGATTGTCGACAATACGAGCGGTTTTCAAACGTAAAAATCCCGGGCGTTCGGTAAGACTCCATGCCCGATCTATCGGGTTGTGATTCCATTGCCAATAAAGAGAAAGACGGGAAGCGGCGAAATCGTCCGAACCACAAATGCCATCCATCGGCATATATGACTGAGTGGTATCGTTCGGGATTTTTCCATCCTTATCACCCAGCATAGGCCATCCATCTGCCGTCCATGTACAGGGCATAAGACACGGCACACGTCCTACTCCGCCACGATCTTGAAAGATTAGTCCATACCATTCGCCATCCTTACTATCCACAATGCATCCCTGCCCTACACCGCCATAACCTTCAAACTCGGTTTCCAGAATTACGCGTTTCTCGTAAGGTCCCGTAATATTGTCGGCACGATAGCATACTTCGCGACGCAGGCGACCGGGTATACTCCAGTCCATCGAAATCATTAATAAGTAATACTTGCCATTGTGTTTGATTACAGAACTACCTTCCAAAAGAGCTTGCTCGTCAGCGTCACGTTCAAAAATTTGTTGATCAATACCACCAGGAAGTATATCTGTCAGGTCGGGTTTTAATTCCGTGAGATGTCCTGTGCCATGAAACATATATACACGTCCATCATCATCGAAAAAGAGGGAGCCATCGTGGAAGTGTGGAGGACGTGTGTGTAGTGTCCAAGGCCCTTCCGCTTTTTGGGCTGTATAAACAAACCCTCGGCCGGGAGCTCCGTTAGCACTGAACCATACATAAAACTGATTGTTGTGGTAGCGAATAGACGATGCCCATTGGCCTTGGCCGTAGGCTGTGCCATCGAGTAAATCGTATCTGGGGCCATCGTCTATGCGGGGAAATACATAACTCACAGTTTCCCAATGTTTCATATCTTTTGAACGCATGATTGGTGCTCCCGGCATAAGGTGCATCGTGGTGGATATCATATAGTAATGATCGCCGGCGCGACATACCGACATATCGGGTACATCGGCATAAAGAATGGGGTTGCGATATTGTGCTTCTACTAATAAGGGGAAGAACAATGCGAGGTAAAGACACAGCAAAATGCTTTTCTTGTTTGTTATTGACATAATTGTTTGTTTTATTGGTTTACTTTTTTTAATACCACTGTCATTAATGCCGAACGACTCTTCTTTCTGAATCGTTCGACATGCATCAACTAACCTAATAAAAATACCTGTAAAATTATTCTAAGAACTTCCAATAATCAAAATATAAAAGTTCGCCGATTCCATTTCCTTTGAAAACAAAATACAGATCATGAACGCCGGTAATCTTATCTATATCGGTCGATACCAACTGCCATCTATCACTACCACCAGTACGTGGTACTTTAAGAGTGGTAATTAATTTCCCCTCTTTACTACCAAGACGAACTTCCATGGTTACGTTATTATGTATGGTTCCAACTCTTGCCAGAAACTTGGACGTGCCGGTTTTCCGGAAATCAACATCTCTCACCCGTGTATAACTGTCGTTGCGGGTAGCTTTAATAAATACGCCTACTTCTTTGCTGTACGATGATTTAATGCCTTCCGACCAGGCCATTGTTTCTGCCTCGACCTTAGCATAAGGGTTCAGTGTCTCTGTTCCTCTTATAATCCCTTCTTTATCCGTTTTAAGTTGTGGGATCGAACCATCGACATTGAACTTTATTTCCTGCACGCAAACCGAACGGGTAAAACCACTGCCACCAGGCAATGCACCATCATGATAGAAGAGGTACGTCTTTCCTCTGAAATCAATGATTCCGGGATGATTTGTAAAGCTAGCTCCTTCGGCAGGCATGAACATACCCTTGTTTTTCCATGGGCCTGTAGGTTTATCGCTGGTAGAATAGCCTAAATGTTCTGGCAGTGGCCCGCCAGCCCAAAACAGATAGTATAAATCATTGCGCTTATATAGCCAGGGAGCTTCTTCATAGGAAGTAGCACGTTTCGGGTCACCTTCACGTTTACCAAAGGCTTCTTCGGTCATAGGCAAACGAACGATTTCGCCGCTGTAAGAAATCATATCTTCATTCAGTTTAACATAAAAACAATTGGGGTTTCCCCAATATAAATAGGCTTGTCCGTCATTGTCGATAAATACCGTAGGGTCAATATCTCCCCAATCGGTTTGAACAAGTGCTTTTCCCAAAGGATCGTAAAAAGGGCCGTAAGGGGTATCTGCTACGGCTACACCTACTGCCGGCCTGTTGTTTTCTTTTGAGGTAACCGGTACATACATATAGAACTTCCCATTGCGTTCAATGCATTGAGCAGCCCAGGCATCGCTTGCTGCCCAAGTGAAGGTTTTATAAGACAATGGTGAAGGGTGTTCTGTCCAGTTTATCATATCAGTAGATGTATAGAGTAACCACTCGTTCATGGTAAACCATGTAGAGTTGTCTTCGTCATGACTGGTATAGAGGTACACTTTATCGTTATATACCATTGGTGCCGGGTCGGCGGTATGCTTGGTTTGTATAATTGGGTTTTGAGCCATTACCATCGTTGTGCAACAAAACAGTAAGAGGCAGAATACTTTTTTCACGAGTTTCATTTCTTGATTATTTAAAGGATTAATAATATACAAATTTAGTTTTCAAATACAGGTATATACTCAAACCAATCAAAATCGGCAAAAGAGTTATTTAACGTTTCTGACTGTGCAAAAAGTCCGATATAAACTCCGGTAAATCCTCCTGCGGTTTCGGTACTGATGAAGCGTGTATCTATATCGCCCAACTTTTGAAAAGTTTTATTATCCGTTGAATAGGAATAACTGTACATATCGTTACGCCCATCAACACGTAGGTATACTCGTTTACCTGACAATATAATCTCTTTTTCTATATGCCTCAATGAACCTATATAGTAGGATAAAGAAAGAACAGTCTTATCATCCGTTTGCTTAACTGATAAATCATAACGGTAATTAGAAGCCATATAGGTAGTTAGCCCTGCTTCCGAGTTTTCTTTCAGATTACTAAAATCTAATGCTGTTGTTGCCCGGAAGTTAATGTGTTGCTGTCTGCGACCTACAAATGTGGGTGAATCTGTTTCATCTATTCTAACCGTAGAAGCTTTCAGCCGAAGTGTACCTTTCTTTGCCGTAAGTGAATAGTTATCGCAGTTTGGATTACATAAATAGTTCCATTCGTATCCTAATGCAGATTCGTTGAAATCATCTTTAGCTGGTTTTTGCAGAGTTTTCACTTGCGGCAGCGTAGTACAAGTCATAGATAATGCTACTGTTCCATTGTCATTCACAACGGGCCATGCATCATTGTCCCATCTAACAGGTGCCAGGAATGTTTCACGACCTAACAGATGATGCGTATGCGACTGTGGTCGGAAGCCAAGAAAGACCGTCCACCACGAACCGTCATGTGCCTGAATGAAATCTGCATGTCCCACACCCTGTATAGGATTGAAAGCACCATTCTGGTTGATGTGAGTAAGTATCGGATTAGCAGGGTTCGAATCATACGGTCCGGTTATCGAACGACTACGTGCGATAGTGGCTTTGTGTCCATACTCTGTACCGCCTTCGGCTACCAATAAGTAGTAATATCCGTCTTTTTTATAAATATGAGGGGCTTCGGTATGGCGTGCACCTGTTCCATCCCATATTTTTTGAGTTTCGGTAAGGCGCTGTCCTGTACTGATATCTACTTCACAAATATGAATGCCTCCCATTGCTGTTATGAAATAGGTCTTTCCGTCTTCATCAAAAAAGATATCCGGATCTATACCGCCCATATCCACCCATACAGGATCGGACCAATCTCCAGCCGGATTATCGGTATATACATAGAGATTTCCTTTGTCTGAGGTGTTGGTTGTAACCATATAAAACAGCCCATCGTGATAACGAATAGATGGTGCGTAAATGCCATTCCAAAAACCAATTTTCTCAAGTTTCACTTGCGATGGCCGATCCAATACATAGCCTATGTTCTCCCAATTAATAAGGTCTTTACTATGATGTATAGGGACAGAAGGGAAATATTGAAAACTACTGTTTACAATATAATAATCATCGCCTACTCTGCAAACACTGGGGTCGGGGTAAAAACCTGGAAGTATAGGGTTAGTAAACCCTTGCCCCATACCAACAACAGAGAACGATAAAAGGAAAAGACTTAAGAGTATTTTTGAATAGGTTTTCATACGTATGGTTTTAATAATTATGGTTTTGTTTTCACAAGTCGAACTTTAAAGATTCCGCCTGCAACATTATCATCTTTACTCTTAAAGGTCACTGTAATAGATGTCTTTCCTTTTAATAGACCAGAAGGAATCTTATACTCTACATTTACAAAATCATCCACTTTCCATTTACCTGATATGTTCTCGGTGACTAGTAGCTGCTCATCAATCAGGATATCGAATGTCCTGTTCCCGCTTTCATTTCCCCAATAGCGAAGCATAAGTGATAAATCATTCTGTCCTTTGGTAAGTAGATTATAGCTGAAATAACCATCGTTGCCATGCGCTTCTCTAAAACCCTCTTCAAAAGCATGTCCTGAATTTGAATGAAGACTTTTCATCTGGTGGTCTACTTCAGGCTGTTGTTCGCCGGGAGTAACCATATCCACTGTACGTTCATCCAATATCATTTTCTCTCGTTCTATCAGTGCCATTTTTTTGCTATACTCCTTGTATTCCTGTTCAGTCATCGACATCCAATACATCAAATAACGACTGTCGTGAACACGGAAGAAAGGCTCGAATACCATATTATCGTACGCCCGTTGATTAAATAAGCCGGGGATGGTAAAAGCAAATGATTTACCTTCAACAGGTTTCATATTATCCAACTTAGCCTGAATCTCTTCTCTGCTACCTATGCTAAAAGGAGCTTCTGTTATTGGTAGAAGTTTTCCGGAAGCGATATGCGCCCAACGGTCATCTCCTGCAACTAATCCGCGAAGATCTTCCGTTCCCGTTTTAGCTGCGAGCAGGATTGGTCCACGAAGCACAGAGATATAAGTCGGAACATTCGGCATTTCCTCTATCGTATTTTTCATTGGGGTTTTAATTGTAACCACATCGCCATTATTCCATGTCCTTTCGATTTCAACATAAGACGAAGGCGATGACCCCGTAGCGTAGTTTTCACCGTTACAAATCACTTGCATATCAGACGATACCCACCATGGAAAGCGAACCAGTAGTTTGAACTTAACAGGAGAGTCTACTTTGACGGTCAATGTGCTTCCTTCTTCGTCGGGGAATGCTGTATGCTGTGTTAACACTACTCCTTTATCTTTCCATGTGAGTTCGGACGCGACAAAGAGATTGACGAACAAGGAATCGCCGCTGTGGCTATAAATAAGTTCCCCATATTTTCCATGATTCTCCATACCCGTTCCTACGCAACACCACATGGCTTCATTCGGAGCTGAATACACTCGGTAGTGGCGAGGACGCGCAGAGGTAAAATAAACATAGCCTCCATGTTCCGGATGCTGGGAGGAAAGGATATGATTAAACATGGCTCTTTCGTAAAAATCAATATATTTAGCATCGGGGTTCATCCTGAAAAGTCCTTCGGTCAACTTCAACATATTATTGGTGTTACATGTTTCCGGACCTTCTTTTTCTTCCGTATAGCTACTGCAATCTGCTTTTGTAGGGAAGTGTTCTCTACGGCTATTCCCACCAAATGATAAAGAGCGATTGTTCGCAACTGTTTCCCAGAAAAATTTCGAAGCGGTTATATAGTTGGCATCTCCACTCAATTCTGCTACACGTTGATAACCTACTGCCTTGGGAACTTGTGTGTTGGCGTGCTTATTGTCCAAATTATCTGTTCTCGCTGCCATACTATCAGATATTTCTTTATGCGAGAAACGTTTGGCAGCATTCAAATATTTAATCTGTCCTGTCATTTGGTAAGCATCGGCATATACTTCATTCATTCCGCCAAATTCATTGGCAAGCATGGCTTCCATCTGGTTATCATCTAATGGTTCGATGACGGTCAGGCCCCAGTCGCACAAATCAATAAACATTTGTTTGGCTTCCTTGTTGCCTCCGTATGCCCATGCATCTCTTAAGCCAGCATACGTTTTATGCAAATTGTACCAGGGAACCCAATAATCCCAAACTATTTGCGGATGGCCATTCTTGATTTCCGTCCAGATCTTTTCGCCGTGCGGTACTCCACCAACATAACCATTTCCATGTGCTTGCTGACAACGTTTCAGTTCTGAAATAAAATATTCCATACGCTGTTTGCATTCTTTGTTGCCCGTAGCCGCATAATGAATGGCTAATGCCGAAAGATAATGTCCTCCAACATGCCCGTCCAGGTCTACCCAATTGGGGAAACTCTCACCTTTGGGTTTCAGTCCGGCCTCTTTCAAAAACGGGGCTAGCAAGCGGTCTGTTTCGTATTGAAGCAATACGTGGGTATTCAGGTCGGTGGCATGCTTAAGGGGGCCATCCAATAGCTTCACATCACTTAAAGAGAATGTGTTTGAATATAAAGGTTCTTCCGAATGCGTAGTACACCCGATCAACAATAGATTTAGTAGTATAATAATTAATATTCTCATTTTTTTCTTTTTTATTTGAATGATCAATAATAGAACTGGAATAGCTCGTAAGAGGTAGAGGCTACATTAGCCCAAAATGGTTTATCGCTCATAGCATACCCCATACCTTCCGAGCAACAGGAAGCGTAAGCCTTGTGATATATTCCATTACGTTTGTAATTTCATGACCCTTACTGATAGTTGGCAGTAGTTGTATAATTATTCATCTAGGCAAACTGCCACGAAGAGAGTGTTAACAGGTTATCGCCCTGTCCTCTAAAAACCAAATACAAATCACGAATGCCTACCGCATTCGATACCAGACATGATTTTTCTACCAACTGTTGTTTACCGCCCGTATTATTTACATCGATGGTTCCAATCACCTGGCCTTGCGGATCGACTGTAGGAATAACCTGTTTAATTGTTCCATCAGCATTAAATGGGTATTCACAAGCGACACTCACATTTATTCATCGCAATAATTCACTTTCATTAGTATTAAATTTAAAGATTAAACATTATTTCTTAGTTGTATATATTTCTATAGTGGTTACTTTGTCTTTATGCGTAAAATTGTATATGAGAATGGCGGAAACGCATAATTAAAGTTCTTGCCAAACTTATTATAAACACTTTCTTTCGGATAGATTTTTTGAGGTTCTTCAAACGAGTTTTCTTCTTCGCCATTTGTGGCGGACAAAGATATTACCTTGCCTTCTTTCTCTACATGCGATACGCCATCCAACTTAATTGTGGTAGAATAAGGTGTAGCTTCTGCATTAACAACTTTGAGAATTAATTCATGGGTTGCTTCATCATACCCCGACGAGATAAATTGCAGTGGAGTGGATTCAGGTACATGGCTCAATATATATTCGCCATCCATATACAATTCACTTTTTTGAGGCGTTACTACAAGTTTTATTTCATACCATTTGTCTGTTTCAATGGTTTGAGGCACGCTTACGCTTGCTACACCTGCATTTCTACCTCCGGATACTTGTTCAACCGCAGTTGTTTGGTTGGTCCATCCGGCAATATTATAGACAAAGCCCTTGTTTCCATCCTCTGTTAATCCGATATAGATAAAGAAACCTTCATTACCACTTGTTCTACGAGCTTTACATGTAAGTGTAAATTGATTACTATTAAAGCCATCAATAATATACTGGGTTGCCGATTGTGAAGAGGTCTGACTCAACACTTCATCTTTGATATCCCAAGTTCCTCTATTCTCGGACGAACTGGAAATAGTAAGTTTCTGCTTCACTCCATCTTCTTTTATTACGTATATATCTTTAAACTCCACCTGTGTTTCCCAGGATCCTAATCCTACTTTTCCATTTATATATTCCATCGGCTGTGGTGTACTCATTGTCATATTGCTTGCCACATTGTACGTAGGCCGGTGCTCTGCTGCCATCTTCTGGACATAATATGAACTGCGGCCAACAACCTGATCCGTATCTAGCCAAATCAAATTTACAGCCCAACTACGATCGTTTCTATTTTCCAACAGCGGAGCATAAGAGGTCATTTTTACCAAATCTCCGTTCCGTTCCATGCCGGTAATAAAAGCAGCTTCAGAAAGTGCAGCTAGCATATTGCCGGCACCCACACCACTATTGCAAGCATATTCGCCTACATACACATCATACTTCCCACGGGGATGATTATCAAAGATTGTGCTATTCTGGAAAAAGAAGTTAGGAGCCACATACCAATGTGGGTCTACCATATCGGTTTTCGCAATTTTACCCGTTCTTTCTAAACCGTGATTGGAGATCAACACCAACTCGGGATATTTTTCTTTAATAGCAGCATAGAAGATATCAAACCGTTTATCGTACTCATCTCCCCAATTCTCATTCCCTATTTCTACATACTTTAGCGGGAAGGGGTCAGGGTGTCCATGTTCCACACGTTTAGCTCCCCATTCGGTAGTCGTATCTCCTAATGCGTATTCTATAGCATCCATACAATCGTCCAAGTAATAAGCAATCTGATTATCCGGTGAGGCATCACCCATACAGAACTGACACCCTAAGCCAACATTACAAACATACATAGCGTCAGCATTGATATCTTCGCAAAATTGCAGCATTTCATAATAGCCAAAACCATACGAACAGCGATATCCCCAAGTGCTGTATTCACCGGAACGTGCCGCAGGGTCACCTAGCGTTTTCTTCCACTCAAAACGATTATTGAGCGTAATACCCTCTACTACACAACCTCCCGGCCAGCGTACAAAAGCGGGTAACAAATCTACCAAAGCATTAGCAACATCGTTTCGCAAACCATTCGGCCGATTATTAAACGTCTTTTCAGGAAAAAGAGATATATAATCCAAATAGACTGTGCCTGTTGTGTTAAATTCCAAAGCTAGTTTTCCTTTTGCATCGGTTGCCGAAGAGGTAATAAGTTGGCTAATATCGTACCATGAATTACTTTGAGGCATTTGTATGGTGGTTGAAGTCAGTACTTTATCATCTTCCGATAGCAAATGTGCGGTAATCTGTCCTTTATAATCAGCATCAGAACGAATAATGGTACGCAGAAAATAATTCTCTCCTTCTACCAGATTCATACCCCAATATCCTTCGTTTATAAGCCAAACAGGATGAGAGGCATTCTTTATGGTAACTTTCAGGTTATTCGGAGCAGACGAGTATTTAGGTCTTTCTTTTGTTAGTTTCATTTCGGCAGCTGAACCTTCTCTTGTTTTCAGGCTCCATCCCGGAACCACTTCTGTAGTCCACCGGTAGTGCTCCGATTTTATTTCGCCGGTTAAATGATTATGAACTTTCTTCGGATAAAGCGTATTGCCTTCGGTATAATATCCTTCCGGCATTTCAAGTTCTTCAAAGCTACGGTTTTTAACAAGTTCCGCATACAATCCGCCGTCGCCGGCATGATTGATTTCTTCAAAAAAAATTCCATACATGGAAGGAGCGACTTCGGCACCTATTTTCTGTAAATCAATTATAATTTTGCCCTGCGGACTTATTGTCTTATCACATGCACAAAGTAATAAAGCAAAGACGATAGAATATAGAAGACGATATTTCATTATATGTGGTATTGGTTTTGTAGATTTGTTGAACAAAAATAGGACGCAACACCTTTTCCCGTTTTATATATTAGATATTCCGTTTTTGATTTTGAGTATTTATAAAAGCATTAGAACAAAAGTTATCGGATATATATTTAGTGTTTCAATTTTCAGGTATTAGATTTTAAAGATTAGATATTCTATTATTCATTTCGTTTTCGTCAATAAAACAGTTATCAATTACCTTAGCGAAAGCACTGATTTCAAATCACTTTACCATATTTTGCTTTCCTTTAAATATATCAGAGAGAGGTAATAAAGAAGAAAAAGACCGTAACGTTGAAGTTCGGTCTTTTTCTTTAAAAAGAGTTCGAGACTCTTTTTCTACAAATAAAAACTAACCTGAAAACAATCAATTCATAGCATTACCTTTCAAATTCGGGTTATTACTTAATTCCTCTTCTGGGAAAGGATAATACATTGCCTTCTCGCTCCACCCCAATGCTTTTATCGAATCGAGCCATTTGGCATCTGCCATTCCCCAGCGAAGCAAGTCAAAATAACGAACATATTCACCACAGAGTTCAACAAAGCGCTCATGAACAATGATATTCTTTATACTATTCATTGCAACACCGTTAATCACCTTGCCGCTAGCTAGCAATTCATCTACATTAGGAATATAGCCCGGTGCATTCTGATACCATAAGTGGGGTTGCTCCGAGGGAACTATCTTATTGGCACGATCGCGTACTTGTTGAATGTAATACTTAGGCCCTTCCTGATCTGTAATAACTTTGTTGTCGTTGCCTGCTTCGCTCAAACATTCGGCATACATCAATAGTACATCCGAATAACGTACCAAACGGGTATTTATTTCATTGTCTATATCGGAAATCTGATAGTCGGGACATTCCTTACGGGTTCCGTAAAGATGTTTGTCCGAAGACAAGTTATTGATCATATAATCCCAGTCGGCTACATTTCCAGTCAACTCTGTATAATAAGCACCACCCGGGCACCACATGGTCATGAACTTACGTGGGTCACCGTCTTCAAATTCATCAAAGGTCCGCTGGTTAGGTGCCAGATTCCACCAGGAACCTCCCGTACCGTCGGGTACACCGATCTCCTGCCATCTCCATGAATCCGAACGGTCGCCTCCCATCCAGTCAGGACCATTAAACATTTGGATTTCGAAAACAGATTCAGCATTATTCTCGTGCACGGTTCCCCACATAGAATTTTCACGAAAATTGTCCATTAATTGATATTCTCCGCTATCAATTACCTTTTTCAGTTCAATTTGCGCCTTGCCAAATTCGGCAGCCTGACCACGCTCCAAAATAGGGCGGTACAAATAGGCTTTAGCCAAATATGCTTGAGCAGCCCCCTTTGTGGCGCGGCCTTTATTCGCTGCATCGGCATAGAGTACACTTCTCAAGGGCAATAACTCTGCCGCTTTCGAAAAATCTGAAATGATCAATGCATAAATCTGTCCATTTTCCGAATTGCCGGGATAATAAAGCGATGCATCGGATATAGGCTCATCCCAGTATGGAATGGTTTCGCCGAACAGCTGTACCAAATGCATATAATTCAATGCTCTAAGGAAATAGGCTTCGCCCAACAAGCGGTCTTTCTTACCACTGTCAATTATTCCTTCAAAATTGGTTATCTTCTGAATAGCCAGGTTGGCAGCAAATACACCATTGTAAAAGTCCATCCATGCACTTTTTAACAAACCTTCATTTGCCGGAGTAGTATAGGTGTCCTGATACAAGTTAGACCACTTGAATGTTTTATCAAAATCGTCTCCCGGAGCCAATAAGTTATAATACATCGCACGCGCGTATCCACCCTGGTTGTGCCCGATCAAGGATTCGTATGCGGGAATAACTGCGGCCTCAAGCTGTGCTTCGGTGGTATAGTAAGTATCATCCGAGAGTTGTTTCGGATTGTCCAGGTCCATATCAGGCATGCATCCGCTAACCATAATTATAGCAGAAAGTGCAACGCTAAAGCGTGAAATATTTCTTAGTGTCATATTCTTCTAATATTTAAAAAGTTAACTGTAAACCCACATAAAACTCACGTGTATTCGGGAAGGTCGGGTCCCAAAGACTCATACCATCCACACCTCTTGTGAGGTTCTTGCCACTCCATCTGTCCTGATCGCCAACTTCGGGGTCATAACCTTTGTATGAAGTAAGGGTCAACAGGTTCTTGGCACCTACATAGATGCGCAGATGCTCGATAGAGAACTTGTTTAGCAATTGTTTTGGGAATGTATAACCCAACGTCAGAGCCTTCAGGCGGAGATAAGAACCATCTTCCACATAACGATCCGATAGTTTACGGTTTTGATTCGGGTCGCCGATAATGGCGCGAGGCATGTTTGTGTCCGTATTCTTAGGATAGAATGTGCTAACTCCGGAAACCGGGTTGACAAACATAATATCTTCTGCGCGATAACGGTTCAACACTTCTTTCGTATTGTTGTAATAATGGTGCATACCTTCATTGTCTACACGGCTGTAGTTGAAAATATCATTGCCTTGGGAACCTTGCCAGATCATAGCGAAGTCAATGGTTCCAAATGCTGCTTTATAGCTTACATCGGCGCTCAGCCCGTAGGTAAACTTCGGAATAGGGTTACCAATATAATCTTTATCGGCATCAGACAGTTCGTTGTCATTATTCAGGTTTTTGAAGCGAATGTCGCCCAACTGTGCATTTGGAGCAAAAACTTTATCTTCGTCCAGTTGCGCTTGTGTTTTATACAAACCATCGGTCACATAGCCCCAGAATTGACCTATGGATTTTCCTACTGCTGTTTTGGTCACGCTGTTGGCAGCAAAAATAGCATTGTTACTACCTAAGTCCAATACCTTATTTTTGACTGTCGTTAGATTTCCGGATACGGAATAATCCCAATTCCCAATTTGATCGCGATAGGTAAGAGTGAATTCAAAGCCCTGGTTCTCAATGCTACCGGCATTTAGCGTGGGGAAGTTACCCATATATCCGGCAGTAAAAGAAATAGGAACCTGAATCAACATATCCTTTGTCTTCTTATAATAATAGTCCATTGTAAAAGTCAACCGGTTGTTGAGTACCGTTAAGTCAAGACCGAGGTCGGTAGAATACTGTGTTTCCCATTTTACATCGGGGTTGGAAGGAGTAGTCGGCAAAGCGCCGCTCACCTTACTGTCGTTCAGATAATACCAGATACCGTCGAAGTTCACTGTACTTTGATATTGATAAGGGTCGATCAGGGAATTACCCAACATACCCCAACTACCACGCAATTTCAAATCGCTCAGCCAACTAAATCCCTGCATAAACTTCTCCTGGCTGATGCGCCATGCAGCAGAGACAGAAGGAAAATTACCATAACGGTTGTTCTTACTGAAGTTAGAAGAGCCATCGCGACGGAAATTGAATGTCATCATATACTTGCTGTCGTAACTATAGTTCACACGCCCCAACAAAGAGAACATGGAAGAACGACTGATATCAGAACCTACTACTTTCGAAGAGTTATCCTGAGTAGAACCCAATATAAGGATATCGGGACTTGGCATAGCGCGTGCTCCGCCATTATGCCCCAAACCTTTAGTTTCCTCTGAAGTTACACCTATCAAAGCACTTAAGTTATGTTTACCGAAGATTTTGTCGTAAGACAATGTATTCTCATACAAGAAGCGATTGCTCTTTGAGGTGGACATTTTATATTCGTCTGGCGAATGGTTCTCATATCCAATGGAATAGTCGGCAATATAGTTCTGAACAACATAGCGATACATATCCACACCCATATTGAACTTATACTTCAAACCCGGAATAAATTCATACGTTGCCCATACATTACCATTGATAGTTGTACCTTCGCCTTTGTTCCAGTTCATGTGAGATTCGGCCAACGGATTACCGCAATCCGTACCATTACCGGCACCGGCAAAACCTGTCACATGGTTTTCATCGTAAATAGGACAAGTGGACGACCATTTCTGAGCACCCAATATCTTGGTATCGCTCCAATCGTGCAGGTTACGATTGATGGTAATGGTTTCCCCCAATTTCAGCTTACCCTTTGTAAAATCCGAAATCAGTTGTATGCCATAGTTTTTATAATCTTCGCGGATAAAGATGGGTTGGTCTGTGGAATAGGTCGTATTAATTCGGAAATTAGCTTTATCGGAACCTCCGCTTACAGAAAGGTTGTGTTTCTGAAAGAAAGCTGTACGTTTCAACTCATTCATCATATTATATCCTTCACCAATAGCAGCGGGATCGGACAATGCAGCCAGATAATCTGTACGATTAGGATTCTCATTATACATCGCTTCATTAATCAGCTCAGCCAGTTCCTGGCCATTGAGCATATCTACATCATGCGACATACCTTTCCAGCCTGCATAACCATCGTAGCTAATCTTGACATCACCGGTAGCACCACGTTTAGTTGTTATCATGATTACGCCATTCGCACCACGAGCACCGTAAATCGCACAAGAAGCAGCATCCTTCAATACCTGAATACTGGCTATATTACTTTCATCGGGCACCACACCACCAATCATACCATCTACTACATACAACGGGTCGGTATTGTTGATGGAACCTACACCACGAACGCGGATTCTACCATTAGTCATTTGTACACCGGCTACCGAGCTTTGAAGTCCTACAGCCAAGCCACCGGGAACTTTTTCCAACTCTTTTGTGTCGAGTACGGTAATGGACGAGGATAAGTCTGCTTTCCTTTGTGTACCATAACCGATAACAACAATATCATCCAGTATCTGTGTGTCTTCTTTTAATAACACACTAAAAGTAGTGTTTCCGCCAATGGCAATTTCTTGTGTTACATAACCCACAAATGAAAAAACGAGTATTTCATTTGGACTTCCCGAGAGCTTAAAAGTACCCTCCAGATCGGTAATAGTACCATTGGTTGTGCCCTTCACTAGAACAGACGCACCAATAATGGGTTCACCATCTGTTGCCGATACAACTTTACCACTAATACTTCTACTTTGTCCCCATGTCATAGATGCACTAAGAAACAGAGTGATTAGAAATAATAATCTTGTTTTCATACACTTTCTTATTTAAGATTAAACAGGTTGTTATTTTTACAACATATCGTATCAATATCAATAGAAGAATCAAATATTGAGTTCAGACATGCAAATAATATGCAAAATGGAGAGAATAATAGTCAGCTATCATCACTAATTGTTTTCATAAGTATTCATTTTAAAGATTGACAATTGATTTGTTATACTAAAGGCTGGTGCAAAAATAGTTGGACTTGAAAAAATGGGCTTTAAATTTCAGATATTTGATTTTAGGTATTAGATATTCCATCCTTTCCAGAAAGGCTTCAAAGCTAAATGAGTAGAAAGTTGTCTAATTAAGGAAACAACAAATCATCAATAGTGTACCATAGAAATACCATTGGAGGTTTACATACTTCAGAGCTTTGACAAAAATCATCAGATTTACAATTAAGGGGTGGAGATTTTTAGTAAATCATTCACCCCTTTGATCGCACCAATAGAAACAAGCTGTACGCAGTGTTAGGCAATAATGGCAAAAAAAAGGCATAAAAAGCTGGCACTTGAATACGCCCGACTTCCTATGCCTAAATAGGTTATGAAAAGCACCTATATGAGAAATACCTATTGATATACAAAATTAAGCAATAAGCCCACTAAGCAGTTTTGATTTTAGGTATCAAGTTTTAAATTTTAGGTATATCTCCAAAAATAAGGAAAATTTATCTTCTTCACTTTAAATCTCTGTCGGTGGTTTACCAAAATGCTTCTTAAAAACTGTGCTAAAATAACTGATACTTGAGAAGCCGCAATATTCGCTAACTTCGGTAATCGTATATTGACGCGACTTGAGCAGTTCTAGCGCATGGTTCAAGCGAATGGTTTTTATAAAGTCAACTGGAGACTGACCTGTTAATGATTTGATCTTCTTATATAAAAGTGAAGTGCTTACATTCATGGAGGATGCAAATTCGTCTTTTCCGAAATCAGTATTGTCCATATTATGTTGTATTACCTCCAATGCTTTTTTAACAAATTGGTCGTTAAGTTTATTGGAAAAAATAGGCTGTTTACTATCGGATTGTTCAACCCGCCCAAGCACCTTATTACGAACCGCCTCCCGGTTTTTGATGATAGAGGTTATCCGTTGAGATAAGATAGCCATATCAAAAGGTTTTGTTATATAGTCTTCTGCCCCTAAGCCTAGTCCTTCCAACAGGTGAACCTTTTCAGAAAGAGCTGTCAGTAATATTACCGGGATATGTGATGTTTCAAACGTAGACTTTATTAAGCGGCATAGTTCGAATCCATCCATGTGAGGCATCATTATATCAGAAATAATAAGATCGGGTGCTTCCTGTCGGATCAAATCCCAGGCCTCAACACCATCATTGGCAATGGATATTCTGTATCGTTCCTGAAGAGATACCTTCAGGAAATTCTGTAAGTCGTTATTGTCTTCAACTATCAGTATATGCGCATGTGTTCCGGCAAGAGAATTTATGTCTGTTACATCAGAGGGATAATCCGTAGCCGTAAAAATTATAGGAGTACTATCTGTAGATGAAGATAACGCGTCAGCAACTTCCTTATAAGGAATTGTAATGCAGAATGACGCACCTTCATTTTCTTTACTCTCCAGGAAGACATGTCCCTGATGCATATTTACATAGTTCTTTACCAACAGCAATCCGATTCCAGAGCCTACCATTTTAGAGTTTACAATATTATCACCCCTATAAAACTCCCGGAATAGTTTCTTTTTAGCATTTTCAGAAATACCTAAGCCGTAATCTTTTACTTCTAACACCCATTCCTTCGTATTGCATAGGAGTTTGATCTCCACATTACCATCGGGATGAGAGTATTTGATGGCATTAGATATTAGATTATCGATCACCTTTTCCATTTTAATCTCATCAACTGCTGTTACAAAATGTTCCTGATTGGATGTAAACTCCAACCGCACATTCTTCCGTCCGGCTGCTGATTCGAACATTGTTTTTCGTCGACATACCAGATTTACAACATCAGCCATCACTAAAAACAATTGTCCTTTCCCAATATCTACTTTCTGGAAATCAAGCAATTGGGTGGCAACAAAAGATAACCGTCCAGACTGTTCCGTAGCCAAATCCAAATAATATCGTCCTCTGTTCGATAAGGTTTCCTCTTTGTTCAATTCTTCTATCGGAGCATTGATTAATGTTAATGAAGTGCGAATATCATGCGCTGTATTGGTGAAAAAGCGAATTTTATCTTCTGCATGGAGTTGTTTCAAACGGTTAATATAAAATTTCAATGAGAAATACGCGATGCTTGCTAAAATGAAAAATACAATAATACGGAACCACCAAGTCTGCCAATAGGGAGGAATAATGTGAACATATAACATACGTTCGTCTACAATCTGCGAAAGCGAATTATTATACATTCGCACCATGAGACGAAAGTTTCCACTGGGTATATTCGTATAATTAATAAGTTTAAGGTTAGATGGAGATGTCCAATCCTGATCAAGTCCCTCCATCTTCCACGAAAATTTACTGGCAGAAGATGATACCCCAATAGGCAATAGTTCTATCGCAATGTTATTCTGATTATGCTTCAATGAGAATTCGGTTTGCTTATCTACCGGAATATCACGCAGAATATCTGAATTTTCTTTTATGGAACGACCTGAGATATAAATATCCTGTAAGAATATTCGTCCATTAAGTTGTGCATGATGAAGTACATTGGGATTGAACATTACTGCTCCATTATTTGTACCCCATACCATTTCTCCATTCTTCAACTTTGTACTTGCGTTTATGTTGAACGATATGCTGGACAATGCAAAAATAGAAGAGTATACGTCTATTGCACTGGTAGCAGGATTATAACGACACAATCCGCCTTCGGTACCAAGCCATAAATGACCATCAGTATACAAGATACTGTTCACAAAGTTCGAAGGAAGCCCGTCTTCAGTCGTTATTTTCCGGCTTGTACGGTCAGAGTAATTATAACGAATTAGGCCATCACCTCCTGTCCCTATCCAGATTATGCTGTCGGTTATCAATATATCCTGTGTGAGATGGTCGGCTAGGTAGTCTATAGTTTCGGTTTGCTTATCGAACAACAATAAAGCATACGAGCAGGCCAAAAGCATTTTTCCAGATGATAATTCAGCAAAAGAACGAACGGGTTGCCCCGGATATAGACGAAAGCGTTTTTCTTTAGACACATAACAGGCAAGATACCCGCGAACACTCCCTAGCCAAATATCGCCTTCGCTATCTTTGAATATATCGAAAATAAACTTTCCTGCCGATTCGGAATCTGTGTGTGGAGAATGATGGGCCAACTCTTTTCCATTTTCCCCGTCCAATATATACAAACCAGATGAATAGGTGCCTGCCCAAATATTGCCTTGATCATCTTCACACAAGGCATGAAACACCTGAGCCTGTTCGTAGGTGTTTTTGTAATAGGTGTCCCACTGATTGGTGGACACTTTCCATCGACTAATACCATTATTCGTTGCAAACCAGATATTCCCTCTACTATCTTCGAGGACATTATTCACGTTGTTATTGCCCAACGAATAAGGATTATTTATCTGGTGAGTAATTTGACTGACCAATGGCGATTCCTGATCGAAGTAAGATAATCCACCGCTATATGTGGCCACCCAAATTCTTTTCTTGTCGTCACAAAATACATCATACACTCCATCACCACATAACGACGATGGATTATCGCCATCTTCTTTGTAGATATTCAAAACTGAATCTCCGTTTCTGTTTATCTCCCAGATTCCTTGTCCGTCAATGCCTACAAGTAAAGTGGAATCGGTATTTGCCTCTATAACCCCAATCGGTTGCTTCGGAAAATCTTTGATTGAAGTGCCTTCGAGCTGATTCTTATTCAAATCATAATAATACAGTCCATCAAAAAGGGTTCCTACCCATAAACGTGCTATACTTTTATCGTAATAGATAGTTGAAAAACGGATATTGTGGTTGTTAATCCTATACATCCTTTTTTGATCCAATGTGTGAATATTAAGCAGATATAACCCGTCTTCGGTAGCAGCAAAAAGATGGTCTTTATCATACCAATCAATGGAATAGGTTTCTTTGGATAATTCCTTCACTGCATGAAGTTGTTCATTTTTGTATTGATACAAACCAGCCGAAGAAGCTATCCACAGAGCTTGTTCATGATCAGTAACAATTTTTTCAACAGTTATATAAAGATTATCGGTTGGTACGCGTAAATCAAGATATACATCGAAACGGTCGTACAACTCGTTATAAATAAACAGTTGTCCATTATTTGTAAAAGCAATTAACCGGCCTTTGGAATATATTACTTTAACAGAGAGAACATTGGCTGAAATATATGGGAGTTGATAGATACGGTAATTACCTTCTGTTATTCGCAATACACCATTTTTGGAAGATGCCCAAATAAATCCATTATCATCTTTGCATACACTGCTCACCTCACGCATAGAGATTCCATAGATTGAATTTATGCTATAAAACTTTGCATTCGAAGAATAGATACTTACCCCAGAAACAAAGGATAGTAGTATTGTTAATAGTAATTTCATTGCATTTAAAGGAAACTGCATTTAAAGTGATAACCCTATTACAAATATAGTGAAACTATTAAATAAACAACAATCTCTCGAAGCAAAAATCCTGAGAGACTATCAGATATTTGAGCCAGCGAAATACTATAGTCTTTTTCGGTTTGTTTCATAGAAAGAAAATACTGATGTTCTTCATCTTTAAACAATAACATTCCTGCTTTCTGGGAATCCTTTTGAAGTTGAAAACATATACGGGTAACACTACTAAACTTATAATGCTGTACACGGCGTGCTACAAATGCAGGGGTTTTCTTCTCACTTGCCTGAATATCTGAACATTTAAGGGTAAGACATCCGATGTTATCTGCTAGCGATTCCTTTCCAACCATACCATCGTTATTTACAATGTACGCGCGACCGTCTTCGTCGAAGAAGAAAGAAGGGTCAATACCTCCAACCTCGGGCAAGTGGATGGGCTCCGACCAACTTCCGAACAGATCCTGGGTTTTAACGAAGAAGTTACCGGCACCGACGTTGGTCGTAATCATGTAATAGGTTTTGTTGTGGGGATTGTAACTGATGGCAGGAGCAAATATGCCTCCACCTGTGCCTTGTCCCTGGAAGTTTGCCAACTGGGAAGGACGGTCGAGTACATGCCCCACTTGTGTCCAGTTAACTAGGTCTTTGCTATGAAATATAGGTACCCCAGGATAATAAACTAATGTAGAGGTGACAAGAAAATAATCTTCTCCATTACTGCAAATACTTGGATCGGAATACCATCCGGGCAGAATCGGATTAAAGAACTGATTTGCAGCCGTCAGTGGGTCTTCATTATAATAATCATCTTCCCTTGTATAATGGAAATAGTCGAAAACTGCAGACGAATTTCCTTTAGACACTTTTATTCCACCCTTACTTGTACTTTGCGCATTGCAGGAACACAACATCAATCCAACTAAAACGATTAAGCAGCCATACTTTTTCAGATTCATTTTTTTATTTATTTTGAAACACATGCAAATCTTCCATCAGGTCGAATGGATATATCAACAAAAGCCTTTCACCTCAAATCTCCGACACCTTTTCTCATAAAAAACGAATTCAGATTTGGCAACCGTTTGGATTGCTAGGAGTTAGTCCAAACACCTAAAGCATCACCTATAAGAAGCTTATTCAATGTTCTCATTATATTAACAAAGCTATCTATATTTGATTTTATATAAGAAAACCTTAATTTTCTTTGAATAAAGTGTATCACAAAGATGTGGCTGAATAAGTTTTATCTTTTTAGAATACAGATACTTTAGTTTAGAATTTAAGTAAATATGCTAAAACAAAACCCTTTCAGAATAGGCTATCCTTAGGAATTATCTAAAAATGAAAATCTAATATCCAAAATATAAAACCCTACATCCCACCCATCCGTAACTTTGTGGCTTAACCAATACATAGGAGAAACATCTCAATGAAACCAACTACACAAAGAAATTCTGAGCAAAAAGGATTCTATAAATTGTCATGGCTACAACGTGTCGGTTTTGGTTCGGGCGATTTGGCGCAGAATCTCATTTATCAAACAGTAAGCATATACCTGCTAATCTTTTATACCAATGTTTTCGGACTTCCTTCGAAATCAGCAGCCATTATGTTCTTGATCGTCCGTCTGGTCGATGTCGTCTGGGATCCTCTCGTTGGTGCATTTGTAGATAAGCACAACCCCAAACTTGGTAAATATCGTTCGTACCTGGTACTCGGCGGCATACCGCTTACCGGATTTGCCATTCTTTGCTTTTGGGATGGATTTTCGGGTTCTTTACTTTATGCTTATATTACCTACGTAGGCTTATCCATGTGTTACACATTGATTAATGTACCTTATGGAGCATTGAATGCATCACTCACGCGCGATACAGATGAAATAACCAAGCTCACCTCCGTTCGTATGTTTCTAGCCAATCTTGGTGGATTGGCCGTAGCTTACGGTATACCTGTTATGGTGCGAATGCTCTCTCCCGACGGAAAGATAAACTCTGCCGAATCCGGAAATGCTTGGTTCATCACGATGAGCATTTATGCTGTCACAGGTTTGATTCTCTTAATCTTTTGCTATACACAAACCAAAGAGCGGGTGGTTATGGACGAACAGGATACGTCGGAAGTAAAAGTATCCGATTTGTGGATTGAGTTTAAACGCAACCGCCCACTGCGTGTTCTGGCCTTCTTCTTTATTACCGCTTTCGCAATGTTAGCCATAGGAAATTCAGCAGGGTCGTATTACATGATTTACAACGTACAGGCACCGGATATGCTACCTTATTTTGCCGCACTCGGCTCAATACCGGCATTTATATTTATGCCCATGGTACCTGCCATAAAACGAGCAATCGGTAAAAAACAAATGTTTTATGTATTCCTGTCCATAGCCATTGCAGGAATGATTCTCTTTTATGCCATTTCAATGATATCCGCACTTAAATCTCAAATATGGCTGGTATTAGTAGCTCAATTTGTAAAATCTACAGGCATCATAGTTGCCACAGGCTATATGTGGGCACTGGTTCCGGAAGTAATATCCTTTAGTGAACATACAACCGGACGCAGAATTTCGGGCATAGTAAATGCCTTGACTGGTATTTTCTTTAAAGCAGGCATGGCTCTAGGAGGAGTGGTCCCCGGATTTGTACTTGCTTTTGTCGGTTTCGACGAAAAAAATGCCCTGACGCAAACGGCATTTGTAGAACAAGGAATTTTATGGCTTGTAGCAGTTATACCCGCAGTATTACTATTGTTGGCCATGTTTATTATCTCCAAATATGAGTTGGAAGATGATGTTATAGACAAAATAAATAGAGAGATTGAAGGAAGACATCTGAACCAATAAACACCAGATTATAATTAATTACCATATTGAAGAAAATTAAAACTTATGAAGAAAAACACCTATTATTTATTAGCTATCTGCCTTATATGTGTTCTTGCTTCCTGTAAGAATCTAAAAACTGATGATAAGCAAGCACAAGTGTCAGTTTTAAAGGAAACATTCAAAAACAAATTTCATATAGGAGTTGCATTGAACAAGCAAGAATTTATGGGTTTCAATACGAAAGCTAGCGAAGCAATTGCTACGCATTTCAATTCTATAGTTGCTGAAAACTGTATGAAAAGTATGTTCCTTCAACCCAAAGAGGGAGAATTCTTTTTCAATGATGCAGATAAATTCATCGGATTTGGAGAAAAAAACAATATGCATATTATTGGTCATACCCTTATCTGGCATTCGCAAGCCCCAGGTTGGTTTTTCAGAGATAAGGAAGGTAACGACGTTTCTGCCGAAGTACTTACTCAACGCATGAAAAATCATATCCATACCGTGGTAGGTCGATATAAAGGCAGAGTAAAAGGTTGGGATGTGGTAAACGAAGCTATTGAAGACAATGGAGAATGGCGCAAAAGTAAATTCTATCAAATAATTGGTAAAGATTTCATTAAGTTGGCATTCCAATTTGCACACGAAGCCGATCCTGATGCAGAATTATACTACAATGACTATTCAATGGCTCTTGACGGCAGACGCGCAACTGTTGTCCAGATGGTAAAATCATTACAGGAACAAGGCATCCGGATTGATGGCATCGGCATGCAAGGGCATGTCGACATGTACGGACCCTCCATCAACGATTTTGAGAAAAGCATTCTGGCATACGCAGGTCTGGGAATGAAAGTCATGGTTACAGAGTTGGATTTAAGTGTGTTGCCAAGTCCCTGGGAAAATGTCGGAGCCAATATTTCCGATGCTATAGATTATCAGGAACAAATGAATCCATACCCTGCTGGTCTGACTGAAAACATGGAGCAGCAATGGGAAGCGAGATATATGGATTTCTTTAAACTATTCCTGAAACACCACGATAAAATAGACAGGGTAACCTTGTGGGGGTTGAGCGATGCTACTTCATGGAAAAATGACTTTCCCATTAAAGACCGTGTAGACTATCCACTACTATTCGACAGGGATTATAATCCCAAACCAATCGTTTCCAAATTCTCTGCATTAACAAACAGCGAACTCACCGCTTTAAAAACAAATTAAAATGAAAGTACCTCGATATTTAGTACCCAATGATTATATGGCCGACCCTTCCGTTCATGTGTTTAACGGTAAATTATTCATTTACCCATCTCATGATTGGGAAAGTGGTATTCCAGAAAACGACAACGGCGACCATTTCAACATGAAAGACTACCATGTGTATTCCATGGACAATGTGGAAAATGGAAATATTACCGATCATGGTGTTGTTTTAAGAACAGAAGATATTCCGTGGGCAGGCCGACAACTCTGGGATTGTGATGTTGCCTACCGGAACAGAAAGTATTATATGTACTTCCCGCTAAAAGACAAGAATGACATATTCCGTATAGGTGTAGCAATTAGCGATAAACCCGAAGGCCCTTTCGTTCCCAACCCCGACCCTATAAAAGGAAGCTATAGCATTGACCCAGCTGTGTGGAAAGAAAATGATGAATACTACATGTACTTTGGTGGTATTTGGGGCGGACAATTACAGCGCTATCGGAATAACAAAGCACTGGAATCGGCAATATTCCCAGAAGGTGATGAACTGGCACTTTGTCCTAAAGTTGCCCGCTTACAGGAGAATATGTTCGAATTTGCCGAAGAACCGCGAGATATTTTCATTTTGGATGAGAATGGAATACCATTAAAAGCCGGAGATACAGAACGTCGTTTTTTTGAAGCATCCTGGATGCACAAATATCAAGAAAAATACTACTTTTCCTACTCTACAGGAGATACCCATTTAATCTGTTACGCCATCGGTGATAATCCCTACGGACCATTCACTTATCAGGGAGTTATATTAACTCCTGTTGTTGGCTGGACAACACACCATGCTATTGTAGAATTCAACAAAAAATGGTATTTATTTCATCATGACTGTGTGCCCTCCGAAGGAAAAACATGGCTACGCAGTTTGAAAGTCGTAGAACTTGAATACGAAGAAAACGGGAAAATAAAAACGATAGAAGGAAGGATATAAAGATTAGTATTGAGAAGGTGTAGTCTCCATTTATTATCGGGGATTTACCAATATTTCATATAATGTAAAAAATACAGACAGATTACTTTATATGTAATATTCAAAAAATACTTGTTACTACATTAAAATTATTAATATGTGAATTTTAAATATATTTGTTAGCACAGAGATATAATAAATTAAGTCCAAAATCATTTATCAAAAGGAATAAATTCAATACATAATGTTTGCAGTTGAAAAAAAATCAACGATAATTATTTAAATACTAAAATGACAATGAATAAAAGAATGATTTCTTACCTGCTATCTCTTTTATTACTAATCGGCAATTCGCTTAGTAGTTGCTCTTTCAATGAGGGATGGGTTAAAGAAAAAAAAGATGCAGTCGCTACACCGCCGGTTTTGATAGGCAAATCCGTAGCCGCTTTCGACTACTTTAATTATAAAGGAGAAGATGATTATTACAAAGATAATAATCTGACGGACGAGAGCTCTTTTTATAACGCTATTCTTCCTGGTTGGTACTCCGACCCCAGTGTTTGTTCCAACGGAGAAGACTACTTCCTGGTAACTTCCACCTTCGTGTATTATCCCGGAGTTCCTTTGTTTCATAGCAAAGACCTGATTAACTGGACACAAGTGGGGCATGTACTCGACCGTCCTTCCCAGTTGGCAAACTTCCAGGGACAAGGCACAAGTGGAGGCATATTTGCTCCTGCCATCAGCTACAATCCCCACAACAAAACCTATTACATGATTACGACCAACGTCGGTGCCGGTAACTTCTTCGTTAAAACCCAGGATCCGTTCGGAAGTTGGTCGGAGCCCATCTACTTGCCCGAGGTTGGAGGTATTGACCCTTCCTTCTTCTTCGACGAAGACGGTCGTGCGTACATTGTAAATAACGATGGTATGGATGGAAAGGAATTGTACGATGGGCATCGCTCTATTCGTATTCGTGAATTTGATCCGGCTACAGATAAAACCATTGGCGATTGGAAGATGCTTGTTAACGGTGGCGTGAATCTAGCGGAAAAGCCCATCTGGATTGAAGGCCCTCACATGTACAAGATCAATGGTAAATACTTCTTAATGGCAGCAGAAGGTGGTACAGGTCCCGATCATCGTGAGGTAATCTTCTCCGGAGATAGCCCAATGGGAGTTTTTACGCCTTGGGACAAGAACCCCATTCTTACTCAGAAATATTTGCCAGCCGATCGTCCTAATCCCATCACTTGTGCCGGACATGCCGACTTGATTCAAACCAAAGAAGGCGATTGGTGGGCTGTGTTTCTGGCGTGTCGCCCAATCAATAACCAATTCGAAAACCTGGGGCGTGAAACCTTTATCATTCCAGTGAAATGGAGTGGAGATGGTTTTCCATATATGACACAAGGAGAGGATCTTATACCTATGATTTTGAAAAGGAAAGGCGTAACAAGAGCCGAAAACACTACCTTTGGAAACTTTGAACGGAACGATCACTTCAATGCTTCTACATTGGGTATGGAATGGATTACACTGAGAGCACCGGCCACCGATCTGTATTCGCTAACAGATAACGTCGGATGTCTTACCCTTAAATGTTCAGATATTCAGGCAAGTGAGAAGAAAACCCCTGCATTTGTAGCACGCCGTGTGCAACACCATAAATTTGAGTGCGTTACGAAGATGTACTTCGACCCGGCAGATGAGAAAGATCAGGCAGGCGTACTTCTATATAAAGATGATACCCATCAATACTTTCTGTCAGTCAATGATACCAATGAACAAAGAACGGTTAGTCTTGAAAAAATTAGTGACACAGGAAGTGAATTCCTGGCAAAAGACGTAATAGATGGTAAAAATGCCTCAATACAATTCAAGGTTGTTTCGAGAGGCCTGTCTTTCGATTTCTATTATGCAACCGAAGCAGACAAATGGAAAATGCTTTGCGAGAATATCGATGCCGGATACCTGTCCACAGCGCAAACCGGTGGATTCACAGGTACTACTATAGGCATGTATGCCATGAAGAACAACTAAGCTTTTCACGCTGAGATAACAAAAGAAATCATATAAAATCTTAAATCAAATGAGAAATCACATTAGACGATTGCTGCTCCTCTCCCTATTCTCATTCTGTTACCTGCTCGGTATAGCACAGAATACGGTGACGGTGAAAGGTACAGTAGTAGATGAAACCGGTGAAGCTATAATCGGAGCAAACGTCATTTGGAAAGGTAATACGTCTATAGGTACGATTACCAACATTGACGGACAGTTTACGATACAAGTTCCGGTAGGCTCTACACTGGTGGTCTCATTCATCGGAATGAAACCCCATGAACGGAAAGTAACGGCTACAGACAAAGCGTTGAAAATAGCCTTAACAAGCGACTCTGAGCAATTGGAAGAAGTAGTGGTGGTAGGTTACGGGCAACAGAAGAAGGCTTCTGTAGTAGGCGCCATTTCCCAGACCACGGGTAAGGTACTTGAACGTGCCGGAGGGGTATCCAGTGTGGGTGCCGCCCTAACGGGTAATTTGCCGGGTGTATCTACGATGAACTCCACCGGTATGCCGGGCGATGAAGATCCCGAAATCATCATTCGTGGAGCCAGCTCATGGAACAGTAGTTCTCCATTGATTCTGGTCGACGGTATAGAACGTCCCATGAGCTCGGTGGACATTAGTTCTGTACAATCCATCTCTGTGTTGAAAGATGCCTCTGCCACAGCCGTATATGGTGTGAAGGGTGCCAATGGCGTTATCCTGATTACAACAAAGCGCGGTCAAGAAGGCGCGGCAAGGGTAGACATAAACTTCAGTGCTACGGCTAAAGTACCTTCCCGCTTACCAAGTAAAAAAGACTCTTATGAAGCACTCCTGTTACGCAACCGAATCATCGAACATGAACTGGGGCTGACACCGGAATCGTGGAGCGACTATATACCGTTGGATATTCTGGATAAGTATCGTAACCCTGCCAGTGTAGAGGAAGCCGAACGCTATCCAAATGTGGATTGGGTAGACGAATTGTTTAAAAACTATGCAATGAGCTATAATGCCAATGTGAACATATCGGGTGGTACTTCTTTTGTGAAGTATTTCGCTTCTGTCGATTACCTGGGCGAAGGCGACTTATTCCGTGAGTTCAACAACGGTCGCGGCTATCAGGCAGGGTTCGGTTATAACCGTATCAACGGACGCTCCAATCTGGATTTCAGTTTAACAAATACAACGATGTTCAAGGTTAGCCTATCCGGTTCCTATGGGGTGAAAAAGACACCTTGGGATTATAGTGACAACGATTACGGAGCATGGATTTCCGCTTACGGTACACCGCCCGATGCCATGCTTCCCATCTACAGCGACGGTTCGTATGGTTACTATCCGAGAGACGAAGTGGGTGCTTCCAACTCCGTATACTCCGTAGCCTTGAGTGGTGCCGAAGAACGTACCACCACCCGTATTAATACAGACTTTACCCTGGAACAGGATTTAAGTAAGTTCGTTAAAGGGCTTTCCGTACGCGGGCTGTTCTCTCTGGATAACACCTTCCTGGAACGCAAACGCGGTGTGAACGACCTTTATAATAATGCGCAACGGAAATGGATAGACCCGAAAACCGGTCAGGTGTACTACAAAGAAGGAACAGATTCCAACACTCAATTTGAATTTCAGGAGAGTAAGAAATGGGGTACGAATGGTGGAGAAATGGATAATAGAGCGACCTATCGCCGCATCTATTACCAGTTCCAGTTAAACTGGGCCCGTAAGTTCGGCAATCATGACCTCGGTGCCATGGGGCTATTTAGCCGTGAGAAATATACAACCGGAAGCGAGATACCGCATTACCGTGAAGACTGGGCATTCCGTGCCACTTATAACTATGCACAGCGTTATTTCCTGGAAGTTAATGGTGCCTATAACGGTTCCGAGAAGTTCTCCAGTGACAACCGTTTTGCTTTCTTTCCCTCCGGTGCTGTTGGCTGGATGGTGAGCGAAGAGAAATTCATGAAACCGTTGAAGTTTATGGATATGCTGAAACTACGTGTTTCTTACGGTAAAATCGGTGATGATAACGTAGGCGAGCGTTGGCTATATATGAGCCAATGGGCTTATGGGGGCAATGCCAAACTGGGAAGCGTGGCCGACGAAACCAGTCCTTATACATGGTATCGTCCTACCGTGATGGGTAACACGAATATCCATTGGGAAACCTCTACAAAACTGAACTTCGGTACCGACTTTGCTTTCCTTGAAGGATTGATAACCGGTTCATTAGATGTGTTCCGTAATACCCGTACCGAAATTCTGGTTAGTGGCACGGATCGTGCTATACCCTCTTTCTACGGTATGACTGCTCCTTGGGCAAACTTAGGTAAAGTGCGTGCCACCGGTTATGAATTGTCGGTAAAGTTCAACAAGAACATCGGAAAGAACTGGCGTGTATGGGCAGATATGAACATGACACATGCCAAAGATAAAATCTTAGAGCGTGATGATGCCGAACTCCTTCCTTGGTATCAGAAGCTCGAAGGGAAACCTATTGGGCAAGCCTACTCTTACATAGACCATGGTTATATGAATACCTGGGACGATGTATATTCCAGTCCCCAACTGAATACAACGGACAGCCAGAGATTACCGGGTGACCAGATTATCGTGGACTATAATGGTGACGGAGTTATCGATACCAACGACAACGTACCTTACGGATATAGCGGTAATCCGCAGAATACCTACAACGCCACTGTCGGTTTCGACTGGAAGGGCTTTAGTTTCTTTGTGCAGTTTTACGGTGTAACCAACGTTACCCGTCAGGTGGTGCTGACAAGCTTCTCCGGTAAATTGAACAATGCGTACAACCAGGGCAGCTACTGGAGCCCTGATAATCAGAATGCAGAAACTTCATTGCCACGTTGGACGTCAACCATTGATGGTATGTCGAATGGTACACGTTACATGTACGACGGTTCCTACATCCGCCTCAAGAACGCAGAGGTAGCTTATACTTTTGCCGGCGACAAAATGAAAAAATGGGGCGTGGGTTCATTGCGCGTCTACCTGAACGGAAACAACCTTTGGTTCTGGAGTCGTATGCCCGACGACCGCGAGTCGAACACTGCCGGTACAGGATGGGCTTCACAAGGTGCATATCCTACCGTGAGACGTTTCAATCTGGGATTTAAAATCACGCTTTAATAAGATGAATGTATATGAAAGCAACAATTAAAACTATACTTTATGGCTTCGCCTTCATGATGGCAGGTACAGCGCTAACGGCTTGTTCCGACTACCTGGATCGTTCGGAAGATTCGATTGTCAATCCGGAGGATGTCTATAAGAACTTTTATAACTTCCAGGGATTTACTGAGGAACTCTATTATTGTATTCCCAATATGAACTGTTCCTTCTGGCAATCCGATTACAACTGGGGAGAAGACGAACTCAGTGTAGCCGGTTCTACCTGGTTCATGGGTTACAAGGTAGATAACGGTGACTTCTGGGGTTGGCAAAAAGAGTTCGACGGCTGGGGAGCCTGTTGGATGGACGGGGTAGGTCTTACCACTGAAGATGATCGTATGAAGAAACGTATGTGGCCCTTGGTGTGGTATGGCATCCGCAAAGCGAATATTGGTTTGCAACATCTCAATGACATGATCAATTGTACTGAAGAGGAATATAACTTGATTGCTGGACAACTCTATTTCTTCCGGGGATGGTTCCACTTCATGCTCATGCAATCTTTCGGCGGGTTACCCTATATTGACCACGTGTTGAGCAGTAGTCCTAGTTCAGTCCGTCTGCCTCGTCTGAGTTATCAGGAGTGTGCCGACAAGGCAGCCGATGACTTCCGGCGTGCAGCTGTATTGCTGCCATTGGATTGGGATGATACCATAGTCGGCATGAACACGTTAGGCAAGAATCGTCAGCGAATAAATAAGATTATGGCACTTGGCTATTTGGGCAAGAACTACCTCTGGGCAGGCAGTCCGTTGATGAACTATGAAAGCACTGGTGTGAAGACATACAACAAAGAATATTGCAAGAAGGCTGCCGAAGCCTTTGCCGAAATGCTATTCCTTTGCAAAGCAGAAGGAGGCAAAGCCAATTATAGCTTGATGGACTTCAGTCAATACTCAGACATCTTCTATACTCTGAATCAAGGTTATAAGATACCTGGAGGTACTGAAGCTATTTTTATGCCTCCCGTATATCAGGCATGGGGAACATATTGGAGTCAAAGTAACCAATACACGCCTGGTGTATTGCTTGACGGTTCCAGCAACATGTTCTGTCCTACAGCCAACTACGTTAATTATTATGGTATGGCAAATGGTCTTCCTATTCCCGATTGCACTAAGACGGATATCGAAAGTGGATATGATCCTCGTCAACCTTGGAAAGATCGCGATCCTCGTTTTTACCACGATATAGTGTATGACGGCGTGAAATGCCTGCAGGGCGCCACTCAAACCCGTGAAGCCCATCGTTATGCCAACCTTTACACGGGAGGTAGTTATCGTGACGATTATGTAGGTAGCCGTACAGGTTATCTGATGTACAAGTTCGTACCCAATACAACCAACAACGATGATCGCGGACAAGAAAAGGACCATCTCATCAACATCAGCTATATGCGTTTGGCAGATATTTATTTGATGTATGCCGAAGCTGTAACCAACGGTTATGACTCGCCCACCGCTTCCGTTCCCGGATTTGGAAAGACAGCCGCAGAAGCCCTCAACCAGGTGCGCGACCGTGCCGGAGTAGGACGCGTAGCTACCAAATATCTCACTTCAACAGAGATGTTTATGAACGAAGTGCGCCGCGAACGAGCCGTAGAGTTGGCTTACGAAGGCCATCGTTTTAACGATTTGCGTCGCTGGTTACTTTTAACTGAGTATCCTTACACAATCAAGACAGCCATCGATTTTGATCGTGCAGGAGGTTTTAGCACCGACGATCCTGAACATAATACCGTACTTAATCTGACCGAGCGTGTGGTGGTAGAACGTAAGTTAAACACCAAACACTATTGGTTACCTTTGAAGCGCGTCGATACCAATATCTATCTGGAGTTTGACCAAAATCCCGGTTGGTAATCATTTATAAAACGTATAATACAATGAAATATATAGCACATAAATTTCTTCTCCTGAGTGTGGCAGTCGCGATCATGACACCTGCAGTGGCGCAGACCCCAGAGGATGAAGGAGTAGATACCTTAACCGTCCAGCCTCAACAAGTAAATGTGGCTTTCCGTAAGGTGGAGAAGCAGGACTTGTCGGGTGGTGTCTCTTTCTACAGTGTCCGTGACCTGTTGGAGAAAGATTATAATACATTCGCCCTTGACGGTGCTCAGTCACTGGCTGGAGGTTACAACGGAAATATCTGGGGACAAGGTGCTCTGGTGTTGATTGACGGTGTGCCCCGTGATGCAGGCGCGGATGTCAGAGCGAACGAAGTGGAAAGCGTTACGTTCCTGAAAAGCGCCAATGCCGTAGCCCTCTACGGAAGCCGGGGTGCAAAGGGGGTTATCCTGATAACCACTAAACGCGGTCAGGCCGGCAAACGTGAAATCAACATACAAGCCAATACGGGTTTCTATGTACCGAAGCGCTATCCACAATATCTAAACTCATGGGAGTACATGACGCTCTATAATGAAGCTCTCCGTAATGACGGATTGGATGAACTCTATTCGTCACAGCAAATTCAGAATTACTACTCCGCTACGGATAGTTACCGCTACCCAAGCATTGATTTTTACAGCAGCGATTACCTGAAAAAGGCCTATAACCACTCCGACGTAACAGCCGAAATAAGCGGTGGCTCCGAGCGTGCCCGTTTTTATACGAACGTAGGGCTTGCGCACGAAAGTACCTTATTAAACTTTGGAGAAGGCAAGAATGAACGTAACCTACGATTCAATGTCCGTGGAAATGTAGATTTCAAATTCAACGATGTTCTTTCAGCATTAGTAGATGCAACCGCCATATTGTCAACTAACCGCTTTGCCAAAGGTGACTTCTGGGGACAGGCTGCAACATTACGCCCCAACCGTTTCTCGCCATTGATACCGATTAGTGCTGTGGAGGAAAGCAGTGGTTTGCAAGCGCTTATCCTGAACGGCAGTCGCCTTATTGATGGTAAGTATCTGTTGGGAGGTAGTCAATTGGATCCGACCAATGCTTTTGCCGATGTTTATGCCAGCGGTTATAATGTTGGTACTACCCGCCAGTTTGAAATGACTGTTGGGTTGGATTTTGACCTGGAAAAGTGGTTGAAAGGATTGAGTTTCCAAACGCGCTTCTCCATTGACTATTCCTCCGGTTACAACGAATCTTATGCTTACACGTATGCTGTATACGAGCCAAATTGGTACACATATAACGGAGTGAATATGATTGATGGAATAACTAAATACAACGAAGATCGTAGCACCGGTACGCAGGATGTGGAAAACAGTTGGTATCAGCAAACGCTGGCCTTTTCCGCTCAGTTCAATTATAACCGTACGTTTGCCGATGTGCACAACGTAAGCGGAATGTTGCTTGCCTCCGGCTACCAGCGCACCGATAATGGAAAGTATCACAAAATCAGCAACGCCAACCTGGGACTGCAGTTGACTTACAACTGGAAACACCGGTATTATGCCGATTTCACGGCTGCTGCCGTTCACTCTGCCAAGATGGCTCCGAAGAAGCGAAACGCATTTTCGCCCACCTTCTCTTTAGGTTGGAGGCTCAGTCAAGAAGAGTGGTTGAAGTATTCTCCGATCGTAAATGAGCTGAAACTAACCGTTGGTGCGGGTATTCTGCATACCGATCTGGACTTTGAAAACTACTATATGTATAAAGGGTATTATTCGCAAACCGAAGGTGCCTGGTATAGTTGGAAAGACGGAGCCTCTTCCATTCAAGCTACAGAATCCCGTCGTGGAAGTAATCCGGATCTGGGCTTTGTGAAGCGCAAAGAATTCAGCATCGGATTAGATGGTAGTTTCTTCAATGGAAAGATAGATGCCAATCTGAACTATTTCTACCAACGAATGGCAGGAATGCCTATACAACTCAATTCGCAATATCCTAACTGGTTTCTAACGTATTGGCCCGGTTCTTCATTCCTTCCTTACGTGAACTACAATGAAGACCGCCGTTCTGGTTTCGACTTTGCCGTCAACTACAATCATAAGATTGGTGAAGTTAACTTCACATTGGGAGCAACGGGTAACATTCTGAGTACGGAGGCTATCAAACGTGATGAGAATTATGAAGATGCCTACCAGAACCGGGTTGGAAAACCAACCGACGGACTTTGGGGCTTGGTGAGCGACGGACTGTACCACTGTCAGGAAGATATTGACCGGGCTCCTGCTACTTCTTCTTTCGGAGAGGTGAAACCGGGTGATATCCGTTACGTGGATCAGAATGGCGATGGCATCATCGATAGCAAAGACGAAGTTTATTTAGGCCATGCCGGATGGGGAGGCGCTCCTTTCTCTTACGGTATTAATCTTACAGCCAAGTGGAAAAACTGGACATTCTTTCTGCGTGGCACCGGTAGCACGGGTACGTATGGCATGAAAGATAATACCTATTATTGGGTGTACGGAGATCGCAAGTATTCCGAAGAGGTAGTGAACCGTTGGACTTTTGAGACTGCCAACACCGCCACTTATCCGCGTCTGACTACCTTGAGCGGAAACAATAACTTCCGTAGCAGTGACTTCTGGCGTTATAAATCCGACCGTTTCGATTTGGCCAAGATACAGCTTACCTACGATTTCCCTACACACGTTCTGGGTAATGGATGGGTGCGTGGATTGAAACTCTATGTCAGCAGCGATAACCTCCTGACCATTTCAGGAGAACGCAAGCTGATGGAAATGAATATCGGTGGTACCCCTCAATGCCGCTATTTCAATTTGGGTGGAAAAATACAGTTCTAACGAATAACAAGAAATGACGATGAAAAAAATAATCCTGTTTTCCGCTTTGTTGGTTTTGGCAACCAGTTGTGACGACTTGTGGGATCCTGCCAAAGAAAACTACCGCGAGAAAGAAGAAATGTACGAAGAAGCAAACTACGCCCTTGGTATTCTGATGAACGGCTATACCCGTATTCCTACCGGCAGTTGGAGTTTCAACGATGTGGCTACCGATGATGCTGTGAGCAACGATGCTACGAATGGCTACCGCAAACTGGCTACAGGCGAGTGGACATCCAATAACAATGCTGTAGATAAGTGGACAACTTGTTACGCGGCTATTCAGTATATGAACATAATGCTCGAAGAGAGTGACAAAGTGAAGTGGGACAGCAATGAATCCCTGCGCGAAATGTTCAATGACCGAGCCAAAGGGGAAGCTTATGCTTTACGCGGACTATTCATGTACTATCTCTTACAGGCACATGCTGGCCCTACGGCTACCGGAACAATGATGGGCGTGCCTATTTATACGGAGAGCCAAACACCTGAGAGCAACCATAATGTGATGCGTGTCACTTTCGATCAATGTTTAGAACAGATGTACGGCGATTTCGACCGTGCCGAAGAACTGTTGCCGCTTGACTTTACGGATATAAGTTCCGAAGCCGAAATACCTGCCCGATATGAAGGTGTAACCGTCGGTGATTATAACCGTGTTTTTGGTGCCTATTCACGCCAGCGTATCGCCCGCCGCATTATTGAAGGGCTGCGCACACGTGCCACTCTTTTGGAAGCCAGTCCGGCTTTCAATACACAGAGCAATGTAGACAAATGGGTCATAGCAGCAGATGCCGCTGCTACAGTGCTTAACCGTATTGGTGGAGTAAGTGGTTTGGCTTCGGCAGGAAACAGTTGGTACAACAACCGTGCCGAAATAGATGGACTGGCAGAAGGTAACAATCCAGGCGAGATTTTATGGCGTACAGGTGTTGGCAATAGCCGCAACTTGGAAGAAGATAATTATCCACCCACGCTCTATGGTAAAGGACGGGTAAATCCTACACAGAATCTGGTAGATGCTTTTCCGATGAAGAACGGTTATCCAATATCGGATAGTCGCGGTAGTTATGAAAGTGCTAATCCTATGAGTAACCGCGATCCGCGCCTAACACTCTATATTGTAGCCAATGGTGACCGTATGGGACCTTCGAATAGTGTAATCAATACCTTGGGAAGTAGCAGTAACGACGGGGTAAACCAGACCGAAACATCTACCCGTACTGGTTACTATATGCGTAAGTTGCTTCGTACAGATGTTAACTTATCGCCTCTGTATCTCAATGAGCAGAAGCATTATGTACCGCACATTCGATATACAGAAATATTCCTCAATTATGCTGAAGCCGCCAATGAAGCTTGGGGACCTACGGGATCCGGTACGCATGGATATTCTGCATACGATATCATCAAGGCTATCCGCACCCGCGCCGGAGTGGGTACCACTAACGGTGACCCTTACTTGGAAGACTGCAAGCAAAGCCAGAGCCAAATGCGCGAGTTGATTCGTAATGAGCGTCGACTGGAACTGTGCTTTGAAGGCTTCCGTTTCTGGGACTTGCGTCGTTGGAAAGTGTCTTTGGAGGACTTGACTGAAACTGCCCGTGGTACTAATCTAGTAAACGGTGTGCAGATCTACTCCAACATAGAGAACCGCATCTATAAAGATTATATGTACTATGGTCCCATCCCTTACAGTGAAATCCTGAAGTGGGATAATTTGAAACAGAATACGGGTTGGTAATTACACTATATAAATATGATTATGAAACGAACTAAATACATATTTGCCACATTGGTGCTGGCACTGACAGCTTGTCAAAACAGCGACATTGATTTCCCCGACTTTGATTACCGTACGGTCTATTTCGCTACGCAGACGCCGGTTCGCACCCTTGTTTTAGGTGAAGACCCGCAGGTGGACAACCGGATAGACAACGAGCATAAGTGCGTAATCAAGGCTACTACAGGAGGCGGTTATTCGAACTCTAACAATATTGTGATACGTTATGCCGTGGACAACTCCATGGTAGAGAACTTATACTTCAGTGAAACGGGCGAAAAGATTTACGCCATGCCCGTAACCTACTACAATCTTTCTTCAGATCAAATGGAAGTTCCGTCGGGAGAAATCACGGGTGGTGTTACGGTGGAGTTTACTCAAAACTTCTTTAACGATAAGAATGCCATTACAAACCGTTACGTCATCCCTTTGCGTATGACACATGTAGAAAGTGCCGATTCTATTTTGCGCGGCCAATCCAGTCTGACAAGCCCAAATCGTTTTATTCAGAGCGATTGGAATGTACAGCCCAAAGATTACGTGCTTTACTGCGTGAAATACATTAATCCGTGGCATGCCCATTACCTGCGTCGCGGTATCGATGAAATAACAGGTGCTCCAGGATATGAGAGTCTAATCAAAACAAATAAACGCCATGCCGAATACGTAGAAAAAGATGAGACGGTGATGTTGACCACGAGTGCCTATCGTTCCGTAAAACTGTCGCTCAATGCAAAGGATGAAGAAGGAACCAACATTCCTTACACAGCCGAGATTACTTTCGATGAAGAAGGCCGCTGCACGGTGGCTTCTGCCGAACCGGACAAATACAGCATTGCAGGTACCGGACAGTTTGTAGAAAAAGGTGACAAGAAAAGTTGGGGTGGTAAAGACCGGAATGTGCTTTACCTGGATTATACGGTAGAACTTAAGGAATTAACCTGCCATACGCTAGATACACTTGTTGTGCATTATCGAGGAGTAACGAAGGAAGAATTTACACCAGAATACAAATGATAGTTCTCTTAAAACCGAAAAGATTTATGAAACACAATATCATTATCTCAACCTTACTGTTAGCGGTTATTCTTTGCTGTGCCGCTTGTACGGACAATGACCGGGAGTTTTATTTAGAAGCTCCGGAGTTGGAAGGACCTACCGACTTTGAACCTGCCGACCTGCCCGTGTTACACGTGGAGGGACGTTACCTAAAGGATGCCACCGGAAATATAGTTAACCTGCACGGCTTTGCGCAGACTTACAGTCCCTACTTTAATAATGGCGCATGGAGCGGTTACGATGTTGACGCTTGTTTGAACTATAACCAGAAGTGTATTGATGGCGTACTAGCTGCCGGTTGGAAGATGAACTTCATCCGCCAGCACATGGACCCGCATTGGACCAGTCCGGGTGCTCCCAACGAAGCCAATGCTCACATTTATTTTGATGTAGACCGGTTTATGAAATACCTTAATGTTGTGTTCATTCCCATGGCTGAGTATGCCATTGAACGTGGTTGCTATGTGGTGATGCGCCCTCCGGGTGTATGTCCGGAAACCATTGCCGTGAACGATGATTACAACGACTATCTAATACAGGTATGGGACTCCGTGTCCAGCCACCCTCGCATCAAGAACAATTCGCACATCATGTTCGAATTGGCTAACGAACCGGTGAACATCGTGGGTACGGATGGAACAGTGGGTGCTTCTACCAATGCTCATTTCGAGGCTTTGCAACTATTTCTGCAACCTATTGTAGACCGTATCCGCGAGAATGGCTGCAACAACATCATTTGGTTGCCTGGCTTGGGATACCAGTCACTCTACCAGGGATGTGCTACATACAAAGTAGAAGACAGCAACATGGGTTATGCTGTTCACTGCTATTGTGGATGGTACGGCAGTGATGCCGAGCAGGATAGTGGTGAAGGCATAGGCACACCAACCGGAACCGGATATGCCAGTTTCCAGCAAGGTTGGGATAAACAAGTAGGTCCCGTGTCGGATATCGCACCCATCATGGTGACCGAAATGGACTGGGCTCCTGTTAGCTATAACAGTTCCTGGGGAAAAGGAACCACCGGAACGGCTGGGGGATTCGGCTTCGGTGCTAACTTCAAATATATAACCGACAACAGCGGTAATGTGTCCTGGTTGTTATTTACCGAGCAACAACACCTGACAGAGTTCAAGGATGAACCAGGTACGGAAGGCAACTATACCTTCCTTAATGATCCCGAGGCTTGTCCATGGCCCATCTACCATTGGTTTAAGGAGTATGCCGGAGGTGCAGTCGATCACGGTTCATTAGTAGAGATTTCTGTGAAGGATGTAACAGGCAACGAACTGACACTTTCTACCGGTTCTGAGAAATACCTGTTGGTACAGGCTAAGTACAGCGATGGAACTACAGAACTGGTAACGGCCAGTTGTTCGTACGTAAGCACCAATTCGGAAACTTTCCCGGTAGTAAAAGGACGACTGACGGCACTGGCCGACGGTGATACCCATATTACGATTACTTATATTTATAAGGGCGAAAGTAAAGAGTTGACGCTCCATGTAACGGCTTCCAGCTTTGACTTGAACGAACTCAATCCGCACATCTGGGATCCGGAAAACGTAGCTTCTTATAATACAGTTTCTCACCGTCTGATTACTGCCCCTTACGGCTTTGGTGGCTGGCAATACGCAAGCGGACTCGACCTGTCAGCCTCAAACTACTTGGTGGTAGAACTGAGCCAAGGTACGAATGTGGATAGCGAAACTTCGTTCAGATTGTTCGACATTGACAATTATTGGACTAGTGCTGCCGAATATCCCGTGAAAGATTATCGCTTGGTCATTGACCTGCGCGACATGAAGAACGGGAATGGAGACAAAGTCGATCCGTCGCATTTGTACATTATTGGATTCTGGACATTCGGAGGTGCAGACAATGCCGTAGTCATTAACCGTATCTATACCACTCAGACAGCACCAACAGATACGTATACACCGCCTGTGCCACCCGATGAACCGGGTGAACCGGTTGATCCTATAGACCCTGTTGATCCGATCGATCCTGTCGATCCTGTCGACGTAGACCTGTTCCCGTTGAGCGACCTTAATCCAAGCATTTGGGAACTAGGTACATTCGACCCGAATACCCACGAACTGTTAACGGGCGTATGTGGCTTCGGAGGTTGGACGCTGGAAGCAACAGGAGAATCCTGGGACTTGAGCAAATATCGCTATCTGATAGTAGAATTGAATGAAGGATCAGCCTATGATAAGAACGGTTGGAGCTTCCGCCTCTTCGACAATGGCTATTGGGGCGGTCAGGTAGAAATCTCCATGGCAGACGAAGTGACAAACAACCGCTTGATAGTGGACTTGAATGCCACTTGGATGATGACCAATGGTAACCTCCTGAATACATCAAAGGTCAACATTGTCGGTTTCTGGTCCTTTGGCGATCCCGATCCGATTTACATCAAACGCGTGTATGTGGCGAATGAATCTAATTAAAAACACACTATAATCAAGCCAATATGAAAAAGATATTATATACAGTTTTTGCAATAACATTATTGTGCCTGCCCTTTGGGGCTTGCACAGACAATGCAATGAACGACGACCCCGAAGAGCCCTTCACCGATCCTATTCCCATGGAGGATTTGGAAGAGAGCACGGTGACGTTCGGCAATCCGATTATTTATTCCGATGTGCCCGATCCTTCGGTAGTGCGCGTGGGCAATGACTACTACATGGTGTCAACCTCCATGCACCTGGTACCCGGTGCGGCCATTCTACACAGTACCGACCTCAACAACTGGCAGACAGTGGGCTATGCGTTCGACCGTCTGGAAGGAAGCCCTGCCGCTAACTTCGAGAATGATCCCGACATAGGTCGCAACGACATCTACTCGCAAGGATCATGGGCTTCCTCGCTGGCTTACCACAATGGTAAGTTCTACTGCCTGTGGAACACCTGGGGGTTCGGCTCGAATGCCACTTCCTATATTTCCTCTGCCACTGATCCCGCCGGACCGTGGGAAATAGAACAACGCATGGATCGGCTCTTCTATGACGCTTCGCTCTTCTTCGATGATGATGACAAAGCTTATATCTTTGCCGCTCACGCCGAGACTATTACATTGCTGAATCCTGACCTTTCAGCCAGTTCAACCGAGTATATCTTCTCTACCGGTGCCTACGAAGGCGAGGGATATCAGGTGCGTAAGGTCGACGGACGCTACTACATCTTCATGATGTGCTGGCCCAGTGGAAGCGTACGTTCAGTAGTCTGCCTCCGTGCCGACAATATTGCCGGACCATACACTGCCCGCATGGTGCTGAGTAGCAAAATAGGAGGTAGTAATGGCATAGGCGACGGTGTGTCGCAAGGTTGCGTAATAGATACTCCCGACGGCAAATGGTACGGTCTGTTCTTCACTGACTTGGGACCAGTGGGACGTTGTCCTGTGCTGACTTCCTGCAAGTGGGAAAACGGTTGGCCGATCTTTGGAACCAAGCTTGGCGAAGTGGAGACCGATGTACCTGCTCCGTCGGGCAGCAACCAGTATAGTCGGCCTGTGGTAGTACAAAACGATGACTTCGATGCCGGCAAACTGAACCTGATGTGGCAATGGAATCATAATCCAAGCGCCGCTCACTGGAGCCTTTCGGCACGTAGTGGCTATATGAGGCTAATCACCGGGCACATAGCCACCGACTATTTCCATGCCCGTAACACGCTGACCTGCCGCACTATGGGTCCGGCTTGCCGTGGCGACATTGCGCTGGACTTCTCCGCAATGAAAGATGGTGATCGGGCCGGACTTTCCATGATGCAATACCAATCAGGCCTGGTGGGTGTGAAGAAAGAGGGTGGAAGTTACCACCTCTTCATGAGTGACGGTGTTCAGGATGGTATCGTGACCGAACGCACTTCTATTCCTATTAGTCAGACTAGTGTTTACCTGCGGGTAACGGCAAACTTCGACACCAACAAGGCCAAGTTCTACTACTCGCTTAATGGAAGCCTTTGGGTGGAAATAGGCAATGAAATGACCATGACGTATGATTTGTTGAACTTCGTGGGTAACCGTTTTGCCATCTTCAACTACGCCACTAAACAGACGGGTGGCTATGTGGATGTTGACTACTTCCGGTTCAGCAGGATGTAACCGTCATCCGAATTTGAATACTATTTAAGTAAGTATAACTTTTTTATTAATCATTAATTTTTTAAATCATGAAAAACAAGCATTTTTTACATTTTGCTGCGATAGCAGCTACCATGCTGATGTTTACCAACTGTAGCAATAACGAAACCGTTTTAGGTGAAGTTCCCGAAGTAGTAGTCCCTGCAACCAAAGGCCATCCGCTCACCATTACTGCCTCTATCGATGGAGGTACCGCAACGCGTATGGTTAGTGAAGAAGGCACGAACGGCATTAAACTAACTTGGGATCTGGCCGATAAGCTTTATCTTTTGACAAGTGCCGATGGCACCACTTGGGACAACATCTATTATACCTTTGGGGCTAAAGAAGTAGATACAGACAACGCTTCAAAGGCAACCTTTGTATGCGAAGACTTCGACTTCCCCATTGGAACCACAAAAGTAAAACTCATTTACACCTCAGGCGACGTAAGTGCTAAAGCCGATTTGGAAAAGACAGCACAATCGCTGGGTCAACAAAGTGGAAAGATGGCCGATGTTGCCAAATACCTCCACATGGAGACTGCAGCACTTACTGCCACTTCCGAAGATGACGTGAAAAACCTGACAGCACAACTTGCTCACTCAAACGCTGTGATGAAAGTGGTAATTGCCAAGAGTGATATTGAATGGGGCAACGACTATGTACCTGCTCAAATTACAATGAAACTGGAAAGCAGCAGCCTACAGTTGCGAGGTACCACTGACAATACAATCACCATCAATAACACAACGGCTTGGACTGCTGATAATAAGATTGTTGCCAACGTTGTGGTATGCATGGATGGCAGTGCTTCTGCCAACGATCGTTGGATCTTTACAACAAAAGACGCTCTGGGCAACTCCCTGATCAAAGCCACTGCATCGGCCAAAACATTGGAAGGCGGTAAGCGCTACAATGCACCAATGACGTTCTTTACTGGCGACTATTTTCCATTACTATCTCAATATTTCGTCAATTTTACCGATGGAGGAACCTTCGATGAATCTACAAAAACACTCGTTACCGGAATGTATGGAGCAATGGGCTGGAGTTTCGAAACACCCCTGAACCTGTCTGCCTATAAATACCTTGTTATTGAAGCCACAGACGGCTACAACAAAGGAACTCAATTTAGAATGATTGACGAAGGTGGATTCTGGGGCGGAACCCAAGCGCAACCTCTGATAAGCGATGCTAAGACCGTTCTCGAACTAGACGAACTTGATGCAGGACTCGATGAGGCTGGTACTTTTACTCCTACACGGAAACTGAACAAAGCCAATATTACCAATATTCCTATTTGGAGCTTTGGTGGCGAAGATCACAAACTGGTATTTAGCAAGATTTACCTCACTAACACTCTAACAGATGAACCAACTCCTCCTACCGGTGATGGTAACACAAATATCACTGCTCCCGGTATTGATGATAGCGGTGAAGATGCATTCTAATCTGTAATGTTCATATCGGTTTGTAGTAATAACCAATAAAATCATCCTAAAATGAAGAAGAAATACTTCCCTCTCTTGATAATGACAGCCCTCGTGCTGTCTTTATCAGGGTGCAGTGACGACGACGAGCCGCAAACTACCGTGCCACAGCAAACCACCGAAAGCCAATCTGTTAGCTTGACGCTTTCGCTGGGAATGCTGACGCGCGCCGTAGGAGCGGATATCGGCACCAGAGGAGTGAAGACACACTGGGAACAGGGCGACAAGGTTTACTTTAGCTACACCAAGACCTTTGCCACCGACCAGGAGATACTGAACGTCTTTACCATCAGCCAAATTGACGCGGCTGATGCAGGTTCTGCCCTTTTTACCTGCTCGCAATTCATCATGCCTCGTGGCATCGAAGAAGGAAAGTTGGTTTACGTGGGCGACAAGGAGGTGCAATCATTATCAGATCTACTACCGCAGGGCATCGACCTGGGTACGCAGCTTCAACGAGGTAACAATAGTTTGGCTGGTATCAGCAATTATCTGCACATGGAGAGCGGTTGGTTTCGTGCCAGTAGTGCGGAAGAAGTTGAACTGGCTGCTCCCCAGATGAAGCATAGCAACTCGCTAGTCACCTTGCAAATAAAGCGTCCCGAAGGCTGGACGGGGCAGGTGTCCGAAGTGGCACTTACGCTGAGCAGTGACAACGTCACCCTATTAGGTACCACGGACAACCGCATTGTGCTGAAGTTGGAAGATGCTGGATGGGACGATAACTACATTTTGGTACACTTCATCGTTCGCATGGAAGGTATAGTGAATATCGGTAATCTTTGGAAAGTGGAGGTATTATCTTCCGATTCCAAAGAACTGAAATTGACTTTCCCTGCTAAACAGTGGGACGCAGGAAAGCATTATACGTCTCTCATCTCGGACGATCTATCGGATTACGAAACACCTGTGTATATCGAAGTACCTGGGTTTGAGGATGCGGGCAACGCGTTTTGAAATTTAAACATCCTCCTCCCCCTTTGAATAGAATGGAGGATGTTTAACACTGTATTCTATTACAAATTGTACACCAAAGCATTCCTATTAAACATCGTAACTCATATATAATGAAATGCTTTCATACTATATAACCTCGACCTTGTATCAAGGCATTCGATCGGGAAAGACAAAAGAAGTACTCCGTACACTCGAACATGCCGCCATTTATTTGCACATTACCGAAATTTATACCCTTTTAGCCTCTTAACAATAAAAGAATTTGGAATATGAGGATGGAAAGTTTCTGCGTTCGTGTGACTGTCAGCTATCGTCAGATTAGTTTTTTATTTCCCCCTTTTTAAAGAGCATAATGATCTTGAGACAATCAGTTTTATTGGCATAGGCTACTCAGTTCTAATTACGAACAAATTAGTAATGGGGAATCTGTCTGAGAGAATGCCTTGCCAGCATTCTGGTGGTTGATAAGAGGAGGGATTTCTTATATCACTGGTGTCTTTTTATTCCCGCCCATGAATTAAATATAAAAAATACAAACATTGTTCATTTACTTTTTTGCCTAGGGTAATATTTATAATATCATTCCAATTTGATTAATTTTATGACCAACAGATATTCTTTTAATCTATTTCTCCCAATTAAAATACGATTATTTATGTACATTTCAAATTAACCAAGGATTCTTATACGGATCATAATCATTCTGAAATGTAGCCATCTGCCAATCCATTACAGGCCTATGTTCATCAATAACCTTTCTTGGTATTTGCGGATTTAGCTTTAGTTTCGCCGCATCACTCAACCATTTCATTGACTCTTCATAATCCTTAATCCGCACAATAGAAACATTATTGGGGGCTATTAACTTTGTGAGCTCATACAAAGACAACCGAACAAAGTGTTTCTTCAAATTGTAGTTTCTTGGATCACCTGATGAGAGGTTCGTCCCTATCTTAGGAATATCAGCATTCACATCAATCTCGGGACGAAATACTACTCCATTATAGACGATGTATTCGTGACTACTTAATTCATAATCATTGTATTCCGGATTATAATCAGCAATTGCACCCCAATTGTTCGAATCAAAAGGATTAATACTATTATCAAACCCTTCCTCAGATATTAAAGTATAAAAGTTACTTTCATATATAACTACATCCCACAACTTATAATCTATTGGCAACCACTCGGAAAATTCAACTATCTCCCATCCGTTTACTAAAGGAATACGAATATTTCCAAATTTATAGCCATGATCTTCTACACATATGAAAGCCAAACCATTATAAAAGACTATATCGTCTTTATAATAGGTTCCAAATTGTGAATAAGGTTTAACTTCTTGAATCTTATTTACTAAATCACTATATTCCTCCCAATAACACATATCTGATGGTGCTTTATAGCCTGACAAGGATCGTATTACCTCATAAATATTCTCTTCATAATACAAGTGAGCACCTACCGGATAAGTTATCGATCTTTCATATTGAGCAATATACTTCCCTTTTCTGAGTTCATTTTCTATCTCATAATTCTCACTCAAATACTCGACAATACTCATTTCAGCCGATTCTTCAGCCTGAAGAATCCTTTCCGGAGCATTGCGTAGCAATTGAGATAATGCCTCTTGAGTAATTATACCATAATAATCATTCGTATTCAAAAATCGTCGATACATATAATTCTTCGCTTTTTAATAATTAAATCCTTCGTAATAAACGGCAGTAGTCAATACTTGTCCCGTATTATTATCTCCTGCTTTGAACTTGTACCAACTATCTCGAAGATATAGACATAGCAAATAGTCCAAACAATCTGATAAGTGGCCATGTTTCTCATATTTCACGCCAGTTTTAGGGTCAGTCAGCTTGGTTTTACTCTTTGTACCGTCACTATTCTTTAGTTGGTAAATCAAATCTTCTGTTAACTTACGGCAACGAATATCAATTTGTAGTTCCCATCCATTATAACCACTAAAAATCTCATTTACAAAATCAGTTCGAACGACTTGTGGAGGTTGCTTCTTGAGTAGTTTTAGTTTTGGTCTGAGTATACCAGCACCTAAAGTTTCTGTTATGATTGTATAGTTATTAACACCTTCTTCGTTGGTCGTAGAGCGTTGCAACCCAGATGGATCCCCTGATACTTCAATACCTCCAATATGCTTATCACGATAGAGCTTATTTTTTATCTTTCGGGATAATGCCGGAGTATTATTTTCCTTGTTTTCGGGTTTACCTAGTATCTCTTCCAACACATAAACTTTCTTGCTGTCATAATCAATCTGGGCAGTTAATACCGACATCTGCGGAGCCACATTAAAATCCCAAACAGTAATCAATGGCTTGGATGGGTTATACACCTTTTCTTTCAAATCGGTAATCAGATGTTTGGAACCATCAAACTTATTATAGATTGCCATATCATTGGCTTCTACAAAATCCCAATTGCCATACAAAAGGCGTTCCTTTGTTGCCTGATCACGTATTTTATTCAGCGCAGCTTCATACGTTTGTCGGAATGCAATATTTGGATTATCAAATACACTAAAGGGGATATACGCCTCCCCTTCACGACAATCGACCTTTTGTCCGTCTTCATCTTGCACAAAGCGACCACGTACCCAGTTAATTGTCGGGTTGGTAGTCAAAAGCATACGAGAGGTTTTAAAGGTTTCATGAATCCGCCAACGTAGACGAGAGAATAATACCTCAATGGCTCTCTCTGATATTTCGGAAACCTCGTCGACAAAAGCAATAGTATACTCACTAGAGCCAAAACGTTCAAAATTTGGGTCGCTGGGAATATCAGCCATCTCTTTCATGATAATGACTGAATCATTCCAGAATGTCAGTGTCCCTTCGAGATTATTGATTTTGAAATTGATTTCTTCTTTTAATCCCCAATCTTTAAGAATTGACTTTATAGTATTCCATGTAGACTCTTTGAGCGATTTCAATGTCTTTCGAGCGACGACAGCACGGATATTCTCGAAGCGGATGCAGCTACTAATCAACCACACAGAGCCCACGAACGATTTTCCACCACCGGCACTTCCACCGCCCAGAATCAACTGCGGCAGATTACGATTTCTACACTTTACACACTCAGGAATAAACTGAGGATTCATGTTTATATCGTAACCTGTCAGAACCTGCTCAATCCCACCACCACAGTTTGGGCAAAAGTCCGGTTGCAATAATTTCCAGAGATCGTATTGTTTGGGAGAGGGTTTGAAATCAATACGAATAGCTTTGGGCGGTTTAAGTCTGTTTACCGCCATTAATGTAAAGCATTTAACTTTTGTAACTCTATTCTTAATACTCTCATATCAAAGAATAGAGCCTGAACACATGGATGGGTTATAAATGATAGGGATTAATCTTCTATAGTAATGGATATATCTTGCTCTTTCAACAGAATTGTATTTAACTTATCGGAAATGATTCGCGAATTAAGAACTTTACCTTTTACTTTGTTCTCACCAACAATAATGCATCCGGCACTATGCTCTTCTGTTGTTCCTGAATGTATCAAAATTCCGATAAAATGAGGTACATTGTGTAATCGGGGAAGAACTCGTTTAAATCGGGGGCTGTGTTCCATTGTTATTTTGTAGCTCCCATCTGGTATAGCTGTCTGAGCGTACACCTTTCCATTACACTTACACGCTTGTCCTTTGGGAGTATATGGACATTCTAATGGCAATTTCCTTACGCGGTCCTCAATCGTATTACAAAAGAATTTTCCGTCAATATACAAATCTCCAATCGTATATTTCTCTCCCTTGAATTTTCGTTTAAGCAGTAATTTCATATTTTTATCTTTGCTATGTTTTTTAAGAAGAATAGCCAGGAACTCCCAAATATGTTTTATGTTTGCACTTGGTTTACAACGAGCCATCAGTATGGAAAAGAATGAATTACAGGAACAGATAAATCTAATCCGTGCAGAAAGATTATTCAAAGGATTCAACGCAAAGAAATACGTAAACTTTGCTTTGACTTTGATGAAGAATGGTTATGAACCGGAAGATATTTATATTTTGGCTGGGTTGGATGACGAGCGATTCGAAATTGTCGATAAGTATTTTGCTTTGGTTACAGAAAAACTGGGGTTAGACATTTATGAAGATGAAGATAAAATTATAGAGTTATACGCCATCCATACAGCCGAGGATGTCATATCTGGTAAAATTTCCGTTGAACGTGGATTTAATAAAATGCTCAACATCGTACAATATACTTCGTACGACAGCAAATATATCCAGTTCGACTGCCTGGCCGAAGATTTCGATTTGAATGAAGAAGGGTATTTGCTGTACAATAATAAGGAAACTATCAAAGATAGAAGTGCGGCTATTCTTGAAGAGTTCCATCTGTTCCTGTTAGCCATCCGACTGGAAATAGATGATTCTACACGCGAAAGTGTGTTTTGCAATAAATGTTCCTGCATCTCTCCTCTTGCCTATAAAACGAAGCTATTCAGCAGGCTACAATATGCCTGTTGCCAAAAGTGCGGATCAAAAGATGTGGAGTGGTTTTGTTCCCAGTCAGGCAAAAGGAAAATACTGGAAGCACTGGAGAAAAGATAAATGTATTATATATAAAAAGGACTACTCCAATTATGGAATAATCCTCATATTCTTAAAATGAAAAGCTAAATATTACTTCTTTGAAGCTTCAATTGACATCTTGCGGAACTCTTTCATTTTCTTTTCAATTTCCAATGATGCCTTACGGGCACGAGTCCCTGCTGCTTTATTTCCATTCTCAATTTGTAAGCTCGCATCTTTTGCAAAAGCCTCATACAATGAAGCAACGCTTTCTACTAATTCTTTCATGATTATATACAGTTTTAAAATTTACGCAAAGATAGCCTTCCCGACATTTCCAACAAAATAACTTTCTCGTTTTTTAGCCTAAGTGCCAACTCTTTGCAATGAAGAATAGTGGCTTATGCTTGATTTGGTTTACACATTCAATTTTATTGGTTATATTTGTGGCATATATTTAGTCTATAAAGATTTTTAGATATAGCATTCAATAATTACCGACTGATAAAACCGCCAATTTTAACTCAGATGATGGTAGATAATTTGCAAATGCTTACGCTAAGGGCGTGAGCTATGTATTATTTCTACCATCGGGTGCTTGGCGGTGCCTTTCAGCGGAGATAATTATAGTCTCACGCTTTTTATATGATAGCATGCGTACTACAAAAAAAGACATATTGCAGACCCGTCAAAAGCCACTTTATAATATAAGGAAATATAAAGAAAAGAAAGCCATATATAGAGCAACGATTGGGACTGATCTGGCTGAAGAACTGTATAATCAGATTTTCAATATCATTATCATAGAGAAAAAATACAAAGATCCACAGTATTCTGCAAAATACCTGGCTAAGTTACTTAAAACAAATACCAGTTATCTTTCTGCCGTCATTAGTTCCCGCTTTGGCATGAATTACCCTTCTTTGTTAAATGACTGTCGAATAAAAGAGGTTCTACGCTTATTGACAGACAGGTGTTATAAAGATAAAAAGATAGGAGAGATTGCTTCAATCGCAGGGTTTACCAGTCGCCAATCGTTCTATGTTGCTTTTTATAAACATGTAGGGGAACCTCCCAATGATTATCGTAAAAGATTCTCTGATAAGAAAAAATAGGAGTTTCCTATTTTTCTATAATAATATATTCCGAATAGGTAATTTCCACATATGGATTATTCGATGAGATGGTCTGATGAATAGCTTTCACTCCCCATTTCCACCATAGAAACTTATGTTTCTTCTCAATCCAAACAGCTTGAGTTAGCACAACCGGTAGCCTGATTGTTCCCGACAATCTGGAATTTTGAAGTATTCCATCAATCATTAAATGTGGTGTTTCGACTTTTACTACCCCAGCAGTTACCGGTTCATCCTGATAATCCTTTATGATGGTGTCCTTTACCGCTGTATCGAACGGAGCATTTACTTCTACTTTATGTTTACTGATAGCCTGAAGATGCTTCATTTGGATCCTCATTTTTCGAATGGTTTCTGTATCTTCAGCCCGGTGTCGTTTGTATTCTGCTAAGGTTAACTTCAACGTCTGAACATCCACAGCCATGGAAGTCGAATCTATCTGAATACGTTTTATCCCGGATAATAAACTTTCGGTATTCTGCTTATATTTGCTGACTTCTTCCTTCAATATCTTGTTTTTGGTAAGCAAATAACCGGAAAAAGAACAGACCACCAATAAGACAGTTAACAACAGTGCTATAACCTTACTCTTCATATTTGATAGAATTAACAGGTATAAACCAAACTGTTTCACCCATAAAAGGTGCTTCCAACTGCACCATATAACCCTTTATTTTCCGTTCTCTGAAATCAAGTTTCTCTACTATGGAACCAGTCATTCCAACCATCTTATCCAGACGCAAGTCTGAAAGTTCTTTACTGGGACAAATCCGGATAAATACATTCTCATTTTCCATAAAACTTCTTTAATGATTGTGAAGTAGTTCTTTAATATCGGCACGCATCTCTCTCAGGTCAGCCTGAATGCTTGTAAACTGAGCCATATTAGCCTCAAAAACCGCTTTGTCCAGTTTTATAGCATCGATACGGTCATACTGATCCTGAATTCTGATCTCAAGTTTGACACATCGTTCCTTTAGTTCTGCCAGTTGCATTGTATTATTGACGTGCTGAACATACATAGTTACGATAAATGAGACGATCATTACAATCATCCTGAAATTCTCCATAACAAATTCTTTAATTTTACTCATAAGCAGTTGTATTGAATAAGATTGAAAAAGCTTCATAAACTGCGTGAATAAGCTTTGCAGCCGCTTCACTATCCTTTATCATTCCGAATAGCACCAGAGAGACAATGATGATGATATAGATAATCCGCTCTATCGGTGGTTTACCCGGCTTCCTCTTCTTTGGTTGCTTCGGGGACGATGACATTGAATGTGACACCTCCTCCATCTGCTTCGATTCTAAGTTTTGACTCATGTACATGTTTTATGGGATACAAATCCGAAAGTGCTCTGGCCGCATTGACTGAAACAGCTCTGAGTGGGGCCGGCGAGAGTACTGTTCCAAATCTATCAATAAATTCCGCAGTTGCTGTTTCCTTCATTATCGCTTTCAGGGTTTCAGTAACCTGTAACTTTATTGCAACTGTTTCCGTCTCAGCCTGCAGTTTCCTGGCCAACTCATTAACCCTTGCAAGGATATGAGGTAGAGAAAGAAACTTTCTGCTTTCCACCGATAGATTTTCCGCCTGCCCAAACACTTCTTCATAACATATAGCATGCTGTCCGGCATAATCGCTATCGCCATACACAAACAGATGGCAAAAACGTTCTTCTGCCAAGGTTAATTCTACTTTTTCTTTTTGTCCATCACTATTCATCGCAAAATGCTTCTTTTGTTTAAGAATAGGCTATAAAGTAGGCTCTGGTTTTACAAAGTCAGCTTTTCTTTCGAGGAGCTGTTCCATGAGTGCCTGATAGAAAACATCAGCCAAAGCATTGGCACAATTTTCCGCATCGGCCAGTGAATTAATTAACCGCATATTAAATTTCACATTCAAATCATATCCGGTTATAGCAGCCATCATCTCATTACCATCGTAATTTAATACTCCATAGCACATTAATTCATCCGATTTAAAAGTTACCGTCTGAGGTATATCTTTCTCCATAATTCTTATATTTTAAAATGAACCCGGGACTTTTCACCTTTATGAATAACCACCCCACCTTGCCCACCGGAACAACGTAAACGGTTCGAGAGTACCTGAACCACGTTCAAGGTGGCTGTCACGTCAGCATCAGCATTGTGAGCATCATCCAATTCAATGCCCAATTTTTCAGCAATAAGCTCTAGTTTATAAGATACCATGGAACTATCATGAGCATACGCCAACCGAGCCAGGTGAATGGTATCTATGTAATCCGGCTGGAAATTACCGTAAAAGTCTTTCTTTCCTGAAAGGACTTTCTCAAGTTCTTTAATCAAACCGGCATAGTTCATTAACTGGGTTAGAAACCCAATATCAAATGTGATATTTTGTCCGATCAGGATAGGCTTATACTTGGCTCCTTTGCTTAGGGTATTACGCTTAATAAATTCAATTGTATCTTTCGCTGTCTGATTTATGTCCATACCCTGCTCCAACAGGGTTTCCATTGTTATTCCAGAGTAATCTAATGCTACCCGTCCAATCTCCATCGGCTCAGCAGGCTTATTCTCCACTTCATATTTTGACCTGAGCACCTTTCGTTTGGGAGTGCCTATATCCTGCTTGTTGTAAGGAGCAATATAACAACTTAACTGTTCAACAATCTCGAAGCTATCTAAGCGGATGGCTTGTAAAGCGATCTGAGTACAAGCGCACTTTGTACAGTCTAATCCTCCTGTTTCGAAGTCAAGACCAACCCCGGTGAATACCTTAATTTCATTTGTTTGTTTCATCACGTTATACTGTATATAGTTTAGAAGTTTTATAGGTATTAAGATTGTTGGTTCCTGAGTAATCGCTATATTTTACAACAGCGGATACAATTACAATCTTGTCTTTAAGAGCATCTATCTGCTTCTTATTCTCCACATAGAAATCACTCCAGCAGACCAATTCGGTGATATCCAGATTCTGTTGTAGCTTTATCTTGGCAAAGTTCTTCTTCTCACCAGTCACTTTATCTCTATACGAAAGTTCATCTACACTCAGGACAGTAGCACAGACAGCTACTCTTTTTCCTTCGCTGTTGTAATCCTGTAAATCTTTTAAATTGATATAAGAAACCTTGCATTTCTGGTCTTTCTTGGCTTGCGAACCGTCATAAATACGTTTATAATCTATCTGCCCGATACCTGAAACGGCTATTTGTTGCATGGACCAGAAATAGTGTTGCTCTATCAGTCCGGGAGGGTAATCCTTTTCAGAAAGTTCAAATCCAAGGGCTTGTGCGGCTTTCTGAAGAATATGGTACCTGTCTGTTACCGTTTTTACCTTTTCGACCTGATCAAAGCAGCCAGCCAGTATCAAATGTCGTACATGTCGTGCATTTACAGGAGTCCGGGTCTCTTCTTCCGCACTATCAGGATCATCCCAATACTGATATTTCTTTAGTTTATACTTAAAAATCCGGTGAATGAAATTTTCTATCGAGACAAAATGTCCATTTTTTGTTCTTTCGCCAAGAATATATTCCACCGTTTTACTACCCACCATCTTTATTCTTGTCAGTGACCAGAAAATACGGTCTGTTTCATAATCGGTATAGAACTCTTTCTCTGATACATTGATATCCGGTGGTACAATCTTTGCTTGGCTACATTCTTCCATTTCCGACATAATGGATGGAATTTCTTTATCATCCCCCCATTGCAGTGCAACTGTGTAAAACGCAGAGGGGAAATTGGCTTTCAGCCAAGCCCCGCAGTAAGCTGTTAATGCATATGCTGCAGCATGGGACCGGTTAAAAGAATATTTTCCGGCCACTTCAATCTTATGCCAGATTTCTTGTGCTTCGGTCTTTGGACATCCATTTTTTATTGCACCTTCTATAAAATCCTCTTTCAAGGTAGCCATCAGGTCTGCTTTTTTCTTACCAATCGCTTTTCGTAAGTGGTCAGTTTTTCCTAAACTAAATCCTCCCAATGTATGTGCGATAGACATAAACTGTTCTTGATATGTCATAATACCATACGTATTCTTTGTCGCTTCGTAGGTTCCATAGTTATAAGTAGGGCGCACCTCACCTCGCTTGCAGCGTACGTATTCATCAGTGGCTCCGATTTCTAATGTAGCGGGACGATAAAGTGCATTAATGGCGATCAAATCTTCAATACAGTCAGGATGGACCTCTGTAATAAACCGGGTAATACCAGAACTGGCAAACTGAAATACATTTTGAGTATGCCCCTCCGAGAGGAGTTCATAGGTTTTCTCATCATCCAGCTCATCTCTGATAATATGTTCAATGCTCAGGTTCTTATGATACATTTCATTGACGATACAGATGATTGCCCCTAATTTACTTAGTTCCTTAGTGGCCAACACATCCTCTTTCAATAGTCCGATTTCATCCACTGCATAGCCATCAAACTCACTTACCAGTAGACCGTCAACTTTTTTAATAGGCAAAAAATCAAAGCATTCGGCTTCCTCCTCATCCTTTGTGTCAGGAGTAACAATGATAGCGGAAGCATGCACAGAAGCAGAACGGGGCTGTCCCATAAGTGGGCGTATATCTTCGATCAACTGTGGGTACTCTTGAATAAACCGTTGTACCTTGGGATTGACAGCAGCCAACCTAAATAAATCCGTCCAGGTCATATTATCATTTTCGAAGATGGCTGTGATATAGTTTACCAATTGTACTGGTATCCTGTGTACCCGGGCCACATCTTTGAGCACCGCTTTTAGTTTAAGTGTGGTAAATGTTCCGGCAGAGAATACCCGCTGTTTTCCATTTACATTGTAGCGACACTCCAGATATTCCTTAATCTCCTGTCGCCGGTTAGAGGCATAGTCGACATCAATATCTGGCAATGCCGAATGTCCGCCTTTGACTAAACCTTTATCAACAAAGCTATCCAAGACGTATTTATCCGTTTCAAGCCTGATTTCTTTTAGTTCTTCTACTTTCATTTTTCTTTATTTTGTAGCGTCTATCTCTTCAAGTGTCCACAGAATATCCCGGTTATCCAGAATAATCTCATCTCCTATTTTCAATTCACAGGCTTTTATACTCATCTCCACTTCATCTCTTCTTACTCGCAGCCTGGCATTTCTAAAGAATAGATATGGTTTCCCACTTAGGGTGATCTTAATCGCTTTTTCTCCGGCTTTTTGCAAAACATCCTCACCAATCACCGTTACGTTATCACACCAGATCAATCCACAACGTTCAGGTACCAGAAAGCGACTGAAAAGCAAATCGTACTTTATCGGATCAATAGAGGTAATCCCCAATAGATAGGAAACAAGTGAACCTCCGGCAGAGCCACGCCCAATACCTACGGTAATACCTCTGCGACGAGCTTCCTGTACCATATCCCATTGTACCAGAAAATAATCCACATTGTTAGTTGATTCGATAATATAAACCTCTTCTTCCAGACGTTGCCGGTAACGTGGGTGTTCTTTAAAAGGAACCTTCGTCTCCAGCCCCTCTTGAAGCAACTTTAGAAACATATTCCCCCTGCCCTTATATTTCATTTTTTCTTCATCCCGCATGATATAACGAGGCATATACATTTTACCTGTTTCAAACCGGGCGGAGGCATGTTCGGCAATATACAGGGTATTATCACACATTTTCTTAAAGAGTTTGTCTATATCCCACATATCAGCATTAAATAGAGGGACTATCGTTGCAAAATGCTCGTCTACATCCTTAAAGTACTGATCGTCGGATTGATTGTGGGCAGCACCCCGGGAAATTTTATTTAGTAGTATCTTGTTCCGGGCTTCATCCTTATCTATATAATAGTTATCACAAATCAGGATAGGCTCCACTTCAAAAGAGCAGGCTTCATTATCATAGAAATTGGAAAAGAAGAAGCGAGTAGCTTGCAATACCTCCAAGTCTATCCTCTCGGCCTTATATTCGGAAAGATCAACCTGATAGTAGAGCTTATCGAATGCTTCTTTCAATAAATGAATTACATAATGATTGCCCTTCATCCAGTGGGAAGAGAGTTTGCCTAGAACCAACACATTACCCTTCCCCCTCTCCAATAATTCGGTTAGGGTTATTGTATTTGAAGAGCTATCTACCATTATAAACTTTTGGATTCGTAACAGATTCTTCAGCCCTCTCTGTGATTGGCAGTAAATTTTCAGTTCGATTTTACTATCTCCATGCTCCAGTGTAAATGAATACCCAAAAACCGGAGTCAGGCCAACTTTATCACACTGTTTCTGTAGCGATAGACAGGCTGCCATGGTATGGTAATCACAAATTCCAATTGCTTTATGTCCCATCTGGAGGGCTTTTTTTGTCCACTGCTCCAAATCCCCTGAGCCATTCAGAAGTTCATATCCGGTATGTACTCCTAGGTTCACATAACTAACATTCTTTTGGGGAGGGATTCGTTTACCAATGTGTTTTAGGATATTAAACTGGAATTCCTGCCTCATATCATAATAATAGTAGTTATCTCCAAAAGGAAAAGCCACATAGAAAATACCTTCTTCCATCAGGATGTCCGGACTTTCCATCAGATTAAAAATCAGTTCTTCTTTGGTTCCTCTGAAAATAGATCTTGCGTTAGAAAGATCGGCCAGAAACATTTTTCCGAATCCTTCTATTTCCAACACTTCACTATCTATGGGGCTGTAGCAGATTTTTTGCTTATCCAACCAGTTAATAAGTTCATTCATTATTGTTGTATCTTAGTTATTGAATATTCAACAGGCGTTTTGATCCGATAGGTAAATGTCCGGTATATCTCTTCTTCTGATAGGTCTTCCCAGTCCTTGGATGGGTCGGATATATCGGCTATAAAAACATGGAAATAGCGGGAGAGCTCCTGAGATGTACGTTTAATGGCTTCCACGGCATCACCATCGTAACCGATAACCACTGTCGAGACCCCTTTGCTTTGAATCTTATAGATTTGGGTTTGCGATATTTTTTTTCCGAAAGTGGCAACAACTCCAACCCGGGTGTTATCATACAATTCCAGCTTACGGGTTAAGGCAATCACATCAAAAATGCCTTCTACCAGAATGACGACTTCCGTCTCACCTTCTACTATTGCATCATAATTGTATAATAGCTTGACAAAGTCATTCTCCCTCGAATTGCGAAAACGAAGTATCTGGAAATCTCCTTTATATTTGGCCTTGCGATTGTACTGATCAATCTCTTTCTTGGACCAGGTGTAGCGGGAGACATAACCTACCGTATCACCATTATCCATAACCGGAAAGATAACATAATCCAAGAAGCGACGGTTGAGTTTTCCGGTAGTGCCAACAGGGAAATACTCATAATCATCAAAGATAAATCCACGGGACTTCAGGTAGGGGTGGAAAAATTGGCGCTTATAGAAGTCTGGTAATCGCACAACCCCCAACGTATCATCTATGCCTTCTTCGTCCTCCAATTTGAACAAGGACTCACTGATTCCAGAACCAATATTTGCTACCGGGGTCAGGATCAAATCCTCTCGCCCAATGGCTGTAAGTAGTTGTTCCAGTGTCCGGGTAGACATACCGCAACTGAAACAGTTGGCCATGAAGAGTTTCTTTTTATCAGTTTCTTTGCCAATGTATATGCCGAATTTTCCCTCTTTTTTACAATAAGGGCACCGGGATATCAGGTTCTTACCGGCCCCATCGCATCTGGCATCCAGTTCACGGGTGATCTCTGAGATCAGGTATTTTATTTCTGAGTTTTGCATCATATCACTATCTCCTTAAGCTCATGGTTCGTACAGCATCATAAAAAACTTCGTTATCGAAGTCGGTAGCAATCTTAAATGTATCTCCCTTACGGAAGAAGCGAGATTTAGCCACATGGAGTCGCATTTCATCCACCGCCCGCTCAGCGGAGGATTGGTTCAGACTGATCAGATGGGTACAAGGACGTGCCAGACCCTTGGCTTCCGAGCAATTATATTCAGTAAGTACATTTTTCTCATCGTTCAGCCATTCCCTGTTTTCAATCGTCGCCTGATAGGTAACCACAATCCATACATTCTCATCAGCGGCCAGATCCTTTAGATCATTAGCCACAGCAATCCGCTTGGAACGTTCATGTTCCGCTCCCCAGACTCTCCGGCTGGCATCCGTAAGTAAATCCATGGAGTCTACTATTACAATATCCGGATTATGACCATTGATTTTCCGGTACTCGGCAATACCGTTTTTTATGTCTAATGAAGATACACGCGCATTGAACCGGGGGAAAGTCCTTACCATAATACTGCCGGCATAACGTTCAACCATAGCCTCAAAATGTTTCATCTCCGTATCAGAGATGCGACCTTTTTCGTAATAGAATGCATTCTTAGTGATTAATCCTCCGCTATACGCATTTAATGCTTCTTCTTCGGAACCTTCCAGTTGGAAGTGTAGTACATGTAAACCATCATCCACATTGGCGCGGATACCAATATACTTGGCAATATGAGATTTGCCCACACCAGTGGATGCCAGAAAACAAGATAGTTGTCCCCTGAGGCTCCGTCCATTATTCAATGCATCCAAATCATCTATGTAAAATCGGGTAACGGCCTTGAGACCGGAATACTGCAACTCTTCTTCCTTCAACCGGTTCTTTTGAAAGCGTAATGAGAAGGTTTTAGCCACATCAATGAAAGAGGATGTTTTTAGTGTGAAAGTAGATACCCACTCCGCATATGTCTTCAGTTTTTCTTCTGCCTTTTTCTGCTGGTTCTGGTTATAGAGTTTGCCCACTTCGGTATACACCAGCTGTAGCTCCACCCCTTTGATATAAGATTCAAAAAGGTCGATCACAATCTCCGGATTGGCATCTATTTCGTATTCCCGGAATGTGTTGATCAGTTCAATTGCATCGTAATCCCCGCTGAACACCTGGGAAAGAACCGCGTACGAGGGAGAAGTTTTGTAGTTTCGAAAATGACCAATAAATACTTCCTGCACTTTTTGAAAAGTGCGATCCGGTAAATATTCTTTTCGCATGTGAGAGACCAGGGTAGCACAGATCGACTCGTGCCGGATGGCAGAAGCATAGAGCTCGTATAGGAACTCAGCACTCAGGGGATTACGTTCTTTGGGACTCATGACTCTCCGTGTTATTAAAGGCCTCCATACGTATCCGATAGAGTTCGGGGTATTTCTTTTTAGTTACCTCAATACAACGGGCTGCATACAAGCAACCTCTGCAATACCTGGAAAAAGGGGTATAGAGTAACGTACTCAATTGACAGATGAGATAACCGGTTTCTTTATTATATAGTCTGCCTTTCGTCCTTTCTTCATATTGTGGGTAAATGAATTTAAAAAGCGGGTGTTCTTTTTGATCCCTGAAGTACCAGAGTAGCGAATTTCGGGATAAAGCATACCTCTCCAGCCATCGATCTTCGAAATAGCGCTTCTGAGGGGTACTATTTTGGAATCGTTCAATGGCTTTTTTACCAAAAGAATGGCTGGCCTTCCATTTGAGAAGGTATTCTTTCTCAAAATGACTGATCGCATATATCTGGCAGATGCAATAATCAATCAGTTTTTCATATTCCAGTTGTGTACACCCCCAAACTTCTATCCGATCCAGTCCCGTAGAGACACATTGCATAGCCACATGACCACCAGGGAAGCTGAAATGGGATGCTATACACTGCTCCATCAAGAAAGAAAATATACGAATAGATAGTTTATTCCTTTCTTGCTTCTCCATCACGATTAATAAGTTTACGCATTTGTGACTTGGCCAGAAACAGCCTACTCTTCACTGTTTCAATATTTCTGGTTTTCAACGTTCCGTTCCTATAACAGACCTCCATAATCTCATGAAGCTTATATCCGGCCTGTTGCAGGAGTAATGCCTCCCGATAAATTGGTCTTAGCCGGTTTAAAGCATGAAGGATATCATCGCTATAGAGACTACAGTAGTTATCCATATCCATGCTGTTAGCCCCTAATTCTTCTTCATCCAAAGCAGTATCAGCAATCTCTGATACATCCAGGTCATCTGAGCGTTTATAACTGGTATGGCGGGTATTCATATCGGCAATAAATCGTTTGGTTACGATATGAAGCCAGGTCTGAATAGAGCGGGAGGGATCATAGGTTTCGATATACTTGAAAAAGTTGATCATCACCTCGTTATAGTTATCCTCTATTTCCTGCGGATAAAAAGAGTATTTGATACAGAGTTTATATATTAAATTCTTATGAGGCAGTACATGCCTTTCGAACAGCTGCGTCCTCCTTTCTACGGATTCATCACTGGTTAAATGGTTGTCCGGTTGTATATTCGCATCCACACTGATAAGATTATGTCTGTTCGTAAATAATATTTCACATAATCTATCAGCATCACGAGTGCATCAATTAATCGGATCAATTTTATCAAGTCTATTTTTGCCTTAATCATCATTGTATATTGACCTATAAAATTTTATATTTTCGGATAAAGTAATAGAACAGATGACAGGCATCTGCTTCATTATCATCGCCAGGAGTAAACTTGTATATCCGTTCACAAGCTTTTATCATCTCTATCTTAGTAGCTCTCCCATTGCCGGTTGCCCACTTCTTCAAAGTAGACACATTGACAAAAAACGGCTCCGGCAGATTCAACTCATCGCAAATTTCAAAGAGGATACCTCGAAATTCACTGAGCTTACGCATATCAGAGAAGTGATTATTTACATTGATATCTTCAGCTACGATCTGTCGGATATCGTACTTGAGAATAAATCCCATTACCGTGTCCCGGAAATCTTTGTGTTGCTTGTTGTCATTCCGCCTTTTGGATTCGGTAAAGTTCCAACTGCCTCTTTCATGAATACTGAAATAGCCCGTATGTGTGGCGATGTCCAACGAGAGAATCTCACTCCGGGTCAGTTCGGGTACTATCTTTTCAGACTTCAATATACGATTCGCCATTCTCTTTAATAATTTTGATTTTGTGAGGATAAGATTCGGCAATGTTTCCATGAGAGACCACCAGAGCTGTCAGAGAAAGACTGTTTAGCGCTTCAAACATATTGGCCAATCCATCTTCATCGACCGCTTCAAGGATTTCATCCAACACAAGCAGATTCAAGCCTTTATCATCATCACAGTTGGCATTGATGAGCTTCTGCATTGCCAGAATAGTTGCCAGATTAACACGGGCAGCTTCACCGGCGCTGAACTTACCAAAACTACCAGAGTCGATACCCGAACGTACCAGAGAGACGGAGATTTTTTCACGTACCTTACCGGATTTAAGGTAGGTATAGCCTGAAAAACGAATACGGATATCACTTCCGATCTCTTCCAGGAATTCATTCGTAATTTTACTCAAGGCTTCTATCTTAGTGTTGGCCAGATAGGTCCTGAACTCAACAAAACGGCTCTCTTGTATCTCTAGTGTTCGAAGTTCATCTTCGATCAACATCTTCTTTTGCAAAACATCGGTTGCCTTATCCTGATATTCTTTCAGAGACTTGCCGAGTGCAAGCAAGGTATCCGAACCGGATTCACGATCCAGTTCCCGAAGCGTATCTTCCAGAGTTGCAATCGAGCCTTCCAGCATCTTTATCTCATCTTCAGCGTTTCGTTTCTTACGCTCATTAGCTTTATAAGCATCATCTACCATGCCAAAAGCTTCGTCAAAGATTTGTCGAGCAACGTTATCAATATCTGTTTGAAGCTGATTTAGCCTTTCAATAATACGACGCTGAGTGCCACGAGCCATGTCAAGCTCATGATCTATCTCTTTTACATCTCTTTCTGCGGAGAGCAGTTTGTCTTTCCACTCATTCTTTTGAATAGCCAGTTTCCGCTGTTTTTCTTTGAGAAGCATCTGTGATTCTTCAATATCTTCCGCACGGACAGACAGACTGCCTATATCTGTTGAGAGCAAGGCGTATTCTTTTTCTTTTTCTTTTATTTCTGCTTTACCCTTTTCTACATCAAACCGGATATCACTGGTAATAAACTCAAAGCCACAAGAAGGACAGGATAAGGTACCGGCCAGTTTGTTTTTCAGTGTATCAATAGCACCGCAAAGCATCCTGCGAACCTGTTTAACCTGCTCAATCTCTGTATTTACCGCTTGAAAATCGGTTTCCAGACAGGACAACTCGTTCTGACAGTTGTTTTCATCCTGCATATTGGTAGATAAGAAGCGTTTATATGACTCACTTAGAGCTTGGTAAGACTGAGTAGTGGCAGTCACTTTTTCTTCCGCAATCCGGAAAAATTCATCCCATTTCTTTAACTCCATTTCTGCCTGGCTGATCTTCTCCTGTTTGATGGTAATTACCTGTTGCCAATCTGTTAAAGGTGTATTTGAGATAGTTGGGATAAGAACCTTTACTCCGGCAAGGTACTGCTCCAGTGTGTGCTCTCCATTTTCCAGGTCTTGAAGTTGTTTGTCTGCATCTGTTATTTGAGCTAACTCATCCGATATACGGGACAGATCATCGTTTCTACTGCGAAGAGTCGCCCGTTTCTCTGCAATCAGATTATGAATACCGGCTATTTTTTCTTCTTTTGTTTGTGCCCGCTCCAATTTGTTTTCTTCTTCTTTTTCCAGTTGCTCTTTCAACATCTCAATCCGGCCATCATATCCAGCCAGTTCCAATTGTCTCTTTTGAAGCAATTCTTGTATAGGCATTTTATCTTTCAATATATTCACGATAGCCTGGTCGACAAGAATGCCATTACTGAACCGGTTGATTATTTCCTTTTTTTCTTTGTCGGAACAGGAAAGGAAATCCTGGTACTTGTATTTGGAAAGCACAAAGTTATTATAGAGTTCGCTACGGGTAATTCCCAGTGTTTCCAGAATAAACCGATTATAAGCATCGACACCTGAGAGTATTTTCTCTGTATTTTTCCCATCAGGATCAATCATGAAACACGTTACTTCAGAAGCACCCTTGCGAAAGATTTTTCGACCAATAAGCAACCCACTACGGGTACTCTCGTTACGAAAGGTTAGTTCAATAAAACATTCATCCGAGCTATCATTGATAATCTCTTCATTCTTGATCTTTCTGAGTGGACTACCCGTAATACCTATGGCAATGGTCTCAATCAAGGCGGACTTTCCAGAGCCGTTGCTACGCTGGGACTCATTATCATGGTTATCTCCGAAAATAAGGGTCGTTACTCCGTTTCGAATTTTATAATGCAGCTCTTTGAACGAGCAGATGTTTTGGGCATATATTTCAGTTAGATTCCACATACGTATCTATTTTTAAAAGGTAAGACAAGCCGAGTTCTACATTGTCAATCTTCTTTTCTTTGCAGAACTCTTGATAATTTTCACAGATTTTTCCATGATCGAATTTCTCAAACAACGTTGTGGAAACATTTTCTATGGCTTCCACATCTTCCGTAATCACTTCCACTTTATTGGCACCGGCACGAATCAGAGTACTCTTGTCGATATTTCTGGATCGGGCAGTGTTACTATGTACGCGGACCTTTATTTTATACTGCCCCTCACTCTTGAGCTCATCCAACAGGTCGGTCAGGTGTACGCCCATCTTGTCATCTGCCACATCAATTACTTTGTAGCGTATATTCGCCTTGTTTTTTACAAACCGGGTATTACCATCACTATAGAGAATGGTATAACCTTTCTCTTCATCTTCTCCAAAATTGTGCTGACGTGAGGAACCTATATATAGGATATTCGTATCAACAATCTGACTGCGATTATGATAATGCCCGACAAATACCTGGTCGAAAACATCGAAAATATGCGTAGGAAGTTCGTTCTCAGAAGGATGTGCCAGTGCGCCGTTAATCCCTTCGTGGATATAGAGAAAATTGCGTTTCCCTTTATCCAGGTTTTCAGCTATAAGCTCGTCTAATTTCTGCTGGAAACTACCGTTTTCTGGAAAATAGGCGAGCAAATGAAGACTAAAATCCCATAGGTCATCCCTGAGGGTTATGAACGTATCGGCCACTATCACATTAATATGCTGGTCAAACACATGGCAATAGCCTCTGTTTTCTTCCTGATTTACCTTGTCGTGGTTCCCATTTATGATTGCGATTTGTATTCCAAACCGGCTAGCTGCAACAAAAGCATCGTACACCGCTAACAGGACATCCAGTGTCTGAGAGGAGCGGCTAAGGAATAAATCTCCGCCAAGGGCAATCTGTCGGATATTCTCTTCCATACAAACTGTAAGAGCCTCTCTCCAGTTGACTTCGAATTCTGGGATATTATCCTTTGAGACATGGATATCATTTAGCATCAGGATACACGGATAGCTGTTCTTTTTCATATCTAAAAAGAATTTGATAGAAAGCGTACAGCATACACTATACGCTTTCTGTAAATAAATTAAGTGATTGGTTAGAACTTACCGTCTCCTGCGGTTTCTGCCGGATGTGGGTTCCTGTTGCTCTTCTTCATTATCAGGATATTCCTCTTCGGGATTCTGTTCAGCCTCTTCTTCTCCAACTCCTCCTTCCAGGGCCGCCTCTATCATATCCAACAGGTCACTGTTAGTGGTAGAACGGGTAACGCGAACGGGTAATCTTTCCTGTTCAACAAACGCACGAATCAGCCCTCTGAGTTCCTGACCTTCTTCACTCTTGTCACCAAGTCCTTGCTCCTGCAACTCATCAAAGCGGTTAAACAAACTATCGGCAGTAATACCAGCCGAAGCATTGTCCCGGGAGTCTTTGGTACGCTTATCGAAGCTAAAAGAACTTGTATCATCAGCAGGAAGCTCCGAAGCTAATTGGGCAATAGCTGCTTTCATCTCATCGGTCTCCATGAGTTTCATTTCATATTTCACATCACACTGCCGGAGGTATTCGAGAGTGGCTTCATACTGGAACCTGGAGTAGCGATGGATAATCTCAGGGATTCGGGGTGCGGACATCAATGCGTTTAACTCCTCCAACGTCAAAGCCACCGGTTCGGATTCATTATCAATGCTGATGATATATTCCGTTTTGGAACCGTTCTTCTTCTTTTCAATCTCCACCGGATAGGCGTTGTAGACCGAAGATATCGGACAGGAATAATGTGGATTCTTTACAAGTTTCTTTTGCCAGAGTTTGAACCTGCGCTCGTCTAAATCTTTAAACTGGGAATGTGAAAGGGTCATCAACTGGATACCTTTTGCCCGGTTGCTGAGATCGAAAACGTAAAGTGCATGACCATACGTGTACTTCAAGCCACCACCAAAGGTACCACCACCAATTTTTTCTGCCAGTTTTTCATCTCCTCTTGCCTTGGCCTGCGTAACAGCGGCTTTCCGATAGGTGTCAATCAGATCAACTGAATAACCAGCATCGGTGGTACGGGGAACAGTGACATATACATATTGCTGCTTAGTACCGGAAGAAGGCTTTTCAATCTCCAGCAACATCTGGCTGATAGGGTACTCATAAGATTTACGATCAGCCGTACCATCCTGATTAGGAGCCACAGGCAGAATACGGATACTGTAAACTCCCAGTTTATCCATACGGAAATACTCGGTCTTCTGAAATGATTTGTTCTCTTCGATAGCACGCGCTTGTGCTTCAGAATAGCTCTCCTGGATTCCCAAAAAGAGAGACTCGACAGACTTATTCATAAAATCTGTAGTGTCAAATTGTTCTTCTTGCATAAATAAAAAAGCGATAATTAGTAATTCCGAAGAATCTGATCGGATAAAATAAGGGTTCGGTTACACCTTAAATTTATTCAACTTCATGGAATCTTTGATGATCAGGTGGGAAGGATAGAAACTATCATCCGGTGAAGACATCAGTACATGTTCCTGCTGAGAGCAAAGAACTCAAGACTTACTTATCGTTCTGATTAAGTACAGCAAAATTAAAATGGGATTCCTGCTTTACCAAACTTTTGAGAATTAGATTGCTATAAAACAATTCAACTCACTAATAATCAATATGAATTGAGATGGTTTTAAAATAATTCTTTAGAAACCGGACAGTCTTATCAGAATCCATATTTCCGCATAGACTCAATCATTTCCCAGTTATCTGATATATATTTCATTAGTTTTTTTTCGCGGATTTCCCGGTAATACATTTCCCTCTCTGGAGTAAGCCTTTTGGGACGTTTACAGTAAAGTCCCAAGCGTTCATACTCATCCAGGTATTTAAAGAATTTCTTCTTCCTGAGAGTAGGATCAGCAGAGCAATGACAAACCTGTCGTATCAAAAGTGGTGAAGGTTCTTTAAAAACAGCATTCCGAGTCATCAGCATAATAATATGATAAACAACTGGAGCCTCGTATTTAAGAAGGAAACCTAACCGGGTCTCTTCAAAAAGGTAACGTTTAAATGTCCCCCGGGGTCTTCCGTCTTCTTTTCTTTGCTTTTTCCGGGTAGAGGGAGGAGCTTTGGTTATCCTCTTGTTCCGGTATCGCTTCGCTTTGGGCATCTTCTACTTGATTATTGATTTCTGTGATTTCTTCTTTTGAAAAAATTTGTTCTTCCCGCATGGCCGGGTAAACAGGACGTATACCCTCAGACATCCTCTTGCGGCTATCCAGGTCTTTTTGAATATTAATTTTCTTCATTGGGTGTATATTTAAGTCATATAGGTAAAATGAATCTCAGTTAGTACATTATACCAGCCGCTTTCGTACAGCAGTATTTTGCGGGAGTTGGCTTGAATGATAAAGGATGAACCACGGTTGTGCTTGTGGTCATCATTATAATCTGTATAGGATTGTCTAAGCCCATACTTGGGCGGACTGATGGAATTGGGTATAATGGCTACAACACCCCCCTTGTTTGAGCCGTCCCGCTTGCCGGTATTAATAATCCCCTGAATGCAAACGATATTCCCAATCTGACGGATAAACAACTGCCGGGCGTCGGTATTGGAGCCACTCTCTGACATCTGAATCCAACCGGTATCTTTAAGTAAGGGTTGATATTCTTCAGCATAAGCCGCTCCAAGAAGCCTGCATAGCTGTTTCTTTTCTTCGTTTTTGGAGATAAGCAGGTCGGTTAATCTGGCATCTTTACGAAGGTAGGTATCTACAACCTCCTCTTTACTGAGTAAGCTGAGTTTCTCTCGCAACATTTGCTGGGCCTGTGCCGTAGTATGTCCTTGCTTTACCAGGTAAGTGATGTAGTCTTGAAAAAGAGAATCGACGGCCGCGAATTTTGCTTTGGTTTCTTCTGTGGAGTAAACATCAATATTCTTGGTAATAGCCTTTTTCTGATCTTGTGTATAGCCATCCAATAAAAGGTTTGCTTTTTTACTGAGTTCTTTTGCTACCGAGCTGACCAGAGCATACCCTTCCACCTGGGATACAGATTTGCCATCAGCATCCATACCGGAAAAAACTCCGGTCTTGATAGCTTCCAGTTTTTGTTTATGGTCTGTGGTAAACACCACGCCAGTATACCCGGAGTCAGTTGAAAGTTTACCGGCCATCAGCTTATCTACTTCTTCAATGGAATAAACGGCTATATTTTTTCTTGCCGCTACTTTATCTGTCAGGTCGGACAGATTCATTTTCTTAGCCAACCGGAGCTCAGCAGATCCTTTTTTCTCAGCATCAATATTCCTGCGGACAATTTCTTGTTTTTCTTCTTTCAGGGCTGCAATCTCTTCGGTACTCATGCTGGAAGCCTGTTCAGCGGTAAGGGCAATTAACTCCTGTAGGTTACCACTGACTTTCAGAAAGGTATTATCTGTTTCAGCACGGGAATAGACGCTCAGATTAATGCGTGCCGTAGCTACGCTTTCCACATCCTTCAGGTTCTGTGCCTTATCCAGTTTCTTGCCAAGCTGTTCAGTGGCGTCTTTTGATGTGACAAAACCATTTCCCTGGCTACCTATATTTTCGGCCACAAATCCATCCAATTTTTCTTTATGAGCTTTCGTGAAATTCTCTTCCGAAAGCTGCCGTCCGCTTACACCGTCGACTTTTTTCTTAAGCTCATCCAGGAAAGTCTTCTGGTCAACATATGTCGTGGCAATGTTAATACCTCCTATATGTAACTCGCCGATGATATTGACATGCCCTTTGGAAGAGATAACTACATTTCCCAAGTGATTTGCCAGTGTGAAGTCAAAGCTGTTTTCTTCATTAAAACCGGCATAAGCAATGGTTTCCTTAGCTACATCTGTCCAACGAATCGTATTGAGTAGTTTTTTCGCAGTCCTCGAATACGAAGTATTACAAAGTTCTACCCCACCTCCCGGATTGTTCACGGTCAGAGTCCCATTTACCCATACGCCAGCAGTCTTTCCAAAAACCTGAAAAATGGGTGTCTGTTTTCCATTATAGACATGGAAGTTACGAAATCTGGAAGAACTGTTGTTATAACCGGTTCTATTGATATTGACAGCTCCCTCATCTGAATCAACTTCCGTATTGTAGATATCTTCAGCAGAAATAGATAAGCTACCTATCCGCGAAGAAGTAGCGGAAGAATAGGTATATTCAAATCCGGATTCACTAACCCGGGCAATCTCTTTGCTCTGTTTGTAGAAGGAGAACGAGCCATCAGTATTTAAAACAATCTCATTCACAAGCAAGCCATTCAGATAAGCACCGACAGAAGCCTTTCCATCAGCTTTTACAATATTCTTCAGGTAGTACCCTTTGGCTTCGTTTACCACGGAAAAGGCTGTTTTGGAGAGAATCTCACTTTCTCCAGTGACCTTTCCGGCAAAGACTAAGTCCTTTTTTATGGTTTGTCTGGCAAAAGGAGTGTCCAGCAATACGGCATATCTACCGATAAACTTATCCAGGAAACGAGGGGTGTAGCTTGCGGTTACTTCAATAAACTGAGGTACTTTACCCGTTATTGCATCGGGTATCTCGGGAACAAACTGGCCACCACTACACAGGTAGTTGCAGCGACCCTTCTTGTTGACTTCATTGGCATAGACAACCGTATCGTTTTTATTGGACTCGTAGATGTAGTAAGGAAAGGTTGCGTCTTTACAACCACCGTAGTGCCTGACCTTACCATTGATCCAGACAAACCCCGAAGTGATCTCTGCCCCGAAAATCTCACAACCGGATATCACAAAGTTACTGCATCCCTCAAAAATAGAGGTCATACTCAGGGAGAGCTCTTGCAGGTTTAGGATATCATCGCTATAGGTATAGCGCCCTCCGGTTTCCGCTATATATTCTTTCATTTTTCTTCTTAAGTTTTCTTTATAGGTTCGACTTCCTGGCTGTTTATCTTAATCAGATAGGTTTTTCCTGCCAGTTTATAGGTATTGACCACATAAGAGAGCATATATACAAATTCCCGTTCATTGATCGTTATTTCGGGTACACAAACCCAGAAACTGACTTTATTGATGGTTTTTTCTTCTGAATGTATATAAAGCTCCCGGGGCTGCTCCAAGGGGTCTACTACCTGTATTAGTTCATTTTCATACCAAAGCGTAAATGGCTTGGAGTACTGAGCACCTTCATGATAGATGTCCACTCCCAGGCTGGCGCTTTCATGGATATAGATATTTTCCCTCTGATCGAGGAAGTATTTCTTAAAACGATGGTTAAGAAACCATTCGAAGTAAATCACCTGGCTGGTCATCCGGGCTTCAACCTGCTTCTCACGGGCAAACTCTACAAACTTTTGGTTCAAGGTAAAGAGCGGATAAACCAGACTCTGCAGATACAGGATGTATTTCCTACCTGAGAGAAAATGAGGAACCAACATATTCACTAATCGGTCTGTAGGCAGTTTGTATCGCATCCGTTGTCAATAATTAATTTAATAGCTTGTTTAAAACCGGGCAGGCTCTGTTCCTGATCTTTGCCGGTGGATTGCTTGATATATCCGGAGTGAGTATGGGTCATGCGGATAATCTTTTGGGGCTGGGATATAATGCCGTCACTGTTGTAATGCGCCAGGAAAACACCCTGCTCAGGTATAGCATCTGTATCAATATAAACATCCGTTACGTGATCTACCGAACGGATAGCCTCAAAGACTTTCGAGATGTATATACCGGAATCAAAATCAATATTCATGATGTAGCTGTTCAGGCTCTCTTCGATAGCATCATAAAGTTGGCTCTCCAGAACTGCACCATCATAAAACACAGAGACTCTGGGGATGAGTACATCTCCTTCCAGACTGGTAACTTCTATCCGGGTACCGGCAAACTTAATCTTATGAATGTAGGCATTGATCATCACCAACTCCTGGGCAGGGATAGCAGAAAGTTTACCTTTACTACCGGTAGCGACTTTCAGGATTAGTTTGTTATCCAGGTTTACTTCGCTGCTACTCTCTGAATAGGATACTTGTGTGATGATCTGTTTGGTCTCATCCACTGACTCGTAACCGAATGCAAGCCCGTCTTCACGAACTTGAAGGATATCGCCTTGCTGGTATTTCAGCAGGGCATTCGCATAGTAGACCGGCGTACCGTTGATCCGCTGGTTGATGGTGGTTGAAATGTCCACGGCGAAGGTATCCAGAATGGCTTCAAAGCCGTGGATAACTGCTGAAACGACCCAGGTCAGGGCATTCATAATGGATAGTTTGGAGTCGCTGGAGAACTCGGTAAGTTCCATGCGTTTATTGCGTTCCCGAACGGCTTCGTTATATATTTCCTGAATGGTTCTACTCATAACAAAGAATAGACCGCTCCGGGGGGATTTGTTTGGAAGAGGAAGATCAAATTAGACCGGTGTATGTCGTATCGCCAATGGAAAACCGCCACTCTCCGGCTTCGTTCCATGTGGGCTCATGGGTAATTACCCAAATGGCCTGCATACCCGATTGGATAATATAATTTCCATGTTCGTCGCGGGTAGGTTCTTCGTAGTTACCGGAAGGCATACCGGATAGAATGACCTGAGCGTTTCTTCTTCCCTGATAGTTTTTTACCAATGCAATCAGATAACTGTCTATGGCATCCTGTTCGAATATGGAACCGGAGAGGTCAAGTTTCATCAGTTCTTTACAATAAAGAAGAGGTAATAGACTGACTGTTTTTGTTTTTTGCAGATTGATCTCATAGGTGCCGGTAAACAGGGAAATAAAATCAAGATTTATACGTCCGGAAGTAAGCGTAAATGTTTCTATATATAAAGGTCTGAATAAACAGAGAGATAAGCAGTATACAGAGGTTACATCCAACTGTTTTATTTGTGGAGTTTCACTGTATACCCAGATCTTTCTTTTTCCTGATATCAGATTATCAAAGCAATGGGAATAGGTGGTCGGTTTATCCACAAGAACAATGCGCTCTATGGGTGAGTTGTCGCCCCAGTCCAGGTCCAACATTCCGCTGCCCGCTATCCGGAGCTCTGCCTGGGTGTTTTTAGGATCGACCTGCATTTCCATCAACACCGGATAAGACGATGTTTTCAGATATACATTCCGTTCGCCATTAGCAGGGGTAATGTTGTGGAGCTTATAATAGGCTACCGTATCACTACTGATTACATAGTCATCGGTGTAAGACAAAATATCTCCGGCTTGAAGACGGGTACCAAAGGATAGATCTTCGTTGTGAATAAGAAGATCGACCACCCCTTCAATAGAGCCATAGAGATGAAGAGCTACATCATAAATATTCTGACCGGTTGTAACTGTATACTTACCCATTTTTCTCTTTTACTTCTAAAAGCAACTCACCGTTTGTTGAATCCATATAGGCGTTCACGATCGTCATTTTATCATTCTCGAATTCACTTTGTAGCTTAGCGGCTAACCCGGCATTTTCAAAGTTGCCGTGCAGAAATTCAATCAGGCCAACACCTGTTGTGGGATGCTGATAGAGATTGCCGGCCATGGCTTTTAACAGGAAGACTTCATTCTGAGCAAGTGAGGCTTTAATGTAAAAATCTGTGGCATCACCGCTGTAGAGCAATAAGGCGCCATCACCAAAAATAAAATTAAAATTTCCGTTTTCATTGAGCATCCCAAATTCGGAAAGCCGGATGGTTTGCCGGACATCATCATGGACTGTATAGACATTAAACCACTGACTGTTGTCTATCGGATTAAGAAGATACTGTGTAGCTCCATTAGGCAGGTCGATACGAAAGCGAACGGATAATTCTTTATAGGCAGGAATATAAGGGATAGTCACGTGGATGCCGCTCGTGGGTGAATAACTTTTCTCAAAACCAGGAGGAACGGTAATTTCACCGTGAGCATATCGTTCATTATTTCTACCCGGGATTTCCGACAGGTAAGTGAACGTATAAATGATCTGGCCGGTCAGATTGTCGGTGGTTTCTATTTCGCCATGAGCGGCATCTACATGAAGATCTTGTCTGGGCATGAATACTTACTGCTGCAGAGCGTCATAGATGCGTTCGACCGTTCCCCACATATCATCCGGAAGTACTTCGTCCGAGATACGTTCACAGGACGCCTTCAAGTATTGCATCTCTTCGTCATTGAAATCTACATGTAAGGGTTCATCTTTGGTTACGTCCCATTCAATCCGGTTGGTATCCGGGTTTTCTTTCAGGTCAATCGCTTCGCGCTCCTTGGTAGTTATCTCTATTTTGCGAAGGATGGATTTCTTCAGGTTAAACTCACTGAATTTTCCCTCCTTGGGTAATATGGCTGGTATATACAGCCTGTCTTTAATTTGAAGTTCCATTTAATCTGTTTTAAAATTTAAGTGAATTAGTAGTTTATTATAGCTCCGTTGGCCGTCGGAGGGGCAAACTTGGCTGGATTCATGATTCCTACCGCCGTCGGAAGGGCAAACCGCGTCCGGTTCATCATTCCTACCACAGTCGAAGGCATGAATTTGACCCGGTTCATGGTTCCGACGACTGTCGGAGGCTTCAAAACTGTTATTCGCATAGTTTTAAGAAGAATAGAATCCTCGTAGTCAAATGGTTTACTCCCCACCGGTAATTCCGAATTTAATCTGCTCAAGGAATCTATCAAAATCCTCAAAATAACCGGCAACTTTTGATTGAACGGGAAGGGAGCAACTCAGCGTTTCATTCTCATAAGAGATACTGCCTACATACATTTCACCACTATCAGCATCGTTTACATAGATAGCTGTATGGACACGTTCCAGAACATCATTCAGAAGGGTGTATTCAATATGATATTTCCCATGAGAGGTTACGGCTTCTGCTGTTGTTACCAAAGTTATACTTTTTATATTCATGATGATATTTGATTTTGTTTCTAAAGAATAGGAATCATCCCGGCACAAAGTTGTTTTATGAGGTATGATTAACTACCTGATAATGAAAAGAAGGGTATTTGGCACATAGAAGTGTTACAGAATCTCCTTTTACCAAAGTATAGTTCTGTAGGTCTCCGTTGTGATTTCGTACATTCAACAATGTAATTTTATTGGCCCAATTGTAGTTGTAGATAAAGGTAAACATATACCCAAAGTCACTGGGTAGATAGCTAAGCCCAAACATTTCAGCGACACTACTCTCGGTGGGTAAATTTACATTGCAAGTGGTGGTTGCATAAACGTAGAATATGTGGTGCTGTGAAAAATCAATAGAGTAGCTACCCGAACCAAATGAAATGGTCTTTATTTTATTGGAGATCAGCGAAGCGCCCATAATGGCGGCATTGCTATGGATACCAAAATTCCTTCTGGCATTCTTCACATCGAGATATAAACCAATGTTGGTGTAATAAGAATCATACCGGGTATTGGTAAGCCTACCGGTAGTTTTGAATGATCCACCGGCAGTAGCCGGAAATGTATCGTCGCCAAACATAGCATAAGAGATGGACGAGCCGACCCGGAAAAAATCATTGTACAGCGCCAACCCTCCTCCACTGCCGGTAGAAGATGCAACAGACCCAATACGGCCGTAGCTAATCTCAAAACCACCAATATTCCCGGCCGTGGCATTGATAGTGCCGGTCATGGTAACACTACCCGCTGTATTCCAGGTAATATTGCCGTTAGCAAACTGACCGGACCCGTCGTAATTGAGTTTCCACTTTGTTCCATTGGTTATGGAACCATCAGCACCCAATATAATGCCGTTTTTCGATATCTGGTTAGAAGCAATCATCCAACCACCAATGGTGCCGCCAACAGCGGTAATACCGGTTCTGTCCAGCGTTACTTTTACTACATTGGAAGCATCCCTGACAGAAACACTGCCGTTATATGTGCTACCCCCAACAACTAAGGCGGAATCAACCAGTATCTGTCCGGCTCTAACAGTGCCGGTGTAGATTCCATTGGCGTCGATGGTTGTCATGTACCGCTCAGTGGACTGAACATCAAACACTGTAGCATAAGCAACCTTCCACTGGATGGGAGCACTAGCCGTACCCACACCACCGGTAAGGGCAAAGAAACAAGTCGATGAAAAAGTACCACTTGTCCCACACACGATTTTACAGATATACTCTGCCCAATCACCGGTTCCGGCTGTAGAGGTCAACCACTTCTGGCTTCCTCCGTTTCCAATCGCGTTGCTATGATAGGATATAGCTCTCCCCACAGGAATATTGGCTACAATTCGTGCAATCAGAACACGACGGGCTGTAGTGCCAGTACTGAAATTAAACCCACCGCAATACGGTGAGGCAGCACCTGTATTTGTTATGACCAAAGAAACCTTATTATCATTAGGAGCGGAAGAGTCCGAAGTGCGAGTGATCGTTACCGTTCCGTTACCTAAATTATTATATATATTGATACTATTGTTCCCATTGATAAACGTTGGGTCGCGATACAGCATTTTTCCAAAAGCCATGGCCAATGCCAGTTCTTTAGCAGCCTCCGCCTTAGTGGTAGCATCAGTTGCAGCCGCGCTAATAGCCTCCGTCTTCTTTGTATCGGCATACGTCTTGGCAGATGACAGCGCACTATTAGCGGCATTCGTCCAGTTTAAAGATACTGAAGAAGCAAAAGTCACAGTACCACTAGCATCCCAACTGATATTTCCTCCGGCAATAGCGCCGGCACCGGTAGAGTCAAACCGCCATTTAAAACCACGGATACCGTTACTGCCAATAGTAATACCTTCCGAGGCACTTGTATAAGCACCGGAAGCATTGTTTTTAGCCCCGCGATAAAGAGAGTCGCTATCAAAAGCCCAGCCGGCTATCCGGTTATAGACCTCTTTACTACCACTTTTAGTATAGTTAGTTGACAAACAGAAATATTCCGTATTGTCCCACGCCATCATCTGTATGCCGATAAAACCGCTCCTTATAGAATTTCCACTGGCAGCCACCTGACCAAAGACAAGATGCCCGGCATTGTTGGATTGATGCCAGGTCAGCGTTATGCCAAAAGGTTTATAGGCACCAGTATAGTAATATCCTGATCCGCTGGCAGAAGAGCGTATCTGCAAAGGAGTTGCCCCACCGGCTCCAACAGAACCGACCGTCATACTACCGGAGTCAATAGTAAACCCTCCAATGGTGCCTCTCACAAAAGCACAGGTAAGACCATTAACAGCCGCAGCTGTCACAATGGAAGCTTGCACGCTGGCGACATTGAGCTTAGCGGCAGTGATGCTTCCGGCAGCAATCCGGTCGGCAGATAAGGTGCCGGCCTTAATACTATCGGCATTGATACTTACAGCATTGACTTGCTCTGCTGTCAAAGTACCGGTATAAATACCGGTTGCACCAATATATGTCAATGGATGGGAGGTCAGGTAAGTATCTCTCTCCTGGCTTAAAGCGATAAATCGTCTCCTCCTAATCTCTTCCTTTACAGCATCCGTCAATGTACGGGCAGCAGGGGCATACAATTCAGAGGCACCCGATTTCCAATACAAATCCTGATTGTAGCAAATCTGCGGAGCAACCTGCGGAATGGGCGAAGGGCTATAAGACAGTGTTTCAAGATTCTGATCGGAATATAAGTGATAAACAGCGCCGGTAGTTCCTCCACCACGTAAAAACACACCAAAATGCATGCTATTTCCCAAAAGCTGGGCACTGGCAAACATATTGCAATAGATTTCCGATAGTTCGTAGATGTCCCAGGAATAATTAGTTCCACCCCAACCGCCAAAATTTGCTTTAATGAGCAGGGAAAGACCTCCCATGTGGGTAGCAGTATTCCAGGAAGATGGCGCTTGTTCTGAGTAAGCCCTTCTAATAAAGATATCCCGCTTTACTGTTTGATCCCCACCTTTTATTATGACCGGATAGTATTTGTTTTCTTCTCCATTAATGACGATCCTTTTATAATAACGATATCCGTAATTAGTGGATTTGGCAGCATCAATGGCATTGGTCCAGTTTAAAGATACGGCTGGTGAAAAAGTTACGGTACCGGCTGCATCCCAGGAAATATTCCCCCCGGCAATAGCGCCTGCTCCCGTAGAATCCAACCTCCACTTAAAGCCCCGGATACCGGCTGAGCCAATGGTAATATGTCCTGATGCAGAAGTATAAGCCCCGGCCGTATTATTCTTGGTACCCGAAAAGATAGAATCTCCATCAATATTCCATCCGGCAATGATCGCACAGTTCTGATCCACCCGGAAGAGATCCTTACCGCCTTTCAAGGCTATGCGGATACCGTAATTTGTTTCACTACTGTAGGTCTGAGTCGTATCCTTGTCGGCCAACGCACCGATCTGGACAATCTTTACCCGACCAGCTGTTACCGCCGCATCATCATTGTACATCGTTAACCCACGATGACCACGGTTTGAGCCCAATGGAGAATCGCCGGCAGTGGACTTTAGAATGAAACACCGACCATCCAGAGAGTGATAGATTGAATTGGCGGAGATCGTTAACCCACCGATGGTACCTTTGGTAAAGGTGCAAGATAATCCATTAATATAACTCGTATTGATAATGTTTGCTTTAATCTCATCGGCATTCAGCTTAGAAGAACTGATACTTCCGGCTGCAATGCGGTCGGCACTGAGTGTACCTACCGTAATCTTTGAAGCATCAATTCCACTCACATTGATCTGGGAGGCGGTCAGGGTACCAGTATAGATTCCATTCAAATTAATATAAGTGCCCAGATAATGCATATCTTCAGGTGCCGGACTCCAGTCTGTAGGCTTATTCCCTCTTTCCAATTTCATGTGCGCCACCCAATACTTGGTGCTTCCATTGGCACCCCGGTAGAAAAACGGAAGGAAGGAGTTGCCATCCCCGGTCAGTTTGAAAACAATATAAATCTGTTTCCACACATTGGCAGTCACAGAAGTATCGTAATGGGTAACTGCTATTTTTCCTTGGCTAACGTTATTTAATCCCGCATGGTAATGTAAGGGTGTATTTCCATTACCTGCGATGGTTTCATTACACAACACCATAGCTGAATAGGTATATTCCACACCAGTATCCAGCTTAATCCAGGGATGAGACAGTCCGGTACCGACCAGAGTAGCTATCGTACTGGCCCCGCGATAAGTTACTGAAGCGTCAATCGTATACCCTCCACCATTATTCGTAACACCATTGTTCCAACCGGCAGTTCTCCACAAACCGGAATTCCTCAGCAGATTTCGTCCACCCAATTTGATAGCACCCACCTGATTGCTTGTTTCCGTTTTGGCCTGATTGACAGCTTCGGTTTTGAGTGTATCCGCATAGGTTTTAGCAGAAGTCAAGGCACTATTAGCTGCATTGGTCCATAGTAAGGAAACGGATGAAGAGAAAGTAACATTGCCGGATACATCCCAGGAAATATTACCTCCGGCAATAGCACCTGAACCTGTAGAGTCCAATCGCCACTTAAAACCCCGGATACCATTAGAGCCTATAGTAATGGACCCCGAAGCAGAGGTATAAGCTCCGGCCGTGTTATTCTTACTGCCCCTGTATATAGAGTCCGAATCAACAGTCCACCCACCAATCTTTCCACGTACCACATTCAGGGTTAAAGCGTCGATATTGGCAGCCGTGATCAGGCTGGCTTTCAAGGCATCTACATTTAATCGGGAAACATCAATAGTGCCAGCGGTAATTTGAGATGCATTTATTCGAATAGCATTGACAGTGCCGGCTGAAAGCGTGCCGGTAAAGATTCCATTGGCATCAATATATGTAAGCTTGGTTGCCCATTTTTCATCATTGGCTGTTTTAGTGAGGGCATCGGCAACAGCACGCGCATCCACACCTGCCTTCTTCGCATCGGCAATATCTGCTTTTACTGCATCAATAGCAGCAGCCTTCGCATTATTGGCTTTGGTAGTGGCATCTGCTGCGGCAGTGGCTATGGCATCAGCCTTAGCACTATTAGCTTTCGTCTGCGCATCTTTACTTGCTGTGGAGATCGCTTCAGCTCGGGCACAATCAGCCTTAGCCGTGGCATTACTGGCAGCCGCTGTTATCGCTGCGTTTTTTGCACCAGTAGCCTTGGTGGAAGCATCGGTAGCAGCAGTAGAAATGGCATCCACTTTTGCCTGATTGGCTTTTACCTGAGCATCTGTAGCAGCAGTAGTGAGAGTCTCGGATTTAGCAGTTGCTATGGCAGAGGTCCAATTCAGAGAAACGTCCGAACCAAATTCAATTTTACCAGTGGCTGAATTATACTTGATGAACTGACTTCCCCGTCCTAATTGAGCACTTCCTGTACTGTCAACAAAAAAGGTTTTATAGCCGTCCTTAAAACCGTAAACGCCATTGATAAGTTCAGAGATCACCCCTCCGGAGGCATTCATTGTACTTAGCTGGAATTTTCCCAATGCAATACCGGTTAGCGTTCCATTGCTATTCTTCGTCCCGGCAAATATCTTAGGTGTAATGAGAGAGCCGGAATCAATAACCGTTTTATTTGTATTCCAGTCGCTGACCCAATCCAACAGGTTGGCATCAACACCGGATACACCCGCTTTAGCTTTGGCATAGGAAAAAGACAAATGAAAACTCTTGCCTTCTACCGTTACGGGAATATCAATAATACCATTATCGGCAAGAGTTGTCCCTGCCCGGAAGATAATCGTAATAACCGCCCCGGACTTAGACAAACTACAACCAGACAGTGAAGGTAACGTACCAATGACAGGAGTGAGAGCAAGATCGCCTTTTAAAGCGGAGACTGTTGTTGAGACACTGGTATCCGCATGTACCTTTCCATCTTTATCGGTTGATAGAAGATAGCTACTGCGTGATAAACGGACGGAATAGGAACTCTTACCGTCGCGCTGTTTATAAACCGTAAAGATGTCTGTATATTCAAGTTCTTTATATACAGCAGTATATCTGACCTGCAGTACGTTTCTCCCTTCCCAGTATATGCCGTTTGGCCTGACATTCAGATAACTGGTCGTATCTGATAGTTCTTCCCAGACCTGGCCGGATGAGAGGTAATGCCATTTCCTTGTGGTAGATACAAAATTGTATTCACAAGCTTGTATCTGAATTTCAACCGGTTCAACAACTGTGTCATTATCCGAATAGTGAAAAACGTTTGCTCCGCTCAGACTGACGTACCTGGCCATCAATGACTCACGGCTCTCTTCATCAAGAGCCTCCCACCGGATGGTAACATCCTGAAGAATAATCTTATCTTTTTCCCATCTGAAACGGCCGGATGCAAAATGACCGGTACCATCTGGGTAAATCACAAATGAACTGTCACGAGAAGAAATGGAACCGTCTTCATTTAACCTGAGCAGTGGGTTTTGTATGGTTCCTCCAATTCCTCCTTTATTAAACCAGGCACCATAATCTTCTACATAAGAGAGTGTACCATCGGTGGGCTGATACTGTGAAGGGGTTGTGCCGGATTCAAGTTGGGCGGAGGTAATCATAAATATATCAGAGATACAGCTTAATCCAATAATCATATATTGGGATTGAGCATCCTGAATACGGAAAGAGATGGAATAGCGTTTCCAATCTTCCGAATCAATCCGGATATCTGCTACATGGTAATTATCTTGTCGGATCGTCACAATGGTATCCGGTTCTCCTTTCATCCAAAGTGAAAAGCAATACAAGGAATCAACATGTTCTTTACGCCATATTCCGTCCTGCACAATCAGGCCGGCGGACTGATCGACACGCCAGCAACAACCAATACCTGCCGGGCTCTTCTCGGTTACAGGTATTATGGCATCATCAACAAACTTGCAATCGATACTATTGAGGAGCACATTCTTGTGAATCCGACCTACGTAAAAAGTGCTGGCAAAACCATTCTCATCTCCCGCCGTTAACGTACCGGCTATATTTACATTTCGGGTGGCGTACAGGTTTTGAAAGTATGCGCCATAACCTTCCAATACGCCAAACACGGGGTCGACAATTCCTGAGACCTTGCCTATACGCGCTTTTGTGGCATCTGCAAAGGTGGAAATGTCAGATTGCAGGACGATATTAAAATCTGCTATTTCACACCAACGGCTGATTACTGCCAGCATAGCATTCAGATTGATACTAAAACAACGCGGATAAGACTTCGGATAATCAATGTTGATCAGATGAAGTTTGTACGTCCAGTCTGTAGTGACATTGATCACATCCGCCCCGTCTATTTGGGAGTTATCAACATAGCCCAATGAGATAGGGATGTTATCAATAGCATGAGAAGCCCTGATTTTATAAGATATGACAATGCGCTGGGGATGTCCAACCAACCCATCGAGCGGCTGTTTGAGAATGATCGAATCAGAACCGGAGACACCTCTTTTCTTTCGGCTAATCCGTATGATCCGGCTGGCATCCTCATAAGAGGGAGTATACGTGATCGTTGCATAATCACTACTCGTTACTGCATATTTATTTCTATCCGGAACTTCGGGGGAGCCGCCTGTCATACAAGGAAAAGAGAGGGAGTTTTCGAAAGCCAATCCATCAATCACATCCATGTACGGTGCTTCGCTGTCGGAGGCGGTCAGGTATAGGGCTCCACTACGATCGGAATCAAATAGATTGGTTATACGGACAAAGTCAAGGATCTGTCCGCTTTGAGGTTCATCCCCTTCAATCAAGGCGCCAACGAAGTAAGACGAATCTTTACCCGCAACCTGCTCAACCCCGGTATCTGTAACGATCATCAGTGAATAATAGAGGTTGGGGTAATCAAAATATTGCCGGCGGACAACATCGCCCACTTTCAACCCTTGAGTTTTTTTAGCTTCAGGGTCAATTAATATTTTGTATAGAGGATACTTATATACTGACATATCGGTTGGTTCTTAATTCACTTTTTGTACGCTATCTCCGGAACAATGGTCAGACACCCATAATGCGCCATTGGTTGCTGAGAGTTTCTGCACTTCTAACTCATAGATACGCATCTTCTTACGGATGGTCAGTTCATCAAAAGTAGCAGCAACATTGCCGGTGGTCTTGTTATTAAAAATGGCCCAGCCTGAACCGGCAAAGCCTGAGGAGAACTTTTCGGAACTCAGATTGGCTGTAAAAAGAGCGTCTCCAACATGTTTGATACCTCCATTTATAGCCAGCAGGCAACTCTCACTATCAAAGAATAGTTGCCTATCCATTAAACGGGTGTAAGAACCATCAATTCCAATGTATTCTTTTCCTTCAACGGGTTTATTTAGTGTAATAAAATCGGCATCAGTCTCTATATACAGGGAGTTGGATAATCGGTTTAATGGTTGAAGCTTGCTACTGGAAGCACCGTATACAAAGCGTGTTTCGTGGTTATAGGTTACCGGAGCTTCTCCAATTATGTTCCGGATAACACAGGAAGCAAAGACAAGCCCATACTCTTTTCCATAAAGAAAACTCTCATGGCCACTGCCGAAACGCATGCGTTTATGAATGATCATTCCTTCATCAAAACTGTCTCTTCGATAACTGGATAACAGTTCATCTCCATAGTTATGACGAACAACCAAACCATCAGGCAGGTAAGCAGCACCGTACTTGCTCAGTAGGGCATAATCGCCATCTACATCGAAAAGATCAGTCAATAAACGAAGTTTATGGGTATATCCACTTCCAAGCAATACATCGCCATTGATGGCTCCTAATTGTATGTCTGTAGCATTGGCTCTGACCAAAACAGGGGCTTCACCGACTTTGATACCACATCCGGTAGTAAATGACAGATTCGTATCCAAGTGAACAATACAGTTTTTATCAATCCGAAGAGCGGTTTTTCCTCCGCTTCCCAGCTCAAAGCCATACAGGGAGCTTAGGTTACCGGAAAGAACAGTTTCTCCCTGAACGGACAAACGGCCGTGGATTATAGCGTCTTTCATCGTCCAGTCTATTTGCTGGGAATTGGCATTGCCACCATGATAAACTGTTTGCCCATGGATGCTTAATTGGTCAGCCGACAGGTAAACTCCTTTTTCTTTATTTTCTCCTATAAGAAAATTACCGGTGGACTCAAGAGAAGAGGTACCAAAGTGAATATACTTACCAGACAGGGTTGTGGTTTGAGATGCTTTTGCATAGGATAACACATTCTCTCCGGAAAGCAATAAACCGTTGCCACCAATCTCCAGATTGCCATAAACCCGTAGACCATAACTGGTAACTCCTTCACGGCTGTCTTGATAGGTTTCCAGGATGCGATGATTTGCAGTTCCGGCTTCCAACCCATAATTAGCCCTGAGCATACCGGACATATCTCCACCACTCTTTTTCAGGTAGTCCAACAGAATACCTCCATCCCCACTGTCTGCCTCTCCGGTTATACCACCGGAAATAGCTTCCGCAAAGTTATAAGCGGTATTATGAAGACGAATGGAAACCTCATCGCCCTCGACAACGCCCCAGGGGTGGGAATCACTTTTCCGGTCCTGAGCATTAAAGAAACTGTTATAGAGATGGATGTATATCTTATAACAGAGGCTATGTGTGTCCAGATGGCTGATAGCGGGATTCAATTCTACACTCATTGGGTAAAAGTCGTTTTAGAAAGAAACTTCTCTATCTTGGAAATCAGTGATGAGAAACTGGCGGCGTTCACAGCAGGCATGGTACCCATCATGGTGGGAGTCATGATCTTACTGCATTCCGTCAGGAAGTCTAGCATCAACTTGGCTAATTCATTTCCCAGCACCAATGGCTCGGTTGCATCCTCTGCCCCCAGCGTTATCTTTTTCTCGGTAGTAGTGATGGCACAGTCTCCAACGCTTTGTTCAATCTTATCTGCCGATTGCCGGATGACAGACTGGTCGGTAACAAATTCGATTTGCTCCGGTGTAATCTTCTGAGTAGCTTGTTTGTCGTTTTCATCCTTTACAATCGTTTCTACAGAGGATGCGGAGTACTTGGTAGAAGATTCTTTTCCGGTGGGTTCCAACTCATCATAATCGGGAGTATTCTCATCCTGTGAATCCAATTCTTCGGTTTCCGTCACGCCGATAGTAATTTCCTTATGCACAGATAACTGAATTATATCTGCATGGGAGTAATTTACGATATACATATACTGGGTAGCAGAATCCGAGACGACCGTTACATCTGAGAACAGAGTCGGAATAACCAGAAAGCCTCCCTGGTTGTCTTTAGTTCCCGAGAGCAATACCCCCTTATGGATGAGAGGCTCTGAACTGGCTGTCTCATCGGGATATTCGCCCACATCAATCGTACCGGCATATACATCAAATTCATCATCATCCGGATTGTTGTGGATTTTGGCCACATAACCGTGAATCATCCTTGCAGTACCAATCCCGGACATTCCGGTGGGAGACATATCAATCCGTTCAATGCTTCTACCCAGTGCGATTTTGCGTATGGCCTCTTTGATCATACGCTGGCTGTTCATTTGTTTGTTATTTACCTTCTCCATAAGTTGATTTTGAACCGCGAATTTTATAGGGCAGGGAGAGTTTTTGTCTATACCCATTTGTACCAAATGTTGTGGTTACTTCATCCACCAGGTAGATTCCATTCTTGGAAGGATTACGGTCATCGACCAGTTCAATCTGTACCGCTGTTGGTAGGCCGAAGTCACCGAAAATGGTAACCGAACCGGTAATACCATTCAGGTTATAGCTGCGGAAATATTCTATCGTTTCCTCTGCCAATTCATCGGAGCTAATTCCCATGCGGGTGGACATATAAGGAACGACTGTATAAGTGCTCAGGTCTACTTTGGTTTTCGTTTTTGCACCTTCTGCAGTCGTATTGCCTGTTATCTTATGCGTCTTTTTGGAAATCTGGGTTGCATTGATCGTCTGAAATTCTTTGGAGGAAGGGCTTGACGGGTCATATTCAGGGTTAAGCCTTATCGTTACCTCAAAGAATTTCTCATCAACACCCAATGCTTTGCCGGTAACTGCAAGGAACTTGGGATCGACTTTAAGCACTTTCAGGTCATTGCTTGCTACATGGTAGTCAAAACGTATCTGGTACGGGCCGGTAGCCTCATCGGGAAATACCGGCTGGTTCTTGGAAGATGAATAGGGTCTACCTACGGCAATGGAGGGCATTTCATCTTCTGAATTGCTATCGTATTTGAGAAAGCAATAGACTTTGTACTTACTCCATTCATTCAGGATATCGGCAACCGTAAAATTGTCCGTTACCTTGACCTTGCCAATCTCAATATCAAACTTTTTAGTGTCACCATGCAGTTTAAAACCGGTATCTTTCAGTAGACTGTACTTTTCTCCCAACAGGTCATTGATTTTTGTTCCCCGGATGGGTGTTTCAAGTTTCGGGGCCTGCTTGAGTTTGAGTTTATAGGCCATATTCTCGCAATCAATCTGGAAATTGCTGTCGGAATTATAAGCCGTGATATAACCATCGAACATATTCTTCAGTACACCATTGTAGCCTAACTTAATGTTAATTCGCTGACCAACTTTAAAGGTATTCTCATTGACAGCTGTCTGGGCAGCCCGTTTTTCGATGATAACCCCGTCCTGCATGATTTCTGTAGTTACCAGACTGGCATCAACACCTTCCAGTGTAATGGCTCCGATCACCGTGCTTTTATAGATGCTTCCTTTGGGCAATGTGATCTTTGCCGTACCGATCAACTTCTTATACGACTCATGAATTTCAATCTCTGATACTTCAGTGATCTCAATGGGATTTTTGATTTTGATAGGGTTATCCGCATCCGCATCTCCAATCCGGATATGGCAAGAGAGGACATCGACTGAACTTATATCCATTTCTGTGTAATCTTTAGTAATGCAGTGGGTTCGATAATATCGGTGCCGAACCGGATGGCTTTAAGCCATTTATTTGTATCGGCTATGGAGTCATCTACCTTTTCCTGTTCGCCCAGTTTTAACTGAATGGATTCGGAGGGTTCGACAGCTACACAGGAGATGCTGTAATTTTGAATATTCCGGAATTCGGAAGGGGCAAGGTTGTAACTCAGAAGAATAAGTCGGTTAATATTCAACTGGCGAAGGATGATATTATCGCAGTCAATTACCCCTTTGTATTGCATCAGACGAAGGAATTTACTTACTTCAGCCTCCGGGTAGACATCCGGATATTTAGAGGTAATTTTTCCGTTGATGGTTATCTCCAAATCACCACCCGAGATAAACTCTTTGCGGGTGTAATCCCGGCCTTGTACGGTGGTAAGCACCACATTGTTTTTGCTGGAGACTTGTACCATCGGCTGTAAATCAACAAAGGTGGTTATTCCGTAAGTTTTGTTGGATTCTATTTTCCCGGCCTTACTGTCGTAATAACTTCCTTCTTCGCTAATGGTCAATTCAAGGTAATCGCTGACTACATTTCCAACGATGGTATCCGAATAACTTTTTAGAGCGGCAACGGCCTGTTGCTCTTTGATTAGCTGGTAGTATTGCCCGCTCTTATTGGCCAGGCTTGTCTGAGACAAGGTCTGAAGGTATTTATCCCGGTTCTTCTGTTCCCAGTATTTCAGGTAGCGGGGGTAAGAACGTAGCATGCCATAAGCCAGCTGAGAGGCGGTTTGCCGGATAGCTCGCTTAAGAATCTTTGTATCCTTGGCGAAATAATGAACGGCACCATCCTCGAAATGAGATAGACCAATGCCAAGTGCCCTACGAGCGGCATCACTGAGATAGCCACTCACACTTCCATGCGAGAGCACACCACCCGAGGTCAGGGTGCTACTTGCAATTCCCCACAATCCTTTTTTATAATTCATCATTCTATCTTTTATTAATTTACACGATTCAGGGACTTGCCTGAGGCGCCGGAGTGCTCGCGAGAGGCAAACTGCTCGAAGTTCATGGTTCGCGAGGGCTCGCGAGGTGTATTCAGCTCTTGATTCCCTTAACTATTCCAACTGGCGTCAAAGTCATGAACCACATCAATCAGAACTTGAGCCAGTTGTTCTTTCAGGTTCTGAACCTCTGCCATCTGCCCCTCTTCGGACTTAAGCAGATCAATAGTCTCCACACTTAAAAGATTAGTGATATTGACTATAACCTGTTTGGGAGCAGCCGAAGAAAGTTTACCGGTTCCACTATAATTTCCTCCGGCATAACCGTCATCCCCATCCGAAAGATGGTTGTTGGTAATACCATTCGCATTGAAAGGTGATGTGTCATTAAACAGGGGCTCATTCGAAAAGAGCTGCGGAGTAAAGCCTGCCGTACGCATGATATTTTCAGCAGCCTCGGAAGAGCCGCCAAAAGTGTTTCGGAGTGTAGAGGTCAGGGCTACCAGCTGCTCACGAAGCTTCATTGTATTAGAAAGTGCAGTTTGACGTTCGGTATCCGTAGCATTCTTTCCCGGACTCTTCTGTACCCATAAGCCTTTATCATTCTGGTAGTAACCAAGGTCGGGCATCTGGGAAAAGTTAAACCCTGCCTTTTCTATCAATGCTCGCGCTCCGGTACCATCTGCGATGGCTTTCTGATAAGCATGAGCCGCCACTTCGATTTCCTTAACCGTAACCGTATTGTGATAATTGGCATAATGCCAGGTTTTATGGGCGTCAGCAGATTTCAGGTCTTCAATACCTTTTTTATACTTGATCCTTCCTTCATGATCTGTTGTCCAGAGAGATGGGTCTAACTTATTTTCATCTTGCCCGTATTTAAGATGGATATTCTCAATAAAAGCACCAACCTCCAGAGCACTACGAAATTTACCAAACTCAGCAAAAGCGGAGTTGACACGCGCCTGACTATCTTTCTTAGCCAATGTTACCAGTGCGGCTACCGCATCGTCCTGATAAGCGTCCTGAGTGGTATACTCGGTCATGGTGGTGCCCATCCCATATCTGGAAGAATTTGCTACTGCCCAGGAAGAGAAAAGACTTCCCCACCAATTGCTTGTGAAAGCACCGATCTTTTGGCCAGACTCTTCCTGGACCGTTTTACCGGAGGTTAGGTCATCAACAGCCTTTTTGGCATTAACAGCCATGGTATAGGTGTGGCTTAAGGAATCATGGAGTGCCTCAATAGAAGGGTAACGGTATTTACGATTGGCCTCGATCTCTTCCAGTACCGCGTCTTTAGCCTTCTTCACTTTCCAGGTTTTATAGGCCAACCAACCCAGAGCGGCAACCAGAGCAGCAATACCGGCTGTGGCAGCTACGGCACCGGTGCCCAATGCAGAGATAGAAGCACCCGCACCAATCAGGCCATTTCCTGTAGCGACTTGTTGGGCAAACAAACTGGAAGCAGCACCACGGGCAAAGATTGCATTAGGACCTCCCATAAGACCGGCATTCATCAGCGCGGTAGACATAGCTCCCTTACCTGTGATGCCAGCGGCAGCCATCGCACTGACAATGGCACGCTTATTTGCAAAAGTTAAGGCTTTCACATTACGGGTACCCATACCGCCGAGAAGGGCACTAATGGCATTCATCGAGGAACCTGCCAGATTTTGCTTACCCAAAAAACCAAGGGCAACGCCCAGATTGGTAATAGCACCGGCCAGTTTAAATATTCGGGTGGCTACAATACTGGTAAATAACATCGGTTCCAACCAGTAGAAGTTACGAGTGAACCAGGTAGCAATATTACTTAACACCGAAAAGATGTCTAACAAGACATTTCCGATAGCATTAATACCCTGCGCAAATTCAGGAGCCTTGAATTTAGCTAGGAAGCTTTTGAGAACACCTTTGATACGGGGCTCCAACAGTTCGAAGGATTGCATAAAGCTTTCAGAGAACTGAGAGGTAACCTGATACCAAAGTCCTTTGGTGGTATCCTGCTTGACTTTGGCCAACTCACCGGAGATACCTTGGGATGCCCGGTTATGAGACGAGAGCTCGCGAAGTTTATCGTAGTTCTTTAGGAACATCATGGCAGCGTTACCTCCGATCTTACCAAAGATCGCCTGCATGTCGGCCATTGTTGCACCCTTTTTCTTCAGTTCTTCAAAAATATCAGCCAGCGGACGAAGTCTCTCAACTTGCTTGCCATAGATATCCTGATATTCGGTAAACTGAATGCCCAACCTCTCAAGCGTTTTGCTGGCCTCCTTAGTCGGCTTGGCAAAACGGGTGGCCATAGCACGAAGAGAGGTTCCCGCCATTGTGCCTTTGACACCCATATTACCCAAGATACCGATAGCAGCAGAACTCTCGGTAAAATCGACACCGGCCATTTTCATGTATCCGGCAGACATCTTGAAGGACTCGGCCATCTCAATGATATTTACATTGGAACGGGAAACAGTGGAAGCCAGGATGTCTGCCACACTGGGCATACTGCTACTTTTAATATCGTACCCCGCCATTATATTTGTAGCCAGGTCGGCAATCTGCGAGATGTCGTTATCACCAATCAGGGCCAGGTTGGTAATCGGGCGGATGGAGGCATTGATCGTTTCAATACCCATACCAGCCATAGAGAGGTATTTAACAGCGCCGGCAACCTCAATGGCTGTGAACTTGGTTTCAACACCGATCTGCCGAACGTATCTGGCCATTTTGTCAAAACGAGTTTCAAAAGTAGCCAGATCAGTGTCCGCCACTTTTAATATGCTGTGCGCCGACTCCATGATATTGGCATACTCCACCGCTTTGGTCAGTTCGGATTTGACCAGACTATAAGCCATATAAGCGTTGAACATATAGGCAAAGGGCAAGTTCCTGAAGTTAGGAGCACGAGAGTACTGCAGGCGATTGATAGCAGCACGCCTGGTGCCTCCATACATAGACTGGCTCAATATAGACTGACGTTGAGCATTACGGATGGCACCGGCTGCATTCTGCTGTTGTCGTCGTTGTGCTTCACGTTCCCGCCTGCGCTGTTCAGCCAGTGCTTTTTTCTGTAAGGCCTCTTGTTGACGGAGCAAGCGAGCTTGTTCGCGCTCCATGCGGCGAGTTGCAGCTAACGCATTCTGACGCTGAATTTTGGCAGCTTCCTCTTGTTGTTGAAAGAGTCGTTTTTGCTGGGCGAGCCGCTGATTGGCATAAAGCCTTTCGTTTAGTCGCTGTTGCGCCTTATCCGTCATAGTGAAGGATGCAGGATTGATTGGAGCATATTTTAAGTTCCCGGCAAGTAAAGAGGATGAGTTCAGGCGTAAAGTGGAACCTTTAGCGCTTAATGTGCGCACCTGAGTAAGCAAGGTTATGATTTCCTGCAAACGGCTTTTAGCCTGAGTGGTATTCACTTTGATCTCCCGGGTCTCAATGCTCTTTAACCCGGCATTTATCTTACCAATGCTTTTTGTTATTTGTTGCTGGGCATTCAGGAAACTCTTGGCTGCACCATTAGCCAGGCTCTGCCCTTGCTGATTAATGTTATTATTGAGTAAAGCATTGGCCTGGTTTTTTAGTCCTTTGGTATTTAAGGCTTTTCCTGTGGTAAGAACCAGATTGATACCTTTGGTCTTTGCGGCAATATCAACCAATAGTGCCTGTACGCGTTCGAGCTTCTTTTCGGTGCCACTAGTATCAATATTGAATTTATAGGAGTAGTCACGTTTCCTTCCGGCCTTGGTGCGAAATACCCGGTCAATCTCATCCATCATCTTTTTGATATTGTTTACCGCTCCGTCCAGATTCGTTCTGGCAGCAGTGAGTCGGGCTACGCTATCGGCAAAGGCGGTAACGTTCTGGACACCTTTAGTGGCATCCACATTGATGGTGTAATTGACGGTATAGTTCTGAAATTGACCTTGGCTCATGGAAAAGAATTCTTTCTAAAAGAATAGGCTAAAAAGAGACGCTGTGATTAAAAGTCCGGAAAGAAAAACCCCTGTGACCTATGGAAGGGTTACAGGGGCAAAACAGGAATGGAACCTTTTTAGGGAAGAATAGCACTGGTTTTAGTAGCTAGCATTTGCTGGTGTAACCATAAGGCATCTTCCGATAACATGGCAAATTCGTCATCTGTTATTTCATTTAGATTCACGCCGGGAAAGTAATGGCGAACGTATATCAAGCGCTGCCGGATACGTTGCGTTTCAGTTACCTCCCAGCGAGTTATAAATTTACGATTGTACTCTGACGGGTAGTGATGATTTCAGAGAGCTGTCCCATCAAACCAAAAAGGAAAAGAGATTCATTGTCGATGAGTTCTTTATCACCGTCAATAAAACAATCTTTAGCTAGCTGGCGCATAGCATTTACCTCGTCTTTTTTGGAAGCGGCCATGAATTTAGAAAATTTAGGGAAGTCCGGCTCGCTCATGTAGGCGACGTAGAACTCTTTTTCGTCGGCTTCAGTTTCGCCGAAGACAACCATAGGGTATACTTTACGAAGTTTCTTTTCTTCTTTAAGTTGGAACGCTTTTTCTTTGATTTGGGACTCTTGGGTAAGAGTTAGATTTCTTTCTGTCATATTGATTTCTTTCTATTTTACCTAAGAATAGAAACTAAACAGAAAGAATGTTTTAATTAAAGTAGAATCTGTTTCTTGTTTATAGAATATGCTTTTCAATCTGGAATTTATATCAACTCAGTATATATTATTACTCTTCACTTTTGTCTATATCATTAATACCAGCATCGTCATTTATACAAGAGAGTATTTCCTCTCTCCGACTCAACAACTTTCTTAAGTCTTCATAATGAAATTCAATCTCCTCTTCATCCCATTTCTGCTTTTTATTAGTGATATCATAAACTATTTTTCGATTAGGAGCAAGGATTCTATTGTAATATTTACCCGTCTTTGAGGCTTTACCGATTGGTACTTCATTATTCATTTTAGAATTATTTCTCCTACTTACCAAGAATAAATTACCAAGACAATCAAGTTTTTTAAAATCCGCATTCTTTGTTGACTGTGGCAGATGATGCTCCACTGAATTATAGTACTTAAATTCAAAATCAACCACATACTTCAATTGATTGATCTCTACTGTCTTGTTTTTACTAGCTACCCAATACAGATAATCTATTAAATTAAAGAGCATATGTGGCGTACTAATTCCCTCCGCATATACTTCACCTGTGTTTATCTGGGCTTGAATTTCAGTTCTGTCATAATAATCAAGAACGATCCTATCGAGTTGTCTCAAATAATCACTTGGGCTCCATTCTTTTTCCTCTTTAAATAAAGACAATACATCTTGTAGCCAGTTTTTATAAATGCGAGTACGGTAAGTCACTTGCAACATGGATAGACATTTAATTATGCGAGTCTGAATATGTGTGTCACCAAATGTATTGCGATATCTCAACGCACTTTTTTCAGTGTCTCGATATGGCATCCGCAGTGTCCATTTGTAATCATCCGCCGCCGTATCAATAGCTTGTGTTTTTATCACATAAGTGTCAAAAACACTACGATAGTAGAGCAAATTGTAAATAAAATCCATAGAGTCATTCTCCTGCCACTTATTATTATCAATCACGTTTAGCAATTCTCGTTCATGCAATATAACCTCTTTTATATCCGATTTGACAGTCTCACGTTTATAGACCAGTTTTAAAACATGCATAAGAAAATTAGGGAAGTCAATTATAGAATTAGCTTTACCATCAGAGTCTTCATAGTCTTCCGCTTCTGTTGAAGAGGTGTTGCTTTCAATAATATTCTTATTATCAACAAGTATGTCAGTTAGACTTAATCCATTTGCAACGGATTTTACGGGATTTTGTTCGTTACTTGCTTTTGGCTGAAGAACAAAATCATCCGAAACTACGGGGATGGGTATTGGGCTATAATTTTCTCCAAACAATCTTTCACGATGATCTTTTATGAAAGAACGCTGAATATAAGTGTCCATTTGAGAACAAGCATCCCAGATAATCGCAAATGTATGTCGTTTCTCTGGGCATGTTATCTTCCCCATCATTTGTGCTTTTAAAATATCATGTTTTTGCAATTGTTCACCACGGTTATTCATTATCTCAAAGTAGGCAGCAACATCAGTATCACTTGGCATTTCGACACAAACCAGATAGACATGATCAAAAAAGTAATTAATAAAATCGACATCCACTACAAATTTATACTTTTCATTCTGTATTGGATGCCAAGTTCTTATACTATCAACAGCATCAAAAAATGTCGTAACACCAGATATTTCAACTTCTTGCAAACTGGAATCTTTATAAAATGCTTGCAAAAAACTCGCAACTTTCGGTCGAGCATCATATTTTAATATAACTTCATTACACTGGGGTTGAAGTATCTTGGCAATAAGTGATATTACAGTCAAACGTTGCTGGCCATCAATTACTTCGAAGTTCCCATTGTCACGCGGCAAGACAAAAAGGCTTCCAATATAATAATTTTCAGGAGTATCTTTGTTTCTACAGTATGAGTCATAAATATCCTGAAGTAGTTGATGTATTTCATCTCTTCCCCAAGCAAATCCTCTCTGATACAAGGGTATTACATATTTTTCGGTGAGAATGCTTCTCAATGTTTTGGTTAATTCTTCCACTTCTATTCCTCTGCTATTATGTTATTATAGACAACACTTACACCTTTAGGAGACTCAGGAACGCCTTGAGAGACCAATTTATTCTTTACCTCCATAGCTTTTGTTCTAAGATAATTCAAATCTGAAATTGATGTAGAATTAGCTATTATCCTAAAGATATCTTTAGGACATTGAGCAACCCTTGAATATTTTACTATTTTAAAGCTAAGACGAACATCATAAACCAACGTGTATAAGATACTTTTGTATTTCAACAAGCCATTTATGCCATACATATCAAACACAAGAATTGCTAATGATTTATATAGTTCTCGTAAATAAGTGTCCCCAGTCCGCCACCAGTATGTTTCATCATTCTTGCATGTTCCATAATAATAATCTCGAAATTCTTTCAATTCTAAACATTGTTCGTTATTTGTTTTCAAATTAAGAAATAAGAGTTTATATATTTCAATATAGTTATCAATGTAGTCAAAGAATAACTTTCCGTTTACAATTATCTGATTGACTGAACAAAAAGGATATTTATCTTCTTTTCCCGGAAGTCTACTTTTCAACCCCTTGATTTGTAACCCCTTTTCTGAGAAAAGCTCGTAAAACACTTGCAGCCATAAAGTATTGTGCATCGGTGAAAGTTCAGGATTCCTGTCTTCAAGATTTATACCTTTAAATTCATTTATATGCTTTTTAGTGAATGACCACGCATCGCAACCCTTACTCCAGATACGGGAACGATAAAGATGCTCGTTAATAACCTGTCTTAACAAATTGCGAACTTTGTCGTTTGATTCAAAGTTTGTAGATGATTCCCAGCGTTGATCACATGCTACCTTAACATATTCACAGTCCTTCATTGCTCGTATGTGATAGGCTTTCAAAAGATTATAAGCCTCCAATTCCTTACCTTTACCATTCTGAGAATCAAACATTTGAAAAGCCTCTGATAGGTATTGATCAAGAACTACAATTTGTACAACTTCGCAACAGTTAATCAGATATTTCAAAAAAACGTCACGGTCTCCATCAATCTTATTGGTTATCCACTTTTTTATTGCTTTATTATTTGTATTTATATTCTCAACTGATGACTGATGGTAAAATCGAAGGTTGTTATCATTTATGGAATTTCCTATATTTAGGTTTTTTATAATTAAGAGTAAAGTTGTAAGGCGCTGTTGCCCATCAACGATTTCAAAATTACCATCAGACATTTCATGAAGGATTATGCTTCCGATTCGATATTTGCTCCTTTGATTCGTCCAATTATTATAAATATCTTCCAATAACTGTTCAACATTACATGTGGTCCAAACATATGGGCGCTGATATTTAGGAATGGATAATTTGCTAAAAAGAATATCTTGGACATTTACTATATTTGCAGAGATGTGTTTCATACTTACCTCAAAATGTTCGTTTTGCAATCAATTATCTGTCTATTACTTCCATCATATTACTTCTTTGTACACAATTTCTCGTAATTTGAGAAGATTTTTGGATGTATAGAGTTAAATTGCCACCTAGGTATTTCTCTTTTACCTTCATAGTATTCATCAATAAACAATTTAAAGCTACTAAGGTTATCAAAGCTAAGGAGATCCTTCAATGAATCAAAATATGCTTGAGACTGAGCTCTAAAGAAAACCTCAAAAGGACGCCTTTGGTATTCAGCATAGATAAGCGTTTGTGGCCACCATCTTGTATAACTTGTATCGTAGAGATGTTCTGCTCGTAAGAAAAGAATATAGTCCGCTTGCATTATAGAATTGAAATCTATTTCAAGATGCTTACACCTTTCTTTTAACAATGTAGCATGTAGTGAAAGTTTATTAAGCCCCAACCTGCTATTCCGATTGCCTAAAGATTTCAAATAATTGCAAAATATAAGAAATGCAGGCAATTCCGTTCCATAACTATCTTCATTTTCCATGTATTCTTTTGCTAAGAATTCATCTAGTTCCTGAAACTTTTCGTATTTGAGCAGTACAGCAACGTAATACAAAAACAACTCATTGGCTATAAATTTAAAGATATCATTATCATGTTCATAACCTCTGTGTAATCTAAAATAAGGAATTAATCTCTCGAAAAAAGCATGGAACCTTCTGATTCTCAAATCATCAGAATACTGACACAAAGTAATACAAATAAAAATAAACTCATCTCGTGCCACTGTAAAAGAGTTAATTCTGTCAATTAGAATATCATCATATTCCTCTGGCTTTGCATCTATTCGAAACCTCTCTATATTCAAAGAAAAAGAAGATAGATATTCATCTAATGCACCAAATCTATAGGGTTTAGCCTCTTTGATACCAGCAATTATTCTTTTGGCCATTAAGGAGGTGCCTAAAGATATTCCACTCTGCTCCTCTAAAAAAGCTGGTCTCTTCCCTAGTGGTGGGCGCTTGTAAAGGGGTTTATCATAGACCCATCGTAACAACAATTCAAAGCTATCAGCGTAATTTTCAACATTACAAAAATCAATATACTTTCTAGTGTTGTAGTAAATAGGTAAATATGGTGCTCCCAGTTCATCTCTCTCAACGACTAGAGCTACAAACTTCTCCTGCTTCTGATTTTTGTAAATTTCAGGAGATATTATTTGAGTTTCGGTACCAACACCTCCATCTCTTTGATTTGCCTTTTCTGCATATTTTTTATCAGAGATTATAAGCACTTTCTTAATATCTGGATCACTTACCATCTTTTCCATAAAAGCATAAGAGTCGTGACCTTCTTTTAAGTCCCATTTATCTAATACCACATGAATCCCATTTTCCACTAATTCCTCAGCAAGGGTTAAAACCCAATTCTCATGATCTTGATCAGTCCAACAATAAGAAATAAACAATTTTATCGTATCGTCTCCCATAAGTATACACTAAATGATAACAACTCAGAATCTTTCTCAAAAAATAGTATGTGCGTTTTATGTTTTCTCCTGTCCATGATGATAAATATAACAGTCACTATCGATGGTATCAATTACAGTATAGCCAAGATTTTGGAGAACTTCTTTCATAGATTGTGCATCATTTACACAATTACTTAATTCATCTCTTGTGAAATAATCATTATTTCACAAGACAACTGCAATCGTTTTCATAAGTTTTTTATTCTTGAAATTCTGTCATAGGTGATTGGCTTATTATACGTTTCAGGGAAATTTATAATTCCATAATCCAGCATTTCAAGCAATTGATCTTTAAAATGATGAGAAATAACAAAATCATCAGCATAAAATTCATCAGTCATCCAGTTAGCATTTGGATTCATAGTGTGCCCTATTTCATGTAATAGAACAGCGACTGTATGTAAACACCCTATTTTGATAATAAAATGTATATCAAAACTAATAACAATGGATGATTCAGGTATTTGAACAGCAGAAATTGAAGCTGGAGAATACATTGGTAGAAAGAATATATTTTTTCTTACCATTTCTTCTAATGTAGGGATATCTAATGCTTGTGCCAATATTTGATAGGCGTTAAAAGTACGACCTTCTTCATGATGCTTTATTCTCATCAAAATGCCAATACCATGGTCATTTAAGAATCTACTATGTAATAGCTCACCCTTCATATTATTCTTCTCTATATTCATATCTTTTTCAAATATATGTATAATTATAATATGACGAAAGACAAATGTCATTTTTTCTAAGGTTCAAAGACAGGAAAACTCTGGTATCAAACTCAATATCTATAAACAGATTATATAGTGTCTCCATCTCCTATGTAACCTTTTAGAAAATATAACTCTTTTAGAATAACTATCTGGAATTCAAAATCACATTTCATAAAAGGATTACATAATATTTTTGCTTTCCGAGATTTTCGGGTATTTCAAGTGGACTTACTAAACTATGGGAAAGTTAGTTCAGTTAGACATGCCACATAGTAATCTTTCTCACGGGTTGTTTCGGTACCGAAAACTACCATTGGGAAAATCGTTCTCAGTTTCTTGGCCTCTTAGATATTTTGGGCACTCTTCTTAATTTCAGTTGCTCGTTCTTGGTTTTGGTTTATTTCGCTCATATCGAATTTTTATAATCTATGTGCCAAAGGATAGAGTAATCAAAGAGATTTGGTTTTTACATCATCTTAATTATCAGATAAAAATCATACCTTTGAAGAATGTTAAATTATACATATTCTAATTTAACGAGATAATACTTCAGTATAAACAGACAATTATCAATAATGAGAACATTTTATGATGTAGGAGATGCATTATTTGCTGTAGAAGAAGTTTCAAATTTATTTTTTGTATATGATTGTGGTTCAAATAGTAACAATCAAGCAAAAGCGGCTATAGAGAGGGCATTCCCTGTCCAAGGCCAGACTGTTGAAGCCGTGTTTATTTCTCATTTTGATCGGGATCACATTAATGGAGTACATTTTTTATTAAGTCACTGCAAGGTAAAGGTGTTAATTCTTCCATTGTTGCCACCATTTGCAGCTTTCTATTTACTTCATGAGAATGAACTTAGTGATGAAGATCGTGATTTTATATTAAATACTGTAAATTATGTTGGCGAGAAATCTCGTGATACAAGAATAATACACATTTTGGATTCTGATGAAACAACTAATTCTGATCAAATAAGTGCAAGCATAAGTGATTTGGCTAGTAAAAATAGTACGGTTGAAAACTATCCTTCTGGATTAAGAATAAACCTCTACAGTGAAAATTGGATGTTCATACCTTGGAATATTCAAATAATGTCTGAAGACCAAAAGAGACATTTCATAGACAAGTTTAAATCATTATGCATAGAGAATGATATTGAGCCAGAAGACATACAGGGTTTGTGGAAAAAGATTGAGCTCTGTGAAGATTCAGGACCTCACAGAGATAACATGCTTAAAAAGGCTGTAGCTGATTTTATTGAAAGACTAAAAGGGCACGATATAAACTCTTTAAGTCTTACTCTATATTCTGGTCCAATTGAACCCGAGTTTGCTGGTAAAATAGGCTGTTTATATCTTGGAGATTATAATGCTAAAAAGTTTTTCAGCAAACTTAAAGATGCCTACAATAGTGTATGGAGTTCAATCGGTTTAATTTTAGTACCTCATCATGGGTCTCCTGAAAATTATAATCCAGACTTAATAGATGAAAACACCCTTTCAGTGGTATCCTTAAAATTACCAGCCACGAACAAAAAAAGATATAATACTCTAAACGAAATCCTGCAAAAAAAAGGTATTATACTTGCCACAGGATATCGTGGTGACGTAAAAATAACTCATATGGTGTTGACATCTAAAACTGGGACTTTTCACAAACTACTCTTATGTGATGATAAGGGCGAATGTTATTATGGAGTGATGTAAAAATAAAGAGGACGATTTTCAATGTCGTCCTCTTTTCAATATGAAAATCTCATTAAATAGTATCCCCATCTCTTATGTAAATAAATAGAATATGTGAACTTTTAGAACTAATCCTTTAATATATAGAGGTATTCTGTTCTAAAAGTTTACATAATATTTAGCTATTTTGTATTTGAGGACAGCAACTTCGCTGTCTTTTTAAATCAAATAGCTTATGAATACAGATTTCAACACTTTTGATGAATTAGTTACAGTAGCTTCTCAATACCTTCAGAATTTGGGAAGATCCAAGGAGTCAATTAGAATATACCTCTGGGCATGGAACCGTTTCCGGAGATATATGGATGAAAATAAAATCCATGATTACACGGAAGAAGTCGCTATGAAATATATAAAAGCGACCTATGGACAATCTGAGATATCTAATCTAACCCACTATCAAAAAGATCATCTTCGACACTGTCTTTGCCTGATTCAGTTCAACGAAACAGGCGAAATCCCTATTTATATCAATCGAAAACCTCAATATCAAATTGGATGTGCTTTTCGTCCAATTATAGATGAGTATCTTGATTATAAAAAATCAATGCGGGTTTCAGAAATTACATTGAAAGCGCATAGATGGCATCTTTATCAATTTTCTGATTATTTAGAATCAAGGGACGTATATTCGATTTCTCTCTTATCTCCATTGGAATTGATGTATTATGCTTCTGATATTTTCCCAAATGAACCGGCATCCAAAAATCAATCGCTCATAGTTGTCAGACGTTTTTTGAACTATCTTTTTGAAAAAGGATATATTAAACGTAATTTATCCCAAGTAGTTCCTAAAGACAATTATCGCCAGCAAGCAAAGCTACCATCTGTCTATACAAAGAAAGAGATCAAAACTATCCTCTATTCGATAGATCGCTCAACTTCAATAGGAAAAAGAAATTATGCAATACTTCTGCTTGCAGTCCGCCTTGGAATGAGGGCTTCAGATATTAGTGGCCTTGAATTCAATCACCTGAACTGGTCAGGCAATCAGGTTACTTTTACTCAAAAGAAAACTGGCAGAGCGATTTTGTTGCCATTACCATCTGATGTTGGTGAAGGCATTATTAATTACATTAAAAATGGACGTCCTATATCGGAAGAAAAACGTGTTTTTTTGAGTCCTCGATTCCCTCATAATCCGCTACCTTCAGAAGCTATATCTCACATGACCCGAAAGATTATTGCCACATCAGGGGTAAAAATTGGAAACAGAAAAAGTGGTCCACATGCTTTACGTCATACAATGGCAAATTTTATGATAAACGAAGGAACCACTATACCTATTATTGCAGAAGTTCTTGGCCATGCCAGCGTTCAAACATCAATGAACTATCTGAGAATCGATATTGAATCCATGAGACAATGCGCTATGGAAGTCCCTCTGGTTCCAGTATCGTTTTATGAACAGAAAGGAGGCAAGTTTTATGGCTAATTATAATATTAAAAACTATCGCAACAGTATTCTATCACCATTTATCCGTGATTTTATCAGATTAAAGAAAGGGCTTGGTTTTAAAGCTGAACGTATTGAAACTGGTTTGTGGGCATTCGATACTTTTGCCCACAATAAAGGCAACCAGGAAATAGCCTTATCTAAAGAGCTTGTCGAAGAATGGTGTGCAAAACGTCCAAACGAAACAGTGACCACATGGAGCCACCGGATAAACTATATACGTCAACTCGCAACTTATCTTTACAATCTTGGATATGACGCCTACATACCAGTGTATCATCATGCCCGACGAGAAACTGTAGTACCATATATTTATACTGATGCTCAACTGGAAGAAATATATAACGCTACTAATATTCTTGTACAACAACGTCATCATCCCGGTTATTGTCTATTCTCTGTTCCTGCATTGATTCGTATGCTTGCAGGAACAGGTATAAGGCTTGGTGAAGCTGTTAATTTACTGGATAAAGACGTTGATCTCGGGAATAACTGTCTCATATTGAGGGATACCAAAAACGGCAGAGAACGTTTAGTTCCAATATCTGAATCATTATCTGAAGTATGTAGGCAATACAGACAATATAAATCCCTTCTTCCATATATCCATAGCAATACATTTTTTGTTAAACTAAATGGCACTAAATGCACAAACGAATCTTTTGGACATTGGTGGAATCAGATTTTAAAAATGGCTGGTATTCCGCATCTTGGTAAACAACGAGGGCCCAGGATACACGATCTCAGACATTCATTTTGTGTAAAGACAATGGCCCGGCTTGCAAAGCAGGGTAAGGATCTTTACCATATTATGCCTATTCTTTCTATGTACATCGGTCATTTATCTCTAAAAGCAACAGATAAATATGTTCGATTAACATCTGAAATATTTCCCGAACTGCTGAGTCAGACTGATAGTATCTGTACATATATTTATCCAGACTTTAAACGATTATAAGTTATGAAACCGACTAAATTTGCAAAATACTTAACGGATTATCTTACCGTATATCTTCCAAAAGAAAGAGGATATTCCATTAATACCATAAAATCCTACCGGGATAACATGATGCTTTTATTGAACTTCATGCGAAACAAACATCATGTAGGAGCTGATAAAATAGATTTCAAAGATATAACACAGGGACGGATTATAGAATATCTTAATTGGCTTGAGTGCGAACGTAATAATTGCGTGTCTACCAGAAATTCAAGGCTTTCATCATTACATGCTTTTTTCCGTTTTATGTTATATCGCTCACCCGAACATCTTCACGAATGGCATAGGATATTAGCAATTAAAGTGAAAAGAACCCCAAATGCCAAAGTCGTCTATTTAACCTCAGAAGGTATAAAACTTCTTCTTGAACAACCAGATACAACTAAACCGAAGGGGCGTCGGGATCTGGCGCTCTTGTCCTTGATGTATGAGAGCGCAGCTCGTGTACAAGAGATTGCCGACTTAACTCCTTCAAAAGTACATTTTGGAAAACCGACAACACTTAAAATTACGGGAAAAGGAAACAAAACCCGTATAGTTCCTATATCAGAAAAGGGAGCTAAACTTCTCAAGAAGTATATGGAAGAGAAAGGATTACTGAATAACTGGGCTAATGAACAGCCTTTGTTTGATAATGGCCAAGAGGATAAACTATCCAGAATGTCTATATCTAATATCGTAAAAAAGTATGCTGATATTGCCCGCAATCTTAATCGATCTGCTATACCGGAAGGTGTTAGTCCGCATTCTTTGCGACATTCCAAAGCTATGATGCTTCAGGAATCAGGTATTAATTTGATTTATATAAGAGACTTTCTTGGCCATTCATCTGTAACAACAACAGAAATATATGCTCGTATTAGTCAAAGGCAGAAGATCGAAGCTATAGAAAAGACCAGTCTTGCTCCAGATGTGGATTCTCTTCCTATTTGGCAAAAAAATAAAGGACTTCTACAATGGCTTGAAAGCTTGGGATAAATAGAAACACTCGTAACTAAAGAACAAAACTCAATAGATCATAATTTAATTGACCTATTGAGTTTTCATTATTATTTTACGTGTCTAATTAGACTTTCTTTTTCCATTCAATTACGGCAAAATTGCCGTTTGATTAAAGTAGTTGTTATAACTTTCGTTTCTATTCTTATGATATATTATTCAATTCTTAGCCAATTTCAATATCCTGATTGCCCCTCTAATAACAATAAGGAATACAATACTACCAATTATAAGGTCAGGTATCTGATTGTTTAACTGCCACACCAAGAATCCCGCAAGAATAACCCCCGCATTGATAATCACATCATTAGATGAAAAGATAATACTTGCCTGAATATGGGCATCGTTGCTTTTTGTCCTTTGAAGCAAAAGCAAGCATATAACATTAGCTATCAATGCAAGTACGGATATACCTATCATTGTTTGAAAAACAGGCATTTCTTCTGCACCTGTAAACCGCCTGATTACCTCAATAAAACCGATTGCAGCCAGAAGTATCTGAAAATATCCGCAAATCATGGCTACACGTTTCTTACGGCTTGCGGCAGCACCCACAGCAAGCAGGCTTAACCCATATACAAAAGCGTCGGCAAGCATATCGAGGCTGTCGGCAACCAATCCCATAGATTTAGATATGATGCCCGTTGACATTTCGATGAGGAAGAAACCGAAATTTATAGCCAGTACAATCCAAAGGACTTTACGCTGTTTATTGTCTTCATCTGCCTGAATTTCTCCTGTTACTTCTGTACTTTCAACAAAACGTGAACCGAGATTCAAAGTAGCAAGCTGCTGTTCTATTGTCTGATAATCGCCAGTATGGTAAACGGTCAGTATTCTGTCTTTCAGGTCAAATTCCAGTTTGGCGATATCCTCTATGTCTTGGAGTTTCATTCGAATGAGGTTTTCCTCACTCGGACAATCCATTTGTTCAATTTTAAAAATTGATTTTTTCATTTACAATTTAATTATAATCCCGGCATTCAGGACAAAACCGTCCAACGGTGCGTAAATATCCCGAAATTCAGGGTTAGTCATCGAACCTGTATGAATGGAGTCGAATCTTGTTTGCCGTCTGTCGGTAAAGTTCTCAAAGTTAGCATATATGGAGAACTTTTCCCAAATCCGTTGCATCATTAATCCGCAAATAAGGTAATCTTTTCCTTTCTTACCGTCATTCAGATTTTGTTTTCCGGTATAATAGGCTTCCAATCCGATTTTCCATTTATCTTCCACCTCATACATTAAAACAGAATTGATTTTGTGTTTCGGGGTTAAGGTTTTTTGGTAGCTTCTGCCATCTTCCTTTACTTTAGCGTCGGTATAGGTATATCCGAGAAATAGACCGAAGTCCTTATACTTTATTTTCATATTGGTTTCAGCCCCTTTACTATCCACATGACCGTCTATGTTGTTAAACTGCCAACGGTTATTATCCACAGCTTGCAGTTCAAGCGGATTTCTCAGGTAAGTATAAAAGAATAACTGGTTTACACTCAAATAAACTTGGTCGCCAAACAAACCTGTTTTATAAGTGAAATCCACATTTGCCCCGTAGCTTCTTTCCAGTTTGTTATTATCATCATTTATCGGCAAGACATTCTGAAATTGCATACGTTCGCTATCTTCTGAAAAAATGGTAGGTGCTTTATATCCGAAGCCACCGCCAACACGGGACGAAAATTTCTCTGTAATCTTGAAATGTGAGGATATACGGGGTAAAACCGCAAAACCATAATCGGTTATATAATCGGTACGCAATCCGCTTTCAAGGTTCATCCAGTCCGTTACTTTCGTATTGTTCTGTACAAATATGCCTAAAGTAGTCATGTTGTAGTCACGCAAAGGGAAATCTGTCCGTTTTTCTTCGGTAAACTTATCCGTCCATACATTCGCACCAGCTACCCATTCCGTCTTTTCTTTTGTGTGTATAAAAGATACTTCCGAGAAAGACGATAACTGGTCGCCGTCAAATTTAAAATCAGGTATTTCAATCTTACGAGTGAAATAAGTAACGCTATTCTTCACATTCAATTTGTTTTGTTTGTCAAAACGATGTTCGAACGTAAGTTGACTTGAGTGTCTTTGCGTCTTGTTTCTTTCAAAATAAGAATGTTCATCATCCCCTTTACCCTTTACATATTCCATATCACCGCCCAAACGGTTTTCTATCATGGAATTTATACCGAAATTAAAGTCTGTGTTTTCAGATAAGTATAAGAATAACTTAGGATTAAATACAAACCTGTCGAACTTTGGTATTGCCGTAAAGCCCACATCAGATGGGTCATAAGCCCAGTTGCGGTTATACGAGGCAAATACGGTAGTACCTACCTTATTGAATTTCTGACCGAAAAAGCTGTTTACATCAAGTCCTTTGCCTGTTGTCCCATTCAGGTGTATTGAAAAATCCCTTTCCTTTTCGGGTGTTTTAGAAATAAGGTTTACCAGTCCGGCAATCGCACCCCCACCATATAAGGTAGAAGAAGAACCTTTTATTATTTCCACTTGCTTTAAATCGAGCGGGGGTGTCTGTAATAAGCCTAATCCGCTTGCTGCACCCGAAAATACGGGGAAGCCGTCTTTTAATATCTGTGTATATCTACCGTCCAAGCCCTGAATACGGATAGACGAATTACCCGATATGGCAGATGTTTGTTGCGTCATAATACCTGTACTTTCATTCAGAAGCATACGTATATCTCCGGGCTTCATTACTCCTTTTTCGCCTAATTCTTCGGCATTGATAAATTCAATGCGGGTAGGAATATCTTTAAAGGTACGAGTTCCCCTTGTGGAAGAAACAACTATTTCCTGTAATGTTTCTTCGTCCGCTTCAACCCTAATAACGATAATCTCATCCGAAGCCAACGGAAAAGTAAAATCTTTTATGGTCTTTTCATAACCCACATAAGTGATTACAAACCTTTGTTTACCGTCAGGAATATTGGAGAGAACCGCTAATCCTTCTGTATCGGAAGTTGTACCATTCGTTGTGTTTTGAAGTACAATATTAGCACCTATTAGTATTTCTTTGCTGTCACAATCTATTAGTTTAACCCTAAGTGTGTTTTGTGCGAATATATTGGAAAGGCTGAATGCTAAGAATAGCATCAGTATAATTTTTGATTTCATTATGTTTATTGTATTAAATCTTCAATTAGAAATAAATGAATTGAGTATTACAATAATACAAAGAATGTATTATCGTAAAAAATGTAGGTCATATTCACAGTGACCTGTATAATAAAAATAAGTTTATGCTTTTGGCGGTTGCCAGATTGAAGATTTATAATCAGGTAGATTGTTGCTTTCTATATAATCTGATTTGTAATCAGAAACTAAGTTGCTCTTTATACTTATAAAATTATAGGAGCGTGCTTCGGGAAATCCGGAACAGGTGTTGCAATGTAGAAATGGTGAACAACAACTGTCATCAGAACAGTCTTCACAACTATTACCCATGTCATCGCCTGTTTCAGCAGTTTCGGCATATACAGATAAACACTTATCCTCCAAACAGCAAGGCATTACTGATAACAGCAACACACTTATGGATAGTATGAGAGATAAATATTTCATGCTGCAAAGATAGTTAATTCATATTGAAATACATTAAAAGTCTGATTTTTTTTTAAAATTGATCTACATCATCATTAATTTAAAATATAAGAGATTGATGAGAATGGAAGATTTTTATGATATCTGCAAATTATTCGGAAGAAAATATATGAATACGTTTTTAATTCGCATGTTTGTGAATGATAATATTTTGCATTCATTAGATATTATGCAAACTTTTAGAACAGAATACCTCTATATATTAAAGGATTAGTCCTAAAAGTTTACATATACTATTTGTTTACATAAGGGATGATATGACTATATAGACATACCATCCCCAATTTGAATATCAAATGGATTCAAATCAAACTCATGTGTAATATCCGTGTCATCTTGCTTGGATTCCATTCCATCTTCAGAGAATATACACCCCTTCAATGTTACAGTGGTGGTTGTCCAATCATCTGAAGCCATTGGATTAGCAAAGCTAATTATCAGATCAAATTCCCCAATATCCATTAATGAACCATAAGTACTACGTAGCATTTGCTGGGTAGCATAGTCCATCGTAATGGATGCTGAATAGGTAATATTACCAAAACCTCTCGACACAGGCTTACCACCCATCCCGTAGTTACTTTCAATCTTACGTTTCTTATTCCACTTAATACCACTAACCCCTTCAAGTGTGGTACTTCCTTCATCAATCCCAAGAGCTGTTGAAGACAGGGTAATCATGCTCCAACTGTAGGCTACATTGTTTATTATAGGCATAATCTATTTTATTTATCAGTTAGAGAAAGTCCTTCTTCCACATATATCTTCACGGCTACCCCAACCGGTACGATTACATACCCGATCTTCAGCGTATCATTCACAAGTACATTTTGACTGGGATCGATATTGACCGCATAACCAGAAATTTCCTGGTCGGTTTTCATCTTATTCAGGATATCACCAATCAACGTCTTAAATGCTGTAATTTTAGAAGCTGCCAGAAAACCGGTAGCCGGATTAACCATCAAAGGTGAGTTCACATAAGGGAGTAAGGCTTCACGTACTTGCCTGCGAGATTTGTTAATCGTTCTGTTACGAGCTATTGTTCTGAAGTCTGCTGATGAACAAGTCTGGTCCTTAGATATGTATATCCCATTTTCTCGTCCTGAATACTTAATCGGAAAAATGTAACCCTTGTCATCAAGATCGTCCAGTAACACTGGAGATAGAGATTCATACTGGTTCAAGCTGATAAACTCATCACTGACATCCAGATTAATATCTCCAAAACCTAATTCTATACTTTGGAAGTCATCATTGAACAAATTGAATTGTTTTACCCAAGCGATCGACTCATGAACGTTCGCTTTAGCGATTGACCCCATTACAGCACCCAAAAATCCCGGAGGTGTATGGTTTACATTTCGCTTCTGCATGAGCGAAACTATTTCATTCTGCGCCTGACCAAAAATTACAGATACACGACTGGCTTCGCAGATACAACTCGGAATTTTATTCAGGTCTATTTTATTGCCCTCTTCCGAACGCGCTCCCGTATTAGATGGATTGGCATACAAAACAATCGATAAGGGCTGATTCTGTTCAGCCAGTGCAACTGCTTTATCATTCAACCCTTTTACCAGATTCAAATTATATTTCTCTGCTGCTCCATTGATTTTCCATAACGGTTGTTCGGTCCAGATACCCATTTGATTGACAGTCCCTCCGGACGCCCTCTGCATTATCTCCACTGCATCCCAGTTTTCACTGCAGTCGGCGAACATAATGTAAAGTTTACCATTGCCATCAATATTACCGGATGTGCGAAAGAACTCCCGGATATGATAAGCGGGAATACCGTGTAAGAAATTCTCATTCTTTTCGTTCTCCTCATTGACCGTTATCCGTTCAATAATTCCGTAATCTTTGATTGACTGTTTACGATTGGTGATATAGATAACGTCGTTGAGTGCCACCTTGCCTTCGTTATTTTTACCATAACCGGTCGTAAAGAGATCCGGCTGCAGTGAGACGTCAAATAGTAATCCGGTAACCTTTTCATTTCCTGCATAAGAGTTACCAGGCAGATTACCATCGACATCTTTTATGAATACATTTCCTAAAGCCATGGGTTAGTTCTTTTCAGGGTTGTAAAATGGATTTTCATATAGGGTTGCATCCCCACGAATGACTAAAGCTGTATCTGGAGTAAATACTCCACCGTGTTTGTCAACAAACAAAGTCTTATAGCCTGTAAAGCCTTTCAATATGTCCTTTACATGAGCAGGAGCTTCTATTGAAGTGTCTGCTACTTGTGTGGTTTTCTCTTTGGTTTCCGAATTGGGATTGTTTTGAACTGGAGTTTCGCTTACCTGTTCTTCGGTATTTATCTTTTTTGCCATTTGGTTAAAGGGAAAAAAGGGGAAGGGACACTGGTTCCGCTCCCCCTTTAAAGGTTAATACTAATGATGATTAAGGTGCTTTCTTATATGCAGTGTGAACAACTATTTCGCCAGGACGGACAATATTGACATCCATTTTCATACGCATCTGAAAGAAGAAAAGCTCTGAATTGGACTGCAAGCGATCCACTTTCAATATCTCTGTATCATTTGCGTAATCTACACCCATCCACAGGTTGCTATCCATTGAATTTGAAAACTGTCCTAATACGATAGTGTGTTCTGGAATACCCACAATAGGGATAATCTTCTTACCTTTGAAACGGTAGCGGTTTACCTCGCTATTCTCGCTATACTTTACCTGTTTATCGGAAATATATTGGTCATAAGCATCCCATGCATCCCAACCGATCACAAAAACCAAGTCTGATTTCTTACGAATAGCCTTTGGACATTTTTTCCACATCGTGTAGAGTGCGTTCTCTACAGCTTGTCCGTTGCTAAGTTCTGTATTGCCGGAAATGATTACCTGACCACCAGCAATGGTTTCGGCGTCAGTAGCATAAGCATTGTCAATTGCACGTTTAATAAAGCCGTCAAAATACTTCTCCTTATTCTTACCGATAATAGCACTATCGGCAGGAGAAATGATATTTGAAGCTGCTGAACCTCCAATACATGAAGTCCAGATCGCATTACCGATATACTCATTCTTCTTTTCAATAAGCAAGCGAAGCATGACTGCCTGGATTCTCGGGTCAAGTTCACGAAAAACCAAATTTCCATCCGGTTGTGCGAACTTCCAATATTTTTCATAATCACGAGGATTAAACTCCAGATAAACCATGAAATCCTGTGGAATCAAGTGTCGGGCAGTGAGTTGGTACTCATTCTCTCCACTAGGACCTTTAGAACCATGTACGCTGGTGGGGACAGGATTGTTATCCTGAATAACATCTCCTAATTTGATGGATGGGAGTGTATACTTGTATTGTATTCCGCTTTTGATGTAAATCAACCCTTCTTTATAGGTGTCGTTACCTTGAGCGGTATAGGTAAGCAGATCTTCTAATACTTCTCCACCATACCCGTTTTGCAAAATGCTTACTGTATTACTCATTTAATAGTTCTGATTAAAATTCTGTTAGAGCCTTAATCTGTACTACCGTATTGGCTTTTATTACGGGTATGTGTCTTTGACGGACACTTCAATTTATATTAGGATGGATTTCCTTAGAAAGTTATTTGAGTTTTTTAAACTCAAACTTTTCACCGACCACTGTAGATACTTTATCAGCCATTAATTGTTCAGCAGTTTTGGCTGCTTCGGCAGCTGCCTTTACATTTTCCGGATCAGTAGCAATCTGTTGAGTGATTTTCTCTGGCGCCGGAATGGAAGACAGCGTCTTTTCAGCCAATTCGTAATTAGCCTCGGCCATAGCAACCCATTGTTCTTTAGAAGCCTGATCAATCTTACCTTCCGTAATAGCGCCATCCACCAATGTTTCTATTCTGGCCTTCTTCTCTTGCGTTTCCTTAGCTTTATAAGCATTGACCACAACAGTAAGGTCTCCATTATCTTTTTGCAGATTCTGGATAGTGGCATCTTTGCCGGCAATTACAGTCTGAGCATCTGTCAACTTCGTATTAGCTTCCGTTAGCTTGGCTTCTACAGAGAGTAATTCTGAAATGCGAGACATTACATCTTTTACCTCGAAATTATCTTTAAAACCAAGACTGGCTGCAACAGCTGAATATTCATGGTTATTTGTTACTTCGGTCATATTTTTATTTGTTTTTAGGCTTTGATTAAGACTAGGGGTAAACTGAGAAAAGTGTTTATTTTTAAGTTCAAGCATATCAGCCTGAGCACATATACGGGTCATCATAGATTGGATGTCTGATGCTTCTGTGAGATTTAGTAATTCATTTTTGACCTTCTCGCAGAGTTGCTTATTGGTGTGTAGAATGTTCTCAGCAGGAATTATTCCGGCTTTAACAGCAGACTTCGCATCGAAAAAGGTACCATCATTTCCGGCCTCTCCATCCATAATCCTTTCTACTTCCTCTTTCTTTAACCCGAACCGTTTGCGATAAATGGTTTTGATCTGATTTATAAATGCTTTGACTAGTTCGAACTCTTTGGAATCTTCCACACCGGGAAGAAAAGGATTGTGGATATTCAATATAGAATAATCCCACATCAGAGACCGTTTTCCTGCTGCCCAGATAACTGACCCCATAGAAGCAGCCATGCCTTCGACAATACATTCTGTATCTACAGTTGAATTTTGAATAGTGGAGTATATAGACATTCCATACAGGACAGAGCCACCTTCTGAGTTAATCAACACACGAATCAGTTTGGGACGCACGTAGTTTTCCAGATAATCAAACTCTGCACAAAATTGGTTGGCTCGCTCTTCATTGATTTTTCCAAAGAAGCGAATTGTTGCTACTTCACCGTTCTTGACCTCGCCAATGATATTTTTAAATTCTTGAGTCATTATTGCTTTTTATCAAGAATAGAGACTTATCGCTAAAGATGTTTTTATTCAATCTCGGATAGGGCTTCTTCGTCATTGTCTTCTGAGTCGGTGCCAACTGATGTCGTATAGTTGCTGGCTTGATCGTAAGTCGGAATCTTATGCCCCATGTGTCCATCTTTATCATGCTTTGGTGCATCATCGTGATCAGTAAAGGGAGGCATAACTAAATATCGCTCCACCCAGTTCTTATAACGCCAGGCAGACATCTCACGGAACCAGACTTCATAATCAACCCAGTAAGCCTGCAGCATATTGGTAGTGGTGGGCATATCAAAATAGGTCAGGTTGCATCGCTCGTTAAGTGCAGGTTCCGTATTCTTGGCATCCTGGATGGCAACATTAATTCGTTGAAAGATCAGGAATGGATCACACTCCCGTTCCACATCCTGATTATTGAGGGTATTGAGTATAAACCGGATGCGTACGGTTGCACGACCTTCACCGATACGTTGCTGTTGAACCAAGTACCTGACATTGATAAAATGAACAAAAATGGCAGGAAACTCCGTCTCGAATTCTGTATTCTCACTGCGGGCAATACGAGCAAACTGTCCGGTATCAATTGCTATAGTTTTAAAAAACGGTGGGCTCTGTGGGTCATCCGGATTTTCCCGGATAGTTAACAGAGCACGCTTTACAGCATTATATATTTCTACAAACGGGTTGCTGGTCACCACCTCGGGTAGCACTATTTCTTGCTCGGGATGAGAAACATCTTCCTGTTGTATGTTTGTTGGGGTCTTATCTTTAAGCATTTCCTGGGAATCCTTTAAATAATATGGGAATGAATTTCTCTATATCTCGATCCAATACTTTACTGAAACCGATAAATTGACGCTGAACGGGTTTGCGACTGGAATATTGGTTCACTGTGAAATTAGAATAGCGAGGGTCAGTATTGTGAATAGCCGCATAACGCTTATATCCTTTTGACTTTCCACGTTTCCCACGAATAGGCAAGCTGCGTTCATCTGTGTATATATTATACACACCTCCCCGTTTAAATAGACGTTTTCTTGCATCAGTCCATCCGGTCAGCCGAACTTGTCGACCTTCCCCTTTGATGGCTTTTCGGAGTGTTCCCGTATCAGTCATAACAGGATGGGTAAATTTTTTCCCCCACTTGGACTTACGTGCCTCCCACTTCCGGCCCGATTTATAAAAACCTCCTGTAATGAATGAGGTAGCAAAAAAACGTTTGGAGTAATTCCCTGCCAGTGTGGTGAATTCAAATACATTGTACTCAAAACGACTCACGATCTGTCTGGAAGAAGCATTCTTTGTCCATTGGGCGACAAATTGGTCAAGAGTTAGTTTGCTCATGATAATAATAGGCTGATTTAATTTTGTTTATACACTCTCGAATCTTACGAGGCAACTTTACACTGAAGTATGGATGAGCTAAAGAGAATATTCTACCACCTGTTGCCAAACTCTCGGAGAAAACCGGATTGACATGACCGTTATAGCTTTCAGCCTTTATTGAACCATAAATTCGCTGTATTTGATCGCTGAGTAAATAGCACCTGCAGCCATGTTCAATAGGTGGAATCAGTCCGGGTGGAAAATCTTTTTTGGGGAAGCTTATGCCTTCTAAAGAGAGATGCCAGGCACGAACACGCTCATCACCTTGGGTCATATACGTCAGGATAGAACTATCCGGCATTCCCAACCAAAAACAGGCAATGGTAGCTGCATGAAGAACATCGGCATTTTCCGTTCGAGCATAATCCAAATTGTATTTCCGGAACGTTGTTTCGTATAGGTCTTTACCTTGCAGATACCTTTCCTCCGGTAATTCTTGCATCATCTTTACCTGCCCATAAGCGGCAAAATCAACCAGATTGTCTATAGCGGCAATGAGGATTTCAAGTTCAGCTTTCTCTCTTTCTGTAATATGATTATTGTGTTTCTTTAGCAAAGAAAGAGCCGTATCGAAATCAATTCGTAATCCCTCCAATACCCGGTTGATAAGAAAAGATGCACGAAGCGAGATTATATCCTCCAGACATTCATAACTCTCAATGCCATCCTCCAAAGCATTTAGCAATTTCCGAAAGCCTGCAAATAAGAGATTATACTCCGTTACATCTCTGTCATTGCCCGATTCTGTTATTTTCCGGTTAACTACATCCGCATGTTTGGGGAATGGAAGCAGGATGTCTATTCCATTCCCCGAATAAAATTTGAGACATTACTTCCCCGGGTATGCCCATAACGCTTATAATACTCTTCATCTGACATTACATGCTGGTCGTTAGAGCCTATTCCCGTTAATCCGGTAGTACCACTGAAACTCATCACATTCAACTGCTTCCCTACATGAATACCAAACTCTTTTTCAATCTCATCGGCAGTGACCTCGTACTTATCTGTGATAAGGCCATACAGTTTAATACGATCTTCATTGTTCATCTCAATCCGATTGGAATACTTAAATTCCAACCCGGACTCAATGTATCCCATATTGATTAATCGGGGAACAATTTCTTCGTTCATGATATTTTCAATAAAACGGCGATAAACCTCAATTCGCTCCCGGAAAATATCCTGATGGGCTTTAGTGGAACCCACATAAGATTGCATACCACCAGCCATGGACTCAGAACCCAAAATCATATTGGAGACTTCATTATTCACAAATTCAATCAAACTGGTATAAATCTTCTCCGAGTTGGACATGGTGAATGTCTTAATGTCGATCTCATCATCCAGTCCGGTAACTATAACCTTGTTCTGGGCAGCATTAGCGATATCATTGGCCAAACGTTTACGATCATTGTTACTTTCCGATACAGTCTTTCCATGGATAATGGGCTGGGCGTACGTGTGAGAGAAATTCACATAATTTGCTACGGTAAACTTCTTAGCTAGAATTAACGGTGTTGTTGCAGAAAATAAACCGATATCCCCAGTGTTGACAAGCACATAATTGCGTTGATAGGTTTGACTTCCAAGGTTCCAATGGGGATGCCAAATACCCTGACGCTTAACAACTACCTTCTGATCGGGAAGTACATTTCTACGCTCAACTATGTTCACTTCAGCCAGTTTTCCTGTACGGGGACAAATTGCCGGCAGGATTTCAAGCAAGGTGTAACCAAACAACTTCGCCTCTACAATTCCACGGATAATCTTATCAAACTGGGAACCTTGTATCTTTTGAGTAGCCTTAACGTCTTTAATATATTTCCCTTTGTCATTGATGCGGGCAAGCATATACCGATCTCCTAAAATCTGACTGAGCAAAGTTTCTATCACAGCCCGAATATGAGCATCTTGCTGAAGACAGGCGTCATAAAGGTCGATTAATCTTGAACGATCATCCAATACTGTGCCTAACGACAGATCCTGCCGGACAGACTTATAACGGTTGTTTCTTTCGACCTCTCTTACATATTCCTGAATAGTCTTTTTACTGGTCCGAAAAATACTTTCAAGCAACTCATGATTAAACCTTCCTTGGGTATGCACTTCCTTCATCAACTTTTTTGAAGAATAGCTTTTTTCGTAAAGTTTTGTTTTATTTCACAGGCAAGGTATATACAGAGAATATTCGATGTTTATAGCTGCATTTTCAAGGAAAAACAAGACACTACAATATACAGACTTTTCAAACACAAGTCAATACATAATTAATATATAACTACCTATTAATCAATATGAATTAAGCAAAATACAGTGTTAATATTATCTTTATTATATATAATTATAACATTATTTATTCTATATTTGTCGCCAAAACTAAGGTTAATCAAATACTATAATGAAAAGAAAAAAAATAGCTCCTTGTAATCATCTTGAATATCAAGAATTTAAAAATTTAAAGTTTGGAAAATCGTTGGAAGATGACTTGTTTTATTTTGATGCTACCACGTATTTGGAAGAAACGGGAAAAGTAAACAAAGATGCAATTGACGGTTTTATAAATTCAGCATCTACCTTGTTGGGGTCATTATGTGATTATTATTCGATCCCCGAGCAGGAGATAGTCGTGCAGGAAAGCAAAACAGGACATGTTTTGATGGAGGAATCCTTAGCCTTACCTTTTCTGGCCTATTTGGATCCATACTTTATGATTTACCTGATTGAAAAAATATCTGAGTTACTAAAAACCGGATTTTCAGTATCGGACTCCATGATTGCATATCTGGCAGTAAACAGACTCAGCAAAGATGACTTGAATAAACTATATCAATTTGATCACGATGGGCAAGTCGATATATAAAAAAGCAAAACATGTATTGGTATTTAATGGCGCACAAGTATTAATAGCCATTGTGCGTTCACTTCGCAGTGCATCCGAACTGACCGGTGGCAACACACAAGCCATCTCTTTTGTATGCACTGGAAAATATATATCAACTGGTGGCTTCTATTTTCGGCATCTCCATCCGGATATCCTGATAGAAATCAGTGATTTAAACACACTGAAAATACAGGAGTATGACAAGATGTGTGGAGAAGAGCGAAAATACCATACGATCAGAGAAATGGCCAAATTAAGAAATGAACAAATTAAACGTATAAGAAGATGAAACCATTTAATAAGACGATCTTATTTCAAAAGGTACCCATACATGTCAGATATGACAAAGAGGGTTACGTACAATGGCTGTCTTTATCCGATTTATGTCGCATACTACAGAGGAACGACAAACAGGATATAGAAAATACAGCGAGATACTTAAAAAGCAGTGCTAAATTCCCAATATACACTAATGGGCGCTTGTACTGGTTTATAGAAGTTTACGACGTCCAATCTTTAGCAAAAAGAGTCGGAAAGGAAAACAAGAAGATTGCTAAAGTTTGCGAAGAGCTACTGGAATGGGCAGGAGCACTACCTGTAAAAGCTCAGTCCCAACACATCAGGATTATTAATAAACTGGAAAAAAGAAAGGAGGAAGAAATATCAAAGAAAGAAGAATCGAATGACTTAATTCTACTCCACTATCAAGATCGACAAATATCGGTCAAGTCGGATAATGGCGCCACTTATTTCAATGCTACAGAAATGGCTAGATCATTCGGGAAGACACCTCGGGATTGGCTCAACTTAGCGGAGACAAACCGGTTCAGGAATTCGCTTATTGAACAGGGAAAATCTGAGAACCTTGAAAATCAGGTAAAAACAAGCAGGGGGGCCATGGGGGTAACCTGGATAGAGCAACACCTGGTCATGGATTTCGCACGGTGGTTGTCGCCGGAATTTTCTATTTGGTGTAATTCCAAGATGGAAGAGTTGCTGACTACCGGTATGACAGTACTCAATCAACCCGAAGAACAGGTGTTTAGCACATCGTATGGAATACAAAAACAGGTTCCGGCAACCTATAAAGAAGCGTTATTGCAGATTATAGAACAAGAAGAATATATTGAAAAACAAAATCAAAAAATCGAAGAAGACAGGCCCAAAGTAGAATTTTATGATGATTTTATAGAGAACAGGGATAGTTTTAAAACTTCTATCATTGCAGAGGAGCTTCGAATTTCAACGGTTCACCTTTACTCATTCCTTCGTGAAGAGAAAATAGTCCGGTGGAATGGAAAATATTATGAAGCGTATCCTAATTATAAATCTCTCCAAGTGGATCACCCATATTACTGGACTTACCCCAAAACCGGAAAGCTGTACCAGGTTGGAAAGACTAAACGATGGTCCAAAATCGGTAGAGAATTTGTGTTAGACCTGTATCGTAATAAACATAACTAAAATAAATTACAAACTATGAAAGCAAGAATAGTAGCAATCAAAGTAACAAGAGAAGGTATTGAAATTACCAAATTACCTAATGAAGAAACTGAAGGGATAATAGAAAAAATAATCGGAGAGGAAGTTGAACTGCTCAGGAGTAAAATGGCTAGTAATGAGTTGCTAAAGGAGGAATTTTACAATGAAGATGAACTATTAGAAAAAATCTCTAAGAAATCCGGCAGAGAAAAAACAGAATGTAGTTGTGATGATTGTAAAGAGCAATGTAAGACTCCCTGCCTGGGAACACCAAAAGATATACTTAGGCTGATTGATGCCGGATTCATAAATGAGCTTAAGAAAACTGTTTGGATGGTCGGGGCTACACTAGGAGAATGTCCGCCAATCCCCATGATACAAATAAAAACAGAAAACGGAAGATGTGTTTTTCAGCGAGAAGATGGGCTTTGCAAACTTCACCCTCTGGGACTTAAACCGATGGAAGGGAAATTATCATACCATACAATAACAATGGAAACCTTTGAGTTCGGAAAGTCAATTAGTTGGAATGTAGCACGACAATGGGCTGATCCAAGAAACATACCGGTTGTTATACTCATTCTGCACAAACTCAGTGAGATGGGGAGAAGAGATTAAGATTCATAGCTAAAGAATCACTCTTACGCCTAAAGTTGAATTGGTTCATTTTTCTAGCCATAGACAAACTTTCCTATCTACACTGATCTATTCTTAATCGATTATGAATTGTATTCACTAAACATTAATTCGATGAAAAGACAGCTAAAGAAAAGAATGACATTTGAAGAAATGGAAGCGCACATGGTGGAAAACTCTATCAAAGTTCCCAATAAAGTTTCAGTTGGCAAATACGCACGTGAACTGGGATTTAGCGTTTATAAGCCCATGGTAAAAGGGAAAATAAAGTTTTTCTACATTAATGAATCTATGTTATAGGCAGACAGAGAGAACTGTATGAAAGGAATTGATAAATGACAGAATCAGATACAGTAAAACGCCAAAGGGTCTATTACGTGAAAATTCCTATTGGATTTTCATATTTACTTTCGCCAACCCAGGAAAGGTTCCTTATACACATGGTAGATTTTGACTATCTGAAACGATATGGGAATGACATAAACTGGAGTAAAGCAGAGTACATGAAACGTATGGGACTTACCGAATATGCATTTGACCGGGCTGCAAAAAAGCTGGTACAGATGGGATTGATAGATAAATCTGTAAATGAAGCCGGGAATAGAGTCTACTATTCACTAAACAAACCTGTTTATGATAGGTTGGGGGTAATACTGTCCTCTACCAGAAATGTAAACAGGCTGATATCCTTTTGTGAAACCAAGTTTATGAAAGAAAACAGGGATATTATGAGTATTACTGATGAAGAACTGGAAGAATTAGAACTACATCATTAGCTGAGTCCTTTTAGGGACGTAAAATTGTAACCCAACCTGCAATCAAGGGCTGCTTTCTGGAAAAAGAGAGTAGCCTTTTTTTATTTGTATTTTACCACCTTATATTTAGGTTATATCATCTGGCATGAAAACACACCGGATACCCCCTTGAAATATATGTAGTATATATAATAATAAAGAATAAAGAATTTATAATCTTCTTTTTCTTTATAAATAAGAAAAAGAAGCAAAAAGAAATAATAAGAGAATCGCCTACGGCGTTTCTCATTTTTTGGGAATTTTAGGAATAAAGGAAATCCAGTATAACACAACATTCTCATTGGATTATTATATCTATCCCTTTAGATTCCATTTTTATGATTTGAAACAAAGGAGAGAGGAACCCTTCCCAAAAGAATCAACGTCTCTTTTTTATAGATGGGATTTTAGTTTCTACGAGTTGCTTCTTTCGTAACTCAATCATTTCATAGGTAGCCTTCAATGCGTCAGCCTCTGTTCTAAAATAATTGCGACCGCAATAACGGCTTAAATCTTTTGGCTTACCATTATCGGGTTTAGAAACAACATTCAGGTTTTCATTGATGTAGAAGTATGTCTTACCAATCATTTTTATATCAGAAGAGGAACCATACATATCCAGCCAGATTTTTTTCATTAAATCTAAAACAACTCTGGCATTATCCATTTTACGATAGTAGTTATACCCACGTAACCGTTTCAGGTCTTTTTGTCTATCAGATTCTACATCACGGATAATTTCACTTGTTTCGTTAATGTAGTAATAATAATCGCCAGAATCAGCTTTCCAATTTATTGGTTCTACACGCTCAAAATGTCCATTCCAAACTTTATGGCAGGCCGCCAGTTCTTCAATCAGATCATATCGTTCTTCCGGAGAGATCATTTCAATTTGGTAATCCTCCTCTTTACCAATATTTATAGAGAGAGAATAGTCCATCTCCCGGCCAGTCTTGGTTTGAAGATACACAAATAAAATAATATCACCCTTCAGGTTCTCTTTGAAAATGCCAAGTCCCAACTTCTGCCCCAATCGTGTTATTCTCACAAAATCATTCCGGGAAATTTTCTTTGAAGGGACAACCTTGTTGTGAAACCGGCTCCAAGACAGTTTTTTCTGAAACATTAAGTTCTGCATAAGCAGTATCTTTTGGGCACAAGCCTGATATATTTCAGAGACAGCTAATTTTTTGATGGTCTGATTCAAGCTGCCATTGACAACTGATATTCCCAAATATACCACATCCGATTGGATATCCTGAATTATCCCCCAAACGCCACCAGATTCTATGCAATCTCCCTTTTGAGGTGTATATCCATAAAACCAGGACTCAAACTCCTCAAACGTGATAGTTTTCTTCTTCTTTCTGGGAAAACTATCACCCAACCCCTTCTCCTTCAAGAAGAGCATTATTTTTCGTCTGTCCTCCTTTGCTGTTACAAATTTACTGAGATAGGACGTGATCTCTTTGCTGGATTTCATTTTAAAGTTAGAAATTACTGTTGGGAACAAATATAGCGTAATTTGAAGAAAAACAATGAAATCAAAGACAAACTTTTCAATCATTCGTTTCAAAAGAAGAACTGAACAAATAAGTAACAGCAGGCTAATCATAAACAAGATATAACAAACAGAATCATATTTTCCACTGCAGTTTTCCAGTGATAACATATACAGTGTTTTAAACCATATTAAAATAGCAATATGGAAATTCTAATTATTACATTTTCAACGAGTAACATAAAATCTATCTAAGGAGAATATATAAAGAAAAGGATATACAGAAGGTAGATAGAAAAAGCCAAGAACAAGACAAGCCACCTTTATGTAATCCAGGCTTACAAAAAGGTGCTTTTTTTCGAGGATTTCACATTTTTCAAACTGATTTCCATTTTTAGACTCCTCAAAAAATGAAACTTGACAAATCACCCCGAGGACAAATATCGAATCCGCACCCAGGTGGATACCCACCCCTTTCTTTTTAAAATTATTATAGCCCTGATTTTCAACGCGTTAAACAGTTCACTTTTATATAAAGTGAAGCTAAAACAAGAATATCAAACATTAATAGTAACAAATTGAAAGCATGATTAAATATTTAAAGCAAATAAGTAAAGATAGTAATAAACGTAATTAACTGATATTCAAATAGAATCAAATACGAATATCAAAATAAATAACTATAACACATATAAATAACCGGTTCTTTTGTGTTTTATGCAAAAACACTTTTTTTCATCAAAATTCAAATAAAACGTTAGTTGTTGATATTCAACAAGTTAGACTCATGTACGCGCGCGATTATATCCACTAAAAAACACGCTCAAAAATCATTTAGTCTAAAAATATTTTTTTGAATTTTCTTTCATGTTTTAAAATCATTCGTTATAATAGTCATGTAACCAAACGGCAAAAAACAAGCCGAACGGAAACAGAAAAAACAGAATGTGAAACTAAAACAGAATTAAGAAAAGAAAAGCAAAACGCCAAAAGGCAGAAACAAAAGAGTTTTTTTATTGGAAACATTTTTTTGAACTCTGGAAAATCAAAAAACGTCCGTTCGCTATGGAGCGATTAAAGAATGTGTTAAATAACCACACTACGCGGAACTACAAACCAATGTAGCAAGCCGGAACGGTGAAAGTACGTGTACTTTGTAACCGTGTACATGAAACGTTAAATTTTGGGAGTTTCAGTACAAAATAAGGACGTGTAAGAATAATGCCATAAGTGTGCCCAGTTGCACCCGGAGATAAAATACACTATACAGGAAAAACAGCCTGTACGGAGCTTGGGAAAAGAGTATTGCCAATGTTATACCCAAAATCACCAGCCGCCTCCCGCCTGAATGTTAGCTGCCCTATTGGAAAAGATAGGGGACGTGCCGGAGAAACACTTTGTTGAAATCGGAGTAGAACAAAGGTTTGCATATTTGTAGAAAGTAACATGAATGCAAATGTAGCAAAATATTTTGCCGGGCAAACTATCCGACACGTTTTAGTTGAGGCGCAATATTGATTACAAAATTAATTGCACGTTATCCGCTTATGTTAGGGTAACGTGCAATTATTGTATTTGGCTCAATGGCAAGGGTTGCCATCGTAGAGATATGTGGGGTTCGATTCCCTATTTGCCAACAATATGCGCTATTGCATAATATTCTAATAATAAAACGATTATGAAAACTGTAAAATTTAACGCTACACAGTATGCAGAACTTGCGAGAACTTTAACTGGTACTATCCTTGTTTACACCACACAAGACGGTAAAGAATCTGCCCAGCAATTCTTCGGTCCGGAATTTGAACCTGCTGATAAATCTGAGAATGAAATCTTCCGGGTATGGAAAAATGTTATGGCTACGTTCTGGTCAGTGAAAGCTGAGGAAAACAAGCTGCGTGAAGACAATGACGGTATCCGTTCCAAATTGCGTGCCTCAACTCCATCCAGCGTAATCTTCCGTACTGCCAAAGGCGAAACGGTAAAAAGCTACCAACTTGACGAAAGTGTGTGGGCACGTATCGGATTGGTACCAACGAAAAAAGACTTTGAACGCACTGCACGGGATTATGCCAAAGCCATCCATAGAGCGGCAAAGGCGTCGTTTGATGCACTTGGCTTCCGTATTATGCTGGCAAAAGAAGAAACTACGGAAGTATCAAAAACGGAAAAGAAAGTGAAACCAACAGAAAAACCGTTACCACTTGCGGCTGCATCATAACGGTATCAGGTAAATTCTATATGATGGGTAGTTTGCTCGGATTGCGGGTAAACTACCTTTTCACACCTTAGGCTTTAATATACACTTCGCTGGGATTGCACCCCAGATTGCCTACACTTCATTAATTCACTTCAAATTTACTGCACGTGTCGGGATGACACTACCCTTCCCTCCAATAACAAGCGGGACATAGTGCCAAAGGTATGCCAAAAAGTGTACCCCGAAGCACTATGTTTCGTTACCTGCCGGATTGGGAATCTGTAGGTAGGGAGATAATGCAGTAGATTTATTGGGTAGTTTTACCCTAAAACATTTACCCAAATGAAAAAATAAGCCTTATATTTGCAAAATTATGCCATATATCCCGCCATATAAAATAACACCGAAAATTGTCGACCTTGTTTCTAAAATAAGTGAGGCAATAGGTATGTACCATTCTCAGGAAGAATTACGCCTACATCGAATCAATAGGATAAAAACCATTCAGGGTTCCCTTGCTATTGAGGGTAACACCTTGACCACTGACCAGATTACGGCAATTCTTGATGGTAAGCCGGTAGTGGCACCAATCAACGAAGTGCAAGAAATACGTAATGCCATTAAAGCATACGAATTACTGGATAAATTAAATCCGAATAACATGAAAGACTTGCTAAAAGCGCATCTCACTATGGAAGCGGGGTTAATAGATGATGCCGGTCAATTTCGTATGAAAGGTGTTGGAGTGGCATCAGGTGAAGATATTATTCATTATGCTCCACCTGCCGAAAGAGTACCATATCTAATACAAGATTTATTCGACTGGTTAAATACGTCTGAAGAGCATCCACTAATAAAGAGTTGTGTGTTTCACTATGAGTTCGAGTTCATACATCCGTTCTCAGACGGTAATGGACGTACTGGAAGACTTTGGCAAACACTTATTCTCAGTAAGTGGCGCCCTGTATTCCAGCACCTGCCAATTGAAAATATTGTCTATAAATATCGTAAGGAATATTACAATGCTATTGCCGTGAGCGGTGGAGAAAATGGTTGTACACCATTTATTGAGTTTATTTTAGGCGTAATTGAAGAGACACTACAGACGGAAAAGAAAGCACCTACAACTCGCGACAAAATACTGGAACAAATGCGTAATAATCCTAAGATTACCCGGAATGGGCTTGCTGCCATTCTTGATTTGACTCCCGATGCAATCAAATATCATCTTCAGAGGATGACAAAAGAGGGTATTATTACCCGCAATGGCTCAGCCCGGAATGGTTCTTGGATTCTTCTAAATTAATTAACCTACTACCACCCATTCACTTACGGAAAACTTTGCCTTTTGTTTTCTTCAGTGTGGACAAATTGGCCTTTTTAGAAACAGGTCTCAGATGAGAGTGGGTATTATGGTATTCAATGAAACTCTGTTTTATCGATTCCGATGTAAAACAGGTAACCGTACTATTATCTAATGATTCATTGATAAACTGGAATAAGTATTCTTCACCTCCATTTTCTGCTATCCATACTTTTATCAGATTATCAAAAGTAGGATTATGATGGTCAATATGAACCTCCTCAAAAGAATACAGCACATCGTTTGTTATTGGACAAGTCATAGGAAATGACAAGTTCCTTCTATATTTAAAAATTATTGGGTCAATCGCATTTCGACAAGCCTTAGAAATTTCCTGCTTAGGAGTGGGCTTACCATTAATACAAGTAATAAATGATACATCTGTTTTAGTATCATCTTCTCTAATAATATAGAAACACGGTGTCCTGAATTCTTCTGATACACCAACTTCTATCCGCTTAACATTTAAGCCTTTGGTTTTTTGCGCCCACTCGGGATGGTATTTGAAAATGCTCATTAGAAATTGAAAATCATCTACCGATGTTACTACCCGGTCGTAAGAATCTCGAATTTTCTTACATTTTTCTTTCAATGCAGCTTTATTCATATAAGTTCAATTAATCACCAAAAATACTCTTTTTTTCAGAATATCCACCCATCATATTAAGTTCATCACTATTCTGGTTAAAGTAACATAGCTCTGAATATATATGAACGACAATGTAAACTACCCCAGCCATTACACTTCACATCCCAGCGGTATAGAATGTATCGAAATTACCCAACATCATGGATTCTGTATAGGGAACGCTATAAAGTATTTGTGGCGTGCCGGACTTAAAACTGATGCCGACAAATCCGACAAAGAGAAGCAAATAGAGGATTTGGAGAAAGCAGTGTGGTATATCCAGCGTGAAATAGAAAGACTTAATCAATAAATACATAAAGAGATGAAAGAAAACAAACTAATGATGAAAAATCATCTGACTGCGTTCTGTCAATTGCGCAAAGAAGCCCTTGACGACATCCGACAATATCTTCGTGACAATGGTGAAATAGACGCCACTCAAGTAAGCAATCACTATCAAGCGTGCTACTTTAACCACCATGGCGAACCTGTTACTGCACTAATTGAAAGTATCATTCTCAACGAGAATAAGGTTGAGGTTACCACCGATGAGAATTACAGTATTGGTGAGGATGATATGACTACAGAGCACATAGAATCCGTTCTCAACATTATGGATGACTTAAATTTAATTGAAAAACAGCCAGAAGTATTATGCCCAAAATGTCAATCAAACAACGTAAAGATGAATGTGTGGATGAACCCGAATACTCCGGACAAGACTTATAATCCTGTTGATGATGATAACGAATACAGCGGACGTGTATATTGTGAAGACTGTAAAGACATTATAGCATTACCAATAAGTGGAGAAAAAAAAATCCGAGAGTTATTTCTTGACAATGATATAGACTATGTAACCTTTGATATGCATTTTCCGACAGACAAGGGATATATAATCTCGGTAAGTGCTGATGGTTTTGAATATGCATCTGAGGAAACTGGCTCTTTCGATGAATTAGACGAAAATACCCTTGAGAACCTTGCTTACGAATTGGAGCTACAAATCGAAGCTGACAAAGAAGTATTTGACAAAGCACGTGGATTTTAATTTAAAAAACAAAAACAATATGGCAAACGTATGTGAAAACCAACTGTATGCAACAGGTACAGAACAGCAAATCGATTTACTAAAAGAAAAATTGTCAGAAGTGTTTGACGACAATTTTGACATAGATGACAACATCGTTGTTGGCGACGAAGCTACTCTTATTGCAAGCCTCACAAGCAAATGGGATATGCCCAAGGATGGCTTAAGAGAAGTAACTACATCCATCCCAGACACTTTCGGAATGTACATTCAAGTAGAAAGCACTGAACCTGGCTGTAACTACCATGAACATTCCATCTTTAGCACCGGTGAATGGAGTTTTGACGTATATACCACCATTAATACACAAATACTAGAGTTAAAAGAGAAAGGTCTGGACATGGTTCGTCAGTTCTTGCAGAAAGAAGATGTACCTTATGCTATAAAGGAAGATAAATTCTGGAGTGTGGTCTATGTAGATGAATATGGTGTGGCTGAATGCGAATTTATTAATTGTGTAGAAACTAAAAATGATAGTATTTTACTTCATCTACAAAACGGGCACTGCATCCATGAGAATGACCTGACAACGGACCACGTTCTTCATACGCTCACTATAATTCAAAATGGAGATGGTGAATTTAAAACAACAGAAAATAAATAAGTTCTAATTATGGCATCACACAAAAACGACTTTTTAGAATGGGTCGAAAAACAGAATGTTGAGGTTTTCAGCAAACTCTCAGAAGTAACAACTGAATTTAAAGAGGATATTGTTGCCGGACAAACCTGCACCTTTAAAAACGATTACGGAGTGGTCTTTCCTGGCAAAACCATAATGGGCTTCTGTAAGCCAACATCACGGGGACGTTGTGTGTACCTTGATTATGATTGTTATTGGCTCCCTGCAAAACTATCTAACATAATATTAGACAAATAAATCACATGAAAGAATACTCTGATTTAATGGCACGAGAATATGCCATACGCAATGAGCAGTGTGAGTTTATAATCAAGATTTTGACGGAGAACGATGGGCGGATAATCTTCACTCCTGACGAAGAGTTCGAAGGAGATTTGGGTTTACATGAAATTTATCCAATTATTTCTACGCTATATGGTAAACATGACAACTACAACATCGCCATAACAGATGTGTATCTAAATAAGTCTGGCGATGGTTTTTATGTAGATGGAATTGACCAAGAAACAGAAGAAAAGAAGTTTCAATTTCCAATTTACCCTGAGCAATATACAGATGTGCTCTGTTTTATTGGTATTACCTTAGGATTGGATGAATAGTCAGAATCTCCCAACACTATCTTTTTACTTAATTACTAATTAACTATTATTTTATGAGCAAAGAAAAAATATTTAATCTGGCTGACAGCTTTACAAATGAAGCTTGCAATGCCACCCGCAAAGAGTTTCTCGAAGAAATGAAAAAATTACACCCAACTATCCAGCAAATGTTTGCCGGACTTGTACTCTCTTGGTTGAAAGACTATGCCACTAATTATCGCCAAGACCCCAGAAACAAGCATAGTATCGAAGAATGTCAAAAACTCATCGACTCCTATACTCAGATTCACGGAAGTGAAGAACTTCGGGAACGCTTCCCTATGATCTGATAAATGATATGCTTTTTATCGTCCAACTGTTCGTATATAAGTAGCTATTGAATCATTGCTTATGGCAGTAGTACTACTTCCACAATTGGTAAAGTACACATAATTACCTTGGTCATAGAAACGATAAACTTTGCAACCATCATGTTCAAAGAGATACTGAACACGATAAGAATCATTATTTTCTGCAGGAGCATTGGCTAATGGTCTCCCTGCAAAACATGAGTTTAGAATTAACATAGAAATTCCAAGCAGAAAGAAAGGGATTGTCTTTTTCATAATTGGTACTTTTTATACGGAACATGGAATAAAAGTATAAAAAGGAATAATTTTCATCAAGTTATTTCCCCTATATCATTATAGGAATTCCCCTTTCTTTCATTAAAGACTTAAGCGTAGACTACACCAGTTTACGTTTTTTTATTGCTATACCCCAATAATCTGCATGACTTACAACCAATCCATTTCAATTGGCACTATTCTTTATCAAGTCATTGCAATCAATCCCAATAACTAATTAATAAAATCAAAGGATTATGCAAACTACATGTAACCAAGACTCCTATATTCAGGACTTTGGGCAGAAAATAGGTGGAGCTAAAAAAGACCTTGCCCAAGAACAAATTCAAAAGTTGAGGCTCATCACAAACGATGCGCTCATTACCCAGCCATTGTCAAAAGTCTTACCTAAGTTTGACTTGGTGAAGATGTATAACGATAAGCAGATTACAAAGGAAACCGCTGTTCACTTACGCTATCTCCTTAGTAAAATCCCCACCAAACCACGTAGGACATACTCATTAAAGTACTGGGTAGTGAAAGTTATGGAAATTGTTTCAAACATCCGCCTCATCTTGGACAATCCGGCAACAGCTCTGAATATTACAGCATTATCCTTACCGGAATTTATTCTATTCTCTCAAGAGCAAGAATATGCTAATTGGCCACAAGAGGAATACAATTCAGGACACTATAAGATACAAAACCTATATTGGAGCAGTAGTATTGCCGTAGTGAAAGGAAACCGTATTTTTAAAAGAGGTACTATACAAGAGTGTGTTGAATGGATTAAAGAGAAAACAGGACAGAAAAAAAGTTCCGGAAAAAGCCAATATAGTGTATACCGCTACAATTACACCCAAGAAATTTATATTTCGCCTAAAGGCAAAGGCAATATCATACTCAAGAAAGGATTTACCACACCACAAGAAGCATACCAGTTTATTGCCGATTGTGCTAATGAGCTGGAGTGCATCTATAAAGAAATTCGCTTTATACCCAGCGAGCGAAGAGATTGGAATCGTCCACGTGTTGGTAATGACCATAGAGATGGCAAAGATATTTCACCGGAAGTATTCTCCGCAACATTCCCATTTTATGGTGTAGAGTTCGGCAACTGGGTAAATCAAATAGAAAGAGCCAGTTACTTGAACATGGCTTATGATGCCTTAATGGACTTATCACTGGCCATGGAAATTAAACCCGAAGAAATAGTCCTGAATGATAAACTGTCTTTAGCTTTTGGTGCTCGAGGTGGAGGAAACGCTTCAGCCCATTATGAGTTAGACCGTAAGGTTATCAACCTGACCAAGACCAAAGGCGATAAGGGTTCACTGGCTCATGAGTGGTTCCATGCATTGGACAATCATATCTGTTATCTGCAAGGAAGTCCACTAAGCATGGCCACCGAAATGCAATCCAGACTAAACGATAGAGAACTGGGGCAGGCCTTTCAGAAACTGGATGTTGCCATAAGAAGCACCGATTTCTACAAACGCTCTCAGAAATGCGATGAATGCAGATCTAAGAAATACTGGAGTACAATCACTGAGATGGCAGCTCGGGGATTTGAGAAGTTTGTAATTACCACACTTAACGAACTTGGTTGGCATAATGATTATCTGGCCAACATCAAGACTGTTGAGGAGTATACCAAGAAAGGTTATTATCCTTATCCGACAGACGAAGAAATCAAACTCTTAGCTCCACATTATGCCAAGATTGTGACCTGTGCTTTTAAAATAGCCGAATCCGAATTACTTGATATTGCATAACTATAGAGAAAAAAATATGGAAAGATTGAAAATATCAAAGAAAAGATTTGCTGTCATCCAGACTGCAGAACACGAAAGTGATGAAATGAGTGTGACAATTTGTGGACTTAGTGAAGTTGAGTTAGGAGACATTGCATTTAATAAACATTTCTGGGAAGACATTGCTCCGGGAATGAGTGTCGGAGACTGTTACAAAAGTAGCAAAACTGACGAAAAGTGTGTACAAGGATTCGTTATAGTTAGAGTCATATAAAAAAAGAATAAGAAATCAATAAAGAAATACAACCTAATCATGGACGAAAACGCAATAATACTATTTACATGCGATGAATGGCATACCCATTCCAGCAAAGACATTATAGGTATATTCAATGATGAAGAAGCCTATAACCAATACATTGTTGATATGCAAAATGATAGAAAGTTGAATAAAGATGATGTCAGGAACCTAAGAGAATACCAGCAAACACAAGGTAAAGACATGAACTACTTGATTGAAATATTTGCTCTGAATCCTAAATATTCAGCTTAATATGTGGGCTTATTTTAACTATATAAATCCGATTGAAATAACCAAAGCACAAGCCTCCATCGGTTGTCATTCCGGCGATTGCACCGATGACATAAAATCATTAATGGAAGTTCCAAAAATTAAAAGGCAACTAAAAAAAGTTCTTCCAGACCGACTGAAAACCGAATTGTGGGAGTACGGAGCATGGACTGATGAAGAATTAAACTGCCATAAGGACAACCTAATGAGAATCTTATGGATTGCTTGTGCCAATATAATGGATGAAAAATAATGAAAACAAGAAGATTTTGCCCTAAATGTGGACGACCATTGCTCAAATCCCAGATAAAGGGATACGCATTTCAATGCTTTAGTTGTGATGAGGACTTTTGTAAGTTTGAAGTGTTACGTAAAAAGGATATGGAGTTTATCAGAACTATCCGGAAAACAACAATTCTACATGAAAGACAGCAAGATATGAACAAATATGATAACCCGGAAATAGAACAGCTACGAAAGATGTGGGAGGAGTTTGGTGATATTCCGATTGACAATGACGAATGTATAGAGTCGGACTTTTACCATTGGCCAAAAGGAACAGATCGCTACGAAATTTGGCACTGGTTCGATGAACGATGCCCCAACAACCTACATGATGACCTCATGTTCCCTGAAGAATAATTTACAAACCATGAAAAGAAATAACGATATGATAGATTCAATCATAAATAACATTTGCAATACCTGTAGTTGCAATGATAAACAAGCAAATGAGTACCTCGATGATGAGGTTCGGAACCTCCGGGATTTACAAGAGCTCGGTGATCTTGAAAGCCGCGATATGGAAGTCGCATGTGACAACCTCGGTTTGGAGTATGATTACATTGAATACTTTGTAAATGCTTTATGCTTTTGAATCCCCATCCAGGCTTTCGCTGAACAAATAAAAATATAAAAAATGAAAAGAGAAGAGAAAATAGACATACTTGTTGCTGCATTAGCAAAGCTGATAGCAGAAGGACGTAACGATAAAGATGAATATAGATCCGCACCTCAGATAGTATTTCTATCTGAAGAAGAAGTTCAGTTTGAAGAATTTCCGGGAGAACAAAAGCCGACAATCAAAGTCTATGAAGATAATCCTCTGGTTAATATTCTTAAAGAAGTCTTTAACTACTATATAGATGACGAAAAAAAGCATTATGAAGAATGCCTATTTGAAGAAGATGAGCAGGCTTACGAAGATTTTGAAAACCAAGGTATTTACAATCAGGATTGCCTTCCAACACATATTTATCATTCACTTCGTTCATTTGGAGAATTTATTGAAAACCATGAGCAAATTAATCAAATATCCTGAATTCTCACCGTTGCCACCTAGTACGGATGCTGCCGATGTGATCGAAAATATCCGAAACTGGATTGAACAGAAAAGAGAAGATAAACTAAAGCTCTATTGCCGTCCAGATAGTTCTAAGACTGGTTACCGTTTTGTTCAAGAAGAAGACTTTCTCGAAACAAAGGAAGAGATACAAACAATCCTCCGGAGAAAGGTCAGGATTGTTTTTACCCGCTATGCAGAAGTAAAGAGTAGAGCATGGTATCCCTTACACTTTACAACCCGGATGATTACTGTTCAGATACATCATGGAGGCAGAGTGCATAACTATAAAAATGACAATCAACTACGGTTATTCTTAAAAGAAGATCGCAAAAGAATTAAAGCATTATGAATATACTTCCTGATAATCTAAAAAGATTTATGCCACTACATCAACAAAAAATAGTGGTAAGTTCTGACGAGTTCAAAGAAGTAATTGAGCGCCTTGAAGAAGAAATCAAGCACATCCCTACTCACAATGAAGGTAAAATGATCTTTGCTCACTTCTTCTATGCAGGTTGTGACTGGTACATACAGGATTGGAACAGAGAAACTGATAATCTTTTCGGTTATGCAATCCTAAATGAAGATGTTCAAATGTCTGAATATGGATATATGTCACTCATAGAACTGACCCAAGATGGACGAATCGAGCTGGATTTTTATTGGGAAAAGCAACCATTAGATAAAGTTCTCTATGATAAATACCCTGATTATTTCCCAAATCCGAATAAAGAGCTAACTGTATTCCTCTACCCATTAGAGCGATTTGAGCGCAATATCCCTGATGAGACAATCATATCAGCTTACGAGAGTCCGGACGAGATCTATCCAGAGGTAGAAAAGCTTACTCCAGATGAATTTGCAGAACGTATTAACGACGATATGTTTAATGACCAAGAGTATTATGTACGCTTCATAAAATACTAAACATACAATATGAGAATAAAAGAATTGCGTAAAAAGGGAGCGGATCAGGTTCTAAAATATTTCTTGCAATTACAGCGTGGTGAAATATTCGCTGTAATGCGATGGATTGAATATACAGGTTGGATTATTGACGAGTCCTCTCCAGATATTATCGTAATAAGATCACCCATGGGTGGACAAATTCGCTTGGTAAATGCTATTCAATTCGATTCAAAAAAAGAATGTGTGTTCATGAAGGATAAACTAAACAGTGAAATCGTCAAAGAAAGCGAACCAGAACATTGGTTTCCTACTTGGGTAGAAACTTATAATCGGACACACAAAGATGATCCCAAATAGCAACCATAGTTTAAACTGTAATATACATCACATGAAAACGAAGAAAATAAAAATAGTAACAGAGGTAGAAATTGAGTACAATCCTAAATTAATCAGCATAGACGATATACTCTCAGAAATTGATTATTCATTTAATGTGTTGGAGGGTCATGCGGATGTTGCTAAAATTAAGGATACGGAAATTATTGATTGGCATTAATAATTAAAGATATGGATAATATACATAGCACTATAAACTATAAAGGATTTACCATCAAAATCCATTATGACTACGATGCCCGCTCACCACGAGAAGAGTTCGACAATTTGGGCACACTTTACACCGCTCATCGAAGCTATCAGCCAGAAGAGGACTTTTACAAACACTTTGAAGCAGAAGAAGTTTTCGATGATCAATTTGGAGTATTTACCAAATTATTTCTGAAGAAGTATATAAGTCTTCCTGTTTACCTCTACGATCACAGCGGACTTTCAGTAAACACTACCGGATTCTCGTGCCGCTGGGATACCAGTCAGTTTGGAATCATCGCTGTATCTATTGCGGATATTAAGGCCGAATATGGCTGGAAGAATCTAACAACAAAACGTCGCAGACAGATTGAGACTTACCTTGATGGAGAAATAGAAACCTACAATGATTATTTAACTGGTCGTGTGTTTGGATTCACGATAGAGAATTCCTGCGGTGAAGAAATTGACAGTTGCTGGGGATATTATGGAGAAAGTTCTATCAGTGATATTGAGAGGGAGTGTAAACACTCTATCGATTGCACTCTTAAGCTAAGAAAGGAAAGAAGAAGCAGTAGCATAATCATACCAGAAAACAACACATCTCCCCAAACTCATAAATGAGATTATGACAGACAACGAGTACCTATTGCCCGCACACTGGGCATCCGCTTTAATCAACGATGATTACAGTGGATATAGCGATGAGGATGTAAACGAAATCCGCCAGTTTTTGGCAGAAACATCTGGTTATCCTTTATGCCCGGAAGAGTTTGAACCGGGATTTATGCCATTCAATGATGCAGGAACAAAAGCTTGTGATTGCATAAATTTCATATTCAGAGTTGACAATAACGAAGAAAAAACACCATTCAAAAACTAATTCAAAACATCATGGCATATATTAAAATAACACCGGAGTTCTGGGACTTTATTGAGAAGTACCTTCCTAATTACTACAACAGAGATGATATTGCCCGTCAATCAGACTTGCAGATGTACATTGATGGACATGAATCACCTGTGGTCAACGAGTTAACCATTGATGAAGCTGAGGATGAGTTGAACACACTCTTACTTAATATTTTTCAAGAGGCTATTGATGCTTATTCCAAAGGGTTCGGATCTGACTGTCCAGAGTGTTCAATACACACATCTGACTTTTGCCCCTCTTGTGGTAGGAAGCGAGCAAATGAGGTTAAACTTCAAAATCCTTGGCGCTGTGCTGAGTGTGGTTCTCTTTCCATACAATTGCGAGCGTGGGTAGATGCCAATACTGATAAAGTACACAGTAAAGATGTTTCAGAAGAAGAGGATTTCTGGTGCGATTACTGTGGACAACACAGCAGACAACTACAAGAAGAGGAATTGATAAAGGAAATTGATGAATGGTGGGAAGGTATTGATGATGAAACTAAAGAAATTGTAACCGATGCGAAGTATTGCTCATCTGATATGAATCCGAATGCAGACAGGTTATTTGATGAGGCTTGCAAAAAGTTCTGGGAAGCTCTCTCTAATGAGCAAAAAATTGAGTATTGGAAACATTACACATACAATTCAGAAGGAACGAAGGGAGAAGAAATTTAATTCGTTTTCAAACAAATGACTTTATTCACATTACCCATCAGCCCATCCGGATCAATTAACTCAAAAGTTTGCGTGGATTGGTCAAAGTGAAACGAAATTTGGTCGTTGACATGCATTAGTGCCGCCAACTTATTCACGTCAAAGAAACGGTTTAGGTTCAACGCAAAAGCAATCATCTGATCATTGTCAAATTTATACTCCCTAAGTTTCAAAACCAAGGGTGTGGACAGCTTTAACTCATCTGTGCTCATAATCTGCATTATAGATTTATGAGAATAAAGGTAATACAATTATAGCAATCCAAATGCTTTTTGACCAGTGAAGTTATTAACAAAATATTCAATTAACTTATAATTCAGAAGATAATGAAGATAATGAGTAAGACTATTTTTCTAGGATTCAACCAAATGACTACTGAAGAAGTTGCTATCTGGGCAAAAATGTTGCAAAAGGATGGTTTTACTTCACAAGAGATTATCGCCTATCTGGAAGGCATAGATAACTGTCTAACTATTCAGGCATCTATGTCAATACTGAACAGTCATCGTGGAAAGATCAAACGGAACCGGATTACAGCCAAAGAAGTGCTTTACCAAGCGGCTACTAATGTACCCATACCTGAGAGATTTATTGAAAATGATTAAACCTTATAATAAATGAGAAGAATATTATTACAATTGCAAGACTACTTCAAATCCAAGTCAGAACTCACAGGACAAGAGCAATTCTTGCTAAAGGAAATCTCTGGAGAGTTAGAGTTTTACATTATAAGCCGCTTGCATAGGGATGACCTTAAAGGCAAGGGCTTCGACATTTCATCAATATCCGACGAGACTATGTCTGAGATTGCAAGCCGTCTGGAATCGGATTACACGGAGCAGTTGTTCTGGCAGAGTCTGGAAATCATTGCAAGCATCGGTTTAAATGTGCCCAAAAGTAAATTATTCTGTCCCATTTGTGAATGCTATGATATCAACTACCAAATAGAGACGAATGAGCACGTATGTCAAGGGTGTGGAACAGAATGGTCAGACCAATTTGTATTGGTTGAATATCCAGATGATTCGACATACTTTGAGGAAGAAGAGATTGGATATCCCAGCTTTATCAGAGAAGACAATGGAGCACGATATGTTCCTGAACACGAATACATTCTGCAATTTCAGAAAAAGCCTGATCCTGATTTATATTATCGCGTTTGCCAGTGGCCTGATTCTCAGGATTTACTTGACGAAGTTAAATCGGATGACTCTATGGAAGAGGTTACAGACGAGAAAGGATTAAATGAATTTATATGTCCTGCGTATTGGGTTCATGTCCCACCAAGAAAAATGGAAATTCAGCATGAATATAATTATGATTTCGAACAGTTAGTGCTTTGTCGCTTTAAGGATCTTGATGAACTGAAAGTCAGAGTCGAGGAGATTGGACTCAAGGTATTGTCTATTACATATGAAGATATGGAACATCGTGATGATCCAGAATCAGGATTTAAGCAGGCTGATTTGTCCCTATTGATAGATTTAGATGCTGGTAAAGAAGGTAAATACGCCCATGTGACTATTTTCTATTATGTGGATAGAACTGAAAATATTGTTATTGTTGAAACTGCTTTCCGCTGGGAATAATATTTATGATAGAACAATCTCACATACCTTCCAAAAGTATAAAACAAAAATAAAAAGACAGATATGAATCATACCGATTTTTACAAACTCAATCAAAGAATTAAAAAACAAGAATACGACGAGTTATTTCTCGCCGTACAAGCCCATGGTGGCTGTTACCAATGGGCAGGAGGCGATGATGATGAAAAGCCACTCATCGCTGTCAACCCCAACAGCATAAGTCCTGACCCGATAGATGTATTTATCAACAAAGTCGAGATCGTCAATGGATTCTTGGAAATATATGGTCGCGACAAAAATAATGATGATGAGGTCGATTTTGGCCCCGAAGATGTGTTTACCGAAGGATTAGGATACATTATTGATTGCATTTCAGAAACAGACAAAGTTTCTGATGTGACGATAAGCATGTATGATTATAAAGAGGTTCTTGCAGACATCTGCTATGAGCTTGGCGTATCACAAGTGACTATCAACAACAATTCCAGAGCACTCATTGCCAAAACGATTGAATGGGCGGACGAATTTGATAGGCTACATAAAAACACAGATTGGCATGAAGTCGATTATCTGAATGCTATTCATGAGTTTACCCGAAAGAAGATTGCCCATTATAAGGGACATATATACCACACTTGTTCCTGTTGTGGTCATGGTGTTTTTCAGTATGAGAAAGTAGATGACGAGAAGAACGAAATTACATTGACTTGCGATAATTGCGAGGTGGAAATTATTGGCCATGAGGCCGATTCTATCTATCATAAAGCTGAGAAAATATTAAATCCCAGCTAAAATGAGTAAAACGTTAATTGGAAATAAGGCCAAGAAGATGCTTGAATTTCTCCTTGACAGAAGCAATGGCAAGGATAATTACAAGATTTATGCCGAAAGTAAATATCGTTGCAAGGGTATATATAAAGGAGATATACTTTTTGTTGTATTCGACAATAGTGGTGGAAACTGTAATGTGGAAGAGTTCGCATCAGAGTTAAAAGCCAATGAATGGTTATCGGGTGCCAGTTTTACCGAAAGGGACTATTTATGTCAATGTACGAACTGTGGGACCATTCTTATTGATGAGAGTCCACAAGTTGGTGCTAAGAAATTCATCCTTTCCGGGAATGAAATTACCATGGAACGATTCTGTGATGAAGATGGCGGATTCTGGGGGTGCCCGAAATGTGAGACCGATAGTTATTTGGTGGATCCGGATATGCTAAGAATAACAAAAACTAATACCTGAAATCAGACAAGATGACTGAAAAGAAAATAATTACCCAAATCGAATCCTTGAAAGATGTAGATGGGATTTTTACTCTATCCGAAATCAAATACGTTTTTGAGTATATCTGTTTTTTCAGGTGTCCGAAAGATAAACGTGTGGAATACATCAACGATCTACTCCTCAACCGAATGGACCTATACGAGATGATTGTAGATATGCGAGATGGTATTTGCATGATCGACGAAGGTTTATTTGAAGAGAGCCTGACTCAGCTACGAGCAGCCTTCGTTAGTATGATTGATAAATTTGCCGAATATTTTGCCATTCCGGGAACTACACCATATTACAAAAACCTTTAATTCAGAAAATAAATGAGAGTACAAGCAACAATTATACTGGGGGACGATGCTACCAGATACTATAATGAAACCGGAAGAATCCCTTCAAAAAGAAAATTGGATGAGCTCGGTGGTATTATACTGGATAAAGAGTTCGGCTCCAAAGAAGAATATGACGCATACATAGCAGCTTTGGAAGAATCCGATGGCTGGGACGATTATATCGTAGCCCAAGAGACTCATGACTTACCTGATAAATATAGTTTGGATGACCGAATCAAACATTTACTTGCCGAGGGACCGTTAGTTGCTCTTTATTTTCTGATTGGTATTAATATCCTGAAAGATACTATTGATAATATGAAGGATGAAGAACTTACCAGTATGTTTGAAGGACTAATGCATCCGGAAAGAGTGCGCAAGAATATCGAACACCTCTATGATAAAATGAATACCAATAAAACCAAGCCATAATAAAACGAGTAACAACTAATGAAATTACAATCAAAATGATAAAACCCAAAGTTTATATTGTATCCTACTACGGACATAATGTAGAAATAACATTAACCTCAGTTGCCCCTGAAAGAGAAATTACAGAAATTCCTGACCCTGTACAAGACTGGATCATTAATGCCATTTGCGAGGATTACAGAAGTGGTGAATTTACTTCCGATGAATGCAAACAGATTATTGAGGGAAATATGTATACTCATTATGCTGGGACCTGGCGAATTCTGGAACTCAATTTTGGAGTTATGGAGAATGTAATTCTCTGGATCAACAATCATTATCCGGATGAATCACTTACCGAAGAACTCTTTGTCAAATACTTCGGGATATGTGACGGCAAGCACTTTTATGGGAAATGGGAAAAAACATTCAACAAGAACTTCCTGGATATGATTAACTACTTCCGGAATAGTGGTAATAAGGGGCAACTATTCTGTAACATGGCTCTGGAGCAAATAAATAAATATAAAATTAGGGAGAATAAAGTATGATAGAAAACAATAAAAACACTCTTATTATCAAAGAAGAGGAAGGGGATATGATTGATATAACTCTATCTCCGGAGAGATACCCGATTTGTTTTAATCGCAAAGTTATAGAGTTTATGGATGCCAATGGACTGAGTCGCGAAGAGGCCGAAAATATAATTGCAAATTCACCCATCCAATTAGAATTACTATACTCAATAGACCAAGGGCTTTTTGCTATTGAGTCAGAACCTTTGGCGTATATTCCGGCATACAATCCATACACCGGTAATGAGATTCCGAACGAGAACTTGCCGACGCCGGAAGATAATCCGCTTAAAACCCTCGACACTACCATCTGTCAACTCACAGACCTACCCACAGTGCTCAGAACTGAAGTGTACGACAAACACGATTTCTCCATCGAACACATGGGCAAGCTGGAAGAGGCGATGGAGTTGATTGAGGGGGCTGTCAGCGCCTTGAATGACATTGACCTTACAGAAGAGAGAGAACGAACCAATTCATAAAATGATATGGAAATAAAACTGCATCTACCCAGCCCCGGTGAATTCGAACGGTATTATGAAGTACCGACAAGCGACTTCTGCATGGATAATGGAATTTATCTAATCGGTGAAATGAAAACCAGTTGTTTCGATTTTGGCCCATTCGATAGAACAATTGAAGACCTATTGAAGGCAAGTATGTTCGCTGATGAAGAGCCAGACAAGATTACAAAACTGATTGAAGAGCAATGCGAGTTTTTTGCAGAACACCTTGGCGTAGTTTACTATAAATACGGTATTCAGCAAGCGATAAGTATTAGCGCCCTCACCGAAAGCATTAAATCGGAATTAATGTCGCTGGTCTCGGAGTGGCGATGTACAGAAGAAGAAACGCAAACCATTCACAAGCAACTTGTAGAAAGGATGATAACTGATTCAGATTTCATCGCGCAATATAAACAATCATACACCCATCAATCCTTGAATGAAGTCGCTGAGTCTGTCGCCATATATATAACTGGAGGTGGGCGGATTGAAAGATACTTTTTGGATAAGAAATATCAGGATGTGTCCTGGCAGTTGGTCGGTAATAAACGTATAATGGACATGGATGAGGTATGGTCTGTATTTTGTGAAACACTAAAAGGAGGAACAAATCATGAGTAATAAAATGGAAAGAGAGATTCGCTTTAGAGGAAAACAGATCGGCACCGGTGAATGGAGAAATTGCACTTCCATTGATGTGTCAATAAGCGGAACAGTCCTAATCGGCTATGAAGAAGTCGATCCCAAAACAGTTGGCCAATATTCGGGCATAAATGATAAGAATGGAAAAGGAATCTACGAAGGCGACATTGTTGCTTGGGTAGATGGAGGTGGTAATGAAAGAGCAGATATAGTTCAGTGGAAGAATGCCGGATTGAGTTTAACCAAGACAAGTTTAGCTATTGGAAGCTATATGTCTGTGCTTGGAAATATCCACGACGACCCCGAAGTAATAAAAACAATAATAACATAACATTATGAAGAAAGATAAACCCTACAAAGTAAGTTATGACGAGTTGGCCGAGCGCCACAGCATCCCTTTCGGACTGGAGGAAGAAATTCGCAACCGAATCAATTCTGCCAATCGAACCCGATCGTTTACCAAACGCACACTGGAGAGTCGTTCTATTGCGATGCAAAGAGAGTATCAGGGCATTCTGAAGATGGAGAAGTCCGTTATCCACATAATCCAAACGGCATGCAACGAGTACATCAAAGTACGTGCCCAGCTTTCATTAGAATGGGACTATAACAAACACATGGAAGCTCAGAAAAAGCTTTCTACATTACTGAAGAAGCATAAACTTCAAATGAGCGAACCGTTTATATCCGTGATTACAGGTTACCAATTCCACTAACAACAATCATAATTCATCATCATAGGCAGGCACAATAGTCTGCCTTTCTTATACCAATAATTGTATGGCACAAAAAGGCAAACTAACCACCGCAGATTATCTGACTGTCGATCAGTTCAATCAATTCGCGACTGCCCTTCATGATGACGGGCAATACACTTGGGAGCTCTTTTGTCGCATGGCTTTTTGCTGTGGTCTAAGAGCGTCCGATGTTCTGCAACTCAACTGGGAAAGTATTCTGGATAAGAATGAACTCACTATTGTAGAAATCAAGACCGGTAAAATCCGGGAAATAAATATGAATGGATCCGTCCGTAACAAGATAAAGGACTTGTATCTTCTGATGGGATCCCCTAATCCTCATCAACCTATTATCTACAATCCCAAAACCAGAAAACGGTATACCATTCAAACGGTGAATGAGAAGCTCAAGCAATTCCGGGTAAAGTACCGATTGAATATTAAGAATTTCTCGACCCATACTTTCCGGAAAACATTTGGCAGAATGGTATATGAGAGTTCTGGACGTTCTGCAGAGGCACTTGTCTTATTGAATAGTATATTTAAACATTCCAGTATACAGACCACAAAAACCTACATTGGCATCACACAAGAAGAAATTCAAAGTGTGTATAATCTCGTCCATTTTTAATTCATTTTCATCCCCTTTACTCTCTTATTCACCCTATTCTTAACAGATAGCCGGTTGGTATCAGTTTGTCCTGTCACCGGTTATCTGCTATCACTTTGTATTACCCTAAAACATATTAATATGAGTCTATTAATCGGAATAAAACAAGAAGACGGAATCCGTTATATTTCCGTATCAACAGAATATGGACACAAATTCGACAAGGTTGTATCTATCCTCAGAAACTTTTATAAGTCGCCTGAAAAAGTGAAAACACTTATTGACCTTGGTAATCTTCACTGGCTGGGTCCATCACCTTACAATAAATCAAAAGGAAGTGAGGACCTGGTGAATTGTGAAGCAATCATCCGTGACAGGAAACTAAGTCCCGGGAAGCATGGATTCTGCTATACAGATACAGAAGAGAACTTTGTAAAGAAGCTCGATAGAGATTGTCACTATGGCTTAAACTGTTGTTTTCTTTTCGATGAAAATGAGTGGCATATCCTTATGGGTGGACATAAAGAGAATATCCGGACCATTGATGCCTCTGTCCTGAAAAAGGGCACTCGCATGGAAGGGCTTTCAGTATATGAATATTGCCTCGATCAAGACTATAATAGGTTAAGCGGAAAGGATTTTTATACCTGGCAAGAAGTACGACTAAGTGCCGATGAAAGTAATAAACCTTATTACATTTTCCGGGGAGAAAAACTGCTTACCATTATTCATCCAAACACAAATAAAGCATCTTAAAAAAATGAAGTATCCCATTATAGCCAACCGAATCCCACAAAGTCAGCGTGCTGCTTTGAATGAGAAGATACTCATGTCAGTTCTCAGGGGAAAGAAAGACTTTAGCAACATCGATATCTATAATTATTATACTGGTATTGGTGGTTTGCATGTCCTCAACGCTAATGATTTTGAAAACTACCACGAATATTCCGAAGCCAAAAAGAGTATCGAAATGGGGCAGTTCTTCACACCTCATGGGATTTGTCGGACAATGGTAGAACTAGCCGCTCCGACACCTGCTGATATGGTACTAGATATGTGTTGTGGAATGGGAAACTTCTTTAATCATCTTCCCAATGAATACAATGCCTATGGATTCGACATAGATGAGAATGCAGTAAAGATTGCTAAACGATTGTATCCGGATGCCAATATCTCGGTAGATGACTTGACGTATTATGATCCCAAAATGAAGTTTGATCTTATTCTGGGCAACCCTCCCTTTAACCTAACCATAGAAGAAGTCAAATCCCAACATTTCTTTACCCATAAAGCATACTGGCTCCTGAACCCGGGTGGGCTCATGCTGCTAGTGATGCCATACTCTTACCTGCAAAATGCATCAACTGATAGAATGTATATCAACATGATAAACCGCGACTTCAGTTTCATCGGACAAACCAAATTAGATGCCGATACTTTCAGCGCTGTAGGGGTAGATAACTATGAGACTAAAATTATGGCTTTCCTTTCCAGAACTGAATCCATGGAGATGAATCCATATAATCCTGAGGACTTTGTTTCATTGGAGGGTTTGAAAACAAGACTTGCTGATATAAATGTGGAAAAGAAGCGATTGAGACTTAAACTCCTTCAGGAAAGAAACAGGGTTGCTGAAGGCAATGTCGAGAGCCGCCTGAAGAAATATAAAGAATCCAAAGACACCAAATTAAAGGGCAAGGCGTTAAAGGTATCGCAGAAAGATGTTCAGCTAAACCTCATGTTTAAAAATATGTCATGCCATGAAGGAAGTCGTTCCTTTGAATATTTGTTGGAGAAGTACCTGTACGAACTTAAAACACACAAACACCTACAAAAACAATATCCGAAAGCCATTGCCTTTGTAGCAAAATTCCGGAATCAACAACCGCCAACCAACTGTTCGAAGGAAGTACGAGACAAATGGGAAAAATACGAAAAGATAACCCCAACACAAGTCCTGAACCGTTTGCAACGTATTATAAAACGGCAAAACATCAAGCCTGAGAAAAAATATGCTCTGCGAAGAACTCCATATGGTTATAAATTAAAGAACCTGGCTAATCCATACTCTGAAAGGAATACAGATAAATATGTTCCATTATACGACATTATCGCCAATGGAGCAGAACTTCCTTACCCCAATAAAATGACTCCGGAATTGCAAAGGCAATATCACATAGCTGGAAAGAATATAGCCAGAAAGAAAAGAGAATTCCAGCGTGAAAACGCCCAGTGGAAAGACATGGAGCGGAAAGAGGAACTGGATAGTTATATCAATAATCTCACTTTTGTGGGGATGAAACAAACTGTTTGCAGGTTCAATGAGCCACAGAAACATGATATGGGGCTCCTGTATCAAAAACATTACTCGCTTTTAAACTGGCAGCAGGGCTCCGGTAAGACCGCTGTCCTTTATCATTTCGGTAAATATCACATGGATAACCGGCGAGTGAAGAATGTTTTTATCCTGGCACCATCCATTGCCATACACATGACTTGGGGGCATTTTTTACGATACAATAACGAGAAGTTTATCACAGTATCCAAACCCGAACACTTTGATAGTATTCAGGAAGGTCAGTTTGTCATTCTATCGGTATCCATGCTGGGAAAAATTGATAATACGCTTAGATTGTATCTGAAAAAGAAATCACAGAAAGTCTGTTTGCTCTTTGATGAATCCGACGAACTTACCAGTGAAGTCAGCCTGCGTACCAAACGAACTTTGAAATGTTTCCGTCGGGTAAAATACAAGATGCTTGGAACAGGGACTACTACTCGTAATTACATCAGTGAGTTATTCTCACAGTTCCAACTCTTATACAACAGCTCTGTTAACTTTATGTGCCACTGCCCGGAAATCTATTATGAGGATGATAAGAGAGAGATACAATCACGGGCAAACCCATATTACCGGAAACCTTTTCCGCCAAGACGTGGTGCTACGTTGTTCAAGTCTTGCTTTAATCCTGGAAAGGCTTCGGTATTTGGCATTGAAAAGCAAAACCAGGATGTGTACAACAAGAGTAGCCTGTGGGAAATTGTTGGTAAATCTATTATTACCCGGAAGTTCAAAGAATTTGCCGGTGAGAAATACACCATACATACACAAACCGTTGCACCATCAACAGGTGAGTTTGGTGTTTACGAGAAAGTCGTTAAAGAGTTCTTCTCCATTGTCGATATGTATTTCAATAGTACGGGCGACCAGAAGAAAGATAATTCACTGGCCATTATTCGCCAGATACAGTTACTCATCAAAGCATGTTCTGTCCCCAGCCTTATGCCGGGGTACAATAGCAGTTCGTTGCCACAGAAAGTGCTACATATTGAGACTATGGTACACAATATCAAAGAGAAAGTAGCAATTGGTTGTACCTCTCTGGAAGCGCTTGAGTTTTACGAAGGACACATGAGAAAAGTTTTTCCGGACCGGCCATTGTTTATTATCAAAGGTGAGATTGCATTTGCAAAGAGAAAAAGACTATTACAGGATTTTCAGGGCACAAAAGATGGCATCTTGATCTGTATGCAACAAAGCTTGAAGAGTTCGGTTAATATCCCTGAATGTAATGAAGTCATTCTGGAATCATTGCAATGGAATATCCCTCGTATGGAACAGTTCTACTTCCGGTTTATTCGTTTTGACTCTGAAAGCCATACTAATGTACACTTCGTCAATTACTCAGACTCCATTGAGCAGAATATTATGGCACTAATCCTGACTAAAGAAAGACTCAATGATTTTATCCAGACAGGAGAGGTAACAGAAGAATCAGCCATTTTCGATGAGTTCGGCGTATCCACTTCCGTGATTGATAGTCTGTTTACCCGTACAAAGGATAAAGACGGTAGGTTCCACATCAGTTGGGGCCAACAAATTGTAGCATAACATTAATCAACTAATAAATTTACAACATGAATAAAAAGCATATAAACATATACGATGCCATAAATAGTCTCCCGGACGAACTAATTACACCGGAAATCTATCAGGCCGCTATCAAAGAAGCAAACATCAAGTTATTGAATATTCTGCCTGCGCAGTACATGACTGATGAGAATATCAATTATATCCTCGACCATTCCAAACAACATTATAGTTTTAATACATTCGATCTGGCTTCCATTCCGGAAAATGCACGTACACAGAAGGTATGTGATGTAGCCGTCAGTAAGTCGCTGAATAACTATTTCAAGGTACCGGTAGAAAAACGATCGGTACACATGTTGGGAGAAATCATGGGTTCTGCACATAAGCATTTGCATTATTTGCCATTGGTGCCAGAGACCAATTGGAATACAGAACTAGCCTTAGCCGGAATAAAATCCATTTATTCATCCGCAAGTAATAGTTCATCCCGGTATAATGGAAGATTCTCTTACTCCTCCGGAACATCCGATAAGAAGCTAGAAATGAAACTCATTCAGATACTACTTGCATACGTTCCGGGAGCACTAAAAACAAAAGCTTTCTATTTTTCCTTGTTCAGTACAAATATGGAAGTGAAACACATCGACTTTCTTATGCCTACGAAATATAAGAAGAAAGACTATTATATGGAGGTTGCCAGGAAGAATATACATGCTGTACCTAAGAATAAGTTGGATTATGACATATTTAAAGCAGCATTGCTTTCAGAGAAGAATAGCATATATGACTTCTTCGATAAAGACAAACAATTAAAAGAGCCTTTATTTGAAATTATGGACAATACTGTTGCTGATATCATTGTAACCCGTGATCCGGGTAAAATGGGTGAACTGCCTCAGAAGTTCTGGAAAAAGAAAAGGCTTATCCTGGCGTTGCAACATGAAAAGTCAGGCCATAACGTTAAACAAATCTATCGCAAATTTGATATAAACAAGTTTGATGATGATATCTGCCGTGCCATCGCGGTTAAACAGGAGTATGAATGCCCACAGTTTCCTCCACATATCTGGACACAGAGTTTCATTGATTTCTGCATGGAGAACTGCCAGTCTTATTACTGGTTCAAGTGTATGCCGATGGAATTACAAACACAAGAGTTGGTTAATACCATTATAGAGGCATCCATTTCTAAAATAATGTATGTCCGTGGGGAACTGATTACTTATAATATGGCTGTTAAAGCCTATAAGGAAGTTGACAGTTGGAATGGCAATCATAAACTGGAGGAGTACATTCCGAAGCATTATTTTGAGGACTTTGTATTCGAGACAGGATTGCCCAAAGAGTTCTTTGCCGGAAAGACGACGTATAACAATGTCCGTGAGAAAAGAGGGAACTATACCTACTGCGAGATCGGTAATTGTTATATTGGTTTCTTTGTAGATAAAGACGGACGCAATGAGATGAATCGTTTGATCATGACACGTCGTTCGCCAATGTCGCTGAAACCAACCATTGTATTTAGCCGTATGGTGGGTACATTCCATAAGACCTGGTTCGAGAAGATGATAGCTGATAGTGATCCTCAGTTTGAAAAACCAGTTCCAGGTAAAGGATTAAAAGGAAAGCAAATCAATCCATACCTGGATGTGAAACAAATCGAAACAATAGAAGGAACAAAAATCTATGCTCATTCGCTATTGGGAATAAACGTATTATTCACAGCTGAAAGCAATGACCATGAGTATGAGGCCGAATCGCTTTCAGGACTAAAGGAACAAATGTCTTATATGCTTCGGAAACAACTGAAGATACATGAAACAGCAACAGTTGATTCAATGAAAGAAAATCTAATAGTAAGACAAGAAGCTGTATAAAGTAACATGTTGATAACAGTGAACTTACATAGGATGAAATTAATGATGCATTCTTATCAATTTGGTTTTGATAATATAAAATATAAAAGCCATTCATAAAACATTAATCACAATAATTACTACTTTTGCATAAATATCAAACGATCTGTAATAAACAACTTCATCGTTTTATGATAAACAATATACAAATAGAGAACTATAAATCCATTCATTCGCTTAGTTTAGAGATGAAGCCTATTAACATGCTGATAGGCTCAAATGGTGCGGGTAAAAGTAATTTTATCAGTTTCTTTAAACTCTTAAAGAATATCTATGATGGACATCTACAGCAGTATGTTGCAATGGAAGGCAGTAGCGATGATTTATTGTACTTCGGGACTAAAATGTCGGACTTTATTTATGGTTGCCTAGAATTTAATGAAATAAATAAATATGCAATCAAACTGAACCCTAACTCAAACAATAGTTTATTTATTGAATATGAAGATGTTCAGTTTAACCGAGCAAAATATGGACACCAAAGTTTAGGATGGGATCATCGAAAACTAAGTGAAAATGCAACAGAAAGTGAACTAAGGATGAAATTCTATGGCCGATTTAGCTTCATGAATGATTTTATGCAATCCTTTCGCGTCTTTCATTTTCATGATACTGGCAAAACTTCTAGCTTACGAAAGGCTGCTTTAATCAATGATAACGAATTCTTGAGAGAGGATGGAGCAAACTTACCTGCATTCTTGTACTGGATGCAGGAAAAGTTCCCAAAAGAATTTAGAAAAATAGAAATGACGATTCGGTCGATAGCTCCTTATTTTGATAGATTTAACCTTGCACCCGATCGGTTAAATGATAATCAGATTCGCTTGAGATGGAAAGAAAAAAACTCGGATGCTTATTTCGACGCGAAACATTTATCGGATGGGACCATACGTTTTATTGCTCTTACGACCTTACTCTTGCAGCCAGAGGCACCTCAGGTTATTATTATTGATGAGCCCGAGTTAGGATTACACCCTTTTGCTATCAATAAACTGGCAGGATTAATGAAGAAGGCATCGATTAAAACTCAAGTTATCGTATCTACTCAATCAGTCAATCTGGTTGATAACTTTGAACCAGAGGATATTGTAACAGTCGACAGGGAAGAGCAACAGTCCATCTTTAAACGTCTGAATTCAGAGGAACTTAAAGAATGGCTCGATAATTATACTATCAGCGATTTATGGAATAAGAACGTGATCGGAGGCAGACCATGAAAAAGCTTGTATTTATTGTAGAAGGCGAGAGCGAAAATGAGTTTGTTAATAGAATTTTACGCCCATATTTAATATCTCAAGGTATTCCCGATCATCATATAAAGTCTATAATGATAACAATGAGCGGAGGAGGACATGGGTTTAATAGTATTGAACACTTCAAAAATACCATTAAACCGGTTCTTCATCGTAAGGATCATCCTATTGTTACTTCCTTTATCGATCATTACCGGCTAAATAGTGAAAAGAAACTACCCGGATATGCAGAGTGTGTAAAGGAAACCAACATAGAGCGAAAATTGACAAAAATGGAAGAGAAGCTGCAAGAGGCCGTACAGTCAATAATACCTTACCGTTTTTTTATTCCTTACATTCAACGACATGAGTTTGAAACACTTCTTTTTGCAGAGCCTACTGAAGGTTTTGACTTGGAGGATGAGCGAATAAAGCAAGATGTAGTTGAACTATGTAAACAGTTTTCGTCAATCGAAGATATTAACAGTACGCCACAAGGCGCTCCCTCTGTACGTTTAGGTGATATATACGCAAAGTATAAGAGAAAATATAATAAAGCAGCAGATGCAGTAGATATTGCGGAACTTACTACTATAGAAAAAATACTTGAGAAATGCCCTCGCTTTAAAAGATGGATAGACCTATTGATTTCTCAATGCACATAAAGGGGGGCATTTAGCCCCCCCCTTATCCAATCTTTCACACACAACTGTGTTATTCTCTCAAAGTCGCAATACCAATAATAAATCAACTAAGAACAAAAAGACTAACAAGATTTATTTTTTCAATCAAATAATTCAACTTTATATCATCAAACTCACCTGAATTTATTATTTTGGAAATATAACTATTTAGAGGCCTATTTCCACTATTGCTAAATCGAGAAATCACTAAAACTTCCAGCTTGCCATTATCGTCTACTTTATACAACTCATTCGTTTTATAATTATTCCGTTGGTTATTATAAAAATAAAGCAAAAGTGCCTCTACATATGAAAAATTAACGCTACATGAGGGGGACACTTTATCTTGAAAAATATCTTCAAACTCGTTGACCAATTCTTGTAAGGAAATAGTATAAGACGCTATTCTTTCAAAGAATCCAGACTTTAATGTCTTTGCATAGATGAGAAAAAATAGCAAATGTGGAAATAAATAATGACCCTTGGGAAAGAAGTTAACGACTAATCTGGCATGTCCAAAAATCTTTTCTTGTTGTCTTAGTGTTGTTCCTCTTAATATAGTTTCGGCCATCCCTAATAAGCGTTCTTTATCATCGGCTAATTCTGATACTCTTATGCGCTCATTTGATTTAAAAAAATCATCATATTCGTAATAATCATATAGATAGTTACAAAAATCTTTTGTATCAGGAACAGGTAGAGAATATTCCAGATCAATAAATCGCCTTAGATATTCATTTGCATTGATATGTTCACTACCATATACGCCTTCAATCGCATGACACAATTGAATTTTGTCAATAGATAGGGCAAAAACAATTCCATCCACAGAGAAAAAGTGCTTCATTTGTTCCAGAACTTCAACAGCATAATTAGGTCTACATCTATCCAATTCGTCTATGATAAAGACTATTGGCTTATTGCCTCTAACGGTTTTCACAAATCGTTCTAACTCATTTTTAAAATCTTTTATCGTTTGCTTTTTACTGGAGTATTCTTTAATCTCTTCTTCTAAAATTTCGGTAGCACCCTTTGTTGCATTTTCAATTGCATCGACAAGAATTTCTGTATCAATATACTTCTTTGCAATTCCTTTGATCAAAGCCGGAAGCATATTCTTTGACAGGATAGCACCTTTTTCAATCATAGATTTAAATATCGAACCATTTGAAGAGTTTGTAAAACAGTTCAATTCAGACATAATAGCAACTAAAGGATTGGTATCAAAATCGTTTTCCCAAGCATTAAAATATATTGTATTAAAATTGTTATTTTCGAGATGCTGTTTCCACATTTTGACAAACGTAGTCTTTCCTGTCCCCCACTCATTGTCTATTGCCATAACGAAACCATCTGAATAGGTTCTTACTATGTTCGTTAGAATAGTAGCGCATGCTTTTCTGTTTAACTTACAATTTAGAAAAGGATCTTCTTCATTAATGAGAATATCAGAATGCTTAATTTTCATTTGGTCTAAAATACATTAAAGATTAAATATTCAAAAATAAAAAGAAAAACAGACTTCTTAAAGAATTCTCAAAACAATAATTATGAACAGTTTATTGAATATCCACAACTATGATACCTATATCATATCATTTTCAGGCGGCAAAGATTCTACCGCCTGTTTTCTTTGGTTATTAGAACAAGGAGTTCCACTCCATAAAATTGAGTTATGGCATCAAAACATAGATGGAGACAATGGTCAGTTCTTTGACTGGGAAGTAACACCGGATTATTGTAGAAAATTTGCTGAAGCGTTTGGGGTTAAGATATACTTCCAGTGGAAGAGTGGCGGATTCAAAAGAGAATTATTACGCAATAACAGCCTAACTGCTCCAATTTGCTTTGAAGCATCTGAAGGAGGCATTAATGAAGTAGGAGGAACAAGAGGAAAATTATCCACTCGACTGAAATTCCCACAACAGTCACCGGATTTAAAAGTCAGATGGTGTAGCTCCTATTTAAAAATTGATGTTTGTGCCACATCAATTCGCAACCAAGAAAGATTCAACAACCAGCGAACATTAGTTATATCAGGTGAAAGAGGTGAGGAATCACCACAACGAGCCAAATACAAAATCTTCGAAGCGGATAAATCCGACGCACGCAATAGCAATAAGAAGAGACATGTAGACAGATTACGTCCTATAAGAGATTGGAAAGAACAACAAATTTGGGATATAATAAAGCGACATCGCATTCGTGTGCATCCATGTTATTATATGGGTTGGAATCGCTGTTCATGCAAGTTTTGTATATTTAGTGGAAGAAATCAATTTGCCAGTGCTGCTTATATAAGCCCAGAACAAATCAAAGATATAATCAGACTTGAAAAAGAGTTTGGTTGCACCATTAATCGAAAATGCGACCTTACAACCTTGATTCAATCTGGAACTATATATTCTGATATTACAACAAAATTGGCAAGAATTGCATTAAGCCACATATACACTCTCTCAATTATAATGTTAGATGATGAAGAATGGTTTTTACCAGCTGGAGCATTTGGCGAGAACTGTGGAAGCACCTAAGAACAAACATTTAGCCTCTTCCTCCAAACATTCTTAATTCAACTTATCTATTATTAAGTAACACCATCTCTACTCAATAGAGAGTCTACCATAAATTGAAACATAAACAAAAAGAATGATGAAAAACAATTGGACCGAAAAAGAATATCGAATGGCAACCATTCTCTCCATATATCCGTGGCTGGGAATAGTCTTGATTGGCGTAGTTGCTATTATCAAATCATGTATCGCGGAAGATATTGAGCCTATTGACAACAGTATAAATAAGAGCCGTGAAATTGTAAGTCATGTAGAAGTTGTGGATTCTACAAAAAATGGATTCAGGGTTGTTTATGGCACAGCTAGTGAAGTTACTAAAGAAAGATTGAATGAAATAATATCCCGAGAGCACATCGGATATGAATTCCAAAGAATCAAAACAGATGCACTACTCCACTATGGAAGCCTATTGAACACAGATATATATGATTTCGCTAGGTTCATCACCAAATACAAGATTGATAGCGACATTATGATCCACAATATCTTTGTATCAGGGAAGGAAAAAAGCCACCTTTATATCGGTCCGAATCCAAGAATTAATAATCCGGCTACTTTTATTAGCCCTTTAACCGAACAAGGAATACAGTATATAAATCATCAGGACGTTTGGGGGTTCATTCGTACTGGTGATCGAATATATCGTTACTGGAAATGTAAGGGGCTCAATGAGTTATCACGAAAAGACGAACGATTTAGCCACTTTTCAGAAGATGAAAGGTTATGGTAAACCTTGTATATGATATGGCTTTTCGATGAAAATTTAATCTGTATTTTACGATGATTATTACAATAAATAGAATAATTTTGTATTTGTATTTTATATAAAGATGACTGATTATTAGATTATTAATTGATTGAATTATATTTGATTAATATGATTACTAAAGATGAAAGTAGAGAAATCACAAATCAAATTTGTGAAATCAGAAATGACTGGAGAACTAATAGGTTTTGTTTCCAGCCATCCCAAAACTAAGCAGTTAAGAGGTGTAAGGGAACAATCGGGTTATGGTAAAAAGATCTGTGTACTATCTGAAGACTTAAAAGGAGAAGTTGTCCCCAACGTATTGTATGATGTTGAACTAAAGCAAATGCATAACCGGAAAGGTTATGTCGTTATTTCAGCAACCCCAATTAAGCAAAAGGTTCAAATCAGTACAAATATAGTTCCACACAGTATCTACCAGGTAACACTAACTTTTGGATACAAAATTATCTATTTCGATCCCTTGGATGGGAAATCCAATTCAAGCAAAACAATAAAAGGGGTTGTGGAGTTGCTAAATTCTCGTAAGGATATTGGAGACAAAGAATCCGTCATCAACGAGTTTAAACTCCACGCTGACTATTTAGTAAAAAGAATGCAGCAGGATGGGTACAATATTACAGAACATAGTTCCAGTTGAAGGAATAGCTACAGACGCTGCACACTCCACTAAACACGGGACAACAAGATATCGTGGGATAGACCTGAAAACCGGAAAACAACTATTCATTCGTGAGTTGGGTAACCAGACTGTAAACATCGGCGAGTTCTTAGGGGTAGTGGAGGCAGCCAAGTATATAATTGAAAATAATTATTTACCGGCTATTATTTACACTGACAGCGCAACGGCAATAACATGGTTTAAAAACAAAAAAACAGCCTCCAAAAAGAGAAATATCGAACTAAAGAAAGCAGAGATATTTCTGAATATCATGGCCGTGTATGTAGATAAGATCAAAGTTGAACATTGGGAAAATGATGCTTGGGGAGAGACGCCGGCAGACTTTGGTTTGAAGTGATTTTATGAGGTGACCGTTTCATTATTAGAATGTGCTGTGCTTCTCCGTTCGTGAGGATAGAGGGGCACTTTCTTGTTTATACAGACAGAACCAAATTTATTTTCCCTATCTTGTTCAATTATATTAGAGTATCCATACATCACCTTGGAAAATTTACAGGCGAAACCATTTATCTCTCAAGAGGCGTGTTGAAACAAAATAAAAATCATATATTTGCAAAAATGTGTTACACTTTCGGACCAGAAAGTAGAAGTCCATTAAATCGCTGATTATCAACAAGTTGCACCATTTAAGCGTTCTTATTGTAAATCACTGATTATCAAGCTCTTTAATATTTTGTATCGATAAGTATTTCTTAAAAAAGGGTTATATGGAAGCGGAAGAAATAACTGAATGGTACACCATTGAGGATATACAGAAGATATACCGCATGACCATAAAAGCCGTACATAATTTCACTTCTCGCCATAAGATTCCTAAGAAAAAGGAAAAGACCGGCAATACCACCTTGTATTCAAAGAAACATGTGGATGATATAAAGAATGCCCAAATCGGCGAAGATGGCTACATCACCATACCTGAAGCATGTGCCATGTTCAACGTTGATCGAGATACAATTTATAACCGATGCCAGTCATACAAGATACCAAAAATCAACAAGGGGAAATTCGTCATTGTGAGTGTTGAAGGACTTCGAAAAGTATTTGGATCCGGCAATATAGCCATAAATAATGTTAATGAGCAACAAAGAAGTAATATTATCGAAAATACAAATAGTGATAAATAGAACGAATCAATAACCAAATAAGTTACATGTATGAATACCAAAGTATATTTGAGAAAGAAGAAACTGAGTAAAGGAAGAGTATCGTTGTTTTTTGACTTCTATCCTCCCATTCGTATTCCTGATACCAATAAAATGACAAGACGCTATTTCTTAGGGATTCACTTGCCTGAGAAACCGAAGAACTTTGCAGAGCGTGAGCAAGTCAAAAGCATTATGGCGAAAGTGGAAATTATGCGTCTCAGAGTTCTTGAACAACTTATCAACGAGAAGTACGATTTCTATGATAAGGTGATTGAAAAGACAGACTTCTTAGCATATTTCCACAAAGAAGCCCTCAAGCATAACAAGAAATGGCTGTTTGTCTATCAACATTTTACCTCGTTTACAAATAACAAGTGCACCTTCGCAGATGTGAATGTAGCTTTATGTGAGAAGTTTCGTCAATATCTGATGAATACGACCAAGTTGAATGATAAGAAAGTGAAGCTAAAGCAAAACTCGGCAGCCGGATATTTTTCGACTTTCCGAGGTATGTTGAAAGATGCATATAAACGGAGGCTATTGAAAGAGAATATCAACGACTTCCTGGATAGAATACCAGAAGAAGAAACTGAGATTGAGTACCTGACATTAGACGAGCTTAATTTAGTAATTAACAGCAAATGCCCTTATCCGGTATTACGTAAGGCTTTCATATTTTCTTGTATTACGGGAATGAGGCGTAGTGATGTTCTCTCTTTACAATGGAGTGACATCAAAAAATTACCCAAAGGCGGATGGTATATCAATAAACGGATGATAAAAACTAAGAGTTTGGCAAACATACCTGTTGGAGAAGACTTGATTGAGTTGATAGGCCCATGCAAAGAAGGACTGGTCTTCAAAGGTCTGTCTGTGTATATGATGACTTATCCGCTAAAGAAATGGTTAAAGGATATCGGCATAAAAAAGGATATCCACTACCATTGTACAAGACACACATGTGCTACATTGTCTTTGGCATTGGGAACGGACATTATAACTATCAAACATATTCTCGGTCATAGGCAAGAGAGTACAACAATGCGCTATACCAAGGTGGTGAACCCATTAATGGAACAAGCCGCCAAAAGATTAAACATTTCAGCTATTGCTCAGAACCATGAAATGGATAAAGAAACTGAGATCTAAAACTGAACGTCTCAACAATGAGTCGAGAACTATAAAAGGAAACCAAAGACTGATAATACTGATGCTATTGTTAGTCTTTGGTATGACATTTACAGGTATAAGGATGTATCATCAGTTCAGCCCGGCATTTGCATTGGTTATATTTCCGGCACTATGTTTCGGTCTGTTCGTCCTCCTACTCTTGTTTATAAAGAGAGGGCTTGACTTAAAGACTGAGGAAGTTCTCAATAAATATAAAACTCATATTGAAACTCACAAGCTTGACAGAGAATGGTTAAACAAAAGATTACTTGATGAAAAACAGCTTAGTCACAATAAAGTAGGTGGTGAAATACATCGCCGGAAAAAGATGATTGTAGAATTTTGCATCCAACAACTCGACGCTTCCACCGAAAAAGTAAATCAAGAGATTTTAATACAGACAAAAGTAGCTATCCAAACCATGAAAGAAGAAATGGTCCAAAAGTTAGCAAATAGTCAGATTGAATATGAAGCTCAAATTAAGAAGTTGGAAGAACGACTTAGCCAAGAGCCTATCCCTTTACAACAATATCTGGATGCTATAAATATCAATAATAGCAATGAATTATCAGCGAGTGCAAAAAAGGTAAATGAAGCATTTAGTTACATCTATAAATATATAGACAACACATTAACCTGCAAGTTCTACGCTTATGAACTAGAGTATTTTAAGGTGCATGTTCTCGAGCATATAACAAACATTAAAGTTGACAAAGAGATTCAAAAACCTATTTCATCGATCAATGGTATTCAGAAAAGTGATTTGGGAGCGTTCCTACACAACCTTTTTGTAATGTGTAAATATTATAATCCACAATTGAAAAAGAGTGACTTCTTTGAGGATTGCCAAAAGTTTTTCGATAAAGAAGTGTGTGATACCGCAATACTTTTCACTAATAGCACAAGAATAGCTAATGGCCAGAAGATTTACCCCATAGACATGAAGAAGGATAATTTCTTCAAAGAATATCTCAAGGAACAACAATAGTCAGTCTTTTGATTATCCCACAAACTCTTAGCCTCAATGCTCTGAACAACCGGAATATTGAGGCTTTTCATTTTCATTCGTTAAACCACATTAATTCTTTGACGAAAACATGACGAACCTTTGACGAAGAAATGACGAAAAGCACTCGTCATCATTCTTTGCCATTTCTTTGCAGTAGATAATCAAACGATTGGTGTTTATGATAAATGAAAACAACTTCGACAAAGTCACTCATGACAACCTGCCTACATACGTAATCCGATGCATAAATAGAGGAAAAAACAAGATGTAGAGCATCTCACTTTGATAGTTAGCCTGATTATAGCATAGTATCAAGGTAGTAAATGCCTATGACTTTTATACTCCAATTAATTTTGCCCTTCGAAACCGGTTTCAGAGTGAACGGAGGAAAAACCTCTCATGTATAACATTTTAGTTAAGTATAAACTGATGACAAAGAAAAATATAGAAAATGAAGGCACTATTTGCCATTCACCTACAGCAGATAATCAAACTATTAGTGCTTATGACAAATGAAAGTAATTTCGGCAAAGTCACTCATGACAATCTGCCACAAGCCGTAGAGCATCTCATCAAATTACTAGAGGTGCAAGTTGAGAATCAGAATAAGGAGATTCCCATAGAAAAAGACGAAATGAACATCGAGGAAGTCAGTTCCTTGATTAAGAAGAGTATCAGTACAGTGTATCGCTACACTTGCCAACAATCTATTCCATATACAAAGATTGGGAACACTCTACACTTCTATCGATCAGAAATTTTGGAATGGATGAAACTGCATAAAAAGAAGTCCATTCAAGATTTATACAATGAAGCTTCTATCGAATCCTTTAAAGTATTAAATCGTGATTAGAGGAACGAAGACAAAGCATCAAAAAACAGAGACCTCTCGCGTAAACATTCTAATTTAGAAAATAAATAATGATAAAGAAATATATAGAGAATAATGATACCCCCATGTGTTCCACCTGCCTACTGAAGTTAAGCTACATTATCGCACGGATGGAAAAAATAGAGAATGCCCTTTATTGCATTAAAGGTACACTTAACTTCAAGGAAGCACGCGAATATCTCGACCTATCCAATAGTCAGCTTTACAAGTTGACAAGGAATGGAGATATACCGTATTATAAACCGACCGGCAAATTGATCTATTTCAACAAGCAAGAACTGGATGAATGGGTGTGTCGGAATCATTCGGAGAAGAATGCAGAATGTGGAAGAATAAAAGAAAAAGATTCAAATCATGATTGAGAACAAAAAGATAAGTTTGGGTGAAGATATAGACGAAAGTGCCTTTGAGCAGATTTTGAAGTTTATCCGACTCAGAGTAACGGATGTTTATGCTTATCCACCGGAGATAGTACAAGTGGATGGCATCACCATTGCCACGCTTGGGAACTTTAGCGCATCGACCGGAAAACCGAAGAGCAAGAAGACTTTCAACGTATCGGCTATCGTGGCTTCTGCATTGTCCGGTGAAGAGGTGCTGCGCTATAAGGCAATCTTACCGAAAGAAAAGCATAAGGTGCTGTATGTGGATACAGAGCAGAGTAAATGCCATTGTCATAAGGTGTTGGAACGAATACTGACTCTGGCCGGAATGCCCACTGATCGTGAAAATGAGCGACTGGAGTTTTTTATGCTGCGAGAGTATTCACCCAAACACAGAAGGCAGATCATTAACCTTGCACTGGATACAGATCCGAATATCGGGTTTGTGGTAATTGATGGGATTCGTGATCTCATGTACGATATTAACAGTCCGAGTGAATCAGTAGAGCTTATCAATGACCTGATGCGGTGGTCTAGTATGCATGACTTGCATATCCATACGGTACTGCATCTTAATAAAGGTGATGACAATACCCGTGGACACATAGGAACAGAACTGAATAATAAGGCTGAAACCATACTCCAGGTCACGAAAAGCCCGTTTGATAGCAGTATCAGTCAAGTGAAGGCTATGCATATCCGGGAAAAGGAATTTACTCCGTTCGCCTTTAAAATCAATAATGAAGCACTGCCGGAACTGGTGGATAACTATGCGTTTGAAACAGAACGTAAACCTCTCTTTGAAGTATTGACGGAAGAGCAGCATGTGAGTGCATTGGAGAGTGTGTTTTCGGAGGGCTCAATTGTCGGTTATGAGAATATGCTCAAAGCTCTGCAAAAAGGTTATGAGACCATCGGTTATAAACGAGGGCGGAACGTGTGTGTGGAATTAAACAAGTACCTGATGGGAAAAGGGGTAATAACCAAGAAAGACAAGACTTACTCTTATGACCCTAAAGCCTTTGATAATGAGGAGTGAATATCGAATGGAAACAAGTTTAGTTTACTCCGGGGCTATATATGGTAAATTAATGTCGAACTGCTTAAATACCAAAGAAACATTATGAACATTGCTCAAATAAAACAAATAGACTTGGTAGACTATCTGAGAGCCATCGGTTTTTCACCGACAAAGGAGTCTGCAAAGTCGGCCTGGTATCGTGCTCCTTATCGAGAAGACAGAACACCGTCATTCAAAGTCAATAAAGACAAAAATCTATGGTATGACTTTGGTACAGCCCAGAATGGTGACATCATTGATTTAGCAGAGCTGCTCTATAAATCAAAAGATGTATCCCGACTGCTCAAGCTTATCGAGAACGCAGCACCGGCTCTGGCTCCCCGAATCAGAACACCAATATCCCCGAATGGAGAACGGCTAACGGATCAGTTCAGCAATGTAAAAGTGATGGACTTGAATCATGAAGCATTGAGATCATACCTGCAATCTCGTGGTATTGATTTGGATATTGGGGAATGCGAATGTAAAGAGGTTCATTATGCCTGTTATAAAAAAGAATATTTCGCAGTGGCCTTTCCGAATATAGCCGGTGGATATGAAATCCGTAATCCTTATTTTAAAGGTTGTATCGCTCCAAAGGATATATCCATTATCCAAAAGTCGGATAAATTAAAACAGGATTGCTGTTGCCTGTTTGAGGGTTTTATGGATTATCTCTCCTATCTGACATTAGTGAAATTAGGAAGAATAACTGAAGGCAGCGAATCTATGGATTATATAGTTCTGAACTCGGTAAGCAATGTCAATAGGGTCATTGAACCCATTAAAAAATATGAAGTCATTCATTGCTATCTTGACAATGATGATGCCGGAAGACGGGTTGTGAACACCCTGCAAGAATTGTTGGGTAGTAAAGTGCAAGATATGTTTGCAGCATATCCGCTCTGTAAGGATTTGAATGACTTCTTACGAAATAAGAAGAAAATCTGATTGAACGCTTCTGACTTCTGAAACAAGCTCCTTTCCTCCGGGAGCTTGTTGCTACTCTGTGCCTCTGAATAACATTTCCAATTCCTTCATCCTTTCTATTATAGTACTGAATTTTGGTTTTTCTCCATATATCATAGATGTTTGCATGTCTGAATAATCCTTTTCCCATATTGTCAGTATGTCGTCACCAGGTACAAGAACTATTCTTTTTCTTATATCAGGGCTATAGTCTATATCTTTTACAGATGTGAATATTTCCCTATGGTGTCGTATTGTTTCCCATAGCTGGTCATTCTTGATGGCTTCTTTTGCAAAATTCTTCTCCATCATTATTGCCAAGTCATACATGTGTCGGGATTTTCTGTTAGCTTTTTCTCCATGCCCTTTTATAGAAAACAGTTCATGCAGTAGAAATGCCTTTTCTAAAAAAGTTTTCCCAGCTATGGCGGTATTTATTTCTGAATTTATGAGAGTTGTTTCTATGGTTGGAAATTCTTTCTCAACCATGCTTTGTACTTTAGTTGTCTCGTATGGTTCCATCAGTGAGCGTGCACCGATTTCCAACATCACAACAGTTTTCAGATAATCCAGTTCGGTTGGTAAAACACTCTCATATTTTATCCATATTTTTCGCGGTTCTGGATAGGTATTGTTTTCCTTACCATTGGGTTCTACCTCTATGGTGCACAAATCCCCCAAGCCACATTCCTCTATTGCCTTATTCAGTTCCGGATAGAATTCATCTTTTACAAAAAGAGACGAACTTTTTCTAAGCTTCTTTATCTGTTTTTTGGTTAAATCTCCTTTCATCCCAAATTTTGCAGGATCTACAGCAAGGTCTATGTCTTCTGACAAATCTGTTTATTAATCCCCATACCTTTGAAATTGAAGTCCCGCCCTTGAATGTTAAATTGGTGGCAAATGAAAGACTGAAAGTTATCTGGAGCATGGCAGTTACCCAAATGTCCTTTTCGATAGCTTGCGCCGGCAGCCCGATTTTATTTTCTGCTGCCTGAAGCACTTTTTGTTGTTGGTCTTTTGTAAGTTTGAAATAATTATTCATAGGTGCTAGTTATTAAATTCCTGATCCAAACAGGCATAAGTGGCAAGTCTTTTATGAGTGACTCTTTCGGCTCATGCTTTAATAGTTCATGGATCTTTTTAATGTTTTCTTCTTCCAGGTTCTCCTTTCCCAATGCTTTAAGTGCAAAGGTAATCAGCATAGCCAGTTTGCTTGTAAATGCCAAATTTTTGGGAGTTGTACGTTTGAATGTTATTTTCCTTCCATTGTACATTTCAAGGTGTCTTGCGGAACCGTCGGTCAGATAAACATAGTTCATGGGAACCTGTGTGGAAAGTCCTAACACATTCAATGCATATATTCCTGTAGGTACAATTCTTGCCTTATCTCTCTTTGCTAAGGCGTTTGCTACATCATCAAGTGATGGCATAAGTATGCCTAGCCCTAATTCTTCATCCACTTTGGGATAGCAATATATTCCTTGGGCAATCCTTACGATTTTCTCTTCTTTGCATAATCGCACCAAAGTTTGCCTTATGGCATCAGAAGAGCCAAGGTCTATAAAATCATCCGGAAAGAAGATACTTCCCTTTCCTAATGATTCAATTCTTTTTTCTATTTTTGATGCTACATTATCCATGTTTATCTTTTTTTGTCACAAATTTATTATTTATTTGTGACTGAACAAAAAAAATAAAGTATTAATTTCTATCTTCTGTCACAAATGTGAGCTATATTTGTGACAGAAACCGCTTTTTAAATTCAACTGCATGTGCGATTTTTCGAAACACTCTGGTATTCAGAAGGAGTTTTATTGAATTCCTTTTTGAAACAGGAAGTGAAATATTTGGCATTATTAAAGCTAGCAATAGTAAACACTACAAAGAAAGCATCCATAATAGACGATATAATATCGTTACCATCGAACCCATTAAAAAATATGAAGTCATTCATTGTTATCTCGACAATGATGATGCCGGAAGGCGGGTTGTGGATACCCTGCAAGAATTGTTGGGTAGTAAAGTGCAAGATATGTTTGCGGCATATCCGCTCTATAAGGATCTGAATGACTTCTTACGAAACAAGAAGAAAATTCCATGATAATAGTAATATATGGATATTATTTATTTAATTTGTGATTAAATAGTAATATTATACCATATATGAATAATACAGACTATATTACCAACCAAGATATTATGTTGCTTTTAGCGAAGCGCATAAAGGAGTACAGGCTTGCCGCACGGATGAGCCAAAAGGAAATGGCAGAGAAATCCGGTGTGAGCCTTGCTACAATAAGCCACTTTGAACAGGGCGTCAATCAAAATATGACCTTGAATAATTTTATATCACTGTTGCGGGTAATTGGCATGGAGCAACGTATAAGTGATTTACTGCCTGAGTTGCCCATGCCGCCGATGGCACTTAAAAAAATAAACAAACTCATACCCAAAAGAGTAAGGAGGAATAATAATGATACAAAATCTTGATGTTTTTTTATGGAACCGGAAAGTAGGCACATTAGTAGCTTATAAGGAGAAATATACAGAAAAGGTAAGTTTCTATTTCGACAGTGACTTTATAAAGGGCGGATATGACATTGCTCCATTGAAAGCCTCAATAAATGGTGTGTCGGCTCAACATAGGCTGCCTGTTTATGGAGAGGATGATAAAATCTTTGGTGGTTTGCCTTCTTTTATAGCCGATTCGCTGCCTGATCATTGGGGAAATAGAGTATTCAATGAATGGGCCAAAGCGCATCATATAAAATCTCGTGACCTGTCATCACTTGACCGCCTGGCATACATCGGTAGGCGGGGAATGGGAGCGCTGGAGTTTATACCTCCTGCCGCTGAAGAAATGGAGAAGCCGTTCAAAGTGGAGATTGCCGACCTGTACAGGCTTGCCTGTATTGCCTTGAACGAAGCTAAGGATTTCAAGGCAGAGATGCAACCCGACTTGATGATAGAAAGCCTGTTCAAGGTGGGAACATCTGCCGGTGGTCGCAGGGCAAAAGCGATTATCCATGTGAATACGGAAACTAATGAGTGCTATTCAGGACAGGTAAGTGCCCCCGCACCCGGTTTTACTCCGATGATTATCAAGTTTGATGAACATCTTGATTTGCCAACAACACGTATTGAATACAGTTATTACCTGATGGCCCGGGACGCAGGACTGAAAATGATGCCATCGATGCTTGTCGAGGGTGAAAAGGAAGTACATTTTCTTACCGAGCGGTTTGATCGCAAGGGAAATGAGAAAATTCATATTCAGACTTTGGCAGCAATGAACCCGACAGCAGACAGCTATGAGTCTCTGTTTGATACCGCCGGCCGTATCGGTATCATACCAGCGGAAATGCAGCAATTGTTCCTGTCTATGACCATGAATGTGCTTGGAGGAAATGTGGATGACCACAATAAGAATTTCAGCTTTATGATGGGGCAAGACGGAGTATGGCATATTACTCCCACGTATGATTTCACATTTTCGGTCGATCCGTCGGCACCAGGATATGTAAACCGTCATTGCATGACCATAAACAACAAAAACGCTGGCATTGAACGTGGAGATTTGCTTGAGGTAGCTAAAAAATACAATATAAAAGGTGCCGATTCCCTTATAGAAAAGGCAATCAGTGTTGTAAGCGATTATCCGCGATATGCGCAAATGGCAGGAGTTGATGGCTATTGGAGCCAACAAATTAAAGAGGAAATTACTTATCGCATTGAGGTATTATCAGGAATGTCACGACAGGAAGGGCTCCATAGATGAAGTTCTCCTTCGGAAGAGCTTTTGCTTACTGACAAAAGTGTTGGGTTTATCGGGCGGTGTTTACATCGTCCGGTATCCATAAAAAGGGGTGTGAAAGCCGATTCATGAAAGAAGAAATCAGGCGGAAAAATCCGCCCTGTGCTTATGTTTCTTTTTCTTCTTTTTTTATATCCCATTGAGAAATATACCAAGAATCATAATATTTATCTCCTAACAAGCTGAATCTGCCTGTCTGCCCTGTTTGGTCTGCGTATTGTTTCGCTTCCAAGATAGAGGAAAACTCCCCCAACTTCTTGAAACCGATAAATAGCTTGAATTTATCGCTGTTTTCCCTGTGATTTTTTATTTCTTCCTGTAACATTACATATAATATTTGATAATTTTCTTTCTTTTGTTCTAATTTGCTGTATGCCTTTTGTAATTGCTCATCCGTTTCTATGTCGAAAAACAGATTATTACACTTATTATAGTCGATATATCGGGAAATAGCTCTTTCTACTTTGGTTATCTGTGCCTTTGCCGAAGCGACTTGTCCCAATATAAAGTCAAAACCTGTATGTAAACCTGTTCGCTTGTCGTAATAGCAAAACAATAGGTCTATTTTTTTTTGTGGGTACTTGCATATTAACTTAGCCTTTCGCCAGTTAATCAGCCACCGCCAACGGTCTAACATATCACGGGGTATGTCTATCACATGAAGAACCTCCCGACTTCTGTCGGGGCTACGGATTTCAAAGGAGATATATACCCAATGCTCAATTTTCAGTTCCCGTTCTGCTTTTGCAAGGTCTTTTGCTTCTTGCATCCAATCGTCCATTCTTTCCTGTGCCATGATACCTATAATTAGCATTGTTTATTTATGCCGCTATTCTCTTTTGAATGAGCTTGATGTTTTTGTTTACAAGATTGATGATGCGTTCGTGGTATTCCGTATTGGAATTGCATGTACCTCGACTTTGGACTACTTGGAATGTCTTTAACGATACCTCTATCGTTTCAATACGCTTTCCGTTAATGGTTGCCGAAAGTATCAGCGAGTTCTCTTTGAGATAATAGGAGTTAGAAAATATGCAATGTCTCATTTTTGCACCTTCTTCTGCAAATTCTTCCACACTTTCTAATACCCGGATATTTAATATTCCGTCTGTAAAAGCAAGTCCCAAAAAACGACCTTTGAGTTCCTTGTATTTCTTCTCGTCCTTTTTCGCCTTACGCCTGCTTTCGACTAATTCTTCACGCTCTCTTTCTATCCGTTTTTTCTCCGTCCATTTGTCGTGTTCGGCTTTGAGGTCGGTTGGACATACATATTTCGGACTGTTCGTATCTTTTCCGAAATGATGTAATAAGTCAATGGTATCGCGCCACATTGAACCGTCTTCTATCGTGTAACCATTTCTAATGCAGATTCTTATAGATGCCCAATATCTATCCATTTCGAAAGAGGAACGTAGGTAATGACTCAACATCGCGTATTGCCTTGCCTTCAAGAGTGTCTCCGCTTTCGGGTCGGCGAGCAATGCAGGAATGAGTGAAATTGGAACAATGCCGTGGAAATCTCCATTAAATCCGTTTCTTCGGAGTGTGCTTGTTACCTTGAATTTAGGATATATCGGAGAATAGGCAATGTGTTGGTATGCATTGTTGTCTTGCCGGATAGCCATTGGTGAAGCAAAAGAAAATGTGTCGACGTAATGCCCATAACTTTGGAGTCGGAAGATGATTGTGTCATCATGTTTATGCCTTGTAGTAAGAACTGGCATTATAAGAAACGGTTTAGTGCATTGAACGATTTTCTTGAAGATTATTATCCTGAATCCTCCAACGGCTATAACTTCATCACTTATACAGGTGAACGAGAAAGCCTTCATCTGACTAAAGACAGGACCAAAAAGAGTCTGGAGCAAAACTACTATATTAATTGTGATTTGACAGGAAAAAAGGTTGTCGTAGTTGATGATCTGTTTACTACAGGGGGTAGCCTTCTTGATTTCAAAAAGCAGGTAGAAAAGAAAGGCGGAAAAGTATCTTGTGCTTTATTTCTAGGTAAGACATTCCAAATGCCTGATAAATTTAATGTTTGGTTCACAGCATGGTGCAATACCAGAAGGGATTGACTTTCGCAAGCCAACCCCTTCTATTAATGTTTTATTTATTACGAAAAAGTTATTGTTTGAATGTTGTTTGTTATTTAAGGAAGAGCATCACTGAAGTGTGCCGGTTAGCTTCCTTTGGTGTATAGGTATCAATCCCTCCTTTATTTACCTCTGAAATTCGATTCTTGTCAATGCCCCGATGTAACAATTGTGAACAAATATATTCGGAACGGATAGCTGCTAAATTATGATTAACATCAGCAGTTCCGGTAGCACTGTCAGCAGCTCCACAAACCTTGATATTCAGATTGTATTGTTTCGCAATCCTGGCAATTTCATCTAAGTTGATTAATTGAGATGCATCCGTAAGTTGATTTGTTCCCAACTCAAAGAAAAAGAAAATAGGTGCGCCTATGTAATTTTTTCCTTTTGACAACTCGGAAAGATAGCCTTGTAATGATGATTGGTATCCGGAAGAAGTCCCCAACGTATAATTTTCTGTTGAACTCTTGTCTTGAATAGAATCACTGTTGAATGAATTATCCGGCCATTGAGTACCCTGCAATCTTGAGCGGAGGGAATTAAGTCCACTGTAATCGTTTTTGGGATAAGGTTTATTTGAGACTCTTTTCTTTTTCTGATTCTTTGAGCGATCTTTATATAAGCCAAGTAATCCTTCAATTTCCAGAATCTTTTTCAATTCAGCAATTGATTCTGTATCCTCATTATGTTGCTTAGCCAATCGTGAATTGCAATCACTTAGCGAAGAAGCATACTCAATCAGCCATTCATTCTGTTTTATATAAGGATTGGCATCCACCACTCTTTTACAGCCCACCTTTCCAATACAGAAAGATAAGCCGGCTGTGAGGCTCATCAGATTGTCACCGAATCTATTGGAAGCGCCGCGACCGTCGAAGTCTTTAAATGTAGTAGTGCCGCCAAGTTCCATGATTAGGTGAGTTCTTTGAGAAAGACGATATTGTCCCGTCACGCCATAAGAGAAGGCAAAAGGACTGTTCCCATTATCCTCATTGTGTATGATGCCAAGTCCTACGTAGGGAACAATTTTCCATTTTGGCTGGTCACGGGCATTGTAAGTGTGAGACAATACATTCCATAAAAAATCAGCATGTACACTTTGGTATGATTGCTTATGCAACAGACTGTTTTTTAATTTGAATCCCTGAAAGGAAACTCGACCGCCAATAGCCGGTGTGAACCACTTTCCTGCTGAAACAGATAAAGTCGGCTCTATTCTACCAAACAAGTCGGCACAGCCTAACGGAGAACCGACAAATGCCGAAGCTCCACCGGAAATGCCCAGAAACCAATTATCCTTCCATATCCTCGCAGAAGTAATGTTTTCAAGGTAGGATGGTTTAATTGGTTCGAGCATCTCCAATGAAGCATTATGAACTATAAGACTATCTAAAAGGTGGACATCATCAGCTTGTGCCTTCAGCGGCAAAGCGAGTGGTAAAATCAATAATATTTTCTTTATCATTGTAATCTCAATTTAATGTATGAAACAAAGAAACTGTATCTAAATAAGGTAACGAAGTGTTCAACTTCCAATCAATCTATATTTAACCTGCATTTTGTTTCTTGGAAAAAATCATACCTATTATCATACTCGAAAACTATCTTCGCATATTTTTTCCACTTGGCTTCATCATCCGGTGAGCCATCATCAAACAGCGACGCGCCCAGGCCCGGTCATCTTCATCATCCTTACGTCCCCAGGGAAGGTCGCTTCCTCCTCCACCTCCTCCATGTCCTTTCGCAAAGTTGGTTGCCTGATCTACCATATTGGCATATAAGAATATGGCACATTTGATAATCTCTTCGCCATGTTCCGCCATATCTTGTAACAACGAATCACTCATGGCTTCTTTTGTATCAAGACTAAGAGTTGGCAAAATCATTTTGAAATCTCTGATTAAGTCATCCAAGAGCACATCTGCCAATCTAAAGCGTACTTGCTGGCTCAGATTGGCTGTCGAAGCCCTAAGTTGTTGCTCGTACTGATATGTCAGTTCTTTCGCCTTGTCTTTAAGACTTTTCAATTCATCCAACTGCTCATTGGCATGTTCCAGTTTAGCCTGTTTATCTGCCAGATTATCCAATACTTTCTGAAGATCATTATCCAGTTTCTTAATTCGTTCGTGTAACTCTTCAGAATTACCTTTGCCGTTTTTCAATTCTTCATTGACTGCGGCAATTTCTTTTTCTAATTCTTCTTTCCGCTGCTCCAAATTCAAAGTCATCGTGGTAAGCCCCTTGACTCTCTTTTCTGCAAACCGGATATCATCATAGAGTTGTTTGAGTATTTTCTTGTTCTCTTCAATCTGTCCCTCGAGAGTGGTACACTGTTCGGTAAGGTCACGTCTGTACTCTTCTGTAGTGCGATGTTTCGCACCTGTTACGGCAATACTGTTTCCACGCTTCAGCCCCCACTTTTCATTTACCTTGGCCAGTTCATCATGAAGAGCCAACATGATTTCCTTGTATTCATATTTATCCTTACCGGCAAACATTTTTTTGAATGCAAACTTCTTATCCTTATCTATTGGCAAAAGAGTCATGTGGATATGCGGGTTGGTTTCATCGAGATGTACAATGAAGGCGACAATATTTTCCTCCCCCCATTTGTCACTTGCAAATCTGTACATATCCTGTGCCCATTGTTCAATATCAGGGCTTCGTTTTATTTGTGAGTTATCAGCACCTTTTGCAAGATCCACCTTTTGATTTCCGAAAGCGATTTCAAGCATGCGTTCACGTGTACCACCCAAAATGAAATTGACCACCGTCCGGTACTTAGGTGTTTCCCGGTTCTCGTTGGGATCTTTAATACCACGTTCCGCCAGATTTTCCGCCATCAGTTGAGGAATACTTTTACGCTTGTCAACCGGAGTAATTACTCCGCCTTTTCTGATCTCGAAATTGAGAGCCTCCCGGCTGCGGTCATAGTTTCCGGTACTGATAGCAGAGTCCCAACCTTTCTCCGACCATTTACGCTGATGCTCGTTACTTTGGCCAACTGTTATCCCTTTTGAGGCACGGATATCCATTACCTGTTTCATTTGTTTCGCCATATTTTTTTAGTTTTTCCCCACAGCTTGCTGCCTCGTTAGAGCCTATTTCCCATTGCAATTTTGCAAATGGGGTATTAGGCTACCCACAGAATAAATTCTGTGCCTGAACAGGCAAGTCTTGTGTCTTACAAGAGGTCAAGACCTCCGAAGTGAATATCCTGCCGGAATGGAAGGAATAATGGCTTCACGAGGCTGCATTTTGTTAAAGCGGGGCTTCCTGCCTTTTGTTAGGAAGGTAGGTTTGCGGTGAATTCTATTTTTGATTTTCAATGGGTGCAGAACAGAGTATTGCTCCGTAGTGTTCAAAGATTATATCCGTTAACTTTTTGACTTCATCTGAAAGTTCGGATAAATGCGGTTTAAGTATCGGACTTTGACCACTTGAGAAAAGAAGACCACCCAAAGAAAGCAGACGCCAGAATTCAATGAAGTCATGGTGACAATGTTCGGTAAAAAGCGTGGCGAGTGCCGCATTCACATCGGGCTGTTCCGGAATAAGATTGGAGTGGTTCAGGATGAGGTGTGAGATAAACCGGTGTAACCGTGCCCCGGCATTTGCTCTACTGTCTGTCTCCTGCGGTTTGAAAATAGCATCCGTATCTTTGAAGAAATCGACACTGGAAGAGAACATCTCTTCTACACTAATATATCCACTTAGCCATCTGGCAAGTCGCTGCTCGTCTTTGGTGAGCAGCGACTCGTTTCTTTCCTGTTCTGACGGCTGGATGTAATGCATGGCTATCACAAAGAATTTGCCCCGTGAAAACATCTCGACATAATTCATTTCAACCAGCTTGTCGAGAAAAGACTTGACCGTAACCCTATGCCAATTCCATTTTTTTGCAAGGTCGGTGACAGTCACTGTAAACTGTCCTTGGTGCAAATAAACGGTGGTGCCGAACCGGGTTTCCTCCGATGGGGTATCTTTGCTTATTGCCATATTCATCAGTTCACAAAAAGCATCCAATTTCGATGTCCGGTCTGTACTTCTTGGCCGGAGATACTCAAGCAGAAACTTGTCTGCCTTTATCTGGTAATCTGCAATAATTTCACTCATGGGATTATATATTTTAATAATATTGTTATGATTCTAATCTTGGTATTGGAAGGAATGGTGACTGACAATAAGCTTCTGTGGCTGTCTTGTTGGGACCTATATATTGCGAAAAGAAGTTTTTTGGACAATCATTTTCATTGATAAAGTTTGATTCTTTACAATGACAGTCGATTGCCATCCAAAAAAGAAGTCTAATTGTCAGTCACTCCAACTGTAATAGGAGTATCGTATATCTTTTGGCTGCTCCATTATTTCCTTGTGATAATCAGGAAATGAAATCTTCTCACGCACTTTTCGTGAGGGATAAAATATCGCTCCGAATAAAAGAACTTCTATTGTAACGGCTGTCGAAAAGAAGAATGGAATAAATCCACAGAGCATGGCAATGATGGCACTGACGAAAAGCGTCTTTTTGTTCTGGAGGTAATAGATGATACGCTCAGTAAAACGATGTGAGAACAGAAAGATAAAGGCGACGGATGAGGGAACCAGGTCACATACACTTTGAGCTATATTGACATAGTTGAAATGGAATAGCAACAATATCAATAACAACATTAGCGTATAAAACCTGCGCCAACAATGGCGACAGGTCATGTGTACATAGAATTTAGTCATTCGCTTGCCACCTGATTTATAACAAAATAGAAAAATCAGAAGTAACAATACAGGGAATAGGATATGTATACTATTTGTAATCATTTTATTATGGTTCTAATTCTAAAATAATATGCCCGAAAGAGGCTTGTTTAATGATTGCTTCCGCATCCGTATAGAGAAGTTGCTTGTTCCGGCAACGCTTTCTGAACGATGGGTTTTGGCTTAACACACGGATGGCATTATCCAGTTCAAACTCAGGAATACGCCAGCATTGGCCTTTCGGATAATTGTAGTTTGACCACTTGGCGACCAGACACAAAACCCGGCTGTGAACAGGATAAAAACTCCCACCGGTATGAAAACTGAAAATCTCTTCTCCGTTAGTGTCCATAATATCCACCCATGTATAAGTGGCATGGATAAGATTGACCAATTGATGGTATAACTCCGTATTCATGTCAAATAAAATCCCGTAGCAATTCATCAACTTTGCGATTATAAATAAACCGCCCATGTTTGCCTGTTTCTATTAGTTCATTACGCAACTCAATGCCCATGACTTCCAAGGACGAATACAAGGTGACGTAGATAGTGTCGCACCTGCAACACTCATCGGCGATAGCATTCATTTTGTACATGTGCCCAAAATGTGGGTTAGAGTATGCACAGCAACGATGCCCAAAGATGGTATCTTCTGAGGGGATGTGATGGTATAAAAGGATTAATTCCATCTGATCCTCCAACTCGTCAATCAATTCTTCCAATGAATACTTCTTTGGTAAAGAGAATGTCAGCAATGTGCTTTCATCGGATAGTTCTGCTCCTTGGAAAAGAGTTGAGACAATAAGATCGGGCATTTCCAAAGAAGCCAACATGATGAAACGTTCTATAAGTTCTTGTTGCATATAGATGTGGTGTATAAATTATCAATATAGGCTTTTATTAAAAGTGGTGGAAGCTCGTTTAAGCCAATGGGAAAATGTCCGGATTCCAACTGCCTAAAAGCTTGAGGCATTTCAGCAGCTAGTTTTTCAAGTGATATCTTTTCTTCTTGAGACAACAGTGTATAGCAGAATCCGTCTATTGACAGCCAAGGTTGGAGAAGCATCCACAAGTACGCTGTCGCCTGATTGCTATCTTTGAAGTCCAATTTGTGTACATCGGTCACACAGGTGGTGGCATTCTGGAGCAACCGACGGTTATTTCGCATGGTCATCAGTATTACGATCTCTGATTTGCTCATTATCTCCTGGCTTCTGGTCATTGACTCAAAAATGCTTTTTATCTGCGCCTGTGTCTTCACTTTGATATGATCGAGAGATATGTCTCCCCAAGATGACAAGTGACCAAGGAATAATCTGAAAGCAATATCTTCGGATTTCAGGAAATGTAGGATGTCTTGTTTAGAGTGGATGTTACGAGATAATGCTGAATCCAGCGTGTTTTCATAAAATAATATTGTATGCCGCTTGTCAATCTGAGGAATTGTTACGGAGTCCATGGAATGGAAAAACTGATGAGCTGATGCAATCAAATTTCTAACCTCTTTAGGAAGTTCCGGACTCGACAATTTATTCAGTATGTGATAATAATCCTTGAAATTTCGAGGGCTGCTGTCAATTAGGCGTTCAAGTTCAAGAATAATCGAGTCGCCGATTATGCTATAAGCCGATTTGGTATGATAATTTTTATTATCGATACTGTCCCGATTGATGCAGGCAGATACAGAGTCACTTAACGTTCGCCATTCATAGACCAAATCAATAATAAGGTCTATTGAAGCCCCATCGTGCAACCTTATTTGCTGTAATAAGTCATTATAAGCATGAACGGCTTCATTGGAATCCTGAAAAAGATAATTCTCCTTTGAAGAGCAACCTGATAGGTATAGTATGAAAATGAGTATAAATAGAAAGTAAGTATGATTATTTCTCCATTTAATAAAAAATGGCACGGTACATTCTTTGTGTTGTGCATATTTTATCTGCCATTTATGCAGGCTTCTTTTCAATAAAAATCGCTCCATATTGTCTTTGATTAAAAATTTATCTGCAAATGTATAGTATAAAATTTCAGAGAAATTTCATTTGCCAATTGATTTAATTATTCTTGTATAATCATATTCATAGTATAACTTATATAACTGGTTATAAATTAATTAGTAGGCAATAAATAGTGGTAAAAACAAAATATGGAAAACATATTATTATTGGAAAACGTGATACCAAACAGACGATTTGGTCCGTTCGAGCTTTTTCATATCAAGATATGTCAGGGTGTTCAGACAAGGGTATAGATAGTATCTGCATCTGCCGAATAATAGTATAAGGCAAAAAAATATAAAGTATGTATTTTTCTGGTTTAAGTATGATTCATTCTATTATAAATATTATAATTTTACTCGCGAATTTCATACCTAAAGAGTAAGTTATGGCAAAAATTGGCTATTTGATGCGTTTCGGCCATTATGATGGTGCTGAAACCGATATTGAATGGATGAAGGGATACGGTTGCTGTGAGATTGTCGAAGAGCAACCAGAACAGGAGAAGCTACGTCCACTATGGAATAAAGTGCTGGGAAACCTGCATAAGGGTGATGAATTGGTCGTGCCTAAATTTAGTAATGTTCTACAAGGTACTCGGCAATTATCCTTCTTTCTGGAGTTCTGCTGGGTGAAAGTCATTCGGATTATCTCCATTCATGACAGGATTGATTCCGGCAATGAATTGTTTCCTGAAACTAAAACGTCTGAAGTGTTGCTTACCATTGCTTTATTGCCCTCAGAGGTGAATGCCAATCGAAAAGCTACTAATCATATACGCAAGTTGAAGAGCAAAATCAAGGTTCTTACTTCTGCCGCGCACAATAAAGCAGAGAGAGCTAAGCTTGTAGTAAATATGTATAAGAGTGGGCATACGATTGATGACATCTGGAAAACGAGTGGATTCAAAAGCCGCAGTTCTGTTTTTAGGGTATTGAATGAGGCCGGTGTGGATCTGAACCGAGGGCATACAAAGGGACCACTTGGAGCAAGAAAAGGATAGACATTATTCTCCTTTTCAGGAAAAGAATAACCGAATGAGACAGGGGATAATCTAAAATTTTTTCGCACACAGTCGAAACGTCTAACTTACCCGTATGTGTAGGGTACCTACCCGTATGAAACGCCCAACTCATGCGGCTAAATCAAGCATTTCGACCGCATGAGTTGTACCCCGTACAAAAAATATGGTTTGGAGAACGATAGAAAATCTGGTTCTGGAACAAGAACCTTTCACATACTGCTGAAAACTATATCCCCTTTTTATATCAGCCCACCCACCATCTCCGCCGATTCTTCACTTAATCGACGAAAGTGGCCTTGAAAATTCACATGCGATACTTTGCCCTCCTTCAGCGGTAGCAGTTTCTCTTTGCCTTTGGGGCCTAACTTCAGCTTTTCAACGATTGAAACAGGTACAATCCTATCATACACCAAAGCGGTTCCGGCGCCGATTGCCGCATGGTTTACACAATTTCTGGGGATCAGGTGCCCTAAGGCAGGCTTTTCTTTAATAAGAATTTCCGATCCGGTGTCCCACAGGTGCCCGGCAGGTATTTCAATCTGTTGAGAGGCGAGGTAAAGTTCAACGTCATCTATTGCTGAGATTTCAAAACGCCCCAACAGATACAATGCCCCTCCATTAATTCTGACAGGATATACCATATCGCCCACCATCACTTTACCCAGCGGTGGCACAGATTGATGCTCGCCGCCATAGATCACTTTTATGGGGCCGTTATCAGGCATCTTCTCAAGTTTCTTGCACCAGTCATTGGACCATAGAATTAAATAGCTGTTCATTTCCACGTATATTGATTTGGGAATAAAGGTAATGATAATAAGTATAATAAGTGACAGAATAGATCAACAAATGATCGTCTAAAAAAATGTGCAGAATTGGCTTTGGTTGGAAAGAAGTTTCGATATGAATAAAACCTATCATATCAGCAAAACCCTAATTTATTGTCATAACTTCTTTCTATCCACAACGTTCCTGTAGGGTGAGGCGTTTGGCTTTTTTTTATTAAAATGGGGGGAGTGGGTTCTAGCCTCCCGAATAGCGAAATAAGATATTTCTGCATGTACACTAATTAATGAAAATATGCAACAGGAAAGGCTAAAACTGGGGAAAATATCAGGTTAAGCTCGTAGAGCGATGGTTTAGTAAGGTGGTAAAAGAGGATATGATGTGAAAATTTTGTTTCTGATGGGAGAAAAAAAGAGGAAAGGGGAGAATAAAAATCAGATAATTGAATATTTTTCTTTAAATTTGCATATAGATTATAGAATTTAGCCTGTTAACAATATGAAACTCGAAAAAATTACCATCGAAAATTTTCGTTGCTTCCAGAATATTGAATTGTCACTCGCGAATGATGTGACCGTATTGATCGGGAAAAACGGAACAGGAAAATCATCACTTATTCATGCTGTACATAATGTGTTGAGTTTCATTTTTGCCAACAATCCCAAATGGGGCGTCGAGCCCCTTATTAAAGGTATTCCCGACTTAAAGATTGCCAATATTGGTACGATGGACATCTGGCGGGATAAAGCCAATGGGAATACATTTGCAAACGAAGTAAAGATTGCAGGGGAAGCCGTTTACAAGGAGATACCTTTGACCTGGAACCTCAATAAGACTTCGACCGTAGGTTCCGCTCTTAAAACGAACGGTTACAAACAGGCTTATATTGATTTTTTACGAAAAGCCAATCAAACAAAGTCTTACCCTGTTTTAGCGTATTATTCAGACTCTTACCCGCATATCAATACCCGTGTGGGTACAGTAGCCAAAGAGGGATTGGAGACTTTTGACCATTTCCCTTTTAATTGGGGATATTATCAATGGGATGAAGAAAGCTCATGTACGTATATCTGGGAACAACGGTTTATAAACTGTTTAAGCAAAATTTATACCTTCGAGAAAACTATTGAACAGTTGAAAGCCAGACAGGAAAAAGAGAAGAGTAGTACACTTCAAGCTTCGATTGGCGTCATTTCCGACGAACTCTCCACATACAAAGCCGAAGTTTCATTTATTGAAAAGTGTGTGCAGAAATTCACAGACAACGTGGATTTAAGCCCGGACGATCTCTCGTTTAAAGTTTTAACCATGAATATGGAGATCGTTAACCAACGCTCATATATTAAATTTCTGTTTGCCGACAATAGCAATTCCTTCTTCCATGAATTGCCTGCCGGATATAAGCGTTTGTTATCCATAGTTTTCGACATTGCTTATCGTGCCTATATCCTGAATGGAGACAAGAAACCTTTTGGAGTGGTTATTATCGACGAACTGGATCTGCATCTGCATCCGACACTTGAACAGGATGTTTTGCAACGCTTAAAAAATGCTTTTCCCGAAATACAGTTTATTGTTTCCACCCATTCTCCTTTAGTTATTACTAATTTAAAGAAAGACGGTGGTAGTAAAGTAGTAAAGCTTATTTCTGATGCCGAGGGCTATGGGTGTCAGGAGTTACCCAATCTATATGGAGTAGATTATAGCACCGGTGTACGCGATGTAATGGATGTAAATTCCACTCCGGCGGAAATTGAAACTTTGAAAGACCAATATTTTATTTTGTTGGATAAAGAAGAAAACGGAAAAGCCGAACAGGTTTTTAACGAGATAGCCACCCTTACAGGAGGAACGCAATCAATGGTTATCAGAGAGATCGAGGAAGAACGCGAAAATATGTAAGAATAAAGCATGAACTACATCGATAAAACCACAAACGCAGATGCAGCAAATGAAATTGTAATTGATTTTCTGGAAGAAACACAGCGAAGAAGAAATAATCCAGGCTATAAGTTATTTGTGCAAACACCTTTAAAAGATCAATTACGTGATCTGTTAATCGATGAACAGCAAGGATACTGCTGTTATTGTATGCGCAAACTCGCTAAAGATGAAACTACGACTCTTGAACATGCCATTCCTCGGGGATCGGATGAAGCCGAATGTAATGGCTACCTGACGCGATATGCCGGATATTTTTCTGATATAGTTCATTTAGACGCGTTTGTAAGAACATGGAGTTATCCCCCTTATCCCCATTCAGTAGCCTATTACAATTTGATGGCTTCATGTAATGGATTACTTACTGAAGGCACCCGTGATTGCTCTTGTTGCAACAATAAAAGAGGGCATGATGAGATTGTTCCCCTCCCATTTATTCCGGCTATTAATAGCCTTATCAAATATACTTCAACAGGACAGGTATATGCCACGGACAGTGATACTCAAAAGGATAATGCGATCAAGGTATTGAGCCTGAATACTGCAACGCTCAAAGAGATCAGAAAGCTCTGGCATTCTGTCAAAAAGAAAGGGATAGATGTGACAACCAAAGCTGAACTGCTGAGTGTTTTCGATAATGATATTCTAAAGATGCCCACAGACCTGTTGAAATATTACCAGAACGACTACTATTTTAACCTGTTTCAAAGCTATAAATGGTTTTACGGGTATTATACCTGATTCTTCGTGTGTTGATACGAAATCCGCCCCCCCAAAAAAAATCTGGAGCAATGGCAAACCGTATCTACATCCTACTTTGAGTTTCAATACACAGTGGTTGAGCTTCATCTTCTATATTGACAGCACCTGAGCACTTTATTTTTTTATATCTGCCAGAGGATTTACTGACAACAACGACGCTTATTATACCTGAACGGTTCTTCTTCTTTCGCACATATATGCCGCAAAAGCAAATCGATGCTTGCGGCAAAGGAAAGTTGTGCGTCAGGCTACGTGTTTTTGGAAATAAATTCTTCCCATACAGAACAGCATCCTCCGCCGCCATTGAACAGGATGCTTCCGGGGGTTCCGGATAAGGAATAGCTTTCGGAACTATAACCGGTTTATCCTTTTTTGCAACCAATGATGGGTTTAACCTTTCCTTGAGTTTCGTATTCCGTTTCAGTATCCTCTTCCATATCTACTTCTTCGATGTACCCTAGGTCGCCATTGAATACTCCTTTGTCGTAGTTGTTCTGTATCTGCATAACACGGTCGCCTCTCCGGTAAGAATAATCGCCCCGATTCAGACAAACAGATGTAGGGTTCAAAGCCTCCTGAAGTGCTAAGTTCAGATTGGATGCGCCCACTACTCCCCGCTGCATGGGCGTAAGAACTTGTATGTTGCCGGGCGACAGACTGTATGCTTTCGGAAGCCGTTCTTTCACCAGGTGATTCATCAGGAGGATGTCTATCATCGAGCATTCATCTACAATCAAGGCGTCGGCTTCCAATGGGTTTTCTTCATTACGCTTGTACCCGTCTTTGGGATTGTATTCCAATAACCGATGGATGGTTTTGGCTTCCATGCCGGTGGCTTCGCTCATTCGTTTGGCGGCTCTGCCGATGGGTGCGGTGAGTAGGATGTTCATGCCTGCCGTCTTCAAAGCAGCAATGATGCCTTGCGTGGGAGTAGTCTTGCCTGTTCCGGGACCGCCTGTCAACACCATCACTTTGGATTCTATAGCTTGACGGATAGCGGCTATCTGAATATCATCGTATTCAATGCCGGTTTCTTTCGAGATGTCGGCAAGGTTGAATGTGGGTTTCTTTCCGTCCTCTTCGGCAGCTTCTACCAGTGCCCGCAGACGGTTGGCTGTGCCACATTCGGCATAGTAAAAAGGGGGAAGGTAGATGGCGTGTAGAGGATTCCACTCCGGCAACGGCGCAAGTCGCTCTTTTCGTAACCCATTTTGGCGGCGATACCGTCGGCGGTCTTAAAGCCGATGCCCCATATATCATCTGCCAGTCGGTAAGGGTTGTCTTTCACCTTGTCGATACTTTCCTTGCCATACTGGCGATAGATTTTGGCAGCGTATGCGGTACTTACCCCATAACCTTGCAGGAAGAGCATTACGTTTTTGATGTCTTTCTGTTTTTCCCAGCTCTCAGCGATCTTTTCCACACGCTTCTTGCCGATGCCGGGCACTTCGTGCAAGCGTTCGATGTCGCTCTCTATCACATCAATGGTCTCCAGCCCGAATTCAGCTACAATCAGTTTGGCGAACTTGGGACCAATACCTTTCACAAGCCCACTACCCAAATATTTTTCGATGCCGTAGATGGTGGCGGGCATGACTTCCTCCCATGATTCTGCAACAAACTGGCTTCCATATCTCTTATCGACTTTCCAGTTGCCGTCGCATAATAGGACACTGCCTACTGGAACTTCCAATAGGTTACCCACAAGGGTTATAGGGTCATTGTAACCTTTTACATTGACCTTCATCACCGAATATCCGTTATCGGGGTTCTGATAGGTGATACGTTCTACTACGCAACGGAGCTTTATCATCTGTTTTGCTCTTCAAAGATTATTCTTGATTGCTATGGGCTATCGGGCTTTATATTCCCACCCACAATCATTATGATAAACCATTAATTTGTTCATGCCGCCGTCGATGGTAATATTTTCACCGTTGATAAATGAGTTTCGTTCATCGCATAAGAAAGCGACCGCACGGGCTATGTCGTCAGGGGCACCCACTCGTTGGGAGGGATGTTGCAGGTAATCACTTTCACTGGAAGGCACGAAGGCTGTTTCCTGATGGGTGCCTGTCTCTATCCATCCTGGTGCAATAGAATTGACACGTGCAATACCGGACAGACTGACGGCAAGCGCATGGGTTAACGCTGTGATGCCGCCTTTGGCGGCCGTATAGCTTTCCGTGTTGGGTTGTGATTGAAACGCTCGCGTGGAAGAGATATTTACGATAGAACCCAGGCCGACGAAATGGTCTTTGAAGAGCTTTGCCAACATAAAGGGAGCGGCTACACCTACCCGCTGGACGTAAAGGAAATCCTCATACTCGCAACCGTCCAACACGCCTCCGTGCATCAGGCAGGCATTGTTGATGATACAATGGATGCCTTCAGGATGCTCGGATAGGACTTGTCCAGCAAAATCTATAAGGGTCTGTTTGTCGGCTATGTCCCCGATATAACCTATGACATTCCATCCTTTGTGTTGCATTTCATTAGCTACTAGAACTGTTTGCTTGGCTTCTTTATCTAAAATATATACAGTATCCCCCTCTGATGCGAAGTGTTCTGTTATGCAACGACCAATGCCGTTGGCTCCACCGGTCACTATGATTATTCTTCCCATGAGTTACTTTTTCTCGTACTTATCCAGATACTCTTTCATGGCTTCGTTTACAATGTCTTTGAGGGACATATTCTTGTCTATTGCCAAATACTTCATTCTGGTATGAATGCTTTTGTTGATGAGAAAATTACAGTGTACAACTGTCTCTTTCTCCTTCGCAACTTTTACTGGTTTTTCTTCTATAGAAGAGGGTGTAGTTGATGAAAGGAGGCTATTTAAACCACCTTTCATGCTATCTTTTAATGAATTGCTTTTGCCCATATCAGTTTATTTTAATTTCAGGACTTCCCTGGCTAAATCCATGTAATCTTTGGCTCCGTTGCTATTCTTATTGTACTCGTAGATATTTTTCCCATTAATTGGTGCTTCTGCCAAAGCCACATTGTCACGGATAATTGTCTTGAAAACCTTTTCGCAGAAAGATTCATTGATAATCTCCGTAACGCTTTTGTTCAGTGTCTTACGTTTGTCGTATTGGGTAATGACAATGCCACCTATCTTTAAATTGGGATTGAGGCGCTCTTGAACAATGCTGATAACGTTCATAATCTTAGCCATGCCTCGCATCGCTAAGAATTGAGCCTGTACCGGTATAATCAGGAAGTCGGCTGCCGTTAATGCGTTCAAAGTAAGCAATCCCAATGAAGGGGGACAATCAATGAGGATGTAATCAAACTTATTCTCTTTAGGTAGCTTACCAATCAGTTGCTTCAAAATCATTTCCCTTCCCGGTTCATTGATAAGTTCTGATTCGGCTGCTGACAAATCAAGACAGGACGGAATCAAGGTAATGCCGCTCTCTGTCTTTATAAGAGGAAGAGGATATTCACCTTTCATCGCTCCATATACTGTGTTAGGCTCTTCAATAGAGAAACCAAAGGATTCGGTAAGGTTCGCTTGTCCGTCAAGGTCTATAACAAGAACCTTCTTGCCTTTTTGTTGCAAAGCAGCGGCAAGATTGACGGTTGTTGTGGTTTTACCTACACCACCTTTATGATTTAAAATTGCTATAATACTGGACATATTTTGTTTTGTTTTTACATTTAAAACACAAAGATAATAATTATATTAGTATATACTATTATTAGTATTCGATACAATTACTAATTCACTCTATTTAGTAATTACTATAAATAGTATCAGTTGATATATAGATGTTTATATTATTGTTTTTTGCCCATATTAGAATACAAAAGTATCTGATATGGGCTAAAGGATGACTAATGAAGGCTATCTATTTAATTAATAAGTAGATGTTCATAATTATTTCACATATAATAAAACTGTCGTATCTTCGCATCATACAAAATATAGATGCGAATGAAAATCACGATATTACCATTG
>NZ_QVMI01000029.1 GCF_010500965.1 Bacteroides sp. 51 | reverse complement strand
TATCATAGAATTAGTCGTTGTCGTGTTAAGCATGAACTATTCCATGATGTGATATCACGATCATGCTCCACTAAATTTGTTTTGTTGCGAAGTCTCCCGGGCCAGGCGTGGTCAGGGAGGCTTTTTAAGGCATCTTTAAAAAAGGAAGTATGGATAAAATACAGAATACATATGAATGAAGGTAGTCGTATACAATGTTACCGGCTCAGGCAAGGACGGGTGGAACATATAGCCCATGCGGCTCATTACCGCCTGTTCTTTCTGCTGGAAGGTAAGATATTCCTTAAAAGTCAGGTAGCAGGGAAACATCTGCTCTATGCCAAAGAAATGATGATGTTACCGGCAGGAAGTGAGATCAGTTGCAGTGCATTTGATAAATCTAAATTTGTTATATTGGATTGTACCGTACTTCGTGCCAAAGGGAATGTTTCTTATATGGAGGAATTGAAAGAGGTTGCAGTTGTATATGAGCCGGAAAAAACGGTCTTTCCTATTTGTATTAAATTGGAGAAGGTGTTAAATGGCTTTTTTGCTTATGCAATGGATGGGAACTATTATACTGATGTTTATGATGCTGTTTTTATTTTCCTGCGGTCGTTGTATACACCACAGGAACTGGGGGCTTTGTTTGCTCCGATGATACGTGTAGAGTTGAAAGTTGAAAATTGAAAGTTGAAAGTTAAAGGTAAAATACAGTATTTATGAACTCTCTCTCCGCTGGTGCGGGAGTATAGGCGGATGTTATTAATCAGTTATGATGGAAATGGTTTACTGTAGGGGCGGTTCGCGAACCGCCCGAAAATGGTTTTCTGTATATTCTGTGCATTGGGCGGTTCGCGAACCGCCCCTACAGTAATCAATTCACTTTCAATCCGTTATACGCTAACCGTGTTCAACCCAATATAAACGAATTTAAAGAATATATTTAAGATAAAAATAAAATGGATAATGATATGCTTATAGATCAGATCAAAGAACACCTGTTTTGGATAAAGAAAGAATCAGGTTTGTTGTTACTGGAAATCCGTCAGCGTAACGGATTAACCCGGCTATTTGTGGCCGAAAGTATAAATATGAGTCAAAGGAATTTATCTACGATAGAAAGGGAATACAAAGCTACACTCGATGAAATACTCAAACTCTATACGTTTTATCATTCCAAAAGCTATGGAACCGCTGAGGATGATGAACGGTTTAGAAGGATTATGAGGGGTGGATGATGAAGAATTGTGCTACTGTTTACTGTTATTATAAATGGTATTGATTATCTTTGTGTGTAAATAAGATAAAGAGACATGAAAACAACCATCACTATTGAAACAGACAATCGGGCGAGCCTGGATAAAATACTCGATAGTTTTCGCAAGACAAAAGGTGTGAAAAAAGTAGAGAGGTTACATTCGGAACGTATTCAGGGTGTACCAGTAACACGTGAGGAGGTAATGGAAGACATTCGTTGTTCCGAGGAAGATATAAAAGCCGGGCGAACAATTACAAATGAAGAACTACGTAAACGAATAGTTACGTGGTAGTGGTGTGGTCGGAACGTGCCGAGAATAGACTCCGGAATATTTATAAGTATTACTTTGAAATAGCTGGTCTAAGGACGGCTCGTAAAATAGTTAACACCATTATAGATGCATCGGATAGACTTGCTTCTCATCCAAATATGGGTCCCGTAGAGCGCTACTTAGGAAGAATGTCATTAACTTATCGTTCTATCGTAGTACATAAAAATTATAAACTCCTATACCGGGTCGAAGACCAGGTAATTCATATTCTTTCTATTTTTGATTGTCGGCAACATCCCGGACGAATGAGAGAAGATATGGAGGAAGATCTTTCACATGGAATGTTGCACGAAGACTTTGTTGGATGGTGATCCTAAAGATAAGAAATATAAATTTGTATAAGTTGTGGTTTTAGTAAATAGTTGAATATTAGCCGGTTATGTTATTTCTCTGAAAACCGCTCCCAGAACCCCTAAATTCGTTTGCCGGCTACCGGATAATCCCCACCTTTGCATTGTTAGCTAACAATAGAGAGTATATTAACTGATTGTATAACAATGAAAAAAGGAGGTTTTTATGTCTGTAATTTACAGAGCCGTGAAACGGAAATCGAATCCCTTAGTAGCAGAGTCACCGGACAAATATTACCCGCAGATTGTAACGCTGGGTAGTAAGATTGACCTGAAATTTATGGCGGAACGCATGCGTGACAATTCGTCACTTACTACAGGGGACATTAAAAGTGTAATCCAGAATTTTGTGGATAAGTTGAAAGAGCAGTTGCTCGAAGGGAAGACCGTCAATATTGAAGGACTGGGTGTGTTTAGCTTATCGGCCCGCTCAAAAGGCGCGGAAACAGCCGAGGACCTAAATGCCGACAGCATTGAGGGTGTACGCATCTGTTTTCAGGCCAACAAGGAACTGAAACTACATCGCAATGCGACCCGTGCAAGCGAGAAACTACAGTTCACCCGATTGGAAGAACACCTGAAGAATATGGGTATTCTGGCAGGCACGGGAGGCGCAGCCGACGGTGAAGATGGTGGTGATGTCGTAGATCCAGGGTTTTGATATCGATTTATTAATTCTAAAATGAGAAAAAATGAAGAAATCGACAAAGGATTTGCTTTATAAGATCATTATTGCCATAGTCAGTGTATTGGCGGGGGTGGCAAGTGGTCAGGCAATGACTAGCTTGTAGTCTGTAAAGGCAGATTGCCGTAATATTAAGGAGAGACATGAATATTCGTGTCTCTCCTTTTTGTCCTATTAACTAGTATTTTTATGGTTATTCTTATATCTGTTTCCTGGATTATTTGCTATCTATGAATATAGTCTTACTCTACAAAAATATGACTTTTTACTAATTAGTAGATAATTCAGTGGGAAATAAAGAAGTAGGCTTTGCTCTTTTACCAAAAATGGGTAATTTTGGAGGAAAATAAACCTAAACAAAGATACAAAGATGAAACTGATAAAAACGGTAACTATCAGATATTTTTCGAACTGAAAGACGATGAACTGAAACCATATGATTCGGCTGACCCTGTATCGAGGGGATTCCAACTCACTTTCGATCTGGATAACCTGCCAAAGGATACCTATTTCATGCCCACCGAGGTAAACAGACTCAACGAGAGTCAGAAATTATTCTTTTCCTACGACAATCGTTCCTTTGAGAAAGGTGAAATTTACGAGCGTCATCTCTATGTCCCCCAAAAACAATGGATAGAAGTTACGGTGGTCAACAACCAGCCTTTGGGAGGCAATAGTGACTTTGCCATTCGCAATTGGATAACATATGGTAGTGGTCGCTGGTCTGATAATGATTATAGCAAAGGCGAACTTGCTTGTGTGGATTATCCCATAAAACTGACCGAAGAAGAGGTGCAGACATTCCGGGTGCCTTGTGCAGCCAATGACTCCAACCGCATCGCCTTAGCGTGTGCAGAGGGAGCTACTACGGGCTGGTATGAAACCATTTCGCCGATACAGAAGGTATATGTCACAAAAGACAAGCCCGGATCATTGCAACTTGAGAATAATCTGCTGGCGAAAGAGTTCAGGTTCAAGCTAAAAGCCTGGTCCGATGGACGTACTGTGGCACCCTTTGAAAATATAGTATTTCTAATTACCGACTGGGACGGAAAGGAATCAATAAGCATTCCTTCTTCCTTATGCAGCTATTACGACTCCATTGTGTGGTCGGCCGATGGGTATCCTGACCATTTGACCATCTATCGAGATTTGGGTATACCCCATTATACGAACATATCGGAATGGAGATGTCACTTCTTCCAGAACAAACCGCTCTATACCCGTTTGCAGGGTTATAGAAACGGACGGGTAATGTTCTCCGATTCCGTTCAGACCGTTATTGGCCCTCGTGACTTCCTCCGCTATGATTGGGACGATCCTACCATTAGTATTGATGCTCCGCATTATGTATGCAGTTGTCCGTTGTACAAAGAAGCTGCGTTCCACTACTACCTGCCGGCTGAACAGAATGGGCATCTCTACTCCAAGGTTACCTTGGTGCGCAATGATTATGAGACCGACGATGCTATGTTCACCGAAAGAGCCAGGAAAACACTTTCCGGTTTGATGGATTACCATCTGGGCGAACAAAAATCATTCGATTTGGCCATGGCGGGCAGCCTGTTTCATTGCCTGCCCACAGGAGTAAAGGCTATTGCCTATTGGCAGACCCCATCCACTCATGCGTTGCTTATTGAAGCTGAAGCCGAAGAAGGTACTTATCCAAGTGTTTATATCCATGCCGAGCCCCGGTAGTTAATAGTGGCTGGGGGGATGGTAATCTAATAGCTGTAGTTCAGTAATTTTTGCGTGGTTATTCTTGTTTTATTCAACTATCTATTCAAAAATCACTATATTTGTATGACAGTTATGAATTTATTATGGAAGAATTAGAGCAATTAGGAATAATACCGGTAGACTATGCAGTCTTACGCTCCCTGTTTTCTGATTATCGTTCACCTCGTAACAAGATTGCCAATCTTGAACAGGCAGGAAAGATAATTCGATTGAAAAGAGGACTGTATGTTGTGTCACCGAAGATAAGTAAGCAGCTATTGTCTGCGGAACTGATTGCAAATCATATCTATGGACCGTCTTATGTTTCAATGGAGAGTGCTCTACGTTATTATGGCTTAATTCCCGAACAAGTATATACCATTCGTTCTATGACTATCAACCGTTCCAGGAATTTTGAAAATTCGATTGGTCATTTTGAATATATAGCAGCGAATGATGCTTATTATTCTATAGGTATAAAACAACAAATAGCTGAGAATAAGTATACTTTCTTGATTGCTACTCCGGAAAAGGCTTTATGCGATATGATTATTGCAACACCACAGTTGCGGATTCAATCAGAAAAAGCATTAGTGATCTACCTGAGAGAAGATTTGCGGTTTGATATGTCTGGCTTAGATAATATGGATACGGATATTATTAAAGAGTGTATTGAGGTCGGAAAAAAAAAGGAAGTATTAAAATTATTATTGAAATTGATATAGCTATGAATATATTCGAACAAATGCTCTCAAGATATGAGGTTAAGACTAGTGAGCAAAAAAGAAATGCAACACACGAAGTAATGCAAGAAATAGCCCTTGCCGGATTATACCGGGGTGGCTTTTTCGATAAAGCAGCTTTTTATGGCGGTACTTGCTTGAGAATATTTCATGAATTACCTCGATTTAGTGAGGATATGGATTTTTCTCTTATCCGGAAAAAGGAAGCGTTTGACTTGGAAAACTATTTCCCTTTTATTGTTGAAGAATTCAAAGCAGTAGGACGTGATGTTGTTATTACCCGAAAAGAGAAAAAGAAGGAAACAAAGGTGGAATCCGCTTTTTTGAAGGATAACACAGCGATATATGATGTTGAGTTCAAGACTGAGAAAGATTTCAAAATTAAGATAGAGGTTGATATTGACCCCCCTCTTGGATTTGTTACAGAACAAAAATTGTCGTTAATGCCTTTTTCTTTTATGACACGCTGTTTTACACTTCCTGATTTATATGCCGGGAAAATGCATGCTTTGTTATTCCGAAATTGGAAAACTCGGGTAAAAGGTCGGGACTGGTATGATTTTGAGTGGTATATTCGCTATAATATTCCATTGGATTTTGCTCATTTGCAAATCAGAACTAAAGAATTTAATGATATGGATATAGATAAGGAAACGTTTACTTCTATACTGAAAGAAAGGTTGACCTCTACAGATATTAATATGGTAAAACGTGATGTATTGCCATTCATACAAAATCCCAAAGAGTTGGATATCTGGTCTAACGATTATTTTCTTCAATTAGCAGATAGAGTTAAGTTCCTGTAGGGAGTTTTGTTTTTCGACCATTTATCGAAATCTGGGTAATACCATATTATACGAGCGTAAATCATTCGATTTGGCCTGCCCTAAGATACATGATAATGTTTTGAATACTAGAATCTTACTTCAGGCCGACAAGGAACCGAAGCTACATCGCGATACGATACGTGCGGGTGAAAAGCTACGGTTTACCCGACTGGAAGATCACCTGAAGAATATGGGTATTCTGGCAGGCACGGGAGGCGAAGGCGGCACCGGAGGCGGAGACGGCGAGGATGACGATGAAGTCGTAGATCCAGGGTTTTAATGTCGATTTATTAATTAAAAAAATGATGAAAGAATGAAGAAATCGACAAAGGATTTACTTTATAAGATTATTATTGCCATAGTCAGCGTGCTGGCGGGTGTGGCAAGTGGTCAGGCAATGACTGGCGTGTAATCTGTAGTAGCATGTTGCTGTAAAAAAGGGTAGAGTGTGTCAAAACAGCGTTTCGATACACTCTCTTTTTAAGAACGCACAAGAAGAATTGCATATCATTTACAGTTTTTTGTAACTGGGATTGATTACCTTTGTCTATCCATTAAACATATCTCCTACTATGAAGAGAAGCACAATTTTTATATGGTTCGTTCTTTGTCCCTTATTATCTTTCGCAAGTTCAACGCTTGATTCCTTGCTGCATGTGCTTGATAAAGCCATTGACGACCATATGATATATACTGATATCCGGGAAAAACGTATTCATGATCTTAAAACAAAGCTGCAAGCCAAAGACCTTTCTCCGGATAGCATTTATGCATTAAATATGGGTTTATATATGGAATACAGACCATATATATGCGATTCTGCTATTTACTACTTAAACCGCAACCTGGATATTGCCGACGTATTGAATGAATTGGATAAGCAAACCGAAACCAGACTTCGGCTTGCCTACTTTCTGGCTTCAACCGGCATGTATAAGGAGTGTATGGATGTACTTGATGGGGTAAACCGGAAAACCTTGAATCCTAAGTATCTGGTTGATTATTATAATACGTATGGACACGTATACGGCGATATGTCCTTTTATTCGCAAGATAAGAGGAACAGCTCCCGTTATGCGGCTATATCCAGAACCTATAAAGACTCGTTGTATAGTGTCCTCACCCCCGATGCAAAGCAATATCTCAGGCTCAAAGAGTATTATTGGTTTTCCATAGGGAAGATAGACGATGCTATGGCCATTAACGATGAGCGCCTCGCCATGACCGAGATGGGTACTCCGGAATATGCTGCGATAACCTATTATCGCTCACTATATTATTCGAGAAAGAAAAACGGCGAGAAGCGGAAAGAGTATCTTGCTCTTTCCGCCATCTCGGATATTAAAGCCTCCATACGCGATAATGCTTCTCTGTGGGCGTTGGCCGACTCGCTTTACTCCAATGGCGATTTAAACCGGGCCTATAATTACATCAAGTTCTCGCTTGATAACGCCAATGCCTTCAATGCCCGTTTGCGCAGCTCGCAGATATCGGGCATACAATCTATTATTAATAAAACGTATCAGATGCGTAGCGACCAACAGAAAGAGAAGTTACGCAATTACCTGATTATGATTAGTTTCCTGTCTGTGCTTTTGGTCATAGCTGTACTGTTCATCTATAAACAGGTAAAGAAGGTGTCTGTAGCCCGGAATAATCTGCAAGCGGCCAATGAAGAACTCAAACGGATGAATCTGGAGCTCTCGGAGTCTAATCTGGTGAAAGAAGAATATATCGGGCAGTCGCTGACCTTATGCTCCACCTATATTAATAAGTTAGAATCATTCAGAAAGCTCATACATCGCCGGATCACGTTGGGACAAACGGAAGAAGTCTTTAAGCTAACCCGCTCGGAAGATTTTATGGAAAAAGAGATGAAGGAGTTCTATACGAATTTCGATAATACCTTCCTGCATCTGTATCCTACTTTCGTGAAAGAGTTTAATATGCTTCTTACCGACGACGAGCAAATCGTATTAAAGAAAGGCGAACTCTTGAATGCCGAACTCCGGATATTCGCCCTGATCCGTTTGGGTATAGACGATAGTTCCAAGATCGCCAGCTTTCTGGGCTACTCGGTAAATACCATCTATAACTACCGGGCTAAGGTGAAGAATAAAACCAGGGTTTCGCGTGATGAGTTCGAACGTTATGTGATGAAAATCGGTGCTCCATCCGATAAATAATGCCTCATTGCAATTAAAATTTCTCTTTATTTATTTGTATAACATCCACTCTGCCGTTCTACGGTGGAGTGATTAACTTGTTGATTCTCAGATTTGTTTTTCTGAATATCCTCCAATTTAATCCACTCTGCATACCCCCGGTGTAAAACCAAACCTCTTTCGCTATACTTTTGCCTTTGTCATTTTAGCTAAGATGCATAAAGTATTAACTTTTAAATTTAATATTCATGAAAAAGAGTAAGCGAAAGAGTACTTTTAAGAGAGAGATCCTTTTTCCGTTATTTGTGTTTTTCTTATCTGTCGGTGCATTCGCACAGTCCATATCTATCAGCGGGACGGTGAAAGATGCTTCAAACGAGCCTATCATTGGAGCGAGCGTGCTTGAAAAAGGAACAGCCAACGGTACGGTAACCGATCTGGATGGTAACTTCAGGCTCAATGTGTCCGGGAATGCCGTATTGACGGTATCTTATATCGGCTATCAATCACAGGAAATTGCTGTTAAGGCAAACCATACCTTTGATATTACCTTAAAGGAAGACACTAAATTCCTTGATGAGGTTGTGGTAGTGGGCTATGGCACGATGCAACGCAAAGACGTAACCACCTCTGTGGCTACCGTTTCTACCAAAGATTTAGACCAGCGGCCCATCATTTCTACCGGAGCGGCTATGCAGGGAAAAGCGGCCGGGGTGCAGATTACACAACCCAACGGACTTCCCGGTCAGGAAATGGTGATTCGTGTGCGTGGTAATTCCTCCATCAACGCCAGCAACGACCCGCTGTATGTGGTGGATGGCGTTCCGATGACGAGCATCAGCTTCTTGTCGCCCAATGATATCGAGTCGATGCAGATTTTGAAGGATGCTTCTTCGGCTGCGATCTATGGTTCGCGTGCGGCTAATGGTGTTGTATTGATTACCACCAAGGCTGGTGCCGAGGGTAGTGCTAAGGTTACCTTTAATAGTTTCGTTGGTTTTTCTAACGTGATCAAGCAGATGAAATCGCTGAATCACGAGCAATATAAAGAGTTGATGGACGAAACCGGGGCCATCAGTCTGCCCGAAGGGTTGAAGGATGAAACGGATTGGTTCAAAGAAACCTATACTACCGGGGTGAATCAAAACTATCAGTTGTCTTTCTCGAACGGGAATGATAAGATGCGGTATTACGTTTCGGGTGGATATACAGAAGACGATGGTATTATTAAAGTAGCGTTTTATAAACGATATAACTTCCGTGCCAACCTGGAGAATCAAATCCGTAAATGGTTGAAAATGAATGTAGGCGCTTCTTATTCCGACTATTCCAGCAATGGAATTATCTCGGGAACGGGCTCCAATCGTGCAGGGGTGGTGCTTTCGGTTATCAATACGCCTACCTATGCCAAAATATGGGATGATGAGAACCCGGGGCAGTATTATAACAACTTCTATGGTGCTAACCTTACCCATCCGGTATCGAATATGTCGCGTAGTGCCGATAACAAAACGAAGAACAACCGTTTGTTGGGCAACATTTCGGGTGAGGTAACGCTGACTCCCGATTTGAAGTTCAAGACCTCATTGGCACTGGACAGGACATATTATCATTATAAGTCATTCTTAGATCCGGTGAAGACCAGTTATGGTAGAGAGCAATTCGGCACGGCGTCCGACAACCGTTCGTTGAGTACGGTATTGGTTTTTGATAACACTCTTTCTTTTGACAAGAGCTTTAACGGGCACAATATCTCTGCCGTGGGGGTTACTTCGTATACCACTTCGGATTATGAATATTCCTATCAGACGGCTTCGCATTTCTTCTCTTCGGATATCCAGACGTTGAACGCGGCCAATAAGATTTCGCAGAGCAATGGTACATCCGGTGCGCAATGGGCCATTATGTCGTATGCGGCTCGCGTGGCTTATAATTATCAGAGTAAATACCTGTTTACGGCCAATATGCGTGCCGATGGTTCTTCGAAACTGGCTCCGGGCAAGCGTTGGGGCGTATTCCCATCGTTCTCTGCCGGTTGGCGAATGTCGGCCGAGAGCTTTATGAAAGATATGACATGGATAGACGACCTTAAGATCCGTGGTGGTTGGGGACAAACCGGTAACCAATCGGGCATTGGCGACTATGCATATATGCAACAGTACAGCATCACCCGCCAGGACTGGACGAAAGAGGATAAAGCAAATGCCATGATTACCCTGTCGCCTGCCAACATGGCCAATCGCGACCTGACCTGGGAAACCACTACGCAAACCAACATCGGTATCGACCTGAGCGTATTGAACAACCGTTTGCAGTTTACGGCAGATGCGTATTACAAGAAAACCACCGACTTGCTGATGGATGTTCCGTTGCCATCGACCGCCAGTGTATCTTCCGTAACCCGCAACGAGGGCGAAATGATCAACAAGGGATTGGAGTTCGCTGTCAATTCCAAGAACCTGGTAGGCGGATTCAAGTGGGACACAGATTTCAATATTTCTTTCAACCGCAATGAGTTGACCAAGTTAACGCTTCAGCAGGTGTATTATTATGCCAAGACATCGGAATCTACCAGTGAGAATTGCGTACGCATGACGGTAGGTAAGCCACTGGGCATGTTCTGGGGATACATCAGCGAAGGGGTAGACCCGCAGACGGGAGATATCGTTTACCGTGATCTGGATGATAACGGAAGAATAACATCGAGCGACAAAACGCACATCGGCGACCCCAACCCGGACTTTACTTTCGGTATGACAAACAATTTTTCTTATAAAGGTATAGGTTTAAGTGTGTTATTAACAGGTTCAGTAGGTAATGATATATATAATGCTTCGAGAATTGAGACGGAAGGCATGTACAGTTCCAGAAACCAGTCGACAGAGGTGTTGAAGCGCTGGAGACAACCGGGCGACGTTACGGATATGCCGCGTGCGGTGATTGGCACGCAGAACGTAAAATCGTCCAGCCGTTGGGTAGAGGATGGGTCTTTCCTCCGGGTAAAGAACGTCACCCTATCGTATGAGTTTGACCGCCGGTTGTTGAGTAAAATCCAGTTGAACAGATTGCAGGTGTATGCTTCGGCGAACAACTTGCTTACGTGGACAAAGTATAAAGGTTTCGACCCCGAAGTAAACCAATACGGTGGTGCGGCTACTACGCAAGGCATTGATTGGGGTACTTATCCGCAGGTCAGATCGTTTGTATTTGGTTTAAATGTTGAATTCTAAAACTATCAGATATGAAAATTATAATAAAAAGTTTATTGTTATTGGCCGTGTGCTTTTTATATACTTCCTGCGAGTTGGATAAAGATCCGGTATCGACGTTCAGCGAGAAGACCATTGCCGGCGATACGGACGATTCGGAGGTTAAATTCGCTACGAAGGCCGAGATGGAAACACAGTATAATGCCATGTATAGCCTGATAAGCGGGTCGGCTCAGCAGGAGTGGACGCTGGACTTGCTGGTGTTCTCTGATACCCATTCGGATAACGCATACAGCGGAGGAACGGGCAATAACTTGGTTACGCTGGAGGCGCAGAGCCAGGATGCCGATAATGGAGTGATTGAACGAAGCTGGAATAAATACCTGAGCTACGTCAATACGGCGAATATCGTTATACTGAATGTAGATAAAGTGCCCGACCAATCGCTGACCGACGCCGAGCGCAAACGATGGAAAGCCGAAGCTAAGATTTTCCGCGGATGGATTATGTTGGATCTGGTGCGCCTTTGGGGAGATATCCCTGTAGTGGTGCAGGAAACCCCGGAAATTACTGCCGAGAACATTGAAGAGGTTTATCCGTTGCTTTATCCCGAAAGAAAACCGGTAGAAGAGGTTTACGCACAGATCGTACAAGACCTGCAAGAGGCGGTTGCCGATGCTCCGGCGGTGGATGCAAACAATAAGTTCCTCCTCACCAAAGGAGTGGCCAATGCACTTCTGGCAAAGGCGTATGCCGAAAAGCCTCTACGCGATTACGACAAAGTGGTGAAGTATTGCAGCGATGTGGAAGCCGCCGGATATGATCTGATGCCGGAATACTCGGACTTGTTTGCTGCCAACGATGCGAAGACGGACGTGCGCTACCGCAACACGAAGGAGTCGATTTTCGAGATCACCTATTCTCCCGGAAGCGGTCAGTGGTTGTGGTCGATGTATGGGGTGAATGAGCTGAATCCGGCTTCGACCTACAACTGGGCCAAGTATCTGACACCTTCAAGAGACTTGATCCGCGCTTTCGAGGACGAAGGAGACGCGGTCCGGATGAAGGAGTCGATGGTTTTTGCCAGTCCCTCGTGGACGCATCATTACAAGAAGGACGATCCTTATTATTATCCTTTCATGTATAAGTTGCGGACGAATGCAACGAGCATCATTAAGATCAGGTTTGCAGATATCCTGTTGCTAAAGGCCGAGGCTTTGGTAGAGCAAAATAAGTTGTCGGATGCGGAGGCACTGGTCAACCGGGTGCGTAACCGTGCGAAACTGGCCAATCTGCCTACGGGCGTGGTGGCTTCACAAGGCAGCATGCGCGATGCGGTAGACAAGGAACGCCGTCTGGAACTGGCTTTCGAGGGGCATCGTTGGTTCGACCTGGTGCGCACGGGCCGCGTACTGGATGTGATGAACTCGTTGCCCGCAAGGGATGAAGGCCGCCGGAAGTCGGATACGTTGACGGAAGAACGGGTGCTCTTTCCCGTGCCTCAGACGCAGATAGATATTAATCCGAATTTGACGCAGAATAAAGGGTATTAGGGTAAAAATGAAAACAAAACTTATCCTCAGCCTTCTGTTCGGCCTCTGTGCGCTGTTTTGCTATTCGCAAAACAGCATCACACAGTCCGGATGCCTGCATGTAGAGAACACAGAAGATTCCGTTTGGTTAACCCGTTACGAGAATGATATTCTTGCATTGGAGAAGCAGGATAAACAGGTGCAGGAGTTTACGTGCGATGCACTCTTCCTCGGTAGTTCCTCCTTCCGGATGTGGAGGAAGATGGCAGAAGACTTCGCCCCGTTGCACGTTGTCAACCGCGGATACGGAGGTGCCTCCATCCGCGACCTGTTGTACAACTACACCCGCATTGTCGGCAAGTACCAGCCCCGGAACATTGTTTTCTATTCCGAGAACGATATTATAGGCTATAAAACGGACATCGGCATCGGCGAATCATTCGATCTTCACCGTCTCTTTTTCGAGAAGCTACTGCACGATTACCCTCAGGCGCGGTTATACATTCTTTCCGTCAAGCCGTCGGGTTCGCGCAAGGCTTTAATGCCCAGGCATAAGATGCTGAATGCGCTGTTCGAGGAGTATGCTGCGAAAACACGTCGCGTTGCTTATCTGGATGTGGCTACCCCGTTGCTGGACGGGCAGGGAGAGATTCGTCCCGAACTTTACCTCGACGACAATCTTCATTTGAACGACGAGGGATACCGGATCTGGACAAACATCATCAAGCCCCGCCTGTCTCCGCCTGCCGGTTATGTCTATAAAGATACGTTCATTCGTGGAGGAGGCCCATACCAACTATTCACCCGCATCTACCTTCCCAAGGGCGAGGGGCCGTTTCCGGTAGTCATCACCCGGACGCCCTACACCTTTAATGAAACCCGTGGCGACAACATAAAGCAAGGGCAGGAGTACGTCCGCCGCGGACTGGGGTACATTCAGCAATACTGCCGCGGAAAGGGCGGTTCGGAAGGCGTATACCAACCCAATGTTTATGAGCGCGAAGATGGACGCGCGCTCGTAAACTGGGTTGCCGCGCAGCCCTGGTGCCGCAGCATTGGCCTGTTCGGAGTTTCGTATACGGCGCTTACCGGTTGGATTGTGGCCGACTCGCTGCCCGATAAAGTGAAAGGAATATATCTTCATCATTACGGAATAGACCGGCACCTGTCGGCCTACAAAGATGGTTTGTTCCGGCACGATATCCTTACGGGATGGGCCATCGACAATGCTTCCGAGGTGAGCCACAAACCCAGTCACGATCCGGAAGAGCCGTATTACGACGAAAGCCGTTTCCGTCCGCACAAAGAGATGGACGTGAAGAGGCTGGGTGTTGAACTGCCGTGGTATCGCGATTGGATTTCGCACCCCGATTACAGCGACCCTTATTGGGAAACCGGAGTCTGGGGGCAACTGCGTGGCATTCCTTCGAAAATCAAGGTCCCCATGACGATCGTGGCCGGACTGTTCGACCATCATCTCGAAGGTACCCTCAAGGGTTACGAACTCCTGTCGCCCGAAACCAAAAAGAATAGCCGGCTGATACTCGGAGGGTGGGATCACTTCTACCAGTATCATCCCGATGTTTCCCCCCAGCCGCATGCCAAAGATGTGGATGTCTTTGCCGATCAACTCGATTGGTTGCACAAGGTAGTGGCCCAGGGCGTTGTGCCCGAAGGCAATGTGCAGGTTTATTTCATTGGTGCCGATTGTTGGAAGACGTATGCGTCATGGCCCATCCGCAGGGACAAAGACGTTGTGTACAGCCTGAGCAACCGGAAAGATGCCGGAAACCACCATGCGTACCAGCTTTTGAAAGACCGTATAAACACCCCGCACACGGGCAGTAGGCAGCTTGCCTCTTCGTCCCTGAAGTTCGTCTACAATCCCCTCCGTCCCGTTATGTCGGTAGGGGGAGAAACCTTGTTCAACTCTTCTGCCCGCCGCGGAAGTAAGCCCCAACCCGAAATCGGCTATCGGGATGATGTTCTCTTCTTCCTTTCGCCACCTCTGGAAGAGCCGCTCACCATAGCCGGTCCGGTAAGGGCAACGATTTATATGAGTAGCGATTGCGACGACACCTGCCTGACATACAAAATCAGCGAGGTAATGCCCGACGGCAGGGCGTATAATATCCGCACGGGCATTACCACGTTGGCCTACCGGAACAATACCTACGGACAAGCGCAAGCGTACACCCCGAATGAGGTGGTGGAACTGAACATAGAAACCCTGCCTGTGACCTGGCAGGTGAAGCCCGGCAGCCGGCTGCGGGTAGATATCACTTCGTCCGATTTCCCGCAATACAGTATACATTCCAATTACGCCGGACTGTGGTCGGAACAGGTGCGGACCCGCAAAGCCCACCAAACCATTTATATGGACGAAGAACATAACAGCCGCATCTCCATTCCGGTGATTGAATGGGAAGATTAAACCAGCTTCATCTCCAACAGAAGGTTTCACCTGTTTGCTGACACCCGGGTGTGAACGGGCTTGACACCCGGGTGTCAGATCTATTCACACCCGGGTGTCAGCAAACGCATGAAACTTTCATCGGCAATATATAAAAGTAGAAGGGGGCGCCTGTGCAGGCACCCCCTTGCGTGAGTCAAATACGAAGCTTTGCTTCGGTGTTATCCTGAATGACTCTTCAAACTTACTTGTTCAATAAATTACAGATTTCCTGATTTACTTTCCGTATCCGGTCTTCTTCTACCTTAATAATCTTCCGGTCATACGTGATCAGTCCGTTAACTTCCACTTCCACATCCGTGGTTTGGGTATAAACGGCTGCGGAGAAGCCACTGCGGATCATTTTCTTTAGCATTTCGGCATACTTCACATACTCGTCTGTTACCTCCTTAGCGTTTTTGAACTGAACGTATCCCCAGTTTTTGTCCGTTTGCCACAGGTGTCCGTCGAGTGGGAGGCCGATGCCGCCATACTCGCCCAGTACTGTTGCCCTTTCGGCATCATACAGATACATTTCCGGACCAGGATAGTTGTGCAGGTCCAACATATCGCCTGTGTGGTAGTGGTTACCTCCACTGGCTGGGTTCACCAGGCGGGAAGGATCGTAGGTTTTCGTCCATTCGGCAAATTCAACTGTTTTGAACTGTCCCCAAGCCTCGTTGAACGGAACCCAGGTCACGATAGAAGGGTAGGAGTGCAGATAGTCCATAATCTCTTTCCATTCCTTGCGGAAATTGGCTTCCGATTCGCCTGTGCGTACGGCTTCGGTTCCGGTGAAGTATTGCCTGTTTTGCCATTGGGGTGAGCGATCGCCGTTGGGCATATCCTGCCAAACGAGGATACCGATGCGGTCGCAGTGTGTGTACCAACGTGCCGGCTCCACTTTTACGTGTTTACGGATCATGTTGAAACCGAGATCCTTTGTTTTTTGTATATCGTACAGTAGTGCTTCGTCGGTTGGTGCGGTGTACAGTCCGTCGGGCCACCAGCCTTGATCGAGCGGGCCGAACTGGAAATAATCCTTGTTATTGAGTTGCAGGCGAACAATGCCATTCCCGTCTCTTTTGCTCGAAACCTTGCGCATGGCGGCATAGCTTTTTACTCTGTCTTGTAGCTTGCCCTGGCTGTAAAGACTAACTTCGAGGTCGTAGAGCGCGGGCGATTCGGGCGACCATAGTTTAGGATTGTCGATGGCAATTTCGAGCATTTCGCTTGTGGCGGCTTTCGCCCTGGCGATGGTTGTATTGCCGTCTTTTACGATCACCTCTACAATATCGCCAAAGGCAGTTCCTTCGGTACAAGCCTTCACGCTCAGTTTCCTGGCATCAATGTCGGGCGTGGTTTTCAGGTTGGCGATGAACTTCTTATTAACCGGTTCCAGCCAAACGGTTTGCCAGATGCCCGATACGGGTGTGTACCATATGCCATGCGGATTTTTATGTTGCTTGCCTACGGGTTGGTAACCATCGGTCGTAGGGTCCCAAACTTTGACCACCAGCTTTTGGGCGCCCGGGGTGAGGTAAGGGGAAATATCAAAACTGAACGGAGCATATCCTCCGGTGTGCGTACCGATCTTGATGTCGTTCAGGTAGACTTCAGTTTTCCAGTCTACTGCGCCAAAGTGCAGCAACACGGTCTTGCTTTTCCATGAAGACGGCACGGTGAAGGTGCGTTTGTACCACAGTTCATTGTCTTTTCCGAGGTTCTTTTGTACGCCGGACAGACTGGATTCTACGGCAAATGGAACCAGGATTTTACCATCGAATTGCTGGGGTTCACGCTGTCCGATGGGAAGTATGGCGTAATCCCAAAGGCCATTCAGGTTTACCCAATCGGTACGCTCCATAATAGGGCGGGGATACTCGGGCAATACGTTGTTGGGGTCGAGCGTTTCGGCCCAATTGGTTTTTATTTTGTCTCCTGCGGGTTTCCATTGGGCATGGAGTCCTGTGGAAGCGAAGAGAAGGGCTAAAAGAATGAGTCTGATTTTCATAATGGTATTATATTTTTCTTACAAAGTCATTTACTTAGTCGTAAACTTATATATGCACGTATGCGTATACGTTTCTCCCGGATTTAACCGTGTAGAAGGGAAGTCCGGATGGTTCGGGCTATCCGGGAACTTCTGCGTTTCCAGAGCAAGCGCTTCCCTATAGCCAATAGCCTTTCCATACTTATTCTTCGCCTTTCCGTCGAAGAAGTTTCCGCTATAGAACTGTACACCGGGTTGATCGGTATATACCTCCATCACCCTTCCGCTGGCGGGCTCATACAACGTCACAGCCAGTTCAACGTCGTTAGCCGATTTACGGTCCAATACCCAATTGTGGTCATACCCCAAGCCATTCTTAAGCTGTGCATCATCCACATTGATTCTCTCGCCGATGGCAGTTGGCGTTCTGAAATCGAAAGGAGTGCCATCTACCGGAGCAAGCTCACCCGTTGGAATAAGAACGCTATCAACCGGAGTGGTTTTGCCGGCGTTGATGGTCAGGATATGATCGGTGATCGTACCGTTGCTATCGCCTTTCAGATTAAAGAAAGAGTGGTTCGACAAATTAACCACGGTTGGCTTATCAGTCGTAGCTTTATATTCAATCTTCAACCCATTGTCTGTTGTGAGCGAGTACTTTACGTCAATCTTAAGCTCTCCCGGAAAGCCTTCGTCGCCATCGGGCGAGGTATAAGAGAACAGGATGGAATTGGGGGTAACTTCGTTTACATCCCAAACAACCATGTCTAACCCTTTGAGGCCTCCGTGCAACGTCTGACCGTTATTATTGATTGGTAACTGATAGGTTACTCCATCCAGTTCGAACTGTCCTTTGGCGATGCGGTTGGCATATCTTCCTACGATACAGCCCATGAAGCGTTCGCCACCATTATTTATATAGCGATCTATGTTTTCGTAACCCACAGCCACATCGGCATACTTACCGTCGCGGTCTGCCGCCCAGATGGAAACGACACGCAAACCGAAGTTGGTTACCTGTACGGTTAGCCCCTTGCCCGAATCCAGCGTGTAAAGAGAGACAGGCTTGCCGTCTACTTCCGTATTAAAGGCCGATTTATCGAGTAATGGCAATTCATTCTTTTTGTTGCCGCTACAAGCAAACATGGCGAATAGGGCGCTTGCGAATAAAATCTTTCTGATCATCATATTTTGTTTTTTAATGAGCCTGATACTTGTCAGGGAAATCTGTCATTAACTGACCGGCTCTTGTTATTTGAAAACCGGAATCGCTGCCTGGTTATCCGGACTATTGCCGTCGACATAAGGCCAGCCGTTGGCGTCCCACCCGATCTGACTGAGAAGTAATACCCTGCCCTGTGGTGCATTTCTGTCTACTCCGTGATACAAGAGCCAATCGTTTCCCGCGTTATCCTGCACAATCTCAGAGCAATGTCCGTTACCCACAAAGCGTTCGTTCGACCCGATAACCACCGTATACCCGTTCTCCATCATATCCTTTCCGGCTTTATCCACATAAGGCCCGAACAGAGACTTGGAGCGGCCCACTACCAATTGGTAAGTACTGTTCACCCCCTCGCAGCAGCTACCGATAGAAGCAAACAGGTAATAGTCATCTCCTTTTTTGTAGATGTACGTACCTTCGAAGGCGGTTCCGGCAATGCGTTTCTTTTCTGCATCCGGTTTAACGGATAGTCCGTCGGCGCTTAGTTCAATGGCATAAAGTCCTCGGAAACTTCCCCAGAAGAGGTATTTCTTCCTGCCGTCTTCTATATAGAACGGGTCGATAGAGTTCTGTACATCAATCTCGTTGCTCCGGAATAGTTTTCCTTTGTCCGTAAAGGGGCCTTCGGGCTTATCGGCCACGGCAACACCCACTCCGCAGGTCCATTCGCCACCCCATACAGACATGGAGTAATAAAGCACATACTGGTCGTTGATGTAATTTATGTCCGGTGCCCACAGCCCGCCATCGGGTTCGAATGTGGGCCGGGAGTTGTTTGTAAATGCGGTGCCGATGTATGTCCAGTCTACCAGATTAGACGATTTTAATATAGGCAGGTTGCGAACATCCTCCGTGGCGTACAGATAGAAGCTACCGTCTTTGGCCCGGATGATGGTAGGGTCCGGCAGGCTGTTGCGCACTACCGGATTTGTGTATGTATCTTTCTCTGGTGCGGGTGGTTCCCCGGCATGTGAGGATGAACTGCATCCGGTAAATAGCACTGTTGCTAATAAAAGACTGAATAAGGATTGTTTTTTCATAATCTTTTGTTTTATAGTGAGGGTGCATTATAAGTAGGACATTAGTCACGTCATTGGTAGCTACTTATGCCCCCTTCTTTATTCCTACTTCTTACTGTTTGTGAAATAGTTACTCACCCGTTCCGGGCTGAGCATTTGCCAAAGAGAAGCAACCGTCCATCCCGGTGCAAAGATCGTATTATAAAATCCTTTTCCATTCTTTCCGTAGTCCCAATTTGTATGTTGTACAACTTCGGGATAATAACCTACCTTGCCGATATCAAACATATGACCTTTGACAGGCATTAACTGCAACATCGAGGTTTTGATCACTTGCGAGAATTCCGAGAAGCGGGCCTCGTTCCGTTCTTTGGTCAGCCAGTCTAACACAGTGGCAAATTCAAAGATAAACACATCAATGTGGTTATTCTCTACCGATACATTGCCCCAACCGCGGGATTGGAAACCTACATCGCCCAACATTTGCCCCTGAGCAAACGGCAGATCCCACAGGTAATACCAGGAAAGGCAGAAGTATGCCGATTCTTTGGCCAGGTCGATATAATGTTCGCGCTCTTTGCCTTTGGTCACCATCGACAGATAGTACATAGCAGTAGAGGCATACAATGAGGCTTCTTTATCTTCACAATTAGAGTCTAATGTCGAAGAAAAGTAATCAGCCTTCGATATGAGTTCTTTTTCCAGATAGACGGCGGTTTTGCGGGCGCTCTCCAAATAGCTCTTATTCTTGAAGTAAGAGTAAGCCATAGTGAGTGGGAGCGTGGCCGATGGGGTACTGCCACCCGATGCGTCGGAGATATTAAATGCGTTATCAAACTTTCTGGGGAAGCTACCATCTGCATTTTGCAGTTTCAGAAGATTGTCGAGCAATGTTTTCATCTTCGCTTCCCATTCGGTATGCTTCCGTCCTTGCTTTCTTTCGTAGTCGAGGTAGTTCAGTATGGCAAATGCTCCTTCGGACTGGCGGCGGATGCTGTAGATGGTTGTCTCGCTGTTATCATCATAGTTTACGAACTCTCTGAAGAATCCGTTGGATGTAAATCCGTGCACCAGATAACTATCGAACACCGCGTTGGCCTTTTGCACCAAACCGGGCTGGCTGTGTGTTTCTCCATACTCCAATGCGTTGAATGCATTGAGCAATACACGGCCAACGAATCCTACCTCTACGGAACCTACGCTGGCACAATCGTCTGTACGCATATGTACACCAGAGAAATACTTCAGATCATATTTGTCTACATAACTTTCGGTAAAGAAATTGCTCAATACCTGTTTTGCGCTTTCCGTATTCCATCCGGTTTCTACGGTGGTTGGTTTGTATTTATCATAACTGTACTCCCAGGTGTTGGCCACGAATGTAGAGAAATCTTTGGCCGTGCCTTGAGCTATTTCCCAGCAAAGTTCGCGTTTCTCTCCCTTTTCCAGTTTCTCAAAAGCCTGTACGGCAGGAGCTAATATCAGTTTACGTAGATAAGTGTTCGGAGCTTCATGGTAAGGGAACCCGAAAACCAAAGCCGTATTCCCATCCATGTTTCTGAATCCGGTGAAGCCCAGGGAGGTCTTTCCGCTTAGAATAACTTCTCCCGCCTGATGCGTGGTGAGGCATTCATCTTTAAAATCGTCTAGTCGGAGAACGGTGTAGTACTCTCCGGTTTTCTCATTAAATATACCCGTCATCGGGGCGCTTAGCCTATCTTCACGTACCTGCCAACTGTCGCTGGTGTGGAACGATGGGGCTTCCTGTGGTGAACGCAGGTTGTGGCGATACCAGAATCCCGGCATATAGAACTGGCAGTCGCTATGACTGATTTGGTCTAGTTCGAATATCTGTTCAAGATTGTAGTATGCGGTTTCGGTAGCCTCTATAGTTACCTTTATTTGTTTGACAGTGCCTTCTTCGGAAACCTGACGGGTGATTTTGAGTGGCAATGCGGTGTTCGCTTTCAACTCTCCCGATGGGGTGGCTTGTAGTTCATAACTTTCGGCCGGGTTGCCCGGTGATTTTACGGATAGCTTGTATGCAAACTGTTGCGCAGTTGTATTTGCCAGCGTGCAGGTGATCAGTGCGATGATCGTGAATATCTTTTTCATATCTATCTTTGTTTAGAGATTAATAAACAAGTTGCGGACGGATGATCTCTCCGGATATTTTCATTATGGCCGGATCATCGTTGGTAAACGTTACATCTACAATGTACATGTCGCGCGGGTGAATGTTATTCTTGTCGCGATGGGCATGGAATACCATCTTCAGCTGACCGGATTTGTCTTTGAACAGGGCGCTATGTCCCACTCCGACAAGTGTTTCGGGCTTTTGAAAGATTGGGTTCTTGTCATATTTCGTCCACGGTCCCATTGGAGAGGTGGCTGTGGCATAGCCTACACCATAGAACGGGCTTTCGTAGCTGTTGGCAGAATAGATCATGTAATATAATCCGTTGTGTTTGATGATGTATGAACCTTCGTTGACACGTGGCCAGACTTCTTCCCACTCTTGCGAAACGTGCAGGCAGGGTTGCATGGTTTCTGTTTTAAGCGTTACCAGGTCTTTTTCCAGTTCGGCAATCCAGATATTGTTACCATCGTTGAACCGGACGAAAGATAAGTAAGGCGTGCCGTCATCATCTATGAACAATGAATTGTCGATGCCTTTTTCGTTGGCTATCATCGGTTCCTTTATGCTTTGTATGAAAGGGCCGGTAGGAGAATCTGAGGTGGCTACACAGATGTGCTCATCGGCCGAGTAGTACATATAGAACTTGCCGTTGATGTGATAAACTTCCGGTGCCCAGAACCAGCGGTCTGCCCAGGAGTCTTGCTTGTTCAATGCCAGGTTTTGTTCCTTTTTCCAACTGAGGAGGTCGGAAGAAGTATAGACTTCGATTCCGTCATTGGCATGGGTACCGTAGGCGTAATAGGTGTCCTGGTACAACATGATGAAAGGATCTCCCAATGGCACGGGATAATGAATTGTCGGATTTCCTTCCTTCTCCTGGTCTGACGAACAGCTGCTGCAACTCCAACATAGGGATGCCAGCACAAGAAATAGTAAATTTAGTTTCTTCATGGTCTATTCTTTTATTAGTTATATTATTCGGGTATGTGGTACAGCATCATCCCATTGAAGGATGGCGTTGCGTTTTCGGCATATATTCCCACTTGCGACGGAGTATTGCTAATCTTCATCCGGGTAATCAGGTTGCCATCTACAAAGACATAGAGTTGGCCTTCTTTTTTAACGAACCGTAGGTTGTACGATGTTTTGAATAGCTCTTTGGTTCTTATTTTATAGATGTAAACGCGTTCGTCCTGCGGATCTTTATTGATAAAACGTAGCGCATCGGTTTTAATGGGATGTTCGAATACGACTTCGTTATACATAGCATCTTCCGTAGTTTGGATTTGAGCAATGGGTGCCGGAAGCCATTTCCCGTTGTCTATCTTGTACTCTACCGATAGTTTATCGAACATATTGTCGATGAATACCCCTTCTTCACCGGTTGCCTGACGGTTTAACTGAATACCATCCATCCAGACGGGATAGTTGAAGGTGTATCCTTTTTCAATGAAGTCGGTGTATTTAATATCTGCATATTGGGTTTTCCAATCTGCCAGGCTGAATGTTTCAGGAGATTTGGCTTTTCCTTTCTCCATCCGTTCTATCGTAAGGTGTTGCTTATCAAAATCAAGGCTGGCTAAAATGTAATTGTCCTCATTTATATATACAGGATAGGCGCCAACTTTTCCTTTTTCTGCCTCGTTGGCTACTTGAAGGGAGAACTCGTATTGCGAAAGCATATCGCCTTTGAACGCTTTGAACAGGGGGGCGGTGCCCATATTGTCCCAGCCGGTGATGTTATCGTCGAATTCATCCCAGCCGATGGTATATAAAAGCCCGTTGAATGCCGTGCTTCCGTTTCCGGAGAAAAGGCCGGGGATTCCTTTTCCGGTGATGTTTGTTTCCAAAACCGGCGAAGCGCCGGGGGCGGGGATATCGTCTATACGAAAGGAGAAATGAGTAACGTTTCTTTCTACGCTTATTTTATGGTATACACCAAACTTAAAGTCCTGGGGCAGGGCATATGTTTGGGTAGTGCTTTCGCCGTTTCTGCATTGCTGTACGTACCAGCTGGCTGGCGCTTCCAGTCCAACCTTTATCCAGTTGTTTTTGTCCTTCCACCAGGCAATGACTCCTGCGGTTGAGGCTGTTTTTATTCCGGCTTCGAACAGGTAGGAAGTGGCCGGAGTAGCTTCGTTGGTTAATAACTTTTCTGAGTTGGCCTGTAAAGAGAATTCTTCGGTACAGGCATAAGTGGCTTTTGTTGGTTCGGGATAATAGCCTTCGGTCTGGCTTGCAGTTATCCCGTCGGCATGCATCGTTTTGTTGTGGAAGTAGATACGGTTGATGTATTGGCCTCTTCTGTCCTGGTTCTTGTTGGCCATATAGATAAGCCACCACTCAAAACCATTCGGACCACGGAGGATATTAGGCTGTCCGGGCGAGAAGAGGAGGCCGTCTGCCGTGTGGACTGCATGCAATAGCGGATAGGAGTATTTGTTGCCATTGTTGAATGAGGTGGGCGAGTCGGCCTCGGCTACGCCAAGTTGATAATTTCCATATTCAGTAGAAGTATGATTGGCGTTGTACATCATGTAGTATCTGTTGCGGTATTTTATTACCCACGGGCCTTCGGCCACGCGGTTGTCCATCGTTTCCCAGGTACCGGGCAGGGAGGCGAACAGATAAATGGGGTGTCCGTCGAATGTACGGGGATCTTTCATGGGGCGTACCCAGATGGTGTTTCCATCGGTGAAGCGTACCATGTACATGTATAGTTTGCCGTCGTCGTCTTTGAATACCTGCGGGTCGATGCGGTTGTCCATCCATTGGTCTTTTACGGGTTCGTGGTAGGGGCCGAGGATGTCGCTGGATTCGGCATGGGCAATGTGCACAATGTGTTTATCTTTTCCCCAGTGGTTTACCGACCAATAGAGGTGGAAGGTGCCGTTCAGGTAGATCATGTCGTTGGCATGTATCTGATTGTTTTTGGCTCCTGTTCCGGCGGTCCACTCGTTGTCCATGTCTATTACGTGGAAGGGGCCGGCCCAGTTAACGAGGTCGGTGGAGGAGTAGAAATCGCCATTTGTATTGACTCCACCAATGTAATAGGTACCGTTGTGTTTGATCACGCCGGCATCGGCCACACCGGGTAGGACCGGGTTGTTGATGTTTTGGGCGGATAAGGCGCCGAAACATGCGAAAACGAGAGGTAATATTAGTTTTCTTGGGGTAAACATGGGGTATAGGGTTTGAATGAAATTATTTATGTGTGTCTAATATCCACCCCCTGCCCCCGCCAGCGGGGGATAGGCTGCGCACCATCCGCATGGAAACCTGGCTCACCGCCTCGGTGTCCCCCGCTGGCGGGGGTAGGGGGTGGATATTAATACACATCTAATTTAAATTATTAATAACCCGGATTCTGGGTAAGTAGCTTAACGCCATCTACTTCACTTATATCCACTTCATCCCTTGGGATAGGCAGACGTCTGTGTTTACCCACAACGAAGTTATTGAAATCTTTGTCGCGAGCTTTCAGCTCATCAATACCGGCTTGAGAATCAAGTAAGCCCCAACGTTTCAGGTCGGCCCATCTCCAGCCTTCGAAGCAAAGTTCCAGGGTACGTTCCATTTGAAGACGTTTGATGAAAGCTTCTTTTGAGTTCAGGCAATCTTTCCACTGGCTGTCTTTCAACTTAGTCATACCGGCACGTTCTCTTACTTTATCCACATGTACGGCGGCATCTGTAGGTGTGCTTCCTGTTTCTACAAGACATTCTGCATAGTTCATCAGGATATCTGCATAGCGCATAATGCGGTAGTTGTTGCGTGCAAAGTAATCTTCACGTTCGCGGTAATAAGAAGTGTTGTACTTACGGATGTAACAATCTTCCGCGTCCATTCCCCATTCCGGGAACCATTGCGAAGCATCTGCATTGGCATAGTATTTCTTAGATTGATCGGGGAAGTCATCACCAAAGTTCTTATAAAGAATACTGCTATATAGACGCAGGTCGTTTCTTCCGTCCGCCATTCTTTCTTTCAGGAACTCGTCTACCAGCCAGCGGCGTGCTTTACCGTCGCCCCAACCTGTACCATGATCGCCACCGGGAGCGTAGAATTGTGTACGTTGGAATCCGAATGCCATGCTGGCGTCATTTCCTGTACCACCTTTATTTTGATCGTCGAACTGGATTTCGAAGATACCTTCCTTGTTGTTCTCATCTAAATCGGTAAAGTTGTTTTCGCGGTTATCAATAAGTCCGTATATAGACCCTTCTCTTTCGATGAGCCATTGCAGTTCTGTTTTTGCTTTGTCGAACAAACGTTGTTGCATATAAGCTTTGCCGAGCAATGCTTTGGCAGCTCCTTTTGTGGCGCGTCCCAGATCGGCACCACCCCATGAGTCTGGCAAATAGGTAGCAGCAAAGGTAAGATCTATTTCTATCTGATCCCAGATTTCTTGTTCGGAAGCATCCGAAGGAACATAGCTGGTATCTTTTGGTTCCAGAATCAATGTACCTTTATCCCATAACAGATTGACCTGGAAGTACCACAAGGCACGTAAGAAAGAAGCCTGTGCCAGTATCCGGTTTTTCTGAGTTTCGTCCATCTCGATCTCGGGTACATAGGTCAACACCTGATTGCAACGGAAAATTCCGACATAGAAATGTTCCCAATGTACGTTGTTTCCTTCATAGAAATTGTAATTATTATAAAGGAAGCGCGCCCAGTCGGCCAACTCGGTCCAGGGCGAGGAACTCCATCCTTCGTCCGATGTCAGGTCGTAACGGAAAGAGAGCCAGCGCATCCAGGTTCCTTCTTTATATAAGAAGCTGTAACAAGCGTTTACACCTGCTTGTGCATCATCTGCCGATCGCCAATAGGTTGTATTTGTCACTTCATTGGGGTTGTCGATGTCCAGTAAGCTGGAATCACATCCGGTACCCAGAAGTAAAGCACCGGCTAACAATAATCCATATATCTTTTTCATAATTTAATTGTTCTACTGATTTATAAATTAAAAGGTCAAATCCAAACCAAACATAACAGAACGTGTGTTGGGATATGCATAGCTATCGGTTCCGCTGTTCCAGATGTTGGTATTTACGAAGTCGGGGTCAAGTCCTTTATATCCTGTAATGGTAATCAGGTTGCTGCCGGTGGCAAACACGCGAAGGTTATCAATGCCCAGGTTACTTAGCCAGTTCTTCTTGAAGTTGTATCCGATAGAGATATTCTTCATGCGGAAGTATGAGCCATTTTCTAGGAAGCGGTCGGAATCCTTTGAGTTGCGGCCATCGCCATAAATGATACGTGGGGTATTGGAGTTCGGATTTACCTGATAAGGTTCTTCGCCTTTCTTGAAGCTGATATAGTTGGAGTTGTCGGAGAACAAACGGCCTTGCCATTGTGCTACGTTGTAAACTTTGTTGCCGAACTGGCCGTTCCACATCATGCTGAAATCAAAGTTCTTCCATTCTGCATTGAACATGAATGACATTTGCATCTTTGCCCAAGGGCTGCCACAGAACACGCGGTCGTTGTCGGTGATGTTGGCGTCCTGATATCCTTCTCCGTCGGGCATGTCAATGTACTTCACGTCACCCAGTTGCGGACGCTTTCCGTCGATCATGATCGGTCTGCCATCGGTGGTCACATAATTGTCAATTTGTTCTTGCGTCTTAAAGATACCGTCTGTTTTAAGCAGATAGAATTCGGCCAATGATCTGCCGGGTATTGTTCTTGCCTGGCCCGAGTCGATGGATTCTTTTCCTACTCCCAGACTGAGCACTTTATTATTCAACGTAGTTATATTCAACAATGCGCTGTATTTAAAATCGGAAATCTGATCTTTCCAACCTACAGTAAATTCAAATCCGCGGTTACGCAAGCTGGCTGCGTTAGATTTTGGTGCTCCTCCCTGATTACCAGTAGATATGGCAATCGGTGTATCGGCCAAAACGTCTTTTGTTTTTGAGTTGTAGTATTCAGCGCTGAATGTTAAACGTTGATTAAGGAAGCTGGCATCGAAACCTACGTTCACTGTTTCTTTTGTTTCCCAAACCAGTCCGGTGTTTACTAATTTTACCTGCGTACCACCCGATTGAATGGCTCCTCCAAAGACGGTTACAATACTCTGGTTGATGGTTCCGATATAATCCCATTCGCCAATAGAAGCATTCCCCAGGCGTCCCCAGTTACCTCTCAGTTTCAGGTCGTTGATCCAAGGCACATCGAAGAAACCTTCTCTTGAAATTCTCCAGGCACCGGATATGGATGGGAAGTTTCCCCAACGGTTTTCCTTTGACAGGCGAGAGGTGCCGTCGCGACGGAAAGTGGCTGTCAGATAGTATTTATCATCATAAATGTAATTGGCACGTCCCAGATAGGAAATCATAGCGCTTTCCCGGATGCTGTTCGAGTTTTGCTGGTTGCTTTGTCCGGCATTCAATACAGTCAGGTAGTCGCCATTGCCCAGCATCGGGAAGTTGAGGCGGGATGCCCAAAGACCTTCCCATTTATTGTGCTGATAGGTTGTACCGGCTACAGCATCTACGTGATGCTTTCCAAAGTCTTTATTGAAGTTCAGGGTATGTTCAATCAGCGTGTTAAAGGTATTGTCGCGTGCTTTCTGACTTTCCGGATCGCGGTGTTCCTGGTTTTGAGTCCAGTTACCTTCGCCGCGGAACCAGGAGTTTTCGTAGAAATACAGGTCGATACCACCATTGAATTTGTAAGAAAGGAATTCGAATGGTTTGAACTCCAACCACATCGAACCGTTCAGGCGATTCTCGCGGATGCGACGGTCTTCGAGGTCTTCGCGGGCAATCGGGTTCACACCGAATGTGTTGTATTTTGCCTGGTCGCCATAACCATATCCGCCCGGATTGTTTGCATCGTAAACCGGAATGGTAGGCATCATACGCAGGAAGTCGTTGTACGTATTGGTCTGGTTAGGGTCGGTATTCGTGTAAGAATAAGCCAGACTTTCGCCGAAGGAGAACCAACCTTTTTTACCTTGTGTATTTACGCGGAAGCTGTAACGGTCGAATGTATTTCCATAAGAAACACCATCATTCGTGTAGTAACCTCCGGATACGAAGTAACTTCCTGAGTCGCCACCACCCGAAAGTGATACGTTATAATCCTGAACCAGTGCTGTGCTCAATACCTCGTCCTGCCAGTTGGTATCGTAAGACGAATGCTGTTGCGTGGTTGTTATAGAGCCGATGCCGTCTTTGATGGCTTCTTTGTAAGCGATGTCATTATATTTAATATAATCGGCTGCGTTCATCAGGTCGTACTTCGGACTCCATTCCAGTGTTTCTTTCACGCTTACATTGACTTTCATAGGGCCTTTTGAACCTCTCTTGGTTGTAACGATAATTACACCATTGGCAGCACGCGAACCGTAGATGGCAGCGGCCGAGGCGTCTTTCAGGATCTGGATAGACTCCGCGTCGGCGGGGTTGAAGGCAACGCCCGGGTCGGTAATCATACCATCGATTACCCACAACGGAGAGTTGTTACTCAAAGAGCCTACCCCGCGGATTTGAATCGAAGCGTCTTCGCCTGCTCTACCTGTGCTGCGCACGTTTACACCGGTGGCCAAACCCTGCATCTGACTGACAAGTGTTCCGGCCGAGCTTTTCTTCATTTCTTTGGTATCTACCACGGCAACAGCTCCGGTCAGGTCGGACTTCTTAACCGTTTGGTAACCAATGACAACGATTTCGTCCAATATTTTGGTATCAGATACCAGGACTACGTTCAAGTTACTCTGTCCTTTGTAGACAATTTCTTGTGTGGTGAATCCAATGTAAGAAAATACCAACGTCTGCCCCTGATCTACGTTGACAACATATACGCCATCCAGATCGGATACAGTACCTGTACCTGCACTTTTAATGGAAATACTTACTCCGGGAAGCGGCTCTTGGTTTTCGTCCGTAACTTTCCCTCTTAATTGTACACTCTGTCCGTATGCGGATAATGTACATAATGCTAACAGTGAAAAAAGAATTCTTTTTAGCATGTTTTTAGTTTTAAATTATGGTTAACTAAATAATGAATGTCGAGACAAATGTATGCTATTACTAAAATTTCTATGCTGCTAATTTCGGCAAAAGAATTGTATAAATGGGTCTAAGGGGACTGTTGACTGAAATTTACTATTCTTGACCGGAATTTTCGCCTGGCTTCCATTTTTGTTGGTTGCTACGGCAAAGATATAACACTTCCCAAAATCCGATTGATGTGAACGACCGTATTTGTCCGCCAATGACCGCCGTTTGCTTTAAATTGTCGCCAGGGTGGTATTGGGGTTGTGGTAGGATAGTACTTTGGTTGTGCTACCATAGTACCCTGGCGGTGTTACCATACTACCCAACGAGGCTTAGGGTAGTACCCTAGCGGTGTTACCATACTACCCTGGCAACACTACCATACCACCCAACGGGGCTTAGGGTAGTACCCTGGCGGTGTTACCATACTACCCTGGTTTTAGAGCATAACGGATTGAAAAGGAGTGATTTACTGTAGGGGCGGTTCGCGAACCGCCCAATGCCCAGAATACACAGGAAACCATTTTCGGGCGTTTCGCGACCCGCCCCTACAGTAAATCATTTAAATCAAAACACATACCAAACCCCTCAAAACCCCACAACATGCAGCGCCCCGTACAGAAAATACCTTAACATAAATAACACATCCCACTTTTATAATGTATACATCTGAGTTCATAATGCATACATTTGCCCCCATAATGCATACATTTTCAGACAAAAGAAAGGAAAGTAAAGTAAATAAAATCTTGAAAATGAAAGTTCGCAAGCTCACATTACACGCATGCGCACGTACGCGAGAGATTCAAATATTTATTTCGTGACAATCAGCCAACAGTCGGAAAACAACCTCCCGAATACTTCCATACCCACAAATATCTCGCTACTTTTACACACAGCAATGCCTCGGATAACACATCGTATATCGGCAAGAAAGAGTGGTAAAAACAGGGCTTTTCCGGCAAATGACCGGAATTTACCCTACTTGGTTAATTTTTACCAGCATTTTAATGCTGCACCATCTAAGGCATACCTGATAATATTTGTAACTTTACGCATATGAAAAGAATTAAAATACTATACGCACTGCTGCTGCTCACTTTCTGCCTGCAAGGGTTTGCGGTTGGGAATAAGAATTTCCATTTCAGGAAAATACAGGTAGACGATGGACTGTCCGAAAACACCGTCTACTGCATCCTGCAAGATTCCAAAGGCTTCATGTGGTTTGGCACGAAAGACGGACTGAACCGGTACGACGGCAGCAACTTCCGCGTCTTCAGGCATAGCGTGCTCAACCCATCCTCCCTGGGCAATAACTTCATTCGTAGCATAGCCGAGGGACCGGAGGGCGTTTTGTATATCGGCACCGACATCGGACTGTACATCATGGACACCGTTCACGAAACCTTTATCCCCGTTACGCTCGAAACACTCGAAGGCAAGCGCCTGACCACGGCCGTAAACACGCTTCTGATCGACCGCGATGGCAAACTCTGGATCGGCTCCATGTATCAGGGCACATTCATTTACGACCCCGCCCAACAAACCCTGCGCCAGGTTGAGGTGAAAAACTACAACCTCGGGCAGAATGCCGTCTGGACCATTTACGGCGACCGCTCCGGCACCATCTGGGTGGGCACCCGTCTCGGACTGTTGCGCTATAACGCCGGCGCCAAAGAACTCGAAGCCGTAGACGGTCTGTTTAGTCCCCTCGAAAACTCCGACCATGAAGTCCTCACCATTCTCGAAGACACGAAAGGCAGCCTGTGGCTCGGAACCTGGTCCGATGGTGTACGGTTTTACGACCGCCAGCGATACTACAACACCTCCTATCTGGGCTTGCAGAGCGAAACAGATTACATCACCCATGTCCGTGCGCTTTACCAATACGACAATACCCACATCCTCATCGGTTCCGACGACGGCCTCTACCTGTTCGACATGGAGAGCAAAGAAAGCCGCAGGGTAGATATTCCCCAATCGTACTACAGCATGAGCGACCAGAACGTGTACTCCATAGCCAGCGACCGCGAAGGCGGAATCTGGATCGGAACCTATTTCGGTGGCATCAACTACCTCGATGTCTTCCTGCTTCCGGTCGAAACCTACTACGCCGACGTGAAACACGGCATGCTCTCCGGCAAAGCCGTCAGCCAGTTCTGCGAAGACGCCAACGGCAATATGTGGATTGCAACCGAAGACGGCGGGGTGAACCATTTTGATGTACGCACCAAGCGCATCACCCAACCCATTCAAACCTCCTATCACAACACCCACGCCCTGCTGCTGGACGATGACAACCTGTGGATCGGAACCTTCTCCCGTGGCGTCGACGTCTACAACACCCGTACCGGCAAGCTCCTGAACTACCGCAGCAACGTACGCGATGAGTTTACGCTGAACGACGACTGTATCTTCTCCCTCTACCGCACCAAAAACGGCGATATATATGCCGGAACACCCGTCGGACTGAATAAATACGACCGCAGCACCGATCGCTTTGTCCGTATCACCGAGGTCACCGGATTCATTTACGATGTCAGAGAAGACGATCTGGGCAACCTCTGGGTAGCCACCTACGGAAACGGCGTCGTTCGCCTGGATGGTAAAACCGGGAAATGGATGTATTACGACCAGATCATTAGCAGCGACGACCCCGTGGTTGGCAGCAAACTGACCAGTATTTACATCGACGGACAGAAACGGTTGATCTTTTCCAGCGAGGGCCGGGGCATCTTTGTCTATGATTATCAGACCGATAAGTTCCGTAACATCTCCGAAACCGAGGGCCTGCCCAACAATGTGGTTTATGGCGTGCTCGACGACCCGTTTGGCAATCTTTGGTTGAGTTGCAACAAAGGCATTGTCTGTTTTGACATCCAAACACCAGCCAACTATAAACTATACAACAAAGAAGACGGTCTGCAAAGCAACCAGTTCAACTACAAATCCAGCTATAAAACCCGCGACGGGAAGTTTTATTTTGGTGGCATCAACGGTTTCAGTTGTTTCTATCCGCAAGACCTTTCGCAGCTTCAGAACACACATATACCGTCGGTCGAAATCACAGGCGTCCGCTTGCTCGGCGATTCCAAAGGACAAGATGCCGACATCCAGATCCTATTAAACAAACAACAACGCATCGTCTTCCCACACTACAAATCATCCTTCACAATCTCTTATATCAGCCTGAGCTACCAGTCGCAAAACAAAAATGAATATGCCTACATGCTCGAAGGAGTAGATAAAGACTGGACCCCGGCGGGCAATAACAAGAGTGTGACGTATGTAAATCTTCGTCCCGGCGAATATTCCTTTAAGGTAAAAGCATCCAACAACAGCGGTGTGTGGAACGAAGAAGGAGCACAGATAGATATCGAAATCCTGCCTCCGTTCTGGTTGTCGCTACCCGCCAGATTACTCTATCTGCTGTTAAGCATCGTCCTGATCTACTCACTGATAAGCTATTTCTGGAAGAAACACAAAGAGAAACAAACCCAACAACTGTATGCTTACAAAACGGAACAGGAAAAACTGGCATTTAAGTCGAAAATAGACTTCTTTACCAACATAGCACACGAAATCCGCACACCCGTAAGCCTCATAAAAGCCCCCCTGGAAGAGGTCATCGCACTGGGCGAGGGGAGCGAAGATACCAAACACAACCTGTTTGTGATAGAAAAGAACTGCAACCGGTTGAGCGTGCTCATCAATCAACTTCTCGATTTCCGTAAGATGGATTCCACCGATTATCATCTGAATCCGGAGGCAATAGACCTGAAAAACTATATGACCGAGCTCTACGAACGGTTCAAGAAAACCGTGGTGAGCCGCGACATCGAATTTACCCTTTCCCTGCCCAATGATTCGGTGGGAAGCATCATCTTCGATTCCGATGTGTTGACAAAGATTATCGGCAACCTGCTAACCAATGCCATGAAGTTTACCCGCGACAAGATTATCCTTACGATGGTGGTAAACGAAGATCAATCCTACACTGTTACCGTTGAAGACAATGGAAAAGGAATCCCCGACGATTTAAAGAAACTCGTCTTCGACCCCTTCTACCAAATTGAACCCGACAGCAATAAAGTAGGTACCGGTATTGGCCTTTCTTTGGTAAAAAAACTGGCAAAGATCGTGAATGGTAAAGTCACGGTGGTAGACGGTGGGATGGGCGGTGCACTTTTCTCCTTTACCTTCTCGGGGCTCTCCAAAGAACTGCCGGAGCAAAAGAATGTGACCGACAGCGTACCCGCTGTCGATGCTGCCGCAGAAGAACGTCCCGAAGTGAAAGAAAGAGATAAGAATGCCGTTCTCGTAGTAGACGATAATCCGGATATCACTTCATTTATTAAAAAAGTTCTTGAACGCGATTACGTCGTAGATACCGCCCTGGATGCCAATACCGCCTGGCGACTGTTGGAAGAGCGGGGGTACGACCTGATCATATCGGATATCATGATGCCCGATGTGGACGGAATTACGTTTACCAAGCGCATAAAAGCGGATTTGAATTATAGTCATATCCCCGTTATCCTCCTGTCGGCCAAGACCGAGAATGCCGTAAAGATAGAAGGCTTGCGCTCCGGAGCAGAGGTGTTTATGGAAAAACCATTCTCTACTTCTTTCCTGAAAGCACAGATATTGAGCCTGTTAGAGAACCGCCGAACCCTGCTGGAAGCATTCAACCGTTCGCCGCTGGCTTCGTATTCCATGTTGGCTACCAACCGGGGCGATGAGGTATTTCTGAACAAACTGAACGAGGAAATAGAGAAGAACCTGTCCGATGAAACCTTCTCGGTAGAGTCTCTCACAGATGTGCTCGGGATTAGCCGCTCCAATCTGCAACGGAAACTGAAAGCAATTTGTGCCGTAACCCCGGGCGAATACTTGCGTAATTATCGTTTGAAAAAAGCATGTAAGCTGCTCTTGGAAGGTGATATGCGGATTAACGAGGTGGCTTTTTATGTCGGGTTTAGCTCTGCATCTTATTTTGCAAAGGTGTTTATCAAGTGTTATGATATGTCGCCCAAAGAATTTATTCGCAGAAATTCTCTTGATGTTTCTTGATTTGGCAAGAATATGACTAGAATGAGAGTTTCCCATTAACTGTAGGGGCGGTTCGCGAACCGCCCGTGGCAACGCTAGGTGTATCATTGATTTCACTATTCAGCGTCAAGGGCAGACACAAGGCCTGCCCCTACAGTGCGATTGCTAAACAAATCGCTTTCTGGTGTTTATTTAAAGATTGAGTACGCTTAGTTCAGATTCTTCTTAATCGAATCGCCTACCTGCTTGATTTCTTTGCTTGCCTTGTCTGTTGCTTTCTTCACATCCTTTTTGGTATCATTCCAGGCATCTTTTGCATCGTCGGCCACTTTATCAATCTGTTTACCAGCTTTATCGGCAGCCTTGTTGATTTCTTTTTTTGCATCTTTGGCACCATCTTTCACATCGTCTTTGGTGTCCTCCCACGCATCTTGTACATTATCTACGGCTTTGTCAATCTTATCACCAGCTTTGTCTGCGGCGTTTTCGACTTTGTTCTTAGCATCGTCTATATTGTCCTTAGCGTTGTTTTTAGACTTTTCGCTACAGGAAGCTAATGACAGGATGAGTCCTGCTGCAATAAATACATTTAAAATCTTTTTCATTTTCTTTGTTGAGTTAGGTTAATACTTAAATTCCTATTAATGATACTTTCAACAATAATGAATACGGTTTTGTTTTTGATTGAGCGTTAAATAATGGGTCAAGCAGAAAAGTGTTTCTTTTGTGGGGTTATGAGAGAAACTTATGCTGTCTTAATATCGTCCCAAAGGGTGAGGCTGTTCAAATTATCAGAGCGAATGCAGTTATAACTAAAACGCTCGTCTGAGGTTATTCTTAAATCCGTGAAAAATTATCATCCGGACCTTTGATGAAAATCGTCGGATGATCTTATTCTTATTTACAACAACTGATTCAAAACAAATTTCTCCAGTTGCATTTGCTTAAAATCAAACCAAGACTGCCTATATTTGCTATCATCAATAATATACTTGAAGTTCTGAAAGGGTTTACGTTTTGAAATAGCAGTCCATAAACGTTCTTTTATAGTGTCTTGGTCGGGGATGCAATACTCAATAAAATCCTCCATGATCTTAAATGATTCCCATGATTCGGGTGGATCAATACGTGTTGAATGCTCCCAGCTGTCTACTTTATCATATACTTCACGGCTTACCTTATCGTACTCTTCATCACCGTAAGTAAGGTATGATTCGCCCAAAACGCAATCAACTTCCAGGGTGTCTGTATTAAGGAAACAAATCATGCCCATATCAATTCTTTGAGCAATATCCTTTATTGTTTCTTTAGGGTATTTTGGAGAATCAATATCCATTATAGTTCGGTTTTGTTATATTTTCTTTAAATAGTCATTTACTATATCTATATCAAAAGCATTGGCGTCCCAATTTTCGCCTTCTTCCAATCCAAGCCAGTCTCTATATTCATCGGCTTCTTCACTATCGGGACTCGTTATGAAAGTGTTTTTCATTTCTTCATAACCGTATGTGCCACCACAGTCTTCGGGTGGGCAGGCCCCTTTTCCTGAAAGGCAGACAGCTTTCTTTGTTTTATCGTCCGAGGTGTCTTCTAATGTGATTTCATGAACCCAGTTGTCGCCAAAATCATAGATATAGAGCAGTTTACGGACGTTGTTCGTGAAAATATCAGAAAGCTTAGTCTTTGAAGGATCTTGGGCTTCGACACCATATCCGAATTCGAAAAGATTATCTTCGGCTGGAATAGATATCCGAATATTGCTTTGATATTCTTTATCCATGAATTCAAATAGGTGATAATCCTCCCAATCAAATGCGGTTTGTATTACACTGTGGAATTTTAAAAAAGTGAAATCCGAAGGAACTGCGAGTTTTCTCCATACTGGAGGTCTGGTGATTCCTTTTATTTGAATTTTAAATAGATAAGTCATAAACATTATTTTTTTCAAAAATAGTGTGAAATAAAATATCTACAAAGTATAAATGTGTATTTATTGTACTTGATTAGTGTAATTAGGAGAAAATAACTCCTTATGCCCCTTTTTTATTGAATAACTTCCGCTCATATAAACGATAAACCCCCAAAATAGCAACACCAAAAGCGATAGCTCCAAATACAATTACTGTATTGCTAAGTCCATCTGCTTTAAAGGATAACTTTAACAAGATGGTAGATATGATAAAACCGGAATTTCGTATAATTTTATGAAACTGCTCGGTTAGACTGAACGATAATAGCAAAACCAATACTTCGGTTAGGATTAACGCAGTAAAGAATATATCAAAAAACGTGTTGTTCATGTGCTTTAGGATAAGAATAGTGTTGTCTATAGTTGGCGATATATGACCGAATACAGTAAAACTCCATATAAAGAGTACAATAAATAAAAGCATTAGTCCGATAGCCAGAATCTTTTTGGCAATTACGTATTTTATGCTTCTATCCCCATCGCACTGACGTTCATCTCCTAAGATACACCTATTTCCACTGAGTTTATAGAAACAGAATATGAGTAAACAAAATACAATAAGACTGGTGAATGTGATAAGTATTCCCTGAATCTGACTGAATTCAAATGGGGCATGGGTAACAGATGCATTGGATAAATCGTAGAATATCTTACGGATAAGTATCAATACAATGATTTCGTACTGTTTGCCCAGGTAAATAGTTAGTGATTTAGGCAGATAGTATATAAGGGAATATATCTCATATAATAAGATAATCGTAAATGGGGTATAAATAGCTGATAATAGTTTAAGAGAGTTCTTATTGTCTGCCTCATTTATGGGTATTATTCCGATGTCAACCAGCGCAATCAATGTGAGATGAAGTATGAATGCTACAATGGCTGTCAGGAAAATGATTTTTTCAACTTCTTTTTTCCTCGAATCGGATAGGAAGAATGAATATATCTTATTTATATGTTTAAATACTACATTCTGTGCCATATCTATATAACCGAAAAAAAAGAGAATTGTTCTTTTGTTTATGTATATTCTTTATCTTTGCATGCATCAAATTAGATCATTAAATATGGAAAAACTAATATATATCATTATGTTGCTGGGGCTAACTACCATGGTGGCATGTACAGGAAATAAAGACACTACAAAACATGATGAAACACGTATAGTGTTAAAAGATAGCGTTGATTCACAAGGTGTGCAACGTATGCAACCTTCTAAAATGGAACAAACAATCACTTTTAAAGGCAAGGACTATCAATCATTTGTAAATCGGGTACCTGGCGATTCCCTGGCTCGTGTTAAGAACGATATGGGAGATGTGTTTGTAGATAATACAATTACATTGCGATTGACCCGGGGAAATGAGAAAGTATTCAATAAGACATTTACCAAGCATAATTTTTCTTCATTGATAGGTGCGGATTTCATGAAACATGCTATTCTGGAAGGTATGGTGTTTGATAAAACAACGTCACAAGGCTTTGTGTATGCGGTGAGTGTGAGTTATCCCCAAACGGATTTATATATTCCGATATCGGTTACAATTACGCCTGACGGAAAGATGTCGATGGTGAAAGAGGAACTGATGGAAGAGATTTATGAAGTTGACAGTTGATAGTTGACAGTTAACCATGCGGCATCGTAACTGTCAACTATCAACTGTCAACTGTTAACTATCAACTGTCAACTAAATTACAGATTCTTTCCCAAATTGATTCTTTACTTTGTATGCTACCCATTGCCTAAAGCCGATAGTAGGAGGAAAAGAATATGAAGATACTTATTGTTGAGGACGAACCGGAATTAAGAGAAACTATTCGCGCGTCATTGATCAAGGAAAAGTTTGTTGTTGAAACGGCATCAGACTATCACACGGCAATGCTAAAGGTTAATGACTATAATTACGATTGTATTTTGCTGGATATCATGTTACCCGGTGGAAGTGGGCTTGATCTGTTGAAAGAACTGAAGCAACTTCACCGGAGCGATAGTGTATTGATCATATCCGCTAAGGACTCATTGGAGGATAAGGTTTATGGTTTAGACCTAGGGGCTGATGATTACCTGACTAAACCCTTTCATCTGGCAGAATTGAATGCCCGCGTCAAATCCATTATTCGTCGTAAGCAAACGCAAGGCGATATCTCTATAGAGTTAGGCAACCTGAAACTGTGGCCTGATAATCGGGAAGTTGTTGTAGAAGGTGAACCGTTACAGCTAAATCGTAAAGAATACGATCTGCTTTATTATTTTGTAGTGAATCCCAATCGGGTGATTAATAAAATGAGTTTAGCCGAAGCGGTGTGGGGGGATAATATTGATCAGGCAGATAGTCTGGACTTTATTTATTCGCAAGTGAAAAACCTACGCAGGAAACTGAAACAGGCAGGTGCTACGGTTGAGGTTAATGCCGTTTATGGTTTTGGCTATAAATTATCTGAATTATGAAACTGCTGCATTATATATTTCGTCAGATATCTGTTCTACTCTTTTTGCTGATGAGCGCATGGGGAGTATTTTTCTATTATGCCATATTAGAAGAGGTGACTGATGAAACGGATGATTCATTGGAGAACTACCGGGATATTATCATACGAAGTGCTTTGCAGGATTCAACGATATTAGATACACAAGGAACATTGATGTCTCTTTATTCTTTTCGACCGATTTCAGTGGAAGAAGCGGCAGGATATCGGGAAAAGTATTACGATTCGACTGTTTATATTGAGATAGAAGACGAATATGAGCCAGTGCGCGTGATGAAAAGTTGTTTCATGATGCCCAGCGGACAATATTATGAACTAGAAATCATGACTTCTACTTTGGAGAGGGAAGATATGATTGAGGCTATTCTATGGTACCTATTAGCCCTGTTTACCTTATTGTTGCTTTGCTTGTTGCTGGTTACCCGACTGGTGTTGAAGAAATCGTTTCGTCCGTTGGACCGGTTATTGGAGTGGTTGGGGAAAGTGCAGCCGGGTAAAGAAGTGCCTCCATTGGAAAATGATACTAAAATACAAGAGTTTAGTAAGTTGGGTGAGGCTGCTATTGATATGAGTAACCGAAGCTTTAAAGCCTATCAGGAACAAAAGCAGTTTATAGAGAATGCTTCGCATGAGTTGCAAACTCCTTTGGCCATTGTACGTGGTAAAGTAGAGTTGTTGGCAGAGAGTGAACCCCTTACTGAGGAACAAATGAAGGAGCTTGATGATATTTACAATACATTGGGTCGTGCGGTAAAACTCAATAAATCGTTGTTGCTGTTATCGCGCATAGAGAATAAACAATATACGGATACAGAAGATATTGTACTTAACCGTGTTATTGATAATATGTTGCCTGATCTGATGGATATTTATGAATCAAAGCACATATCCTTGAAGCGTGAGGATGCCGGTGAATTTATATTCAGGGGAAATGCTACGTTAGCGCAGGTGTTGGTTACTAATCTATTGAAAAATGCTTTGGTGCATAGCGCAGAGGGCGGTGAACTACACATTCTTATTAATTCAAGTTCCGTTATTATTAAGAATAGCGGAAGTAGTCCATTGGAGAAAGATAAAATCTTTCAACGTTTCTATCATGCTCAAACTACTAAAAAGGATTCTATGGGTTTAGGCTTAGCGATAGCCAAATCAATAGCGGCATCTTATCGGCTTTCCTTAGATTATACGTGGGATGGTATGCATTGTTTTCGTTTGCATAAATAGTCTTCTAAGGAGTCTGTTCTGTTAAAAAATAAAAAGTTCTTTCTTAAATCAGGTAATTCCCAAATCTTTCCCATTTTGCTATCGTTATTTGTAATGTGAATCGAACGAAACTGATTTACTTAAACCCAAAATAACGATTATGAAAAAGATTCTATCATTAGTAGTAATGGCACTTATAGCCATACAGTTTACATCTGCAAAGGATGTGGTGACTAAGGACGAAATGCAGCTTCCACTTGCTGCCCGTAATTTTATCAATCAACATTTCACTAAACCTCAAATCTCTTATATAAAGATTGAGAGTGAGCTGCTTAAAGGCAAAAAGTACGAAGCTGTATTGACCAGCGGAGTGGAGATTGAATTTGATAGCAAAGGGGAGTGGACTGATGTGGATTGCAAGCGAGGAACTGTTCCTGCTTCTATTATTCCTGAGTATGTAAAAGAGTATGTAAAGACAAACTTTAGCGGGCAAACGATTACACAAATCGAACGTGACCGCCATGGTATTGAAGTTGAATTGAATAACGACTTAAGTATCAAGTTCGATAAGAAAGGACAACTTCGCGAATTGGATGATTGACAAACTAAATTAATATCAACCTAAAAGAAAAGATTATGAAAGAAGTAAGATTCATGATGCTGGCTGCTATGTGTATGGCAATGTTCTCGTTCACCTCTTGTAGCGATGACGACGATTTTAAACCTGAAGATGCTGTACAAGCAGCATTGACTGCAAAGTATCCTAACGCAACCCATATAGAATGGGAAAAGAAGAAAACTTACCTGGTGGCAGATTGCCATGTAGACGGAAAGGATTTGGATGTGTGGTTTACAGCAGACGCACAGTGGAAGATGACTGAAACTGAACTGTTGGCTGCCGATCTACCTGCTGCTGTAACTGCTGCACTTGCTGCTCACGCTACGTATGGAAGCTGGCGTGTGGATGACAGAGACCTTTTGCAATATGCTAATGGCGCATCTGAATATGTAATTGAAGTCGAAGAGCATAATAAAGAAGTTGATCTTTATTTCTCGGCAGACGGAGAACTTCTGGACGAAGTTGATGTTACCACCGGTGATGATACACATTGGCCAGAATGACGGCAAGGTGCCGTACCCAGGTTTCCATGCGGGCGTAAACCATCTGCATGGAAACCTGGCAGCGGCACCTCGCCGCCTACATTTGTTCGTAATCCTTTGCTAATCCTCCTTCGCTTGTTTCTTTGTATAGGGATGGGAGGTCATGTCCGGTTTGTTGCATAACAGTTACAACCTTATCGAATGAGACACGGTGCATGCCGTCGGTGAAAGTAGAATAAATGTTAGCATCTAAAGCTCGTGCAGCGGCATAAGCATTGCGTTCGATGCAAGGTATTTGTACCAATCCACATACCGGATCGCAAGTCATGCCAAGATGGTGTTCTAGTCCCATTTCTGCTGCATATTCAATTTGTGCGGGACTGCCGCCGAATAATTGATTAGCTGCTGCCGATGCCATAGCACAGGCTACACCCACTTCTCCCTGGCATCCGACTTCTGCTCCCGAGATGGAAGCATTGGTTTTTACAATATTTCCTATAAGTCCGGCGGTTGCCAATGCCCGTAAGATCCGGGTATCGCTAAATTCCCGACTGTTTTGTAAGTGATAAAGAACAGAAGGGATGACTCCACACGATCCGCAAGTTGGCGCTGTTACTATCTTGCCCCCTGATGCATTTTCTTCGCTAACGGCCAGGGCATAAGCAAAAACCAATCCACGCGAACGAAGCGACTGTTTGTATCCGGTGGCACGAATGAAATATGTAGAAGCCTTACGTCTGAGGTTTAATGGGCCGGGCAGTACGCCTTCGGCATCAAGTCCACGTTGGATGGCCTCTTTCATGGTTTTCCACACCTCTTCCAGATAGTCCCAGATATCAGATTCTTCGCATTCCATGACGTATTCCCAATAACTCTTACCTGTACGTTCGCACCAAAGGAGTATTTCGGTCATTTTGCTCATGGCGTAGATGTCCGGGCTTTCGATGGTCTGTTTTTGTTCTCCTTCTGATAAGGCCCCACCACCTACACTGTATACGGTCCAGTTATCTATAAGTTTGTTTTCTTGATCATATGCTGCAAAGGTCATTCCGTTGGGATGGAATGGGAGGAAAACTTTGGGTTGCCAGATAATCTCTACCGGCGCCGTGGGTTGTAGTGTATCTATAATGGCAACATCTGTCATGTGGCCAATTCCTGTGGCAGCCAGACTACCATATAGTGTTACTTTGAACGATGCAGCGTCCGGATGACGTCCCAAAAACATCTCTGCGGCTTTGCGTGGTGCCATCGTATGACTGCTCGATGGGCCAGTGCCTATTCGGAATAATTCTCTGATTGTTTTCATATTATTAGTAGTTAGAAGTAAGAAGTTAGTAGTCAGGTTAAAGTTTATTTTGCTGAGGTACATGATAAATGGGATATATGACCTAGCTTCTGACTCTTAACTTCTAACTCCTGATTAATACCATTTTTTTCTTTTAAAAAATAGATAGACGGCTCCTCCGATGAGCGCCATAAGTAACCATGCAAACAGATATCCATGCTTCCAACTGAGTTCGGGCATGAAATCAAAATTCATTCCCCAAACTCCCACAAGGAAAGTTAAGGGGATAAAGATGGTGGATACAACCGTCAACCTTTTCATGATATCATTCATTTTAAGGTCGTTGTTGGATATGTAAAGATCGACCAGTGAAGATAATGTTTCACGGCAGATTTCTATGGTTTGCAGTACGAATTGCAGATGGTCGTTCACATCATTGAAAAAAGCACGATTTACCTTGTGCACTAAAATACTATCCGACCGCAAGAGTTTGACATATTGTTCTTTAAGAGGGAGCACTGCCTTCTTGATCTGCAAATATTGCCGGCGGAGGGATTGTATTTGTATGCCAATGTCATCGGCACTTGTGATTTTGAGCAAAACTTCCTCCAGGTCTTCCAGATCATCATCAATAGAAGATACGATATGTATATAGTTGGCCATTACGCTATTGAGCAATACGCTTAACAGGTAGTCGCTTTGCCTGCCACGAATCTTTAAAACATTATTATGAATAGCGGCTGCAATATCATCGAAGAATGGAGAATCGTATTCCAGGAAACTGAGTACATAGTTAGGGCCTTGGATGAGGCATAATTGCTGTTGCAGCATTTCTCCTTGCTTGTCATCTTCATTAAAATGAAATATTTTCATGATAACTACAAGATAGCTATCATGCTCTTCTATTTTCGTTGGGTGATCGGCATTCAGAATGTCTTGAAGAACAAGGAAGTCAATTTCGAAATGTTCGCATACATCACGTATTACTTCTGTGTCTTTCATTCCACAGACTTTCAGCCAGTTAATACGATTATTGTCTATCGTTTCGCTGACATCTTTGAATGCTTTACCTTTAGCTTCCTGTAGTTCGGTTGCACTATAACTACATAGCTGCAAATGAGCTGGAGAGGTGCTTTCCCCGGTATAGACCAGTTTTTCACTAAGTAAATTGTTCTTCATATTTTATGAATTAATATTCAAAGAGCCATTGCAAAGGTAATGGTTTTATATATGAGAACAATTTTTTAGCCTAAATGTTTGGTATTAAGCCAGGTCGACTACGGTAATTCCTGCCCCTCCGAATTGTACATGCTCATCGGCTGCATGTTTTACTCCCGGTACGGTTTGCAGATATTGCCGGATGATGGTGCGGAGAATCCCTGTTCCTGTGCCATGTAAAATGCGTACCCGGTCCATGCCTACAAGTATGGCATCGTCAACGAAGTAGGTCACTGCCTGAATGGCTTCATCTCCACGCATTCCCCTTACATCCAGGTCTTGCTTGAAGTTGAGCTTCTTTTCGTACATCTGATCGTGGGTTTCACTGCTGACGAATGTGCTTTTTACACTCTCTTTCTTTACAGGGGTGGCATTCGAACGTTCCAGACGATCTAGTTTTACGGTCGTTTTTATGCTGCCGAAAGCTACAATTGCATTCTTTCCACTGATTTCCAGTACCTCACCTACGGATGTTTGGCCTTTTAGTTTTACAATGCTTCCTACGATGATGGTATCTACTTTCGGAGTTGCGACAGGTGTTTTTGTCGCAGTGTTTTGTTTCTTATCCTTTTTGCGGTTCTGCTTTTCTTGCAGTTTTTGCATTTTTCGGGTAATCTTCTCGTCCAGTTCCTGGGTGGCTTTATCTTCCATTGCCTGACGGAAATCGCTTAGCTCCTGACGTGCCTGGCGTGTCTTTTCCTTATCCGCTTGTGTCTCTTTTATGGTACGGATGGTGTTTTCAATCTTAGCGTTGGAATCCTGAAGTATCCGTTCGGCTTCCTCTTTCGCCTGGCGAATGATCTCTTTACGCGACTTACGGAGTTCTTCTATTTCTTCTTCATAACGGGCAATGGTGGTTTCCATATGTTTCTCCCGCTGACGAATGGTTTGACGTTTTCCTTCCCAGTATCTCTTGTCTCTGACAATATCTTGCAGGTATTTATCGGCATTGATGTACTCGCTCCCTACAATTTCTGAAGCATCGGCAATGACATCTTCGGGTAATCCGATTTTCCGTGCGATTTCTACAGCGAAGGAGCTACCCGGATTTCCGATTTGTAATTGAAAAAGGGGCTGCATCAGGTGCCGGTCGTAAAGCATAGCGCCATTTACTACGCCTTCGTGATCTTCTGCGTAGTGTTTCAGGTTTTGGTAGTGGGTTGTGATCACTCCGTAGGTTTTCTTATCGTTATACCTTTTCAGAACAGCTTCGGCTATAGCTCCGCCGATTTGAGGCTCTGTACCTCCTCCGAACTCATCAATGAGGATCAGACTGCGTTCGTTGCAGTTCTTGATCATGATTTTCATGTTGGTCAGGTGAGAAGAATAGGTACTTAAATCGTCTTCGATGGATTGTTCATCGCCAATATCTATAAAGATGCTGCCAAACATTCCGGCGTGGCTCCGCTCGTGCAGTGGAATGAGCATGCCGCTTTGGAGCATATACTGCAACAGCCCCACTGTTTTGAGGCAAACGGATTTACCTCCGGCATTTGGTCCTGAGATGATGAGTATACGTTGCTCGTTATTTAGCTCCATATCCAATGGGACAACCTTCTTGCCTTGTTTGGCTAATGCAAGTTGTAATAATGGATGCACTGCCATAGTCCAATCCAGTAGTTGTTTGTTTTCCAGTGCGGGTTTGATGCTATTGGTTTGTATGGCAAAATGGCTTTTCGCCCGGATAAAGTCGATCTCGGCAAGGAACTCATAAGATTGTAATATCTCCGGGATGGAGGGGCGTACGGTTTCGGTAAAAGCGGTTAATATGCGAATGATTTCCCGACGCTCTTCTCCTTCCAGTTCGCGGATACGGTTATTGGCATCTACTACTTCTGCCGGTTCAATGAATACGGTTTTCCCACTGGCAGATTCATCGTGTACAATCCCTTTGATCTTTCTTTTCAGTCCGGGTGCCACGGGGATAACCAGACGTCCGTCGCGCATGGTTGGGGTTACATCTTTATCCACATAACCTTCTGATTGTGCACTACGCAGTATACTGTTCAACGAGCGGGATATGCTACTCATTGTACTGTTTAGTTCGCGGCGTATTTTCGATAGTCCGGGAGATGCGTTGTCTTTTATCTTACCGTATTTATCGAGAATACTATCTATTTTAGATATGAGTTGGGGGAATACGGCAATGTCGCCAGCCAGTTTCTTCAGGCTGGGGTAGGGGGTGTCTTCTTCTTCTTCCTCGTTTTTGTTGAGGAAGCGCACAATGTCGCGTATGGTTTCCAGCGAACGGCGCAGGTCGAATAGTTCCTGTTCGTCCAGATACATGCCTTCCACGCGTATGCGTTTGAGTGACGGACGGACGTCAAAGAAGTATTGCGCAGGAAAATTGTCTTCTTCCTGAATAATACGGATAAACTCGGTTACTTGGTTGAGTCTTTCTTGTACTTCATCAAATTGGTCGGAGAAGGCCATCTCTGCCACTCGCTCTTCACCTAACGTACTCAGACACTTGTCTTTAAGTAGCTGTCGGATTTGATCGAACCCTATCTTTTGCTCAAAATTATGAGGATAAATCATTTGCTTTACTTCTATTAGTGGGACAAAAATACGATTTATTGTCGAAAAAATCGCTTGAATGTTTGCGGATTTAAAAATCATTCGTACCTTTGCACCGCTTTCAACGGAAAGCACTTCTTGAAAAAGAGGTTTTGGAGAGGTGGCAGAGTGGTCGATCGCGGCGGTCTTGAAAACCGTTGAAGTGTGAGCTTCCGGGGGTTCGAATCCCTCCCTCTCCGCTGAGTACTAAAAGACCACAAATTTAGTACATTATCAGGAGAAAGTTTTCTATCTCGAAAGCAAATTAAAGCATCCATTTTGGGTGTTTTTTTTGTTTAAAGCCTTTTTGTGAGTGTTCTGAATGGGTTTGCTGTTCCATTTCCAATAATTCCAAATAAATTTTGCACCCACATTGTTGCTTGTATGCTACGCAAGTTGTGCAGCACTTTTGCGACTAAATTTGCGACCTACTTTTTTTAGTATAAAAATGGTCGCAAATAGTAATTTAACAAATTGGTATATAGTCAGTTAAATGAAAACTGTAAAATATGGGAGAAAAAGGATTTGAACCTTCGGAACCAGATGATTATTTCACTAATAAAGACAATAAATAAATCAAAGAACTACATACAAATATACCCAAATTCTGCATTATATTCAAATTCCAATCACATTATCTTTCTTAAAAACAGTATTAAAATGAAGAAAATTAAGATTGATAATACAACTTATAATATACCAACATCCTTTCAAGATATTACCCTTGGAGACTATGAAGAATGGTTTGATTCTAAGGTTGAAACATTAACTGATAGAATACATTTAATCAGCAAAATCACCAAAATGCCTTATGAAGTTTTAAATGAATTACCTTCTTCTTTCTTCTTAGACCTTATTAATCTTGTATCCTTCACCTTTCAAGGTGGAATGGAATCATACGGACTAAAAAATGAAATAAATATTGATGGTATTTCCTATTCAATCAGTTATAAGGATGAATTAACCCTTGCTGAATGGGTGGATGTAGAAGCTGTATTTGAACAAACGGAAAATAGACTATCTGAAATACTTGCTATTGTGTGCAGACCAATTGGCGAGAAGTATAATTCAAAGAATAACCCTTCAAGAATCAAGATATTCAAGGAACTTACATTGGATAAGGTATTTCCGTTATACGCTTTTTTTTTAACCTTAAATCAGAAATACATAGAGACTATGAACCTTTGTTCAACGGTGGTGGAAATGGCAGACCAACAAGTGGAGCTTTCAGAAGCCTTTCTCAAAAATGGGGGTGGTATGGAAAAATTGTCTCGTTATCAAAAGATGATATATCACAGATTGATAAAACACTTGAAAAAGGAGTTATTGAAATATTCAACTTCTTATCCTACCAGAAAGACAAGTCAGAAGCCGAGGAACAAGAAAGGAAGTTTCAAGAACAAATAAATAAAATGAGAAGATAATAAATACAATGATAAACACAGTAGTAGACACATTCAGGGAGTTAAGCCGCAAACATAAATTAATCAAATCATTCTATTATGATAAGAATTATGAGTTAGGAGAAGGGAATGAAGTACATCCATTATTCTGGTTGGAAGAACCCATATATGCAAAGAACAAAGGTAGTGAGGGTGGAGCATTTACCATAACTGCAAACTTCTGCATCTTATTAATACCAACAAATGATATGGATGTATTAAGGTGTCAATCACTTGCATTAAGTGCGGGTTTGAATATGATTGAGAAGTTGAAATTTGATGAATATGCTGAACTAAGTGTATTACCTGATTGGACTTGGGTTACTCTTTCTGATTATTATGATAATAATGCCAGTGGTATAAGGTTTACAGTAAACCTATCATTAAAGAATATCAGCAACTATTGCTTATTGGGTGAACACTTTGATGATAATAAGGAGTTTGAAACCAAGGAAGTACTGAATAGCTTTGATGTAAATGCAAAATCCAAGTGTGAAACCTTTGTAAATAAGCCGCTTTCATTTGATTTAAAATTAAAAAGAAAATGAACGAACACATATATAAAGCATTAACCGTCATTGCAGAAGATATAATTGAACTGGTGAGAAGGGTATTAGCCTCTGATGATGTTGGTGTGAACTTGAAAGTTGATAAGAATACATTGAAAGATTCCAATCTTTATAAAGAAATTGAAACTGATGTAGATAATAGTAATCCAGTGGTATATATGTTATTGAACCAGTATGTGGAATATGTTGAAAGAGGTCGGGAAAGATACCATACTCCTAAAGTGCCTATTGATGCTTTAAGGGATTGGGCGGTTAGAAAAGGTATTGGTTCAGACAACAGCACCTTATTTGCCATTCAAAGGTCTATATATAATCTGGGAATTAGACCAAGACCGATATTATACTATGTATTTGAAGAGTTGGATGAGTTGTTTGAAAAAGAGTACTTTGATAGAATCTTTGATTCAATAATAAAAGAGATAGAAGAATATTTTAATTAAGATGGGATTTAAAACACAAGATATAGCAAACGTAACAGAGAATAAGAAGATAACCTTATCCAACAACCCTAACTTTGTGGTATTTGAAAGTAAATCAAATGCTTACACACCTGTTAGTATCTCACTGACGGTAAGAACCACTTATGCAGGAAGTGTGGAATATCCAGAACAAACCAAAATTGAGCTAACAGAAACAGAAAGTGGGATTAAGCATATCTACCAAGGGACAAATGAAAGTAAGAATGTAAATGATACCACATTCCTTTTAAACGGTGATAGAAGCGTTACAGCACAGAACATCAGGAATACATTATTGAAGGATAGTTTTTTTAGTTCCAACTTTGAAATTACCATACCCTTCAACATTGATGGGAGTGCTATTAACAATGGATATGTGATTTATATTACCTCAAAGGGTGGTGGTTCTAAATATACTTTCAGCTTTAATACTTTGAATAGTACATTTATTAGCATTTCAGGTAATCCTAATTCTTCTTCCAACAGTGATACTATTGACGGTGGAAAGGGAAATACTGAAATAGAATTGGATGTATATGAAGATACTGGCATATTCCTTGGTGAAAATGATGCACCTGTAAATAGTGACTTTGGTACATACATTACCACTTTATCCAAATCATATTATAAGGAAAGTTTATGGTTTGAAACCAATACATTGATGAACAAGAAGATTGGTTATAGTACTGGTTTTCTTTATTCGGATAGTTGGGTTAATGCAGGTACATCTTTGAATTATCGTTTTGTAGCTAAGAAATATGATGGTTTGAACCGTATTCCTTTCTATATTTCCAATGTACTTTATATATTTAATGGGTATGATTATACATTAAATCCTAATGATATAAGTGATTATGTATATGATGGAACTAAGGGCTTTGATTTGGTTAAACCTCTTACCAATCAGCCTGTAAAGAAGTATATAAATGGACAAACCGAATACTTCAATTTCATATTTAGTGATGCCCAACATAGTATTAATTTGAGTAAGGAATATAATCTGGGACTAACTTACAGATACTTCACACAGAGCGGTACATATATAATCACTTCCATAAAGCATAACCAGAACCGAAAGTTATTTGATGTGGTTAACACTGTTAGGTTACAACCTGATATTGAAAGTATTGAATTATCTTCTGGTAAAGTAGTAGGGTATTTCACTGTTGGTTTATCTCGTAATGGTTCTGTGGTATCAGATGAATTAAGATATGATGTAATTCCAGTATGTTATAATAAGATTGTGGAATTTGCCTTTCTAAACAGGTTGGGCGGTTGGGAAACATTTAACTTCAATGGAGAATGGAGTAATGAATTTAAATTGGATGAATCCACCAATATATTTAAAACGTTGTTGCCTAACTATAACGTATCTGATGAAATTGAATCAGTGTATTCTAAAACAATGGAAGAAATATTCACAGTGCAATCTTCTTCAATTAGTTATGAAACAGTTGAATGGTTAAAGGAATTAGCCACATCCAAAGCTATATATGAGTTATCCAGTAAGAGGTATGTTATTATTCAGGATATAAATTTAAAATATAACAGCAATGATAACCAATATCAGATACAGATGAAATACAGATACTCCGATTCAATAAACGGTAATTAAATATAAGGGTGTTGGAAACAACACCTTTTTTCATAGTCTTTATCTTTTTGAAAAAGAAGATAAATGGTAAACATAGAACTTTATATTAATGGTAAATTGTGTGATATAACCAATCCTTATGAATTAGGTGTTAGATTAAATAAAGAAATATTCATTCCAAGTGAGATTACTTCAAAGGATGTCCAGTACTCCTATACCATTACTTTGCCTTTCTCGAAAAACAATGATGAAATATTTAATTACGCTAACAATGAAGAAGTTAAGAATAAGTTTAATCACCTGTTCAATGCTGAATTAATAGTTGATAGTATTAGGATTTTTGAAGGGCTATTTAAAATTACTTCCATTGACAATAACAAATACAAGGGAAACTTATATAAACCTTTGGATATTAGATATAAATGATTTCGATGGGTATAAATTCAAAGATGATTCATTATATGATTCTATGTATGTGGATAATATATATACTAAAGGGGATTGGTTTGAATTACAATCTGTAGATGAAGCTAATTTTACCGAAAAAGTAAATAATAGTGCATACGGGCAGCAATTAGCCACATTTATAGGTTTATATGATGCAGATATTCAAAGGGAGATGTTGAAATCAACCAATTCAAAGTTTTTGGTTGCATTTAGAACCTATACTGGCAGATACTTTGTGTTCGGCTCTGATGGTGGTGTTACTCTTACCTATGAGAATCAAACAGGTGCAAAAACTGAAAGTATTGGTTATTCCATTACTCTTAATATCACTTCATCATACCCATTGTTTGAGTTGAATCCTAATTATTTCAATTCAGAACATACCGTTAACTACATCTATGAACCCATCTATGATTCATAAACTAAAAGAAATAATAGATGCTTTAGAAGCACTATTTGATGAAATAACTGATAATAAAAGCAATGAATATTGTATGTGGTTCTATTGGTCTTACAGTTGCAATAGTTGAAGATTATTTTACTCCAAGTGTTATATCAGTAAAAGAGGATATTATTGGTACTTGGACTGTTGCCGATGATGGTAGTGAAAATTGGTGTCAAATAACTTTTTATTCAAATAATACATATTCAATGCGTTACGGTAATCCAATTTTTGGCGAATGGGTTGATGATAAATTTGAAGGCACTTATAAAGTGGAAAAAAGAAGATATGCACATAATGGAAAAGAATATATTGCAGTTATTGCTAATTGTATGAATCTTGATTTTATTGCATTAGATTACAATAGAAAACTCTTTTATTGGGCTGATAAATATTGGGGTAAGGCTAAAAAAAACAAGTAAATCCCCTTGGTAATAAGGTTATGAAAAAAGTAAAATGAAAGACGATATTGATAAAATAAATAGAAAATTGAAATAATTCCTAACCAGTTAATTCAGTGTTCAAGGTCAACCAACTTGGACACAGGGGTGTGAAGCGTTGCACCCCTCTTTTAAAAGAAATTTCAAACACCTATTCATTATATAGTTTAAACCTGTTTTTATCTGGGGATGTAGCTTAACTGTCTACATCCCTTTCTTTTTATCTATTCCAAAAAGTAGATAATATGAGTAAGAAATATTTGAAACAGGATTGGGTTCAAGAAATATGGACTAAAATTATAAATGGGCAAACGAGATATGAAATAATCAAAGAACTTGAAGTTGATACCTATGGTTGGGGTTCTGATAAGTGGAGTAGAGCACAGCGTTATAAAGTTGTGAAACAAGCCTATGACGAATGTGCTATTGAATTGGCTGATAATCGAGAGAAACAACGTAATCTAATGTATGATAGATACCTGTCAATATATGAAGATGCGGTAAATAATGCAGATAGAACCAACGCAAGGCAAACACTGGATTCATTAACTAAACTGATGGGATTGAACGAACCTGAAAAACTAATGATTAATTCAGATGTCATAGTTCAAATTGATTTCAACGCAAACACCAATAATGATGAAGATGTAATAGAGGTGGAAAATGAAGAAGGATGATGTTCAAAAAGCAAAGAAAATCACCCTTCAAATTAAAAATCTCAATTTAACAAAGTCCCAAAAAGAACTATATGATGCAGCACATAATATGCACTACAAGTATATATGTGCAAACTATTCAAGACAGCAAGGTAAAACAACAACAATCAAATTGTTAATTGTAGGGTGGTTATGCAGAAAGTATAATTCAATTTGTTATTTAGCTCCAACATTAAAACTATCCAAAAAAATATTCAAAGATATTGTTAAACTGTTTGGAAATAGTGGTTTAATTAAATCTGCCAATGCAACAGACTTAATAATTGAAACAGTTACCAACTCTACTTTATTACTTGCATCAGCAGAACAATCAGATAGTTTAAGGGGACAAACATTCACCCATATATGTTTGGATGAAGCTGCATTCTACAATGAAGGGGATGAAAATAATAATCTATTCTGGAATGTCATTTACCCAACCTTTAAAGTAAAAGGAAGAAAACTTATTGCCATATCTACACCATTTGGAAAAAAAGGATTTTACTATGACTTATGTTTAAAAGGTATTAATCAGGAAAAGGGATATAAGTACATAAAGAAAACAATATATGATGATGCGTTAATTTCACCAGATGAACTAAAAGAATTAGAAAAATCATATCCTGAATTAGCATTTAAACAAGAATTTTTATGCGAATTTATTGATGATGCTATTACTTACTTTAAAGGATTTGACAAACAATTCGCTGACTATCAATTAAATACAAAACAAGATAATTTAAGACATTGGATTGGGATTGACTTCTCTTCAGTTGGTGCAGATGAAACTATTGTAACCACTATCAATGATTCCAACCAAGTATTCCAACATAAGATAACTGGTAACTTAGATACTCGCTATAAACTAATTGCCGAAATAATTAATTCAACCAAAAATCTTCAAGGCGTTTATATGGAAGAAAATTCTATTGGTTCAGTTATGATAAATGAAATCAAGAAACTGGTGAAGAACAAAAAACTTCTCCATTCGTTTCTTACTACCAACCAAACTAAAACGGATATTATAACTGAATTGGCTTTAGCCATTGATAGGAATGAAGTTTGGTTGAACAAACTGGATACTGATTTATTTTCCCAATTTTCCACTTTCATTTATCAGATAACCAAGACAAAGAAAATTTCTTTTGGAGCAAAGGCAGGGCATAAGGATGATAGAATAATGAGTTTGGCAATAGCCTTAAAATGTAAGAATGAAAAATTGAATACTGGTAAGTTCTCCTACAAATTCATTCACTGATTATCAGTAAAATAGTATGTGTGAGAACCGAACCTATATTGATTATCAATTAGTTACAAATATTGGTCGCAAATTATGAGCACAATAGTGGGGGTAAATTATACCCCTCATTATTTTTTCAAAGATTGAACCAATATAGGTTTAATGAAATCTGCCATTTTTTGTGTTTCAGTTTTCAGAAACGATTTTAATGCAGTTTTATCCCCTTCTAAATGTAACTTCATTATTTTAGGCTCTATCTTATCCGTATCATATAATTTGTCGAACATATCAATCTTTTCCGCATAACTGGGGTTGATATGAGTTTTTAAATCACAAACTGAAACAATTAGATTCTTATATGCTTGCAGGTATGTAATTCCAGATACATTAGCTTCTTCCGCTTCTGCATCCAGTTTTGCAAATGAATTCAAAACATTGTTTAAATATTCTTCTTCTGTTTTTCTCATAATCTTATCTATTTTAAAAACACAAATATAATGATAAGATTGAGATTACACCGTTTTTATAAAGGTGAGTTATACACAATTGGTAAACTATACATCAATGATGAATACCTGTGTGATACTATTGAGGATGTTGTAAGAGAACTGAATAGTATTGAAGATAAGGTATATTGTGAAACTGCAATACCATCAGGAACATATAAGATAATACTTAATGTAAGCCCGAAATTTAAACGATTATTACCAAGACTATTAGATGTACCATTCTTTGAAGGAATATTGATACACAAAGGAAATACGGCTGAACACAGTTGTGGTTGTATTATTGTTGGTGAGAATAAAGTGAAAGGTAAGGTTATTAATTCAACACACTATGAAAAGAAGTTGGTTGAGTTATTGAAAGATGAAAAGGATATTGAAATAACAGTGGAATAAAAAGAAAGGGTAGGAATTAACCTACCCTTAAATTGGACGTTGCGATTAAACAACAGAAGATATTTGAAATTCTGATAGTTTACGTCCAATATCGTTTATGGCAAATTGCAGTTTCTTTAATTCTTCATCTGTAAACTTTGCAGGTTTACCTTTTACAATATTACCGTTAATGCGTTGATATAACCAACTCTTTGAGTGGTTGAAGTACTTCATTGCAATATACTTCAAAGATACAACTTCTGTAATTTCTGCCAACTGTAATTTCAATCTTGTTTCAATTATAAAGGCATCAACCTTTTCACCTTGCTTTCTGGATGCTTCTGAAATTGCTTTCTGAATAAGGTCTTTCTTTTCTTCATCTAAATCAAAATTGGATTCCAAAACACCATATTGTTCTTTAAACTTGTTGGTATCAGTGCCATTAAAGTAATCTACCAATTTATTAAGTTCTGTATTAAAGTCCATATTATTACGTTTTATATGGGGGGGTACACCCCCTAAGTTAATTACTTCTTTTTCAATTCTCTTTCAAGGTTTTCCAAATTCCTTAGTCTATCCAACCAATAATCAACTTCTTTGTTGTTCTGAATGTTTTTCTCATTGGAAAGAAAACTAAGCATCTTTAGATTCTCTTTGGCTTGCAATATCTGCATTGAAATATTTTTAAGCCATTCCCGTTTTTCTTGTTCGTCCATAATTTCAAATATCACTTGTTATTTAATCGCATTACAAATATAGGTAATCTTTAGGTTATACCCCAATTTTAAGATGGGTATTTTAAGTTATAATTGAAATAACTTACTACCTTTCACTGATTCCATTATTGATTTATCCAGTAGTTTTGCATAATGCTGCGTTTGTTTGATATTGGTATGTCCCAAAATTTTTGAAACCGCTTCAATAGGAACACCATTGTTTAAGAATAATGTTGCTGCGGAATGTCGGGCAATGTGTGTATGTAGCTTCTTCTTAATATTACATATAGTACCAATTTCATCCAGATAACAGTTATATTTTTGATTTGAAAGAACTGGCAATTCAAAATTGTATTTCTGCAAAATCCGCAAAGCTTTTGGAATAAGTGGAATTTTTGCCATTACGTTTGTTTTCTTTCGGGGTTTGATAATCCATATATTACCACTATCATCAGTATGTATATGTTCGGGTGTGAGTTCAAAACAATCTGAATATGCAAGTGCTGTGTAGCAACAGAATACAAACACATCCCGTACTTTATTAAGTCTATCACTACCAAACTGTTTTTTCTCAATTTTATTAATTTCAGCTTCAGTTAGAAATTCCACTTCTTTTTTTTCCTTTACCTGTTTCCAAGTTGTGAACGGATTCTTATTTATAACACCAGAATTAAAACTTAGAATTACAATTTGCCTAAATCGGTCTATGTCCTTTAATGCTGTATTATGTGATTTGGTTTTTCTTAGGAATGTGAAAAAGCCATCTATGAATTCATAATTAATATCCTGAATTGGGTAATCTTCCAATTCATATTTTCCTTTTATATAATCTTTTAAATTTCTGATGGTGATAAGGTGCTTTGAAAATGTGGTATCAGATAATTGTCCATTTTCGCATTTCATCTGAACGGTTTTCATAAATTCATAATGGTATTCAATAAGCATTACTTTCTTTTCCTCAATACCATTTATGAAGGCATCTTTTACGGTTTTTGCTGTAATTGGAAGATTCCTTTGGAAAAGGATTGTTTGACACTCAAACAGTTTCTTCTTAATATCGGATAAGAATTCGTTGGTATCAGGTTCTCTTCTTACCATTTGTCTTTTTGCATCAAAAGAAGAAGCTTTGCATTTTCGGGTGGTTGTAATATACACCCGTTCGTTGTTTACAGACAGTGAAATTTCAATTGGTGATAAACCTGTTTTATCGGCTTTTGAAGGGCGACAAACAAAACAAACACTAAAAGTCATCATAACTTTAAATTTTTAAATTAAACATTATGATTTATTTTATTGTCAAATATTTTGTGCAATACTTCTGCGACAGTTTTAAATGCAAATTTTTATCCGCATCAGAAAGACTTTATTAATTTGCGATTTGTGAAACTTAACTCATTGATAATGAAGTAGGAGAGAATCCCTCCCTCTCCGCAAGGAGGTGCTTTATGTGAAAGCAAAACCCTGTAAATTAAACATTTACAGGGTTTTTTATTTTTCTACCTATTGCAAAATATAGCATTTTATAGCATTTTTTGGTGGCATAATAGGTGGCAAAAATAAAAGCAAAAAAATGCCACCGAATAAGGTTTTAATTCGCAGATATTCAGCGTTTTGCATAGTTTGTTTTTGCACTTGATATAGTAATTTTATAACCCAAAAATCAAGTGAAAAATGGAACAACGAATGACTTTTAGCGTGGCGTTTTATATTAGACGTACGCGATTAAACAAACATGGTGAAGCGCCAATTCAATTAAGAATCACAATCAATCGGATGCGTGCTGATACCACAGTGAAGAAAACAATATCTCCCGACTTGTGGAATAGTGCACGTGGTAAAGCTATTGAGAAAACTCCTTTAGCTAAAGGGTTGAATATGTATCTCGATGCAATTCGTGCACGTATTACTCATATACATCGAGATCTGGAGATTGATGGTGAAAGGTTTATTACTGCCCAAATGGTTTTAGATCGATATCTTGGTCGTGATCAATCTGCTAGACATACAATCCTGGAAGTATTTCGTGAGCATAATGAAAGATGTAAGAAATTATCTGGTATTGATATCTCACCTGCTACTATCGAAAGATATGAGACTTGTTTTAAGCATACTCAAGAGTTTATACGCTGGCGTTATAAAAAAGACGATTATTATCTTGATGAACTTAATCGACAGTTTATTGAGGATTATGAATTCTATTTTAAGACTGAGAGAGGTTGCAGTCATAATACGACTACCAAATATCTCAAGAATTTCAAAAAAATAACTCGTATTGCGATAAACAGAGAATTACTTAAAAAGGACCCATTTGCTGAAATCAAATTCTCTTTAGATCCAGTTGATCGGGATTTTTTAGAAAGTCATGAAATACAAAAGATGATAAATCAGTAGTGTCCGGAGAAATCCCCGAAACGATTAATTAAACATTTAAATATCAATGATTTATAGCGGTTTTATTTTTTTTCGATTTGAATTTATAGTTT
>NZ_QVMI01000028.1 GCF_010500965.1 Bacteroides sp. 51 | reverse complement strand
ACATGCAACTCAATTTTATGCTAATAATGTCAAAGAACTATGGAGGATAATAACCTCAAATACAAAATATTACAAGAAAACTTAACAGCCCTGCCTCCAAAGGGGGATAAGCTGCGCTATAAAGCGGTACCGCAAGGTATCCCCCTTTGGAGGGGGTAGGGGGAGGATAGTTAAAACAGCTTTTTTGTTTATTAAATCTGGCATGTGCAAACAAAATCACTACCTTTGTTACTCATGACTTAATAATTAACATAATATTATGAAGAGAACTATTCACGTATTATTGTTTGCCGTACTCGCCACAGCGGTGTTTGCACAAGGAAAGGCAAAGTATGTATTCTATTTCATTGGCGATGGAATGGGTGTTAACCAGGTAAATGCTACCGAGATGTACCAGGCAGATGCCGAAGAGAACCGTATCGGGATAATCCCTTTGCAATTCAGCCAATTCCCAGTGATTAACATGGCCACGACCTTCTCTGCGAATGCTCCGGTTACCGACTCGGCAGCCGCTGGAACTGCCCTGGCAACAGGCGAGAAAACCTATAACTCTGCTATCGGAGTTGATGAACAAAAACAACCCCTGACTTCGGTTGCCGAAATGGCAAAACGCTCCGGAAAGAAGGTCGGAGTGACCACCAGTGTAAGCGTTGACCATGCCACTCCATCTGCTTTTTATGCGCATCAACCCAATCGTAGCATGTATTACGAAATAGCACTCGACCTGCCTAAAGCAAACTTTGATTTTTATGCCGGTGGTGGATTTCTTAAACCCAATACAACATTCGACAAGCAAGAAGCTCCAGGTATTTTCCCAATCTTTGAGGAAGCCGGTTATACAGTAGCAAGAGGATATAATGATTTCAAAGCCAAATCTTCTTCTGCCAAAAAGATGATACTGATTCAGGAAGAAGGTGCCAATCCGGGATGTTTATCTTATGCAATAGACCGTAAGGAGAACGATTTAACCTTATCGCAAATCACAGAAAGCGCTATCTCTTTCCTTACTAAGAATAACAGTAAAGGCTTCTTCCTGATGGTAGAAGGCGGAATGATCGACTGGGCATGTCATGCTAACGATGCTGCAACGGCTTTCCATGAAGTAGCTGATATGGATGCTGCAATCAAAGTGGCTTATGAATTTTATAAAAAGCATCCGAAAGAAACCCTTATCGTAGTTACTGCCGACCATGAAACGGGTGGTATTACCCTGAAAGGTGGAAAACAAGGTATGCAGTTAAAAGCATTGAAACACCAAAAGCAATCGCTGGGAACTTTATCAGCCCGCATCACACAATTGCGTAAACAAAAAGAACATAAAGTAAGCTGGGAAGAGATCAAAGCACTTCTTGGTGAAACGATGGGATTCTGGACCGAACTTCCAATGAAGTGGGAACATGAAAAACTACTTCGTGATAGCTATGAAGAATCTTTCTCAAAAGCCGGCAACCTGGCTATGGAAGAAAGCCTGTATACCAAGCTCGAGCCGATTGCAGCTAAAGCAAAAGATGTAATCAACGATATTGCCGGACTGGGATGGAGCACAGGTGGCCACTCTGCCGGATATGTTCCTGTATATGCCATCGGCGCAGGCTCCGAACTGTTTAAGGGCAAAATGGATAATACCGATATCCCAAAACGTATTGCAAAAGCTGGCGGCTATAAATAGCAGCCCGCATGGAAACCTCGCAGCGGCACATTGCCGCTGCCTCGTCCCCTAAGGTTGGGTTTCTCCTTCGATGTATTCTTCGAGGAAAAGGTTTTCTCCGTCGAAGACGGCATAGGAGAAGTATGAGATCCAATCGCCTAGAATCATCATGCGTGCCGTTCTGCTTAACATCAGGTCGAGCATGATGTGGCGGTGTCCGTAGATGAAGTAATTAATATTGGGGTGAGCTTTAAGGTACTCTTTCGAATAAAGAACAAGGAATTCCTTATTCTCCCCCATATATTCGGGCTCTTTACCATCTTCGCGTTTCAGCCGGCTGTGCTTGGCCCAGTTTAAACCCCATTCCAGCGTCCAACCGGGGTGAATAGCAGCAAATATCTTTTGTAATACAGGGTTACGAAATGCGGAGCGGAGAAATTTGAACGTCTTGCCCGGGTCGCCCAAGCCATCTCCATGAGCCAGGTAGAACTCCTTGCCGTGTATCTCGGTGGTCAGTGGCTCATAGTGCATAATGACACCACACTCTTTGGTGAGATAGTCCTTGCACCAGATGTCATGATTGCCAATGAAGAAATGCACTTCCACCCCCATATCGGTCAGCTCGGACAACTTACCCAGGAAACGGGTATACCCTTTGGGTACCACGTTCTTGTACTCGTGCCAGTAGTCGAACATATCGCCCAGCAGATAAACAGCCGATGCTTTATGTTTGATACTATCCAGAAAGTTCACAAGGCGGCGCTCTTGTGTACGTCCCGATTTAATGGCCCTTGACCCCAGGTGGGCATCCGAAAGGAAATAAATGTTCTTCATCCGCTATAAAAATCCGAGTTCCAGTTTGGCTTCTTCACTCATCATGTCTTTGTCCCATTCCGGCTCAAACACAAGATTGACGGTGGTAGATGTCACTCCCTCTACCGATTCCACTTTCATGCGTACGTCTTCCATGATAAAATCGGCTGCCGGACAGTTGGGAGCAGTCAGAGTCATGTCGACAACCGTTGCTCCGTCTTCCGATACATCAATCTTATAAATTAACCCCAGGTCGTAAACATTAACCGGGATTTCCGGGTCGAATACTGTCTTTAGTACTTCGACTATCTTTTCTTCAATTTCGAATGTAGTCATACTTAAAATGCTTTATTAATGCAAAGATAGTTTTTAAATTGAGAATTGAGAATTGAGAATTGAGAATTACGATGCCGATCTGGTTTTATATTTGTCATCCGCATGGTAATTCTCAATTCTCAATTTACAAGAGTTCTCCTTTATCTGCGAAACTATAATACTCTCCATCACAAATAATAACATGATCGGAAAGGCGAATGTTCATCGTTTGTGCTCCCTGGGAAACGGCAGTTGTAAGTCTTTTGTCGCTTACACTTGGTGTAGGGTTGCCCGATGGGTGATTATGGATCAGCACAATTCCTGTGGCTCGTTGCAGTATAGCCTCGCGTAGAATCAGGCGTACGTCGGCATATGTTCCGTCTATTCCTCCGGTACTTATCCGTACTTTATCAATGACCTTACTGCTTTGGTTGAGAAGAAGAATCCAGAACTCCTCTTGTGAAAGATCGCACAAAAGAGGGTGGAATATCCGGTAGATATCTGTCGAGCATGTGATCTGGGTACGCTCCTTGATTTCCTGCATCTTTCTTCTTTTTCCGAGTTCCAGTGCAGCCATGACTGTTGTAGCCTTTGCCGGGCCAATGCCCTTAAAATCGGAAAAGTTGCGGTAAGTCCACTTGCCCAACTCATTCAGGTTGTTATCACAAGCCAGAAGGACTCTGCGCATAAGTTCTACGGCGCTTTCTTCTGTATTGCCGGAGCCAATAAGAATGCCCAGCAGTTCTGCATCGCTGAGTACATCTATGCCCTTCGCTATCATTTTCTCGCGTGGGCGGTCTTCTTCTGCCCATTGGTTGATGCTGGGCTTTTTGTTCGTCGTATACATTTGGGTTTGTGTTTTTAGAGCGGCAAAGGTAATGAAATTGTTTGGTGTAACTCGATGTGGCGTTGATAAATATTTTTCTAATGAGGATTTACGCCTTGTTTGTAATTGCATAGAAATGAGCTCATAATGAATGAAATTGCAAACGATTGCATAGAATTTACTATCAAAAGTTGTATATGTTGATCGGCTGTACAAAAGATTGTGCATAGATTTGTCGATAAAAGGAGACTATATTGTATAACTTTAATATTGATGCTATGAGAAAGAGAAGTGGTAACTTTTTTGCAATTAGCTGTCTGCTAGCTACAATTTTTTTTCTAACCGGCTGTCAGGACAAAGACTATTATGAACCTAAAGTGCCCGGGGAAACTGTAAATTCTAACCCCTCGCTGGCTGAATTCTCGACTACCCGGACCGTGACATTAGACTTTTCCTATCAGGTGCCCGATGGATGCGGAGCAGCGTTCGACCTGTATGCAGAGAATCCGTATACGTTCCCTGAAAATGGTCAGCCTGTCCTTCAGTCTGGTGCGGAACCCATTGGGAGTGGTATATTTGTAGGCGGTGCGAATCGTTTAACCAAGATGCTTCCTTCGTACGTGGAGGAACTGTATGCATATTCGGCGAGTCCGTTGGTTCCCAATCTGCTATATGCTAAGATTGTGGATGGAGTTGCTTCTTTCGAGAGGGTCGAAGCAACAGCTCAAAGAACGACCTCGCGTGCTGCAGGTGATTTCTGGAACAGAGACGCAAGTCTCTTCCTGGGTCAATACGGCAACCGCTTGGATGTAGATGCCAAACACCGGCCCAATTATATTGCATATGCCAATGCAATTCCTCAGTCAACGTTGACTCGTATTGCGAATACGTTTCCCGAAAAAGTACGTGCCGGTGAGGAGTATTACACTGATGCTTCCATGTATCTTCAGCAAGATGCGAAAGTCTGGGTAGGGATTATCGGGAATGGTGCATGGTGGGATAATACCCTTAGTTATTTCTGTTATAAAGGAAAGAAGGAGGATTTGCAAGCCATGGACCGGATGGATGTGACCGAGGTCGTTGCTATTCCTTCTCTGGTTCTTCGCGATGGTGGCTTGCAGATTGGCGATTATGTGCAGTTGAAGTATTATAATGCTGAAACCGGAATGCTCGAAGAAGAGTTCCCGAAAGGAACGACTATTGGTTGGATGTTGCGCTCACAGAGTTATAACTCGGCCAACCAAACGCTGGTGCAATACCCTTATGGTATATTTTACTCTGTAATAGGTTGGAATGTGGAAAACGATAAAACTCTCCGTAACCACACAATGGCTTTTAACGCAGGTACTCAGCAGAATCCTTTTATTTGTTTCGGCTTTGAAGATGAATATAATGATAATGGAAAGGGCGACCGTGATTGCAATGATATAATCTTCCATGTGGCAACAGACCCTCATGATGCCATTAATCCTCCTCCTGTTATTGATCCGGTAGATGATATTATCACTTATGACAATAGCTTGGGAGTGGTAGCATTTGAAGATTATTGGCCTAGAAAAGGAGATTATGATTTGAATGACGTAGTCGTGAAATATACCTCATCGGTAAAGTTGGTTAAAACGGCTAATGAAGCTGTGGCATATGCAACAGAGATTCAGGATTGCTTTGGCCTGATTCATACAGGTGCCGACTATAAGAACAGTTTCTCTTATAAAATTCCTTTTGCGATGTCCGATATTGAAAGCATTGAAGTAGATGATGTAGAGTCATCCTATACAGACGATGGCGATGGCGTTATTATTGATCTGTGTAAAGATGTGACTGCCGCAATAAAGCCATACCAGGACCCGGTTACGCCTAAAGTCTATAACATAACTGTTAAACTGCGGAATAACCGTATATCCCAGGAGGTGTATAATCAGAATCCGGCTCCTTATAACCCATTTATCTCTCCGGCGGCGGGGGTAGAGGTGCATCTGCCGTTCTATAAACCGACAAGTAGGGCAAATATCTTGCTCTTCGGAACGGAAGATGATCGGTCAAACCCAAGTAAAGGTCTTTATTATGTAAGCGGCGAAAACATAAACTATCCGTTTGCGATCCATCTTTCCGGTATCGGAGGATTTGTAATCCCAACAGAGACGAAGAGTATAGACGTAACTTATCCGGATTATACGAAATGGGTAGAAAGTGGTTTTGAGAGATACTTAGATTGGTATTCCCATCCAAACAAATAAGGATTATAAAGCAAGGTTAATTTCAAAAAGGGGTATGGCTGCGGGATGCAATCATACCTCTGTTCTTTTTACTTGTAGAAGTTCTTGTTGAATGCGGAAAACTCATCTTTGCCCAACACGCACCTCTGCCACCAGGCACGCAAGAATCCGGTGCCATATCCGATGAGTTGAACGAAAGAAGCGGCCACGGCATACATCCCGATAATGAGGCTCTTGTTCTGTATAGAAGCATCTATGGTCACTAATAAAGCATAGCATGCAATAGGAAGAAAGCTATATAGGCAAAATATAGCGCCGATAAGGAAAAAGGCAACGCCTATGGTAAATGCAGCGGGAAGCAAATGCACCAGTTTAAGTGATTCGGGATACTTCTTGTATAGATTAATCCGGGCTATTCCCGAGTTGTGCACCTGTTTGAAGAACTTCCTCAGGTCGGTGCGGCGTTTATGGTATACCCATGCATCTGGGAACAGCCGGCATGTGTATCCGCCTTTGAATATGCGAATGCTGAAATCAATATCCTCGCCAAACCGCATATTGGAGAATCCACCCAACGCTTCGTAAACCTCTCTGCGTATTCCCATGTTGAAACTCCGCGGGTAGAATTTATCCATTTTCTTCTTCCCGCCACGGATACCGCCGGTGGTGAAGAAGGAAGTCATTGAGTAATTGATTGCTTTCTGTATACGGGTGAAAGATTCGTGCGCCTTATCCGGGCCACCAAATGCATCGGCCTCACTCCTTTGCAACTCTTTCTCTATTGCTTCAAAATAACCCTCCGGAAGAATACAATCCGAATCAAGTATAATGAGGTATTCGCCCTGGCTTCTTTCGGCTCCGTAGTTGCGCGACTGTCCGGGGCCGGAATTGGGCTTGGTAAAGTACTTAATATCTAAAGTTGAAGCGTATTTGTCCACCACATCCTTGCATGGAACGCTGGAACCGTCTTCCACTACAATCACCTCAAAATGGGTATACCGCTGTAATGTGAGGCTATGCAACAATTCATCCACTTCATCGGGACGATTGTAGACGGGGATGATGATGGAAAATTTCATGGAATGAAATTTTCAGTTGACAGTTAACAGTTGACAGTTGACAGTTACCATGCGGATGAATTAAAAATAAGAACCTGCATAGTAACTTTCAACTTTCAACTTTCAACTTTCAACTGAATTAACCTTTTACTCTTCCCTGGTAAGAGCCGTCTCTTGTATCAATTTCGATCAGTTCGCCTTCGTTGATGAACAATGGAACGCGTACGGTAGCACCGGTTTCGAGCGTTGCAGGTTTCGTTGCGTTGGTTGCTGTATCACCTTTAAGTCCTGGCTCGGTGTAAGTTACTTTAAGGGTCACTTTTACGGGAACTTCGGCGTAAAGTACAGTTTCTGATTCAGCATGTGATACTACATCTACGATATCACCTTCTTTCAGGAAGTCAACACCTGTGATCAGTTCTTTAGCGATAGGAATTTGCTCGAAGGTTTCCTGATTCATGAAGTTGTAGCCCATATCATCCAGATACAGGAATTGGTAAGGACGACGTTCGATGCGAACTTCTTCAATCTTCACGCCTGCGTTGAATGTTTTTTCAAGTGTACGTCCTGTAGTTACACTTTTCATTTTAGTGCGAACGAAGGCAGCGCCTTTTCCGGGTTTTACATGCAGGAATTCCGTAATGAAATAATAGTGACCGTCGAGGTCGATACACATACCGTTTCTGATGTCTGAGGTAGTAGCCATAGATTTGAGTTTATAAGTTTTTGAGTTTATTGGTTGCAAAATTAATGTAAATCGGTAAAAATCACACTATGTTTTGACTAAAAAAGACTTAACTCTTGGTTTATTTGAAAAAAGTACCTATTTTTGCAACCCAATTCGTGAGAATAATAACGTAAACAATATATAGTAATGAAAAGAACATTTCAACCCTCTAACAGAAAGAGAAAGAACAAACACGGTTTCCGTGAAAGAATGGCTTCTGCTAACGGTCGCAGAACATTGGCTGCGCGTCGTGCTAAAGGTAGAAAGAAACTAACTGTTTCTGACGAATACTGCGGAACCAAGAAATGATTTTCCGAATAGGCCTGATATGATAGGCTTATCGCTGAGAAATACAAGGAAGTGAAGGTTTTATTAAGATTACCTTTACTTCTTTTGTTTTTTATACTATCTTTGAAGCACATAAGCTACTATAGTTATGACAATAAAAGAATTCTTCTCTTTTAAAAAGAACCGCTTCTTTTGGATAAACCTTCTGGCTATGATCATCGTGGCCGGCGTGTTGGTGTTTGTTGTCCTGAAGGCGCTCGATTCATATACCCGTCATGGTCAGGCAATTATCGTACCTGATGCCAAGGGGAAAACCGTACATGAAGCACAAGACCTTTTCGGTGCTGAAGGATTGCAATGCATCGTAACAGACTCGATGTATGTGAAAGAAAAACCCGCAGGGAGCATACTTGAACATGTGCCTTCGAGCGGACAAAAGGTGAAAGAAGGAAGGGTGATCTATCTTACCATTAACACGTTGAACGTTCCCACGCAAATCATTCCCGATGTGGCCGATAATAGTTCTTTGCGTCAGGCTGAGGCTCGCCTGCTGGCGGCCGGTTTTAAACTGACCAAGCATGAACCGACCCGGGGCGAGAGGGACTGGGTGTACAACATTAAGTATAAAGGGCGTGTTCTGGCGGCGGGTGAAAGAGTACCCGTAGGCTCAACCCTGACCCTGGTTGTGGGCGATGGTGCCGGCGAATCTTTTGAAAGCGACAGCACAGTGGAGGCACCCGTAATAGACGATGGTGGAGCAGCCGATGAATCCTGGTTTTAGTAGACTAGCAGACAAAGAAACAGCACATGGTTGAAGAATATTCGGACGATATAGATAATGATCTTGACGATATCGAATCCGTAGGCGGTACCGGCGAGCTATACGAGCACTTTCGGGTGGTGGTAGATAAAGGCCAGGCCATGACGCGGATAGATAAGTATTTATTCGAACGTATCGTCAACGCTTCGCGCAACCGGATTCAGAAAGCGGCCGAAGCAGGTTGTGTGATGGCCAATGGCAAGGCGGTTAAGAGTAACTACAAGGTGAAGCCGTTGGATGTGATTACACTCATGATGGACCGTCCGCGTTATGAAAACGAAATCATTCCCGAAGATATTCCGCTGGATATAGTCTACGAAGACGAGGCGCTGATGGTGATCAACAAGCCGGCGGGGCTGGTTGTGCATCCGGGGCATGGTAACTATACCGGGACGCTCGTCAATGCCATTGCCTGGCACCTTAAGGATAACCTCGATTATGATGCTAATGACCCGCAGGTGGGGCTGGTGCATCGTATCGATAAGGATACTTCCGGACTATTGGTGGTGGCCAAGACGCCCGATGCCAAGACGAGTCTCGGCTTACAGTTCTTCAATAAAACCACCCGCCGCAGATATCGGGCGCTGGTATGGGGAATTGTTGAAGAAGATTCGGGAACAATCGTGGGCAACATTGCCCGTAACCCGCGCGACCGTATGCAGATGGCCGTATTCTCCGACCCGGAGATCGGGAAACATGCCGTAACCCACTATAATGTAATTGAACGTATTGGTTATGTAACGCTGGTAGAGTGTATTCTGGAGACGGGGCGCACGCACCAGATTCGTGTGCACATGAAATACATTGGCCATGTATTGTTCAATGACGAGCGCTATGGCGGGCATGAAATCCTGAAAGGAACCCATTTCAGTAAATATAAGCAATTTGTAAATAACTGTTTCGACATTTGCCCGCGACAGGCATTGCATGCCATGACGCTGGGATTTAAGCATCCGGTGACCGGCGAGGAGGTGGACTTTACATCGCCGCTGCCCGAAGACATGACCTTGCTTATCGACAAGTGGAGAGGCTACATTAGTAATCGAGAATTAGAATGAAACGTATTATAGCTATCGTTGCGGGAGGGGATTCTTCCGAACTGCCCGTTTCCCTGCGTAGTGCAGAGGGCATTTACTCCTTTATTGATAAGGAGAAATATGAGTTATATATTGTAGAGATGCAGGGCCTCCGCTGGGAAGTCCGCCTGCCCGATGGTATGGCGCCGGTAGACCGTAACGATTTTAGTTTCACGCACGATGGCGCGAAGGTGAAGTTCGACTTTGCTTATATCACCATTCACGGTACCCCGGGCGAGAACGGGTTGCTGCAAGGCTATTTCGATATGATACACGTGCCTTACTCCTGCTGTGGCGTGTTGCCTGCTGCGCTGACCTTCAATAAGTTCGCCTGCAATCAATACCTGAAAGGTTTTGGCATTCGCGTATCCGAGTCGCTGATGCTTCGCCGTGGTTTTGAGATACTGGACGAGGAGGTGATCGGTAAAGTCGGCCTACCCTGTTTCATTAAACCCAACCTGGGCGGGTCTAGCTTCGGAGTATCGAAAGTAAAGACCGCGGAAGATATACAGCCGGCCATCGAGAAGGCGTTCGAAGAAGCCGACGAGGTGATGATCGAGGCGTTTATGCAAGGTACGGAAGTAACTTGCGGCTGTTATAAAACAAAAAAGAAAGAAGTTGTGTTTCCTATAACAGAGGTGGTGACTAAGAATGAGTTCTTTGATTACAGTGCCAAATACAACGGCGAATCGGACGAGATCACGCCCGCCCGTATTCCGGACGATGTGGCAGAGCGTATCCAGTTGCTCACCTCGGCCATTTACGATATTCTGGGGTGTTACGGTATTATCCGCGCCGATTATATTATAACCGAAGGAAACAAGATCAACCTCCTGGAAGTCAATACGACTCCCGGAATGACGGCCGCCAGCTTTATCCCCCAGCAGGTACGGGCCGCCGGAATGGATATTAAAGATGTAATGACAGATATAATAGAAGATAAATTCAGAAGCTAGAATTCAGTAGCTAGAAGTAAGTTACTACTAGCTTCTTACTTCTTACTTCTAACAACTCAAAACCCATAACTTATGAACACAGCTGAATTTGATGAAATCCGCCCTTACCATGACGAAGAGCTACCCCAGATCTTTGACGAGCTGCTTTCGGACCCTGCTTTCAGGCAAGTAGCTGCAAGCGTTTTCCCGGAAATCCCTTTCGAATTGCTGGAAAAGAAAATGCGTGGCAGCAAAACAAAGAGAGACTTTCAGGTAGCTTTCAGCTATACGCTGATGTGGAAGCTGGCTAAAGCGCATTCCGATGGGTTAACGTTGGATCACTCCGCCCTGAAGGATAAGACGAAGGCGTATACCTATATCTCTAACCACCGGGATATTATACTGGATTCCGGATTCCTGTCTATCCTGCTCCTGGACGAGGGAATGGATACGGTGGAAATCGCCATCGGCGATAACCTGCTCATCTACCCCTGGATCAAGAAACTGGTGCGGGTAAACAAGAGCTTCATCGTTCAGCGGGCGTTAACGATGCGTCAGATGATGGAGTCGTCGGCCCGCATGTCGCGCTACATGCATTATACGATTGCGCACAAGAATCAGTCCATTTGGATTGCACAGCGCGAGGGTCGTGCCAAAGATTCCAACGACCGTACGCAAGAGAGTGTACTGAAAATGCTGGCTATGGGCGGCGAAGGCGATGTGGTCGACAAGTTGATGGAGGTCAATATCGTGCCTCTTGCCCTTTCATACGAATATGATCCTTGCGACTTCCTGAAAGCGCAGGAGTTTCAGTTGAAACGCGACATCGAGGGGTATAAGAAAACCGTGCAGGACGACCTCCGCAACATGGAAACGGGACTGATGGGCTATAAAGGCCGCGTTCACTTCCAGGTGGCTCCTTGTTTGAATGACGAACTGGCGCGGCTGGACCGCTCGCTGCCTAAAACGGAATTGTACCGGCAAATCGCTTCGTTGATCGACACGAATATCCATCGCAACTACCGCATGTATCCGGGCAACTATATCGCGCACGATCTGTTGGAAGGCGCCACCGCCTTTGAATCTCACTATAGCAAAGAGGAAAAAGAGCGTTTTGAGCTTTACCTGAAAGGGCAGTTGGATAAGATTGAAATAGCCAATAAAGACGTACCTTACCTCTATAATAAGCTGCTGGCGATGTATGCCAATCCGTTGAAGAACCATTTGGAAGCATGCAAATGATGCGGAAATAGCGCACGCTTTTCTTTGTGAGATAGGCGGGAATTTATTTATGTGACGGATAAACGCTAAAATGCCAGTTTCTTATGCTTGCTGACACCCGGGTGTGAACCCTGCTGACACCCGGGTGTCAAGGCCATTCACACCCGGGTGTCAGCAAGCATAAGAAACCGGCATTTTTTATTATTCAAGGTTCTTTTTAAAACCAGCGGCGGTTGCAATCAACTTTCCGTGGACTATTTCAGCCCTTCCAGCATTCTTTTCAGCACCACCGTTGCCGATATTTCGCGGTTGGCCGCCTCGGGAATAACGATAGACTGCGGACCTTCAATCACCTCGTCCGTAACAATCATATTGCGGCGCACAGGCAGGCAGTGCATGAAATACGCATTGTTGGTAACAGCCATCTGCCGGTCGCTTACCGTCCAATCGCGGTCTTTACTGAGGATCTTTCCGTAATTCTCGCCCGAGTAGGCCGCCCAGTTCTTGGCATAAATGAAATCTGCCCCTTCGAAAGCCTTCATCTGATCGTACTCCACCTTAGCCTTTCCCACGAAGGCCGGATCAAGTTCATAACCTTCGGGATGAGTAATGACAAAGTCGTAATCCGTTTCGTTCATCCACTCGGCAAAAGAGTTCGGTACCGCCTGTGGTAGCGGACGTGGATGCGGCGCCCAGGTCATTACCACCTTCGGGCGGGCTGTTTTCTTATATTCTTCGATCGTAATCAGGTCGGCAAAGCTCTGCAACGGGTGGCGCGTAGCGGCTTCCATCGAGAACACCGGACGTCCGGAAAGCTCGATGAACTGATTGATAATCGTTTCCTGGTAATCAAAGTCACGGTCTTCAAACCGCGCGAAAGCACGCACACCGATGATATCGCAATAACATCCCATAACCGGAATGGCTTCGCGGATGTGCTCGGGCTTGTCGCCATCCATGATCACTCCTCTCTCCGTTTCCAGCTTCCAGGCACCCTGGTTGATGTCGAGCACAATCACATTCATACCCAGGTTCGTTGCCGCCTTCTGCGTGCTCAGACGGGTGCGGAGGCTGGAATTAAAGAAAATCATCATCAGGGTTTTGTTCCGCCCCAATTCTACGTATTTAAAACGGTCGTTCTTGATCTCGAAAGATTCTTCTACGGCTTTCCTCAGATCGCCAATATCATGTACGTTTGTAAACTGTTTCATGCTTATTTAAATTAAAATGGACGGCAAGTTAGACATAAAGTGTTATATTTGCAAGACATGCATTAAAATAATGAATATGAAGAAGCTAGCCTATAAAAGGTTCACTACCCGAAGAGTGCCCAATAGGTTCTATGGTCTATGCATTTACCGTAGACTATACCACGAATGAATTCCTCGGCGGCTACACCGTGCCGTTCCCTGCCGGAAGCAAATCTTTAAAGATGGCCTACGACTACAAGTCGCCAGGTGATTTCGGTAGCGTAAGATGGTACGACGAGCTGAGTGGAACCGACTTGTTTGCCGGAACCATCGTGTGGATGGGAACAGGCAAGCGGACTTTCCCCGAGAATATCTCTCCCGCCAGTGACTTTGCCAAAGTAGACAAACCTGCTGTAATGCCTTCCGTGTATCCCCTCTATCATGGTGATGCCCTGGCCGAGTACAAAGACTATGCTCCAATCTGGAAAGCCATAGCCAACCTACAGGCAGTAAGCTGGGTAGAAGAAACAACCCCGACTTACGCCTATTTGTACGCCCCAAGCGTAGGCGAAGGCGATCCGAAAGAATGGTACTGGGTGTTCTTCCTGATACACTAAACGATACTTAGCTGCGTATCTGCCCCTCTCCCTCGATAATCCATTTATACGAGGTGATTTCTTCCAACCCCATAGGGCCGCGCGCATGTAACTTCTGGGTGCTGATACCGATTTCGGCACCCAACCCAAACTGTGCTCCATCCGTGAATGCAGTCGATACGTTCGTATAAACACAAGCAGCATCTATCAACTGCTCGAACAGGTGCGCATGCTCCTTGCTTTCGGTGACGATACATTCGCTGTGCTTTGACCCATGCTCGGTGATGTGACCGATGGCTTCTGCCAAGTCCCCGACCGTCTTTACAGACATGGTGTAGGACAGAAACTCCGTGCCGAAACTCTCGGGCGTGGCAGGCTGTAGCCATTCTGCCGGATAATGTCCATTCAGCGCCTCATACGCTTCCGTATCGGCATAAATCAACACATTGCTTTCAGATAACTCGCGGCACAAAGCAGGCAGGTCAGCCAGCCGTTTCCTGTGAATAATCAAACAATCCAGACTGTTGCATACGCTGACCCTGCGCGTTTTCGCATTATTAATGATCGGTGCACCTTTGCCGGCGTCACCATATTCGTCGAAATACGTATGGCAGATGCCCGCCCCCGTCTCAATAACCGGAATCGTGGCATTCTCGCGCACGAAGTTGATCAGATTGCTGCTGCCACGTGGAATAATCAGGTCTACATGCCCAACCGCATGCAATAGCTGGCTCGTAGCTTCGCGGTCGGGCGGAAGCAAAGTTACAACAGCAGGATTTACACCAAACTGTTCCAACACCGCATGTATCACACCGACAATCGCTTTGTTCGATTCATAAGCATCTGTACTTCCTTTCAATACACAAGCACTTCCGCTTTTGAAGCAGAGCGAAAACACATCAAAGCTAACGTTAGGGCGCGCCTCGTAGATAATGCCGATCACTCCGAAAGCCACACTGATCTTCTTAAGCCGCATGCCATTAGGCCGTACCGTTTCCCGCAGCACGCGTCCGAGTGGAGAGGGTAGGGTAGCTACGTTCTTCATATCATCGGCTATTCCCTTCAGACGCTCTTCGGTAAGCATCAACCGGTCGTACTTGGGGGCGTTCTTGTCCATGCGGGCAAGATCCTTAGCGTTCTCTTCCAGGATATAAGCACTGTGGCCCACTGTAGCATCGGCTACGGCAACCAGTATTTCATTGATCTGCTTGTCGGTAAGGAGTACCAACTTGCGGCTTGCCTCGCGGGCAGCGACTAGTATTTCGTTTATCTGTTTCATGCGGATATTACTCTAAACAAAGATAATCATAATGCACAATGGCCTTCTTGCCATGTTTGCCTATCAGCGTGCGAGCTTGTTCCGAACTGTAACTTGTCCGTCCTACGCCAATCTGCTTTCCTTTATCATCCATAATGCGGACGATATCGTCTTTCTCAAACTCGCCTTCAATCCGTGTCACCCCAACGGGCAGAATACTGACGGCTTTATCCGAGTTCATCACCTCCGTAGCGCAACTGTTGATGTGTACCTCTCCTTTGGCAAACCCTTCGCTGTGTGCAATCCACTTCTTTACGCTCGAAGCGGCTTCTTTGGCCGGGATAAAGCGCGTGCAAATCGTTTCGTCCGGACGTTGCAGAAGATCCACCAGGATATTATCTTTCTTACCATTGGCAATGATAACCGTAATTCCCTCATCGGCCACCTTGCGGGCAATGTTTGTTTTCGTAATCATTCCCCCGCGGCCAAAGCTGGAACGGGACGTTTGTATATAACTCGACAAGTCTTTGCCTTGCTCAATCTCGCGTATAACAGATGTGCCGGGCTCGGATGGCGGGCCATCATAGATACCATCAATGTTGCTGAGGATAATCAACGCCTGTACGTCCATCATAGCGGCGATCAGTCCGGAAAGCTCATCATTGTCGGTAAACATCAATTCCGTAACCGAAATCGTATCATTCTCATTGACAATAGGAATGACGCCATTGTCGAGCATCACAGTCATGCAGTTCCTTTGGTTGAGGTAATGCCTGCGGGTACCAAAGTTCTCTTTTGTTGTAAGCACCTGTCCGACGGGAATTTCATGCTCGCGGAACAACTCATAATAACGGTTGATCAGCTTGGCTTGCCCTACTGCGGAGAACAGTTGGCGTTGATCTACACTATCCAGCTTCTTGGGTGTCTTAATCTCACTGCGTCCGGAAGCCACCGCCCCCGAAGATATAAGAATAACCTCCACGCCGTTCTTGTACAGCTCTGCCACCTGATCGGTAATGGCCGACATACGCGTAACATCCAGTGTCCCATCCCGGCGGGTAAGGACATTGCTTCCTATCTTAACTGCGATTCGTGTAAACTGTTGATCCATTTCTCTAACAATTTGAAAGCGCAAATATAGTGTTTTTTGTCGAATAGCGGCACCTTGCCGCAAAACAATGAACCCGAAACAAGTCGAACTTGTTCCGGGCGGGTATAGGGTTATTTCTCTAGTCTCTTATTCTAATTCCAGATCAACTTCTCCCTCTTTTTCTTTTTCTAATTCTCTGTTTCTCTCCTGGCTCTTAATGATTTCCGTAGCAGACTCATAATCGTCTTCATTTACCAGAATAGCTACTTCCGGACTGATATATGGTGCAAGCGTACCCATAATGCCATCCTTTACTATAGCTTCAATTCCACTACTTTCCAACAAACCTTTTGTAATTTCGGCTTCCCATGGAGAACCGGTAAATACTTCAACTAATAGGGTATCGTCTTTTCCTTTCATAAGCGTATGTATTAATCGGTTGCGTTATATACAAATATAACAAAATCCCGATACATATTGTTGCATCGGGAGAAAAATAATTAATAAAACAAAGGTTATCATCTCGCTGATGGTTTGCCACCCGCATGGAATCCTGCCAGTGGCGGCTCGCCACTTATTCAATGGTAATACGTTGTGCCGTTATTCTTTCGTTCAGGAAGATAGATGCAGATTCGCGGAATTTATCTTCTGACTCGGTGGTATAGAACCGGCATGAACCACCTTTGGTGCACTTCCCATCCATTTCGGGATGCCGGTGCAGATAATCTTTCAGGCTGGCTGCAACATATTCACCCTGCGAAACAACGGTCACACCATCCGGAACGAATCGCTTGATTTTATTTGCCAGCAAAGGATAGTGCGTACACCCCAGAATGATTGTATCTATCTTACGGTCTTTGTACATCAGGCTATCTATATCCTTCTGCACGAAGAAATCCGCTCCCAAACCATGTGCTTCGTTGTTCTCTACCAGAGGAACCCACATAGGACATGCCTGTCCATGCACTTCTATATCCGGGAATAACTTATGAATCTCCAAAGGATACGATTCCGATTTAATTGTTCCCGATGTGGCCAGTACCCCTACATGGCGGCTGTTGGTAATATTGCCGATGCATTCTACCGTTGGGCGGATAACCCCCAATACCCGGCGTTCCGGATCAATGCCCGGCAAATCATTAATCTGAATGCTTCTTAACGCCTTGGCCGATGCGGTATTGCAGGCCAGTATAACCAGATGGCACCCCATCTCGAATAGCTTGTTTACCGCCTGTAGCGTAAACTCATATACGATCTCGAATGAGCGCGTTCCATAAGGCGTGCGTGCATTATCCCCCAGATAAATATAGTCATACTCGGGCAATGCCTGCCGGATCTTACTTAAAATAGTAAGTCCACCATAGCCGGAATCAAATACTCCGATAGCACCCGGAAGTTTGGATAATTCTTCTTTCATAGCTTTAAAGAAAAACGCGGATGGACGCTGATTCGCTCCATCCGCGTTCTCCGCGTAATATATAATTAGCCTCTAATTATTTAATACCAACTCTGGTTTTCACTTTCGTTGTGATGTCAACGCTAAGCTTGTCATTAACGAAAGGAATATATGTTCTTGACAAGTCAAATACATATACCATACTTTCTTCCTGACCAACAGCTTTGATAGCATCTTCTACCTTCTTAGAGATAGGAGCCATCAGCTCTTGAGAAGTTCTTTGTAGTTCCTGATAAGCATCTTGTTGGAACTGCTCGCTTCTTTCTGCCATGTCTTGAATTTCTTTTTGTCTTCTCTCCTGGATATTTGCAGGCAGGCTACCTTCCTGTACAGCTTGTTGGAATTCCTGGTATTTCTTTGTCAGTTCTTCATTGGTTCTCTGCATCTCATCTTTGTATTTGTTTTCCAAAGCCTGGATATCAGAAACAGCTTTAGTATATTCAGGCATCAGAACGATAATTTCCTGAGAATAAACATGACCGAACTTAACAGTTTGTGCAAACACACCCATTGGGATAATAAGCATGATTACGAGCGCAATTTTCTTTAGCATAGTCTTATAATTTACTTTTTTAATGATAATGTTCTTAATAACAGCGTACAAATGTATGAAATTAATTTGAATATCCTAATTTTGATAGGACTTCATTGCTTATATCAATACGTGGCGAGGCAAAGATAATACTTGTGGCCGTAGCTCTGTCAACCACAACCGAGTAGCCTTTCTGTTCGGCTATCTCTTTAACCGCTTCGTAGATATCATCCTGAATGGGTTGCATCAGCGCTTGCTGGCGTTTGGTCAATTCACCTTCAGGTCCAAAGTATTTGCGTCTGAGTTCGCTCACACCCTTTTCTTTCGAAATAACCTCTTCTTCCTTTTTGGTTCTTTGCTCGTCGGATAAAGAAGCATATTTGGACTGATAATCTTTATAGGTATTTTGCGCTTCCTGAGACACTGTTTCGATTTCGTTCTGCCACTTCTGTGACAGTTCATTCAGTTGCTCATTAGCAAGTCCGTAAGCAGGTATCTTTTCCAAGATATATTCCATGTCAATCAATGCATACTTCTGTGCGTTTGCTGTAACACTTACGGCAAACATAAGAAGGAGGAACAGAATAGATTTTCTCATCATGTTTAGTTTTAGTGATACAAATTAGAATTCCTGACCTAAGATAAAGTGTAACTGCGAGCCGCTATATTGCTTGCTGCCGTTGATCTTGTCGAAACCATAAGCCCAGTCGATACCCATCATACCGATCATTGGCAGGAAGATACGAACGCCGACACCAGCCGAACGTTTCAGGTCGAACGGATTGAATTTACTTACATCGCTCCATGCGTTACCCGCTTCAAGGAAACCAGACATATAGATACTTGTTGTAGGTTCCAGCATAAGTGGGTATCTCAGTTCAAGTCCGAGGCGGGAATAAGCGTAACCCATTGAACTACGGTTAGGTGTCAAAGCACTGTTTTCGTAACCGCGTAGCGCAACACTTTCAGTTGCATAGCTGGAATACCCTGTCATACCGTCACCCCCTACGTCGAAGGTTTCGAAAGGAGATTTCTTATTCTTATTATAGTGTCCCAGCAAACCGTATTCTACGCGTGTCATGATAACCAGTGGCTTCTTGGCAGCACTCAATGCAGTATATGTTTTGGATTTGAATTTCCATTTGTGGTATTCAACCCATTTGTGCATCTTGTTAACGTCTTCCTGTTTCGAAAGGTCATATTTGCCATAGTCTACTCCATCAAACAAAGAATAAGGAGGCGTTGCCTGTACAGAGAATGAGAACTCAGAACCGCTACGTGGGAAGATCGGGTAGTCAATAGAACTTCTGCTCAACGTAAAAGCCAGACTGATATTGTTACAGTTACCATCTGTTACAGGGAAATAAATCCATTCACTCAGAATGTACTTCTGGTAAGAAAGCTCGGCAGATAAAGTAAAGTAGTCATCCGGCCATTTCAGACGTTTACCCCAGCCCAATGCAAGTCCGAACATCTTGATTGATTTATCCGGGTCGTAATAGTTCTCATAGTTATTATAACCATAGTTATATGAACCATATCCACCGTATCCGCCATAGTAGCTGTTGTATGCGTTATTCATATAAGCATCGTTATAATAACGGCTACTGATATCAGATTGCAATGAGAAGAATGCCGATACAGAGAATGAGTTCGGACGTTTTCCACCAAACCAGGGGTCGAAGAATGAGATACTATAAGATTGATAGTAGTCGGCATTCGTTTGTCCGCTGATGGTTAATGTTTGTCCGTCTCCCTGTGGCAAGATACCACGGTAGTTGTCGGTTTTCTTCACCAGGTTGCCTATAGAGAAGTTGGTGAACTTCAAACTTAACTTACCGATAATACCTGTCTGTCCCCAACCCGCAGAGAATTCTACCTGGTCGTTTGCTTTGGAAACAAGGTCATAGCCAATGTTTACCGTACCGTTAACCTGGTCAGGTTGGATGTCGGGTTGTATGTTTTCCGGGTCGAAGTGTCCCATCTGCTGTATTTCACGCATAGAACGCATCAGGTCTTCCTTGCTGAAGAGTGCTCCCGGACGGGTACGAAGTTCACGACGCACAACGTTTTCGTACAAACGGTCATTACCATTTATCGTGATTTTGCTGATTGTAGCCTGATTACCTTCGTAGATTCTCATTTCAAGGTCGATGGAGTCGCCTACAATATTCACTTCTACCGGATCAAGGTTGTAGAACAGGTATCCGTTATTATAATATAGGTTACCAATCGCATCATCGTCTGTGCTTATACGTTCATCCAATAATTTCTGGTTGTACACATCGCCTTTCTTCATACGAAGCAGGTAGTTCAGTTGATCCGATGGGTACAATGTATTACCTACCCAGGTGATGTTGCGGAGATAGTATTTATCGCCTTCTTCCAGTTCCAGGAATACATCTACTGTTCTATTGTCATAGTTGGTAACACTATCTACTATAATACGTGCATCCCGATATCCCAACTCATTATATTTATCAATAATTCGTTGTTTATCCGCTTCGTAGTTTTCGTTTACGAATTTCTTGGTACGGAAGAAGTTCACCAGTTTACCTTTTTCGTTGGTTTTCTTCATCACCCTCTTCAACTTGGAAGTCTTAAGAGCTTCATTACCAACGATTGTAATCTGGTTTACTTTTACTTTCTCATGCTTATCGATATTAACATCTACAAGAACCTGGTTCTCATTGCTTGGATCGTCTTTCTGTGCAATCGTTACTTCGGCGTTCTTAAACCCTTTATCGTCGAAATAGCGTTTGATAAGCGTTTTTGCACGGTCTATAAGGTTCGGCGTAATCTGGCTGCCTTTTACCAGTCCGAGGCGGGCTTCCAGATCCTGGCGTTCCGATTTCTTCACCCCGTTATAGCGGATGTCTGAAATACGTGGGCGTTGCGCCAACTTAATCTTGAGATATATCTTATTGTCTTCAATCTTCTCGGCGGTGATTTGTACGTTCGAGAATAACCCGTGGCGCCAGTAGCGTTTGATCGCCTGGGTGATTTCGTCACCAGGTACGGTAATGGTCTGTCCAACCGAAAGGCCCGATAGCCCGATCAGGACGTAATCTTCGTAATTCGTGACTCCCTCTACACTAATGCCACCAATTTCATATTTCTTAGGTGTACCCGAGTATAAAATGACCGGTTTAGGTGTTTCGTCGTCAGTAGTCGCCTCTACATCCTGTGCGGTTGCCGTAGCGGCAAAGCAAAACAGGCAGATGAATGCTACGAATATAAAAGAATAACGATAGTGCATCTATATTATGATTTTAGTTACTATGCTTTTGATTAATTGACTTGCTCACTGGTTTTACCAAAACGGCGTTCACGGCCTTGATAATCTTCGATTGCCTTATAGAAAGCTTCTTCTTTGAAATCAGGCCAGAACGTATCACAAAAATATAACTCGGAATAAGCACATTGCCATAATAAATAATTGCTTAACCGTAGTTCTCCGCCAGTCCGTATTAATAGGTCGGGGTCTGGCATGAAGCTAGTGCGGAGGTGAGATGCTAAAATATGGCTGTCTATGGCATCGACAGACATTTTTTCTGCTTGTACCTCACGTGCAATTTGTTTTGCAGCCTCTGTAATTTCCCAACGTGAGGAATAACTTAAGGCTAAAACCATGCACATGCCATCATTGTGGGCCGTATTCTTTATGCAGGAATTAAGGCTGTTCTGTACATCGGCCGGCAATTTGTCTATCTCGCCGATCACCCGGAAGCTTATGTTGTTCTTAAGGAAGATTTCTTCTTCCAAAGAATTGACCAGTAGGTTCATTAGTGCTGAAACCTCATCTGAAGGGCGGTCCCAGTTCTCTATTGAAAATGTATAAAGCGTAAGGTATTTGACTCCTAACCTTGCAGCAGCTTCGGCTATTGTGTGGACGGTTTCTGCACCAGCCTGATGACCAAAACTACGTTCTTTCCCACGCTGTTTCGCCCATCGGCCATTACCATCCATGATAATTGCGATATGCTGAGGTATACGGTCTAAATCCATGCCGGTTTTTACTGTTTGTCGAAGGTTACTCTGTTCAGCTTACCTCTCCAGACTTCATCTGAATAAGAATCTCCCTTTCCCCAACCCATCCAGATGTAGTTGTCCTTATCAAGGGTTATTGCATATCCTTTTCTTCCTTTAAACTTGCTTACGCCCTCATCATTGGGAAATAGGAATCCTCTTTCGATTTTTGTCCACACCATTCCGTTGATTGATGTGTATATGGTAGAAAAGTCATTCTCGGAATCCGAACCATATGCACCACCAAAGGCGTAAAGAGTATTTCCATAATATAATATGGTGGGTTCTTTCCATTTAGGTAAGGAGTATTTTTCGGTGGTTTCCAAAGGTGCCCAGTCTGTACCATCTTCACTGAACCATGGGGTAGTGGCGGTGGCATCATCTGATGGAGTTCCAATCAGCATTGCTTGTTGTCCGCCTGTAAGAGTGGTAAATGATTTTGTAGCCGATAGTTTACCTGCCGGGAAGCCTGGTGAGCCATTAAGCGGTTTTGGTACAATTTGTCCTCTTTCCCATATGAGATTTCCTGACTCATTAAGTGTGGCTGTGGCAAATGACCTGCCATGTTCATCTTCTATAATTCCTGCAATCGTCTTATCTGCCTCTTTGTTATTCTTATCGGTGAAGACCGTGATGAATGTTTCTATGGAAACAGGTGACGAGAATTTTTCTGATGGGAACTGGCTAGGTACGGATGTCCAGGTGGCGCCATCTTCAGAACGATATGTCGTTTGTCCGTCTGTAGTATAAAGTGCATCTTTAAATACAAGGGTAGATTCAATATTCAGCCCTGTATTTGGTAAACCTGTATATGAAATAGACTCCCAGTTGTTTGTCGATGGGCCCTTATATATCTGTAAATTTGCACCATCAGATGCGAACATCAGAACATTGCTGCCTAAAGAAACCATTTTAGTTCTTTGGGTGCTGCTAACCTGTCCTCCCGAGAATGAATTAGTGTAAGATGTTGTTCCCCATACCAACGAGTCCGGATCAACCTGATGTCTATTCACCCAGATTTTATAGGTTTTCTTTGTTTCCCCATTTTCGGCATGTACCTCAAATTCAAGTGGTTTTACGGTAATCCTGCCATCTTCATAAACCATTGTTTGTTTGAAATCTACAGAGTCATTCGGATTAAATATGGTATCACCTGTAAGAATCCATGGCGTATTAGCCGACATTGTTGTAACCAATATCTTATTGATAATGGTGTCGGAACCGTAAGGTACGGAGTCTTGATTGTAAATCTCTCCTTTAATCTGGTCAATTGTAAATTTGTAACTTACGCCATAAATCTTATCTATTCCGAACGCTGTAATTGTATCGTCCGATCCTAATTCATAGTTATTGTCTGAATCCAGGCATGAAGTGATTGCAAGCGATAGGATGAAGAAACTTGCGATTATAGCTAAAAACTTTATTTTCATTTGGGGTGACTATGTTATTTACAAGGTGCAAAAATAGGAACATTTTTCTCTATATTAAACAATGCAGGCAAGTTTTATATAAAATTATAGATAATACGGGCGATTTCCTCGATGAAAAGTATAATATAAGGGGGTTATCGGGCATTTTCCCTGGTATAATGAAGCGTGTAAATACCGAAAATCTTTTCAATAAAATAACGGTTCGGGGAGCCGATTTTAGGTGATTTAACACCTGATACCAACTCGCTTTCGCTTCTTTCTACATAGATTTCATCCCAAAGTTCATCGTCAATGAATGACTGTAATAGCCGACTGCCTCCTTCGACCAGCAGTGTTTGTATCCGCCGGTGGTTGAGATCGGCCATGATTTGGGGAAGTAGGGGCTTTTCATGGTTCAATGTGAGATATTCTACATGGGCTGTGTCCGGATGTTCTTTTAGTGTATAAACCAGTGTGGGTATATTCCCATCAAAAAGATTCAATGATCGTCTCAGACTCAGATGTTTATCAAGTACAACGCGAAGTGGGTTTTTGCCGTACCAGTTGCGTACGTTGAGTGACGGATTGTCTAGTGTTGCCGTATTGGTTCCTACCATAATGGCGTCTGCTTCGGCTCTTTTTTTGTGGACCAACATGGAGGTATGGTCTGTTGATAGTTTGGCAGCCGTTCCGTCTGTGCGGTTGATGTCTATAAATCCGTCAGCAGATTCGGCCCATTTCAGTATGATGTATGGGCGGTGGAGCGTGCTTGCTGTAATGAAATGACTGATGAGTTTGCGGCATTCCTCTTCCAATACGCCCACAACAACTTCCCGTCCGGCTTCCCGCAGCTTTTGTATGCCTCTTCCGGCTACTTTTATAAACGGGTCCTGGCAGCCGATTACAATTCTTGGGATTTGCTTTTCGATGATAAGGTCAGCGCAAGGCGGTGTTTTACCGTAGTGCGAACAGGGTTCGAGGCTTACATATATGGTCGATCGTTTCAAGAGTGATTCATCTTTTACGGACCGGATAGCATTGACTTCGGCGTGTGCTTCGCCACATCTGATATGGTATCCTTCGCCGATGATTTTACCATCACATACAATAACCGCACCTACCATGGGGTTGGGTGAGACGTTGTTCTGCCCGTTTCTGGCTAGTTGAATGCAGCGCCGGATGTAGATTTCATCTTCTTTCATCTGTTCTATTCTTGTAAAAGAGTTATCTTTGTGATTCGAAAATCAAAATGAACCATATTGTAGCCTATATTACTGATTCTTTGCAGGGGCTTTATCCTCGCCAAGAGTTGCAAAGCCTTGCTATGATCGTCTGTAAGGACCTGCTTGGTCTGGATGATATAGACATCTACTTGCGCAAAGATATTAAATTATCCGATAATCAGCAGTGCTTGCTGGAGCAGACTGTTAAACGATTAAAAAATCATGAGCCTATCCAATACATACGTGGAACGGTTGATTTTTATAGATTATCTTTTCATGTAGAACCGGGCGTACTTATTCCCCGGCCTGAGACGGAGGAGCTTGTTGACCTTATCCTGAAAGAGAATTCCGGTCCGGTTCGGGTACTTGATATTGGTACGGGCAGTGGTTGTATCGCTATCTCACTGGCTAAGCATTTGCCCGATGGGCAGGTGGATGCCTGGGATGTTTCTGATAAAGCACTGGCTGTCGCCCGGGGTAATGCCGGCCGTTTGGGCGTTTCTGTAAACTTTGCTCAGGTAGATGTACTTGGCGTTGAAAATGAAGATGATAAGTATCACATCATTGTTAGCAACCCTCCTTATATTGCTGAAAAGGAAAGAGGGACCATGGATAAGAATGTGTTGGATTGGGAGCCGGACCAAGCATTGTTTGTTCCCGATCATGATCCTCTATGTTTCTATCGCCATATTGCACAACTCGGATTGAATATGCTTGTGTCGGGAGGCAGGCTTTATTTTGAGATCAATCAGGCGTATGGACCCGAAACATCTGAACTGTTGAATGCATTAAATTATAAAGACGTTCAACTAATAAAAGATTTATTTGGAAATAACAGAATGATAATAGCAACCAGATGAGTACAATAACAGAAGAAGCGGCATTAAGGCGTATGGCTAGCTATTGTGCCAAAAGTGAGCACAGCCGTACCGATGCGTATGAGAAATTTAAAAGATGGGGATTTAGTGGTAAAGTCATCGACGGAATGTTGGAGGCTCTGGAAACCGGTGGTTTTATTGACGACGAGCGCTTTTGCCGGAGTTTTGTGAACGATAAGTTTCGTTTTAACAAATGGGGCCGTCTGAAAATCGGGCAGGCATTAGCTCTGCACAAAATCCCATCCGATATTGCCCACCGCTATTTGAGCGAGATTGACGAAGAAGAATATGTGAATGTTCTGCAAAAGTTGATCAATACTAAAACGCGTAGCGTACAAGGTAAAAATGAGAGGGATAAAGATGCTAAACTAATCCGCTTTGCGGCCAGCCGTGGCTTCGAAATGCGATATATTAAACAATGTTTAGGAGCATTGGATGATGAGTAGTCTAAAAAAGATACGTTTTTTCTTTTCCCAATTCATTCTATTTCTTTATTTTTGCATCTAATATTATCATAGTTCGATTAGTTATGAAGAATTTAGAGAGAATTTTTGCAGAGAAGTTATTGAAAATTAAAGCGATAAAACTTCAACCGGCCAATCCATTTACCTGGGCTTCCGGATGGAAATCACCGTTCTACTGTGATAATCGCAAAACACTTTCTTATCCCTCTCTTCGTAATTTTGTGAAGATTGAAATTACACGCCTCATATTAGAACGATTCGGACAGGTGGATGCTATTGCTGGTGTGGCAACCGGTGCTATCCCTCAGGGGGCTTTGGTGGCCGATGCTTTGAATCTTCCGTTTGTGTATGTTCGTTCTACCCCTAAAGATCACGGATTAGAGAACCTTATCGAAGGCGAGCTTCGCCCCGGAATGAAAGTTGTGGTTGTTGAAGACCTTATCTCTACCGGCGGAAGTAGCCTGAAAGCTGTTGAAGCTATTCGTCGCGATGGTTGCGAAGTGATTGGTATGGTGGCTGCATTTACGTATGGTTTCGATGTTGCAGTAAAAGCTTTCAAAGACGCTAAGGTGCCTTTGGTAACGCTAACCAACTACGAAGCTGTTCTTGAGGTTGCTTTACGCACCGAATACATTGACGAGGATGATGTAAAAACACTGGAAGAATGGCGTAAGGACCCTGCTCATTGGGAACCGCGCAATTAATAGATATAAAATAAACGTTTTGCATAGAGGCACATAGGCACAGAGTTACTTCTCGGAACCCTGTGCTTGCGTGTCTCTCTATGTTTTATAAAGATTATTATGAGTAAATTCGAAAGTAGTGTCAAGGTCATTCCGTTCGGTCAGGAACGTGTGTATGATAAACTGTCTGATTTGAATAACCTGGAGTCTGTAAAAGACCGGATTCCGGCAGACAAAGTACAGGATATGAGCTTTGACCAGGATACCCTGACCTTTAATGTATCGCCCGTAGGTGAGATCACACTAAGAATCATTGAACGTGAACCACATAAATGCATTAAGTTTGAAACAACGAAATCGCCCATGCCTCTGATGCTATGGATACAGATTGTTCCAGTTTCAGAAGAGGAGTGTAAGATGCGTTTGACCGTTGATGTAGATATCAATCCTTTTATGAAAGGCATGATTCAGAAACCATTGCAAGATGGGCTGGAAAAGATGGCCGATATGTTGGCTTTGATACAGTATTGATTCAGTAGCTAGTAGCTAGAAGTAAGTAGTAAGGTTCTGTCTTTACCGTGCAAGAGCCATAAGCCTGACTTCTAGCTTCTAGCTACTAACTTCTAACTTCTAACTACTGAGAAAATGAAACTTTGGGAAAAGAATGTTCAGGTAAATAAAGAGATAGATCGTTTTACCGTAGGACGTGATCGTGAAATGGATCTATATCTGGCAAAACATGATGTTATGGGCTCTATGGCGCATATCACCATGCTGGAAAGTATAGGCTTACTGACATCCGAAGAGTTGCAGGCTTTGCTTGCCGGACTTAGAGATATCTACGCTGAAATAGAAAAGGGCGAGTTTGTTATTGAAGATGATATAGAAGATGTACATTCTCAGGTGGAACTTCTTTTGACTCGCCGTTTGGGCGATGTGGGTAAGAAAATCCATAGCGGACGTTCGCGTAATGATCAGGTTCTACTCGACTTGAAACTCTTTACCCGTGCCCAGATCAAAGAGATTGCAGAAGATGTAGAAACTCTTTTCCAGGTACTGATTGACCAAAGTGAGAAGTATAAGAATGTATTGTTGCCTGGATATACACATTTGCAGATCGCAATGCCATCATCTTTCGGGCTTTGGTTTGGTGCTTATGCAGAAAGCCTTGTCGACGATATGATGTTCTTGCAGGCTGCATATAAAATGTGTAACCGTAATCCTTTAGGCTCTGCTGCCGGATATGGTTCCTCGTTTCCGTTAAACCGTACGATGACCACCGAACTGTTGGGCTTCGACTCCATGAACTATAATGTAGTTTATGCACAGATGGGGCGTGGTAAGATGGAGCGGAATGTGGCCTTTGCCTTGGCCAGCATTGCCGGAACCATCTCTAAACTGGCATACGATGCTTGTTTATATAATAGCCAGAACTTTGGTTTCGTGAAGCTTCCCGACGAATGTACCACAGGTTCGAGCATCATGCCTCATAAAAAGAATCCTGATGTGTTCGAGCTTACGCGTGCAAAATGCAACAAACTTCAGGCACTGCCCCAGCAAATCATGATGATTGCTAATAATCTTCCGTCCGGCTACTTCCGCGACTTGCAGATCATCAAAGAGATATTTATTCCCGCTTTTGAAGAATTGAAAGATTGCCTGCGCATGACTGCCTATATCATCAAGGAAATGAAAGTGAACGAACATATTCTTGATGATGATAAATACCTGCTGATTTTCAGCGTGGAAGAAGTGAACCGTCTGGCTCGCGGAGGCATGCCATTCCGCGATGCATATAAAAAAGTAGGTCTGGATATCGAAGCGGGTAATTTCTCGCACGATAAACAAGTTCATCATACGCACGAAGGCAGTATTGGCAATTTGTGCAATGAGGCAATCAACCTGCTTATGCAGAATGTAATTGACGGTTTTGATTTTTGCCGTGCAGAACAGGCGGAGACAACTTTGTTAAATTCATAACTCATAACTTATAACTCCCATGTACAACCCTTCTGAAACCCGCTATTCCGGAAAGATGTTGTATCAATATTGCGGCAATAGTGGTTTAATGTTACCTCGTATTTCATTAGGTCTTTGGCATAACTTCGGCGATGTCGACGATTTTGGCGTTGCTACCGATATGATTAAATATGCTTTCGATAATGGGGTGACTCATTTTGACCTGGCCAACAATTATGGTCCCTCTCCCGGTTCTGCCGAAACAAACTTCGGGCGAATCCTGAAAGAAAACTTCTCCGGCTATCGCGATGAGATGATTATTTCCTCGAAAGCAGGGCACGAAATGTGGCCTGGTCCTTATGGCGACAGAAGTTCGCGTAAAAACCTTATGGCAAGCATTGATCAGAGTCTGCGGCGTACAGGTCTGGAATATTTTGATATATTTTATAGCCATCGTTATGATGGGGTGACTCCTGTAGAAGAAACGATACAGGCGTTAATTGATATTGTTCGCCAGGGTAAGGCGCTATATGTTGGTATATCTAAATACCCTACCGATAAGGCTCGTGTGGCTTATGAAATGTTGAAATCGGCTGGTGTTCCTTGTCTGATTCATCAGGACCGGTACAGTATGTTTACCCGTGAGGTGGAAGATGGTACGTTGCAGTTGGCGCATGAATATGGTTGTGGGTTTATTGCTTTCTCGCCATTGGCACAAGGATTGCTGACGGATAAATACCTGCATGGTATCCCTGAAGGTTCCCGTGCTGCCCGGTCTACCGGATTCCTGAAACGCGAACAGGTGACGGAAGAAAAGGTAGAGGCCGTTCGCCGCTTAAATGAAATTGCTAAACGCAGAGGGCAGACGTTGGCTCAGATGGCTTTGGCCTGGGTGCTGAATCATGAGTTTGTGACTTCCGTTATTATCGGTTCAAGCTCAGTCCGCCAGTTGTCCGACAATCTGGATACATTGAACAGACTTGATTTTTCTGCGGAAGAACTCCAGGAAATTGAGAAAATACTATAGAAAAGTTTGGCGGGTAAATGAAAACCTTTTATCTTTGCACCCGTTAAAACGCGAAAGTAGCTCAGTTGGTAGAGCATAACCTTGCCAAGGTTAGGGTCGCGGGTTCGAATCCCGTCTTTCGCTCGAACCTAAAAGGACATTTTAGAGAAAAATAAGGAAATAGCCTCCCAAATAGTTAATTTGAGAGGCTATTTTTTTATTTTTTCCATCCTAAAGGACAATAGAAGGTCATATAAAGACAATGGATGGATGTTAAATCGGTACCTGTTTAAATACAAAGAGAATAGTACCGATTTCCATCATTAGTCTTTCATTTGTCCTACCATGTATATGTAATATTTGCCTGTGTATCTGGAAATAAAAATAAAGTACCAAATGGGCGTGATACAACATATCACTAAATGGGAAAAATGCAGGTAGTCGAAATTTTCGACTACCTTGTAGTAGTTATTTCCTCTAATATTGCTTACTTAATGGATAAAAGGCAGATTTACAACTTTTGTAGTTCTTTCAAAGTTAGGTGGCCCATTGTCATCGCCTCCTTTTAATGGTTATTATATTTTTCATTCTGATTGGATACGTGAGAGGATTGAGCTATGCAGTCTTTCTTTAGTTACAAAGGATGATTTCGCTTTTTTATATTAGACATTATATAGATTAAAGTTTTACATACCTGATTCTTTGCGTTATTCTAAAGTTGTGTAATCCGCAAGCTAATAGAATCACCATATCTTCAAATTCGAATTTATGGCATCTAAATCGTTCTTTGACAATACGACATTTTTTCACTCCCCCGATAGCATGTTCCACTTTGATACGAATACCAGAAATACGTTTGTTTTCTTTCTTCTGTATCTCTGTGAGTTCTTTCCCTTTAGGTTTCTTGATAGGCATGCATACCTGGACTCCTTCGGGTTTGTGCCCGACGAACCCGGTATCCTGCCATAATCTATACCTTTGGGGAGATTTAATGGCTGTGTGCCCATATTTCGATTTCCAATAATGGAAACAGGATACGGAGTAAGCCTCATTCTCACAAAAGTCTTTGATGGTGAGTCCACTCTGTTGCTGGCGGTCAAGAATTGACAGAAAATCTTCTTTGCTCATTATGTGTCTCATGATCTACTTTTTTAATTGCAAAGTAAGAGACATCCGGACAGTAGGGCAACGGGTACTTTATCGGGTGCTTACGATATAACATTGATAAATAGTGATAAACCCAAGGTGGTCAAAATTTTCGACCACCTTGAAAAGCTAGCATTTTATCTAACAATTCTACACCAATGAGTGAAAGAATTCAGTATACATCAAGCCTACCTGATACGAATTATTAAGAGTATAAAAAGGGAAAAGTGGGTTCCATTGTTGATATATTTTTTTATTCTTCAGTCAGAGTTGGACTCATATCCCCGTCTTTCTTATTTTCTAATTCCACTTTAATTCTTTCATACCTTTTCTGTCTAAAAAACTTTTTTAAACAAATATACGTATATAATATTATGCTGAACATAATCAGAATAATCATGAAAGTAGCTATATATCGTACGAATTTAGAGAAATCTTTAAAAAATACAATATCAAATTTACAGTATCCGTTACTATCGTGAATATAAAATGCAAGTGAGTGACATGGGAAACGATTAATTACCCGACCCTTAAAATGTAGTGTTAGATAGTCTTCCTTTTCGAAGCTTTTATCTCCCGTTGGGAGTAGATGTTTTTTAGTTTCATTATTTATTGAATAATGAAACTGGTGATGATGCTTTTTTCGATCTTCAATATTACTTTCCAATAATATATCACATTTAAGAGCATGCCTTAAACTGTCGAAAGTAATTATTGTTTCACTTTGGTGTGTACCTAATGCATATTCATAATAAACCGGGATAATAATATCTGACGATATATCAAACAGTTCCGTATAGTTTTCTTCAAGCGGAAAGAACCTGCCATGTCTTTCTCCAAACCGACGTTTAAGGATCGGATAGATATTAATTTCTTTTCCTGTAGTGGGTGATATTTCATAATTTTTTCCTCCAAAATAATAAAAGGTATTGAAATACGGACTTTTATTGAACCTGCTGATAATATTTTCCAAGTCTTTTTTTGAAGTGGGAGTAATACTTTCATGTATATAATCAGAGAAAANATATATGAATAATGAGGAGATTTATTTATATTTACTGTCTGATCATTACAGCTATATTCTTCTAGAATATTTTCAAATAATTTTACAAAATCTGTTTTCCTGTTTTCGACACTTTGCTTTTTCCATTTTCCATCTATCTATAATACAGTCATTTAACTTTTAAAATTTGCTTATTTGGGTGTCCCGCCTTATTTTTGTGGATGTTTATCCGAAAGAAGAAGAATAAATCAGGCAGCACCAGTATTCAAATCATATCTAAAGAACGTGGTGGCTATCGAGTTTTGGAGAGTGTTGGTGTGGGTCGAAGCGAACAAGATATTTCCACCTTAATGCTTAAAGCCCGCAGCCTGCTGAAACAGCTACAAGGCAATCTCGATCTATTTGTTGACGAAGAAGAATCGGTCTATGAGTTGATATTATCCAACCTAAGCAATGATCATATACAAGTTGCCGGTCCAGAGTTGATTTATGGCAAACTCTTCGACAAGATAGGCTTTAACAAGATAGAAGAGCCAATGTTTCGTCATTTGGTTATAACGCGGCTCTATAATCCGGGCAGTAAACTAAAGACAATCGATTACTTGCGTAATTATTTGGGGATACACAAAGACATCCAAGAGGTATATCGATTTTTAGATAAGCTTAATAATCGTCTGAAGGAACAAGTCGAAGACATCAGCTATGCTTATACGACAACGGTTCTAAAAGGATCTCCCGGCGTTGTGTTTTATGATATGACTACTCTTTATTTTGAGGCTTCGGATGAAGATGATCTACGAAAGACCGGCTTCTCAAAAGACGGCAAACATCAATGTCCTCAAATCTTTCTGGGTCTTTTGGTAGGCTATGGAGGCAATCCCATTGGTTATGACATATTTGAGGGCAATATTTTTGAAGGGCACACACTCATTCCTGTCCTGGAAAAGTTCGAGAAACGCTTTTCTTTAAGCAAACCGATTGTAATAGCCGATTCGGGGTTATTGTCCAAATCCAACATCCAATTATTGGAAGAAAAGGGTACGAATACATCCTTGGTGGTCGTCCAAAAAACGAGACTGAGCGTGTTAAGGCGCAGATATTATCCTTGTGTTTATCCGATGGAGATTGCACAGTTATTAAAAAGACAGAAACGCAACGCATTATCGTCTCACTTTCGCAGAAACGAGCGGATAAAGACGCACATAACAGAAGCAAAGGGCTTAAGAGATTGGAGAAGAAAATCAGTTCGGGAAAGCTAACCAAGTCCAACATCAACAATAAAGGCTACAACAAGTACTTGAAAATGGAAGGAGAAGTCCTAATAAAAGTTGATTATGAGAAATATTACGCTGATGCCAAATGGGATGGATTAAAAACATTTATCACCAACACCAAGCTCTCATCGGATAAAGTAATAGAGAACTATGCACATTTATGGTTCATCGAAAGAGCCTTCAGGATGAATAAGACCGATTTAAGAATCCGTCCAATCTATCATCGTCTAAGGAATAGAATAGAGGCACATATTTGCATTTCATTTACGGCATACAGCATCTTGTTAGAATTGGAAAGAATATTAAAGGATTGCAAATCAAGAATATCATTAAAACATGCCGCTGAACTTACCAAGAGAATGTATCAAATAAACATAATGCTCCCATCTTCAGGAAAAACAAAACAATACCTATTAAATATGGACAAAGAGCAAAAAGAGCTATACGCAATTATACTCAAAAATTCATAGGGTGTCCCATTGGCGAAAACAGGAGGTATTGAAATACGGACTTTTATTGAACCTGCTGATAATATTTTCCAAGTCTTTTTTTGAAGTGGGAGTAATACTTTCATGTATATAATCAGAGAAAAAATATATGAATAATGAGGAGATTTATTTATATTTACTGTCTGATCATTACAGCTATATTCTTCTAGAATATTTTCAAATAATTTTACAAAATCTGTTTTCTGATTATTGTCTTTGTCATCTTCATATTCTTTTATAAAGGAAAAAATCTCTTCCAAAGTATATGGCTCATCTTTTTTAAATGTTTTAGACGTAATAGGGTTTTTACCAAAGCAAATAATGCTAATTTCGTATTTTTTCTCTACACTGGCTACAAAATCCAGCAGTTTAAACTTATAAATATCATATTCTTTTAATTGAGGATTAGTACCGTTGATAGGTTTTATTTTTCGCAGAAAACGCTTACAAGGTTGGGCCTGATGTGCTTATTAAATTCCTGTGAGATATCTACTCTGGATTCTTTTTTATAAATCCGTTTTAATACATTCTCAAGCTGCCAGTCTGATTGTGTAATAACATCATTGTCTATTGAAATTACCAATTCGGCTATGGCGGTTAATGGGAATAATTCCCAGTAATATCTAAATGCAATTTTTAAATTGAACGCCTTAAGGGTAAAGAACAAGAATAAAGAAACTACAAAAGATAAGATGAAAACAAAATAAAAGTTAGATGATTCTTTTTTCAACTCTGAAACAAGTATAAAACCAAAAATGAATATTAGAATAAGAAAGACAATTTTCCATACGGGATGCCCCCATTCAAGCTTTGGCTCGTTCAGGTTACGAATAGGGGGAGAATTCCATTGATCTCGTTTCATTATCGGGTATTTTCTATTTTTTGTTTTTCATTTGGTCGAAATACTGAACTACTTTCTGAGGTCTTGGGTCAATACCATAATTATTCTGACCATTGGTTCCGGGAATAAATGTTATTAAAATATTATATACAGGTAGGAGGAAATACCAACCGCTTTTGTTAGTGTCATGCATCCGTTTTGCTCCCTGTATCAACACGAAAATAATTGAGAGGACAGGCAAAATGATATTGTTGAATACCTCAAATATATTATATGTTATCAGGAATGTTTTGTTCCTTACCTCTCCTCCGCCAATTTCCAGCCAACGCAGATACTCAGGGAAAGCGTAAAACCCCATGATAAAATTGGAGATAATTAACAGGCTGATTGCAAAAAACAATCGTAAAAAAAAACTTCTCCTTCTTACCCGCCCTTTAGTAAGAAAATAGCTTACTTCATCGTTGCCCGATTTGGGTGTTTTATACTTGTAAATATTCTGAGCTTTTTCCATAATATTTAATAAATGCCTTTATCTTCATTGCCTCTGATTCTTACTTCCTTCTGGTCTTTTTTATCGACTTTACTGTAATACAAATCTTTAACAGCCTGATATTGTTTTCCCAAAGCTTCTGCACTCTGTTCACAGGTATTAATACTTATCGTAGAGAGGTGAAGCTCGTCTATACGACGGATAAGATTTCTCCTAACTTTCTTCGGCACCTGAACAGTTTTGCTTACATTGGTGGGTTTTTGCAGGATATAAACCGACACGTTGCCTTCATCGTAACCACTGCTTTCATTTCTCCACCAGTTTTTAAGCCTTAATATAAAAGTATGACTACTTTCAGGAGGTATATCAATATACCTTGTCGTTGGTTTTATATCGCTCCATTTCTCATTTTTTTCGTTATATTCCTTACCTGATATTCTTGCCGCAAAAGAGTTGGTATATTCTCTATTGTTATTTTTTATCGTAATAAAGTGTACTACCTCCTGTCCATTAATTTTTCCTTTGGAATCTTTTTTATATTCTCTTTTTAGCTTATGCTCCACTACCGAATAAGACACTAGTGTATCTACAAAAACGGTAGTATTGTCCATTGTATCCTTTGTTATATAGTAATCTTCGAAACGCGTTATCCATTCTGCTTTTTCTATTTCTACCTGTTTGCAGTCTCCTGCACAGGAAATTAATAGAAAAAGCGGAGATACGAAGATTAATTTGATTGCTGATTTCATTGCTGATTCCACATAATAATTATATAGTAAGTTGTATGTATAAGACCTGATTGTCAAACTTATTTTTAAGGCATTGCAATCGTATATTCTTGTTCGCCTAATAAATTATCATTCAGAAAAGCTTGAATAACAATTTTCGTATTTTCTCTAAGTTTTTGCCTTTCCTGTTGATTCACTACTAACTTTCCATTTTTCTCCATATATACCAAATTTGCTAGTTCATTTGGAATAATTTGAAATACAAGGTCACTTATTCTAGTCGTTGTACCTTTAGGTTTTATACTATCTTGTGATAGAATTGTATAATATTTTCCCATCTGATTAAGTGGTTTAAAATTTACCGTTGTGGCAGGCTTGGCAGTAGCCAGAGCATGAGTACCACTAGTACCAGTACTATTAACCACACCACCATCCCCAGACTCAGTGCTATCTTTTTTTTCTTCACCAGCACCTTTCTCTTTTTCTCCATCTTTATCAGCCTTTTCCTGACTCCCTGCCGTAGCTTCCGTAGGAGGTTTGCTGTTTTTGTTAAAGGAGATCCACTTATCCAGAGAGGTACTTGTACCAAAAAAAAATGCTATGAAAAGAATCATATAAACTGCCGAAGTAACTATAAAGATTTTAGTTCTTTGACTTACCTGTTTTGTCAGTTTATTAAGCTTATCATTTAATTCTTTTAAGTCATCCTTGTCTTTTGAAGTACCACCTGTAGGCGCACCACTATTCATTTGAGGTTTGGTTGCCATCGGTTTTCCCTGAAGTTTTTCGGATATTGGAGGTTCCTCTGCTTCAACCCCTTTTAACGCATGTATGCATTCATCTGCTTCTTCGAATGGTGCCCTGTTCAGTATATCTTTGAAAAGTTCTTTGTTTGTAGAGAAATAAATGTCTTTACAATTATAAATCCTATCATTTAAAGAATCTATTCCATTGAAATTTTCCAGATAAAATAAGGTCAGTTTATTATCGAGAGGTTTCGGCAATTGGTCAGAAGTCTGGAAGTTTGATAAAATCCCTACTACATCTGGTTTGTTTATTGTTTGGTCAAACTCAGTAATATCAATTAAATTGAGTGCTTTGAAACTCATATCCTGACCGGATAATGCAATCTCTTTAAAATCTTTGAGTAAAGATTGTAATAAAGAAAAGTTATCGCTAGACAACTTAATCGGTCTGTGAAACTTAACACATACGCCAATAACAACACCTTGTCTTACTGTCTGGTATGGATTAGCATAGCCATACAGTTCAAGATAATAGCTTCCGTTTTTGAAGAAGTAGTGTAATACTTCATCATTTACAAAAGGTATTTTAATACGAGGTTCGTACTGTACTTTATCGCTATACCCACTTTCCGTAATTTCATACCTTTCAAAACTCTGTGGCTTTCCGTAAAAAATAAGACTATTGCTTGTCATGCATTTCTTTTATTAATATCCGAATAATTTTGCTAACCAACTCTTTGAATCAAGTGATTTGTTTGTAGCCAGTTTGTACAAACTGCACCAGAAGTTATGCGGATAGTCGTTGGCAATACGTCTAATCAAAACTACCGGTTGACCATTTCTGTCTCTCGTATCTTCCAACACGCCAACAGAATATTCTCCGAATGCAAACTGATGTTTATCCCTTCCTTCAATTTCCGTGTGCAAGGCGGGTCTATGCGATTTGATATAAGATTCTGCATCTTCTTTTTTTGCGTTAATATTTTTATCCCATTGGGATACCACTGCAATGTATTTTGCCTGCTGATATAGCGGATTGAACCCGTTTTTATCTTCGGAGATATAACTCAGGAAGTTTGCAAACAAAGAGTTTTCCTCGGCATGCCCTAACCTCGAATCATAAGGTGTAATCAGGCAAAAGATAGGTTTGGTTAACCTGCATGCTTTGAATATGGCTGTAATTTTAGGATTGAGGTTGTTTCGCTTGTCTGCCCTAAAGTTTCGGAGGTCTTCACCAGCAAGATCAACAAAAGCAAGTTTTAATTCGGGCAACTTATTGCTACTTGGCTTGAGGTTGATACCAATTAGATCCAGAGTTCCCGATGCAGTAACAGGGTACGCTGCTTTATCATCGAAGTATTTTATCATAGTGTCTCTGGAAAGGTTTCCCTGCTCAAAAGGATAGGCAGACAATGAATTACCGTTCCATTTCTTATCCGAATTCCTTTCGGCATAGTACATTAGTGAAGACAGGAATAACGACTTGCCAGCAGCAGGAAATCCGATAGGAATAACAATCTGCCGTTTTTCTTTGATGAATTCATCAAAGATATTAATGATTTCGTTTTCACCTAAAGTATCCAGGTCAATCCTGAAAGTCTCCTGTTCGTCAACAACAGGAGTTGTCTGTTGCTGATCGCTTCCTTTTCTGAAAAAATTTTCTGAACTGCTCATCTCTCTCTATTTCTTTTATTAATTATCATTTATTAAAATTCCTGTTTTTTCCGAATAATTGTTCCCATAAAGTGATTTTTTCACCTTCGTCATCGTCCTTTCTTCTTATTAATATATATACAGCCAACGGTACAATTAAGTCTATAAACAGACACAGCAAAATCATTGCCCAAGTATCGATATGTCCGATACGCTCCCATATAGAACTAAGAGTATGGGCTATACGTCCCAAATTACGAGTTTTGGCTTCTTTCAATCTCGGATATATTTCCTTACCGCTTGCTTCGTTGATCTTGATAGTAGCATCGTCAAGGCTTGTCACCAGATTTTGCATTGTATTAATCTGCGGGTGTGTTTTTACCGCCTCTAATGGTATGCGCGAATCATCGGCTATAATTTCTTTCAGCAGTAGCGAATAGTTTTCGTTTACTACTTCCAGTTCCTGTATACCTGTATAAAGTTTATCGGCGTTCGATACATTTCCTGCGGCAACCTGCTGCACTACATAGTTGCGGATTTCTGCATCTAATAAATCACTGTATCTTTTTGCGATCTGGTCGCGCTCTTCTTGTGTACTGCCTACTACAAGGTTTTTTTTCAGCTGACCTCCTGTTATCGCGTTAAACTGATTTAAATAATCAGCAGCACGCGGTCCGAAACCTGCCTGCCCTTTTACTTCATCCAGTATCTGATCTTTCAGGGTGTACAATTTACTTACATTGGAAATTGTACCCGAGTTATCAATCATATTAATACGGTGTGTAAACGTGTGGAGCGTATCGTTCAGCGCAATAGCCTCTTCTTTTACCAACTGGCGACCTAGGTAGGAAGGATAAAAGTAGTTGAGGTTAAATACAATGAAAAATCCGGCACAGGCGAGGTAAAACACAAGGGCTATCTTTTTACCTGATACCGCAAAGAAGTAACAGATCAGCAGCAACATCAGAATAATTAGTGCAATAAAGATGCTTCCGTAATCAGATTCAAAAGGTCTCATCTCCTTTAAGCCTAAATGAGAATGCCAGAAACCAACAGCAAATGTTGTCAAACTCAATACTACGGCTCCTATACGTACAATAGGGGGAATTTGTTGTTTTGTTTTCATATATAGATAATTTGTTTTCAGATTTAAACTCCAGAATAATAAGAGATTAATGTTTTATGTTTTTCTTACTGTCAAAAGTAACGGTTATGTTCTTAAGTTAGAATTGACATTATTTTACTTTTATATGATTTCCATACTATATTTTCATTTCATTTAAAATGTAGCACTTAACCCAGGTTTTCATTATAGCCCAATTAATTAATAATTAGAAATAAATCACCAAATATATGCAAAAAAATAAATTATAACAATTAATTTATAAAATTTACTTAAGAGTCTGTTTAAATTTTAATGAAATAAAATAATAAAGGGCTTCTGACAGGTTGTTATTTGAAGTAACTAAACAAAAAAGAAATGTACCTAACAAACTCCCAACAGAAAAGCAAGGAACGGAAAAATGGAGTAATTGATTGACTATCAGAAACGATTGGTTTTGAGTGTATCGGGTTGTCGAATTGCAAAAATACCGTTTTGAGCGGATTGCGGCAAACAATCCGTCTCTATTGGCTTGTCTTATTTAGACAGTGTAATTGCAGATGAAGGCCTATCATTGGTTTCGACTGTACACTTTAAAATACATGATTTTATGTATTCACTATCTATAAGTAGGAGAAAGACCGGTTATAGGATAAAATTCAAAAACAATACTTATAAACCAAAAAACAACAATTTTGGACTTAACCGATGATAGAGCGTTAAGACTTACTTTGTGTATTATTAGTTATCCAACAACTGATAAACAAGGAAATGTATATATTAAAATGACAGATACTAATACAGTTTATGGATTTATGCTTGCATCTCAACAAATTTGTAGAAGTGAAAACGTAGAAATTAGCATCCAAAGCAACAAGAATTCTATGATTAACTTGCAACGGAAAAAATAGAAACCAGATAACAAAAGAATTGGGCATACTAATAAAGACATTTGTTAATCAATAATTTGGCAGATTGAAAAAAAGAGTGTAATTTTGAACCCGAAAAGTAAGACAGACATTAGATAACATCTGTAGGACAATTCGAGACAGAAAAAAGGTACTTAATCGGTACCTGTTCTTTGATAAAGTTTGAAATGTATTGTATACTAGCGATATAGCGTAGATGGGTCAAAGTCCCGTCTTTCGCTCGAACCTAAAAGGACACTTTAGAGAAAAATAAGGAAATAGCCTTCCAAATTGATTGTTTGGGAGGCTGTTTTTTTGCTTTTCTCCATTGTAAGGGACTATAGAGAGTCATGTCAAGGACAATGAATGAACATTATATCGGTACTTGTTTAAAAACAAAGAGTGCGGTACCGATTTCCATCACTGGTCCTTCATTAGTCCTACTATGTACTTAGTTAGAATATACACATGAAATGGTTCGCACATCAAATAAGTTGAAAAAAGCAGAGGTGGTCGAAACTTTCGACCAGGGCGTGTAAGTAGAACTGTGTCAGCATGTTTTTCTTTTTAAATCCTCACTGCTCGGGGATTGCCCCGCGGCAAGGGGCGGGAGCACCCGTCCCGACGAGCGACAAATTTACAGTATTCTAAACCGTTCTCCAAACTTAATGGCTAATTGTCCTGCAATTATGGCCCAGTTTGCCAAGGACATCGTCCATTTCTTACGTATATTCCTATAGGCTAAATAAACGAGTTTTTCCAATGATGTATCGTTCGGGAAAACTCCTTTATTTTTAGTGACCTTACGTAGCTGGCGATGATAACCTTCAACCGTATTGGTGGTGTAAATCATTCTTCGGATAGCTTCGGTATATTCAAAATAAGCAGATAAACGTTCCCAATTATCCCTCCAGGATTTAATGACAATAGGGTATTGTTCTCCCCATTTATCCTGAAGAGAATCCAGATTAACCTCTGCTGTTTCCTTATTAACTGCACGATAGACTGTTTTTAAGTCTTTGAGAAATTCTTTCTGATGCTTGCTGCCTACATATTTATAGGAGTTACGGATCTGGTGGACAATACAGAGTTGAACTGTGGTGTCAGGAAAAACACTGGATATAGCATCAGCAAAACCTGTCAGGTTATCAATACAGGCAATAAGAATATCTTCAACTCCACGGTTTTGAAGATCAGTCAGTACTGATAGCCAATAGTTAGCTCCTTCACTCTTAGAGATATACATACCCAAAACATCCTTATGACCATCCTTGTCAATGCCAATTATATTGTAAATAGCCCGGGAAACGGCACGACCCGATTCATCCATAACCTTATAATGGATAGCATCCAGCCAAACAATTGCATAGACGCGTTCTAAAGGACGGGAACGCCAGGACTTTATCTCGGGTAAAACACGATCGGTGATGGAACTTATCGTATCAGCAGAAACACGATTACCCAGGTTCTCTTCCATCCAGTCACTAATCTGCCGTGTACTATTACCTAAAGCATACAATCCGATAATACGATCAGCAACACTTTCTGCTAAAATAGTTTCGCGCTTCTTGATAAACTGAGGTTCAAAAGAAGAAGTACGATCACGAGGGGTAGAAACAGTAACCTCACCCAAAGGAGTCTGAACCTGTTTGTCCATCCTGCCGTTACGACGATTACCCAAATTACGCTCAGCATCGCTTAAGTGAGCATCCATCTCACCTTCTAAAGCTGCATTTAAAATACTTTCAAGTAAAGGAGCAAAAGCACCATCTTTACCCAATAAAGATTTACCAGACTTTAATTGTTATAAAGCCTTGTTCTTAATACTTTCAAAATCAAATTCTGCCATAAAAAAACTGTGTAAGCGAAGTTAATAATTTATTTCTTTGCTGACACAGTTTAAATTACAGCCTCTTCGACCACCTTATAATACTCTTTTCTCTAATATTTTTAACCAGTTTTTGACTGTATTTGATAATCAGATTAAGGTATGAGCCCTAATTCGATTATCTGTAAATTTTGAGGTTTACACAAAATTATGGATAGCCACTTTAATGGGAAGTTGAAATTATTTGGTGAAATATTTATTCACTCCCACACACCACACTATACAAAATACCATTATTTCCTTTTTCCCTATTATACAGTTTCACATCCATCTCCCAATTATCCTCAATATCGCTTATTTTTATATTCTCATCTTCCGGGGCAACACTCCAACCATTCTCAACACCACCATCAGGGCGAATAATCAGTTCAAACTTATCATTCTCTATTATTAGCTCCCTGTAATGAGGCAAACGGCCACCATTAATCTTCGGAGGGGTTCCAAGAAGATTCTCGGCACATTCTTCTATAAATTCATCCCGGTTTTGCACATAAGCGAAAGCATTGCTCAGTTCCGAATCCCAGTTCGTTGGCCTGCCCGTTGGGAATGCCAGGTTTAGTTCAAGATCTTGAACGGACAACTCGAAGGCAATTGCCAACTGATGAATCAAACGTATCAGCATTAAACATGCTAAAGGAGTCTTTAGATACCGGTCGGTGTATTTTACAGAGACGTTGCTTCCCATAACCTGTTGTTTTATCTTTTCCCATTGCTCCCGGTCGTGCGAGAATAGTTCGCCGGCAAAAGCATTGAGAGAAACGTTTGGTTTAGTGATTTTAAAGCTAAGCATTGTCCGACTGTTATCTGCAAAAGCCGACTTAAAATCAGGATTCCACGGAGCAATTGAAAGGGTCGGCATATTCCTGGACGAATAAACAACGGCATCTGAACTCCAATCCGCATTATATGGGCGCATGTCACTATCAGTAAAATAATCCACTGTTTTTTTATCATCGGTAAACCAGGCGGATAAGAGTGGATATATACCCCGAGGCTCATCTTGAACAAACCCAAGTGAATACTTCATTTTACATTCCAGAAGCAGGCTAACATCACTTACCGAAAGTTCATTTAACTTGATATTTTTATGGGGCATCACAAAATTGACGCGTACTCCCCGGGCATTCAACGAGGCTAAACTCTTGGCGTAAGGCCATTCCGAAGGTGTCCAGGTCGACAATTCGTTCGAAACGAATACCGTAACCTCTTGCAGGGAAGGGTCGGTGAGAACATTGCTGAATTCAGCTCTTAAGTTGGCTGTTACCCGCCCTGCATCGGGAACGACTGATTTAACTGCTTCCGGGATTTCCTTGCGGCTTTCCCTTTCGAATTCCAACCATTTAATAGCTTCCTGTTTGTCGAGTTTTTCCATGAACCATTGTGAGTCGCGGTCTATCAGGCAGCTGGTACAAGCTTTGGGACAGTCACAAAGTTTCAGTTCATTATAAGCCAAATCCAATATATCATCCCTATAAAGTGGGAACAGGGTAGAGTATCCAGCTCCGCCTAAGGCGGTATCGAAAATAAATACGGAGTTGAATTGCTCATTGACTCCAAATTTTATTTCAGAGCGGTTTACGCCTATATAATCGGCCAGCTTGTTAGTTAATACTACACCCAGGCTATAGAGAGCTGACCCCTTCAATGGATTACCGTCTTTATCGCGGAAGCGCAATTCTACTAAATCTGTTTGATACCGCCCTACGAGCAATACATTGCGCCGCACAGGTGTAGCTCTGTCTTCATTGCCGGCACAAATACCGCCTATTGACAGATGTTTATGACCGGCCAGCGGATTTTCCAATGGCTTATCTCCATGTTGGTCTTTTTCTTTCTTCATCTTTCCGCAGACAGTGCAAAGGGCATACCCTTTTCTATCTCCCACATTATAATATAGGATTTCGGCTTGGGGCGTACCCACGCGAAGATCAAGTATGCTATTCTCACCTTCTTTCCAGGGTTCCATTTCCAACAACGCGGGATAAACCATTGCCGATGGATTTTGTTTCATCTTGCGGGTTGGCTTGTAGCTTACATCTGTTTTAAAACCGGCCGGTTCGATGGTTTCGGTAAACGGGCTCATTTCCGGAAATCCTTTTACTCCCTGAAGCTTCCGCGCGGGTCCACAATAAGGACAGCTCTCCAGATGTTTACCCATTCTGATGGTAGAATATCCGCAGGAAGGACAATTTTGCAAGTGAGAACGGCGACTTTCACTCCATTTTCCTTTCATTTCAATACCGGCTGATTCGTATGTCCACTCATTGGCTACAATCCGATTGCCGGGGGCATACTCGGAAATGGCTACACTCAAATGCCTGCTCAATGGATGAGCGGGGTTGTCAAACTCAATCAGTCCTGTTGGTATGCCGGCGCTGGGAATGAAATTGTTTTCGGCCAAAAATCCAATGAGGTTCTCTCTCTTTAGCTTTTCCAACTGGCTTTCAAACAGTTTTTTTCGACTGATTGATTTTACATCCGCTTTGTTTTGTTCAATTACTTCTATCTTTGAATTAAGAGTTATATAGATCGAGTTGATTTGTGTAAGACCTTCCCGGGCCATCGTTTCCAGAGGTGTATTTTCTTTAATCGTACCTTTTGTCAGGCGCCGATACCCCTCTACTATTTTATCGTTTGATGCTACATTTTCCAGAAAAATCCTGAAATCGCTAAAATGCTTCCCACTGTGTTCATAGAAAAAATCGTCTATTGATTCTTTAATTTCCATGCCACCACGACGGGCTATGTACTGAGACAGCAAATAGGAGTTCACATTGCGCTGCACCAGGATATGGCTTTCCATACGTATCAAAGGCATGGCAATTTTGTGGTCCAATGCCCAGGTGGGATTACTAAACGTATTGGTACCGATGGGAGTCGGGGCACAGATGGTAAACGCAAGAGATTTCATCTCTCCACGACGTCCTGCACGCCCTGCACGTTGCAGATAGTTGGCCGGTTTGGGCGGTACATTTGTCATCAGCACTTCGGAGATACCACCAATGTCTATCCCCATTTCCATGGTTGTAGAGCAGGAAAGTATATTTAGCTCGCCTTTGTTAAACTGATTTTCGTATTGCTCTAAGGCTGCTCTTTTCAATTGTGCCGAGTGTTCGGCAGCAATGAATACAGGGCTTTTTAAGAGGATATTTTCGTATATATCCGACCATATACCGCGTTCTTTTCTGCTATGGAATGCTTCATTCATCCATTCCAGTATTTTCTCTTTAGATACGGTTTCTCCGTTTTCATCTTTTCTGTAAGCATACGGAAAGTGGGAAAGAGATACGGGAGGGGTATCAATCCTAAAACGCTTGTATGTGTCCGCATTTACATATCCGGTTATTAATGGGCTGTATGACTTGAAGTTCACATCTATCAGCGAGTGATGAACGGGACATATCCATGACTGGGCACTGAGCTTGATTTGTACTTTCCGATCATCAAATAAATCCAGTTTGTATCCATCGTATTTTATTCCGTTAATTGTTTTGTCATTTAAGGGGGATAAAACCTTAGCTGCCAGTATTCTCCAGGCTTTTCGCAAAATTTCGTCTATATCATCTTTTTGATCTTCAGACATTAAACCTACATCTGTAATTCCCATTGCCGCGCACAATAAAAGAACGATTCTGGGTTGTTTCTCGGGAATGTTCTTCCCGGTTCTTTTCAGAAGGGGCCACTTTTTCAATGAACGATCGCTCCTTGAGTCCTTTGTTCCGGCTGGTAGTTCCGATCCATAAACAGGGTCGGAAAAATAACTTTGCGGCAAATATACATTTGCTTTTTCGGGGATGTAATAATGCATATTACGCCGTAAATGATAGTCGAGGCATATTTTTAGGAAATCTCTCCACTCGTTATCCGTAAAGCCATATTTGGTAAAGAGGTGAGGCGCCTTTTCATCGGCCATACCCGGATAATGAAGGCTCACCAATCCCATAGATTCCAGTGCGTTACCACGGCGGGGACGCATTCCAAGCGCATCCAGCAACAAGGCTTTCAGATAGTCGCGCTTCTCTTCCCGATGTTCCGAAGAGTTCTCGTTTTTTATCGCATTTTTGCGTGCTTCACTCAGGTGAATAAACAACTTATTCAATTCTTCATCTTCTTCCAGAGCGGCTACAACCTGGCTTAATGAAATGGGCTGAATATCAGGCTTGCCTACAGAGTCTTTCTTATTTTGGAGTTGCTTAAACATTCCTTGTAGAACCGGTGGGAGTGCCCCTGCCATTTGCTGTTCATAAAAATAATTATAGGATGTTTCCTCTTCCGGGGTAAGGCCTTGCGAAGAATCTCCCCTGCCCCTGTCAGATAGAAAATGGAAAACAGATGCACGGGTCCAGTTTCTTTCCGTGGCAATGTTTTGCGCTAAAGCACCTTTTGCGGTGCCCTGGCGGTTATCGGTAAAAGTGATAAATTTACGCCCTTCATACATGGTCTTTCTATCGGTATTTTCCATCGGCTGCGCCTCTTCCAGCAAGGTGGGGGCGAGCATACGGCTTATTAAGGCGGAACTTGTATTAGCATAGTTAGCGTATCCTACAGATTCTCCGCATTTGGGGCAAAGTGGCTGGAGGGTATCTTTATGATAACAATAATCAAAATTGTTCTCGCCAGAGGCATATTTGAATTTATCTTTATCCTGCAAACTCAGTCCTTTGAAGGAAGTAGCAGCTTTATTATGGGGTGCCACCTCACAGCCTTTGGTTAAGTGCAGAGGAGCCCAAAACGACTGGTTAGCTGTAGGTTTGTTTTTGTTTTCATTTCCATCACCTTCTTCTCCTTCCATATCCAGTTCTTTATCCAATTCGAACAGGGTGGTTTCGGATGCAAATGAGCGAGTTGCCATCCGGTATTCATGTGTTTTTTCATTAAACTCACCATTAATCAGCAGTTCCCCGCAGGAATTGCAGATCTTTACTTCCAGCAATTTGGAATGGCAATCAGTACATTCCGTAGCCGGTTTGGTGGTTAAGGAACCAATGGGTAACCGCTTGTCTTTGTCAATCTTGCAACCCGGGTTGGTACAGGCATAGAGTCCACCTATGCTGCGTGCAAAGAAGTGTCCTTGTGTAGGAAGTATCCCTTTATCACCCAGGCGATCTATAAGTGCCAGTTTTTGTTCTATGGTACCTGTAAGCCCCGTAGCCTCGGCAATCTGGTCTGTGCTCAATGCGGGATTGCTGTTGAGCTGTTGGCGCAAATTGTGAGCATCCTGGCAAGTGAGTTTGAGACCAAATTCTTTGTTTATTGCATCAATTTCGGTTTGAAGTATCTGGTTGTCCATATCGGGAATGATACGTTCACCGTTTACAATTTCTATGTCATCGGTTTTCTTCCCTGTAAGGCGTGATATAAATTCAATGAGTTCCTGTGGATTTTCGCCAATGGTAGCCGATGTGGCGGCAAAGTTTACATCATCTATGCCCACTCCGAAGGCATCCAGCACCCGGCGAAGCTGCAAAGCAAGCTCGGCAGCAGATGAACCACTGTAAGAGTGGGTTTCATCCAACAATATCCAGCGTAGCTTTCCTTGTGATTGTTGTAGTATGGCCTGGTCTGAATTTCGCAGCAGCATATATTCCAACATGGTTGGATTGGTAAATAGTATCTGAGGCGGATTCTTGCGCACAGAATCTCTGCATGTGATTTCGGGGAAAGAGGCTTTTTGCGTTATACTATTCATTTCGTTCGGCGTGTTGCCGTTGAAAATGGCATAGCTTATCTGTGGGTTGAGGGCTTCGCACCAGGCATGTATACGTTTTCTCTGGCTGTCCATCAAGGCATTGAGCGGATATAGAAACAAGGCCTGAACGCCCTTGCCTCTGCCTGCTTTTTTCTCTCGCAAGAGGTCTTGCAGAACGGGTATCATAAAGCATTCTGTTTTTCCGGAACCCGTGCCGCTGGTTACAACGATTGTTTTCTTGCGTTTAAGCATGTTCTTCCAACTCTCTGTCTGGTGGCTGTAGGGGCAACGGTCGAGGGGGAAACGAAACTTTTCATCAGCATCGTTAAGCGCGTCTACAAAGTCTTCGTCCAGAATTCCGAGCTGCGAAGCATGCTGGCCGAAAGTATGTTCTGAGTTTTTCCACGGAAACACAGAGCGGAATACGGGTGATGCCAATAAAGGCTCTTTTTCTTCCAGCACGTAGCGTAAGTAGTTTTGTTCTTTTTCTTTGCCCGAAGCCCACATCGAGAGTAAAGCATCTGTAAAACGGCGTTGTGTATTGGTGTATAAATTTCTATAATTCATAATGTTTGTTGTTTTTGTGTGTAGTTAATAAATTTCAATGTATGTAATAAGATTTGTCCGTAGACATCGGGCAGCACTACCCGGTAAAAATTGATAATACGCCTTAGTTTTTTCGCTTCATGGTCGTATTGCCACAGTTCACCGGTAATTCCCATCAGGTTTTCTGCCGCCTTCACCGGCGATAAGAGACAGGTAACCTGATAGCCGGGTATGCCATCGATCTTGAAATACTTGCCGGCGGTGATTTCTATTTTCGGCAAGTCTGCATTGTTGTCGGTTCTACCGGAAATCTTTCCGCGTATTTCCTGAATATCCGCATTCAACAATTGAGGAGGATTGCCGATTACCTTTTCGTCACTAAAGGCATATTCTTTTAATTGGGCAAGGTCTGCCTGAATCGTTTCTTCCAATACACTATGTTGTGCTTGAATGTAGGTAGGCATTAGATTTAGATGCGGATATTCTGCACTCATAAAATACTCTAAGCCTTCATTCCATGTTTCTGCGTTTATCCAGTGCCATGCCACGGCAAATTCTTGCTCAAATCGCACGAGTTGTGATATCCGGTTTTTATCGTCGCCCACATCGAAACATTTCAATAAAACCAGCAACCGTATCATCAATTGTGGAGAATGGGCAATGGCCTTGAAACAATTGAATGTGCGGAAAGGCAATTCATACTGAACGGTTAAATCGAAATAGGTGAGCACTTTCTCCCATTCTTCGCTATAAATAGATTGATAGGTAAGTTGGGTAGCCAACTGACTGATGCTGTCTGCTGCGAAAGCCTTTCTGGATTCGATATCAATGTCGTCATCTTGCCCGAAATCGTGATATTTAGGTATGATCCTGTTGTCTTCCGATACATCGGAAAATACGATTCCCTGCTTGTAATCTGCCTCCGGCGGTAAGGTGTATCCCTGCTCCTGCTGCTCTAATTGACAGAGTTGGGGTTTGCCCTCTACAGTTACAAACCATATTTTACCGGGATTATTCACTATCGGGGGGTTACCGTCTGAGTAGTGCCGGGATGTGCAAACATACATCCTTCCGTTCTCCATCACTGTATCCAGATCAAAACGTCTCACTGCAATTTGTTTGCGGTATGAGCCACTGCCAAAGTTTAACTGTACACTGCAATTGCGGCTGAATGTATTGAAGCCATACAGCAAAAAGAGCTGTTCGATATATTGGCGGAAAGTACTCAGGGAGTAAATTCCTTTCTTCTCTTTGAGGCGCAGTTTCACTGATTTGGGTTCATTGTCTTCCAGATAAAGTATTTCTATTGGAACAGTATCAAACCCTGATATGATTACTTTGTATTTATAGAGCATATCTATGGTGATGATTTTCCCGTGGGTATCTATTTCACCGTCGGGCCCGGTGAGCACGATATCTTTGAGCGGGGGAAGCACCTCCATATCAAGCGAAGGATTGTCTGCAACCCGGAACCTGAATGCACACGTTTCGGCGGCATCACCTCCGTGTTTAGAGCGGGCTACTCCAAAGGTGTTTCCTGCTTCTCTTTCAAACGAAAACTTATCGGAAGTAAGTGGGTTGATGTTTCCTTCGGGTATGCTCCAATTTACCAGTCCGCCCTGTTCCACATTATAAATGTGTTCACAATGCAACTTGTGCACATGATAAAAGCGCTCGATATGGAAGGTTCCATCGGGAAATTCTATCTTGAAATCAAGCAAACCGTTGGGCAAACCTCCTGCAAAGAACGTATGCCACTCCTTGCCGCAGTAGGGGCGGTAAAATACCTGATAATTACTTTTGCGTATGATTTCGTTATCCGCATCGAACACGCGTATATGTGGCGCGCGGGTAATTAGTTTATAATTGGTTTTTTCCAGCCAGTGGGGCGATTCGATACGAAACTCAGCGTAATACCGTGTAGGCTGGCTGTTGAAAGACAATTTTTCGCCATCCGCTCTATGCAATGTAATGTTTGTATCAAACGGATAGAAATTGTAACTCTTCTCCCCGATGGTGATCGTTTCGCAGCCAGCAGCTTCCTGCACCTGCCAATCAGCGTCGGCAAGTACCGCGTTTTGCTCCGCACTTTTACCGGGACGTTTGAGCAACCATTGATTGTTTTGTCGGGTAAATACCTGCGGAATATCAAGTTCCGGGGCATGAGCGGAAGGCAATACAATATCGTGTACTTCGTCATTATCTGTTTTTATCTGAACAGACACGATTTGTTGTCCTTCCCAAACAAATGTGTGGGGATGAATAACTCCGGTTGAATAATAATATTCGTTATCATTTCCTGCCTTGCGATAGGAAATAACAAAGGTATCATTTACATATAAAGAGAAAAGCTGTGTTTCTTCATCTTTTGTTAAATCAACAATGTCCTGAATTTTGATTTTGCGCGGATATTCAATGGAGTAAATTAATCTCGACTTTCCACCACTCTCTTTTGCTTTCTTCAACTCCCAGTTAACGGAAAGGAAAGCGCGGGGTTGCCTGTTATACTCTTTCGTAATAGTTTCTGCCAAATCTTTAAATCCTTCCTCATCTGCATCATAGGGTAATAAATCGGGTTTGTCCTCAATGATAGCCCGTACTATCTGCATACTCAAATAGTAAATATTAGGATTATTGAATGTTTGGGGCAGATACTTTGTTATGGGCAGCCCGGAAACATACTCGGTATCTTCCCAATCTACTTCTACTTGTTTCAACTCTTTAGCCAACTGTACCAGAAAGTGCTTGTAGTTGTTGAAATCAATACTTTGAATGTATTTAATCGGCAATCCTCCCTGATTGAGCAAGGTACGAAAAGAATGCGTATGCCCCTGAGCATTACGAATGGGATTGATTCCAAATTTTTTGAGTCCTCTCAGCGCAGCGTCGTAAAATTCATCTATCCGGTAATCGCTTATCCTCAAACTATTGGCAATGGCTTTTTTTGAGGGATGAGCATTTCTTTCGTCTGGATATTCCCTTCTCCACCATTCGGCAAAGTAGAGCGCCACTTCCCTATCATATAATATACTGGGCGGAGTGCTTTGAGACCACAAACTTTTGAGCGTAATTCTCAGCAATTTGTACTCTTCATTGGTAAGCCGCAATTTCCACAAAGGTAGGGGCACACTATTTCTTCCCCGCTTCTCCAAAATGTCTTTAATTGTAAAATTTTCCATAGTGATCTATTTTTTTAATTTGAATGATGCAAAGTAAAAGCCCAAGTGTGCAGTGAGTGCGCACAATCAGAAAGAATATTTAGAATGCATCTCAGAAGCCTCTGTGGCAATGGTGTTTCGTAAATGTTCGGGTGCAATCACTTCCATATCGTTGCCAAATGATAGTATAAGTGATTTCAATTCGCGGTTAATATATAATTTTAGCCGGATGGCGGTGAACTCTTCTCCTCTTTCCCGGATGGTTTGCGATCCGTGTAGCGGTTTTGTCTCTACATATTTCCATCTGTTATTGGCAATCCGTAAAATCACTTCTTCTTGTTTGCTTCCTTCGTAAATGGTAACACCTATCATATCATCAAAATATTCATCGAAATCCATATCGTCTACAGGTACGTAGGTGTGCTTGCTTGGTTGAATATCGACTATTCGATCGAGCGCAAAGAGAGAGGTTTTGCTACTATATTTTTCTGTATATCCAATAAGGAACCAACGGTTGTTGTATTGTTTGAGATAGTAGGGACTTATTACAACCTCATATTCCGGTTTGGCAAATGGCTTGTATTTGATTTCAATGGTAGATTTGTTGACAATGTATTCATAGAGCTCGGAAATATATTCGCGCCCCACATAATCGGGATTGTCATAAAAGCCGATTACTTTTTCGGATGCTGCCAGTCCAAACTCCTGAGTCAACCGTGCCGATATTTCTTCCACCCATCCAAACTGTGGCATTCCCCTGAACCGCGTGAGGGTTTGCAATGACTCGCGCAGCTGGCTGGCTTCCTGCTGGTTGAGGGGTCTTTTGTTTATGGAGAAATCAGGGTCGGAGTAGCGGTAATACATCCTCCTGTTCTCTCGTTTTCTCTCAATAGGAGCCTCGTAACCCTGCGAATCTTCCATAAACCGGATGTCTTCAAACAACTGTCGCCGCTGGATACCTGATGATTTTGGATTCAGCTCTGTAAGGGCCTCGTTGCAGGCATCTAAAAGGTCTTCAAAAAAGAATTTCCGTCCCTGGTTTCGAAAACATTTATCAAGGGCGATATATCGTATTACTGCATTCTCGTGTTTTGACATAGCTTACTTTTCAAATTTTATACAAATCTACATATTACTGATATTTAGTATATAGAAGTGACCAAACTTTTAATACCTTATCATCATTTGCACAACTTACATGCAATATTCGCAAAATTTCTCAACATTTGCAAGCAGTTTTCTGATAATCTGGTAAATGGACATGGCAATATCCCTCGTACGGGAGCTGTTTTCCGTTTTTTGATTTAGAAGTAGTATCTCTTAGTCTTAGGATGAAATCTATTGGTTTGGATAGTGAGAACTATCTATTTGTCGAAATCATATATCTTCTTGTACTTCTTTTCCGTACCCTGATTTGAAACATATGCTTTTATCACATCACGACTCCCATACAAATCTACTGCATTCGCATAATAACCGCTTGTTCAAAACTACCACCCCATAACTACTTCTTTATTTCAGGGTGTAAACGAAACAATTCCCGAGCGGTCAAACTCTTGAGCTTTGTCACAATATCTGATACGGAATAAGAAGGAACACTCTGCAACAAGAAATGGACATAATCAGGCTCATAACCGATTTCCACAAAAACAATTTCATAGAGATCCGAGATTTCCATACAAACCCCTTGTAAACTTGATCCAATCATATCCGTTACAATCTTTCTACGATACTTGATAGGGAGAACAATATGATAAAGGAGAAGCGTCTTATTATGTCGTTTATAGATATGGTCATCGTCCATGAAAACAAAGATAAACTTTTTCAGAAACCTTATGTTTATTTACCCAGTGGCAAGCCTCGAGAAATTCTTTAGATTAAAAGTTGAATTGTAACTATACAAGCATAACAAGTAATACTTGATAGTGATGTGGCTGAATTATACAGTGTAGAAACTAAACATATTAATGAAGCAGTAAAGAACAATCCTGATAAGTTTCTGATGAATACATTATTTCATCACAGCAAAGAGACTGGGAAAACTTGAAGTCGAAAATTTCGACTTTAAGTTGGATAGTTTACGGGTACCTCTCCAACGTTTTTAGCGAAAAAGGCTTATAATGTTAGTGACTATCCTAAAATTTCCAAAAGCAATGGAAATTACTATCGCTATCATTGAAACTTTTACAAAAGTGCGAGAGCTTTCCCGTACCATTCCAAATATGGGACAACATAACCCTCAAAATCAGAAGGATATGTTGTAACAAAACGATGAAATAATATCAGATATCATTGGGGCGGATTTGAGACTACTGATACAAAAATTACAATTGAACTTAATCTGGCAGTAGTTTCAATGAAACATACGATTAAAAGGACATCAAAAAAAGTAATGATGGAACGAGGATATATAAATATAACTGAGAATGAACAGCATGAGTCATGGCTGAAGCTAATTGATAGAAGGAACAGTATGGCTTTTGGAGTAGCAAATCGCTTCTATTCTTTCTGTTCAGTTAATTGTGCCCAATATGAGTTTCATTATCATTCCACATAATATTATTAATTGTGCATATTTCGGTGATACCCCGTTTCTTTTCTGTTGACCAGGTTTGTTATTACAAAGTTATACTTTCTTTTTTAAACTCTCTCCTTCTAGATCAAATCTGTGGGACGTATGTACAATTTTATCCAGTATTGTATCTGCAATGACCCAATTTCCAATGACGTCATATCCCTTACTGACGGGTAACTGGCTCGCAATAATAGTGGCTTTCTTGCGTGCCTGTCTTCAGTAATTTCCATAAAATCTTGTCTCTAGTGTCTTCATCCCAAAGTCATCAATAATCAATAGATCCGTCCGTTGTAACTGAAATAGTAGTTTGACTATTGTCCCTTCAATGCGTGCCAGTTTGAGTTTGGTTAGTAGTTTCTGCATTCCGAAGTAACATCAATCAAAATTTGGCGGTTTCAAAAAAAGTGTAGGTTTTTGTTTCATTGTTTCAATCTAAAAACACCAAAGTTTTATGGAAATACAGAGGGTATGTTCTTCATTTTTATTAAACGCACTTATAAATCAAACTTTTTATGTAAGTTTGCGGAATAACTGGTAGCTATTAATTATCAATATGATAGTAGCTTCTTTATTTTTCTAATGCAAAAATTAGTCTTGTGAAAAATGATGCGAATGAGGAACACAACAAGTAAAAAAGAGGAAAAAAGGAATCGCTATTTGTCGAAATATTCATCTAAAATATCGCGGATATATCTCGAAATCCATAATTTTAATTTCAGGCACGGGGTTTTCGAAGGAAATGATGAGAACTTTATTGGTCGCAATGACATCAGGAACCGTCTGAGGGCTATTTTTACGCAGAGTGACGGCAAATCGGGCACGTACCTGATAACCGGACAACGGGGGGTGGGCAAAACGAGCCTTATTAATAAGGTTATAACCGAGCTGTCGGGCAAAAAAGGAAATGGATTTTGGCAGTACGTTTTACAGTACTTTTTCCTGTTGGCATTCATCTTTTTGATAACATTGCTCAATAGGTATGTAAAATATGATTTATTTAATGAGTCAGATGTTACCATACAAATAGTCTGTTGGGTGGCGGTGGGGCTATTGTGGTTTGTATCTGCCTTCTATGTGGGTAGACATAGCCTTTACCGGAAAATGAAACAGCAGCGAAAGACGAAACACCGGAAGATAGTACAGTGCTGGAGGCTGAAAAAGTATTGGAGGCGGGAGAGGTACCGGAAAGGGTTGAAATTGGCATGTGGAGAAATGATGTATAAAGTTTGCCACTTCTTTGGTCCATATATAACGGAGATGGTGAGGTTTTATAAAGAAAGGAAGCAAGAGAACCAGCTGATGAAGTATGCCAAGTATGTGAGCATCGTCACACTGGTAATGCTGATTGCCAAGCTGTTTTGTAATTCCAATTTTATTCAGGTATATCTGGGGTATGGAGTTGTGCTTTTATTCTTCTTTGTGATGAATAGCCTCAGGAAAATGTTTATCGGCAGAAAGGCTGATGAAGAAGAAGAATTATCGAAAGCGTACCGTAAAATTATTTCTTCAAAGAAAAAACCAAACACTTATTCTTTTCTTTATCCGTTGATTTATACATTCTTTCTTTTAATAGGTATTTTGCTTATCGTGGCTCTGTTTTATTACTTCCATATACATCTTATTCTTAAACTTATAATTTCCATTTTCGTAATTCCTTCGTTATTATATTTAATTTTATGGGGGATATGCCGGAATTACGAGCTCTACCGTATCTCTTCCCAAAAACTGTCGATATGGTTTCAGAAGCATCGTACCCTGAAACGGTTTTTTGACCGCACGAAATATATAAGCATCAAAATTAATCTGGGGTATGATAATTTGCGGAACCTGGATGTGTTGAAGCTGGTTTCGCACAACATCAACAAGGAGTACAGGACTTTTGTGAGCACAGGGTATGTGTACTGGATGCGTCTGGTGTTGCTGTTGGCTTGTAGTGTGTTTGTTGCTTTTTTTGTATATTCGCTTACGGGGATTACCATGGTAGGCTTTGCTACATCATTCGAAAAAGATGATTTCACCGACTCTGTGGTGGTGGTGGATCATGTGGGAAAAATGAGAAGGGTAGAGGATAGCATACGGCCTTCTGTTCATAAAAATATAATCGTGGAGAATTTGTCGGTCATGGAAAATGGGATCAAGAAAGATACACTCAAGAATCACGCTTATAACAAACGGATGATAGCCAGTGCGGCGGGTCGTATCAGAAAGCAGATACCATTTGTGGACAACCCTTACGCGGCTTCTGTGCTTGAGACGGAACTGGATGAATTGAAATATGAACACCGCATTGCTTCTTTATTGAATACCCGGGAGGGGATAAAGGAAAAGGTGAAGGTGCCCCTGTTGATTACCGCACGGTTGATTGGTAAAACTGTTACTTCGCGTACTGCCTCAGACTCGATACCGACGGATTCATTACGGATAAAATATTTGAATTCCCTGCAATCCAAATTTGAAAGTACCGGAAAGATGAGCAGCGCTGATAGTGCTAAGTTCGTGAGGTATTATACGATAACCAAAGACGAAATTTTGTATGATTTAGAGGAGAAAAAAGCTAATAAAACCGGTGCGGGTACCGGGTTAGGGAATAAGAAGAGGGCGATGATGTCATCTGTGTTCCAGATGTTTTTCTCGCCCACTTTCTGGCTTACTTTCCTTGTTGTGTTTTTCCTGTTACGTTATCTGTTCACGCGTAGGCAAAGGCGGGTATTGAGGCAGTTGAGGCAGTTGGAAGAGTCTATCGCGGCAGATATAAAGAAAGAGGAGTTGACCGCGGCAGGGATTTCGCCCTATAAATCGCCGTTGGTGGTCAACCATAGCAGGCGGAAGGAGAAGAATTACCCCCGGTCTGACGTTCATGATATCGAAAAACAGCTGATAAGTATTCTACAGGAGATTTCGCGCTTGCACACAATAGCTCATCCGCAGTTTATTGTAGTGTTCGATGAGCTGGACAAGATTGAGCCTGACGACACGAACAGCGTGGCTAACCTGAAAACGAATTCTTATTCGCCACAAAATACCCGTAGCCGGCAGCAGGCGGTGTTTAGCTTGCTTTCGGGGCTTAAGTATTTCCTTACCACGGCACAGGCGAAGTTTATTTTTGTGGCCGGAAAGGAGATTTACGAGGCTTCGCTGGCGGATGTTGCCGACAGGAATTATTATGTGAGCAGTATTTTTCACGACGTAATCAATGTGCCGAGTTTTATGTCGGATTTTTCGGATAAGAAGATTACTGATATTTGCAGCATGACGGAACAATATGTGTGCAGGCATCTTTTCCCAGGTAATTATATTGTGGCGGAATATAACCTGGCGGAATATAATAAGTACCTGAAAAAGATAGATGAATCGGAGCGAAAAGGAATGTCGAAGCAGGCAGAGCGGGAATGTAAGAGGGAGCAGGATATTGTTCGGCGCAAAATTATGAATTTGCTGGACAATTTTATTCTCTACCTTACCCATGTGGGCAAAGGTGCGCCTAAAAAGATGATATCGCTTTTCGAGCAGTCGGTAGAGCGGTATATGCCTTATGCTTTCGACCAGAAAATAGAGGAATATGAGCGTGTGGTGTGTAAAAAAACGCAGGCGAATACGATCTATTTCCTTGTTTTCGACTTTTATAAGCAGTATAGTATCAACCTGATAGCTTCGCTGGTGAACCCGGTTATCATTCGGTTCAACAGTACTAATGTGCAGAAACATGGTGATAAATTGTTGGTGGCCGGGCTGTTTTTCCTCGATCATTTATACAAATTCCACCGGCATGCCTTTAGCTGGCGGGCGCTCGAAAGTTCGCCCGAGTTGATTGATATTAATAAGAATCCCGAACTGAGGATGTATATCAAGGATCATTTGCATTATTTGTCTCAAAACCACATTAAGCAGGTGGATAATGGATTGTATCATTTCAGGTTTTACAAGAAAATAGCGCACGAGATTGCTTTCCTGGCCCGGGTGTCGGAGGAGTCGTCGGCCATTTATAATTTCACGCTCGACGAGTCTTACAATATCAAGCAATACTACCAGCAGCTACAGAAAAAAGTGCACGAACAGTTGAAGGCAGAGGATTTAGGGGTGCACAAGGCGGTTACTACGCTCAGTTCGCTGCACTTTACACTGGGTGAATTGTATCTCTATGATGAGGAGGTGGAGGAGGCGATCATTGAATTTAATAGTACTATTTCGTTGTTGCTGACCATAAACCCGGTGGATATGACACCCGAACAGATCATTATCCTTATTAAATCCATGTTGTGTCTCGGTATCGTTTACGAAATGAAGAATCTCAACGATCAGGCTTTCCTTGTTTATTCTGAGGTGGTGAAGTTGCTGATATCGTCTCGGGATATAGATATTAAAAAGCTAGGTTTGCGCACGTGTGAGGTGGATGGGCAAATGAGGGTGGTGTATGATTCCCAGATCAATGTGGAGAATGAGAGTGATGAACCGGGAATCTTTTTTAAAGATATTCATACATGGGAACATCTCACGTGTCTGCTGGATGGGGTGAATCAGCTGCATCCAAAGATACAGGAGATTCTGAACCGAATTACTTCTTACGAGGGGCTGAGGATATTTTACCTGCCGCTGTTAGCCCGGTTTCAGGTGCTCGAAAAATCGCAAATGGGCGGTATCCGTGTGATGGATGTGAAGCGGTTGATAAAGGAGTTTGTTTTCCTTACAAATATGGTCAACAAGGATAATTATACGCTACTCTTTGCCGATTTTTACGCCCGGTTGGGGGATATCCTGTATTATAAAAATTCTTCTTTCGTGAAGCATCTACCGGCTTTCAGCGAGTTTTTTCCTTATGATTTTACTTCGCCACTCAGTGATAATGGTGAGCCCGTCCGGTTTGATGATGATGGGGTATGGCAATTGAGAAAGCGCATGGGGTGCATTCGTGAATGCGGAAAATGTCAGGGGATGGACAGAATATCTGAAAAGGAAGGACGTAAAGAAAAAGTTAAAGACGCGAAGGTTTTCCCGTGTGATGCGTGCCATTTCTATAAGTATTCAATCTTATTGTTGCTGGAGAAATCGGATAATAAAGAGGGTATATCGCCAAAAGAAAAGAATCCAATTAGTGACAGGGACAATTGGGTGGAAGTAATTTTGGACAGGCTTACATCGCTGAGAAACGATGGCTATCCCGGTTGGGATGATGCGCGTTTCAACCTGCTGGCGCGGATATTATCAAATCTGGGAGATTGTATGTTGTCGTGCCATACATTTCCTCGCTTCGACCCGTTGATAAATTATTTGAATGAATATATACAAAAACGGTCTGAGAGAGGTAGCAATGAACTTAAATATATAAAGGATACTTTTGACAGTTCTTTGAAAAACGGAGCTGGTGGAAAAAGATTTATTGAAATTGCAGCTTTATATCTCTTATCCTCTCTTTTCTATAAGAAAGCTACCGCATATAATATGACCAGCCAGCAATATCTGAAAGTGCTTGCTTTCATAAAAGATATAGCTAAATCTACCAGGGGCCGGGTTAAATATTCCCAATTGGAAGAGATCAACAAATTCTTTGCATACCATGCCATGAAATGCCTTTCGAGCGCTTATAAAGATGTGCATTTTGTGGAGATGAAGCAATTGGAATATTTGTTTACTGACGAAAACGCGAATTACAGGAATCTGTTGCTGACAAATGATTGTTTCGAAATCATCCTTTTTTATATGGTGATAAAATACAGGTGTATGCAACCGGATACGGAAATTCATTCGGAAAGGCCTTATCGTTTACTGGAAATTGATAGAATGTTTACAGGGATGAGCAATGCGTTGAATTCGAGTATACACAACCGTATCATCATGTTGACTTTTAAAACGAAGGTGAATAAAAACGAGTTTTACCGGCTGTGGATGCGGGATAATAAAACAGCGCCGACGGCTGACGGGAAGAGAATAAATGCGAAGGAATTGATGAGGAGGATACAGTATTTTGTGACCGACTCTATTTTCAACCTCAAAGAGATTATTAAGTTTTCGCATATTTATGGCGAAACGTACCTGTTAACCAATCTTTCGATAGCCGAGGCGCATAAGGAATTGATGTTTTGGTGTGAGTTTAAAGAAGAGTTTGAGAGCCTGATGGGGTGGCTCCGGTTCAAGGGGTGTGCCGTTGAAAGCTGTCCGTTCCTTGAAACTGAAAGCAAATACCGTGTGATAGTTACCCTTGCGTGCCGTCAATATAGCAGGAAGATAAATAGTATATTGCAAAGGTGGCAATGGAAGGAATGTGATGAAGATAACCTTATACTTGTGAGGAATAATATTGAATTCCTGACTACGGTGTGCGAAGATGAAAAGCTGGCTGAAATGGTGGGCAAAGAAATTGGTTTTGAGGCCAGTGCCCGGCTATCGTCAGATCAGGAACGGGCAAATGCACTGCGCGCTTATTACAAAGCACGGGAAATGCATACGGAAGGGCGCACGTATAAAAATATGATTGAGCGTGGCTGCTACCTGAATGATGAGTACAACGACCGGAAGTTTCATTTCCTTACGGCTGCGGAATGCAATAAAACGAATATTAATTTTAAAAAATACCGGGCGATGGTGGAGGTGATCTGCTACGGTTATAAAGAGCCTTCGTTGTACAACCCGGATATGTATCTGTATTTGGAAAATGATGGGGAGTAGCCCCGTTTTTCGGGTACTTGTTATGCGGATTTTACGGTTTCGAGGGAGTAAACCGTGTCATTTCGTATCATTTACGACTCTATCTTTATTACTTATCAAAAGTATTATTGATCAAAATTTAAACAAATCAAACCAGTGTATGCTGATTTGCTCAAAAGGCAGAGTAGTAAGTGATACATATACGATGTAAACCGTTAGGTACTATATAGGAGATGACCGAAAGGAAACTATTGATGATGCATCGAAATGCAAGTAGATGATGCTAAAACCGGGTTGATGCAAGAAATTCGAATCAGTGTAGTGATGAAGTTGCTGTAATGGTAATGGAGCGAAAAGGGCAGTTTATCCGGCGTATTTGTAATAACGGACAACATTTATTAGGGAAAAATCGTAGTGTCCAAAATGGAACGAAAAAAATGAAAAGGACTATTAATCAAGAAAATGCAGGGTAGAAGGTGCAATTCACGTACGGTTCTGTGAGAGGCTTGGATTAAGATGTCCAAGCCTACTCGACCTTGAAAAAGACATTTATTTATCAATAATTTGGCAGTTTCAAAAAAAGAGTGTAATTTTGAACCCGAAAAGTAAGACAGACATTGGATAACATCTGTAGGACAATTCGAGACAAGAAAAAGGTACTTAATCGGTACCTGTTCTTTGATAAAGTTTGAAATGTATTGTATACTAATGATATAGCGGTGACGGGTTAAAGTACCGTCTTTCGCTCTTTCTTTGAAATGTTGCTCGGATGGTGGAATGGTAGACACGAAGGACTTAAAATCCTTTGGCCATAGCGGCTGTGCGGGTTCAAGTCCCGCTCCGAGTACTCGGCTAATTCTCTGTAAGTCAATGATTTGCGGAGAATTTTTCTTTTGTGTGGACTACTCTTTTTATATCTCATCATTTTCCTTTCTTTATATTTTTTCGTTGGTTTTTACCTAAAAGTTAAACCGAGAGTTAAACCAAAATTCACATGAAGACAACGGTTAACGTCTTGTGTTACAAATCTAAAGTACTTAATGAAAGTATTTCAAGAGTTAAGCCTTGTGTTGGAGATAGTGACGTAATATGTAGAGGGGTATATAAGTAAGCCTTTCAATGTTTTATGTCACTTCATATTTAAGTATCAATTCGAATCACTATATTTGCAGAAACCATTTACAATTATGGAATATATTAATGAATTTCACAAACAATGGATAGAGCGAACTCGCAAATCGGTGGAATCCTGGAAGAAGCAGCCAGTATCGTTAGAAGATGCAAAGAAGCAACAGGAGATGCTGAATAAGCAGAGAGCTATAAGAGAGAGCAAATCGAGAGGCTAAAAGAGTATGCCAATTCGAAAGGGTTTTGGATTAATATTCAAAGTCTATCCACTATTTACCTCGACAAAGGAGGTGAGAATGAAGTCTACTACGATGGTGATTCTACCATATACAAGCTGAATAACTTTGAGTATGCAGGTGAAGATTTAATTAATTTCTTCACGAGAATTGATGCGCATAATCTCTTCTTTGGCAACGTCCATTATGATATGATTGGTTTTTCCTATAACAGCCAGAATGAGTTTTGTGCTGTTCTCATCCAACCATATATACAAGCCAAGCGTGAAGCTACAGAAGATGAAATTGCTACTTATATGGAATCGTTAGGTTTTACTATGGATTCCATAGATGAATTCTATAATGACGAATATGAGATATTCGATGCAGTACCCAATAATGTGCTTTGTGGTATAGACGATGATTTATATTTCATTGATACGCAGATTAAGATAAAATAAATTACAGGATTTGGGAACAGTATACGATATACAAGAATACGCTAAAGAAAATATCGTGTTTATCCGCAAAGAAGATATCTTGCGTCTAGCACAAAAGGAACTGCCTATAAACAATGTTGTTAGAGGAATTAATAAAGAGGCATTTGGAGCATGGGTTTCTCAGAACAAGAGAATATGAGATAATTAGGTGGACTAGTAAATTATCTCTTTATTTTATTCCTAAAAAAGGTCGTTGCCATCCTAGTAGTATGCCCTAGGCAAACCATTGGGATGCCTAGGGCATCTCAACCGGATAATAACGATATAATAATTAGCAACCTACTTTTTTACTTGACCCAATAATCCTTTAGCTCTTACATTTTGTCAATCCAATCTAAAACTCCTTGCAAACGCTCACCTTTGGTCGTCAGGTCAAAAACACTCTGCATTTTTCATTTTAAAAATGCAAAGTGATAATAAATCCTTTAAACTGGCAGAAATAGTATATTGCACTATTTAAATAAATAGCTTCAATCTAAAAAAACATCATTTGAATGTATCTTACAGTCTTTCAGCCTTACAGATACATTAGATACTGGTTTCTTATATCGAATTTGATCTCTTATATCGAACTTACACTAATGTACAAACTTACACTAATGTACGAACTTGCATTAGTGTACGAACTTGCATTAGTGTAAAGTGATATATAAATACCTAAATATTCATATTAACTCTATGTTCTATAAAGTTCAAAGAATCAATTGTTGAAAGATCAAGGCCATTCTCAGAGATAAGTTTAAGGAGCTCATTAAATGAGACATGAACATCATTGGTGATCGTTAAATTTCCTTGTTCTTCATAAGCTTCGGGAAGGTAAATGAAAAATGAATCTTCATTTCTAAATGCCCCTATCTCAGTATCTCCACTACTGATTTTATGATCTAAATGAAATATATAATCGAACATTGGGTTTGTTTTATGATTAGCAAAACCAATAGAATATTCGGGGATATCCTGAGTGTTTTCATAACCCTGAAGCCAGCCGACCAGATTATGATAAGTGAAAAAGTCAATGGATTCTCCGACTTTAATAACATACCAGTCTTCCGATTGAGCTAACCAGAAACTATGGGTTTCAAATTCTTCATTGCCCGATAACTCCCCAAATTCAGTGATCATGTCTATCAGGTACTTATCGGTTGTGTTTTTAGTTAGAATTAGTCTTGTGTAGTCGCAGCTTTGGATGTTGTAGAGATTTCCCGAATAGAGCGACAGATCCTCCGATTGTAAAGGTGTGGTGGAATTATTGTCAGCCACAACTTCCGGCATGCCGTATTTATCAGTCCCTATTCCTATTTGATCTCCTTCTTTAAGCCGCTTGTATAGGTCTTCTTCAACCTCATATCTATACAGCCCATTGTTAACTCTGGCAGTGATGAACCATCTGCCAACGGGTTTCATGCGCTGGCCAAATAACTTCGGGAAAAGATCACCTAAAATAGGTATATGCAATGAACCACTTCCTGCTTCATAATCTGTTATAGCTTCCTTTTCTACTACAATACCTGTTTCCATATATTCTATTGATTGATGTATCCATCCAAATATAATGATTTTATCAATAGACTATTTATCAATACAACTTTTTTATAGTTTATTGCAAAGGTATTCCAAAAACAAACTGTGTTCCCAGTGCATATTCCTTGTTAATCGTCAGATAACCATTTAGCTTCTCTGCCGAGAGGCGGCAAATAGACAGCCCCAATCCGGTGCCTTGCGAGAATTCATTCAGTTTGACGAAGCGTTCAAAGACGTTTTCCTGCTTATCTGCCGGAATACCGATACCGGAATCTGTTACGATGAAGCGAACTTCTTTTTTATTCCTGTCTACCTTTATTGTCAGTGTAATACCTCCGGTGTGCGTAAACTTTGCCGCATTACTCAATAAGTGGTTTAATACCTGCGTCACCAACTGTTTGTCGGTGTGTACAACCGGATCACCATATAGTGAAGTAAAAGACAGTTCAACATCTTTAGCTAAGAACGGGCGGACCTCCTCTATCGCCCGGTCGCCACATTCATTCAGGGAAACCGGAGTGTATTTTATTTCCCTGACCCCACGGTCAAGATCTGAGATCTCGATAATATCATTGATCATCTGCAATAGCAACTGACTATTCTTTTCAATCGTATCTGCATAAGATCTTACCTCCTCTGTGGGGCATGCCTCCGAAAGTATGGTCGTGAATCCTACAATAGAGTTGAGCGGAGTACGTATCTCGTGCGATATATTCTGGATAAATATATCCTTCATTTCGCTGTTCTTTTCGGCTATTTCTTTGGCTTTGCGTAGCTCTTCTTCGGCCTTAAGCAGTATGATGTTTTTTTCGTTAAGCGTATCGCGTGATTTCTTCAATTTCCGGTTGAGTCGCCGTTGGCGGTACAGGAAATAAATTACAATCAACAAGATAGTACTTAACAGTATGATAATGATTGCTGTATATTGCAATTGCCTGTCTCTTGTTAGCTTTTCGAGTTCCCTGTTTTCTGCACTAAGTTTCTGAACGCTAAGCAGAGTCGCTATTTCTGCCGTTGTAATTTCTTCATTTTGCTGCTTTTCATCCTGGGTTAAATCAACATACTTCCGGTACATTTCGGCGGCATCCCTTTTTCGATCCATATCCCAGTATAGATCAGCTTTCTTCAGATAGAGATTGGGCAAGGATACTTCCTGCTGTCGCGATTGAATGGTTTTTTCCCACGCAGCCAAAGCTATTAATGCTTTGTCATATTCTTTGGTGGCACCGTAATAATCAATTTCGGTCCGGCGCAGTATCTCATCCCTTACTTCAAGAGAGGCTTCTGTTGCGTAGATATGCTGTGCTTCCGCCAATACCTTGCCGGCAGATTGAAGCTTCCCCATGGAGATATAGCAATTTACGCGGTTTAATTTGATACATGCTTCGTGATAGGCGGAGTTTACATTTTTCTCGCCTTTGGCAAGATACTCTTCCACTTTCTCAGGCTCCCCGTTTGCAGCGTAGTATTCGGCTACATTCCCATATTTTAGTGTAATGTTATACCTGTCCAGGTCATATTTCTCAAAAAGTTCAATCTCTTTCAAATTAAACTCAAATACCTGCGCGTTAAGCCCTTTGGCCGAGTAGATGTTTGACATCGTTACATAACAGTCGGCAATTCCCTCCTTATAATCTTCTTCCTGCGCCTCTTTCAGCATTTTCTCGGCTTCAAGTAGGGCGATGTTGTATTCTTTCCGGTATAGGTGGTGGCTGACAAGCCTGGCCGACCATACGAAATAATAATATTTAGGCTGATTGGTTTTCCTGGCAAAATGCTGTACACGCTTTACCCATGCAATGATACTATCCTGTTGATGCTCCATATTACTATTGTAGTAATAATGGTCCAACTTTGTGCACAGTGCTACCGCTTGCATGCGTTGGTCACCCGTATGTTCGGCCATCCGGTAAAGCGTATCGGCCATAGAAATAACAATAGGCTTGGATAGCACCTTCTGGCACTCCTTATAATAAGCCATTGTTGTACTATCTACTTCGGCTATTTTCTGATTCTGGGAAGAAGCTGTTCCTGCTACTAAAAGTAAGATAGTAAATAAGAAGGCTATCTTTTTATGCATAATTATACCCTAAAGAGTTGTTTCGTAATTTTCCGTAAAGATATGAAAGATTATTAAGAATCAAGGCGTTTGGACAAAAATGTCCGTTTCCGTACACCTTTTATTTCTCTTAACCTCCTGATTATTAGCATCCAGCAATTGTGGCATCCTACTTGCATTATTGGAGATAAACCATTATTTATTTTAAACTAAACATCATGGGAATTATTCATTTAGAAGGAATTACTAAGATATACCGTACGGAAGAAGTCGAAACCATTGCCTTGGAGAACGTCAACCTGGAGGTAGAGCAAGGTGAGTTCCTTTCCGTTATGGGGCCGTCGGGTTGCGGAAAGAGTACGATGCTGAATATTACCGGACTGCTCGACCAGGCTACCGGAGGCAAAGTCCGGATAGACGGCATAGACACCACCGGTATGAAAGACGGTGCCATGGCCGAGTTCCGGAACAAAACCCTGGGATTCGTATTCCAGAGTTTCCACCTCATCAACTCACTAAATGTATTGGATAACGTAGAGATGCCTTTACTCTATCGCAACTCCACCGACAAAAGCCGTCGCGAGATGGCGAAGGCCGTTCTCGAAAAAGTAGGACTGTCGCACCGCATGAAACACTATCCTTCGCAGCTATCGGGCGGACAGTGCCAACGCGTAGCCATTGCCCGCGCCATTGTCGGTAATCCTAAAATCATATTGGCCGATGAGCCTACCGGTAACCTCGACAGTAAAATGGGAGCCGAGATTATGGACCTGCTTTTCAAACTAAATGAGCATGGAGCAACCATCGTAATGGTGACTCACGACGAGCATATCGCCCGCGAAACCAAGCGCATCATTCGTTTCTTTGACGGTAGAAGAGTAGAATAGAAGGAGGACAGAAGATGGGAAACATTGGAATCAGGAAAATATACGTAAAGCAGGCCGTGCACATGCTTAAACAGAATAAGTTTATGAGCATCATTGCCATTCTGGGTACGGCGCTGGCCATTATGATGATCATGACCATCATTGTGGCAGAAGAAGTAAAGAACGTAAACGTTGCACCCGAGATCAACAGGTACAGAACATACTACGCCGATGGCTACAGCCTAAGCGATTCGGTGAAAAATGTAAGAAATTCATGGGTCGGAAGTGTAGGCTACGACATTGTGCATGATTACCTGCAAGATTTAGAGACGCCCGAATTAGTCTCTGTTTATGGCTATAGCAACATGCAGAACGCAACGGTCGACACAGGCGGTAAGAAAGAATCAGTTGCCATTGGAAGAGTACGGAGCACAGATGCCAACTATTGGCAGCTATTCTCTTTCTCCTTCGTCAAAGGAAGAGCCTATACACAAGAAGAATTCGAATCGGGCATGCCCTACGCTGTTATTTGTGAGGGTGAAGCCCGGACACTCTTCAAAGGAGAAGAACCTTTGGGTAAGACTATCGAATTGAATAAAAAAGAGTATCAGGTTATTGGCGTGGTGAAAGATGTTTCCCCCGTGTTCAGACAGGCAAGTGGCAAGCTGTGGATTCCTTATACCTCGGTAAGTGGTTATGACAAGAACAATTCTTACCTTGTGGCCTTTTTGGCAAAAACCACCGCCGACTATCCTGCTATTGCTGCTGAAATAAGAAATGCCGAGAAAAGGCACGGAATAGATAAACAACCGGAGGCTTTGTACGTACGCGGACCTCATAACCACAGGGTGTTTGTATCTGATATATCCGGATATAGCCCTGAAGATGTTGAAGAAAGCATCAATGTAATGTATCGTAAACGAGTAGTTATCCTCCTCATTTTGCTTCTTGTTCCCGCTCTGAACCTTTCGGGCATCAGCCTTTCGCGCATCAAGAAACGCACAACCGAGATCGGAGTGCGAAAGGCTTTCGGCGCCAAGAAGTACGTTATCCTCGTACAGGTTCTATATGAGAACCTCATAACCTCTCTTATCGGTGGCGCTCTGGGACTGATTCTTTCTTATGTAGTTGTTCTTTGGATGAGAACATGGTTGCTTGGTTTGTCCGATGATGCCGTTATACCTCTTGCCACATTAGTTTCTCCGGTCACCTTTATTGCCGTATTCGTGGTCTGCCTCATTATCAACCTTCTTTCGGCCGGACTGCCTGCATACAGGGCATCGAGGGTAAGCATAATCAATTCAATCAACCAAAACGAAAAATAAAGATGATGCGCCATATAATTAAAGTAATCTGGAATGAACGCAAATCGAATGTGTTGATCTTTCTGGAATTTATCGTAGTGTTCTGTGTGTTCTGGTTTTGCAGCGATTATCTGTATTACATCGGCAGCCGCTATTTCGAACCGTTGGGGTATGACATCAAACATACCTATCTGATAGAGATGCGAATGAACGCTGATATAGAAGAAGCTAAAGACGATCGTTATGGTCATACCATGATATTGCAAGAAAGATTGGAGAAATACCCGGGCATCGAGGGTGTCAGTATTTCGAGGGCTGCCATTCCTTACGGAAACTCGACATCGTCTCAGGGGCAGTTGGTCAATAACGACTCTATCGCCTATACGGTATTGGTGAAACAAGTTAATCCGGGATATTTCGATGTGTTTAAGATGAATCTTGAATATGGTCGCATTTTTAACGAAGTAGATGTTACAAACGAGGATAGAGTTGCCCTGATTAGCCCCAACCGTAACGGTTATTTCCAGGACGAAAAGAATCCGGCGATCCCTATCACTGAGGTGAAACAACTTAGACGCGATAAAGATGACGATAAGCCATATACTGTGATTGGAGTAACCGGGAAACAGAAAAGATCGGCCTTTAATGGATATGACTGTGCGATGTTTAAACCCTTGACACGCTCACAGTATGAAATTAAATACTGTGAGACCGTTGTCCGTGTAAATCCGGATGCAGCAGAGGGCTTTATGGATCGGTTCAGGAAGGAAATGAAAGATCAGCTACTTATCGGACCTTATTACCTGGACAACGTTACCTCTCTGGAGGAAAGAAAAGAGCGTTATGATGAAGGTGATACGGGCGATGAAATAAAGAGTGTATTGGCTATCACGGCTTTCCTCTTCATCAATGTATTTCTTGGCATTATCGGTACGTTCTGGTCGAGAACAGAGTCCAGAAGAAGTGAAATCGGCCTTCGCCTTGCATTGGGTTCTTCCAAGCGGAAGGTACAATGGCAAATGTTTACGGAGACAATGATACTGCTTCTTATCGCCAGTCTTATCGGAGCTTATATCTGTGTCAACCTCGGACAAAGCGAACTTCTGGAAACCATAGGTATTCCTCTTGCCGATTACAAACAAGCAGGGTTTGGCAGCGGACACTATTTCTTAAACTACGGCATTACTCTGCTGTTCCTTGCCATCATCTCCGGCTTTGCCGTATGGTATCCTTCGCGGTTGGCTTCGCGGATACAACCGGCCGATACTTTGCGCGCTGAATAGTGGAAGCTGTGTATATTTTTACTATCTTGCGGACCTTTTCAAAAGAACACTGCTATGAAACGTTTCTTTCTAACATATCTTTTACTGCTGTCCGCCCTGATCGGCACCCGTGCTACGGCTTCTACACCCTTCGACAGTATCAATGTCCGCATATCCGAACTAGAGGGGCAGGAAAAACTCGATGCCTATACCGCCTTGCACGGCGAGGCGCAACAGTTGGACATGGCCACTGAGCTTGCCGTGCTCCGTCGCTATGTCGACGAGGCACACCGCCAGCGCAATGTGCACGAGGAAGCCTACGCCCGCATGTCGCGCATCCAGTGCTTTGCCAATTACTATGAGATAGACAGCCTGCAAGCCGAACTGCCTTCCACGCTCCATTTTCTGGAAAAGAACGGATCGTGGAAGTTTTACTACTATTGCCGCAGCTTGTATGTGGAATCTCTGCTCGATGTAGAACGCGTAGAGAGTGCGCTGCGCGAGTCGAACGCCATTTACGAAACCGCCACGCAGCAACAGATAGATCTCGGCATTGCCTTTGCCAATATGTGCATGGCGTTCACCTACCATCGCCTGGACCGTTCGCAGGAAGCTATCGAGTACACCCAGAAAGCGTTGGGCCAGTTTAAGAGCTATCCGGAGCATGACGACCGTTCGTTGCGGCTCTACAATCTGCTTTGCCGGCTTCTCTACCGCGCAGACCGTGTCGAGGAAGGACTGGCCGAGTCGCTGAACTTTGCGGCTTTGGTCACTACCAGTCCGCTGGCAAATATATTCGATGAGTTCTACTGCCAGCTCGACCTCGCCTTGGGCTATGGCATGCTGGGGCAAGCCGCTCCTGCCGACTCCTGCCTTGTCCTGGCCGAAGAGATCGTTATGAAGATACCCTCCCTACAGGTGAACTACATTGATTTCCTGATGCATGTAAACTACTACACCGGGCGTTACGAGCGTGCCCTTGTGGCTGCCGATAGTCTTGTGATGGCGAACGACTCTCTGGCAGACCATTTCAGCCAGATTCTTGCCCTCGAGTCTCGTATCAAGATACTCCGTGGCCTCGACCGTGGCGACGCTTCCTCTATCGGCTATGTCCGCCGTGCCCTCGACGATTATGAACGCATGGTGCCCATGACCGACTCACTACGTACCACCACCTGGGATGCCCATTTGAACGACCTGCACACCCTCTACCAGGTAGATGCACTGGAAGCCCAGGCAAACCTGAACCTGCTCAAAGCCCTGATTGCTATGGGCGGGTGCGTATTGCTGCTTATCATCATCTGCATATACATACGCTATTCGGCACGCCTGCGCCAAAAGAACCGTGTTCTTTACGAGCAGATACAGGAACATCTGCATCAGGTTGAGGCTGCCGATAAGATGCCTACGCCTGTCCGCGAAGAAGAGCTCACGCGCGAACAGATACTTTTCCGCAAGCTGGAGCAACTGATGAAAGAGGAAAAACTATATATACAACCCAACATAGACCGCAAACAACTCGCCCTTCATCTCAACACCAACGAGCGCTATCTGTCGGATGCCATTCAGGCTGCTACGCAACTAACGGTGGCTGCCTACATCAACCGGCTCCGTCTCGAACATGCCCTCCGTTTGATGTCCGATGAATCTAAAACCACCATGCACACCATAGCGATGGATGCAGGGTTTACCTCATACGACCCCTTTCTGAAAGCATTTACACGAATGTACGGAATGACCCCGTCCGACTACCGGAAAATGTTGAAGAAGAACGCCTCCTGACGCAGGGAAGCCTACTTTTTCCGGAATCAATGAAAAGTTTTCCAGAATCAATGACACTGCTATATCGCCCTGATATACTTTCGCAGAAAGTTTTCAGGACAATTCATACATCCTATGATATAAAGCGATATAATGATGAAAAAAGAAAAGAAAAACTGCAATTTCTTCTATGCCGTTGTAGGCTTCTGTGCATTAACTGCCTGTACCCAGAATGAACCGGAACCAATAATTCCGGATACCCCCGATGCCCCGCCGCTGACTATAACCGTGCGTGCCGGTATGCCTGCTTCCGATTCTTCTACCCGCCTTAGTTATGAAGAAGACAACAGCGGCCAATACATCGGGCTGACGGTGAACTGGAAAGAAACGGGGGAGGAGTTCTATGTGTTGTATAATCGCTCTTATTCTACTAATAGGGAGACTTTTACCCAGGCAGGCATTCACTCTACTAATAAGAAGTTGGCAACCTTTACCGGTAACCTTGACGGAGGTTTGACAGGGGGTCAAATGCTGTATGCTGTTTATCCCAGTCCTACTTCTTCTTCGGGCGCTGAACAGGTAACCTTTGCTTTGGACAAACAGACCGGTAAACTGGAAGACCTGCGTTTATGTATGTATGCTTTTACGAAGTATGATCCAAATACCGAACCGGCTTTTTCGTTCCGCTACTTATCTGCTGCGGTAAAATTGACTTTAGAGTTGCCCAATGGAGTGACTTCTGTGCGCCAGGTGATGCTGAATGGGGAAGGGATATATTATTCTTTGACGGCAAACCTGACTCAAGAAAATCCGGTTATTAGGTATGTTGGCAAAGAGACAATTACTACTTCCAACGAAAGTTCATTTCCTGTGACGGACAATAAGACCACGGTCTACCTTTCTCTCCCTCCGGTTGAGCTATCCGAAATCGAGGTGCAAGCAACAGACGATGCTGGGAATATATATAAAGGTTCTCTTCCGGATGCTACGCTCGAGGCGGGAAACCTCTATAATGCAAGCGTCACGTTGACGAAAGAGAACGATACATTCAGTAATGAAGGTGCCCCCGACATAGATGGCTCTACTGCCGACAAGGCTTACGAAATAGCCAATGGTGCTCAACTGAAACTGTTGGCAGATCGTTTGAACGGAGTGTCGAAACAGAACTATGTAAATAAATACTATAAGCTAACTTCGGATATAGACCTTGGTGCGGAAGGAATATGTGGCGATGCCGCCACTATGGGGGGCACAGCAAAGAACTGGATACCGATAAATAGTAGCAGTACTTCAATTTCTATAGCTTTTGATGGAGGCGGACATACAATCAAAGGGTTGTATATAAATGCTCCGAATGCTTATTATCAGGGGTTATTTGGTAGTATTAATGGAGCTTCTAATAAATATGGTATTAGCAACCTTACATTGGAGAATCCGAAGATAACCGGAATAGGTCATGTCGGTGCATTGGCAGGTTGGATATCAGGTATGTCCGGATTGTCCGGTTGTAGTGTTACGGGTGCCGAAGCCGAGATAAAGGGGTGGCCAGATGGTTTTACCGGTGGTTTAGTAGGCTCTCTCGTAGGAACCCCTGCTATAGCCTGCCATTCTTCAGCAAAAGTTAATGGCTCAACAAATACAGGTGGTTTGTTTGGTGAAGTTAATGGTTCCAAAGTGGTAGGCTGTTATGCCACAGGAAGTGTAACCGGAGCAGGCTGTGACAATGTTGGCGGTTTGATAGGGATAATTTACGGTGAAGGTAGCATGCTGGCCGGTTGTTATGCTACGGGTAATGTTTCAGGAAAATATAGGGTAGGTGGTTTGGTAGGAACCGTTTATTCTCCCGTTTTGGGTTGTTATGCCACAGGCTCGGTTTCGGTTACTCTTACTTATGAATGGGGTTGTATCATTGGCATAGTAGATGGCGGCAGCATTCAATATTGTGCCTCAACGCAGAATCAGGTTACTGTAGCAGGCAACCTAACGAATGATTTTGATGGTATGGGCGGTTCTGCAACCGTAGAACATAACGGAACAGGTATTACCTTATTCTCTACATTGCGCTCTACTTATGTAGCAGCCGCAGGCGCCCAAACCGCATGGGGAGAATTTAGTATCCATGATAATGGTGCCACCCCACCTACGTACACCATAGAAGCAAATAAAACGGGGCGCATTCTTGATGGAACCGATGCTACCGGTAGTATCTGGAAAGATGCCGGTTCAGATAACCTGAAACTCTGGTGGGAACAATAACCCGCAGAGAATAACAACTTTGATCTAATGAAATATAATAATACAATGCTGAAGAAAGAAAAACAAAGTTACATCGCCCCGGCTATAGAGGTGATGCACATGGAGCCGGAAGGCGTAATAGCTACCAGTGGTAATGTATCTAATGTGCCGGGTAAACCCTGGGGGGCGAACACCCGCAGCTATGGCAAGGTACATAGCAACAGCAGCCCTACGGAGTTGAGCGATCTGGAAGACCTGATTAATGACATCTTAACTATGGAGAACTAAGTATCAGTCAAACGGCAGCCTGCTATAAGGGAAACCACGCAAAGAAGTCACTATGGCCTCATTGTGCCAATGGGTTAACCTTGAATACACCCGGGTGTACCAGTCCGAAAGACCCGGGTGTAAGGATCGGAAAGACCCGGGTGTATTGATGCAAAACACCCGGGTCTTTCAGAACTTACCAAACTTGCAAAGGATATTCTTTCCTATACTATCCGGGAGTCAACCTTTGCTTTTAACAAACGATTGATGGTTGCATATGCAAACACGATTAGTATCTTATTCGCCCGCATCTTTTAGTTTTCCGTGTTACTTGTGATAGTAGAATGAGACTTCTGTACGAAGCACAATATTCTAAAAATCCCCTATTCATCAACCTTTCGGAAGGGCGTGTTAGATGTGACAGATTTTTCGCAGAAAATCTTATGTAGTAGTAAGAAAGGAGATGGAATATAAGTATTCTAACAACCCAACTTGCTTTTCTGTTTGATCCATTTTTCCTGCACTCCCCCTCCCTCTGCACCCAATACTTTGCGCGCTGAATAGCGGCGGTTATTCATATTTTTACTATCTTGCAGCCATATTCGATCACGAAAAACTATCCATAATCTTTGCCGTATGATACTGATTTGCGATGATGACGCTACCGTTCGCTCCTCCCTGACCCTCGTCCTGAAACGTGCAGGGTATGAAGTGGCAACGGCAGCCAGTCCGAAAGAAACCATAGACTTTGTGCGCTCTACTTGTCCGGAGTTGGTATTGATGGATATGAACTATACCCATACCACCACCGGACAGGAAGGGCTTGAGCTGCTTGCCAAGGTACGGATATTCTGTCCCGATGTTCCCGTGATCCTGATTACGGCCTGGGGCTCCATCGGCTTGGCCGTTCAGGGCATACGTGCTGGAGCGTTCGATTTTATCACCAAGCCCTGGAACAATATGGCGCTGCTCAACAGCATTGCTACGGCCATTCAACTGAGCAATGAAGAGAGTAAAGGAGCAGGAAACGATGCTTCCGGTTCGGAGGCGAACTTCATACACAATAAGATTATCGGCAAATCGCCGCTGCTGCGGCAGGTGTTGAGTACCGTGTCGCGCATTGCCCACACCAATGCCCCTGTACTGATTACGGGAGAGAGTGGTACGGGCAAGGAACTAATTGCCGAGTGTATCCACGAAAGCAGCGACCGCAACCGGAAGCCTTTCGTTAAAGTAAACCTCGGCGGTATCTCCCAATCCCTGTTCGAGAGCGAGATGTTCGGTCATAAGAAAGGCGCCTTTACCGATGCCAGTCACGACCGCGTGGGACGCTTTGAACTAGCCAACAAAGGAAGTATATTCCTCGATGAAATCGGCGAACTGGACCTGGTGTGCCAGGTTAAACTCTTGCGCGTATTGCAAGACCAGACCTTCGAGCCGCTGGGCGACAGTAAAACCCGGCAGGTGGATACACGCATCATCAGTGCCACCAATCGCAACCTGCCCGAGATGGTGGTAAACGGAACCTTCCGCGAGGACCTCTTCTATCGCATCAACCTCATTACCGTCCGCGTTCCGGCATTGCGGGAGCGAATAGAAGATATTCCGTTGCTCGTGAACCATTTCGCCCGCCGACAGGCCGAATTGAACCGTCTGGGAGAGGTTGAGGTGACTTCCGAGGCCATCGGCTACCTGAAGCGGTTGCCTTATCCGGGCAATATCCGCGAACTGAAGAACCTGGTAGACCGCACCATCCTGGTTTCGGGAAAGAGCAGGATTACGGATACGGATTTTAAGGAACAATACATCGAGATTCCCCTGGCGATGGATACGACGGGCAGTTCTGTGCATTCGCTCGAGACTGTAGAGCGGAACATGATTCTGCGTGCCATATCCCTGTATGGAAGCAACCATTCCAAGATCGCCGCCGCTCTGGGGCTGACCCGGCAGACGCTATACCGCAGGTTGGAGAAGTACGATATTAGGCTACCCGAATAACCCCGGCTATGAAATCGAAACTGGTTATAGGCGTCACTCTGCTTTTCCTCTCGGGCATTCTTCTGGGAGGATTGGCGGTCTATTTCTGGTATGAGTCCAAGCCGTTATGGATTCTACCCGGGGTACTCATCTTACCTGTTGCCCTATACTTCTTCCTTTATTCCAAATTGGTTAAGCCTTACTTACAGATACTCAGTGGGATGAGGCTGTTGAACGAGCAGGACTTTTCCACCCGCCTGCGGCCGGTGAAGAACAAAGAAGCCCGCGAGATGGCTACCGTATTCAACCGTATGATGGCCAACCTGCGCAACGAACGCTTGTCGGTTCGCGAGAAGAACCGCTTCCTCGATTTGCTGATCGAAGCATCGCCGCAGGGTATCATCATTCTCGATTCGAACGAACGGATTGCAGACATCAACGCTGCCGGACTCCGCTTCCTGCAAATACCGGACGTGGAGGGGGTGAAGGGGCAGCGAATCGGCAACACCGGACTTGAGCTGGCCGATGCTTTGGCGTCGATGGAGAAGGGGGTGGAGTTGATTGTCCGTCCCTCGGGCGGATACAGCTATCGCTGCACCCGGTCTTCGTTTACCGACCAGGGCTTCGAGCATCCTTTTATCCTGATCGAGGAGCTGACGCGCGAGCTGCTGAAGATCGAAAAGGAATCGTACGAACGGATCATCCGCATGATGTCGCACGAGGTGAACAACTCGGTCGGGGCTATCGGGTCGACGTTGCACGTGGTATCGGATATTATCAACGCGGGCGAGCAGGATGCGTGGGAGGATGTGTTGCCGGCTGTCGATGCCTCGTCCGACCGCTGCAAGCACCTGGCGCAGTTTATCAGTAACCTGGCGCATGTGGTGAAGATTCCCCAACCCGCGTTTGCCTACATCTCATTGAACGAGCAGGCGCGCGCCGTAGATGCCCTTACCCGCATGGAGTGCCAGCGCAGGGATATCAAACTGACCTTGCAGCTTTCGCCCGAAGACCGGCAGGTGTATGTGGATGGCATTCAGTTTGAGCAGGTGTTGGTCAACGTCATAAAGAATGCCTATGAATCTATTGGGCAGGGTGGCGAGATCCGTATCCAGACTTCTGTTTCTCCCTTGTCCATTACCATTCAGGACGATGGACCCGGCATTACGGATGAGATTACCGAAAAGCTGTTTACGCCTTTCTTTACTACCAAACCGTCCGGCCAGGGCATCGGGCTGATGTTCGTCCGCGAGGTGTTGGTGAACCACCACTGCCGGTTTAATCTTTATACCGCCGGCGGTTGGACGCGGTTCGAGATCTACCTCTAGCCCTAATCTTACCCTTCCGCATGGAAACCTCACAGCGGCACCCCTCCGCATGGAAACCTGGCCGCCCCGCCTCGGGGCCGGAAGTCGAACCAGAGCTCCATGTGTACACCTTCGTCGCCTTTCTTTATGCGGATGTTGGAAGGCTGGCTCTTTGGTCCCTGTTGAGAGATGGGCTTGAAGCATCGCATACCCGGTATTTCGTAAAGGAATGAGATATCTCCTTCGGGGAACTCCGGGTTGGCGCTCCAGTTCGTCTTGTTATCCTTCGGTTCCTCCGGGGTGAATACGCGCATGAATACACCGTCGCTTCCACTGTATACCGTAAATGGACTTTCGGTCGTGTTCAGCGTGCTCCAGTACATATTACCGTGATACCCTTTAAACTCCGGATACACCAGATTGCTGTAATCGGCTCCCGTAATCGTATTGTTATACTCCTTCTCCCACACCCCATAGTTTGCCCCGCGGATGCGGTTGCGCCATACGCGGTACGGACCGCGGCCGAACCACTCCATGCCCTCCACCTTTTCTTCCGGATAGGAGAAGGTAAAGCCGAAGTTGGTGATATTATCTTCGAATATAGCCTCGTCGAAGCCCTGTCCGCCGCTACCTCTGTTCAGGGTAACAGCATGCATCCTGATCAATCCCGCAGGCGACATTTCCCAGCGGATAGAGTCTACACCCCCCAGATAATAAGCCGTAAATACCGCGGTGTTACCTTCCTGGCGGTGCTTCACCTCCTTCAAACGGGCTTTCATACCTACCGGAATAGGGCCGTTATTGAATGATACAATGCCTTTATCGTTCTTTACTTCCGTAATCAACCCGTTTGCGGTATTGAAGCTGATGCTTACGCCCCCGGCCGACAGCGTAACCAGATTGCCCGACTGCGCTACCTGCGCCTTTCCGCTTTGGGAGGCTTTGGCTATTTGTCCCTTTGTATATTCTCCCGCGTAGTGGATAGGCCATGTCCAGGTGCAAATCTCGTTGTTATGCCTGTCCCATGCCTTGATTTCAAGTATATCGCCTTCGAAGAAGTTTGCCGGCACCTGCATACGTGCCTTACCGGCCTCGCGCGGATCAATGGCAGGCAGAGACACGCTTCCCGATGCAATAACTTCGGATTTATTCTTGCTCAACGGCGATGGTGCGGTACATACGCGGTACTCCATCCGGCACGTATTCAGGTTAGAGAACAGGTAATCGTTGCGTACAATAAACTCGCCCTTAAACGATGGAGTGATGTATTGCTGTTCGAACTGAATCGGCGCCCAGATATCGCGCACGGTATAGTAGCTACCCTCCTTCTGGCGGTAAGGCCCCAGGATTCCGTCCGTTCCGTTGGAGCCGTCCGAGTCGAGGATACCACCTTTGTCGGTACGCTTTACGGCATTGTCCGAGAAGTCCCACATGAAACCACCGGCAAACAAAGGGTGCGCGGTGTATTGCGCCCAGAAATCTTCCAGTCCGGCGCCATGCCCCTGATCGTACATACCGTGCTGGAATTCGGCAGGCATAAATACCTTGTACCCATTCGTGAAACGGGCAACTCCCGTCAGGTAAGTAGGGTAGTGGTGCGTGTCGAGGTTGTCAAAGTCGGCCCAGGCATGGATGATATGCCGTTTCTGCGGGTCGTATTGATGATACACCGGAAGCAGATCGTAGTTGAAACCACCTTCGTTGCCGTTACTCCAAAGAATGATAGACGGATGGTTGACATCGCGCGTAACCAGTTCCTTTACCCGTTTGGTACCGATCTCCGTGCCGTAAGCGTTCTGCCATCCCGCTAACTCGCTGACAACAAAGATGCCCAACGAGTCGCACACTTCCATGAAGTGCTTGTCTGGTGCATAGTGAAAGCGAACGGCGTTGATATTCATTTCTTTAATCAGTTTGCCGTCCATAATGCTGATCTCTTTATTCGTGGTGCGCCCTCCGTCCGGGTGGAAGGAGTGACGGTTGATGCCTTTCAATACGACTTTGGTGCCGTTGACGTAGATGCCGTCTTTCACACGGAACTCGACGGTGCGGAAACCGATGCGTTCATTGTAAACGTGTACTAGCTTTTGGTTCTGATCAAGCAACGTCATTTTCAGGTTGTAGAGATTAGGAGTCTCTGTGTTCCAAACCTCTACGTTATCCCACTGGAAACGTACGGCGTGTTCGGTGCCGGCTGTTAGTTTGCTGGTTTCCTGCTTTATGTTTTGTTTACCCGAAGGCTTAACTGGCTCTATGCTGGCACTTAGTGTATATCCCTCTTCCAGTGGTGTGGTAAATACATCGGCATAGAGTGAACCGTCGGCTTTGGCGTCGACAGCAATACGTTCAATATTTACCAGTGGTTTAGCTTCTAAATATACCGGGCGGTAGATGCCTCCGAATATCCACCAGTCGGCTTTGCGTTCGGCTGCATTGACCAATCGGTCGGATGATTCTTTGCTGACTATGACTTCCAGTTCATTCTTTCCAGTCTTAATCTTATCTGTGATGTCGTAGGAGAACCGGTTGAATGCACCCTGGTGGATCTCTCCGGCTAGTTGTCCGTTAACCTTTACCTCGGTGTCGGTCATTGATCCTTCAAATATGATCGTGATCTGTTTTCCTTTCCAGGCAGAAGGGATGTTGAATGTGGTGCGGTAAGTGCCGGTTTCCATCGGTGGTTTGGCTCCTTTGATGGTGTACCATCTGCCGTAGCAATATTCGCCGAAACCTTGCAATTCCCATTGCGAGGGGACTTCGATTTTGGTCCATTTGCTGCTGTTCCTGCCCTCGCTGCAATGAAACTTCCAGGTTTTGGTATCGCCCAGCCCTTTGCCGGACAGGTAGAGTGTTTCGGTTTGTTGCGCAAAGGCAAGTAAAGGACACAGAATGGCTAAGATAAGAATGAGTCTTTTCATGGTTATATTTGAGTTGTTTCTATTCTGACACAAAACAAATAAAATATTGTGGAACATGAAACAGAAGCCCGTACAAAAGGCTGGAATATTGTACAGGGATGAGGGCAAAGAGGGAAGCTTGCTGAAAGGTTAGTGTATAATGAGGTGGAAATGAATGATTAGCTGTAGGGGCGGTTCGCGAACCGCCCGAAAATGGTTTCTTGTGTATTCTGTGCATTGGGCGGTTCGCGAACCGCCCCTACAGCTAACCATTAACTTTCCATCAAAACCCTACAAAAAGGAATGAACTTAATAATGTTTTTATCTACCCAATTGTTTATCTATCCATTCCTTGAATAAATCTCTTTGTTCGGCATACGTCCAGTGGCCCGTATCCAGATAAAGTTTCAGTTCCTTATTTCCCGGAATAACATTGTATGCCGCATACATAGAAGTAGGAGGGCATACCGTATCGTTGAATCCCCAACTGAATATTCCCGGTGCTTTCACACGACTGGCAAAGTTTACGACATCAAAGTAAGCTAATGTCTCCACTTCGTTAGGCTGAGGCGTTGCATTCCGGTAATAATGCGGCCAACCGCCTGCCCGTTTGTTCAGATAACCCGCAAAGTCGCACATAGCAGGGTAGTATGCTGCAAGGAATTTGATACGTGGGTCCAGTCCTGCGGTAACAATAGATAACGCACCTCCCTGGCTTCCGCCTGTAACTCCCACACGACCATCGAACTCGGGCAATGAATAGATGAAATCGACAGCGCGCACACATCCCAGGAATACCCGTTTGTAGTAATGGCTGTCGCGCTTGTTCATGTTCATAGACGGATACCCATTCAGCCCTCCGGCAGCAAGATTTCTGTAAACTTCATCCGGCAATGTAACCGGAATGCCATGTATACCGATATTTAATGTAATGGCATCTTCGTTAAATTCGGGGCCATAAGGACGAATACCCGCACCCGGTACGCGAAGAATCGCCGGATATTTACCCGCCTTCTTGGGGACAGTCAATATGCCGTACATTCTGGAACCATAACGTTCGTTCTGAAAGCTGATTTCGTATGCATTGTGCGTAGAACTACCCCTTTCGGCCAGTAAGATCATCTTGGCATCAAGTGGCATCTTCCGGGCCTCTGTTATGGCGTTCGACCAGAATGTGTCGAAGTCTTTTGGTTCGGGCGTAGTAGGGCGTATCTTCTCTACGGCATAACCTACGGTAGTCATGCCTTCGTACTTCCTGCCGTCTACTTTGGCCATAACTTTGCAGCGAAGAAAACCGGGCTCTTTCATCGAAGACTTCAATGTCAGTTCGCCGTTCTTTAATACCACATCTGCTTTCTTTTCGGTAGGGAAGAACTCGGGGCCTAGTTCGTAATCAACAGCAACGTTCTTTAGAAGCACATTGTCTTTGTATACCTGAACTTTGAAGGTTACATTCTCCTTTAGCTCATACTTCCAGTCGGCATGGTCTGGGGAAATAATTACTTGTACTAATTTCTGCGCCGGTTGTGCTTTGACCAGGGTTGTCATTCCCAGCAGGCAAACCAAAAGGCTGAATAATAAAACGTTCTTTTTCATGGTAAATGTATTTGTTAGGAATTGGAAAATACAAAGATATAAAACTTTGGCACATCGTTCTTTTTGTCTACATTTGTTTTTAATATTATATCTTGGGGGATAATAATAACTGGCTCGGGCAAGATTTATGGGTCCTGTCTCGCTATGACCAGTGTGTTAACCAGGACCCTTTGATATAATCCTATGAAACGTTATTTGCTTATGACTGCATTAGCAATGATGTGTGCAACTGCTCATGCACAAGAATCAACCCCATCTTTTAGTATTATTCCCGAACCGGCAGAAGTGATTGCTGCCGAAGGACAGTTTGCCATGACCCGCGAAACGCTGATTGCGGTTTCGGGCAAAGAAGTACAATCTTCTGCCGATTTCCTGGTAGATTATCTGGAACGCTACCTGGGCTATCCGTTGAAGACAGAAAAGAAAACGCGAAGTTCGAATTGTATTTCATTGGTGAATAAGAAGAGCGATGAAATTTCGGGTGGATACACACTTGAGGTTTCTGCAAACGGTATTCTTATTGAAGGAAACGATGCGGCTGGTGTTTTTTATGGCGTACAGACGTTAATCCAACTGCTTCCCACCCGTGCGGGTGTACTTCCTGTCTTGCAAGCGGTTAAGGTGCACGACTATCCCCGCTTTGCGTACCGTGGTATGCATCTGGATGTAGTGCGCCATTATTTCCCGGTGTCGTATATCAAGAAGTACCTTGATTATATGGCTCTGCACAAGCTGAACTATTTCCATTGGCATCTGACGGACGATCAGGCGTGGCGGATTGAAATGAAATCCCATCCCCGGCTGACGGAGTTTGGTTCTAACCGCGAAGGCGAGATTGAAGGCTTATACCCCGGGGTATATAAGGAGCTGCCTTATGGCGGCTATTATACGCAGGAAGAAGCAAAAGAAATCATCAAGTATGCAGCAGATAGGCACATCACTGTGATACCGGAAATTGATATACCCGGACATTGTATGGCGGTGTTGGCTACTTATCCACACTTCAGCACGACCCCCGATGAACCAAAGAAGGCTGCCCTGACGTGGGGAATATACAATAAGTTTAATAATGTGTTGGCTCCCACGCCGGAAGTGTTCCGGTTCCTGAAAGAGGTATTCTCGGAATTGTGCGATCTCTTTCCGGGGCAGTATGTCCATGTGGGAGGTGATGAATGCGCCAAGCGCTGGTGGCAGGAGTCGGAACAGGCGCAACGCTTTATGAAGGAGAAGGGAATAAAAGACGAACGGGCACTGCAAAGTTATTTCATTCATTATGTGCAGGATGTTGTGAATTCCAAAGGTAAAACACTGATTGGGTGGGATGAGATTCTTGAAGGAGGAATAGATAAGAACTGCATAGTTATGAACTGGCGGCGGGTGAATCATGGGGTGAATGCCGCAAAGAAGGGTAATAGAGTCATTATGACCTCTTCGGCTTATTCGTATTTTAATAAAGTAGAATCCCGCAGCCAGGCGGAGATCGGAGCGGGAGGAGTGTTGCCTTTAAGGAAGGTTTATGACTTCCAACTTGTACCCGAGGAGCTAACGGAAGAGGAAGCCGCGCGCATCTGGGGTGCACAGGGTTGCTTGTGGACAGAATATATTCCCACCACCTGGAAGGTAGAATTCTGCATCTTCCCCCGAATGTCGGCTCTTGCAGAGAATGCCTGGTCAACAAACGGAAAGAGTTGGGAAAACTTTGTACGTAAAATGGAAGCGCAGTTCGCCCGTTATGATTTGTGGGGAGCACGCTACTCGGAAACGTTCTTTAGAGTGAACGATGTGCCAAGGAAAAGGTGAGTGTTTCGTCATTGCGAACCGTAGGTGAAGCAATCCAGTCAACAAAATACATGAACTGGATTGCTTCACCTATGGTTCGCAATGACGAAACTAAATTATAACTACCTTTATTGCCTGGCACTAATAAGGCGAACCGCCTCAGCATATTGTTCGCTGGGGACAGATAGTTTAATATTTGCTCCCTCATCTTTAACATCCACCTGAATATAGGCCGCAGCAAGAAGTCCGATTATTGCGGCTACCTCCCAAGGGCTTCCGGCAAACACATGCACCTGAGAAATCTTTTTATTTGTAACCATCTTATTGTCTTTTAGTTATAACATAATCTATTCGGTACAAATATAGAGATTACTCTTTACCGGGATACTTCACAGAGGCTTTATCTGCAAATCAGGCTATGCAAACGTTGACGGTCACCTTTCGGAAGAAATAAGAAAAAACATTCACCACCCCGCCCGTTAGGCATTTCTAAACACACTGTAGTGGGATCAAATACGAACTACAGCTACCCTGTATACACTTAACGTTTAGCTTAGCGACACAGTAGCGCTGGCAAGTTTTTACTAAATCCGTATAAAGGATGAAGAATAGCGCTATTCTTCCTGAAAAACAGCGCTGTTCTTTGCGAAAAACAGCGCTATTCTTCATCCTTTATAGCGCTTGCGTGTCGACAGTATACGCATTGCGTACAAACTCTTTATTCGTAGAGTACAGATAGTACATTAATAAAAACGGTTGTCCGGAGAATTATTCTTTCTCCGGACAACCGTTAATAATATGGGTATGTATTTCTTTCCTGATTAGCCTCGATGCGGCTACTTGTCGCTAAGACGTTTTGCCGTCGCTTTCGCGGATTTCTACGCGGCGGATTTTACCACTGATCGTTTTCGGTAGCTCATCCACAAACTCGATGACGCGAGGATATTTATAAGGTGCAGTTACTTTCTTCACATGATCTTGCAGTTCTTTGACCAGTTCCTCGCTTGCACGCTCCTTGTATTCCTTTGCCAATATGATAGTCGCTTTAACAATCTGTCCGCGGATTTCATCGGGTACGCCGGTGATGGCACATTCTACTACGGCAGGGTGCGTCATCAAGGCGCTTTCTACTTCGAAGGGGCCGATACGGTAGCCGGAACTCTTGATTACGTCGTCTGTACGGCCTACGAACCAGTAATAACCATCTTCATCTCTCCAAGCCACGTCACCGGTGTAGTAAATACCATCGTGCCAGGTTTCTTTGGTGCGCTGCGCATCGCGGTAATACTCTTTGAACAGACCGATAGGTTTGCTTTTGTCGGTACGGAGAACGATTTCCCCCTGTTCGCCGGCTTCTACCGAGCGACCTTCATGGTCAATAAGGTCCATGTCGTATTGCGGATTAGGCATCCCCATGCTACCCGGTTTCGGCTCCATCCAAGGGAAAGTAGCAATGGTCAATGTGGTTTCCGTTTGTCCGAAACCTTCCATTAACTTAATGCCTGTCAGTTTCTTGAAACTCTCGAATACGGCAGGGTTAAGCGCTTCTCCGGCAATGGTACAATACTGCAATGATGAAAGATCGTACTTGGTCAGGTCTTCGCGAATAAGGAAACGGAAGATCGTAGGAGGCGCACAAAGCGATGTGATATGGTAATCGTGTATTTTCTTCAGGATCTCGGCAGGCACGAACTTCTCATGGTCGTACACAAATACCGTTGCTCCTGCAATCCACTGCCCATAGAGTTTTCCCCATACCGCTTTACCCCAGCCGGTATCGGCAATGGTAAGGTGGATGCTGTTCTCATGCAGATTGTGCCAGAAGCTACCCGTGGTGATATGCCCCAGCGGATAGGTGAAATCATGCGCCACCATCTTAGGCTCGCCTGTTGTACCCGATGTAAAGTACATCAACGAGATATCATCGTTGCTGTTTGCTTTCTCCGGGCGAACGAATGGCGCAGCACTTTCGATACCTTTATGGAAGTCCTTGAATCCCTCGGGCACGGATGGACCGATGCTAACCAGTTGTGTTACGCTTGGCGATTCGGGCATTGCATCGAGAATATGCTTGGTAATGATGTCTTCGCCGGCAGCAACGATCATTTTAATATCGGCAGCATTACAGCGGTAAACAATATCTTTCTTGGTCAGGAGGTGAGTAGCCGGAATAGCCACTGCTCCGATTTTATGCAGGGCGATAATGCTGAACCAAAACTCATAACGACGTTTCAGGACAAGCATCACCATATCGCCATGACCAATGCCAAGGCTTTGGAAATAAGAAGCCGTCATGTCGGTATATTTCTTCATCTCGGCAAAGGTGAATTCGCGGCATTCATCCTTGTCGTTAGTCCACAACAAAGCACGTTTGTCGGGGTTGCTGGCTGCCCACGAGTCTACAACATCATAACCGAAGTTGAAGTTCTCGGGAACGTTTATTTTCAGATTCTTCTTAAAGTCTTCTTGTGAAGTGAAAGTTGTCTGGGATAAAAATCTCTCTACCATATTTATTTAGTTGACAGTTGACAGTTGATAGTTGACAGTTGGCAGCCATATTTTCATAACTGTCAACTGTTAACTATCAACTGTCAACTAATTATAAGATTACTGCCAGGAACTTCACTTTCTTGCCATCAAGTGCTTTCATTCCGTGCATGAGTTTAGAATTAAAGTATATGCTATCTCCTTCTTCGAGGATAAGTTCTTTGCCATTGATACTGATAAGCATACGGCCTTCCAGTACATAGTTGAACTCTTGTCCGTTGTGACTATTGTAGTGCATCGGAACGCTTTCGTCTTTCGGTTCCACGGTTACAATGAACGGATCGGCATCACGGTCGATGAAACCCGAAGCCAGTGATTGATATTTATAAGCCTTTGTACGCTCTATGGATACCCCTTTCCCGGCACGGGTAAGGAAGTAAGACGACATTTTAGGCTCTTCGCCAAACATAAGCGCGTCAAGAGCTACGTTGTACCGACGTGCAATTTTCTGTAGCATACTTACTGAAATATCGTACTCTCCGGTTTCCGACAGGCGATATTCTTCTGCTGAGATGTCGCATTGGGCAGCAAGGTCATCTACTGTTAACTCCAAAACCTCACGTAAGCCACGTAAGCGTTCTGCTATTTGTTTAATTTGATCGTCCATATCTGATAAGTTATGAGTTTTGAGTTATGAGTTATGAGTTATGAGTTTCGGGGTGAAGTTATAGTTTTTAGCTTTTCTATGCAAATTATACTGCATGGAAAACTCATGGTTCATAACTCAAAACTCAGAACTTCTCTTCATCGCACGGATAATGGCAGACGTAAATCCGGCATGATCCAGTTCGTTGATTCCTTTAATTGTAATGCCTCCGGGAGTAGTGACCTTGTCGATCTCTACAGACGGATGTGTGTCATTATTCAGAATCAACTCCGCTGCTCCTTTAACGGATTGTGCAACCATCTTCATGGCATCTTTGGGGTAGATTCCCATTTCAACGCCTGCTTGCATACCTGCCTGAATGTATTTCAATACATAAGCTATGCCGCAGGATGTCAGGGCTGTTGTTGCCGGAATCTGCTTTTCGGGAATAAGCATGGCCAATCCCATCTCATCGAATAGGCTGATAATAAGTTTTTCCTGTTCCTTTGTAGCATTGTGGGAGGCAATCAGGGTCATGCTTTCCAGCTCGGAGATAGCGGTATTAGGAACCAAACGGAAAAGGATGGCCGACTCGCCTAACCAACTTATGTATTCGGAAAAAGGAATACCGGCAGCAACAGAAACAACGATCTGCTTTTTCAGGTCGATCTGAAGATTGGTGATTACTTCTTTTACTAACCAGGGCTTAACTGCGATCAAGATAAGATCAGCGTCAGTTATTGCACTCTGATTGTTGGTGGTTACCTGTATGTCCGGATTGAAAGCTTTAAGTTCGTTAAGCTTGTCTTGGGCAAGGTCTGCTACGGTTATGTCTTTAGGGGCAATTAATGTACCTTGTGTTAATCCGCGGGCAATAGCTCCTCCCATATTTCCGGCTCCAATGATTCCTATTTTCATATTCGTAGGGGCGGTTCGCGAACCGCCCTGTATTTGGGTTTATAATAATGACTTTACTAATGACGTGTGTTCAGGGCGGTTCGCGAACCGCCCCTACAGCTATGCCAAACAGGCTTTAAATCGGGCAAGGAACAGATTCGCTTCGTCCATACTTAAACAGAGTGGAGGAAGTAAACGAATAACATGCGTTCCTGTAACTCCGGTGAATACTTTATATTCAAATAATAGCTTGCTGCGAAGTTCTTTTACCGGTTCTTCAAATTCCAAACCAATCATTAAGCCACGTCCGCGAACATCTTTGATTTGAGGGAACTTTTTGAGTTCTTCCATCAGGTATGCACCTACTTTGGCAGCATTATCCACTAATTGATCTTCTTCTATCACGTCAAGAACAGCCAGCGCAGCAGCACATGCCAGATGATTTCCTCCGAAAGTGGTTCCCAGCATACCATAAACCGGAGTAAACATCGGGCTGATCAATACTCCGGCAACAGGGAACCCATTGCCAATGCCTTTAGCCACTGTAATAATATCCGGTTTGATATCGGAATATTGGTGAGCGAAGAACTTTCCGCTACGCCCGTATCCGCTTTGTATCTCATCCAGAATCAGGATAGTACCTGTTTCGGTACATGCTTTCCGCAGCTCCTGCATAAAGTTATCTTCCGGTATTTTGATACCTCCAACACCCTGAATACCTTCGATGATCACTGCGCAGACATCACCTTTAGCCAGTTCCGCTTTCATGGCATCCGTATCATTGAGCGGCAGATAAGTCACATGGCGGTTGTTATTGATCGGAGCAATGATCTTCGGGTTATCTGTAGCTTCTACGGCTAGTGATGTACGCCCGTGGAAAGCCTTGCCGAATGAAATGATACGCGTGCGTCCGTTGTGAAACGATGCAAGTTTCAACGCATTTTCATTTGCTTCAGCACCCGAGTTGATGAGGAATAGTGAGTAATCATCGTAACCGGAAATAGGTCCCAGGCGTCGGGCAACTTCTTCCTGTAACTTGTTAATCACTGAGTTTGAGTAGAAACCAAGTTTGCTTACCTGGTCGCTAATCATTTCCACATACTTAGGATGTGAGTGTCCGATGGAGATTACGGCGTGGCCTCCGTAGAGGTCAAGATATTCCGTACCGTTCTCGTCCCAGACGTAACAGCCTTTTCCCTTAACAATGTTAATGTTGAATAGGGGGTATACATCAAATAGATTCATAAGCCTCACCCCAACCCTCTCCAAAGGAGAGGGAGACAGGGTCTTTTATTTATGGTTAATAACTTTTTTAATATCCAGCGTTATTGTCCGCATGGAAGTTTGGCCGCGGCGCCTCGCCGCTTAAAACCCTGTGGGTTTTAGCCTTAATCCTACGGTTTCTTCGAGGTTGAACATGAGATTCATGTTATGAACGGCCTGTCCGGATGCGCCCTTCAGCAAGTTGTCTATGCAGGAGATGATGAGTAGCTTATCGCCATGTTTTTCCAGATGGATCAGGCATTTGTTGGTGTTGACTACTTGCTTCAGGTCGATGTTCTTATCGACGATGTGTACGAATGAGTCGCGGTCGTAGTACTCTTCGTATATACGTTTGATCTCATCGATTTCTACCTTGCATTTTACTACCAGTGTGGCGAAGATGCCACGGGCAAAGTCACCACGGTATGGGATAAAATCAATGCTTGAGTTGAAACTGTTTTGCAGTTGTTTCAACGATTGCTTGATCTCGGGTACGTGTTGGTGATCGAATGCTTTGTAGACACTCATGTTGTTATTCCGCCAGCTGAAGTGTGTGGTTGAGCCGGGTTTTACCCCTGCTCCCGTACTTCCGGTGATGGCATTAACCATGATATCATCGTTCAGCATCAGATGTTTGGCCAGCGGTAATAGTCCTAATTGGATACAGGTGGCAAAGCATCCGGGGTTGGCCACGTATTTAGCTTTGCAGATGGCGCGACGATTAAGCTCGGGCAGACCATAAAGGAATTCATGATCGTCGTTCTCTATGCGGTAATCCATAGAGAGGTCGATGATCTTTAAGTTTTCCGGAATGTTATGACTTTCCATAAACTTACGGGTATCACCGTGAGCTGTACAGAAATATAACAAATCAATCTCATCCAGAGGCATAGTATCGGTGAATGTCAGGTCGCATTCGCCGTATAAGCCACTATGAACATCGGTAATTTTGTTGCCAGCGTTGCTGGAACTGTTGATAAATACAATCTCTACGTCGGGGTGGTTGATTAATAAACGGATCAGTTCGCCCGCCGTATAACCGGCACCTCCTATAATACCTACCTTAATCATAACTTTCCGTTTTTCTTTTGGTTAGCGTAATATACACGTAGTGGAGTAGATAGAATCTTAGTAAATCCTTTGGCGTCTTCGGAAGTCCATCCTTTCTGGATTTCGCCGTACTCGCCCAACTCATTCTTAACAAGGTCGTATGCAGATTCAACGCCAACAAGCGTGTAGCTGTATGGACGCAGAATGATGCTTACCGTACCGTTTACATTCCGTTGCGAGCTTAACAACATCGCCTCAATATCTCTCATCACCGGTTCCAGGTATTGTGCTTCGTGCAGGAACATGCCATACCAGGTGCCTACCTGATCTTTCCAATAGAGTTGCCATTTGCTTAGTGTATGCTTTTCGAGCATTTTATGTGCATTGATAATCAACAGCGGTCCGGCAGCTTCGAAGCCAACGCGTCCTTTCAGACCGATGATGGTGTCGCCGATATGCATATCGCGGCCGATACCATATTTGCTACCGATTTCCTCTACCTTATTAATAGCTTTTATTTTATCGTTGAACACTTCGCCGTTTACGGAGTGCAGTTCACCTTCCTGGAATCCAAGTTTCAGGACTTCGGTTCCTTCAACGGTTACCTGGCTTGGGTATGCCTCTTCCGGCAGCGTTTGGTCGCTTTGCAGCGTTTCTTTTCCACCGATAGATGTTCCCCACAAACCTTTGTTGATGGAGTATTCCATTTTGGTGAAGTCGGCTACATAGCCGTGATCGCGCAGATAGTTGATTTCATATTCACGGGTAAGGATCATGTCACGTGTTGGGGTGATGATCTCAATGCCCGGAGCCAATACTTCGAATGTAAGGTCGAAACGTACCTGGTCATTTCCGGCTCCTGTGCTACCGTGTGCGATAGCATCTGCACCGATTTCTTTGGCGTAGTTGGCTATGGCGATGGCCTGGAAGATACGTTCCGAGCTAACTGAAATTGGGTATGTGCCGTTGCGGAGTACATTCCCGAAGATCATGTATTTGATGCTCTTGTCGTAATAGTCTTGTGTCACATCCAGCGTCACATGTCCTACGGCACCCAGTTTGTATGCTTTTTCTTCGATTGATATCAGCTCTTCCTGGCTGAATCCTCCTGTATTGGCTATGGCTGTGTAAACATCATAACCTTTGTCTTTAGACAGATACATGGCGCAGAACGAAGTGTCCAATCCACCGCTAAACGCTAAAACAACTTTCTTTTTCATAATATGTATATGTTATATTTTTATTTAGATATCTATATTATCGGAATCTTCCTCTTCCTCTTTATGTTCTTTCTTTTTAGTCTTTTCTCTGACTGCCGGATCGTACAACATGGCTGTGCAGATGCAATATTTGCGTTCCGTACGTTTCAGGACATCATGATTGATGCAGCCTTCGCATCCTTTCCAGAATGCTTCGTCGTCTGTTAGTTCAGAGAAAGGAACAGGAACGTATCCCAGCTCGGTGTTGATCTTCATCACGGCGCCACCACTTGTCAGACCAAATAGTTTGGCATTGGGCCAACGCAGGCGGGAGAGGGTGAAGGCCGCTTTTTTTATTCGCTTGGCGAGCCCTTGTCCGCGGTATTTCTCAACAACTATAAGTCCGGAGTTGGCAACGTATTGCTTATTCCCCCAACTTTCAATATAGCAGAAACCGGCAAAGTCATCACCATCGAGTGCAATGATTGCTTTGCCTTCTCTCATCTTTTGCGCCAGGTATTCGTGTGTGCGTTTTGCAATACCTGTACCTCTGACTTTAGCAGCAGCGGTAATCGTGTCTAATATGGTGTCAACGTAAATCTCGTGAGAGGCATCGGCTACCATAACATCAATCTGATTATCCATTTAGTGTTTCAAAAAATCTAAGTTCTAATTTTAGTGTAATATTTAAAAGACCCCATCCGCATGGAAACTTGGGTGCGGCACCTTGCCGCTAGTGGGGGATGATGAAAGATAAAAAGTTTCGGATAATTCTTTGGTCTACATCTTCGCGCAGGACAAGCATAATGGTATCGTCTCCGGCTATGGTTCCGATAATATCCTTGAAGTCGCGGCTGTCGATATCGTAAGCAATGCTGCTGGCATATCCGGGGCGGGTTTTGATTACGGCAATGTTTCCTGAGAACTGTAGCGATTTGAATCCGTTGTTCATCATCATATCGCTGGTGCTCTGGTCTACATTTCGTTTATACATAATATCGTTTGGTAAAACATACACGTACTTTCCATTCATGCTGGCGGCTTTGGCCACTTTAAGTTGTTTAAGGTCACGCGATAGCGTAGCTTGGGTCAGTTCAAATCCTTCTTGCATGAGTTCCTTCAACAGGTCCTCCTGGCAACTAATCTCCTTGTTGGAGATAATTAGCTTGATGGCATCCAGTCTGTTTGCTTTCTTCTTCATTTCGTATAATTATTCTAATTACGCTGCAAAAGTATGCAATTATTCGGATTTACTATGTATAAACCAAACATTTTTTGTATTTAAAATGATTTTAAGTGTATTTATGCAATATGGGTTTTGTTATTGTATACTCTTGTTCTCTTTGAGTTTCATTCAAACTTTATAAGGATAGGGGAGATTGGAAGTATAACTCTTTTAGATGATCTTGGTGAAAAAGCATAACATTAATTTTTCCAGCAAAGATCGTTTTGCGTTTGCTGCAAACATCAACTTGCGTTTGCAGCAAACGTAATTCGGTCTTTGCAGCAAACGCAAGTTGATGTTTGCAGCAAACGCAAAACACCCCATTCAGGAAGCGTGTGAGGCATGTAGTTGTTGCCTTTTCTGCATTTTAGAGGTTTTTAAGCGATAAGATGGGCGGGGAATAATATTTACAAGTAGGGGCGATGGGGTTCTATAACTTTGTTTTGCGAAAAACGGATTGGAAATGAATTAAAAGTAAATGGTTAACTGTAGGGGCGGTTCGCGAACCGCCCAATGCACAGAATACACAGGAAACCATTTTCGGGCGGTTCGCGAACCGCCCCTACAGTAAATCATTTACATCAAAACCCTACAGAAATACTCATAACCATCCAGAAATCCTCAAAACCCCTGCAAAATCCCCTAAAATCTACTTATTTTGTACTTCTGATAGCTTTTGGAATATTTTTACCGGATATTCAACCTCGCGCCGTCAAATAATGACTATTGTTGCAGTGAAAACCTAAATAAGTACTTCATGAAAATAAATGTAGCCCTTTTGACTATCTCTTTGTGTTGTGTGAACCCGGTATTTTCGCAGGTTCGTTTAGCACCAGACAATGCATTAGAACATCAGATATACAAGAGTGGGCTGATTCATAGCCCACTCCCTCTTGACCCTTCGAAATCTTACGAAACGATAGGTCTTCAAAAAACAATCCTACAAAGTAAATCCTTGGATATATCCTCCGACTTGTCTGGTTGGAGCCATTCCGGTTGGGGACAAATGACGTATAATACAGATAAAAACATCTCTGGCAAAGGGAGCCTCAAACTAGCTTTTGCCACTTCAACCGGAAAACGCGCCGTAGGTTCTCCCGGCGATCCGGACTATGCCACTTACGGCAATGCACGGGTAAGTTATCACGTGGGTGGTGAGAACTGGGAGGCATACAACCGCATCTCTTTTTCTATTTATCCCGATTGCGATGGTGCACGTGTCGTCAATATGAATCTGACATTTGAGAACGATCAGACAAATGACAAACCAGGCTATAACCGTCCGTCAGGCTCCCATCTGATCAACCTGAAAAATAAACAATGGAACCAATGCTTCCTCGATATTGATGAATATCAGCGAGATCATGTGATGCGAATCGGCTTTGATACCGCACTGAAAGGTCGGGATCGTACAACTGGCGATACGGCCGTATACTATATCAGCAGCCTTGAATTGCAGCAAATCGAAAACCCTGAAATTGTAAGCGGATGGATGCCGGCAGTGAACCGGATTGTATATTCAACTACCGGATATCTTACAGGTAGTCCTAAAACCGCTGTGGTGAATATAGATAAGGATAAACATAACGGAGCCTTCCAACTCATTAATACAAAGGACGAGAAGATAGTTTTTGAAGGAGCAATCAAACAAGAGCAAACAACACTTGGTACATTCAATGTGGTTGACTTTACCGCTTTTAACCAGCAGGGAGAATATCACCTGAAAGTTGGTGAAATCATTACCCCTGCATTCCTTATCCACGACCGGGTGTGGGATAATTCCCTCTGGCGTGTGCTCAATTATATCTTCTGTCAGCGTTGCGGCTATCCGGTTCCGGGAGTACACAGTACCTGCCATTTGGATCTCTGCTCCAGGCACGATGGCAAAATGATCTCCTATGCCGGCGGATGGCACGATGCCGGCGACCTCTCCCAACAAACCCTACAAACCGGCGATGTGACCTTTGCCCTACTCGAGTCTTATAATAAACTGAAAGAAACCAATATGCCATTGGCTATGCGTATGCTTGAAGAGGCCGAATGGGGATTAGAATTTATCCTGCGCAATCGTTACGGCGATAGTTACCGGGCAAGCAGCATGGGACTATTGATCTGGCAAGATGGAATCTTTGGAACGCAAGATGATATTACCTCGGTTCGTGTGCAAAACCTGGCATTTGATAATTTCCTGTATTCCGGCTACGAGGCTTATGCAGCCATGACCATTAACCGCGACCCCATGCTACAGGAATACCTGGTGAAAGTGGCAAAAGAAGACTTTGCCTTTGCTATGGAGAAATTCAAGAAAGACGGTTTCGGTGGCTTTATCCATTTCTATGAGCATACTTATAATACCTCCGAAAGCCAATATATGGCAACCATCTCCTGGGCAGCCAGTATGCTTTACAAATTAACAAAGGAATCGTATTATGCGGAAATCGCAGCGGAATACATACAATATACCCTGGATTGCCAGCGCAAAGAACCGTTGAAAGACCGGAATAAAACAAAAGGGTTCTTCTATCGGAATAAAACACGCCAGTCTATTGTACATTATATACATCAATCGCGCGAGCAAGTGTATATGCAGGCCATGGTCGCCCTCTGTGAAACCCAACCCCATCATCCCGATTATAGTAAGTGGGCCGAATCCATTCGTTTGTATGGCGATTATCTGAAAAGCCTGGTGCCTTATACTGCTCCTTATGGAATGATATCCAGTGGAGTGTATCATATAGAAGAATATAAAGATTCTGTTGGCTTTTACAATTTGCACTTGTTTCCGCCGGCTAATGCCAAAGAACTATATACCGAACAAGTAAAGAAAGGAGTGAAACTGGATAAAGAGCATTACTTAAAGCGTTTCCCCGTGTGGTTCAATATATTTAATGGCAATACGGCTATTCATCTTTCCGTAGGAAAAGCGGCTGCTATTTGTGGAAGGTTCCTGAATGATAAAGAACTGCTTGACATCGGACAGGAACAGCTGCAATGGGTAGTCGGCAAGAACCCTTTCGGGCAATCTCTTATCTATGGCGAAGGGTATAACTATCCGCAGTTAGATAGTTTCTCTTCCGGAGAAATTGTAGGAGCCATTCCGGTAGGAATCCGTACCTTGGGAAATGAAGATATTCCTTACTGGCCGCAGACGAATAATGCTTGCTATAAAGAAGTATGGGTAACCTCGGCCGGTAAGTGGCTGTCGCTTATTGCAGAGTATTAATAATAAGACAATAAGTTAATGAATTCAATAATAGAATAACATGAAAAAAATAAGAATCTACCTCTTCCTATTTATGGTTGCTTTCTTGCAACCACTGTTTGCACAAGTTCCCGATAATTATCCGGCCAACTATGCTCAAGCTCCCAGATTTAAAGCATTAGTGTTCTATACTCACCATGCCGAAGGCGCCCATGTTGAATTTGCCTTGCAGGGCGTCGAGTTCTTCAAAAAGCTAAACTATGGCGATGGATTTATACTCGACATAACCACCAACCTATCCGAATATCCTTACGATAGATTGAAAGAGTACGATATTGTCGTGATGCTCGATGGCTACCCTTCAACGCCCGAAGAACGCGCTACCTTCGAGCAATATATGGAGAATGGCGGCGGATGGATGGGATTCCATGTGGCAGCCTATAACGACAAGAACACGAACTGGCCCTGGTTTGTGAATTTCCTGGGCGGTGGTGCGTTCTATTGTAATAATTGGCCTCCTCAACCGGTATTGGTAGAAGTCGATAAAGTGGACCACCCGATTACCCGTAGCTTGCCTCAGTCTTTTGTTGTTCCCGCTAGTGAGTGGTATCAATGGAATCCAAGCCCCCGGAAGAATAAAGATGTAGAAGTCCTATTGTCGATCTCCGAAAAGAACTATCCGCTGGGAATAAAAGATGTCGTAAACTTCGGCGATTTCCCTATTGTATGGACGAACACCAAATACCGTATGATCTATCTGAATATGGGGCATGGAGACGAAGAATTTACAGACGCCACCCAGAATCTTCTTTTCATTAATGCGTTCAGATGGGTGGTGAGCACAAACAAAAAGGGTAATCCCTTTATGAAGTGATGCTTCAAACGTCTTTTTAGCATGGGTTGATTCTGCAACTTTTCAGATAGATAATGCAAATCTTAGATCTATTTTTTATCTTTGCGCCAAATTCAATTAAATGCTAATACCATGGTGAAACTAAGCAAATTATTCTTTGGCATACTAAGTATGCTATTTCTATTAAATTTGAGTGCATGTGAAGATCTGTCTGATGATGTTGATGATCTTAAAAAAACAGTAGCCGGACTTCAGGAAGCCATTAATGAATTGAAGAGTGCAAATAATAATGGTAAGGTAATAAAATCAGTAGAGCCTTTAACCGGTGCCGAAACTGGTTGGACTATTACTTTTACGGATAATACGAAGATTTCGGTAAAGAACGGAAAAGACGCAGTAACCCCATATCTGCAAATTGATGAAAACGGCTACTGGAGTGTCTCTTATGACAATCGGGCCACATTTAAACCAATCTATGATAAAGACGGAAACCCAGTTCTTGCAACCGGGCAAGGCACGGGAGCTGAAGGCGTCTCTATTCGTGTAGTAATAGATAAAGATGGCTACTATGCATACGAATTGTATTATGCCTCTAAGCCTAATGTTGTTTTGGAAACAATCAAAACTCCGACTTCTTCCGATCCGTCTACTGCCATATCTTCTATTAAAAAGAACGAACAAGATAATACCGTTACGTTGATTATGGGCGATGGAACGACGTTTGTTTTTAACCTGGACCCTAGTCAAGTCAGCGGAATCGTATTCTTGGTTAATAAGTTGAAGATGGTGTCCTTATCTACATCTACTATTGAATTCAGAGTGAATCCATCTAATTCAGTGTTTAACTATGATGTGGCGAGTTCGGGTTGCCAGATCCAACTGGACATGGTGGGCACTGTGACCCGTGCTTCGGCTGCTTCTTATGTAACCACTCCTACGAATTATAAATTAACCAAAATAGAGCCTGCCGTAAACGATAAAGGTGAAACCAAAGTAGGCCAATATAAGGCATATATAAATGATGAAGGGCGTTCCGATTCATACAATGAACTTATGGCTTTGGTTATTTCTACTAAGAATGAAAAAGGAGAACTAGCACAAGTATCTTCTTCCCCGATAGAAATATATAAAGACCCTTCTGACGGCAGTCACGTAGTGATGTTTACCACTTTTGATTTCAAGAATGCAAATAACAAAACAAACGGATTCGAGGTGATCTTGAACGTGCCCAATGCGGTTTCGATAGAGAGCAATACAGTAAATGTTGATATTCCTTATTATACGGATATCACGGCTCTGGCTGCTGACTTTACAGTAGAATCCGGCTATCAGGTGTTTGTTGGTGCAACGAAACAAGTAAGTGGAGTGACGAAGAATGATTTCACTAATCCTGTAATGTATCGAATCGTTTCTCCGGATAATACAGAGAAGAGCGTTAGGGTTGCCGTTCAACGTGTGGGACTCCCCGTTGTCTATATCGACACCCCAGGCCATTCTGAAATAACCAGCAAAGATATCTGGACCGAGAATAGTGATATGAAGATTGTGTTGGGCGATGGCACAATAGATTATGAAGGCAAAACAAGCATACGCGGAAGAGGTAACAGTACTTGGGGTATGCCGAAGAAGCCATATGCCATTAAGCTGGACAAAAAAGCCCCAATCCTGGGAATGCCTAGCCACAAACGTTGGGTGCTGTTGGCCAACTGGATGGACCGTACATTGATGCGTAATCATGTTGCTTTCAAGATATCCAAAGAAACAGGTTTGGACTGGACGGTCAGAGGCGACTTTGTTGAAGTGGTATTGAATGGCAAACACCAGGGCTGTTACTACCTGTGCGAACAAATAAAGGTAGATAAGAACAGGGTGAACGTAACGGAACTGAAAAACACAGTGGTAGATCCTCAGGAGATTACCGGAGGCTATTTGTTAGAGTTTGATACGAACTACGATGAAATTAATAAGTTCCGTTCTGCTTATTACAACCTGCCTGTAATGCTGAAAGACCCGGACGAAGAGAATATCAATAATACGCAGCTTGCTTATATTACCGATTTTATCAACAATACCATCGAAGGAGAATTCCAGAAAGCTGATTATGTAGCAACAAGAAACTACGAGAAGAATTTGGATGTAAACAGCTTTGTCGACTGGTGGATTGTCCATGAACTAACAGCCAATGGCGAAGCCAGACATCCTAAAAGCGTATATATGAGTAAGGACAGAGGAGGTAAACTGAAAGCCGGTCCGGTGTGGGATTTCGACTGGCAGACATTCACCGATCATCCGAATGATGGCAAGTTTGTTGCTAAAGATGCCGTTTGGTTCGATAAGTTATTTAATGACCCTGTATTTGTGAGTAAGGTAAAGGAGAGATGGAGCACATTTAAACCACAATTTACCAGGATTTCCAGCTTTATACGTGATGAGGCCGATCGTATTGAATACTCAGCGGATATAAACATTCAACTGTGGCCGCTTAAAGACCAGCCGAATATTAACTACGATGAGCAAAAGACATTCAAGGAAGCTATTACCCGAATGGTCAGTGAATATGAAAAACGATTGACTTGGTTGGATACGAGTATTAAAAACTTATAAATATATTGTTCAAAATTAATGGTTTGCTGTAGGGGAGTATAAATCGATAAATCCACTACGTCATTGCGAGTTGCCACTATATTAAAATATAGAACTATTTGATAATGACAATATCCACCCCCTGCCCCCGCCAGCGGGGGATACCTGCGGCATCGT
>NZ_QVMI01000027.1:65891-67686 GCF_010500965.1 Bacteroides sp. 51 | reverse complement strand
TAAAAGAGGACATTTCTTTATCCGAAGAAGGAATTGACAATAGAAACGACATATTTGACAAAGGCTAGTCCGGATTAATGTCCTATTTTTGCCCCTGAATATTCCACGAATGGGCAAGGAAGTCCGGCACTTAGTAAATAACAGAAGAAATAATAGCGTCTATCTGATTTTACAAAGGTAAGAAAATATTCCTAAATTTCTTCCGGATTTCTACCGGTTTTCTTCATTTTATAAGGGGACAGACAAAGCGGACAGGCAAAATCCGGCTACTATCGGGGAAATTATATCGCAATCACATCCTTCCGGGCATCAAAAGCTGACATAAGGACATGACTCATCCTGCCCGGAAGAATGGTGATTCTGCCAGGTTCATTTTTTTTACGCCTTATTTCCCTCTTTTATGCCGCTTAAGCCCTTATCAAACCCTTACCCTATGGTTCTGGATGGCCTGGATAACGCGCGCGTTGGCCTCATCCAGGGTGGAACCCGCCAGTGTACCCAGGTAAATACTCGTCGTCTTTTCCGAGCTATGGCCTAAACATTCACTAAGAACCATTGTAGAGAGGTTGATAAGTTTCCCAACCGTAGCCCAGGTGTGCCGTGCAACGTGCGTACTCAGGGTTTTGGTAATCCCAGCCATAGCCGCCAGTCGTTTCAATCGGTTGTTCTGGGTGCGCAGGGCGCTTTCATACTGAACCAGTGAGGGTTTATCCGCATGGCGGATCAGGGGAAAGACATAAGGCGAACCGGAAGTTTCATCGGCAAAACTATCGATAATAGCTTGTAGCGCGGGTGCGATTTCCACCTCAATCCGCTGGCCGGTCTTCTTGCGCATATACCGGATGCAACCATCCTTGATATCCGATTTCTTCAGGTAGGCCAGGTCTACGAAGCACATTCCCCGGGCATACAAACAGAAGTTGAAATAGCGCTGGGCATCCTGTAGTTTTTTCAACTGGGTATGTTCACTGCTACCGGGCTGTTCATCGCACAGGTGCTTCTCTAAATCAACATTCAATAGCTGGCTGGTTTCATCCATGGAAAGCGCCCGCTTCACCGTTTTTACCACTCCGGTAAATACATTGGCAAATGGGTCTTCTTCTTTGCGGGTGATAATCAGATTTTCCTGTACGGCCTTATTATAGATTGCCCGCAGGTTGCGCATATAGTAGGATATGGTATTCAGCATCAACCCTTTATTTTTCAGATAGCTCTCAAAGTCTTTCATCAGGCGGGCATCGATCTGCTTCAAAGAGAGATGGGTATCCCCATGGAAAGAGAGCAGGCCGTGGGTGACCGTGCGGTAAGCGCGGGCGGTGCGGTATTGCCCACGTGAGGTCAATAGCTTAAACAGTGTTTCGGTATACCCCTGCAAGGTGTCCTCGCTGTGCTGCCGCAGATAGAGCAACAACAGGTCGTTGAGACGGTAGCGCCCTTTGTTTTCGAGCATTAAGATAAACCGGTTCAGCATTTCTCTCTCACTATTGATCCGGGAGATAACGTCTTTCAGGTAGGCGGCCCGGTCGGGATTATCCGAAGGGATCAGGATGCTGTGTGTATCCTGATCCCACTCATCGGAGGTAATACGGCAGCCTTTTAATGTGATTGCTTTTACTTGCCGTTCATGGATCAAACGCAGGGATAAACTACCCGCGTGCTGTCCCTTCTTTATAGAAGGGCGATAAACTAATGTTACACTTGACATAAATTTGTTTTTAAAGTGAATACTAATTATTAAGTTTATGCAAACTTAATATATCAGAGTAACAAACGGCAAGAAAAATGAGACAATTAT
>NZ_QVMI01000027.1:0-65862 GCF_010500965.1 Bacteroides sp. 51 | reverse complement strand
TTTTTAAAGTGAATACTAATTATTAAGTTTATGCAAACTTAATATATCAGAGTAACAAACGGCAAGAAAAATGAGACAATTATTATCGGGCTTTCTTTTTATTTTCGAGAGGATTGACTATCGATTGTTTGGCTTTGACAACTATCCCGCATCCAGGAGGCTGTGTAAAAACTCAGGATCAGGTACGTCATTGCGAACCGTAGGTGAAGCAATCCAGTCCACAATGCGTATAATCTGGATTGCTTCGTTCCTACCAATGACAATGTCCACCCCCTGCCCCCGCCAGCGGGGGATACGATGCCGCAGGTATCCCCCGCTGGCGGGGGCAGGGGGTGGATATTGTCNGAAGGGCGATAAACTAATGTTACACTTGACATAAATTTGTTTTTAAAGTGAATACTAATTATTAAGTTTATGCAAACTTAATATATCAGAGTAACAAACGGCAAGAAAAATGAGACAATTATAACCGAACTTTCTTTTTATTTTCGAGAGAATAGACAATCGACTGTTCGGTTTTGACAACTATCCTGCATCCAGATGGCATGGTAAAACTCCAGAAATTGCCCTTGACTCTCATCAGACAAGACGCCGGTAAATACATAGAATAAATAAACGCGCATAACAGCATCCATCGAGGCACCATATCCGGTTTCTATATTTATGAGGTTTCTTACACTGACGCCACTCTGCTTAGCCACATCTTTCCGGATTAACCGGAGTTGTTCTACTCTGACTTTGTAGAGGTAGTTTCCAATGGGTTGCTTCATATCCAACGCATGGATTCGATACGATAAATTGAACTTACTTGCATCGTCACGATATATAAAGAATTCTTTAGATTTCAATGTGACGTTTTTACTTCCTTTTTGTTTTTGATCTTTTTTCATAATTGTTATTTATAATTATCAAAAGCAAAAGTAACATAAGCAAGAACATACAGGTTTGTAGAATTCTGCAAGTGGACGATGACAAAGACGTTTTTATTTTGATTGCAGGAAAGGGTCGGATGATCGACTATAAATCATCCGACCTTTTACTATTTATCATCCGGCCATTTATATCAATGGTCCGGACCAAATTTGAACAGGGTTTAATCAGGAATAACCGGGATGGAAATGAGGGGATTACTGTAGGGGCGGTTCGCGAACCGCCCAATGCACAGAATATACAGAAAACCATTTTCGGGCGGTTCGCGAACCGCCCCTACAGTAAATCATTATCAAAACTGGATGGAAAAGGAAGTAAATTAGGGTCTGGGTTTTATTGATTCCACCGGCCCCTTGTAAAGTCTGGTATTTCTACCGGATGGCTATCATTATTTACGGATATTTCCGTCAACTCCACCAGACAGGACCATTCAGCAGCATCGTACACATCCATATCAAGTGGTAGTCCATTTCGCAGACAGTGAATCAGCCGGTAATCCATGATATAATCCCTGGCTCGCTCACCACAAAGGTCAATAGCTTTCCGACCGGTTTCTTTCAGGAAAGGATGTTCATACTTTGCAAGCAGTTCGTTTGTTTGTTCCGGAGAAAGTACCTGTTCCGAATGGGGAGAGAATGCAAACTGATTGACCGGATACTTCTGTGCATATCCTTTCGTTCCATTAATTAAATGAATACGGTTGTAGGGACGCGGATTGGATACGTTATACTGTAAAAGTATCGTTTTGCCGTTTTCCGTGCGGATAAGCGTTGTATTCATATCTCCCAGTTTATGATCGAATTGTGCTTCGGGAGAGTCTTCTCCATACACCTCTTTTGCATAGAGGTTCATGCCGACAGGCTTGGTAGACATGGATACGAGGCTCTTCATCCGGTCGCCCCTGTGAATATTCAGTAACTGACATATAGGTCCCAAACCATGCGTGGGGTAGGGGTTGCCATTATGCAGTGTATTAAATCGTATTTGCCAGTTGGATAATCTTTTGCCAAACTCGTTAGAAAGTATCCTGTCGCGAAGATCATGGATATATGCTCCTTCAGCATGTAGAATCTCACCGAACAAGCCTTGCTGAGCCATGTGAAGGGTAGTCAGTTCGAAAGAGTCGTAACAGCAATTTTCGAGCATGATACAGTGCTTCTGTGTGCGTTCTGCCGTATTAACCAATTGCCAGCATTCGGAAACGGTGGTTGCGGCAGGTATTTCGACTGCGGCGTGTTTGCCACATTCCATGGCATAAACGGCCATTGGGGTATGGCTTTCCCAATCGGTACAAATGTAAATCAGGTCAATGTCCTTTTGCTCACATAAAGATTTCCATCCATTTTCTCCGCAGTATTCTTTTACCGGCTGTAATCCCTTATCTTTTAATATGCGTTGGGCTTCTTCTGTGTTAGATGGTACGATATCGCAAAAACCATTGATTCGTGTACCCTCTATATTGATCAGGCGATGTACGGCACGCTTAGCCCTCACTCCAAGGCCAATGATACCTATACGAACCTCATCCAAGGGTGGACAAGATAACTTTAAAACGTTTTTTTGCTCCATAATCTGATTCTGGTACAAATTTATTCAAATTTGCTTAAGGTAACAAACTGAAGCTCTATTTTGTGTTTGAGGGTGTGTCAAAGATCATCGACCTTTGACACACCCTCAAGGAGTTTTCAATGTTTATAGCAGATGTAAAATCTAAAGTTAGTCACTTAGTAGCCGCCAAAAGACTGGAAGTATATCTTTTCATCTTTCTGAACGATGCTCCATATCTGCTTGTTGTGAAGTAGACCCGGATCAAGGTTTTCGGAAAGCGAGGTGTAGATAAGTTCCCCGTAGGTGTTGCGTGTGAAGAATCCGAACTCCTGATTGGAACCAACATAAATGTGTCCTTCCGGGCTTACCAATAAGGAGCGGACGATGTTTTTGCTTTTCAATGGATGCAGAGTCCAGTTGCATCCGTCGAATTCGAGCAGGCCATTGTGGTTACCTATATATATGGTATTTGCGGCATCGGATTGTAACATCCAGTTTTGTCCGGAAGCCGCATAAACATCCCGGGTGTAGTTTTTTACGTAAGGCAAGAATGCATGTAAAGGGTGGTAAGCGGTTAAAAGCAAAAATATGAATATAGTAGTGTGTTTATTCATTTCATAGTGTAGATGATGATTGGGTAGCTAAAATAGTAAGATTTTAGGAGATAATCCGAAGAATTAAAGAAGAATAGTCTGTCGAGGCTCTAATTAAAAGATTTCGATGCCTTGCCGCTATCATAAATAAAGAGTAATTTTGCGGCATGAAAACTAAACCTGCTGTAGAGCGTACAATGCCTTCACCCTCCAAGACTTCAATGAACATCTTATTTGCACTGAGTCTGGCGCATTTGTTGAACGACATGCTGCAATCTGTGGTGTCTGCCAGTTATCCGGTGATTAGAGATAATCTTTCCCTGACGTTCAGTCAGATTGGTATTATTGCTTTGGTTTATCAGATTTGTGCATCGGTATTTCAACCCGCTTTTGGGGTGCTTTTTGATAAGAAGCCAAAGCCGTGGTATCTGAGTCTGGGAACATCGTCTACATTGATCGGACTATTGATTCTGGCCTTTGCACATTCCGTTTATATGGTCATGGTAGCCGTTGCTTTTGTGGGTTTGGGCTCTTCTATTATTCATCCGGAGGCTTCCCGGTTGACGCATTATGCTTCGGGAGGTAAACACGGTTTGGCCCAATCCATTTTTCAGGTAGGCGGTAACTTTGGTGGCTCGATAGGCCCTTTGCTTGCCGCTTTGATCATTGCTCCGTATGGACAGGAATATATGGTGGTCTTTGCCGGAATAGCGGTAATCTCCATTCTGACCAAACGCCCTATAACCAAATGGTATGCCGAACGAATTAAAACGCTAAAATCCAGAAATGCTCCGAAAGAAGTTATTCACAGGGTGCGATTAACGAAGCACCAGGTGTATTATTCATTAATTATACTGCTTGTATTGATCTTCTCGAAATATGTATATACAGCTAGTTTGACTAACTATTATACTTTTTACCTGATCGAGAAGTTTGAGGTAACCACCCAGCAATCGCAACTGTTTTTATTTGCTTTCCTGTTTGCCTCGGCAGCGGGGACGTTGGTTGGTGGGCCGATTGGCGACCGTTTCGGACGTAAATATGTGATTTGGTTTTCTATTCTCGGAACAGCACCTTTCTCTTTATTGATGCCTCACGCCAATTTGTTTTGGACGTGTGTATTGAGTATTATCATTGGATTTGTGCTTTCTTCTGCATTTTCAGCTATACTTGTTTATGCACAAGAGTTATTGCCAACCAAAGTAGGGCTTATATCCGGCTTGTTCTTCGGACTTGCATTCGGCATTGCCGGAATAGCTGCTGCGGTATTGGGAAAGGTAGCCGATCATCAGGGGCTTGAATACGTTTATAGGTTTTGTGCTTATATGCCGTTATTGGGATTTATAGCTATTTTCCTTCCCAATGTAAAACCGCATCGCTAAATTTTATATAACTTTGCGTAGCGAAAAAAAGAATAAGATCATGGAAGTGACATTAAATACAATCGAAGAAGGATTGGAAGAACTGCGTCAAGGCAGAATCTTAATTGTAGTAGATGATGAAGATCGTGAGAACGAAGGTGATTTCATCGTTGCGGGAGAAAAGATAACCGCGGAAATTGTAAACTTTATGTTAACGTATGGACGAGGTGTTATGTGTGTGCCTTTAACCGAAAGCCGTTGCAAAGAGTTACAATTGGAAATGATGGCATGCGACAATACTTCTTTGTTGGGTACGCCATTTACAATGTCTGTTGATCTGGTTGGCTATGGCTGTACTACGGGAGTTTCTACTCACGATCGGACGGCTACTATCAAGGCTTTGATGGACCCGGCGACGAAACCGGAAGAGCTGGCGCGTCCCGGACATATTTTTCCTTTGAAGGCTGCAAGTAAAGGGGTACTTGAGCGTAACGGACACACCGAAGCAGTGATTGATATGACCCGTTTGGCTGGACTTCAGCTGGGAGGCGCTTTGATTGAGATTCTTAATCCGGATGGAAGTATGGCACGCTTGCCGCAGTTAATAGAGATTGCAAGAGAGCATCAGCTAAAAATCTGTTCCATAGCCGATTTAGTTCAATATCGTATCCAACATAATCTGTAAATATCATGTTGCCTCATCAACGTAGAGAGAAAATTCTGGAGCTTATTCGTGAAGACGGGCATGCCAAAGTGCTTGATTTGAGTCGTATATTCAAAGTCACCGAAGTAACTATCCGGCAGGACCTTGAACGCCTGGAAAAGGAAGGTGTAATTAAACGTGAGCATGGGGGAGCGATACTGACTAATATGGATGCAGGGGTAAAGAACATCACCCTGCAAAACCAGAAGAATATGCCGGAGAAGATGGCGATAGCCCGTAAAGCTGTATCTTTTATAGAGAATGGCGATACTATTATTCTTGACTCCGGCTCCACTACTACTGAGATAGCTAAACTGCTTGTCGATTTCCAGAATATCACTGTTATTACTAATGCATTGAATATTGCTCTGATTCTAGGGGCACATCCCAACATCAACCTTGTAGTGACCGGTGGTGAGTTCAAAGCACCGACATTATCTCTTACAGGACAAAAAGCAGCCGACTTCTTTTATAACCTGAATGTAGATAAGCTATTTCTGGCAACGGCTGGAATAACACTGAAATCCGGACTCACTTATCCCAGTATCAGCGATATCTGTGTAAAAAGGGCTATGATTGAATCGGCTAATGAGGTGTATCTTGTAGCCGATTCCAGCAAGATAGGCTTAAATTCATTTGCCAGTCTAGGAGCACTTTCGCTTATCAACCTACTGATTACCGACAGTACTATTTCGAAAGAAAACGAAGAAATGCTGAAAGCGAATGATATTGCTTATACGATTGCCCAGGTGGAGTAGGCAGTAATATAATTATTAGTTTTTCGTATGTGCACAAAAAGAATTATTCTCGCATTTTTCTAGGGTCTTGCCGACAATCGAAAACAGAAAATATATATATAATTTCATTTTCTATACGATAGACTACTTTGTAATGTTTATGTGTCACTAAACTGCGGTACTCATAATTTAATCCTTCCATGTTTAGTTCTATAGATCCCATTTTGGGAAAGATAGCAAGACGAACAACGGTTTCAACTACTTTATCTACGATTCTATTAGCCGTTTTCAGTCCTGCTACACGATGATAATAAGCACTAATATTTTCTAATTGTTGTTCTGCAAGAGGCTCCCACTTCACTTCCATGATTGCATCTTCTCTTTAAGTCGTTTTACCACCACATCATGGGGTACGCTCTTTTTCGGATCATGCTGGGCTTCTGCCAATAGAATCGCTTCTCTTAGTTCTTCTTGTGTGCATGGTACTCCTGGTATGCGCTCAAAAGGAAGCGTATCTAATTCTTCCTCTCCTGTATCATCAAAGATATACACTGTTACATCGGGTGATTTACGAATGATACTCCGCATCTCATTCATTAGCTTACGCCCGCTTTCTGTATTATCATTTATTACAATTGTTGCCATAGCTTTGCCTTTTTTAGTATAACCTGTATACAAACTTACATAAAAAGAATGATTTATAAACGAGTCGAGATTATTTTCTTCTACCATTTATGGAATCTTATTTCCTATTGCATCTATTAAGTAAAACGAATCATGTTAAACTTAAAACGCAATGTATATGAAACGAGCAATGGTTTTTCTATTCTTACTGAGTTATCTTTTTTCTTTTGAAGGTGCGTGCCAGCAAAAAAGAGTGATGAAAAAGGTTTCTCCTAAGCAAGTTGTATCCGATCCGGTAATATCTGATCAGGTATTGCCCGGAAGAAGACCTGTTATAGAGATTCCGGGATTGAAACCGGACGAATCTCCGGTACGGGTGACGAATGTGAAGATTGATGTAAAAGTAGTTGGTTCAATGGCTGTAACCACCATTGATATGATTTTCTTTAATCCCAATCGGCGGATATTAGAGGGGCAATTTGAATTTCCTTTGGGCGAAGGCCAATCCATTTCCCGCTTTGCGCTCGATATCAATGGGAAATTGCGCGAAGGCGTAGTTGTCGACAAACAGAAAGGGCAGCAGATCTTTGAAGATATAATCCGGTTGCAGGTCGACCCGGGACTGCTGGAAAAAACAAAAGGGAATAATTTTAGAACCCGGGTTTATCCACTGCCGGCTCAGGGAACACGTCGAATTGTGATTGCTTATGAGCAGGAATTAAAGAAAGAGAATGCTGATTATCGCTTCCATCTGCCTGTGCAATATGGAGAGTTGGATAATTTCGACTTGCAGGTCACTGTTTTCTCTTCTCCCAAATCGCCTCAGGTAGAAGAAACGCCTTGGGGTAAATTCTCGTTCGACAGAGCCAATGATGCATTTATTGCATCTTATAGTAAAAAGAATTTCAAGAAAGAAGGGCAATTGGTATTCTCTATTCCCAGACAAACCAATCAAAATGTTTTTATAGAAAAGGGGAGGGTAAGCGGTGAGACTTATTTCTATGCTAATGTACAGCCCGATGTGCTTCTTTCTCCGGATAAAATGCCTTCCATTTCTGCTATAGATATCTACTGGGATGGATCTTCGTCAATGGTTCAACGTGATCTGGAAAAAGAACTGGAATTTCTGGAAGTCTACTTAAAGGGATTAGGGGCGGTTAAAGTGAATCTTTATACTTTCAATATCTTTTGCAATAAAGTAGCTTCGTTTAAGATAGACGGAGACTGCTCAAAACTTATAGACGCATTACGGAGACTGCCATATGATGGGGCAACACAGTATGGTGCGCTTGATTTCAAGGGGGCGGTTTTTTCCTCCAATGCCGACCGGATAATGTTATTCTCTGATGGCATAAGTACCTTTGGACGGGCGGAAGCTACACCAGGAAAAACTCCTTTGGTTGTTGTTTCATCTCAATTGTCAGCCGATTATTCCCAATTAAACTATCTGGCTTCGGCAACTGGCGGATCTTACGTAAATCTGATGCAGCAATCCATTACGGAAGCAATGGTTTCTGTTCGCACGGCAGGTATGTACTTCATTTCGGCTGATTATAATTTGAATGAGATTACCGACTTGAATCCGTCAGTACCCCAGTTAATAAAAGGAGAAGATGTGTTTTCTGTAACAGGTAAATTAAAAACGCAATCTGCCCGTGTTACGCTTCATTTCGGAGTGAATAATAAAGTATTGTCTTCGAAGACGATTGTTTTGAACAAATCTATGGCGCAGTATTATGATAATATTGTGGAACGCATGTGGGCGCAAAAACAAATAGCCGGACTTGATATACGTTACGAAAGAAATAAAGAGGCTATAGAAGAGATTGGTAAACAATTTAACATTGTCACCCGCAGCACTTCATTGATTGTACTGGACAATGTGGCCGATTATGTACGCTATGAAATAACTCCTCCTGCCGAATTGCTGGATGAATACAATCGTTTGTTGGCCGACAAAAAAGCAAGGGAAAAGAAGATGACTTCCGAGTCCGAATCTCTTAAAGTAAGGATAGAAAATGTGCTTCCTATGTTTAATGCCCGCAAAGAGTGGTGGAACAAGGACTTCCCGAAGAATTGCCGACCTGCACCAAAGAGGCAGAAAGAGGTGATGAATATTGTATCTGAAGAGGAAATGGTTATGGTAGATGATCTGGATGTGGTTGCAGATATGGTATATGCTCCTGTAGCTGCGCCTGAAATGATGATGGAAGAAGAAGCTCCCGTTGTTATGGAAAACTCCTCCCGTAGTACGGCGGATAGGAGGCAGGACAAGAAGGTGGCTGGAAAAAAACAGGAACAACAAAGCGAGCGTGTGAGGGCCAGGATACAACTCAAAGTATGGAGTCCGGATACTCCATATATGAATCAACTGAAGAAGCAATCTGATAAAGAGTTGTATTCAACTTATCTGTCTATTAAAGAGGAATATAAGGACGCACCTTCTTTCTATCTTGATGTAGCTTCTCTCTTTGAAGAAAAAGGATTGAAAAAAGAAGCCTTGATTGTTCTTTCCAATCTGGCGGAGATGGAGATTGAAGATTACCGTTTGCTGCGTGTGTTGGCAAATCGCCTCAGACAGCTTGGATACATGGACTATGCGATCAGTTATTTTGAACAGGTGCTCGGGTTGCGTCCTTACGAACCGCAATCTTATCGCGATTTAGGGTTGGCTTATGCAAGTAATAAGCAGTATCAGAAATCCGTTGATACGCTTTATGAGATTGTGAAGAAGTCATGGGATGGCCGTTTCCCGGAGATCGAAGTCATTGCCCTCGAAGAAATGAATCAGGTGATTGCCGAGGCTCGCAGGAAAGGTATCAGGTTGAATCTCTCTGCAATTGATAAACGACTGGTGTCCGAAATGCCGGTAGATATTCGCATTGTCCTGAACTGGGATACCGATAACAGCGATATGGACCTTTGGGTGACGGACCCATGCGGCGAGGTATGTATTTACAGTAATCCACGAACCTATATCGGCGGTCTTCTATCGCGTGATTTCACTGGTGGTTATGGTCCCGAGGAGTTTCTGATCAGAGAGGCTAAACCTGGCAAATACCGTATTCAGGCCAATTATTACGGTTCCCGCCAACAAACGCTTATCGGAGCAACAACGATCTATCTGGATATCTATACTTATTATTCTTCGGGTAAGGAGAAAAAGGAAACCATTACCCTACGCTTAACCGAAAATAAAGAAACGATAGATATCGGAGAAATTGTTTTTGAAAGAAGATAGCGAAAAGATTTCCTCTATTTAAGCCGCTTCTAGAAATGATTCGACGAAAAAATATTTTTGATGCATCAAAAAATAATTTTCGTCGAATCAAAAATATTTTTTTGATGCATCATTTCAGTTTGTACTTTTAAGTTGTAGTGATATTTGAATGCCATGACGGAAAATACCGCTCAATAGTATTAAATTAAGCTATTGTACGCTAAGCCCTTAACTGATGACTATTCTTATCCGGATTTAATGCGAATAGAATAACAATATCCAACCTTCAAAAGAAAAAATAATATTAAAACCTTCTTTTTACTTTGCTTTTAATCTTCGAATATTTACTTTTGTATTTGCGTTTTGTTTCGTTTTAACTGTGTAAGTCGTTAATAAAAGAAAGTAATATGACTCTAAAAGAAGAAATCGGCCGTTTAGAATACACTGCGGCTAAAACAAGAAAGAGACTGTTAGAGGTTGTTTATAATGCCAAGGCCGGTCATATCGGTGGTGGCTTATCTTCCTTGAACATGCTTACTGCCCTGTACTTTCATACATTGAAAGTCGATCCACAACATCCGAAGATGGAGAACCGCGATCGGTTCATTATGAGTAAAGGGCATTGCGTTGAGGCCCTTTATTGCATATTAGAAGAAAAAGGGTTTATCGCCACCGAACTTCTCAATACATATGGCGCTTATAAATCGCAACTGGCGGGACATCCTACCATAAAAGTCCCTGGAGTTGAGGTGAATACCGGCGCGTTGGGTCACGGACTTTCTGTCGGGGTCGGTTTAGCCATTGCTGCCAAGATGGATAAAAAAGACTATAAGACTTTCGTTTTAATGGGCGATGGCGAACAGGGCGAAGGCTCTATTTACGAAGCGGCTATGGCCGGTAGCCATTATAAACTTGATAATCTGGTCGCTATTATCGACCGGAACGGTCTACAGATCAGCGATACAACAGAAAACGTCATGTCGCTCGAACCCATGAAGGAACGTTGGACAGCCTTTGGCTGGGATGTTATCGAAGTGAATGGCGATGATATGACAAGTATCGTACAAACATTGGATGGTATTGATTTTCAGAACCATAAGCCGCATCTTATCATTTCGAGAACGACCAAAGGCAAAGGTATTTCCTGCATGGAAAATATCCTGAAATGGCACCATGGTGTACCCAGCGAGGAAGAGTACCGTAAAAGTGTAGAGGAACTCGAAACTGTAATAAACCATTGCAAAGTCCTCTAATCAAAAACTTTCGTATTGTAACTTCAATTGTAAATTGTAAATAGTCAAATTGTAAATGAGCAAGATGAATACCAAACAAACCATCCCATGCCGTCAGAGTTTCACTGATACACTGTTGGAACTAGGTAAAAAAGATAAAGACATTGTTGCCGTAACCTCCGATGCAAGAGGTTCGGTTACACTTGGCAATTTTGCCAAAGAACTTCCCGGACAATTCGTCGAAGTCGGAATTGCCGAACAAAACGCCGTAGGCGTAAGCGCCGGACTATCTATGGCCGGAAAGAAAGTATTTGTATGCGGACCCGCTTGCTTCTATGTGGCTCGTAGCCTGGAACAAGTAAAAGTAGATCTGGCTTACTCGCAGAACAATGTCAAGATACTTGGCGTGAGTGGGGGAGTGAGCTATGGCGCATTGGGCGCAACCCACCACAGTCTGCACGATATTGCCGTTCTCCGTACCTTCCCGGGTATGCACGTTGTTCTTCCATGCGATGTTCGCCAGACCCGGAAGCTGGTAGAGCAGTTGGTCGACTACAATCACCCCGTTTACGTCCGCGTAGGCCGTAACGCCGTTCCCGATGTATATCAGGACGATACGTTCGATTTTCAAATCGGCAAAGCCAATACCTTGATGGAAGGTAACGATCTTACCCTGATCGGTACCGGAGAAACTGTATACCACTGCTACGAAGCAGGTAAGAAACTCAAAGAACAAGGCATAAACGCCCGCGTTATTGATATGCACAGCCTGAAACCTGCTGATACAGAGGCAATCATCAAAGCAGCACGCGAAACCGGTAAGATCATTACGGTAGAGGAACACAGTATTTTTGGCGGACTGGGAGCTATTGTTGCCGAAACGGTAGTACAAAATCATCCGGTGCCCGTCAAAATATTAGGGATACCCGACGAGAATGCCATACATGGAAAACCTTTGGAAATCTTCCGCTATTACGGAATTGATGCTGAAGGCATATACCAGTCGGCTCTTGAATTCTATCGAAGCTAATGTACATGAAGAATTATATCATATCTGTTGACCAGAGCACATCGGCCACAAAAGCCGTGTTGTTCAACGATAAATGCGAGTTGGTTTATCGCTCTACCATTCCCCACGAACAGTATTATCCTGCTCCGGGATGGGTAGAACATGATCCGGAAGAAATCTATGCCAATACCCTCAGGGCAGTGAGGCAAGTAGTGGAAAGCGGAAATATCGAACCGGATGCCACATGCTCCATTGCGATTACCAACCAGCGTGAAACGGCAGTGGTCTGGAATCGGGAAACCGGAAAGCCGATTTATAATGCCGTTGTCTGGCAATGCCAACGCGGAGCGGATATCTGTGCAGATCTGGTTAGCCGTGGCTATTCCGAAACCATCAAGAGCAAAAGTGGCCTTGTTATCGACCCTTATTTCTCGGCAAGCGGCATGAAGTGGATACTCGACAATGTAGACGGTGCGCGCGAACTTGCCGGTCAGGACAAACTACTTGCAGGTACCATCGACTCCTGGCTACTCTGGAAATTCACAGAAGGAAAAGTGCACGCAACGGACTATACCAACGCTTCGCGCACACTTCTGTTCAATATCCACACCTTGGATTGGGACGACGAACTCCTGTCACTTTTCACCATTCCACGTTCCATGATGCCCGAGGCCAAACCTTGCGACTCCATCTTTGGCGAAAGCACTATACAAGATATCTTCCCCGCGCCCGTTGTCATTGCAGGTATGCTGGGCGACTCGCACGGTGCACTGGCCGGACAGATGTGTTTCGAACCCGGTATGGGTAAAAGCACCTACGGCACAGGTTCTTCTGTTATGGTTAACATTGGAGAAACTCCTGTTGAGGCTTCCGATGGCTTAGTTACTTCGGTTGGTTTTGCCGCCTGCGGAAACGTATATTACGCCTTTGAGGGTAATATCCATTGCACCGGCGCTACCATCAAATGGTTGGAAGAGCAATTGCAGCTTATTGGCAGTCCGCTCGAAGTAGAATCATTGGCAACAAGCATTCCCGATAATGGTGGCGTGTACTTCGTGCCCGCTTTTGCCGGATTAGGCGCTCCCTGGTGGGACCCACACGCCAAAGCTATGATTCATGGAATGACGTTGGGCACCGGAAAAGCTCATGTGGTAAGAGCAGCACTCGAAGCCATTGCTTATCAGGTAAAAGACCTGGTCGACCTGATGACTCGCCAGGCAGGAATCTCCTTGAAAGAATTACGTGTAGATGGTGGGCCAACACGGAATCACTTCCTCATGCAATTCCAGAGCGATATGCTGGAAGCTACCATCAATCGTTCGGGCATTGAAGAAGCATCCGCCCTCGGTGCTGTGGTAATGAATGGCTTGGCCAGAGGAATCTGGAAGTCTATGGAAGAAGTGGCTACCCTCCGGAATACCGAACAAATCATTTCCCCGCAGATGGATAGCGAAACCCGGGAAAGGCTTTATGGCGAATGGAATAATGCAATGCAGCGAGTATTATGAACTAATTAATATCAACCCATGAAGAATAAGAAAATAACTTTTGGAATTATTTTGGCTACGCGTAGTTACTTCAATTCCGCATTGGCTAAAGATGTGCGTGAGACGTTAACAAAAGTCCTCACCGAGAACAATTACGATTATGTGATTCTGAATGAAGAAGATACTCCAACCGGTTCGGGTAGTATGGAAACCCGTGAGGATGGAGTGAAATGTGCCGAACTCTTCAAGAAGAACCGCGAACGTATAGACGGTATTATCGTGACCCTGCCCAACTTTGGCTTTGAAATCGGTGTGATTAACGCCATTCAACTCGCCAACCTGAATGTGCCTATCCTTGTACAGGCATGCGATGATGATAATGATAAAGTCGATCTTGACAATCGTCGCGATGCTTTTTGCGGTAAGCTATCCGTATGCAACAATCTCTATCAATACGGCATTCCATTTACAGATACTACACTGCATACATATTCCATTAACAGTCCGCTGTTACTTGAAGATATCAACCGTTTTGCCGGAATCTGCCGAGTGGTAAATAACATCCGTGGTGCCCGCATTGGTGCTATCGGTGCCCGTCCGTCGGGATTCCAGACTGTACGTGCTTCGGAAAAGATTCTTCAACGCACAGGAATTACCGTTGTTCCGGTCGATCTGTCGGAAATTATCGGTGTAGCAGATGCGATTGGCGATGACGACAGCCAATTGCTCGACCGTATCAAAGAAATCCACGGCTACGCTATGGTGCCGGGCGGTTATGAGAAGAAACTGATGAAACAAGCTAAGTTCGGTTTAGCTGTCGAAAAATGGATTGCTGCCAATGATATTGATGCAGTAGCTATCCAATGCTGGGATTCACTGCAAACGAATTACGGTTGTGCCGCCTGTGTAACCATGAGTATGTTGGGCGATAAACTAATCCCAAGCGCTTGTGAGGTAGATATTGCCGGGGCCATCTCCATGTATGTCCTTACATTAGCATCGGGCAATGCTTCCGCCCTTGTTGACTGGAATAACAACTTTGCCGAAGAACGCAACAAATGTGTGTGTACGCACTGTGGTAACTTCCCCAAAAGCTTTGTCAACAACAAACTTGAACTGGGCAATCTAGGTGTATTGAGCCGTACGATGGGAACCGAGAATACTTTCGGTGCCGTAAAAGGTAAAGTAACTGCCGGTCCGTTCACCTATTTCCGTATCTCAACCGACGATCCGAAAGGTATCATCAAATCCTACCTGGGCGAAGGTAACCTGACCGACGACCCATACGCAATGGATGGCTGTATTGCCGTGACCGAGGTACCGAACCTTCAGAAACTAATGAAGTATATGTGTAAGAATGGTTTCGAACATCATGTGGCCATGTGCCGCGGTAATGTTCAGGACATTATTCTTGAAGCTGTCGAAACCTATCTGGGCTGGGATATTTATAATCACGAATAAATACTAACTAATGATTATTCTCTCTGTTTATCTGAAAGAACGGAGAGACGTTTTTTTGCCAGTAGCATTTGGAAGAAATGCTACTGGCATTCATTTCGGATGCTACTGGCATCCGGGTGAAATGCTACTAGCATCCGGCGCAAATGGTTACGGCATTTCATCGCCTCTTATGCCCAATGCCTGCATAACCGGATAAGCCAATAATTGCCAACTATAACTTATCACTCTTTCCGGCTTATTCATACCAAAAAGCGTAACCTCTTTTCCTTTGATTTCTTCTAACGCCGAGTGAATCGTTTCCTTGTTGTTTTGCTCAAACGGTACAACAATAACCCGTTTTACATCAACCGATTCGCCGACAATACGGAGCAAGTCGAAATACAAATCCTCCCGCGACACCATCTCTTCCAGCGACAGGCTGGCAAAGACAAACTCACCCAGACTATCCTGAAAAGCAACTCCATTCAGTTCCTTCTTCAAATCGGAGGGCATGCTGTCGCTTAGCTTCGGTGCCAATTCATCGTACACAAAAATAACCTGAATCTCCTTATTCCCCACAGGCATATTGGCATCCAGCGCCAGGTTGACAACGAACTGTGCCACATCCATCTTTTGCAGAGGGCGTTGCAGCATTTCTTCAAAATTCTTCTTAAAGTCCTTTACAATGGCATTCAACAATACAGCGTCTATCAATATAACTGTTTCCGGAAAGTTTATTTGGTTTTCTTTCATTCTCTTTCAGTGATTTTTATTCGTAATTGCAAAGATACAATAAACTCCTGTTTATCCATTCAAATTTGCCCTGTACTGACTTTTTGTCTCAAAAATGATGCACCTGTCTGCTAAATTGACATTATTTTATTTGTGGCAAATCTTTTGCGGCTTATTGGGTGTTATATACATAGAAAAGACGAAAGGAGATTACTTATATGAACTTTAATAATTTTACAATTAAATCGCAGGAGGCAGTACAAGAAGCACTGAACCATGCACAAAGCAAAGGTCAGCAGGCCATTGAGGCTGCACATTTGCTGTATGGCGTCATGAAAGTAGGAGAGAATGTGACCAACTTTATTTTTCAGAAACTGGGAATGAATGGTGGGCAAGTAGCCCTTGTGGTCGACCGACAGATCGAATCACTGCCCAAAGTTTCGGAAAATGGAAACCCCTATTTAAGCCGTGAGGCCAATGATGTACTCCAGAAAGCAACACACTACGCCAAAGAAATGGGCGACGAATACGTGTCGCTGGAACATATATTGTTAGGATTGTTGAATGTGAAGAGCACTGCATCCACCATCCTGAAAGATGCCGGTATGACCGATAAGGAACTGCGTGCCGCAATCAGTGAGCTGCGTAAGGGCGAGAAGGTGACATCACAATCCAGTGAAGACACTTATCAAAGCCTTGATAAATATGCTATTAACCTCAACGAGGCTGCACGGAACGGGAAACTCGATCCGGTTATCGGACGCGACGATGAAATCCGCCGCGTACTGCAAATCCTGAGTCGCCGTACCAAGAATAACCCTATACTGATCGGTGAACCGGGTACGGGTAAAACCGCTATTGTTGAAGGACTTGCACATCGTATCCTTCGCGGCGACGTACCCGAAAACCTGAAGGACAAGCAAATCTATTCACTTGATATGGGAGCGCTCGTTGCCGGAGCTAAATATAAAGGAGAGTTCGAGGAACGTCTGAAATCCGTTATATCCGAAGTCCAGAAGTCCGAAGGGCATATCATTCTCTTTATTGACGAGATTCATACTCTCGTAGGTGCCGGTAAGGGTGAGGGTGCAATGGACGCCGCCAACATTCTGAAACCCGCATTGGCACGTGGTGAATTGCGTTCCATCGGTGCAACTACCCTCGATGAATATCAAAAGTATTTTGAAAAAGATAAAGCACTCGAACGCCGCTTCCAAACCGTACAGGTAAACGAACCGGACACCATGAGCACCATCTCCATTCTGCGAGGATTGAAGGAACGTTATGAAACCCACCATAAAGTGCGGATCAAAGACGACGCCATCATTGCTGCCGTAGAGTTGAGCAACCGCTACATCACCGACCGTTTCCTTCCCGATAAGGCGATTGACTTGATGGACGAAGCCGCCGCCAAACTTCGTATGGAGGTAGATTCTGTTCCCGAAGGATTGGACGAAATATCACGTAGGATTACCCAGCTCGAAATTGAGCGTGAGGCAATTAAGCGCGAAAAAGATGAAGTCAAACTACAACAATTAAACAAAGATATTGCTGAACTGAAGGAACAGGAAAACTCGCTCAAAGCTAAATGGCAAAGCGAAAAGAACCTGATTAACAAGATTCAGCAAAACAAAGCCGAAATAGAAAACCTGAAGTTCGAAGCCGAAAAGGCCGAACGTGAAGGCGATTATGGTCGTGTAGCCGAAATTCGTTATGGTAAACTTCAAGCCTTGGAAAAAGAAATTGAAGATACACAACAAGAACTGTACACCATGCAGGGTGATGCCGCCATGATCAAGGAAGAAGTAGATGCCGAAGATATTGCCGATGTAGTATCTCGTTGGACAGGAATTCCTGTAAGCAAAATGCTTCAAAGTGAAAAGGATAAGCTGTTGCATCTGGAAGACGAATTGCACAAACGGGTGATCGGGCAAGATGAAGCCATCGAAGCCGTAGCCGATGCCGTGCGTCGTAGCCGTGCCGGTTTGCAAGACCCACGCCGACCCATTGGTTCGTTCATCTTCCTGGGAACTACCGGGGTAGGGAAGACCGAGTTGGCCAAAGCCCTTGCCGAATTCTTATTTGATGATGAAACCATGATGACCCGCATCGACATGAGCGAGTATCAGGAGAAACATTCTGTTTCCCGTCTGGTTGGTGCTCCTCCGGGATATGTGGGCTATGATGAAGGTGGTCAGCTGACGGAAGCCATTCGTCGCAAACCATACTCCGTTGTACTGTTCGACGAGATCGAAAAGGCCCACCCTGATGTATTCAACATCCTGTTGCAAGTGCTTGATGATGGCCGACTGACCGATAACAAAGGTCGTGTGGTGAACTTCAAAAACACCATCATTATTATGACTTCAAACATGGGAAGCTCCTATATTCAGAGTCAGATGGAGAAACTAAACGGCAAGAATAAGGATACGGTCATTGAGGAAACCAAGAACGAGGTGATGAATATGTTGAAGAAAACCATTCGTCCGGAATTCCTGAACCGTATTGACGAAACCATCATGTTCTTGCCATTGACCGAAGGAGAAATCAAGCAGGTTGTAAATCTCCAAATCAAGGGTGTACAAAAGATGCTTGCCGACAATGGGGTAGAATTGGAGTTGACCGATGCAGCATTAGACTTTCTGGCCGAAGCCGGGTACGATCCCGAATTTGGGGCCCGCCCGGTGAAGAGGGCCATCCAACGTTATTTGCTCAATGACTTGTCGAAGAAACTGTTGGCACAAGAGATCGATCGTAATAAACCGATCATTGTGGATGCTATAGAAGAGGATAAACTTTGGTTCCGGCAAACTCTATAAGAACTTAGGCAAAATTCTATAAGAATTGAGCGGAAAAACGAGGAACATAAATCCCGTGTTTTTCCGCTCATTCTATTTTTTAGTGTTTTTATTCGGCTACTGCTTCAGCATTGGAACCTGACTGCGCCGCCTCGCCGCCCTCGCCGTCTTCTTCATCTTTAGCCTGGAAATCAGTGATTCCGTTGGCAATAAGAATGTTATACCAGGAAATCAGTTTTTTGATATCATTAGCATATACTCTTTCGCGGTCGAAGTTAGGCAGAACCTCTCCCAGATAGTTACGAAGTTCATCTTGCGATGCCTTTTTTACATCCAGAGATGCGGCCGCACCGTTTTCTTTTTCTTTGATAGAAGTCAGAACATCCTTCAAAGGAACCTCTTCTTCGTCTGTATACATAGCGATATCTCCTAATGAGATAATCTTTTCATGACTATAAGCAGGAAAACGCTTCTTATCGGCTGATAGCGATTCAACAATTAACATGTTCTTTCCTTGAGATACAAGCTTATACAATCCCGGTTTTCCGGAGATGGACAAGATGGTCTTTAGCATAATATATTCAATTTTGTTTTAATGATTTCGTGCGCAAAAGTAACATTCGGCATTGACACCTGCAACGTAAATGGCGGAAAAATGCAGGTTTAAACAAAAATTAAATTTGTCCATAGAAACTTGTAGCGAAATCTGGAAATTAAGTCTGATTATTAAACCTGGCAGCAACAACTTGTAGTAAAGCTTCTATTTGCGGGATAATCGATTCTATATCATCATTGATAATTATATGGTGCGCTTGGGCCTTCTTTTTTTCATCACTCATCTGGCTCTCAATACGCTTAACTATGGCCTCTCTGGAACTGTTGTCACGTTTCATGGCGCGTTCTATTCTAAGTTCCCATGGCGCATACACCATGACAATATAATCCACATCATCGGCGAAACCGGCTTCAATTAATATGGCTGCTTCCATGGCAATGACCGGTGCTTGTTTATGCACATCTATCCATTGACGAAAATCTTCTTTTACCCGCGGATGAATGATTCCGTTTACTTTTTGTGCATGCTCCGGATCGCTGAATAAGTAGTTTGCCAGGAAAGGTTTGTTCAACTTTCCATTCCGGTATACTTCTTCACCTAATAAGTCTGTTAATTCACAGCGAATCTGTGGGTCTGTAGCGGTTAGTCTTTTGGATTCAGTATCTGCAATATAAACCGGTACACCCATAATTTCCAATAAATGGGAAACCACACTTTTGCCGCTTCCTATTCCTCCGGTGATTCCTAGTTTAATCGACATTAGTAGTGTTTACTTGTTCTATTAAAAAGTCAATCTCTTCCGGCGAAATGCGAACATGACTCACCCCATCAGGAATTGTTCTTAAAGTAAGTTTATACTTGTCAGAGGCGTTAAGGCGGAGCAATTCCTCATAAGGAATACGAATGATAAAATTCTCAGCTTCAATGTCTTTAAACTTACTTTTACCAACCTGAAAGGTTACTTTAACTTTGGAAGGGAATGTGCGTAGAATTTTGTCTCCCGGAAAATTGGCTCCTATTAAAGGTACTTCCACTGTCTTATCAATATATATATCCACAGGGAAAGTCACTCCGACAGTGTTCGGCACGAACTTCGCACCTTTTACAGCCCGGATATTTGCCTGATATTTCGTTGTATCGGAGATATCCTCTAAAGCAATTCTTTCTGTAAAAGCATATCTGATAGTGTCCAACAAAGCGGAAGGAGCATATACTAAAACAGAATCCGGATTATAGATTGTATCCGGAATGTAATATTGCCGGGCAGAAGATACTTTTCCTTGTAATTTAACCGGAACGTATTTGGATTTTCCGGTAGAATAGATATAATCCAGTGTGTCCGGGCGTACTGATAATAAGCGTGTTGAAGCATTTAACTGGCTGAGGATTTTCTTCTCAAACTCAGTGGCATAAATTTTAATATGGTTGTTTGTGCCCTTATAATCACTGAACTCCAGATTAACCGGATAGAAGTTCCTGGCTACCATATAGTTCAGTAATACTACTCCTTTATCTTTTACTCTTACTTTGAGTTCGGATGGAGGTTCGGATGTCATGACAACATTGTTCGGTACTCCCCTCAGGCGTACGGGCATAGTAAGATCTGCTTCATAATCATCGTTTAGCGTCTGGAGTAACCAGAATGCACCGGCGATGAAAAAGAAGAGTAAAAAAACAAAGAACTCTCTGCTTTGCTTACTGAGCAGAAAGTTCTTAATTCTTTTAGATAATCGCGAATAAAATATTTCTATTTTCCTACGATCAACCATAGATCTTTATTGCCTGAATTCTTACTTCTCAGTTTTAGTAGCAGCACCTTCGGCAGAAGCAAAAATAGAACTTTTATCTATTTTGATTTTCACATTATCTGCAATCTCAAGAACTACATGGTCATCTTTGATGTCTTTGATCTTTCCATGTATTCCACCGGCAGTAATTACTTTCTGGCCTACTTCAAGAGATTTGCGGAAATTAGCGATTTCTTTTTGTTTTTTGTTTTGCGGACGGATCATAAAGAAATACATGATAGCAAACATTGCGATCAACATGATCCACATCATATTGCCACCACCGCCAACCGGTGCTTCTGCTTGTAAGAAAGTGATTAGTAATAAGTTCATAATTAAAAAAATTAAATTTTGATTTTTAGTTTATAGTCTGCTTAAATCTGGCAGCGGCACCTTGCCGCTAGTTCTTTGTTAGCTTTCCATCTTTTTTCAGATGATTGACTATTCCATCCAGTGTACCATTGATGAAGCTACCGCTTTTAGGTGTACTGTATAATTTGGCTATTTCAACATATTCGTTGAGCGATACGCTAACCGGAATGTTAGGAAAACTCAGAACCTCGGCCAGTGCACATTGCATGATGATTACATCCATAAATGCTACACGGTCTATGTTCCAGTTCTTAACGTTCTCGCTGATGAGGTGACGATAATATTCTTCATTAAGAATAGTACGACGGAATAACCGGCGGGCAAACTCTTTGTCCTCTTCATCTTTAAATTCAGGCAAAAGGTCCTGATTTGCTCCCTGGCTCTCATCAAAACGCTTGATGGTTTTCAGTACGAATGTATCAACGATTTCTTTGTCATCATTCCAGTATAGACTTTGTTCTTCAAGTAATTGATCCAGCGAATCATTGTTGAAGATAAATGTCTTATAAAGTTTTCTCCACAACTCTCTGTCCGTATCATAAGAAGTTTCACTAGAAGTCATATACTCCTTATATATATCGGAAGTGATGATTTTATCGTATAATTCTTTGATGAAGTCTTGATTGTTATCCCACGTTTTTTTCTGGTTGGTTATAAACTCGTTCAACTGTATATTGATAGATAGTTGTGCGGCGAATTTGTTCTCCACGAACTTCATGTTAGGATACAAATCTTCTGTGGAAGGAGATAGTTTAGCTTTGGCCGCATCAATACGCTTTTGTGCATAGTTCGTCAACGCAATTATCAACATCAGGAGGTAGTTGTATAAATCGTAAGCTTTTGAAAGACTGAAGAATAATTCTTTCTCCGCTGAGTCTAAATTTTTACTTCCATTCTGATAGTAAGCATATACAATCTGTATAATCTTGAGACGAATAAGAACTCTGTTAATCATAATTCTGAATAAAAACTGTTATGTCAATTTGCAAAAGTAGATATTTTAATTGACTATTTGCAAATAAATCACATTTTTTAATGTACTAAATTCATTCTCTTCTCTTTTTCTTTTGACAGTTTAAAAAAAATAAGCAATTTTGAGGCCATTACAAAACAGACCGAACAATATGGAAGATTTCAAGAAGAAGAACGGTATGGATGCAAATGATAAAGAAATTGTATTTTCGAAGTCCGTTAAAGCCGGAAAACGCATTTACTATCTGGATGTAAAGAAGAATCGAAAAGACGAGCTTTTTCTAGCCATAACGGAAAGCAAGAAGGTGGTTTCAGGTGAAGGAGATACAACTCAGATTAATTTTGAGAAGCATAAAATCTTTTTATATAAGGAGGACTTTGAAAAGTTCGTTGGCGGACTATTGGAGACCATTGCTTTTATTAATGAGAACCAGAAAGAACCCATGGGATTGGGGTATTTTGAAAGAGGAAACAGGTCCGATATCTCCGAAATAGCACTTGCCGAAGATATGAAAGCCGAAGTTATGAATGGAGAGATCAAGATTGATATTGATTTTGAATAAGCTGTTTTTTTTGATAATTCAAAAAGAAAGTGTACTTTTGCACCGCTTTTTGCAGCATCGTGTGGGAGAAGACCGCATCGTGTGATGGTGAATTAAGCAAAATTAAACTTAATTTAGAGTAACACAATTAAAAAATGAAATCAATTGAAATTAAAGGAACTGCAAGAGAAATTGCAGCCCGTTCTTCGGAACAAGCCAAAGCATTGAAAGAAATTCGTAAAAACAATGGTGTGCCATGTGTACTTTACGGAGGTGGTGAAAATCTTCACTTCACTGTAACAAATGATATGTTACGTAATCTGGTATATACTCCAAGTATCTATTTGGTAAATCTGGATGTTGATGGAAAGAAAGTAAAAGCTATTTTGAAAGATATCCAATTCCATCCGGTTAAAGATACCATTCTTCACGTAGATTTCCTTGAAGTTATTGACAGTAAACCTATCGTAATGGAAGTGCCTGTACAACTGGAAGGACTTGCAGAAGGGGTTAAAGCAGGGGGTAAGATGACATTGCAGATGCGTAAGTTGAAAGTGAAAGCCCTTTATGATAAAGTTCCTGAAAAATTGGTAGTGAATGTTTCGCATCTGGGACTTGGTAAAACCATTCAGGTAGGCGAACTTTCTTATGACAACCTTGAGTTATTGAATTCAAAAGATAACGTAGTATGTGCTGTTAAGTTGACACGTGCTGCAAGAGGTCTCGCTGCAAAAGGAAAATAAATTAGTAGCTAGAAGTTAGTAACTAACTACTGAAATATGAAATACTTGATTGTAGGACTGGGCAATATTGGTGATGAATACCATAATACCCGTCACAATATAGGATTTATGGTATTGGACGCCCTTGCAAAGGCGTCCAATATTGTTTTTAGCGATAAGCGATACGGTGCTATCACCAGGCTTCCGTTAAAAGGACGGCAATTATTCTTGCTGAAACCCTCTACGTTTATGAATCTGAGTGGATTTGCTGTTCGCTATTATATGCAACAGGAGAAGATTCCTTTGGAAAACGTATTAGTGATAGTCGATGACCTGGCTCTTCCTTTCGGAACTCTTCGCTTGAAGGGTAAAGGTAGTGATGCCGGGCATAACGGTTTAAGACATATCGCTTTAACACTGGGGACGGAGAATTATGCCCGTCTGAAATTTGGTATCGGCAACAACTTCCCACGTGGTGGGCAGGTTGATTATGTCCTTAGTCCTTTTGATGAAAAGGATTGGGAAACCATAGATGAACGCCTGAAAACCGCAGGAGAAATTATAAAAAGTTTCTGTCTGGCGGGGATTGATATTACAATGAATCAATTTAATAAAAAGTAGCTAGTAGTTAGTAGTAAGGTTTATGGGAGAGACAAAAGGAGACTTGGGAGCAGCCCCTGGCTGCCGCTGTGCTCGCTGCGATAAGTGGTTGTGGGCTGCACGTATTTTTAAAACGCGTACAATCGCTGCCGAGGCATGTAAGAAAGGGCGTGTAATGATTAACGGATCTCAGGTAAAAGCTTCACGTATGATAAAAGTTGGAGAGGTGATTCAAGTGAAGAAACCACCTATTACTTATTCGTTTAAGGTGTTGCAAGCGATAGAGAAAAGGGTGGGGGCTAAGTTGGTGTCGGAAGTCATGGAAAACGTGACTACTCCCGATCAATACGAACTGCTGGAACTGAATAAAATTAGTGGTTTTGTTGATCGTGCCCGTGGTATGGGACGTCCTACAAAGAAAGATCGCCGGGATCTGGATGATTTTGTAGGTCCTGAGTTTATGGATGATTTTGACTTTGATTTTGATTTCGACGCAGAATAGATTGCGTTTTGTTTTCAATTTAATTAGCATGTTCTTATCTTTATCCTCTCTAAATACCTTATTATGAAATCTAAGATTGTTCTGATTCTCGTTTTAGGATTTGTTCTTTTCTCTTGCGAAAAAGAATATAGCTTATCACTATCTGTAGAAAGCGTTGAGTTTCCATTGGGCGGAGGTGAAGCCGAGTTCACGATCTCTTCCGATTTAAACTGGGTGCTGGAAGTTGATGATCCATGGGTGAGTATAAGCCAGACCTATGGTAAAGGGGATGCTGTTATAACCATTAAAGCTGGTGGAAATGACACGGGTGAAGATCGGACTACCGAATTGCATCTTTCTTCCGGAACAGAGATGATAAGAACAATGACCATTACGCAAAAACCCATCGGCCTTTCTTTAAGTGTTGGTGAAATGGTGTTTGATGTTAAAGGTACTCCTCAACAATTGACGGTTACCGCAAATGGCCAATGGGAGATAACTATTCCCGAAGGAGCGGAATGGTGTGTGCCGGATAAGACTACCGGAGTAGATAATGGGGTGGTTACCTTTACTCCCGCTCCCTACACGGAAGACGTATTAAGAAGCAAGAAAGCCATCGTATTTAATATCTCTAACCTGAAAACCGAACTGGTAGTCAGCCAGCAAAGTGATAAGGTATATCTTGACGGAGAAGTTATGGAATATCAGAGATTCTCTGCAACAGATGTGACAGTTCCTGTGAATCTGGTTATTCTGGGTGATGGCTTTATTGACGAAGATTATATGCCCGGCGGAGCCTTCGACAAGGAAGTGGATAAAGCCGTTGATGCTTTTTTTAGTGTAGAGCCTTATCCGACCTATAAAGATTATTTTAGTATATATAAGGTTGTTGCTTATTCTGAAGAAAGAGGAGCTACTGTGGAAAAGAACTTTGTCAATGAATCTGTCAGAAGGCAAGTTAAAAATACAGTCTTTAACTCTATTTTAGAAGGAGGGGAGAGCACGGGTATTAATTGTGATTATGAAACAGTATTTGATTATACCAGGAAGATTCCCGGCATTACGGAAAAAGACCTGCCCAATACAACTATTATTGTGATTATCAACCTGGATGTTCGTGCCGGAACTGCTTATATGTGGAATACAGGTGAATCCATTGCCATGTGTCCTGTTGGAGACTCTTTTTCCGGCATTGTTTTCCATGAAGCCGGCGGGCATGCTTTTGGTAAACTATATGACGAATATACCTACTACGCTGCTAGTTATCCTAGTCCCCAAGCTGCTAAGCTAGAAGAATATAGACAGGGAGATCCCTGGGCGTTTGGAGCTAACTTGTCATTAACCGATGATAGAAACGCGGTTCATTGGAAGCACTATTTTACCCAAAACGGTTATGAGAAGGTAGGGCTATACGAAGGTGCAGATAGTTATGCACGAGGTATATGGCGGCCAGAAGAAAAGAGTGGTATGGATAAAGAAACTCTACTGTATTTCAATGCGCCTTCGCGCGAAGCTATTGTCAGACGCATCATGACGATTAACGGCAAAGGGTTTAATCGTGACGAGTTTTACGCAAAAGATAAAACAGACTACCCTGCCACGCTCAGTAGGAGTGTAGCTGACAGGGCACCTCTTGCGCCTCCGGTTTTGATGAGGAAGCATTAATCATTTTTTCTGTACGCAACGTATTGGGAAGCCGATGGCACGCCCACGGTTTAGCCCGGTATCCGAACCTGAACTGCTGAAGGACATGGCATTAGCTACGGTAAGACCGGTGGATGCATTGATCCAGTAGTATCCGTGCGTGTCTTTCTCGGAAACTCCTTCGGAAAGGCGTTTCCCAGCTGCGGGATAGAACATCGTTCCGTTTTGGTTCAATCTACCCATTACACTGGTGCCTTGTATTTGACGTGTCACCCAACCGCTGGTATTCGTGTTCAACGGATCAAACCATGGCACAGCTGTTGGCATCATCCATCCACCCTTAACTCCGTTTTTCGATGCAAGCGTACAAGGATCGCCGAACCCGGTAGACGGAATGGTTGGCGGAAGTTGGGTGGTGGTAGCGTATTGGACTTTGTTCCAATCGTCGCCAATCGCACTGATGTTGTACTCGGCAGGAGCCCAAGCTATATGCGATGAGTTGAATGGTTCCGGACTTCCCTGAATACCAACGAGCGAACCCCATTTGAAATAAACAATGTATCCATCGCCATCGAGATTGAGCTCTCCTTCGGCGTTGACAACGAGAATGTTCTCAGGACCCTTAACGCCGGTTACCGGTGGTGTTCCGCTTATTGATTTCTGGGTAATGATGATAGCGGGGGTGGTTTCAACCTCAGCTTCAACACCCTTGAACTGAATGGAATAGACTTTACTATTCGTCTCCGATTGCAGCATTCCGGGAGCTGTGAATACTACGTATTGGCTCTGGAATCCATTTACTATACTGAAGTAATTGGACAGATCGCCCTCGTAAAGCATGCCGTCGATGGTAAGTTCCGGACGCCATGCTACCAAGTTGGAGTAAACAAAGAGGAGCACCGAGCCGCCTTGCTTAGATATGTTTCCACTGTATCCGCCATCTTCGAGTGCAGCCATGATGAGAGGTGAGGTTTGTAGTATTCGGTACATGCGGACTGCGGATGTACTTTCGGTTGATACGTGCCGGATGAGGAAGTCGCCCAGGCGGGTTTGGAATTCAAGATAAGCGCCTACTTCTATATAAATTTCGGTGACGCTTGCGGGGATGTTGGTGCAGTCGGCGACAGGCCTTGTTCCAGCGGCATCTTCGTACACATTCAGAAACATTGGGGCGTTCATAAAGTCGACCATATACGGTTGTGTGCTCGCTACCTCAATTTTTACGAGTTGGCGTGTGCCGTCTATTGATATCGGGAGGGTTGGATTGGGAAATGTCTGCAACTGGTATTTGGAATATTTATCCTGAGAGATAGTCATCTCTACCTCAAGCATATAACCTTTGACGGTAAAGGTGCTTTGGCGGGCGGGATCGTCGGTTATGACTGGAGCTGCGGTGATGGTGAGTATATAATCGGAGTACTTGTCTACCGTAGCAACCTTTTCTGCTTTCAGGCTGAAATGACGGTTCGACCAATGATTCTCTGCCAGCGTTTGCCAGATGCCATCACCCTGACCCGGTGCAAAGTCTGTGAAATTCTCGAATGTAAGTGTAGGTACGTTGGTTCTTATCTTGATTTCGTGCTGGCTGGGGGTGCCGAACTGTGTGAAATGTGCTTTTATACCCGAAAAACGGATCTCGTGTGTGCCATTCCATACTCCTTCCAGATATCCACCTTCGTTCCATTCAATCACCTCGGCTTCCAGGTTGGTAGGCCCTGTCTGGTAGGCATCTTTTACTGACGAAGAACCTTTACCGCTGATTTTACGGATGAGGAGTTTATATCTGTGGTTGCGCAACAGATCGAGGGGTTCTCTGTTTGTGTCGAGGAAATCTGCCCGGTAATAAGTGATTTCGCTGCTTGCATTATATTTTCCTCCGATGATGATGCATGGACGGTTGTTGCTATCTGTGCCGCTACTGGCTTCGACGGTGTAGATTACGCCATTAAGTGCTGTGCTGGGAATGGTAAAATCATCTGCACTGCTCCATTCGAGGCGTTCGTTGGGTTGCCAGCCATAAACTCCGTTAGGATTTGCGGGAAGGCTAGCCCGAAATGCGGCCCCACCGTTGGCGTCTGCCCAGTTACCATCAGTAGCGGTAACACCCGGTATCAGCCGGCCCGTCCTGTTGTAATTGTGCAGGCTGACGTAGGTAAGTTCAAATTCCTCCATCGGAATGCCTGGATAGATGGTTGGGTGTTCGGGGTCTTCGGTGCGTTGTACTTCAACGTCGATCTTGGCCAGCATCCGGTATAGGTTTACGGTTTTAACGATACTGGTCGATGATGTTTCTATTCGAGCGGCATTTAACATGCCCCACATCGGTATACGATATGCCGAGTTTGCATCATTGGGATTAACATTCCACTTGCCGCTTGAAATGTGGATTAGTGCAGTTTGCAAAGCTGATTTGTTGAAGCCAAGATCCAGGAAGCCTTTAGAGTAAATGTCCATGCCAAGAGCGTCTTCCATTGTATGAATGATGTCTTCGGAGTTGGCCAATACCCATAGGTCCCATTCTCCTGAATGCAGTTCGACGGTAAACTGCTTGGTGGTACCCGTTCCCTGAGGGGGTGCAACTGATTTGCCTACGTGTCTGAGGTGGGTATTCCATTGATTGTCAGATCCTTTATCGAATGCAAACACAACGATTCCTGATACTTCGTTTTCATGCTGAGCGTGCAAGGCGCGTGATGCTGGAACGGTGTTTCCGGAAATCCGTACATCCAGTCTGACAAGCGCATTACCGTTGGCCGGTTCGCCACCGGCTTCCGATAAAACCTCGTTTGTGCATGACCATAGCCCTATGACTACTGTAAGTAGAAACAGGGTTTTGGGTATAATGAATCTGACAATCATTCTATATTATATCGTAAATATTACCACTCCGGATAAAGGGTATTTGCTTTCCAGTCGATGATCTTGATTTCGACGTATCCCATAACCGTACTGCCCGATTCGGGAAGATCGGTAACCTGCTTTTCGTAATCTGAGATGTCGATGTTTAGGGTATATACATTTCCAGACTTGGCAGTACTGAACTGGTTGCCCGCGCCACCAGACGATGAGGTACTGTATTGGGCCACAGTAGCATACTTATCTGTAGGCGATTCCTGCCCACCGACTTCCAGGCTAGTGAAATGTAATACGATATGCGGCATTGAGGTGGGTAGGAAGTTGTAAGCCCAATAGTTATCGGTTGTTGCGGGAGTGGCCGCCCCGGCTTTGAGGTCTACAGGGGTAAGGATGTCGCTCATGGTGGGGTAGTCTGTATACCCACCGGCCGGATATTTAGACTTGTTAATACCCTTATCGACCAAATCGCCGGGAGTTAATGTAAAACCTGCATCCATACTGTGATAGAAACTGTTGATGTAGATACCGGCTAATGTGAGTTTGCTGACGCGACTGTCCGAACAACTGATTTCACCAATCTGCAAACGGCATCCGATAGGGGCTACGTCAAATTTAGATTCGAGCCTATCGGGGTTGGATACACCGGGAACTACGTCACCTTTTCCGTAAACGGGAACTTTAGCCACATCGTTGGCGGCGTTCTGAATGTCGCTCAAGGTCCATGTAAGTGCTTCTATACTGGCCAGGCTACCGCCTTTTCGCGCTACGGAAGCGATACCCGAAATAGAGGAGCCAAGGTTTCCGTAAAGATATACATTTTTTGTACTGGCCGGGATGCCTTCGATTATGGCTCCGGTTTTCAGGTCGGATACCGTAACCTCACCGTCTCCGGCTGTGGTGCTTACAATTTTAATTACCTGGCCGATCTCGTCGCCCGAAGTAAAGATGAGATAACCGTCCGAAAAAGTGACGGTCTTGTCGGACATATCAGCGCCTTCGGCACGGCTCGTCACATTGTGCTTCCCGATCTGAATGAAGAATGATTTGCTTTCATTCGTGTTATGAACAGGCGCATAATCATGTTTACTGCATGACACAAACATTAATATAGCTACAAGTGCTGTAGCAAGGATAGGGTAAACTTTCATTGATTCTCCTTTTTAAATTAAGTATAGTTTTGAACTTGCAAAGTTATTGAATCGACCGTGGTGAGTCAAGCCATAGAGTGACAAACGGATTGCATGTTATTGGCAATAATTGATTATGCGTTTCTGGCGTTTTACGATTTAGTCAGAAAATGACTATAAGCCTGTCGTAAATTGATCAGATTATGCCACAAGACATTTTTTTATTAACTTTGTAGTGTATTTAAGCAACCTAACCTGGTGAAATTATGAAGAATAAATGTTTGAGTTCCGAGTTCTTGTTTCAGTTGGAGAAAATGCGCACAACACGACCTGCTCTTGTTCATGAAATCTCTGATATACTTAATATGGATGAAAATTCAGTCTACCGGAGACTCCGGGGGGCTGTGAAATTCAGCGTGGATGAGATCGGGAAACTGGCCCGGCACTATCATCTTTCATTAGACGAACTGTTGTCGGCATACCCGGAGGGTGGCTACGAGGCGTGGAAGATGGATTTGCTGTTGATTGCCGATAAGGATGGTTTGGACCCGGATGCAATAGAGCGGAATATTCCTCTGATTAATGAGTTCCCGAACTCGCAATGTACCGAACTTGGGGGATCTTTAGGGTCACTGACCAGGCATTTTTATATGCATCACAAACACCTGTGGAGGTTTATGCATTTTAAGTGGGGGCGTTATTACAGCAATGTCAATACATATAGCTCCTTCGATGCAGTGCAGATATCGCCCAAACTGGCCGATTTGTTTGAAGTGCACCTGTCGAGATGGAAAAACATTAAATACGCTTTCTTTATATGGGATAGCCTGATTTTTCAGAAGCTGGTAAATGATATCCGGTATTATAAGAGTATGGATTTGCTGACGGAAGAGAATGTGTTGTTGATCAAACAAGATATAATCGAACTGTTGGATGTGTGTGAGAAAGCGGCTATTGAAGGACGATGTCGGGACATTGTCGAAAGATTCGAGATCTACATCTCTCCCATAAATATAGATACCTCGCAAGTGTATTTGCGCTATGGAGAACATTGGAATTACTCCATTGAGGTCCATGGCATAAGGCCGATAATTACCTCAAAACCAAACGTTTGCAAAGAATTCTCGCAAAGCATAAACCGGCTTAAAAATGCTTCGGTATTAATCTCCAAAAGTGCCGAAAGGGAACGTAGAAGGTTTTTCAATCAGCAATACGAGTTGCTGAATTCTCTTTAGTGGTAATGAGATACTTTCTCGTCGGGTTTCTGCTATATAGCACAGCAACCATGAGAAACTTTCTCACGCCGAATGAGAAAGTTTCTCAAAGCGAGCGAGAAACTTTCTCATTTATAAACTGCAATGGCTGTTATAATGCCTCTTTGATTTTTCTGATCATTTCCTGATATTCGGCATCCGTCAGGTATACTTTTCCCGGATTCATCTGAAAGGTTGCTCCATAGTCGGGACCATCCACGTATTTGGGTGCCAGATGGAAGTGTAAGTGAGATAATTTATCGGAATAAGCACCGTAATTGATTTTCTCGGGATGGAATACTTTGTCCATTGCGCGGGTGACACGGGTTACATCGGCCATAAACGCGTTGCGCTCTTCGTCGCTCAATTCAAACATGTCGTTTACATGTCCGTTGTATGCAACCAGGCATCTGCCGTGGTAAGTCTGTTCTTTAAAAAGGAATACGCGCGAAACGCTGAGTGGCGCTATCTCAATCATTAAACTATGTAGCGTCTCGTTGTTTTGGCAATACAAACATTCTTTAGGATCACTTTTCATGATATTATCGTTTTAATTAGTTGATAGCCCAAATGTAGCGGTTTTATCGGTTATTTGATGTTGATTTTTTGTTCTTTTTCATTTGCTAAATGCTATTTTTCTGCCGTTATGTCATTCTTTTCAGAAAGTTCTGTCAGATACCCGCTAAAAAAATCTGCCACTATTAACTTAATATTTTATCATACCTATTTGGCATGCCATTTGTGATAGATTTGTCGTCCGGATGTTGTGAACTATTCTCGCACTGAGATGTTATTCCAACAACACGGGGCAACATCAAGAAAAATATAACATAGAAATATAAACAAATAAAAATATAAATTAGTTATGGGAAAAATAATTGGTATTGACTTAGGAACTACAAACTCATGCGTTTCGGTGTTCGAAGGTAACGAGCCGGTAGTAATTTCAAATAGTGAAGGAAAACGCACCACTCCTTCTATTGTAGCATTTGTTGATGGTGGCGAACGTAAAGTAGGCGATCCTGCAAAACGTCAGGCTATCACTAACCCTAAAAGAACCGTGTATTCTATCAAACGTTTCATGGGCGAAAACTGGGATCAGGTGCAAAAAGAAGTGAACCGCGTTCCTTATAAAGTAGTAAACGAAAACAATATGCCTCGTGTAGATATTGACGGACGTCTGTATACTCCACAGGAAATCTCGGCCATGATCCTTCAGAAGATGAAGAAAACCGCTGAAGATTATCTGGGTCAGGAAGTAACAGAAGCCGTTATCACCGTTCCTGCATATTTCTCCGACTCTCAACGTCAGGCCACGAAAGAAGCCGGACAAATTGCCGGTCTGGAAGTAAAACGTATCGTAAACGAACCTACTGCCGCTGCTTTGGCATACGGTATTGACAAAGCACACAAAGACATGAAGATCGCTGTATTCGACCTCGGTGGTGGTACATTCGATATCTCTATCCTTGAGTTTGGTGGCGGTGTATTCGAAGTTCTTTCAACGAACGGTGATACTCACCTGGGTGGTGACGACTTTGACCAGGTAATCATCAACTGGCTGGCCGAAGAATTTAAAAATGACGAAGGTGCCGACCTTACTAAAGATCCGATGGCGCTGCAACGTCTGAAAGAAGCTGCCGAAAAAGCAAAGATTGAACTCTCTTCTACCACAAGTACAGAAATCAATCTGCCATATATCATGCCGGTAGACGGTGTGCCTAAGCACTTAGTTAAAACACTGACCCGTGCTAAATTCGAATCATTGGCTCACGGCCTGATCCAGGCTTGTTTGGAACCATGTAAGAAAGCAATGAGCGATGCAGGTCTTGGCAACTCGGATATCGACGAAGTCATCCTTGTAGGTGGCTCTTCACGTATCCCTGCCGTACAGAAACTGGTAGAAGATTTCTTCGGTAAAGCTCCTTCAAAAGGCGTAAACCCCGACGAAGTAGTAGCCGTAGGTGCTGCCGTACAAGGTGCTGTATTAACAGACGAAATCAAAGGCGTAGTATTGCTTGACGTTACTCCATTGTCAATGGGTATCGAAACCTTAGGCGGTGTAATGACCAAGATGATCGATGCCAACACAACCATTCCGGCCCGTAAAACAGAAACATTCTCGACTGCTGCCGACAATCAAACCGAAGTAACCATCCATGTACTTCAGGGAGAACGTCCGATGGCCTCACAGAACAAATCAATCGGTCAGTTCAACCTGACAGGTATTGCTCCTGCACGTCGTGGCGTTCCTCAAATTGAAGTTGCTTTCGATATTGACGCTAATGGTATCCTGAAAGTATCTGCCAAAGATAAAGCCACCGGTAAAGAGCAAGTGATCCGCATCGAAGCATCCAGTGGACTGAGCAAGGAAGAAATCGAAAAGATGAAAGCCGAAGCAGATGCTAACGCCGAAGCAGATAAGAAAGAACGTGAAAAGATTGACAAGCTTAACCAAGCTGACAGCATGATCTTCCAAACCGAAAAACAATTGGAAGAACTAGGTGATAAACTCCCTGCTGACAAGAAAGCTCCGATTGAAGCTGCTTTAACCAAGCTGAAAGATGCTCATAAAGCACAAGATCTGCCAACTATCGATTCTGCAATGGCCGAACTGAATACTGCATTCCAGTCTGCAAGTGCTGATATGTATGCGCAAGCCGGAGCACAGCCGGGAGCAGGGGGACCAAGTACTGATCCAAATGCTGGACAAGCCGGAGGAGGTTCATCGTCATCTAATGATGGAGATAATATTCAGGATGCAGATTTTGAAGAAGTGAAGTAAAAGTATCCGAAACGATAAATAAAAATAAAGAAGCCGCAGTAAATTGATTGATTTACTGCGGCTTTTGTGTTATCTTTGAGATATTATAATTCTGTTTTGCGCCAAATAACAAGCAAATTATTAAATAATGACCAAAGAAGTTACCAGACTACCCAAATTTGATATCTTATCAGAAGATGGAGATTCCATAGAATACAATTATGGTCATATATACCAGATTGAAGAAACAACTCAATCGGATAGACTTGTTGTTGGGGTAGATGAAAATCAGACAGATTTACTTCTAGAGTTTGCTAAAACCCTTCATCCACCATATTACGTTTTATATGTACTCATTGTTTCCCATTTGGATAACGAATGTGCAAGGTATGAGTCTCCACTTTTCGATACACTAGAATCCCTTAGTTGCTTCTTAAATAAATATTCCGAATTCTTTGAGACCGATGGTAGACATCATATTTGGGTCGGCACAATAGATGATTCGGGACTTCTGGTTTACGACCATCATAATGTTATCTATGCTTATGGAAACCAGGAAAACTACACTCGCATATTAACAGCGAAAGGATTCAGGGAAGAAGATTTTTATTTCCCGGATAGACATTGCCACTACTTTCACTCCGAAAACGATAAGTTTGAAGAGGCTATATTTAATGAGTTCGACTGGCAGATCTTCCCACTTGGAGAGAATGATGAATATTTGTGAGATTATATTCCTACATTTTTCTTCTTATCTTTAGGGGTATAAGAATTTGGAATTGTCTAACTTTTAAAGAACAATTTCATAATTAAATCTCAGCCATATGAAAAGGTTATTAGTATCCATGTCCATTATCCTGTTTTTCCTTTCGGGATGGTCACAGGCTCAGAATCGTTTATCGGAAAGTAAGCAAGAATCGTCCAAGTCTTATGTTTATACCATAAGTAGAGATAATCTCAGAGAGATTCATCTGAAAGATAAACCGATGAACGAAGACATGTTAGGCCAATGTCTGGCAGAATTCATGCCGGGAAAAGAGAAAATACCAGAATTGCCAACCGGGAACTATGTCATAGTAAAAGCTATCGGTAACCAACTCGATTTTATAGATTATACAATAGACGACTTATATTTTAAAGTTGTTCCTTCCGAAGAAATGATGTTGTGTTTGTATGACTCATTAGGTCGGTTTGTTGAGGATGCCATTGTGAAATCGGGCTCTAAAACACTGAAGTATAATAAGGTAACCCAAACCTATAATATCAAGTCCATCAAAGATGAGGCTGTTCTGGAGGTTAATAACCGCGGAGTATATCACTATATCGAAATAAATAAGCAAGATTATAACTATTATACCTCAAAAAAGAATATGTTCCCCGCTACATGGGGAAAGATAAAAAGATGGTGGTATTCTATGAAAGAAGGGACAAGGAATCTCTTTAACAAAGAGTATCATCCTATAAAATATAAATATACAGGATTTGTTGTTTTTAGTAAGCCCAAATACAAACCCGGGGAGACTGTTAAGCTAAAGGCCTATGTTTCTGAAGCGGATGGTAAACCATATAACAAACCAGTAGATATAAAGCTATCAGGAGGTCATTATTCATTTGGCATAGATACCGTGTTGGCAAACCTGAAGCCCTATCGCCCCGGAATGTATGAATATCAGTTTAAACTAACAGACAGTCTTGAACTCAAACTAGACACCCACTATAATGTTGAACTGAAAACTCCGAATAAGTATTATAACTCCATAAGAGGGCAGTTTAGATATGAAGATTATGAATTGAAAAGTATTCATTTCTCCATGAAAACCGATAAGGATGAATATCTGAATAAAGATTCCGTAAAAATAAAGTTTAAAGTTACGGATGAAAATGATATGGCTGTGTACGGTGGCAAGATTAATGTGAAAGTCTTATCGCAATCCCTGCAAATGGAACAGATGAAGAACCTGTCCACCGTTTTTGTACCCGATACCCTATGGACACACACCGTTGATATGGGCGAAAAGGCTCAACAAGAATTGATATTACCCGATTCTGTTTTTCCACCAGATGTATCCCTTCATTACTTGGTTATTTCCGAATACCTTAGTGTGGATAATGAAAAGAGAACAGAACAGAAACGACTATACAGAAAAGCAGAAGATTACGCCATTGATTTCTCCCTGAACAAAGGAATATTAACGATAAAGGAGCTATATAAAGGTAAACCCCAATCGGCAAGCGCTTACCTCGAACTATGTGGAGAGAATGGAGAAGTATTATCTACCGATTCCATTATACTGCCTCACACACTCCCTGTGCCGTGGATGGTAGCAGACGTAACCGTAAAAACGAAACACACCACCGATTTTTATTTCCTGGAAGAAAGAGGTGAACAACTTGGATATAGCTTTTACCGGGCAAATGATTCTATTCATCTTATAGTAGATAATCCTGCCAATATCCCATTCTGGTACACCATTCGTAAAAACAAGAAAGAAGTAGCTCGGGGATATACAACGAACCTGAATTTCTCCATGAAAGATAAAGAAGGCGCCGGATATGCCATGCAGCTATCTTATCTGTTTGGTGAAGAAATTAAACGCTTACATGAGCAGTTGCCCTTTGTACAAAAAAACATCTCTATGGAAGTTTCCACACCATCAGTCGTATATCCCGGACAAAAAACGGATGTGGTTGTTTCTGTAACGGACAGAAAGGGAAAGCCTGTGGATAATGTTGACATAACAGCCTACTCCTTTACCTCTAAATTTAAGGATTACCGTATGCCCGACATTGCCGTTAAGGGTAAAGCTAATTATGCCCGTCCGTTTAATATAACACCTTATGAACCAGATGAAAACGGAATCAACCAAAAAGAAAAGATGACATGGGACAGGTGGAAACAAACAATGTCTCTCGATACCATAGAATATTACAAATTCCTGTATCCTGAAAGCTATTATATGCACACGGAGCCATCAGATGGGCTTCACACTTTTATCTCTCCCTATATTGTGATTGATGGGGCATTACAAGGAGTAAATATGCTTTGGATCGACGGAAGATTATATTATTCTGATCTGGCAGAACAATTCAACAATTATATATTCCCGGTTGAACCTGGCCGGCATACACTGCGTTTCCGTACATACGATCGCGACATAACAGTACATAACCTAACGTTGAAAGCCGGAACTAAGAATATACTTTCATTCAATGCCGCTAAACCTTACGCCTCCATCACTGAGGATGACAATTATATTAACCTGTTGGCCATTTCATCTAAAAAGTTAGATAAAAAAGAGATCGGGAAATTGACTGAAGAAGAAATACGTACGCTTACCGATCAATTAATAACAATTGACAATAACTTTGGATGGATACGGCTTCCCAACCTGAATAACCCTATGGATGTGCCCGCTTATATAAGTTCGGGACACATGCTCTATTATCTTAATCCGGAGCCAAGAAGAAGATATGATTACAGAATAAAAGGACCTGTGAATTATGCTGTATTAACCGGACCTTTCCCATCACGTAATTATATGCATGGCATATCAGATATGGCATCTGTGTATGCCAATGGAAAACTGGTAACCCATATAGGAGTGGAAGGAGGAAACAGATACACCGTGTATCCCGGATATCAGAAAATAAAAAGCTGGAAAGAATGGAATATCCATACTATAAATCAGTATACACCCGATGTTAATTTCCGCCAGCAACCACTAACGCCAGATTTCATTCGCAGACATTTCAATCAGCAGTTGTTGAAAGTGCTGTCAACTTCAACAGGTATTGCCGAGGCGAAGCGTTTACCCGATAGTTATTGGAAACAAACCTGCCGCCTTAATATACACGTTGGAAAACATGAAAGCAGCGAAAGCATAACCCCTGCATTGATTTTTATCACGCCCGAGAATGGAGAAGAGATAGCTAAGTATCAGCTTCATTACGGTGGAACGCGGCATTTTACACAACTTCCGGCTGGTAACATGCGGATATCATTGATCATAAATGACTCCATATCGTGTAGTAAAACAATCAGCTTGCAGCCTAACGGACAAAATTACCTGAGATTTGACTCAGTTTCCTATGACAACGGTAGTGAGATAGCTCAAGCCGCATTCCGGATTTTTAAGCGAAATGTAAGAAGAGAACAATCGCATAATCCTTACCAGAGTACACCTGTAAAAGATAGCATAGTGAATACCGTTCTCAGGCGGGAAGAAGTGATCGACGGCTTTCCCGGCAACATTGTGAGGGGCACAGTACGCGATAGCGAAGGCTTTCCTGTTATTGGCGCAACCGTCATGATTGAAGGCACTACCAACGGAACAATTACGGATCTGGATGGTAATTTTGAATTATCTTCCGCTTCCGGTTGCAGTAACCTGACCATCTCTTATATTGGCTATCAACCCAGCACACTGAGATACAGGCCGGGACATAAGTATAATATAACATTGAATGAAGACTCTCAGATGTTGCAAGAAGTAGTTACTATAGGCTATGGAGTCCAAAAAAGAACACACCTCACAGGAAGCGTTTCTGCTATTAATGTGGAGTCTTCCTTAGCCGGAAAGGTTCCGGGAATTATGATTCGCGGCTATGCTTCCGGCAATGATACTCCTCCGCTTATTTTAGTCAATGGTCTGCCTTATGATGGAAACATAAATAGTATTGACCCTAGTCAGATTGTATCCATGAATATATTGAAAGATGCTTCTGCTACAGCTATATATGGCTCGCGTGCAGCCAATGGGGTTGTTATGATTGAAACGAGTGCTTTGCATGCATCTAAAAATGAAGAAAAAGGAGAGGAAATTCCCTTGATGGAGTCGTCTAATTACATGCGCCGTAACTTCCATGACGATGCATTCTGGCAACCGCAGCTCCGTACAAATGAAAATGGAGAAGCCAGATTCCAGGTAACCTATCCTGACGATATTACGAGCTGGAACGCTCATTTTATTGCTGTTGGAAATAAAAAGCAAACAGATAAAAAGCAGATGACAATTCGTTCTTTCAAAGCACTTACAGTCCGGCTCTCCACTCCACAGTTTGCCATTTGGGGAGATAGTCTTAATGCGGTAGGGCGGATTGCCAATCATTATGGCGATAGCATCTCTGTTACCCGCACAATAGAGGCAGATAAACAACAGGATGATAAACTGCGGATTCTTACATCGCATGTTGATAATATACCGGTGCAGGCAAATGAAGGTGACAGCTTGACTATAGCCTATTCTTTGCGGATGGAGAATGGTTATTTTGATGGTGAGCAACGGTCGTTACCTATTTTAGAACAGGGTATGCTCCAAACCTATGGCGAGTTTAAAGTGATAAATGATTCTGCCACGCATTTATTCCCTGTAAATCCGGAGTTGGGACCTGTTACTGTCCATATAGAAGCCTCCAGCCTTGATTTGTTCCTTCGCGAAATAGAAAAGGTGGACCTCTATCCTTATATGTGCAATGAACAGATGGCATCGAAGATAAAAGTTTTACTTTCTAAGAAACGTATTGCCACGCTGTTTAACCGGGAGTTTAAAGAAGATGATAAAATAAAAAGTTTGATAAACCAACTAACTAAAAATAGGAATACAGATGGTTTCTGGGGATGGTGGAATGTAGGTAGGACTGAGCACTGGATTTCCCGTCATGTAGTTAGCGCCTTACTCGATGCCGAAGAAGCCGGATACAAAACAAACTTGAATATCTCAACTTTATCCTATTCGTTAGAACAAGAGTTGGAGAGCGCAATCCACAATTTGAAACTCGCAGTGCCGGGCCGTATTCCTTATGCTAAAAAAGAGTTGCTGGAACGTCTGATCAACCTGAAACGTCTAAATGCTCCGATGGATTATGAAGCATGCTTCCGGTCAATAGATGCTCAACTGAAGAATCATACACTTACCGATAAATTCAAAACCATGCATGCCCTGGCGGTGATTGGTCTTAAAAATGAAGTAAATGTTGATTCTTTGATGCATTATGCAAGTAAAACGATGCTAGGGTCTATTTATTGGGGCGAAAAAGAAACCGGTTCTCCGCTCTACAGGCACTTTATGCTGCCTTATGGAAATAATATAGATAACACACTTATGGCTTACCATATATTAAAAGAAATAGGTGGGTATGAAGATGAACTGACAAAGATAAGAAACTACTTCTTTGAGTGTAGGAAGGGTGGATCATGGCAAAATACGTATGAATCATCCCGTATTATTGAGACGATCATGCCGGATATGTTGGGCAAAGATGAGGCCTTCATTGAAGCAAGTGCCAGTCTGAATGGCAGTAGAGTCACTCAGTTTCCTTATACTACCCAAATGGAACCACAGGCTCCTGTACAGATCAGGAAACTCGGAACAGCCCCTTTATTTACCACTGTTTATCAACAGGGTTGGAATAACAGCCCGGTACGGGAGTCGGGGAGGGGTTTTACCGTAAAAACGGAATTTACAGTAAATAAGGATACGGTATCTTATTTAACTGCCGGTGAGGTGGCGCGGTTAAGCGTTTCTGTTACCGTAGAGGCCGATGCAGAATATGTGCAGATTGAGGTTCCTATTCCTGCAGGCTGTTCGTACGATTCTAAAAACCGTGGTAACTACTGGAAAGAGATTCATCGGGAGCATTTTAAAGAAAAGGTCGTAATCTTTAGTCATAAGTTGACGAAAGGCGAGCATCTTTTCACCATTGATCTCATTCCCCGGTACACCGGACAATATTCCTTGAATCCGGCCAAAGCGGAATTGATGTATTTCCCGACTTTCTATGGGAATGAGGATTTAAAAACGATAAGAATTGAATAATCTAACGCATTTGGTCGATATCTTAATCCATGTCAATCGCTTCCAGGATTCCTTTCAGGAATAAATTAGGATCGAACACTCCCTTCTGTGAGAATCCGGTGCGTACAACAACCAGGTCTTTTGAAGGTATAATAAAGATATATTGTCCGTCATGTCCCCGACAGCTAAATAAGTCTTCGGGGACATCCGCGTAATTCTTATCCTTGTTTAACCAGAAGAAAGCGCCATAGCGTCCATTTGAACCAGCTGAAGTAGTTGTAGTAAAGTCTATCCAGCTTTCCGGTAGGATTTGTTCGCCCTGCCAGTTCCCCTTGTTTAAATAGAGAAGGCCGTAACGCACATAATCGCGCATGGAGGCATACAGATAGGAAGAACCGATAAATGTACCCGATGCATCGACTTCAAAGACAGCACTCCGCATGCCAATCCGGTTAAATAATGCTTCCCGTGGAAAGGCGTAGTAATTTGCGTCGTTGTTTATCACATCCCGAATTAACCGGCAAACAATATTTGTAGAACCCGAAGAATAATACCAGATAGAATCGGGCACAGTTTCTACCTGTTTATCCATAGCAAACGATGCCATATCGCCGTTTTTAAAAAGCATCTGATTAACATCGGAATGGCTTCCATAATTTTCATTCCATTTCAGGCCGCTATTCATCTGTAAGAGATTAGCCCAGGTGATATGTGAACGTTCGCCAGATTTCCAGCAGTCTACCGGAGCTGGTGCATGAACGTCCACTTTACCTTGTGCAACGAGCATTCCCACCAACGTATTGGTTATACTTTTGGCCATAGACCAGCTCAGGAATAGGTTTTCCGAAGATAAGTCTGCCCTGTATCGCTCTGCCACTAATTGGTTTTTATGGGCAATGGCAACGGCAAAGGTGCCTTTCATTGGCAGTGTATCAGCGAATACCTTATCCAGAAATGCATTCAGTTTTTGGATATCCAGGGTTTGAGGAATGGTATCTACGAGTTGGTCGCCCATCGGCCAGGAGATGGTATCCGGGTTTACCTGTGGTAAAGGAACCTGTGTATAGGGTCTTGAGCGGATATCCTCTTCTGAATAATCCCGTACGAGTACACAACCAAATCCTTCAATATAACTGGCTTTCGACTCCCAAAACAGAAAGCTGCTGGTTACTTCCCGCTTTTCCCAATCCACTTTGTTGGAGTTCAGGTTGATAGGAAAAAAGCTCAGGTCGTCCTTTTCCAGACTTTCCTGTGTTCGTTGGGCAACAAAAACACCGGAGGCCAGATTCTTGGCAGCATATCCTGTAATGATTGGCGACAATACGGAAAGTACGACGAATCCGGCGATAAGAATAAGACAAACCGGAATAAGTATATAAAGTATGCGTTTCTTCATGGTTCTATTGAAAACTGTATGATGGTCAAAAATAGTAAATTTACTGCTATTTTATTACTTGATTCGCATGTTATTATACACCAATAAAGCTTAAATACATTATTATTTATGCACTTCAAAGAAATTTGATCAGAACTTCCTGCCCATTGCATCAGAACTTCCCGCCGGCTTCATCAGGAGTTATCAGTTTATCTTCTGATGAAGCTGCCGGTATCATCTGATGAAGCAGGCACTATCTTTAGATGAGGCCGGTAGGAAGTTCCGGTTAAACGATTGATATCCTCTGAGGCATCCGGTCATAAACGACCATACCCCCCCCCTAAAGTCCTCTAAAGTCCCCTAAAGTCCTTTAAAAGCACCCGCCCAATTTTCGCCTTCGTACCTTTGTAGAAGCAAGTTGAAACCGGAGATTCATCCTTGCTATAGATGTTTTTTTATTTAATCACTTAATACGTTTTTTATTATGGCAATAGTTTACAAAAAAGCCTTGAGGGAAAACCCTCGCAATCCACAGCAACCGAAAAAATACTATCCACAGTTGCTTACTATGGGAAAAAGTGTCGATGAGGAGCTCATCGCCTATCAAGTGAAAGAATTGAGTGCCCTTTCAAAAGGTGACATTCAGAGTGTAATAACCAATTTTCTGGACGTGGTGCGGACAAATCTCTATGCCGGTCATTCGGTCAATATCCGAAACTTTGGCATTTTCAGCATGTCGGCCAAAACCGAGGGGGCAGATACCAAAGCAGAGTGTACGGCGAAGAAAATTAAATCCATACGGATTAACTTCCGTGCCGCCAAAAGTATCCGCCCGGACGTAAACGCCACGCGTGCCGAAGATAAAATTAGTTTTATCGACTTCGATACGTATGTGAAAAACATGTTCGGCAACACCTCCCTTCCGGACGATTCGGGCAATGACGATGATGATGATGTGGTTATTGATCCTGGCTTTTAAATAGGTTCAGAATCGATGTTTAAATTTGATAAGCCCCCTTTTTCCTCCGGAAAAGGGGGCTTAATTATAACGAACATCCTGGTGCCGGGTTTGGAATTAGCCTATTTAAAGGCTACCTTTGCGCACATGAAAAAGTTAGTAATTGTGGGATGCGGACGACTTGCCGATATAGTGGCAGACGCACTTATTAAGGGAATATTATCTGAGTATGAACTCGTTGGAGTTTATTCGCGCACAGCTTCAAAAGCCGAACGTATTGTAACTAAGATGCAGCAGCATGGACTATCATGTGTGGCGTGTATTACACTGGATGAATTGCTGGTGTTGAAACCGGATTATCTGGTAGAGTCGGCATCGCCTGCCGCTATGAGAGAGCTGGCCGTGCCTGCATTGAAAAATGGAACTTCGATAGTAACCTTATCTATCGGGGCTTTGGCCGATGCAGCTTTTTATCAGCAGGTGATAGAGACTGCTAAAGCAAATGGGACACGTGTGTATCCTGTATCCGGTGCCACCGGTGGTTTTGATGTTTTGCGAACTGCCTATTTAATGGGAAATGCTTCGGCCAGATTCTTCAATGAAAAAGGCCCGAATGCTTTAAGGGGAACAGCCGTTTATGATGATGCTTTGCAGACCGAACAACGTGTTGTGTTTTCGGGAAATGCAACAGAAGCTATTCAGTTGTTTCCAACCCGGGTCAATGTGGCGGTTGCCGCTTCGTTAGCTTCTGTTGGACCGGATAATATGCAGTTTTCTATGCAATCTACTCCCGGATTCACTGGAGATACTCAAAGAGTTGAGATCAAAAACGATCAGGTACATGCTGTGATAGATGTATATAGCGCTACGTCGGATATAGCAGGGTGGTCGGCAGTGAACACCCTGGTCAATATCACCTCACCCATTGTATTCTGATAAATTGGCCAGTACTTTCTCGCTCAGGCGGTCAAACGCCTGACGGGTGCGGCCGGTCGATACCTGCATGCAGCGTACATGTGGATTTGCCAGTAATTCTGCATTACCCAACGCTCCTGATGTGTCACAAAAACAAAGGTTATCACCTTTCAACCATTCAATAAATGGCACTTCGTCCCAGGCTGGTGACAAACCGGTATTGAACAATATTTTTTTATTGCCCAGCTGCTTAAACTCCGCCTCATGCAATAGGACAGTGTTTTTATTAAGACAGCAGCACACCACATCACTTTGAGCAAGAAGTTCACCTAATGGAAGAAAACGATATCCTTTAGCTTTGGCTTCTTCCTTCTCACTGCGGGAGTAATACGTGATTTCGGCGCCAAAGAACTTCATTGCGTCGGCTATCATTCCACCGGATTTTCCAAGTCCTATAATGCCCACTTTCAAACCGGTTATCTCGCGCGCCATGCCATCCCATGGCTCCTGGTCGAATCCATGTAAGCAGCGTACCAGTTCGCTGACTACATATTCTACTACGCCCTCATCACCATAATCGCGGATGCCGGTTACGGTAATTCCCCGGCTGTTGGCGTAAAGTATATCTACGTTAGCACTTTCGGGAGAGTAGAGCGAGCAACACATACCGATGTACTTCACATTCGGACATTTTTCTAATGCTGTCCGGGTGATGCGTGATGTATAACTCAGGAGAACGGCATCGGCATCTCCGATGCGGACGGCTACTTCGTCGTCATCCGCAGGGATATCGGGATACATAATAACTTCATCTGCGAAAGTACGTAACGCTTTCTCTGCCGATGGAATTAGGCTTACGGGCTCTATGGCTACAAGTTTCTTAAACATGATAATCAGATTTTAAGTAGCAAAGTTAGCAAAAATACCGGAAATGGGATTGATTTATTCATTGTACAGCGAATTGTTGTGTAACCTTGACAGTTTGCTGTACAAATTAGAGTTTTTGTATTAAACGGGTGGTAGTTTCGTTTTATTCTTTTATTTTTGTTCAATTGAAATAATGGAAATATGGAATTTGTAAACAACCTTTTTGAACAACTTGGTTCTTTTCTTTGGGGATGGCCCATGATTATTTTACTTTTAGGTACCCACTTGTTTCTAACTATTATCTTAAAAGTTCCTCAGCGGAAGATTTTTACGGCAATCAAGCTCTCGGTGACCCGGGATAAACATGCCGAGGGAGATGTAAGTCAGTTTGGTGCATTGGTAACCTCATTGGCTGCAACGATTGGTACCGGAAACATTATCGGGGTGGCGACTGCCGTAAGTTTAGGTGGACCGGGTGCTGTGTTTTGGTGTTGGATAACGGGTGTATTTGGTATTGCTACTAAATATGGCGAGGGATTGCTTGCCGTGAAATACAGAGTAAAAGGAGAGAACGGAGAAATGATCGGTGGTCCGATGTATGCGTTGGCTACCGGTTTAAAGATGAAATGGTTGGCTATTTTGTTTTGTATATTTACAGCACTTGCCGCATTTGGTATTGGGAATAGTGTGCAGGCCAACTCCATATCTATGTTGTTGAATGAAACCTGGGAGGTGCCTCTTTATGTAACAGGGCTTATATTAAGTCTTGGTGTTACACTGGTTATTATATTTGGTGTAAAAGGCATTGCCAAAGTTTGTACGGCGTTTGTTCCTTTCATGGCGGTGTTCTATGTGGCTGGTTGTATCTTAATTCTCTGCATGAACGCTGCGTATCTGGGAGAAACTATCTCATTGATTATGAAGTCGGCCTTTACTCCGCATGCTGCCGGAGGTGGTTTTGTTGGTGCATCGGTTTTAATGGCTGCACGTTATGGTATTGCCCGTGGATTGTTTTCCAATGAATCGGGTATGGGGTCGGCACCGATTGTAGCTGCTGCGGCACAAACGCGCAATCCCGTTCGTCAGGCTTTGGTTTCCGCCAGTGGTACGTTTTGGGATACAGTGGTTATTTGTGCTTTAACCGGATTAGTTCTTGTAAGCAGTATTATTGCTCATCCGGATATTGATCATACACAAGGTGCGGCACTGACAAAGGCGGCTTTCGATAAGATACCGGTTGTGGGGCCAATTATACTTACTGTCGGAATCGTTACTTTTGCTTTTTCTACCATTTTGGGTTGGTCGTATTATGGTGAGAAAGCGGTAGAATATCTGGGCGGAAGAAGGTGGATCAAGTTTTACCGGTTACTGTGGGTTATTGCTATTTTTGTCGGCTCGGTAACTAACCTGGCTCTGGTATGGAACTTCTCCGATTGTATGAATGCGCTGATGGCTATTCCGAACCTTGTTTCGTTGTTGCTTCTTTCGGGAGTGCTGGTGAAGGAAACGAATAAATACCTGTGGGCGGGGAAGTTGGATGAGCATGACAATAGTTAAAAGAATTAGCTGTAGGGGCAGACACAAGGCCTGCCCCTACAGCTAACTAAAACTCCTCAACAGCGCAATCTCATCCTTCCACAACGTCTCGTCGGGTGTTTCCAGAATGATGGGCATATGGTCGAAACGTGGGTCTTTCATCATCTTTTTGAATGGTTCCAGTCCCAGGAAACCTTGTCCGAGAGGGGCGTGGCGGTCTACATGGCTACCGGCTTCTTTCTTGCTATCATTCAGATGGATGCCACGGAGATAATTGAAACCGACTTGCTCGTCAAATTCCTTAAAAACTTTATCATAATCGGTCAGCAGATTATATCCGGCAGTGAAAGTGTGGCAAGTGTCCAGACAGACTCCTACACGGCTTTTATCTTCTACTTTGCTGATGATATATTCGAGATGCCAGAATTCATTTCCCACGTTACTGCCTTGTCCGGCTGTATTTTCGATAACCGCGGTTACCCCTTTCGTCTTGTCTAAAGCGATGTTTATGCTTTCGGCTACACGGTCAAGGCATTGTTCAACGCTGATCTTATTGAGGTGACTGCCCGGGTGGAAGTTCAATAGCTTTAAACCGAGTTGCTCACAACGTTGCATTTCGTCCAGGAATGCAGCACGGCTTTTGGTTAATCCTTCTTCTTCGGGGTGTCCAAGGTTAATCAGGTAGCTATCGTGTGGGAGAATATATTCCGGCTGGAAATTATATTTTTCGCAGTTTTCTTTGAAAAGGGCGATACTCTCATCAGTCAAAGGTTTGGCCACCCATTGCCGCTGGTTCTTGGTAAATAGAGCGAAAGCATTGGCTCCGATCTCGTGTGCGTTGATGGGGGAGTGTTCTACTCCTCCCGAAGCACTTACATGTGCACCTATGTATTTCATGTGGTTTTGATATTAATGATTCAATGATGTAAACTTACGGATAATATCTCATTGATACAAAAAAGAAATCCCGGAGATTGTTCATTTAACCTCCGGGATTTTTTATATGTTGGATAGAAAACTGGTTGCGGCACCTTCCCGCTAATCCAATTTACCAATCTCGTCCAGATTCTTTTGAATATCTTCATCCGTCAAAGAATAGTTAACCAAATCCCCCGACAGATATTTATCATACGAAGTCATATCCAGCAATCCGTGACCCGATAAGTTGAAGAGGATCACCTTCTCTTCGCCGGTTTCAATGCATTTCTTTGCTTCATCGATAGCGGCAGAGATGGCATGACACGACTCCGGAGCAGGAATAATACCTTCAGACTGTGCAAAGATCATACCCGCATCAAATGAGTCCAGTTGTTTGATATCCACCGCTTCCATATATCCATCTTTCAGTAATTGCGATACAATTACACCTGCACCGTGGTAACGAAGACCTCCGGCATGAATATTAGCCGGTGCAAAGTTATGCCCCAACGTGTACATGGGCAATAGCGGAGTATATCCGGCTTCATCACCAAAGTCATATTGGAATTTACCACGGGTCAGTTTAGGACAAGATGCCGGTTCGGCAGCAACAAAGCGTGTCTTCTTTCCCTCCTTAATAGTATGACGCATAAATGGGAATGCGATGCCGGCAAAGTTAGAACCTCCGCCGAAACAACCGATAACGATATCGGGGTATTCGCCTGCCATTTCCATTTGCTTTTCGGCTTCCAGACCGATAATGGTTTGGTGCAACGCTACATGGCTCAACACAGACCCTAAGGTATATTTACAGTTAGGTGTAGTCTGTGCCAGTTCAATAGCCTCCGAAATAGCTGTACCCAACGAACCTTGATAATTAGGATGTGCAGTCAGGATGTCTTTTCCGGCACGGGTCGACATAGATGGCGACGGAGTTACCTGCGCACCAAAAGTTTGCATAATGCTACGGCGGTAAGGCTTCTGCTCATAGCTGATCTTTACCTGATATACCGCTGCTTCAATTCCGAATACCTTAGCAGCATAAGACAGCGCCGCTCCCCATTGTCCCGCACCGGTTTCGGTGGTGATATTGGTAATTCCTTCCTGTTTACAGTAGTATGCCTGCGCCAATGCAGAGTTCAGCTTATGCGAACCGATCGGGCTAACGCTCTCGTTTTTGAAATAAATGTGCGCCGGAGTGCCGATGGCTTTTTCCAAACCGTAAGCACGTACCAACGGTGTACTGCGATAGTTCTTATACATCTCGCGTACTTCTTCAGGAATTTCAATCCATGTATTTTCCTGATCCAATTCCTGGCGGCTCAACTCCTCGGCAAAGATAGGGAAGAGGTCTTCCGCTTTCAGAGGTTGTTTCGTTCCCGGATGCAATGGAGGCATCGGTTTATTCTTCATTTCCGCCTGTATGTTGTACCAATAACGTGGTATTTCGTCCTCGGGCAATATAAATTTCTTTGTTCTACTACTCATAAGATTCTATCTTTATAATGATTGAATTGCAAATTTAGCTATATTTTTTCACGCGGCAAGGTGCCGTCGCCAGTTTTATTTTGAATAAAATAAGAGGCTATTTTATGAATTATGTTTGTAATAGGCGGTTTTTAGTAACTTTTTAATAGGTAGCGGCAAGATGGTGAACAGTTCTAACTCTACGTTGTTTTATAAAAAATAGTCTTATGCGTGGTATAGAAAACTGGCCGCGGCATCTTGCCGCTCGCATTCTGATGGGGGTGATGACGGTGATAACCGATCTGGCCGCCCTGATTTTTCTGACGACGATCGTCTATGAGTTTGGCTTTGGAGTCTCTACCGTAGAAAGAGATCAGCTGATCAATGTCTATATATGGGTATGGATTATTTTTTTGTTGGATATCACACTACACCTTATTTTCAGGAGCGGACTGAAACAAGATCGCTATAAACGATTGGCCAGGATGTTCAGTATCCTTTTCTACCTGACACTGATCCCTATTGTTTTTCCGGCACTGACCGAAGTCGAGTTCCTCAGTTGGCTGTGGAATTTCCTCGATAGCAGATACTACAGGCTCACCTTGTTGTTTGTTTTTTCATTCTTCTACCTGTCCAATAGCGTTGTCCGTTTACTGGGGCGGCGTACCAATCCTTCCCTTATTCTGGGTGCCAGTTTCTTATTTTTCATACTCATCGGAACCGGACTGCTCATGTTGCCCCGTTCCACGTTTCATGGCATCTCCTGGGTCGATTCACTCTTTGTCGCCACAAGCTCTGTCTGTGTCACCGGGTTATCGCCGTTTGATATGACAGCTACGTTTACCCCTTTCGGCTTTACCATTATTATTATCCTGATTCAGATAGGAGCCCTGGGCGTAATGACATTTACCAGTTTCTTTGCCTTGTTTTTTATGGGAAACACCTCGCTGTATAATCAGTTGATTGTGCGCGATATGGTAAGTTCAAAATCATTGAATTCCCTTTTCTCCACCTTAATGTATACACTTGCTTTCACACTTATCATTGAAGGGATAGGAACCCTTCTTATCTGGTGGAATATTCATGGAACATTAAATATGAACTTAAAAGACGAACTGCTTTTTTCACTATTCCATTCCATCTCTGCTTTTTGTAACGCAGGTGTCTCTACATTGTCCGGCAATGTAGGAAACCCCTTATTGATGAATGGTCACAACCCCTTCTTCCTAAGCATCTCCATACTCATTATCTTAGGCGGGATCGGCTATCCCATATTGGTCAATCTGAAAGACATTATAATAAGCTACCTGAAACGTCTATGGATTTACTTACATACACGCGAGCCTATACACCGGAAGATATACCACCAGTTTAGCCTGAACACACGCATTGTTTTTATAACCACTTTCTTCCTGTTGATACTGGGTACACTGGCCATTGTTTATTTCGAGTGGGATCATGCGTTGGCCGGTATGTCCGTGGCCGATAAATGGACGCAGGCTTTCTTCAACAGCGTAGCTTCCAGAACCGCCGGATTCAACAGTATTCACCTGACAACGCTAACCACACAATCTCTTTTATTCTATATGTTGTTCATGTGGATTGGTGGTGGGGCGCAGTCCACAGCCGGGGGAATTAAAGTGAATGCCTTTGCCGTTATTGTACTCAATATGTTTGCTATTCTTCGGGGAGCAGATAGGGTAGAGGTCTTTGGACGTGAACTGTCTCCCGATTCAATCCGTCGTGCCAATGCGGCGATGATTATCTCCTTAGGCGCTATTTTTACGTTTGTGTTCTTGTTAACCATCCTCGAACCCGAGATCCCATTGGTAACACTCGTATTCGAATGTATCGCTGCCTTTAGTACCGCCGGAACCAGCCTGGGAGCAACCCCGTTATTAAATAATGAAAGTAAAATCCTGATCGCAGTGTTGATGTTTATCGGCCGTGTGGGGCTTGTAACACTGATACTGGGGATGGTAAAGCAGAAGAAACATACAAAATACAGGTACCCGAGTGATGATATAATTATTAACTAGTAGTTAGTAGTAAGTAGTCAGGTTGATGAACGATGCCACATGGAAAGGACAAAACCTGGCTACTAGCTTCTAGCTTCTAACTACTTTTAAACTCAAAAATCATGAAATGTATAATCATAGGATTAGGAAACTACGGCATGGTGGCGGCAACAGAACTCACCGCCCTTGGGCATGAAGTAATCGGAGTAGATATATCCGAAGACCGTGTAGATGAAATAAAAGACAAAGTCGCTACCGCCTTTGTGATAGACGCAACCGATGATACCTCACTTGCTGTACTTCCCCTGAATAGCGTAGATGTAGTCATTGTTGCCATTGGCGAGAACTTCGGCGCTTCCATCCGTGTGACGGCTTTACTTAAACGTCACAAAGTACAACACATCTATGCTCGTGCCATGGACGATATACATAAAGCCGTCCTACAGGCATTTGATCTGGACCGGATACTCACTCCCGAGGAAGACGCAGCCTACACCCTCGTGGCGCAACTTAACTTTGGTACAAAGATCGACGCCTTTCGTGTAGATAAGGAATATTGGATCGTAAAGTTTACCGTGCCCGACAATTTTGTAGGACGTTCCATCAGTGAACTGAATCTTGAAGAAGAATTTCACCTGAAACTCATAACGCTGACTCGTTCCGGGCAAGTAACCAATCTCTTAGGGCTTACTGTAAAAGAACAAACAGCCCTGAGCGAACCTCCTGCCGAAAGCAAACTCCTGGCAGGCGATGAATTCGTTTGTTACGGAAAGAAAGACGATTACCAGAAGCTATGGAAGCGGATGTGATTAAAAAAACGTTATACCTTTGTGTTTTCAGCGATTTGTATGTAGATTTGTAATCTTATCAAATAGTCATGAGAAAATATATTGTTCTTTTCTTTATCCTTCTTTTAGGGGTTAATACTGCCTCTTCCCAGGATAAAAGTGTGACCATAAAGCTATATCACACCACTGATGTTCATGGAAATTTCTTTCCTTTCGACTTTATAAATAATCGGCCCAGCAAAGGAAGCTTTGCCCGCGTAAGTACATTTATGAACGAGCAGCGCCTCGAATTTGGCGATCGTGTGCTCCTGTTAGATGGTGGCGACCTATTGCAAGGGCAGCCCTGCGTGTATTACTCTAACTTTGTAGATACCAAATCCACCCACCTGTGTGCCGAAGTGATGGGCTATATCGGTTACGATGCCGCTGCTATGGGAAATCATGACATTGAAACCGGCCATGCCGTTTATGATCGCTGGATTAAAGATTGTTCCTTTCCGGTTCTTGGAGCTAATATATTGACCAAAGACAGCAAACCCTATATCCCCCCTTATCATATCTTCGTGAAAGATGGAGTCAAAATAGCTGTTGTCGGCATGCTGACCCAGGCCATTCCGGCATGGCTGCCCGAGAATCTTTGGGAAGGATTGCGCTTTGCCGATATTGAAGATACGGCACGCCAACTTTTACCTATTATTCAGGCAAAAGAAAAGCCGGATTTAATCGTAGGTCTTTTCCATACCGGAGTACAGTCTGGTGAGGTTGCCGGCTTTAAAGAAAGTGTAGGACTTGAAGTAGCTCGCCAGGTCCCTGGATTCGATATCGTTTTCTGCGGACACGATCATACGCCTTTCAATGAAAAGATTCTAAATATAGCAGGAGATTCCGTACTGGTAATCAATCCCGCTAACGCAGCCAATCGGATAAGCGATGTGGCTGTACAAGCCATACTCAAAGAGGGCAAGCTCGTAAGTAAGACCATCACCGGCAAATTAGTTGATATCTCAGAAATAGAACCCGATGAGGCATATATGCGCTACTTTGCCAAAGCCTACCAGCAAACGGCCGATTATGTAAACGAAGAAATCGGTGAGTTTACCGAAACCGTATCCGTGCAGGATGCTTTCTTTGGCCCATCCGCATTTATTGATCTGTTGCACGATTTGCAGTTGAAGTTAACTAAGGCAGAGATATCCCTTGTAGCCCCTTTGTCGATGAACTCAGAAATCAAAGCAGGCAAGGTGTACATGCGCGATATGTTTAACCTGTACAAATATGAAAATCTGCTTTATACCATGATGCTTACGGGCAAGGAAGTACGCGAGGCTTTGGAATATTCAGCCGGTCTTTGGTGTAACCAGATGAAGTCTGAGGATGACCACCTGTTGCGTATCGAACAGAACTCATATAATGACCGGTATCGTTTTGTAAAACCTTTCTTCTCTTTTGATTCTGCTGCGGGAATACGCTATACCATAGATGTAACGAAACCGGTAGGGGAGCGTGTGCAGATTATCTCTATGGCCGATGGTGATCCGTTTAATGAAATGAATACCTATCGTGTGGCTATAAACTCCTATCAAGGTAGCGGAGGCGGTGGTATCCTGACCGAAGGATCGGGCATTCCGCGTGAGAAACTGACTGAACGTATTGTGTTCTCTACGGATAAGGATTTGCGTTTTTATCTGGCCGAGGAAATTAAAAAGGCCGGCATTGTTACCCCCAAATCATTCAATCAATGGAAATTTATTCCTGAGGCTTGGGTAGAAAAGGTTGCCAAGCGCGACTATAAACTGCTATTTGGAGAAAATTAATTAATCAGATATATTTTAAGTTTTAATCTATTTATTACAATTAATCTTATGAACAAGTATTCTATTCAGTCATTCATTCAGGAGACTGCACAAAAAGATGAAAGAAACGATTTATTCGAATTGGAAAAAGAGTATTTACTTGAGCTGAATATCAAGAATCAAACAGTAATGATTAAAAAAGGCGCTATGGTTGCCTATGACGGAGATGTAAAGTTTGAACGCGAAGGTATGTTGAGTAAAGGTGTGGGCAATCTATTAAAGAAAGCGATAAGCGGTGAAGGTACTTCAATGATGAAAGCTACCGGAACCGGAAGAGTATACGTGGCCGACTATGCAAAGAAGATCCGTGTACTTTATCTGGAAAACGAAACGATCAATGTAAACGGAAACGATGTGTTGGCTCATGAAGAAAGCCTTAAATCTGATGTGAAACTGATGAAAAGTATGGCCGGAGTTGTGGGCGGTGGTTTATTTCAGGTGCATTTAAGTGGTACCGGTCATGCAGCTATCTGTACACATGGCGATCCTTTGACATTGCTCGTTAAACCGGGTAAACCTGTATATACAGACCCTAATGCTACTGTAGCATGGTCAGGCAATCTTACTCCAAAGATCAAAACAGACATTTCATTCAAAACATTAATTGGTCGCGGTTCAGGCGAAAGCTTCCAGTTACAGTTCGAAGGTGATGGTTGGGTGATTGTACAACCTTATGAAGAAACTTACGGCACTGCCGAGTAATGAACAAAATACATGTATGACATGACTATAGGGGCAGACACAAGGCCTGCCCCTACAACTATGACATTATGAAGGCACCACCTCGCCGGTCCTGATACCTCTTCCTATACTCTTTAGGTGTTATTTCCATTTCCTTATGAAAGGCCTTAGAGAAATGGAATGGATCATAATAATTAAGCCGGAAAGCAATCTCCTTTATTTTTAGTTCGGTGAATTGCAGGTAGCTGCATGCCCGTTGTATCTTCAACTGGTTATAATATTCTATGGGCGAGAACGATGTTCGTTGCGAGAATAACGTATTTAATCGTGACCCCGAATAACCTACCGCCTGTGCAATATCTTCCAGAATAATTTTATTCTCCAGATTCTCCTTCATATATATAATAGTTTTCTGTACCACATCATCTTCCCTTACCTGTTTAATCTCCCGATATTGAGATACGTACTTCAATGAAGCCATAAAATGCATCAGACAGAAAGTGATATATTCCAGATTCTCAGGGCTGTACCCCATATTAAGATTCTGATATAACTCGTTGAATAGCTGTATACGATCTTGATATCTGCTCTTATCCGATTCTTCCAGATAACAAGTCCTACCTATAATGGAACGAAACATATCTATATTATCTCCCTGAAAGTGAAGCCAATATATACTCCAGGGGTCGCGAGCATCCGCTCCATACGCATGCTTTTCGTTAGCGGGAATGATAAAGAAACTATTTTCTTTGAGACGATGCCTGCCGTCGGCATAATCTATCCATCCCTGCCCCTTCTCGCAATAGATAAAAACATACTCGTTTGTTCCATCCTTGCGCTCCCGGTAATGGTATTTCGCATTTGGATAATAGCCAATATGAGTTACATACATCTGCCGGGTGATTTTATTTTCAGCCAGATATGTCCTTATATTATATGGAGTGACGATTGCCCGTTCACCTTTAAAACCATCTGCAAGCATGTTTTCGATCATAATTTCCCTCCGAATTTATTATTTTGCTAAGATAGTCGTTTTTTACATGTTTTGCAATCCTTCTTACATTTTTTACTTCTCCGTTTACCTGTACTTTTGTCCTGTCATTAAATCAATTACCACATGCGAAACGGAAATACACACAGTAAAGGCTATTTATTGCTCATTACATTAGTGTCTGCTATGGGCGGACTTCTCTTCGGCTACGATTGGGTTGTTATCGGTGGAGCCAAAATATTTTATGAACCTTTCTTTGGGCTTGAAGGCTCGGCTGCGATGCGCGGATGGGCCATGAGTAGTGCATTAATAGGATGTTTGGTCGGTGCTCTACTGGCTGGTGCCTGGAGTGACCGCTACGGACGGAAAAAAATGTTGATCATTGCTTCGGCGCTGTTTACCATCTCGGCTTATGGAACAGGAGTGGTGGACAATTTCTCTTGGTTTATTATTTACCGCATAATTGGTGGGTTTGGTATTGGTATCGCTTCCAATATTTCACCGATTTATATTGCAGAAGTATCACCTGCATCGGTCAGGGGACGGTTTGTTTCCTTAAATCAACTAACAATTGTAATTGGCATCCTGGCGGCGCAGCTTGCCAACTGGCAGATTGGCGACTACTTTATGCCGGATAAAGATGTACTTTCTCCACATAGTATAGACTGGGCATGGCGTTGGATGTTCTGGGCAGAACTAATCCCGGCGGGATTGTTTTTCATCCTTTCCTTTGTGATTCCCGAAAGTCCCCGCTGGTTGGCTATAAACAGCAAACAGGATGCAGCGCGTAAGATTTTCGCCCGCATTGGTGGACAGACTTATGCAGATGCCGAGTTGAAAGAAATTGCTCTTTCTCCCCAGACGCAAGAGAAGAACAACTGGAAAGCACTCTTGCAACCCAATGTACGTAAAGTGCTGATTATCGGTATTGTACTTTCTGTATTCCAACAATGGTGTGGTATCAATGTTATCTTTAATTATGCACACGAAATATTCTCCGCGGCAGGTTACGCTGTTTCCGACGTTCTGATGAATATCGTGGTGACCGGTGTAACGAATCTGATCTTTACGTTTGTAGCCATTTATACCGTCGACCGTTGGGGACGCCGTGCATTGATGTATGTCGGTTCCATTGGATTGGCTGGCATCTACGCTATATTGGGCGCCTGTTACTTTTTCGAGGTGAGCGGTTGGCCGATGCTTCTATTGGTTGTGATGGCTATTGCTTGTTATGCCATGTCTCTTGCTCCGGTGGTGTGGGTAGTGCTTTCCGAGATATTCCCCACTCGCATTCGTGGTGCCGCTGTGGCTGTGTCAACCTTCTTTCTGTGGCTGGCATCCTTCGTCCTTACCTATACATTCCCGTTGTTGAATGAATATCTGAATGCTTCGGGCACATTCTGGGTATATGGTGCAATTTGTTTCGCCGGATTCCTGTTTATACGTTCACAGCTTCCCGAAACGAAAGGGAAATCATTGGAAGAGATTGAGAAAGAATTAATTAAGTAGCTAGAAGTTAGTAGTTCTTGACTTCTGACTCCTAAAATAAATAATTTATGGAAAAGATTACCGATTACCTGATCCAACCCCAAGTAACAGAAAAGGGCGTGGTCAGGGCATGGGAAGAGACTGTTATGCTTCCCACCTACGAGATTGGCGAAGAAGAAAAGAACCCTATATTCCTTGAGAAACGTGTATATCAGGGAAGTTCAGGGGTAGTGTATCCGTATCCTGTTGTTGAAAAGGTATCGGACGATAAAGTAGATAAACCATACAAGGTACTCTTTATCGAGAATGAGTATATCAAGGTGATGATATTGCCCGAGCTGGGTGGACGTATCCACATGGCATACGACAAGGTAAAGCAACGTCATTTTGTTTATTACAACCAAGTCGTTAAGCCGGCGCTTGTTGGCTTAACAGGTCCTTGGATCTCCGGGGGGATTGAGTTTAACTGGCCACAACATCACCGCCCAAGTACGTTTTTGCCTACGGATTATTATATCGAAGAGAATGCCGATGGTAGTGTAACCGTATGGTGTAGCGAAGTAGAGCGTATGTTCCGTACCAAGGGAATGCAGGGGTTTACCCTTCATCCGGGCAAGTCGTATATTGAGATCAAGGTGAAGGTGTATAACCGTACATCCTTTCCGCAAACCTTCCTATGGTGGGCAAACCCTGCCGTAGTGGTGAACGACGGATATCACTCGGTGTTCCCACCCGATGTACATGCTGTGTTCGATCATGGCAAGCGCGATGTATCCAATTTCCCTATCGCCACTGGAGTGTACTATAAGCAAGATTACTCTGCCGGAGTGGATATCTCGAAGTATAAAAACATACCTGTGCCCACTTCTTACATGGCTGTTCAGTCCAGGTTTAACTTCGTAGGCGGATATGAGGCCGATGTCAATGCCGGTCTTCTGCATGTGGCCGATCATCACGTATCCCCCGGTAAAAAACAATGGACCTGGGGTAACGGTGATTTCGGACAGGCGTGGGACAGAAACCTGACCGACGAAGACGGTCCGTACATTGAGCTGATGACCGGTGTCTATACCGACAATCAGCCCGACTTTACCTGGTTGCAACCAGGCGAAGAAAAGTCGTGGGTACAGTACTTTATGCCTTACTCCGAAGTCGGTTATGTGAAGAACGCTACTAAAGATGCTGTTGTCAATGTAGAAATTCAGGACGGCAAAGCGCATATCATTCTTTATACCACAGGCGAGTATAAGAATCTGCGTATTGTATTAAAAGATATAGACGGACAGGTCTTTGTAGATGATTACGCCCATACATCTCCTGCCGAGAGCTATTCCAGAACCATTCAGGTGGGTAATAAGCTACCGGAAGAACTTATCTTTACGCTTTATGATGCTACCGGCAGAGAAATGTTGTCCTACCAGGCCGATAAACCGGAGATTAAACCAACGCCCGATCCGGCACGTGCAGCCAAAGATCCGAAAGATATTGCTTCAATGGAGCAGCTGTATCTCACTGGCTTACATCTGGAACAGTATCGCCATGCCACCTATAACCCTGCCGATTATTATCAGGAAGCTTTACGCCGTGAACCAGGCGATAGCCGCTGCAATAATGCTATGGGATTACTTCTTATGCGTAAGGGGCAGTTTGCAAAAGCAGAACCTTACTTCCATAAAGCAATCGAAACCCTGACCGAACGTAGCCCTAACCCGTATGATGGTGAGGCCTATTATAATCTGGGTTGGAGCTTGAAGATGCAGGGGCAACTTGATAAAGCATACGATGCCTTCTATAAATCGACCTGGAATGCTGCCTGGCAAGACCCTGCATATTTGGCACTTGCCCAAATAGATGTAGCGCGCGGGCAGTGGGAAGATGCTCTTGATAGAATAGACCGTAGCCTGATTCGCAACTGGCATAACCATAAAGCACGTCAGTTGAAGGCTTCTATCCTGAGACACCTGGGGATGAAGGCTTCTGCCTTGTCTCTGATTGAAGAATCGTTGAAGATTGATAAATTCAATATGGGATGCCGTTTCGAGAAATATCTGCTTACAGACAATGCAAAAGATCTCAATACCTTCTTATCCATGATGCGTGGCGCCGTGCATACTTATATTGAATATGCGCTGGACTATGCTGCTGCGGGACTGTATGATGAGGCTACACAACTCCTGTCGTATGCCATCGCTGATCCGGAGAAGGTGTATCCTATGGTTTATTATGCATTGGGCTATTTCGCTTCCTGTTCCGGCGACGAGGCAAAAGCATTGGAGTATTACCGCAAGGCTTCCGGAATGTCTCCTGAAAAGTGTTTCCCCAACCGTATTGAAGAGGTGAATATTCTGCAAGACGCTATTCGTCTGCAACCTACCGATGCTTATGCACCTTATTATCTGGGTAACTTCTGGTATGCTGCCCGTCAGTACGATGAGGCTACTGCCTGTTGGGAAGCGTCTTATCAGTTAAACGATACATTCCCCACTGTATTGCGAAACCTGTCATTGGCTTATTACAATAAATACAATAGGAAAGCCGAAGCCCGTGAATTGCTGGAAAAGGCTTTTGCTTTGGACGAAACAGATTCCCGTATCCTCATGGAGCTTGATCAGCTTTACAAGAAAATGGGATTATCATCTGCCGATCGCCTTGCCTTCCTTGAAAAGTATCCGGTTTTGGTAGAACAACGTGACGACCTATGCATTGAAAGGATTTCACTGTACAACCAGCTTGGCAAATATAAAGAGGCTATGCAACTGATCGACTCCCGTACATACCATCCGTGGGAGGGGGGAGAAGGTAAGATCACCAAACAATACGTGGTGTGTCGTATAGAATTGGCTAAACAAGCCATGCAAGCTCAGGATTATGCCACTGCTGTCCGTCTGCTGAATGAAACCGATGCCTATCCGCACCATCTGGGCGAAGGAAAACTGGCGAATGCCGAAGAAAATGATATCGATTACCTGAAAGGCGTGGCGTACCGTGCTCTCGGTGCCGAAGAGAAAGCCGTATATTACTTCCATAAAGCGACTATCGGCTCTTCCGAACCGCAACAGGCATTCTATTATAATGACCAGCAACCCGATAAGATATTCTATCAGGGACTTGCATGGGCAGCTTTGGGAGAAACCGATAAAGCCAAGAGCCGTTATAATGCGCTGATTGATCATGGTAAGAAGCATCTTTTCGATCAATGCCGGATAGATTACTTTGCTGTTTCCTTGCCCGACCTGGCTATATGGGAAGACGATCTGAACATCCGCAACCAAATTCATTGCCACTATGTAATCGGTCTTGGAGAACTTGGACTTGGTCATACCGAAGAAGCCAAAACCTATTTGAGTAAGGTACTTGACCTGGATTCCAATCACATGGATGCCCGGTTGGTATTCGAAAGCATTAGATAAGGTATGTTACTTTTTTGAACTACACACTGTAGGGAGGGTGTGTCATAAGCATATTTCGTTACGTCATTGCGAGTCGCCACTATATTAAAATATAGAACTATTTGATAATGACAATATCCACCCCCTGCCCCCGCCAGCGGGGGATACGATGCCGCAGGTATCCCCCGCTGGCGGGGGCAGGGGGTGGATATTGTAATTGGTAGGGTTTACCCGAAGCAATCCAGCTCACAAAGCGTATAACCTGGATTGCTTCACTACGTTCGCAATGACGAAGTGTATTCAACCCACTTATGACACACCGCCTTAACGGCGCTAGGTGTATTACCCAATGAGGAGTGTTAAATAAATGATTCGCCTTTGCTTCTTTACCAAATATTGGTAACTTTGGTGAAAAATGAAATAGTCATGAGAAGAAATACATCTGTAGCACTTGGAAGTTATTTTGAGAGTTTTGTAGAAAACAAAATCTCTCAGGGGCGCTACAAAAATGCCAGTGAAGTTATTCGGGCTGGTTTGCGTCTTCTGGAAGAAGAAGAAAATCGTTTGTCGGCTCTTCGCAGTGCTATACAAGAAGGTATGGATAGTGGCGTAGCTACGGACTTCGATCCCAGAAAGCACCTTGAATCTTTAAAGGTACAAAGAGTGAATGGCTAAATATCGTTTAACCCACAAAGCTGTGGAAGATTTATCGAACATCTGGAACTATACACTAGATACCTGGTCCGAAAGACAAGCCGATTTATATTATGAAATGCTCATTACTTTCTGCGAAGAAATAGCCGAAACCCCTACATTAGGAAAAAAATACAACGATGTTGCGGAAGGTATATATGGCTTAAAAGCTAATAAGCACATCATATTCTACCATATTTTGTCTGATGATGAAGTTGAAATCATAAGAATACTGCATGGTAGTATGGATATCAAAAACAGAATGATATTTGAAGATCAGACAAAAGATCTGTGTGAGGGCGAGGAAGGTATTTCACATGGGATGTTACACGAAGATTTTATCGGATGGTAATCCGAAATGTTTGGAAACGATATCTTAAATCAGGAAATAAGCAACTGTTCCCTTTCCTTTTTCTTCTCCCTGAGTTGGCTATTCAAATCTACCCTGTTTACATGGTGGGAAATTTATAGAGTGAAAGTCCTTTAATCTTCTGTATGAAGAATTGTGTGTAACATTCTGTTGTTATAAATCGGATTGATTATCTTTGTCTTTACTTAATACAGAGCATTATGAACAGATTGTTGCGTAAGCTTCCTATAGGGATACAGACTTTTGAGAAAATACGGATAGGCGATTATCTATATGTGGATAAAACAGCAATGGTATGGGAGTTGGCTCAGACCGATAGTCCTTATTTCCTTAGTCGTCCCCGGCGATTTGGCAAAAGTCTTCTAATCAGCACTTTCGAATCATATTTCCAAGGACGTAAAGACCTATTCGAAGGACTGGCTATTGAAAAGCTGGAAACTGATTGGATAGAATATCCTATACTTCATCTGGATCTGAATGCTGAGAAATATGACGCACCTGAACGACTAGGTATTATATTGGAGCGCCATATTGTACAATGGGAAAAATTATATGGTACAGAGAGTGGGGAGGAGTCTTATTCTGCCCGCTTCTATGGCATCATTCGCAGAGCATACGAGCAGACTGGAAAAGGTGTAGTAGTGCTCATTGATGAATATGATAAACCCCTCTTGCAGGCTATATTGAATGAGGAACTGGCTAACGCATACAAACAAACGCTCAAAGCCTTTTATGGGGTACTTAAAAGTGCCGATCGGTATTTACGATTCGTATTCCTAACAGGAGTAACTAAGTTTGCGCAAGTCAGTGTGTTTAGTGATCTGAATCAACTACAGGATATAAGTATGAGATTGCATTATGCAGAGGTTTGTGGTATTACAGAAAAAGAGCTTGTCGAAGTATTCACTCCAGAGTTGGAGAAAATAGCACAAAATAATGATATGTCATTGGCTGAAACTGTAACTACCATGACAGCTATGTACGATGGTTATCACTTTCACCAGCAAGGTGCAGGCATGTTCAACCCATTCAGTGTGCTAAATGCATTGGAGGCGTGTGAGTTTAATAATTTCTGGTTTCAGACCGGAACTCCAACATATTTAGTTGAATTACTAAAAGATAGTGATTACGATTTGCGTCTACTGATAAATGGTGTAGATGTAGATCTTGATGGCTTTTCGGAATATCGTGCAGATGCCAACAATCCACTTCCAATGATTTACCAAAGCGGTTATCTAACTATAAAGGCTTATGATAAGACGTTTAGGTTATATACATTAGCGTTTCCCAACGATGAAGTTCGTTATGGTTTTATGAAGTTTTTGGTGCCTTATTATACTGCTGTGACAGAGAATGAAACAGGTTTTCATATCAGCCATTTTGTTAAAGAGCTATATGCTGGTGATATACCCTCATTCATGGAACGTCTCAGAGCTTTTTTTGCCGGCATTCCATACGAACTCAACGATGAAACCGAGCGGCATTATCAGGTTATTTTTTATTTGGTGTTTCGCCTCATGGGCCAATTTGTCGACACAGAAGTACGTAGTGCCAAAGGACGTGCCGATGCTATAGTAAAAACCAAAGATCGCATTTATATTTTTGAATTTAAGCTAAATGGTAGTGCCGAAGAAGCTCTTCAACAAATAAACGAGAAAGGATATTTTGAACCCTATACTATAGATCCTCGTGCAAAAATAAAAGTCGGAATAGATTTCAGTAAAGAGAAACGAAATATTAACAATTTTATCATTGAGGAAGAAAGAGGCTAGAATTTGCTTTATAAGATCATATTGCCATAGTCAGCGTGCTGGCGGTAGTGGCAAGTGGCCAGTGGCCAGGCTGTAGTTATCCAACCCCAGGTCTTTTCCGGTAGACATTTTGAATAAGCCTGCAAGGAATATTGTCATTTAAACTGTTGTTGTTTTATAATTATTCATATCTTTGTAATTGTGTGAAATCGCACAATAAGCTTATGTTTTGATTATTAATTATGGATATTAGCACAATTATAGATACGTCTCCCAACGCAATACTCAAAGGTATTGCCGAAAGAGTTAAAGAAAGAAGGTTGGAAAGGAACCTTACTCAGAGAGCTTTTGCTAAGCGTGCCGGAGTGGGGTATGATGCTTATCGTAAATTTGAGAGTACAGGAGAAATCACACTCCATAATCTGGTTCTATGTGCTATTTTATTAGATGATGTAGAGGGTTTCTTTGAATTATTTACAAAGAAATCATACCAAAGTATAAATGACTTATTAAAAACGAAAGAAGTAAAGAAAAGAAAGAGAGGGGTGCGTAATGAATGAGATAAAAGTTGTTGATATTTTTATGAATGAAGTAAAAGTCGGACGAATGGCTTTGACTCCCGATTCTCTTTGCGCTTTTGAATACGATTCAGCTTATCTTATACATGGAGAATCTATATCTCCCTTTCATCTTCCACTTAAATCGGAAGTATTCATAGCAAAACGTAATCCGTTTAATGGTAACTTTGGTGTATTTGATGATAGTTTACCTGATGGTTGGGGAAACCTTATATTGGATAGGTATATTAAGAGTAGAGGTTTTGATCCGGTAAAGTTAACTATTCTTCAACGACTGGCATTGGTGGGTAGTACAGGAAGAGGGGCATTAGAATATCGGCCCGATTATAGTGAGTCGGTTATGGATGACATGGTTAATTTCGATAACCTTGCTGCCGACGCCGAAAAGATATTGACCTCTGATTATGCCGGCGATTTGTAAATGATATGATGGCCGTAGCTGATAGGGTAGGTTTAAATAAGCTACGGTCAAAACAAATTATTGAGCAAGTAAACACATTGACTAAAGAGAACATCAAGTAACCTCTTTCCTCAGCCCCGCTATCAAAAACCGTCCCGGTGCTTTTATACTGTTCCATTCCGTGTGGTACAGCATACTCCATACCTTCGTACCCATTCGTCCGTAGTCTGATAGTTGCAGAATAGCATTCACCTCTTGCGGATTATTCACTTTCAGCTGTTGCAGCCGCTCCATTAGTCCCTTTAAATTATGCGTCTGTTTATTCAACGCATACTCCGGCGGAGCCTTAACAGAAGAATTTCCTCCTCCTTCCTCCTTCTCGCCCTCTCTCGGCAAAGTGCCGGGAGAGGGTTTGGGTGAGGTTGTATTCTCTTCTTTCCTCTGCTCTTCTTTTCTCTCCTCTCCTTGCAATGCATCCGCATCGGTGCTTTTGCTGGTTTTCAGCCACTTAGTCCCTGCTGCTCGGCGGCACTGTTCGCTCTTTGCTGCGCGTTTGCTATCAAGGGGCTGCATCCGGTCGACTAGTCCTGGCGAGTAGAACAGTTCTCCCTCGATGGCAAATAGAGCATAATCCATGATGATCCGCCTCACTACGGCTCGAGTGGTCTTCACCCTCCGGGCCAACATGTCCAGCATACTCAATTTACCTTTATAATCTGTTTGCTGACGTAGAAACTCCAGCAGAAACCAATACACACCATATCCGCGGGCACCTTCGGTCTCGATTAAAATCATTAGTTTAATGTTGTTTCCCGCCGTAGCATCATGCGGAAAATACTGATCATTCTTCATATTTACAATTAGACAATTTACGATTAGACGATTTAAGTTACTCTTGAATCAACGGTCTACGGCATCGTGACTTTCAACTTTCAACTTTCAATTTTCAACTGATACATCATAACACGGGCACGCTTTTGCCGATACCTCGTTATGTCCCAACACTCGTTTAATTGCGAACAAGCTTTTTAATCCCTCTATCAATCTCACTATCGCCTCCTTTTGCGCTTCCGTGCGTGTATCTTTCGGATTTCCTTGTTTGTCCGTTCCGCCAATATACGCCACCCCAATGGCCGTATAGTTCCACCCTTTGCAGTGGGCGCCGGCTTGCGATAATGCCCGTCCTTCCTCTACGCGTCCATCCTGGTGAATAATAAAATGATACCCTATCTCGCGGAATCCCCTTTCCCGGTGGTAGCGATCAATATCCTCGCGTGTCAAGACCCTTTCTGCCGGTGTTGCTGTGCAATGTAGCATAATATACTTCCACATCATACAATAGGCCTCCATTCCAAGAAGTTTTCTACTTGTAAGGAACGCCAGCCTTGGGCATCTACGTCCCAGTACACAATGGCTCCCTTAATGTTTTCTATGCTCATGGTTTTGCCGAATGTCCGTTCATAGTAGATCAACGTTCCCATAGCCAGCCGGAATTCCCCGTTTTGCTTCTTGTAAGCAATGGCTGCATGTCCGTGTAGCATATGTTCAATGAGTTGTTCCAGTCGTTCTACCATCCATTGTGCACATATTTCCGTATAGCCTTTTTCAAGCATAATGCGAAACTTCAGCCGTTCTTTCATAAGGGGCTTGCCCGATAATTTTTTTCTTTTCTTCATTGTTCTTTCTGGATTAAAACACTGTTCAAATTTGGTCCGGACCATTGATGTAAATGGCCGGATGATAAATAGTAAATGGTCGGATGATTTATAGTCGATCATCCGACCCTTTTCTGCAAGCAAAGTAAAGTAGTCTTTACTATAATGCATTTGCACAATTTTACATGCCTGTATGTTCTTGCTTATATTACTTTCGCATTGATAATTATAAATAACAATTATGAAAAAAGATCAAAAACAAAAAGGAAGTAAAAACGTCACAGTGA
>NZ_QVMI01000026.1 GCF_010500965.1 Bacteroides sp. 51 | reverse complement strand
ATTTGTCAAAAACATCCGGCTTTGTTCTCTCACAAAGCGGGTGCAAAAGTAGAGACTTTTGGAATACAAACCAAATTATAACAAGAAATAATTGAAGAAGAATGAAAGAAAAAAGATAAGGAGCTGATAATGAGGAGCCATAAAAATAGACTCTCACAAAAACAACTATTCCAAATCATTCACTTCAGTCCAAAAGCCGGGCCTATCTGGTCTGACTGTTCTGGAATAACATGACACAAGGAGGATTGCTTCCGTTTCCAATCCGCTGGAATCTACAGCAGTAACGGTTACAGATGACTTTCCATACCCCACTGAAGAGATTTTAAGCTGATTATCAGTAAGCGTCAGCGACACCAGGTTTGATATTGTTGATATCCGGAAGGTTAATTCTCTATCTGCTTGGGTAGATGCAAAGTAATCGCTTAGCGTCAACGTTCGTGAATCATTGGTTTTGTAGAAGGCTAAATCAGGCAATGGTTTTAAGAGCACGGGAGGCGTTGGAGGGATTATCACACCACCAAGAAAGGCTTTTGAAGCGTCCAGCGCGCCAATGCCAAGCATTCCCTGATAGCCGGGGTTATATGCGGAGATGTCATATACAGACGCATAAAGCATCTCTTTTAATTGAGCCGGCGTCAATCCCCGTTGTTCCACACCATATTTAGATATAAGAAGAGCAGCTACACCGGACACGTGAGGGCAGGCCATTGAAGTGCCATCCATATAATAATAAGCATTGGTCACCACCCCGGAGCCATTCCATCCGCCGCAGGTACTCAGAATGCCGGCAGATGCCGAGAAGCCAATCTCGCCACCAGGGGCTACGATGTCGACGGTAGAGCCATAATTGGAATAGGTACCTCTTTTATAATTGAACCCCATAGCAGCTACAGATATTACATTGTCATCTGATGCGGGGAAGGTAGGAATCATTACATCGTCATTGCCGGCAGCAAAAACAACTAGTCCGCCCTTCATGGGGCCAACCTGATTGCCCGATTTATCCATACCGGCGTTGGTTATAAAATAAGCAATGGCTTCCTGGATGAGCTGAGGGGTAGCAGATACTGTACCGACATCAAATCCCCAGCTGTTCTGGCTAATCACAGCGCCGTTATCGGCACCATATTTAATAGCAGCGGCAGCGTAATAGTTTGTTGCCGACTTCTCTCCTTCTTCATTATCAAGGTAGATCTGGCAATTCATCAAACGGACTCCACTATCGGGAGTGCCATCGCCACCTGCAATGCCCGACACACCGATATGGTTATTATTTACAGCACCAATAATCCCGGCAACATGACTGCCATGCAAGGTGGGTTCAATGGCTTTGCCGGTAACGAAATTAAAACCATATATATCGTCCGCATAGCCGTTTGCATCGTCATCGTGGCTGTCTACACCATTCTGCTCTGCTTTATTGACCCACATATTAGCCGCCAGGTCCTCATGGGCATAATCAATACCTCCATCTACCACGCAGACAATCACATCGGGGTGGCCGGTAGTAAACTCCCAGGCATCGAACAGGCGGATATCGGCACCTGCTAGTGAACCTTCCAGGCTGCCGTTGTTCTCAAAATTCCACTGGGCATAGGTATAGGCGTCGTTGAAAATATAATTTTCGGATGTTTGTTTGAACTGAGCTATTTCACCTTCATTGAACTTCCGGAAGGTACCGGAGCCCGTTTTCCTGACCGGGATAACGGGTTCAATCACCGATACATTATCAAGAAGCGATAATTCTCCGGCAGCACGGGTAGTAGCTACCGATTCGTCATACTCAACGACATACCATAAATGGAGCCCGGCAGCGCGAGAGCGTTCCTCAAACTCTCCGGCATGCGGAAACACACGCTCCATTTTACGGATATCAATGCCCGATGCACGGGTAAATGCTTCTGTTGAAGAGGGTTCTTCTTTCAACTTAACGATCAGCCGGCCGGCTTGCACCTGCCTCCCCGAAAGAGAAGCCATATCAACTTTGGGTTCAGGCACAGGCTCCGTATACTCCGCAGGGTGTTCGCTACACGAGTTTAAGGCCAGGAACAAAGCAATTGATAAAATCGAAAGTATTTTCCTCATAAAAGCAGTTTTAATGCATCATTCTTTTATTTCAATACAGTGACGGAGGAGCGCAATATGGTCTTTCCCTTCACTTTTGAAGAAGCAGGACGAGTAGATATCTGCTTGGATTTAGAGAGTTTACCCCGCGATAGAGGGGATTTGTTAACTGCTGTACTGAAATCTCTGAACGGATTATTCAACGGAGAGATTTCCAGCCAGCCCAGGTCTTCTTCTGTGAAAACATCAAAAGTGTGGAATTCCATGACCGTGGCTGCTGTACTTAATTTACGGTCTTCGACAGTGAATACCAGTTCATCCACCGGATTTTCACCGTCGGTCAGGTAGATTCCGGCATACAGTGCACCGTCGTCCAGTATAAATGCAATATCGTTGAACATATCGTATTCATAAACATCTTGTCCGGTAAAAATGAGTTTCCCGGTTTTCTCGTTATATTTGGCCACCATCTCAACATCTCCCATCAGGAAAAGACCGCTGACGATGTACGTGTTTTCTTGTTTGGCTTTAGTTACCAAAACTTCATTTTCATAGGGGTCAACGTACTCACCATCGACCATTGCCTGATAGATATCCTGGTAATAGACACCCGGAATGATTGGTCCGTCGGCACTTTGGTCGGGGTCGGGTTCAATACCTTCGGCAGAGACAAAGTCGTAACGCTGTATCTTGCTTATGCCGTTCTGGGTGGGCATAACCATCAATGAGTATTCTGTGAGAGACGCCATTGCATCGAAATTCATAAGCAAACCTTCGGCTGTGTTGAGTTGCGCCAGATAGCCGGTAGCCAGATCACTGCCGTTTCTCGCCATAAATTCTTCCGGCGACATGAGGTTAAGCATAAACTCAAGCGATGCGGTAGGAAACAGTCCATATTTCAGAGCAGTAACGTCCTTGCCCGTAGCCAGGAACGAAGAGGTATGGGCACCGATTTTAAGACCGGTCAGTGTAACCAGATCGTTATCGCCCAGCTCAAATTCTACAAAATGCGTAGGTGAACTTATCACTTTTACTGTAGCAATAATTGACAATCCGCCGGTGATTTGCGATGCCTTCAAGGTTGTTTCCCACAGTTGTTCTTTTCCCAGATCTAGAAGTTGTACTTCTTTACCACCGATTTTCAGGTACTCATCTCCATGTTTAATCCTCAGCTCAACTTGTTTGGGGTGGAAATAAGCTTTTGCTTCCCGGTTGCCGTTTTCAAAGTATAGGGTGGTATGATCTTGTTTCATCTCCGGCACGATATCGCCATAGCCGGCTGCTTCCAAAGAGGGGTCGTAAATAAAAGTGATACCGGCATTGGCCTGTACACACTCTACTGTTACCATATTGGTTCTTCCGCTCAGAACGGGTACCGGATTCTTTATGCCTTCATACCAGGGGTCTTCGAATGCAGGTACGAAACCATTTGGGTGGGAAGTCAGGGTTAATTCATAAACGCCTACCGACACATCATCGACCCGCCCATGGGGGAAATCGGAAAACACGCCGGTGATTGTCGCCTCCGGATTCGATTCGTGTTCCAGGATCAATGTAAACTGGTTAACATCCGCTTCTGCGCGCGTTCCGGTTAGTTCTATTCCCTCGATGGATGAGGCAATATACAACGTCGCTTTTTCGTCCGAAAGAACGTCCTTGCTCTCCGAACAAGCAACTAAAATCATTAATACTCCAAATGCTAACAAACAATGCCTTTTCATAATTGCTTAATATTTATTCTTTAAAATTTTGTTTATACTTTCTTTTAATACTCTTTTTACCACAGCGTGTTGAACACTATCTATGATAAAAGATAATTTACTTAAACGATATATAGTTAGAAACCAGAAATATCGTAACGATTAAATAACCACCACAAAAACAGACATGATTGACACTAAGCCTTACTACAAATAAATGTATAAAAATAGGGCTAATTTACACCTGAAAAATACGCAAGGAGTTTTACCTGAATGGTTTAAGCTCAAATTTTGTGCAATTTAGAAATGTTATTCCGATATTCCAAACTTTTAAATGACAATTTTATTCAACTTTTCTGCTGCATTTCGGCATTAATAAAGATATTTCAAACCGGGCAAAACTGTTTTTGTATCAGATTTGTGCTCCGGCTACCACCACCGGTTTAAGAGGGTGTATCGGCAGCACAAATACTTACCAAATTGTCAAATTGACATTTCTGTTCTTTCAGATTGGCTTATTTACACCAAAGGCAAGGAAGCACAAACTTTTCTTCAAGGAAACAAGACTAACAGAACGCAAAACGTTAGCAGAATTCCGTTTTTAGCGACAGCAGCAACACCGTTTGATAAATCTGCTTATAGCAAATGCAAACACAGGAAAGCAAAACAACATAAAAACCGGACAAAAAGACAAATCAGAAACGCACAACAATACAGAGCAACCAGAGAAAAACAAGCCGTTTCCGGCAGGAATTACACACCTTTTCAAAGATCAAACCGGCATTCAGCCGGAATTGCATAGGTATTCCCTCCGGATTCCATAAGAATTCCGTTCAAATTGCATAAGAATCCGAGCCGGATTCTATAGGAACTTGAACGGGATTCTATAGGAATTCGAAGGGAATTCTATAAGAATCCGGGTCGAAAACCGGTAAAATTCAACCGTAGCGCTTGTGGTTGGAGCTATTTGAAGAAATAGTGATTCAGGGAATCTGCCCAATGGCTGACAAATAACGAACAAAAGCCGCCTTTCACTATCAATAAGTCAAATGAGGCCGGACGCTCAATAAATATACCATATCGCAAAGAAGTTACTGGCTTTTTTTGTATTTTTGCGAGAATCTGTGTAATTACCATAAAAATAAAGATGAAAGTAATCGACTTGATACACAATACAGAGAGAACAGCCTTCTCATACGAGATTCTGCCCCCGTTAAAAGGAACCGGAATCGACAAATTATACGAAACCATAGATGCCTTACGGGAATTCGACCCTAAGTATATCAATATCACCACGCACCGCAGTGAGTATGTATACAAGGACATGGGAAACCGGATGTTCCAACGCAACCGGCTGCGCCGTCGACCGGGAACCGTTGCCGTGGCCGCTGCCATTCGAAACAAGTACAACATCACCGTAGTGCCTCATCTGTTGTGCAGTGGTTTCTCACGCGAAGAAACAGAATATGTGCTATTGGACCTTCAATTCCTGGGCGTTACCGATTTGCTGGTATTGCGCGGCGATAAAGCAAAGCACGAATCGGCATTTATACCGGAAGCAGACGGGTATATGCATGCCACAGAGTTGCAGGAGCAGATCAACCAGTTTAATCAGGGCATCTTCGTCGACGGATCGGAGATGAAAGTCACCGCAACCCCATTCTCGTACGGCGTTGCCTGCTATCCGGAGAAACACGAAGAGGCTCCCAACATCGATACGGACATCTACTGGTTGAAAAAGAAAGTAGAAGCCGGGGCAGAATATGCCGTAACCCAACTGTTCTACGACAACCGGAAATACTTTGAGTTTGTAGATAAAGCCCGGAAAGCAGGAATAAACATCCCGATCATACCCGGCATCAAGCCTTTCAAAAGAATGGCCCAACTCAGCATGATCCCTAAAACATTTAAAGTAGACTTACCCGAGGAACTAACCCGGGAAGTGGTTAAATGCAAAAACGACGAAGAAGTACGCCAGGTAGGCGTTGAATGGTGCATCAATCAATGCAAGGAACTGATGGAACATGGAGTGCCCAGCATCCATTTTTACTCTATCGCCGCCGTAGACAGCATCAGGGATGTAGCTAAAATAATTTATTAAGTATGTTTTTCAGGGACGTAATCGGACAAGAGGCGGCTAAGCTAAAGCTTATTCAGGAAGTACATGAGGGAAGAATACCCCATGCACAACTGATTTGTGGACCTGAAGGAATCGGTAAGATTCCTCTTGCCATCGCATACGCACGGTTTATCAGTTGCACCAACCGCGGAGAAGCCGACGCATGCGGCACCTGCCCATCCTGCATCAAATTCAACAAACTGGTACACCCCGACGTGCACTTTGTTTTCCCGATCGTAAAAAGCGCAAAAGGGAAAAAAGAAGTCTGCGACGACTACATTGCCGATTGGCGGCGGTTTGTACTCGACAACCCCTACTTCGGACTGAGCCATTGGCTGAACGAAATGGGTGCCGAAAACTCGCAGGCCATTATATACGCCAAAGAAAGCGATGAAATTGTACGCAAGCTAAGTCTCAAATCAAGCCAAGGCGGATACAAGTTTGTTATCCTATGGCTACCCGAAAAAATGCATGCCGTATGTGCCAACAAACTACTAAAGCTACTTGAAGAACCGCCCGAGAAAACCGTATTCTTACTACTCTCGGAAGCGCCGGACATGGTACTGGGAACAATCCTCAGCCGTGCCCAACGCTACAATATGAAGAAAATAGACGAACAAAGCATCGCCCAAGTTCTCGAAAAGAAATATGGCATACAGCCCAGAGAAAGTCAGTCCATAGCCCATCTGGCAAACGGCGACTTTGTTAAAGCGCTCGAAACCATACATCTGAACGAAGAAAAACAACTATTCTTCGACCTCTTCGTCAGCCTGATGCGCTTATCCTATCAGCGCAAAATCAAAGAAATGAAAGCATGGAGCGAGCAGGTAGCCGCCATGGGACGGGAACGCCAAAAAAGCTTCCTCGAGTACTGCCAGCGCATGGTAAGGGAGAACTTTATTCATAACCTGCACAATCCGAACCTGACATATATGACGCTCGACGAACAGAACTTCGCCACGCGTTTTGCCCCGTTCATCAACGAACGAAACGTAATGGGACTAATGGACGAAATGAGCGAAGCCCAAAAGCATATACAACAAAACGTAAATGCCAAAATGGTCTTTTTCGATTTCTCACTCAAAATGATTGTACTATTAAAACAATAGCAGCGAGGCGCTGCACCCAAGTTATGCGGGTGCCGATCGCAAAATTATAAATACTTAATTCAAACAAATGGATTATAAACTGCATAATGGAAGCGGCAACCTATGTTGCAAAGGCTGCTCCCGACAAGATAACAAACTGAACACTTACGACTGGCTTGCCGATATACCAGGCAATACCGAAGAAAGTGATATGGTGGAAGTTCAGTTCAAGAACACCCGGAAAGGATACTTCCGCAACAGCAACAAGATCACGCTTGAAAAGGGCGATGTAGTGGCAGTAGAAGCAAGCCCCGGACATGATATAGGAGTGGTAACACTTACCGGAAGACTTGTACCGCTACAAATGAAGAAAGCCAACCTGAAGCCCGATGTCGAAATCAAACGCATCTATCGCAAAGCAAAGCCGGTAGATATGGAGAAATTCCACGAAGCAAAGGCCAAGGAGCACGACACCATGATACGCACCCGCCAGATTGCACTCAACCTCAGCCTGAACATGAAGATCGGCGACGTAGAATACCAGGGCGACGGAAACAAAGCCATATTCTACTATATTGCCGACGAACGTGTAGACTTCCGTCAACTGATCAAAGTGCTGGCAGAAACTTTCAAGGTACGTATTGAAATGAAACAGATCGGTGCACGCCAGGAAGCCGGACGAATCGGAGGAATCGGTCCTTGTGGCCGCGAACTCTGTTGCGCCACCTGGATGACCAGCTTCGTATCCGTATCCACCAGCGCCGCACGTTACCAGGATATCTCACTCAATCCACAAAAACTGGCGGGACAATGCGCCAAACTTAAGTGTTGCCTCAACTATGAGGTAGACTGTTACGTAGAAGCACAGAAACGCCTGCCATCGCGTGAAATCGAACTGGAAACCAAAGACGGAACATTCTATTTCTTCAAAGCAGACATACTAAGCAATCACGTATCCTACTCCACAGACAAGAACTTTGCTGCCAATCTGGTCACTATCAGCGGCAAGCGCGCTTTCGAAATTATCGGCATGAACCGCAAAGGAGTCAAACCAGACAGTTTACTGGAAGAAGAAAGCAAACCGGCACCCAAAAAGCCTACCGACCTACTGGAACAGGAAAGCCTGACACGTTTCGACAAACGTCGTGGCAATAAAACCGAAGGTGGAAGACCCGAAGGCGGAAGAGGCGAAGGAAACAGAGGCGACAGAAACCGCAAAAAGAAGAAAAAGAACGGACCAGGCGACGGACAACAACCCCAGCAAGGAGGCCAACAAGGACAACAGAGCCAGCAAAACCAGCAACAACGTCCACGTCGGGACCGGGATCGCGACCGGGAACGAGACAATAAACAACGCGGAGGAGACAGGCCACCAAGAAATGACAGACCCCGCAACCATAATAACAACAGAAACGGGAACGACAGACCCAAGCAAGCAGAGAAAAAGCAGGGAGAATGAAACAATTTAAAGGCATCTGTCTGATCCTGATCTCTATATTATGGGCTTCCTGTACGGACCATATAGTATATCACTCTTATCACCATTTTCCAACAGAAGGATGGGCTAAGAGTGATACGGTTTTACTCAATCTTCATATCACAGATTCAGTAGCAAGCAATGCAGAGATAACCTTTCTGCTGCGTAACAAAACCAACTATCCTTTTCAGGATTTCAGTGCCATGCTACTACATAACATTCCGGACTCCACAAACTGGCGAAACTATGACCTGAACTTTATTCTGGCAGACAAGGATGGCCGATGGAGTGGTTCCGGATGGGGCGGATTATATCAATCATCCGTATCTCTTGGAAACCACTATGTAGCTCCGGGCACCTATACATTCAAAGTGATTCACCAAATGCAGGACGAACAGTTGATAGGCGTTAATGATATTGGGATACTGGTCGAGAAAGAAAAACTCAACTTATAATCTACGACCTCTTCCCGCATCAATCCGCAGAAAGATAAACAGAAGGATAGTAAAGCCCCACAAGGATGAGCCACCATAGCTAAAGAAAGGCAATGGAATACCAATAACAGGAGTCAGCCCAAGCACCATCCCCACATTGATTATCAAGTGAAAGAGGAAGATACTTAATACAGAGTATCCATACACTCTGCCAAAGGCGGAACGCTGTCGCTCTGCCAATGTTACTAAACGTAGAATCAGAACAAGATATAGAAGTAACACTCCCGCCGATCCGATAAAGCCCTGCTCTTCGCCAATTGTACAGAAAATAAAGTCAGTATCCTGTTCGGGCACATATTTCAGCTTAGTCTGGGTTCCATTCAAAAAACCTTTTCCGGTCAATCCCCCGGAGCCAATCGCAATCTTAGATTGGTTCACATTATAACCGGCACCAGCCAGGTCTTCCTCCATTCCTAATACAACCTTTATACGGATTTGCTGATGTGGTTCCAACACCCTGTCAAATACATAGTCGCTGGAATATAAAAAGAGAGTTGAACCTAAAGCAAAAACCATGATCCAGATATACTTCCATTGACGTTCGTTTATCGTCAGGAAGATCAGGTAAATAAGAAGAGCAACCAACAATCCCCAAAGAACATACATCAGGTTGAAGGAAACATGTTGCGATATATAATAAGCAAGCGCCAAAACAGGTATGCTAACCAACAAAATATAGCGAGCCGGTTTAGGCTTCTTCAACAATATCCAGGTCATTCCCGCTGAAAAAAGGATAACCAAAGAAAGCACAGCAAACTGCCCGATAGGAGTCGGCGTATTGGGAATCATTACCTCATCAAAGCGTATGCCCACAATAAAATAGATAATAGCGCAAACACCCAGGAAAAGAACAACACCGGGCATACCTTCCCGGTAAAGAACAAGAAAGAAAGCCAGATAAACCAAAGCAGACCCGGTTTCTTTCTGTAATATAATCAACAACATGGGAAGCAGAATAATTAATCCCACAACCAGCACATTATTGATCTTCTTCATACTAAACGTATAAGCATTCATGTACTTGGCCAGAGCCAGTGCTGTAGCAAATTTGGCAAATTCTGCCGGTTGCAAACTAACAGGTCCCATCTGAAGCCACGAACGCGATCCCTTCACATCGGGAGCTATGAAGATCGTGACAATAAGCAACAAGATCATACCCGCATAAACAACATACGAGAACATATCATACATGCTGTCCTCCAACATCAGCAGAATAAATGCAAGACCAAAAGAGCAGATTATCCAAACGAATTGCTTACCGGCACGGGTAGAGAAATCGAAGAAATCTTTCTCTCCATAGTCGTAACTGGCTCCGCACACACTGAACCAGCCCGCCACGATCAGCAGTAAATATATACAGATGGTTACCCAATCCAGGCTTTTCCAAAGATTAACGCTTCTGGAGGTCATATGGTATCAAATTAGCATTCTTGATATAATCTATCTTATATTCGCGTTCGGGAGCAATCTTTCCGGTCAGGTATTTCTCAATCATCAAAGCACCGATAGGCACTGCCCAGGTAGCACCGAAACCTCCATTCTCTACATAAACAGACACGGCAATCTTAGGCTTATCCATTGGAGCAAACCCCATAAAGATAGAGTGGTCTTTACCGCGATTCTGCGCCGTACCGGTTTTACCGCAAACCTCAATACCAGGTATATTGGCTCCCCGGCAGGTTGCACCATATGCACTACCGATCACCGCGCCACGCATACCTTCGACGATATACTCATAGTACGCTTTATCAACAGTTGTATGACGGGGAAAGCGATATATGCTATCCAACTCGTTATCTTCAATCTCCTTTACGATATGCGGAGTAATAAAGTGACCTCTATTAGCAATCGTTGCGGCAAGATTAGCAATCTGTATAGGAGTAAGAAGTACCTCTCCCTGGCCGATGGCTGTTGAAATGATACGCAACGCCCCCCAACGACCTTCACCATGTATCTTATTATAGTATTGAGCATTGGGTATCAAACCTCTTTTTTCACCAGGCAGGTCAACTCCAAGCGGATAACCGAATCCCATAGAAACCATATGATCTTTCCAAACCGTAAGTGCATTGGCTGCGGAACCGTACTTCTTCTTATTATCAATCATACGATAAAGCCCCCAGCAATAATAGGCATTACAGGAAGTAGAGATAGATGGAATAAACGGAATAGGCGAAGCATGCCCGTGACAGCCAACACTTAATCCGCCAACCACGAAACCACTCTTGCCATAACAGGGGAAAGTAGTGTTTGTATCGACTATGCCTTCTTGCAAGAATACCAACCCTTGTGCTGTCTTGAAAGTAGATCCCGGAGGAGTACCCGACATCAATGCACGATTAAACAACGGCTTCTGAGGGTCCTGCGCTAAAAGGTTATGGTTTGCTCCACGCTGACGCCCTACCATAGTAGAAGGATCGTAAGAAGGAGCAGATACAAAACAAAGAATCTCGCCGGTTTCGGGTTCAATAGCCACAATACTACCGAGTTTGTTCTGCATCAGTTCTTCGGCCAACATCTGTAGCTCAATATCAAGACTCAGTGTCAGATTCTTACCCGGCACAGGTTTCTTATCAAACTCTCCATCCATATAGTGCCCTTGAATACGCCCATGCGCATCTCTCAACAATACTTCTACCCCTTTCTCACCACGAAGATATTGCTCATAAGACTTTTCTATTCCCTGCTTACCGATATAGTCACCCCGGACATAATAGTCATCAGCTTCAATATCCTTCATAGAAACCTCGGCAATATCGCCCAAAGCATGTGCAGCAGAGTTGTAGGTATATTGACGAATGGTACGGCGTTGTATATAGAACCCTGGAAATTTAAAAAGCTTTTCCTGAAACACTCCGGTTTCTTCGGCAGACAGCTGAGTCATAAATACCTGATGCGTATAACGAGAGTAACCGGGGTTCTGGCGTTTGTCCCGAATGTCGGACATACGCTTCTTGAAATAAGTAGGAGTAATGTTGAGTGTTCTGCAAAAATCAAGCGTATCCAGTTGGCTGATTTCTTTCATAACCACCGTAATATCATATGCCGGCTGATTAAAAACCAAGAGTTTACCCGTACGGTCATACATCGCACCACGCGAAGGGTATTGTGTTTTATTCAAGAAAGCATTACTGTCAGCATTCTTTTTATAGTCGTCGGAGAGGATCTGCAGGTCGAATAACCGCAGGCAAAAAATGAGTACCGCTACAACAACGATACCACTTATGACAAACTTCCGTTTTTCCAGCGTATAGTTTTTAGCCATCCTTAATTCCTTATACCGTCAATAGCCAGAATACAGGCAACAGTTAACACTGTACTGCTAACTATTCTTATTAATAGTGTTTGAATATCCGAGAACGAGAAAAAGGCTATGGTATACAACATCATGTGATGCGTAAATACAGCCACTAAAAGGTATTTTACATAGGATGAAAATCCGAGGTTCTTCAGTGAAGGCAATATTTCCTGATTATCGCGCGGAGTAAATAACCGAAGGAATATCGGGCGCACAAAGGCAAGCATAACGGTTGCCGCGGCATTCATCCCGGGAGTATTCGAGAAGACATCAATACACAACCCCAATGCAAATCCCCACAACATAGCTTCATTCCTGGAAGTATTCGATTCCAATCGCAAGATGAAATAGATGTAGAGGAAAGGGGTGGCATATCCGGCTATATGCACATTGTTCAGGATAAGAACTTGCAGAAGTACCAATCCGGTGAACCAGAATATTTTATGTATATAGCTTATGATCATTGTTTAGCAGCTTTCTTTTCCAATTCTAATTGCTCTTGTTGTCCCGTTCGTGCAAGGATACGTACGGCATTTACTTTTCCGAAATCCGTAGCCAGTTTTACTTTCAACAGATAGGAAAGTCCGTCGTGCGAATCGGACATATCATCTACCGTACCGACCATAACGCCGGCAGGGAAAACGGTAGAGTATCCACTGGTTACCACCGTATCACCCAGATTAAATGCCGCATGGCGAGGCAAATCTTTCAGATAAGCATACTTTGAGTCTCCATGTTCCCATTTCAGATAGCCGAAGTACTCACTTCCCATGATCTTACAACTAATATTTGATTTACTATTGAGCAGCGAGATAACAACCGAATAATGGGATGAGGTCATATAAACAATACCTACCACGCCATTGGCATCTACCACTCCCATTTCGGGACGGATACCGTCATTTTCGCCTTTATCCAGAGTGATATAATTATCGGCGTTGGTCAAACTGTTATTGATTACATTTGCCTTAAAGATTTCATAATCGCCCATTGGAGTATTCTTAATGCTAAGAATCTTCAGTGAATCGGCATGATATGTTTTTAAAGCATCCTCCAATTGAGTGATTTGCTGCTCTAGAACCAAATTACGGTCAAGCAGAGCTTCATTTGTCGACTTCAGGTGAAAATAAGAAGTAATTCCACCAGATATCTCATAGACTTTCCCGGTCACTACATTGGCAGAGGTAAAGAACACCCCCTGCTGATAGTGATTGAAACGAAACAACAGGAGCAGGCAAACCACCTCCAAAAAGATGAAGAGGAACCAATGATTATATTTTATAAGAAAATCTAATAAATTCCGCATGGCATGCTAGAAGTAAGGGCAAAAGCCCTCTATAAAATAAATCCGTCGGTTAAAACCGACGGCAAGAGAGCAAGTTATATCTATCTCATTAAGAATGAGAAGCGATCCACGTTTTTCAATGCGATACCTGTACCTTTGGCTACAGCATGAAGTGGGTCTTCTGCAATATGGAATGGGATATTAATTTTGTCTGTCAAACGCTTGTCCAAACCACGGAGTAGCGCTCCACCACCTGCCAGATAGATACCATTATGAACAATATCAGCATAAAGTTCAGGAGGTGTATTCTCCAATGCGCTCAGGATGGCAGTCTCTATCTTAGAAATAGACTTTTCAAGACAGTGCGCCACTTCCTGATAGCATACCGGTACTTCCATTGGAAGTGCGGTGATACGGTTAGGACCATGAACGATATAATCTTCCGGAGCATCGTCACCCAGCTCGGTCAATGCAGCGCCTACATTTATCTTAATGCGTTCTGCCATACGCTCACTGACTTTCACATTGTGCTGACGGCTCATATATTCCTGAATATCGGCAGTCAGATCATCGCCTGCAATACGGATGGAGTTATTTGAAACAATACCACCTAAAGAAATCACAGCGATTTCAGTAGAACCACCACCTATATCAACAATCATGTTACCTTCGGGCGCTTCTACATCAATACCGATACCAATAGCCGCAGCCATAGGTTCGAAGAGCAAATACACATCGCGTCCTCCGGCATGCTCGGCCGAGTCGCGAACCGCACGAAGCTCTACTTCCGTACTTCCCGAAGGAACACCGATCACCATACGAAGTGATGGTGAGAAAAAGTGGTTACGTGAGTTCACCCGTTTGATCAAACCGCGCATCATCTGCTCGCAAGCGTAGAAGTCGGCAATTACACCGTCGCGAAGCGGACGGATGGTACGTATGTTTTCGTGGGTCTTTTCGTGCATCATCTTTGCCTTTTCACCCACTGCTATCATCTTGTCTGTGCGACGGTCGAGGGCAACAACCGAAGGTTCATCCACCACAATCTTACCATTCGTTATGATAATGGTGTTGGCGGTACCAAGGTCCATTGCTATTTCTTGTGTAAAAGAGAATAATCCCATGTCTTTTTTAATTTTGAATTTTAAATTTTGAATTTTGAATTATGACAAACCATACGATTTAAGCTAATACGCAGTCTACTCATAATTTATAATTCAAAATTCAAAATTAATGTTAGTGTTTAAAATGACGAATACCTGTGGTCACCATTGCGACACCGTGTTCGTTACAATAGTCGATCGTCAGGTTGTCTTTTACAGAGCCTCCTGGCTGGATAACTGCTGTCACTCCCTCTTTATCCGCAATCTCCACGCAGTCGGGAAATGGGAAGAATGCGTCCGAAGCCATCACTGCTCCTTCCAGACTAAAATCAAATGATTTTGCTTTTTCAATCGCCTGTTTCAATGCATCTACACGTGATGTTTGTCCTACGCCGCTGGCAATCAATTGCTTTCCTTTGGCTAGTACGATTGCGTTGGATTTACTGTTCTTCACGATCTTGTTAGCAAACAACATATCTTCTACTTCATCCGGAGTCGGTTCTTTTTCCGTAACGACTTTCAGATCGGCGATGGTTTCAATATTTAAGTCTCTTTCCTGAACTAAAACGCCATTCAAGAGTGAGCGGAATTGCTTTTTAGGTAACTTGGCCTCTTTGCGTACAAGGATGATACGGTTTTTCTTTTGTCCCAATATCTCAAGTGCTGCCACATCATAGTCAGGAGCGATGATAACTTCAAAGAAGATTTTATTGATTTCTTCTGCTGTTTCTTTATCAATCACAGCATTGGTCACCAATACACCACCGAACGCCGAAACCGGATCGCCGGCCAATGCATCTTTCCATGCATCGAGTACGGTTGGGCGTGAAGCCAAACCGCAAGCGTTGTTATGTTTCAGTACAGCAAAAGTGGTTTCTTCAAATTCGTCGATAAGTTCAACTGCTGCATTGATATCGAGCAGGTTGTTATATGAAATTTCTTTTCCGTGAATCTGGTCGAACATCGCCTCCAGATTTCCGTAGAAGTATCCTTTCTGGTGTGGGTTTTCTCCGTAACGAAGCGCCTTCTGATCGTTGGCTGTACTACGGAAAGCCGAACCTTCTTCAGCATCAAAGTAATTAAAGATAGCCGAATCGTAGTGCGAAGAAACGGCGAATGCTTCTTTAGCCATCCAACGGCGCTCTTCGAGTGTTGAAGTAGCTCCATGTTCCATCAGCATATCAAGCAACGGCTTGTACTGGTGCTGGGAAGCTACGATAATCACGTCATTGTAGTTTTTTGCTGCCGCACGGATCAATGAGATACCGCCTATATCAATCTTTTCGATGATAGCCGATTCCTCTGCTCCGGAAGCAACAGTTGCTTCGAACGGATAAAGGTCTACAATAACAAGGTCTATTTCAGGGATTTCGTATTTTTCGATTTGTTGCATGTCCTGTTCGTTCGAACGGCGACACAGGATTCCTCCAAAAACTTTAGGATGAAGGGTTTTCACTCTTCCACCCAAGATAGAGGGGTATGTGGTAAGGTCTTCTACCGCTTTGCACGGATAACCTAATGATTCAATAAACTGCCGGGTACCTCCGGTTGACAAAAACTCTACTCCTTCTTCGTGAAGTTTGGTTATAATTTCATCCAATCCTTCCTTATGGTAAACCGACACGAGAGCGGTTTTTATTCTTTTAGTTTCAGACATTTATACGCGCGTTAAATTTTAAAGATGCGCAAAGTTACTAACTAAAGTTGAAAGTTGAAAGTTGAAAGTTGAAAATTAATTGCAGATTATGAATAGATTAACAACATTATCTGCAAAGTTAACTTTCAACTTTCAATTTTCAACTTTCAACTGAATGAATTACCAAATATGCACACGTTCGGCCATCGGAACGAACATCGAATCTTTCTCCGTAATACCGAATGCTTCATACCATGCAGGGATATGCGGAAGGGCTCCGTTAACACGCCATTTGCCCAACGAGTGCGGGTCATCTTTTGTACGGCGAAGAATCTCTTCCGGGCGGATATTTCCTGCCCAGACATTGGCATAGGCCAGGAAGAAACGCTGTTCGGGAGTAAAGCCCAACTTGTCTTCCAACGGTGCATTAGCAGTTGCCGTTTTAAACGCCTGGAAGGAGACTTGCAAGCCACCATAATCGACTATATTTTCGCCTAACGTGAAACGTCCGTTTGCATGTACGCCGGGAGCTACTTCAATGTTATCGAAGAACTTAACCATCACATCGGCACGCGCTTCAAAATTCTTAGCATCTTCCTCTGTCCACCAGTCTTTCAGGTTACCATCTTTATCGTATTGACGGCCCTGATCGTCGAAACCATGAGTCATTTCATGCCCAATCACCACACCGATTGCACCGTAATTGAAAGCATCATCGGCATTCATATCGAAGAATGGATATTGCAGGATTCCGGCAGGGAAACAGATTTCGTTCGTTGTCGGATTGTAATATGCATTTACCATCTGAGGATTCATTAACCACTCATCTTTATCCACTGGTTTTCCAGCTTTGGCCAGCATTTCATTAAACTCAAAAACGTTAGCCCGATTTACATTAGCCCAGTAAGAGTCATCCTTAACTTCCAATGCGGTATAGTCTTTCCACTTATCAGGATAACCGATCTTCACGTGGAATGTAGAAAGTTTTTCCTGTGCCTTCACTTTGGTTTCGCCGCTCATCCAGTCCAATGCATTGATGCGTTCGCCCAATGAGACTTGTAGGTTTTTCACAAGTGTCACCATACGTTCTTTAGCAGCAGGAGGGAAATATTTTTCTACGTACATCTGCCCAACAGCTTCGCCTAAAGAACCGTCAACAACCGATACTGCACGCTTCCAACGAGGTTGAAGTTCTTGTCTTCCGGACATGGTTTTACCAAAGAAATCGAATTGTTGATCTACAAAATTATCGCTTAGGTAAGATGCAGAGGCAGAGATTAGTTTCCATTGCAGATAAGTGATCAAATCGGTTAATGATTCAGACTGAATGATCTTGCATGTTTCTTTAATTCCGTCAGGCTGTCCAATGCTCAGTTCTTGCAGGTTCCCCAATCCGACAGTAGTCAGAAAAGCATCCCAATCGAAAGGAGTGTAATCTTTCTTCAAAGCCTCAACAGTCATCTTATTGTAGTTAGCATAAGGGTTACGCAGGTCAACACGCGAGCGAGCCACTTTAGCCAACCGGGTTTCGATGTTCATGATCGCTTTCTGAGCTTTCGTAGCTGCGCTTTCATCGAAACCTGCCAAAAGGAACATTTTTACGATATGTTCTTCGTATTTGGCGCGGATATTTTTGATTTTATCGTCTTGTTCCAGATAATAAGAACGTTCGCCCATTCCCAGACCGCTTTGATAGGTGTGTACAATATTCATTGAGCTGTTCATATCGTCGGCACTCACATAAACGGCAAAGAAAGGGCTCATACCCCGTGTTTGCATTTCGGCTATTGCAGGGTAGATTTCTTTTTTATCTTTTATAGCACCCAGTTTATCAAGTTCTGCTTTAATAGGGGCGGCACCGTCGGCGTTCAACTTCACACTATCCATAGCGATATTGTACAGGTCGCCTACTTTCTGGGCAACGGTTCCGGCTTCATGTGAAGCAGCAGCCAACTCCTCGATAAGGCCATGCAGTTGTACACGGTTGTTCTCTGCCAATTGGTCGAAAGAACCGAAGCGCGCATATTCGGCAGTCAATGGATTGTTCTTCATCCATCCGCCACATACGTATTGATAGAAGTCTGTGCCCGGAAGGGCAGTTGTGTCAAGATTAGCAAACTGGATGCCCGGAGTTAACGGAGCTTCCTTGGGGCTGTTACATCCTGTACTCATAAGACATAATGCAAGGATTGGTAAATAATGTTTTTGTTTCATATAGAATCATTTAGAGATTTTCCAGTTCCATTGACACCTGCTCCCACTCTTCAACCGCCTCATCAAGTTGTTGTTTGAGTTTCTGGTGTTTCTCATACAATGCCATATCGGACGATCCTTCGGGAGTAGCCATCCTGGCCTCTAGTATAGCAATGGCCGATTCGGTTTCTTCAATAGCCGTCTCGCAATCTGCCACCTGTTTTTCCAGCTTCTTCTGTTTTTTATTCAGTTCTTTCTGGGCGGCGTATGACCGAGCAGCCTCACCCCGACCCTCTCCAAAGGAGAGGGAGTTAGCCTGCAGATCTGATTGCGCAGCCTTCTCCCTCTCCTTTGGAGAGGGCTGGGGTGAGGCTGTAGGTAGGACATTCAATTCATTCAAATGTTCAATCTTCTTTTTTTGCAGGAAGTCGTAAATACCGCCCAGGTGTTCTTTTACCAGACCACCGCCAAACTCGTAGACTTTAGTTACCAGTCCGTCAAGGAATTCACGGTCGTGACTGACTACAATAACGGTTCCGTCAAAATCGCGGATGGCGTCTTTCAACACATCCTTCGAACGCATATCCAGGTGGTTGGTCGGCTCATCAAGAATCAGGAAGTTAACGGGTTCCAGCAGCAGCCGGATCATAGCCAGGCGCGTGCGTTCCCCACCGGAAAGTACTTTCACTTTCTTATCGGATGCTTCACCGCCGAACATGAATGCACCCAGGATATCGCGAATTCTAAGACGGATATCGCCTACCGCTACACGGTCGATGGTATCAAACACAGTTATATTTTCGTCCAGCATCTGGGCCTGGTTTTGAGCAAAGTAGCCGATCTGCACGTTGTGTCCGATGGTGAGTTTACCTTCGAAAGGTATTTCACTTAAAATACATTTCACCAGCGTAGACTTACCCTCGCCGTTCTTGCCTACAAAAGCCACTTTATCGCCACGGTTGATCGTGAGATTGACATCGTAGAATACCGTATGTGCACCATACGCTTTCTTCACATCCTCACAAATCACCGGGTAACTACCCGAGCGTGATGCCGGCGGGAACTTCAGCCGCAGGCTTGAATTGTCTTCTTCGTCAATTTCGATACGATCAATCTTATCCAGTTGCTTGATACGACTTTGCACCTGTACGGCTTTCGTTGCTTTATAGCGGAATCGTTCGATAAAGTCTTCGGTATCTTGTATTTGTTTTTGCTGGTTTTCGTAAGCACGAAGTTGTTGTTCGCGACGTTCCTTCCGCAGTTCCACAAATTGATCGTAGGCTACACGGTAATCGTAAATCTTACCGCAGGATATTTCGATGGTGCGGGTGGTTACGTTATTAATGAATGCCCGGTCGTGGCTGACCAGCACTACGGCATTGGCACGGGTAGACAGGAAGTTCTCCAACCATTGAATGGATTCGATATCCAAGTGGTTGGTCGGCTCATCGAGCAACAACACATCGGGACGGCGGAGCAGCAGTTTTGCCAGTTCGATACGCATGCGCCAGCCTCCGCTAAACTCGGAGGTAGGGCGATCGAAGTCTTCGCGAACAAAGCCCAGCCCCATCAGTGTGCGTTCTATCTCTGCCTGGAAGTTGGTACCTCCCATCATCAGGAAGCGCTCGTTCTCGTTGGTGAAACGGTCTATCAGGTTATGGTATTCTTCGGAATCGTAATCGGTACGTTCGGCCAGTTCCGCATTCATCTTATCGAGGCTGGCTTGCAAATCGAATATATGCCCGAAAGCCAGTTCGGCTTCCTGCATCACGGTACGATTGTCTGCCAGTACCATCACCTGCGGCAGGTAGCCAATGGTGGTATCACGGGGTATAGACACATTGCCGGAGGTGGGCATTTGCAGTCCGGCCAATATCTTAAGCATGGTAGATTTTCCCGCCCCATTCTTGCCGACCAATGCGATACGGTCTTTCTTATTGATTACATACGATACGTCATCAAAAAGCGGCGTGGCGTTAAATTCTACTTTTAATTGTTCTACTGAGATCACGGGTAAGTTGAAATTAAAGAGTCAAAACAAAGCGTCTTCTATAGTTTTCTTGATGACTTCCCAACTAACATTTTCCAACATATATGGCATTGGTTCTATTTCTGCATCATCAAAATAAGATAAACTTTTCAGAACGGTAAAGTCAGAGCCGTCAGCATATTTGCTTAAATAATACGAAAGCATTTGTTCAAGAGAATAACGCTGTAAAAGGAAATAGATATCTACAAAATCTTTCTTCGTTCCTCTTCCGGTAACAGCTGCCAGTTTCATTGCACAAATATCTTCAAGCGATGCCATGGTCACATCATCGTCATAAATAGCATTCATCAACCAAGGATAACGATAGTTCACAATATCAACCTTTACATCGTCTAATAGAAATATGCGAATATTGCTAAAGTTTTTAAGTATCTTTAAATCACCGATAGTCGATAGTTCTTCAACAAGTGTATCGGGGTCAGCTGTAACTCCACCAAATAAATCAATATCAATGGATTTCCGGTGTCCTATCTGAAGTGCTAATGCCGTGCCGCCAACTAATCGCGTATGTTGCAAACAGGGTATTTTTTGCAACTTCCTTAGAAGTTCCAATGTCGCGGTGTCGACTGTAGAGTAGTGTAACATCTGAATTGTTCGATTGGAGTATGTGAAACAGTTGCAATATAAGACAAAGCACGTTCTTCCAGTTCTCTGAATTTTTTAGCTTTATCTACAATGACCGGAATGGTATAATAATCACGAATCAGCACCCAATCCGACAGTTGACCATATTCAAGCACTCGCTTTATGATGTATGCATCATGAACACTGGCGTCTAATGTACTTTTATCTATATCCCAAAAAAGATAAGATGAAAAGCTATGTATATTTAAGGATTCGCTCATAAAATAGGATTTGTAATGAACAAAGATAGTCATTATCTCTAAACAAACAATTCAAACTGATGTTCTTTACACCATGAATTTTCGAAATCCCTTCGGATCTTTGACACATTTGATCCGACCTTTTACTATAATGGTACGATGCTTTACAGTGAATGATCCGATGATATTTTATTCATCATTTACGGGGCTGCTTTTAATGGTTGGCGACACTTCATTTGAAAGGCTCGAACCATGCTATTGGTATGCCTAGGACATATCATTAGGATGCCTAGGGCATATCACTGGGATGCCCTAGGCATAATTTCATCGCCCCATATCCGCCGCTGCGTCTCAGAAAACACTAACCGTTCTTTACTTTCATTGAAGTACTCGCTGCTAGCTCCTCCTTTCTTTGCGACGGGGCGAGGTTATTAATTAATTCCATCTAATACGCATCAATTAATGGCTAGCAGTACAAGTAGTCATAGAGCCTGATCCTATTAAGTCCAAACCGTCTACCTCTACACTGGTACAGCAATTATAAACTTGGGTTGAAGAAGGCAATGTGCCAACCAGACTACCTACACTACACTCAGACTCGCTTCCGTTTACAGTAAGCTTACCTATGATAGATGTAGAAGCATTATGGCTAGTATGTAAGGTTCGCGAATTAACAGAGCCATAGCCCACTATACCTCCTACCCGAACTGCCTTTCCAGAATTATTCGCACTACTCTCAGCCTTGACTGCACCATAGTTATGACAATCCGTAATATTAGAATTCATTGACCCAAAAACACCACCAACATAGGCAAACCCTGCTGCCGTTACATCTATTTCTCCATAGTTTTTACAAGAATTCTGTGTTAAAGCGTCTAGCGTCGCACCGGCAACACCGCCAACCCGGCAGTCAGCTCCTGCCACAACCTTGATTGCACCAGTCATCACACAGTTGTCCGCAGTGCTTAAACCACCGCCCACTCCGCCAACACGGACAAGATGGCCGAGCTCAACATCCATTTTCCCAGACATACTACATGACAACACGGAGGACGCCTGAGCATATCCAACAACACCTCCCACATGCTCCCATTTACCGGAAGATACTGACACGTCTGCTGTTATATGTAGATTACGAATAATTGCACTTTGGTATACAAATCCAAAAAAACCAAATTGCGTCCAATCACTATCATTGGATTGAAGTTTACCACTTATTGTACGTTCGTCTCCATCAAATATACCATAAAAACCCCGTCCACCTACGTGCCCTATTGGTCTCCACTCATCCGCAGTTATATGAATATCAGTATTGAGTTTAAAGTACACATTGGCATAATTGCTTTTCCCCTCATTCACATTTATCTCCAAATATTTCAGATGTTGGGCAGTTTCTATCAGAAACGGGGTTGTTGAAGATTTCCCATCCCCCTTAGTCCATGGCTCACCGTCTCCTTTGGCTACATCATTATCAAATATGCTTGGCGTTCTAAATCCATTGCCCACTCCACCATATACAAGAGTAGCATTATATACTTTACCTACATCATAGGAGAACACATCATCTATTTCCGCAGTATAACTATAATACACTCCGTTGTCACCTTCCACACCAACAGTCAGATCTTCTTTCAAAGTAGAAGGAAGTATGGCCATATAAGCGGTGTGTGCATTACTCATTGCTTTTTTAATAGTCATAGTGAGCTGCTTAGCAGTTGTTTTAACCGTTTCATCACTAGCGTTCTGCTTTACTACAATACCTGCATCAGAATTAGACGATGTGCTAAGGGTGATTGATTTGGGCAAAACACCATCCGGCAATTCAACTATAAACTTCAGAATAGCTATTTTATGCGAGAAATTAACAGTTGAAATTTCATTACCGGAGAGATTTACCTTAGCCGTCATGAAATTATAATCTGCAAGATGAGCACGTGGATTTTCGGCATCTTGTATTTGTCCCAACACACTGAAATAGCAATCCGCCCAGCTTTCTTCCGCACGAGAATCGGGAAAGAAAGCGTTCAGGACAGTACCGTCAAACGACGGACTTCCTACAAAGGTTGCAGTTTTTCCATCATTATTCTCCGCAGGATTATACCCGTCAGGAATGGTAAATGTTGCATAAGTATCAGATGTTGCATAAAGTCTGAAAGCATCTTTCTCAGTCCACCTTACCATAAGTCCATGATTCCCGTCGGTGGTATCGTCATGAGTCATGCGGGTTAATGAACCACCTTGGGTGCCCACAAGGGATATTTCATTGGGAGTGTCATTCTTGTCATCAATATATTCTTCCTCACTTTGCGAACATGCACTTAATATCAGCAACCCGGCTGCAATGGCTACAAACAGCCTACCTGTCTTTATAAACATTCTATTCATAGCTGCTAATTTTCAATAGTTAGGATATCATTAACAAAATCTTCCAGGTCGCTAAACGAGCTTGTGGCTGGAACATAACTCTTCGCAGAATGACTTGACGTAGGGTTACCGCCTGGCAACCCTGGGTTTCCACCGGAAAAATCGGAAAGTGCCATCACACCTTCATTCTCCACCTCTATCACCTCCACCACTGGTGGCAGATATTTTTCTTTGATTGTCTTGATTTGCATATCTCTTATTTTATTTAAAATCTTAGCCACAAAGCTACACAATAAGAGCATGCAAGGGGTATCAGAGCTACAATGATTGTGTATCAAAACTACAATATATACACTATTTCAGCTCGTTTTCGATTAATTTTCGAATATATTCGGTTGGTGTGGTGCCAGTGTATTTGCGGAAGTATCGCAGGGCAGTCATTTTGGAACGAAAGCCTACGTCGAAGAAAGTATCCTGTACATTTGTCACCTTGCCGCTGTTTGCTACTTTAAGAAATTCGTCGACACGGCGGCGGTTAATAAATTCTCTATACCCACTGTGGCCTTCTTGTTGAATGAGTTGGGTTAGCGTTGTTCGGTTGGTGTACAGATGGTTGGAGAGTTTCTCAAGATCGAGGTCCGGGTTGCGCCACAGTTCATCATTGTCCATGGCTGCGTTTAGCTGGATCAGTAACGGATCGGAAGGGGTTTCCTTTTCCACCGGAACGACAGGCACGGTTACCAAAACCGGGACTGCTTCGGACTGTTTAACGGGAACCTCTATGCGCAGGAACAAATCCTGATACGTAACCACGAGGATGAAAAACATGCAATAAAGGAGATGGCAGATGCTCACCGTGACGGAGCAGGTAAGCATGAAGGCGGTAAACAGAGCAGTAATCACCTGTACGCCAATTGTATAGAAATAGATCCATCGATAGCTCACGCTACTCTTCATCCAGTTGTGGGGGATGTAGAAAAGCATGAAGGAGTAGGGCACGATGATGAGCAGTATAAATAGTCGGAACCAGACGTTGAATTCGCCCACATACTCCCAAATCTCGCCAAATGATGACAGCGTTCGGAACTGTATGGGCAGAACAACCAGCAACAGGGTGATGAACACCCAGGGCAGAAACAATAGGATGATGCGCTTCCACGTGAGCCACCCAGGGCTGATGGCTTCTATGGGGTACAGATAGAGCAACAACATGGTCAAAAGTCCCAAATGCAGGTTGGCAATGGGTAATATAGTGGGACTGGGTGGGACTCCGGTTTTAGTCAACAGCAATCGTAGCAGAAAAGCGCCACCCGATGCCAGGGTGGTAAGGGCCAGATATCGTCTCGACTTGCCGTTGGTTTCGCGTCGCATCCATAGCAGTACGCTGCAAAAAAAGAATGCACATATGGTAAAATATAAAATGAAAGTTAATACTTCTATCTCTGTCTCCATGATGGTTGCGACTATTAGCGTACTGCAAAATTAAGAGATTTTATTGTAATACCAAGTTAAGTGCTCTCTGATTCTATTTATAAAGGTTGTGATTTATATGATTGAAAAGCCCGCTTAATTTTCTATATTTGTAGGATATAGGATGCGCTTCGGCAATTTCAAGCAAGCTTGATTGCGCTCAGCTTTCACTATATTTGCATGTAACGTGCAAATCAATAGCCAAATACAGGAACAACTAAATGCTAAAAACCAATACCTATTTCATTCTTGCGGCACTCATTTTTGTGTCCGTTATAGTCAGTTGCAATTCTTCACCTAAAGACACCCGCCTTCCTACCCGCTTCGAAACAGACAGCATAGCCATACTAGCCCGGGGAAATCAATACCGGATGGACAAGGAATACGACCGAGCCATCGCGTTGCTGGACTCCGCCTTTCTGATACCCGTTAAGAGCCCGGAACACCCTGATGGATTATCCGTGGACGAGGCACGCCGCCGGATAGCCGAGGGCCACGAACATTTTGTCCGGCTCCGGGAGATGAGCCACCCTATTCTATCCGCCTATTGCCAGCGCGAAATTCTGGTATGCGATGCCCAAATGCTTCAAACACTGGGCCGACGTGCCGAAGCCTGCCAGCTGCTTGACCAGGCTATGGCGATAGATGAAAACAATGATCTATCCAGCGAGCTGTTCTGCACTATTGCCGCCGGAGTTACCTATATGGCGGTGGACTCCACCGAGACAAAAGCCAAACCGACTCTGCTACGTGCCGCCCAGGCGGTAAGGAACGGTGCGTATGATGACACCGGACTCTACCCGCAAGCCATGGCCAACCTCGCCAATATCTACATCCGGAAAAACGAATACCAGAAAGGAATCGAGCTTTGCCAGGAAGTGCTGAAACAGAGTGAAAAGGTAGAGAACTATCGTGGGGTGACGTTGGCAGCTGCCACAATTTGTGCGGCACGCATACCGAACTGAATTTCTTCGACAAAGCACTGTATTACAACGACCTGGGACTCCAGTATTTCAATCCCGACAACGAAACCTGGGGCATGGCCGCCAGCCTCTACGAACGCCGGGATGAGGTTTATACCCGAATAGGCAAGACCGACTCTGCCTTCTATGCCTTTAATCTGGCCGACAGTTTTTATATCCGTGCCACCAACCCCCGCGGACAAATACGGGTTACGCTGGACAAGCTGGAAGCTAAAGCCGATTACCCGGATTCCCTCTCAAACGTTCTGGCCCATTACGAGAGGATAAAAGATAAAGTTCCGGGCTATATGTATCTCGACTACTACATGGGCTACGGAAAGGCGATGTACATGGGCGGCAGATACAAAGAAGCCATCCCCTTACTCGAAGAGGCCGTCCGGTTATCCAAAGCCCGCCAGGATATGGAAACAGAGAATCATAACAACAGATTATTGCTTGACAGTTACCACAAAACCGGTATGGCCGGTGCTGCCCGTGAGTTGTTGCCCCGATACAATATGATTATAGACTCTGTTACTCACGAGAAGTCCATCCGCGAATCCATCGCCTCACATATCCGCTACGAAACCGATAAAGTAGAACAGGAAAACCGGTTGCTTTCTACAGAAATAGCCCTGAGGAACAATACCATCCGTATGTACACCATCGCTGCCATCGCATTGGGTTTCTTTATACTACTGCTTACCACCTGGTTCTGGATGAGGCACCGGTTCGCATCCATCCGCCTGCAAGAGAATGAGAGGGAGCTGCAACGCATCATCAATTCGCGGCAGGAATTGCACGAGCGCAACCGGGAGTTGCTGCGCCAACTGAATGAAATACAAGTTTCAACCCAATGTGATGCCGGATTGGATGCGCTGATGGAAACTTTAAATCCGACCATGCTTACGCCCGAAGAAGAAAAGGAGTTCCGTACCACCTTCACCGGAATATACCCACTGGCGGTTGCGCGGTTGCGTGAGGCTTGTCCCGGCATTACAAAAAACGAAGAATTGCTGTCTATGCTTATCCTGATTAACCAAAACACGGAAGATATAGCGCGGATATTGGGCATTGCGCCTGCCAGCGTCAGCAGGATACGCTACCGGCTGAGGCCCAAACTAAATCTGCCGGAAAAGGCTTCGCTGGATGTGGAGATAAAGAAGATTATGAGGGGGAATACCAATAATTATTGATATAGCACCCGCTATACATGCGATTTTTATATTCAAAATGTATCACAAGTCGCACAAGACAAGGTAACTACCTATCATTCAAAGGAAAACAATTTATTATTTTAATACAGAAGTCACACCTTAATATCACAAGTGTCACACAAGAAAAACCACGCGGAGAAATCGCTATAGCCTCATCGTACAAATGGGTGAACCTTGAATAGACCCGGGTCTTTTGGTGACAAACACCCGGGTGTATGGGTATGAAAGACCCGGGTGTTTTACATCAATACACCCGGGTCTTTCAGAACTTATCGAACTTTCAAATTGACTTCTTTCCTATACTATTCGGGAATCAATCTTTGCTTTTGGCAAACGATTGATGGTTGCACGCACGAACACGATTAATATCGTATTCATCCGTATCTTTCAGTCGTGTGACACTTGTGATATTAGGATGTGACTTCTGTACAAAATGCGGTGTTCTACAACTCCCTATTTATCGGCCTTTGGGAGGTATGTGTAAGATATGACACTTTTTTCGTGGAAAATCGTCATGTAGTAGTGAGATGGCCATATTAAAATTGAAATCACTGCTCCAAGAGATTTCTCTTAAAATAATCTAATAAAAACAGAGGCTATCCCCCACAAAGAGAGATAGTCTCTATTTCAGCCCACAAGAAGCAAACCATAACACACTCATTTGCGAAAATAATTAGTTATACAGATAGAAGATAATACCAACATTAGTTTTAACGTGAGTTCGATATAAGAGATAGATTAGATGGATGATTTTATATCGAATTCACGTTAGTTTTAATTATCGACATAAATTCATTGCAAATAAAAAGGACTGTTCTTTTCAAAATGAGAACAGCCCTTTTATTTGTCAAATCAACACAGATTGTTATTCATACTTATACTCCACACTTCCCTTTGGCGAAAGCGTTGTGCCGCCAATTGAAACTAAAATTTCTTTGCACTATAGAAGATTTGTTTAAAGCACAGAATATGCACCTTCTTCTTGTCTTTGAAATATGGTATTTACTTAGTGCGTTTTTCAAACACAATAACAAAAAACTATGTGACACAAAAAAGGGGGCTCTTTTAAAGGCCTCTGATATATAAAACTTCTATACTTCCTGAGATACGATCACCTTAACCATCGGTGGTAAATACATGTATTTGATTGTCTTGTTATTCATTGTTTTTAACCAAAAAGTTAATACTATATATTCTTTATCCAGTCATCCATTGCTGTTTCGTTTGTCAGTATCAGTAGTTTACGTTTAAGCCTTGCGCGCGAGGTATGCACACTCTTAACGTCAATATTCAGCATCCGGGCTATTTCGCGGACGGTCATATTGAGTTTAACCATCATACAAAGGCGTTCTTCGCCGGGGGTAATGGTAGGAAGCAGTTCGCGCAAGCAGGAAATAAAACGGGGATGCTCCCGAGAGAAAGTGGTATAGAAATCGCCTTCGGTATCGGGAGTGAACATTTTGGGGAAAAGAAAAGGGTCCACCATATTTTGCCGGCGTATATATTCCTCCACTTTTTGTAGCCGGCAGTTCATTTCATGTAATTCTTCTTGTATTGATTTAGTTGTCTCGCACATGTATTTGTTACTTTTATGGCGAAACTAAGGAATATAATCAGAAAAGTATAGAAAAGCGACTGTACAATTCTCTGTACAATTTGCACGACAGAATCATAATCTATTAAATATCAGCAGATTAAATAAACAACTGTTATAGGGGCGGTTCGCGAACCGTCCGAAGAATCACAAAGACACAGAGAAAGAATAAAAGCTCTGTGTCTTTGTGACTCTGTGTTCATTAATTCTTTTTATTCGCCTCGCTTATAAATCATTCTTTTTATGTAAGTTTGTGACTGAATAAGGATTTCATGCATGTATAAACAATTATATTACCAAGTAGGCGATCATACATTTTGTATTTCAGCACCGGATTGCGTAAACATAACCGAATTACTTCCCTCCTTTCAACCTTTTGCACGACAAGATGGCGAGGAGCTTTTTACGCTATCCCTATCAGAGTTGCCCCTGCCCCAACTGCATAATGCTACGGAACTAACCAGTTTTGAGTGGGAAGGTGCCGAATGTATTATAAACTCAACAAGTAGCGAATACGAAATTAACATCTACCCCAATGGCGACCGGGCATTGCAACGAAAGATGCACATCAACAAAGAAATGAACCGCGCCACAGTAGAGTTTCTGCATACACCGACAGATAGTTTTGCTATAAATAACTTCCTGATGATGGCCTATGCATTTGCAACAGCCGCGCACGGTACATTGATGTTCCATGCCTCGGTCATACGCCATCAGGGACGGGGATATCTGTTCCTCGGCAAAAGCGGTACAGGTAAAAGCACACACAGCAGGTTGTGGCTGAAACATATCGAAGGCGCCGAATTACTGAATGATGACAACCCGATTGTACGCCATTTCCCGGATGGACGGACCATTGTATACGGTTCGCCGTGGAGTGGCAAGACACCCTGCTACCGGAACGAGGAAGTGCCCCTAGGTGCATTTGTCCGCTTGCATCAGGCACCGGAAAACAAAATAACCAGGGAAAGGTCTGCACGGGCCTTTGCATCTCTGCTTCCATCGTGTTCTTGTTTGCGGCAGGATGAAGAACAATATAATCACATCTGCAATACCATCACAGCCATTGCAACAACCGTACCCGTATACGATCTGGAATGCCGGCCGGATGAAGAAGCCGTCAGGATGTCCTACACAGCAGTAACCCAAGCGTAAACGCCGCCCATACATGGAAGTAACCCGAACAAAAGCCATAGCAAACGAAGTACTACTGCAAGAAACAGGCTTACTGATTGCAGAAGGACATACAGTGACTCACCTGGTAAGGGGCAACAGCATGAACCCGTTTATGGTGGACCGCCGCGACAAAGTAATACTTTCGCCTTTCACAACCAACGAACTGTTGCCGGGTGCAGTGGTATTGGCGCGGGATGATACAGATAGACTGGTATTGCACCGCATCATCCGTCGCCGGGGAACCGGCCTCACGCTTATGGGCGACGGGAATATTGCAGGTACCGAAGAAACATCCACCGACCGGGTGCTGGGATTGGTAACGACAGTCATCCGCAAAGAAAAGCCATATCGTTGCACAGGCCGGACATGGCGCACGTATTCCTATATATGGACGAAACTGTTGCCAGCACGCAGATACCTGCTAGGAATATGGAGAAGGATATAACCCGGCAGCTAGAATTTAAAATCATAATACAGAAAATATATGAAAATAAAACCAGGATTCAACCTTCGTCAGGTAGGCGATGAATATATCATAGTAGCATCCGGAGTTGAGAACGTCGACTTCACCCGTATCATCAGCCTCAACGAGTCGGCCGCCTTCCTGTGGAAAGAGGTAGCCGACAGGGAGTTTACCGAAGAAGAACTCACCAAGTTGCTTCTGGACCAATACGAAACAGACGAAGAAACAGTACGGAATGACGTGAACGTATTGACGCAAGCCTGGCTCGATGCCGGAATCGTTGAGCGATAACATACCGCAGCGAAGTGAATTAAATCCAGAATACAGATCTATGTTATTAAACCAATTCTTCGGACTACTACGCTCCGGTTTGTGGGAAAAACCCGCAGATGTTTCTTTATTCGACAAGGCAGAAACAAACTGGCAGGCGATATACCAACTGGCACAACGACAGGCGCTACTTGGCGTGGTATTCGACGGAATAGAAACACTTCCCGCGGAACTGCGTCCGCCACGCCCGCTTTATATGCAATGGTGTGCCCGGGTAGCCCAGATAGAAACCACCAACGAACACCTGAACAGTGTAGCCGCAGAACTTTTTACCCAATATAAAGAAGCCGGCCTTCACCCGGTACTGTTGAAGGGGCAAGGTATTGCCACCTATTATCCCAATCCGAAGCACCGGCAATGCGGAGACATTGATGTGTATATCGGAAAAGAACAGTACGACCAGGCCAAGCAACTCATGCTGGCATTGGGAGGCACGCCCGGCCATGAAGAGTCCATCAAACATATGGACTTTGAGTATAAAAACGTTCAGATAGAAATACACCGCATTGCAGCCATGCTTTATAACCCGGCGGCCAATCGTAGGTTTAATCGTTTTGTTGGGAAATGGCTGTGTTATGAATCACTTGAGCCAAGTCTGGCTAAGATAAGTGGAAGCGACATCCCCATCCCCGCTCCTACTTTCGATACCGTCTACCTGTTTATACATGCTTTCAACCATTTCTTAGGTAGTGGAATAGGGTTACGACAGTTGTGCGACTGGGTCCGGTTAATGAAAACAGAAGCCAACGAGATTGACCACGCAGAAGTAACCGCGCAACTATCTGTTATGAAACTGCTGAAAGCCGCCGGAGACTTTGCCTACATTGCAACAACCTATTTGGGGTTAGCCCCGGTTTATATCCCCTTCCCCGTAAAAAACAAGAAAGAAGATGGAGAACGACTACTTGCCGACATCCTGATGGCGGGTAACTTCGGACAGCATGATGGCCGGATAAAGCCACGCCCCAAAGGGTACTGGGCAGGGAAATGGCATACCTTTACACGAGCAGTCCGGAGATGCAACGAGCTCAGGCAATATGCACCTTCCGAGGCATTCTGGCACCCGATCTTCCTGATCAGGAATTCTTCGGCAGCCCAATGGACGATTCTGAAGAAGAAAATAAAACGATAACACCACAGCCTATGCCACGCCTCTCTTCATACCTACATATCAGTTCATTACGACGCCAGTTTAAATGGCTCTGGCAAGTCTCCGCAGGACAACGAAAGCGGATAGCTATTACCTGTCTCACCGGTATTGCAGGGGTAGCATTCTCGCTGGCTTTTATCTGGACCTCAAAACAGGTCATAGATATAGCCACAGGTACCACAGAAGGCAGTTTATGGGAGATGGGAGTGGTGACTGTTATACTACTCATTCTGCAACTATCGTGCAACGTACTGGAATCCTGGCTCAATAGCCGCATGCAGGTAGAAGGGGGAAATACCCTGCGCCGCCGACTGTTTGCCCGGTTGCTCCAAAGCCGTTGGAATGAGTTGGAACGGTTTCACACCGGCGATGTTATTAACCGGGTGGAGCAAGACACCAATGCCATTATCAGTTTACTAACGGGAACCGTCCCGGCATTCATCACCACAGGCATTCAGTTGCTAGCCTCTTTCATTTTCTTCTGTATGCTTGATAAGGCATTGCCGTGGTTGCTGATAGGCATCCTCCCGATATTCTTGTTAGCCAGCCGTTTCTACATTCGCCGGATGCGCAAATACACCCGCGAGATACGCCATAGCGACAGTCGTATACAGTCCGTTATTCAAGAGAGCCTGCAACACCGCACGGTAATCAAAACCCTTGAACAGGGCGACCGCCATCTGGAAAAACTGGACGACCTGCAACGGACGCTACGCACGCAAGTATTCGACCGGACCAAATTCTCTCTGTTCTCCCGCAGCATGGTAGCCCTGGCATTTTCGGGTGGTTACCTTATCGCTTTCCTTTGGGGGGCCGTACGGTTAAGCGTTGGCAGTATGACTTTCGGTACGATGACTGCCTTTCTGCAACTCGTTAGCAAACTCCAACGTCCGGCGCTTGATGTAGTCAGAATGATTCCGGCCTTTATCAATGCGCTCACCGCCATCGAACGGCTAATGGAACTGGAAGCCCTCCCCGCCGAAGAAATGGGCGATAGAATCCGGTTCGAGGAGACTCCGGAGCTTACGCTTCAGGATATTACTTTCCGGTATAAACCAGAGGATAAGCCGATATTCGAGCACTTCTCGCTGGATTTTCCGGCAGGCAGCCAGACCGCCATTATGGGCGAGACGGGAAAAGGAAAGACGACATTGATCCGGCTTCTGCTCGCGCTAGCCACTCCGCAAGAGGGAAGCATCCGGCTGAGAAACAGCAGTATGGAAGCAGAGATTTCCCCACTCACCCGCTGCAACTTTATTTATGTACCCCAGGGAAATACGCTGTTTAGCGGTACCATTCGCGATAATCTACTTATGGGAAACCCCGAAGCTACGGAAGAGGAAATGAAAGAAGCCCTGCACACAGCCGTTGCCGACTACGTGTTCAGTCTGCCCGATGGCATGGATACCATTCTGAATGAGCTAGGCGGAGGGCTGTCCGAAGGGCAGGCACAACGCATCTCCATCGCACGGGCACTCTTACGCCCGGGTAGTATATTGTTATTTGACGAAGCAACCTCAGCACTCGATCCCGAAACCGAAAAGCTATTGGTAGAGAACCTGAGATCATACGGACAAGGTAAAACTGTAATCTTTGTCACCCACCACCCTGCACTGGCCGAAGCCTGCGAACGAACGTACTATTTGTAATGAACAATACCGCCTACTCTTCTGTTATCTATATAAAATTATGACTATGGATAAGAAACAAGTTACAGTAGCAGAAGGCAGTAAGCAAGCGCCGGAGAAATACTACATTCAAATTACTGAAGACGGACCATATTTGGTGTATGGTAGCCCGACAATCGACCAGGAAATTATTGCACCCAACGAAGAAGGTTCCTCATGGGAATATCGCAAAGGGTTGAAATTCGACAGCTCATCGGCATGCGTTGCATTATGCCGCTGCGGACATTCCAAGAACAAGCCATTTTGCGATGGAGCACATAAACATGTGCAGTGGGACCCACGCGAAACAAGTTCCATGCGTCCGATACTGGAAGATGCCGAGGCATTCGAAGGCCCATCTATGGTATTGCTCGACAATGAAAAATATTGCGCATTCGCCCGTTTCTGCGATGCGTATGGTCGTATATGGAACATCGTACAACGCGCACGTACGGAAGAAGAGAAAGAATTACTCCGTCATGAAGCCGGACATTGTCCCGCAGGTCGCCTGGTGCTTTATGATAAAGAAAAGAAGGAAGTCTACGAACCTCCATTCGAACCATCCATCAGCGTATTGGAAGATCCGGGCATTAAAGTCAGCGGACCGCTTTGGGTGAAAGGCGGCATACGCATTGAAAGTGCTAACGGCAAAAGTTACGAAACTAGAAATCGTGTGACGCTGTGCCGTTGCGGAGCATCAGACAACAAACCATTCTGCAATGGAGCACATGCCTCTATGAAGTTTCAGGACGGGTTGCCATTAGCCGAAGAAAAGAATAAAGAATAAGCATTTGTACTCAGATGTTTTATCAGGGAACCGCGCATCAAGTTGCTGTTATAAGCAATAAGATACGCGGTTTTTCTGAATATAGGAAGCTAGTTTAATTTTTAGAGTTGCTTTATTGCAATTCTCATATCCTCATCTTTTTTCAGATCAATTTCCATGGTCTGGGACTGATAAGAGATAAAGTCTACGGAAATAAGATGCTTCCCCTTTGTTAGTTGCGGAATGTTGAAGTTTCCGGATAAGTCGGAATAATACTTCTTGCCATCTACCGTAATACTGGCACCGGATAATACTTCATTGTCATTCGGATCATACACCGTACCGCTCAGTTGGTAAACAGCGGAAGTGTTTTCTGTTGAGGCTTTAGACGAGTTCTCTTTATCGTTGTTATTGGTAGCATTAAGACTACAGAAAACAACAAAGGTCAGAGCAAACAATAATGCAATCTTTTTCATATTCTTTTAAATTAATGTGTGGTTTGTTTTTCTATACTGCAAATATCGGATCTTGATATTACAATGTAAGTACAGTGATTTTACATCCTTGTAAACTAATAGGGTTTCTCTGAGATAAGGTGTCCGTCTTCGTCCCACATCTTCCATACGCCTATACGCTTGCCTTTGTTGTAGTGCATTTCGTACAGTTTCACCCCTTTTTCACTCCAGATAATCCATTCACCGTCTTTTTTGTCATTCTCGTATTCGGCATGCGAAAGCATCATTCCACTTTCGGAATACGTGCGCCAAGTTCCGTGAAAGAGCCCGCCTTTGTAGGAACGTATTTCCTGTATTTTTCCGGTGGGGAAGTAAATGACGTAGGTTCCTTCGGGTTTTCCCTTACGGATAAAGATTTCCATTTTCAGGGTTCCGTTGGGATAATACTCTTTATAATCTCCGGTATAGATTTCCTTCTGTTGCTTATCGGCATAGTATAGTCCATCTATATAATATACCTTGGTGTTTTCCTGCGCAAATACAAACAGCGTAACAAGTCCCAGCAAAAGGAATATGATTTGTTTCTTTAATTTCATTGGTTTTGAGTTTAGTTCTGTTCAATTAGAATTACTTAAAGATGTCCCAGCGAAGGCCAATTTGCCCGCGGACACCATACCACTCCACGTTGGTGAGCCGGCGACTATCACCCATATATTGCTTCAGGGGTTCATCTGTGAGATTATTGACTTCGGCAAATACTTTCAAGCCTTTGGCCATGTCGAAGGTTGCGGAAGCATCGAGGGTAAAGTTCTTATCCGTCCAGGTGTAAAAGTCGGGACCGAGTTGTTGATTAATGGTATTAATGGATTTGCCGCGATAGTTACCCGCCAACCGTACCATGAGGCGGTCTTTTTCGTAGAAGAGAATGATGTTGGCCATGTGTTTGGACTGGTCGGGCAAGCTGCTTTTGTCATTAACAATCGTAGCCGACGCCCCACTACCCACCTGGCGGGGAACTTTCACTTCACTATCTATAAAGGTGTAGTTCACCTCTACTCCAAAGCCACTCAGGAAACCCGGAAGAAAATCGAAACGTTTATTGATTCCGGCTTCAAGTCCAAAGAGGCGGGCGCTTTTCAGGTTCTTGGATTGTGTCAGTACATAGTCTTTGCCTCCTTCGGTATAATAGCTGATATCCTTAAAGATCACATCCTGAATGTCTTTATAGAAGAATCCACCGGAAATAAGACCGACATTATCAAAATAATATTCACCCATCAGGTCGAAGTTATTGGCGAAGGTAGGTTTCAGGTCCTGGTTTCCTTTACTGAGGACGATAGGGTTCTGCGTCTGGTCTATGGATTGTCCGGGAGTCATGTCACCAAAGTTTGGACGGACAAAAGTGCGGGTATAAGCAGCACGTAGATTTGTTTTGTCGTTCAATTCGTATTTCAGATGTACCATCGGTAAGAATGCATTGTAATTGTTGGTTAGTTTCACCGGGGTGATCTCCGTTGTACCTGAAACAACGGCCTGCGAACCTTTCAATGTGGTTTTGGTGTATTCGTTACGGAATCCCCCGACAAGCCGCAGGCGGCTGGTTAGTTCAAACTCTCCCATAACATAGGCGGCAATCACATTCTCGTCTGCTTTATATAGATTGGTTTCGTTGGCAGCAGAGGTATAGTCTTTGAAGCCATTTGTTTCAAGGAACTCAGAAGAGTAAAGATTGAATAACTGATCCTTGGTCAGTGGGTCCATGATATACTGATCGTACTGCCCCTTCATCTCTGTAAAATAACCGTGCCCCATAGGGAAACTCTCGGTTTGCATGCTACCTAAAGTAACCAGATCGGGAGAACCCGGAATGCCCAGAGCCGCACCGGGAAGATATACAAAATTGGACCCGAAGGCACTTCTTCTTGCCTTTGTACGGTATTTACCACCGGCTTTCAGTTTGATTTTAGAAGTAGGCTCCACCTTTACATTCAGTTGGAAGGTGCGGTCATGTTCTTTGGTATCGAGTTGGGAAATGACGAGTTGTCGCAAGGTTAATTTATCAGCATCCATCACCTCGGTCGGGTCCTGTAATCCGGCATTGAATTCAAGTGGGTTTCCTCCTACTCCGTTGGGAGAATCGAATCCCCAGTAACGCAGTCCGTCACTGGAAAGATTATTAAATCCTCCTTTTATAGATTGGCGGAAGGTGGCGATAGGCAGCCCTTTCCGGTCGGAACCTTTGGGGGTATCGAGGAAATAGTCCGAAGTATAATCGCTTACCGACCAATCTACATTGACCATAGAAGATAGCTGGTGCTCACCACCCAATTCTCCACCACTGAGCACGGTCTGGTAGTGCGAATACCGGTAGTTATACTGATAGCATGACTTATTGTAATCAACGTAGGATTCATACACGGGACGGATGTCATTAAACTTATCGTACAGTCCGCGGAAGGTAACTTTATGATTGTTGTTGAATTTATATTCCAACCCCAGATTTACGCCATAGGTCTGGCGTTTACCCATATAGCGTTTCAGCATCACGGTGTTGATGGAATTTCGTTGATCCGGGTCTTCGAGTGCGGTATTGTATTTCACGTCGTAACTATCCGAACCCCACTGCCTGTCCCAAATGGCACCGACGAGGATGATGCCTAGTTTATCATTGAAAAAGCGGTCACCATAGACGATAGAGCCGTTATAAGTTCCGTTTTCCGAAAAGGCATTATATCCTCCTGCCAGACTGACACCTAGCTTGCGGCTCATCGGGGCGGTACGGGTAATGAAGTTCACAGAACCACCAATGGCATCGCCTTCCCAGTCGGGCGTCAGTGCTTTGGCCACCTGTACATACTGGATGAGTTCGGAAGGAACGGCATCGAGCACCGAAGAACGGTTTCCCATCACATTGGAACTGGGTAGCCGGCTTCCATTGAACAGTGTAGACGTCCAGGCAAAAGGTGTACCGCGAACGGTGGCCTGATCAGCCTCGCCGTGATAACGGGCTACGGCAACACCCTGTATGCGCTGTACAGCCTCAGCAGCATTCCGGTCGGGAAGCTTTCCGACGGCATCGGAAGCAACGATGTCGAGTAGCGCCATAGAGGTCTTTTTAATGTTATAGGCTTTGGCCTGCGATGGCGCCATTGTACCACTGACCACCACCTCGCCGAGCATCAGCTCGTCTGTTTGCAGGGAAATAATGCCGAGGTCGTTGATGCCTTTTTGTAGTTTTATGTCGACCATCTTGTCCTGGTATCCGATGTAAGATATTCTCAGGGTTTGGGTACCTTCTGCTTTGGTTTGAATGGAGAAGTTCCCATCCAGGTCGGTTGCGGTTCCTTGTTTTAGTGTTTCCAGATAAACGGTTACGCCGGGCAGGGGGCCGTCTTCGCATATAACGGTTCCTTTAATCATCTGTGCATTGGCAGCCCCGGCAAGAAGGCACAAGGGTAGCAGGAGAAGTCGGACGGACCTCTCAAACAGGTTAAATCGTTTCATGTATCGGGTAAGTTTATTTAGTGAATTTCCGTATCAGGAACGCTCGTTCGCCGGCACCGACGCCGAGTTCTTTTTCCATGAAGTTCTCTACGCTTCCATAGCTCTCTTTTATGGCGGCAAAGAAGTTTTGAAGGAGTTCGGGACGAAGTTTCATGCGTTCCGTAATTTCTTCTTCGGACAGGCCGGACAGTTCGATCATGGACTTATACATATTTTTATTGGCGGGAGCCAGGTAGATATTGGACGCCACGTAATCGGCTTCGATAATATCCATAGGTACTTGTAAGGTGTAGAGGATCAAAGCAGTAGCCATGCCTGTACGGTCGCGCCCACCGGTGCAGTGATACATCAGCGCATCCGAATCGGACAGGGATAACAATTTCTGAAACATCGGTTTGTAACGGCTACCGTAATGTTGCATGCTGGGTGCTCCATACATGGAGAGTAGGAAGTTCTCATCTTTAAGCATTTCTGCCAGGTCTTTTGTACTTGGAAGATTATCGCTTCCGGCAGGGCAAAGAGTGTAGTCTGTACCCGGCAACAAGCGGTCGGGCGCCATAGCCGATTCTTTCTTTCCGCGGAAATCAATTACCGTATAAATGCGTCGTTCCGCTAGCTTTTCCATATCTCGATCTGTCAGCCGACTGATATCTGCTGCACGGTAAATACGGTTCTTGATTACCTCTCTGCCGTCTTTGGTTTTATATCCGCCGATATCCCGGAAGTTCACTGCGCCTTCCATTTTTACGACTCTCGACAAACTGTCTGCAACCTGCGCGTTTACACCCAGTGGCAGTAGGATTAAACAAACAATGATTAGTTTTTTTAGCTTTTGCATATTCAAATGATTTAATTTTCACTGTGATCTTTCAGCCGCAAAATAAAGCAATATGCATTACAGTCGAATTGCACGCGAATGATGTTTTGATTACGCAAAGAAGACAATGGTGTGACACTTCACACTGAGTCCAACGCAAACACCTCAAAAGCTCAACGCAAACGCCTCAAAAGTCCAACGGAAAAAGATTTTTGCGTTGGACTTTTGAGGTGTTTGCGTTGGACTTTTGCACAAGAAGTCCAACGCAAAAAAGAAAAAGCGTTGATGTTTTAGAAAGGATACGTCCCTGCTCGCGCCCCTTTCGTAATACCGTCTATGGCATAATTATCTCTTATCGCACCTGTATTGCGATTAATCACCCGGCCTGTTTCCCAATAGAAAGGAACCAACCCATGATTCTTAGCTTCGCGTGTTACAGTTTCGTCATAATGGCTGCGCGACTTATCATGGGCTTCCTGAAGATCACCCAATCCGGTGTGATGCGTAATAGCGCCATACTCACCCAGAATAACAGGAATACCTTTATCTACAAACTGAGTCTTCATCCGGGTAAACAAGGACTTCATCTCAGCCTCATCGCCAAACGTAGCGTTGCGGTCCGAACCATCCACTTTATAATCTCCCCAGAAATAAGCCATTCTGCCCCAGGTTTCATCTTGCTCCATTCCGCAGAACGTCCAGGGGTTGTAATAATGTACCTCTACCATCAAACGGTTGGCTACAACGTCGGTCGGCATAGTACCAAACAGATTGTTTGTTTTTTCGATATCCGTACTGGGTCCCTGAACGATCAGGTTACGCACAGCATTATTTCCTCCCGTGGCACGTACGGCATCAATAAATGTTTGTTCATAAGTTCGCAATACCGCCATCTGCTCGGCATTTTCCACATTCGGTTCATTACAGCCGGCAAAAAGTAAGTGCTCATCGTAATAGTTTAACCTGCCGGCAATCTGTGTCCACAATGCCGCTTGTTTCTTGTTGTTCTCCACTTGTTTGTCGGGCGTACAGTTTTCTTCCAGCCAACCGCCATCCCAGTGAATATTGACAATGGCATACATATCGTTGGCAACACAATAGCCCACTACTTCGTTTACACGATCCAACCAGCTGGCTTTCACCTTATAAGTTGCTGCATCTTCAATATACTGATCCCATGCACATGGAATACGGATGGCATTGAAGCCAAGCGCTTTTATACTCTTGATATAATCCTCAGTAACCTTAGGATTGCCCCAACCCGTTTCGCCGCCCATAGCTTCGAGCGTATTTCCAACATTCCAGCCGGCGTAGATTTTAGCAGCCAAAGTCAAAGCATCACTATCCATTCCGATGTTCGGAAGATTCAGGGCGAGCTGGTTGATGGTTACGGTTTCCGTCAAATCGCCCACAGTGAAGCTGATACTTCCCGAACGGGCTTCGCCATAATTAGCAGCCACTTTGAAGGTCAGCGTTTGCTCCTGCATGGCACGAGTGTCAACTCTGGTTATCCAGTTGTTGTTGCTGGTAACGGTAACCTGTCCGTTCGTTGTCAGTTTCACCTGGATGTTGGCACCTTCGCCGGATACATCATTAAATGTCTTTTGTTCCACAATTAAACCATCCATAGCCGATTGTTTCACACGAACGGTTTCTGTTATATCGCCGGCTTTCACAGTCAGCGTAGTCGAACGTTCGTTCGTATCCGTACTTGGATCTACCGTAACGGTAAATTTATACATGGTTGCCGACTCGGAAGTAGCTGGCACCACGTGGCACCAGCTTTCATTATCACTTGTTACACCCAATGCTACATTGGATTTAATATAAAGTATATCCGTTCCTCCTGTTTTAGGAAAGCTCATCTCCGGATTGGCAATGGTGATTGCCGGAGTCGCCGGATCATCATCGTCCGAACAGGCTGTTGTGGTTGTCAGGCAAAGAAGCGACAAGGCCGCCAGCACCAGACGGTTTTTAAATAGCTTAATCATATCTTTCATCATGTCTTTTTATTAATTACTACCATCGGTAAAGATCGTATAAGTCATTTCGAGCTTGCTACTGAAATTAAAAGCCGGATCGGACGACACATTTTGCAGGTCGCTGAAAGGACTATTCAACACATTACCATCAACTGCACCCTTACCCCAGATATTAAACAATTCGATACGGTAGTTGCCGTTGTTTTCAATATCTCCATAGAAGAAGTAATTAGCGTTGAAAGTAATGGCATTACCGTCACACTTCATCTCATCAATACGTACGGAAGCGTTAGGGAACTTCGTTAACAAAGTCTGAAAATCAAGGGTGAACACCATCGCTGCGTTGCACGCACCTTCATACGTAAAGGTATGCTGACCAGCCAGTTCAGCAGGTGCTATCCGGCTAACAACTTCTCCCCAGGTACCATTCCAGTCGGCACCCACGCAAAGCAATGATACCGGAATCTTAGCATCGGCTTCGGCCTTACGCTCACTATAATAATTGACAGAGTAAGCATAATCATCATTATTAGGAAGAGCAATTTGCAGACCGTCGCTTGTCAGAGACAGAATGTTCAGTTTACCGCTCTTCACAGCTACCCAGGTATTAGCACAAAGCACATTGATATCAATATCAATTACCTTATTCACTTCGTCGATAATATATGTGCCGGTTTCGTCGGTGGCTGCTCCATCGTCCGTCAGGCGGTGAATGTTTACGGTTCCGTTTTCAAGGAACTCCATATAGCCGTAGTCAACACCGTAGGTATAACCAATCCAGCCATTACCCGTACCCATTTCCCAATGAATCTGCTGTTCGATATTAGGCTGGCCGTTAGATACCGTAGCCCAGTTGTCCGTATATCCCCATTGGGTGAATGGTCCTTCGAATACATGTTGCTCACCATCCTGACCATTATCAATATACCACTTTCCATAAAGCAACGAACGGTCGAACCGCACATTCTTTGCTGTAGAAACAGCACGTACAGCCATTGCCTGATATACTGCTGCGGTAGTTTTAGTATCAACACCCGCATTGAATTGATAGCTGATAGCAAACTGTGGGTTCGATGGATTTATCGCACCGGTCAGATAATACCCCTCAGTACCTTCATTGGTCACATCGTTACCAATGCGCGATCCGGCAGCAGGCAGGAAGATGGAGTTACCGTTAGGGCCGGTAAGTTTGTATCCCGTCACGCCATCCATTTCAATCCATTCCTTTGTACAGAGCGAGAAGAGTTCCTCAAAGTCGGCTACCGTAGGCATTGTGGCGCGACCCTGAAAAGCCTGGAAAGCCAGGTCGGAAGCGGTACGGTAAACATCGGCCGAGGCATAATCTTCCGGATTGATACTGTTATTGCAGCCGGTAAGATCGCCAAAGCCGAAAAGACCACCCAGGCCAGTCTCGTTTTTAGCACCTACATTGAAGCGCGCCCACTTAACTGATAGCCCCAGGTCAACAAGGTCATTATCAAGATCGAAGTCGTATGTACCGGTAGTAAAGTTCTTCACATCGCCATAAAGTACGCCATTGCCCAGATCCAGGTAAGCGGCATAATAATACTGTGTATTGGGTAGCAAACCGGCACGTTCAAGTGTAAAGTCACCGGATAAGTTTGAACTCTTAACGATTAAACCATCACGAACACTTTCTACATCGGCCGAAGTAGAGATCACGATACCACATGTGGCATCAGCCGGATAGTCGGCCAATGTCCCGCCAAGTGTTGCAGAAGCATAATCTACTCCTGTTGCCGGCTTAGTAGTTACCTTGGCATTGGTCGTAACCAGACTCTTGACTTCTCCTTTATAGTACACCTTGCTTTGCAAACATACAAATGCCTGATAGTAAAGGGTAGAATTATTTTGCAAACTGGTAAGCGTTGCAGAGAATGCACCGTCATCAAATGTAGCCGTTACACTCTCGGCCAGATTTTCTTGCGTTGAACCATAAAAGAAACCCACGGCATAAGCACCGGAAGCCATGTTGCCCAAATCGGCTACAGTTCCATGCAGAACAGCCGTAGTAGCCGTAACATCCGACGGGCCTGTGACTACAGACGAATCATTGAGGATAGGTGTAGTAGCAATCGCATAGTCGTTATCGTCGTCGCATGAGGCTAATGAAAGCCCCATGATGAGTGATATAATTCCTAAATATATTTTTGTTTTCATATACTATATTCTTTAAGGTGATTATTCAATGGTCATTGAAGTGACTTCAACCGTAACTGCCGAAGGATCGAGCACACCGTCAAGCAAAGGAGCCGAAACCAAACCATCAATCTGTACGGCGATGGTTAAACAACTTGGTGCAGTAGCAAAATTCGCGGTAGCACCTGTAGTATTAGTAAACGTCACGGTGGTTTCACCACTCTTATTCAGGCTCACAGCCGCAGCATCGGTAAAACAAGCCGGTTCCCAAAGACCATCACCTATATTATGACAGATTGCCGCTTTAGGGTCTGCACCGTCATTCCATGTTATTCCATTAACATTAAACTTGACAGTCAACTTCTGTTCTTTTCTCAATTTCACCTTAGAGATATCAATAGGCCAATCTTTATCACCCCACGGATTATACATTTCAATCCGGAAGAACTTACTTGCCTCCACATAGCAATTCAGCTTTTCATTATTTACCGCAATCACCGTAGGTCCGGATTCGGACGTAATCGGTTTAATCGTCAGATTGGCACACAGATAACGGTTCACCGTACCTGCTCCATCTGTTCCGGCCGGAATACCCAATACCACCTGACTATCATCCGGCGAACAAGCCATCACGGTAAATTCCTTGCCGCGGATGTCAACAGTCGTAAAATCATTGGATGCAGTGAGCAAAGAAATCTCATCGGCAAATACCAGTTTATTGCCCACGATGGTAAACGTGGTAGCTGTACCTCCATCAACAGTTTCCAATTCGCAGGAATACGTTCCGGCAGTACCTGTTGTAGAAAGATTCATCGAGAAGTCACCGGCATCGGCAAATGCGGGAGTCCAGTTGGCAGTGTAATCTCCGGCACCTTCGAAACCATTCGATTCCCATGCGCCTGTTGCACCGTTCCACCACATCCAATCGTAAGGAGCATCTTCATTTAGAAGGAATGTAGTAGCCGTAGCAATATATGTGGCATTCGGACCGGCAATGGTAAAGAGCGATTCACTCAGATTTGCGTACTCGGGTTCCTGCACCGGAACAGTTGGAAGCAAGCCCGGGTCATCGGTAGGTATCAAAGAAGGGTCTTGTTGAGCTTCTTCGGAAATGAAATTCCAAACCAACCACCAGGGACCTTCACTGTTGGTACGCATGGTAGCAATCTGAAGCAGATAAGGAGTCAGTTCGATGATTTTCAGATTGATCGTATAATTATCGCAAACTTCATCGAAAGCTGCGTTATGCAAAGAGTAACAACCATCAAATGTTATTGTAGGACGTTTAGGGTCCGAGAGGTTCAAATTGAACTTTCCGTTCATCCGGGTACCGCCACTCGCATCGTTGCGGAATACTTCGGCTGTACATCCATTGGCAGCATCGAGGCCGAAGGTCATATACGAACTCATGTAAGGATCATCGGCCGGAATCAACCAGGATTGGAAACCGGGGTCCCAGTTGGGTGACCAGTTATCGCCACCAAACACCAGATCGGAAATATTTGAGCCATCATTCTTCACATCGGTCGGACTCATATACATCACCGGGCCGGTACATTTACCAATACCGTAATTGCCGTCCATCGGTATCCATTTGCGTGTTTTGCCTACACCACCGGCAAGATTACTCCAGATCTCATTGCTGAGCATATTGAAGTTGTTCGAGGACACCGTAAACTTATACGCCGGACCATAAACCGGACCAGCCTGGGTCATCACACCAAAAGTCACTTCATAATCGCCTGCAAAAGGCAACTCAATGGTCATTGTAGCATCCTGTGAACGTCCTTGTGGGGTTTCCCAAAGAGGAGTCACACCCTCTGTTATAAGCGATTGAAGATGTATGGTATTAGGGTCTTCAGCGTCAGGAGTAACCTTGAAAGCTATGCCTTGCACCAAGTCGTCAGATACATAGGTCTTTGCACCCAAATCATGATCCTCGGGTGTGCAAGCAGAGAAAAGAATGACTGCGCTTGCAATAAATGAATATATATAAGATTTTAATTTCATAATCTTTTCAGCATTAATTGTTATACGATTACCAACCGGCATTTTGCTTCAGTGTACCATTAGCCAGCGTTATCTGGTTGTAAGGAATCTGACTAAGCCCTTTCGTAGCACGAACACGCTCAGCAGCTATCCTTATCACATCCGGATTACCACCGCTATGAACTGAGGCCTCGAGTGCCAGTTTTCCGGCAGCATAGTCTACTCCCTGACGAAGTAAATCCCAATAGTTGATGCTTTCGAACGCAAACTCCAAACGGCGTTCCTGCATAATATTTTCTTTCGTAGCATTAAGCTGTGAGTAGCCGGAAGAGAGCGTAGTTCCCGAAGTATAAGCACGTTTGCGAACTTCATCGAAGTAAGTTTGTGCCTTAGGACTACCCAATTCGGCTGCCATTAGCAACACATCAGCATAACGGATAATCACATAATCCTGGTGATTGGCTATCTGGAAATCGCCCGAACCATCTTCTTTTGATGCGGAGGTTCCATCGGCAAAGCACAACGGAGCATATTTCTTCACGGCATAACCCGTGTATTCGCGTTGGTCTTTGTAGCTGGCTTCGTAATCGGACAATGAAGTAATACCTTCGCCTGCCAGGTCAATAACAGAAGCACTGAGACGCGTATCTCCATTCTTATATTCATCTACAAATGCAGGGTTAACAGTCAGTCCGCCCCAACCTTTTCCATAAGGAGCAGCATTGAGCGAACGCATACCCACCATCACCTGCCAACGATTACCATCGTTGTTTCCGTTATAATCTTGTGAGCTGGTAAACTTCATGGCAAGAACTGTTTCACTATTACCATCGCCGGCGTAGGTTCCATAGAGTTTCTCCATATCACCGATTTCGGCAACACCACCCGAAGCGGCAGGCCACAAGTTCTTAAACTCGCTTATCAGACTGTATTCGCTGGAAGAGATGACATCTTCTACGGCAGCCAAAGCCTCTGCTTTCGTAGCACCTGCGGGTTCTGTTCCGTAATAACCTGTATAATAAAGGTACGCACGCGCGAAAAGAGCCTCAGCAGCATACTTTGTAATGTGTCCGTCATTGCTCGCCGCATTTGCTTTAGGATAAGCATCGGCAGGAATGTTCTCCATAGCATATTTCAAATCGGCGAAGATTAGTGCAAACACCTCCGATGCGTCTACTTGCGGACGGTTCTCATTCACCGGTTCGTCAAACAATGGGATGTTGCCCCACAAGCGAACCATATCAAAATAAAGCAGTGCACGGATAGCGCGACATTCGCCCATATAGGTTCCGCGCTTGCTGTTGGTTTCTTTCCACTCAATCTGCTCTTCGCGGGAGATCAATTCATTGCAACGGTAAACACCTGCGTAGTAGTTCTTCCAATCGCTTTCGTATAAGTTAAGATCGGCGGGCGATTGTGAGATATCGAAGCGGTCAATCGCCTGATACCCCCGTCCGTCGCCATTGCCGGTTGCACCGAAGCATTCGTAACTCATGGTTTCAGAACCCAGGTAAAAGCCTGTTCCCATAGCCGAAGAGGTTTGGCGCCATCCGTCATAACAACCAATCAAAGCACGCCACACATCACTCTCGTTCTTATAAGAAGTACCTGTAGTAGACTCTGTTTTGGAACTTACATCCAGAAAGCTGTCCGTGCAGGAAGTTATACCCAGCGTCAAGCAAAGGGCACCTGCTACTAATATATTGTATTTTATCTTATTCATTTTTATATTGTTTTACTAAGTAAAAATCGGCTGCGACATCTTGTCGCTTAAAACTTAAGATTCACACCAAAAAGGACAGTACGTGGACGGGGGTAGTAACCCACATCAATACCCGAAGCCCAACCTTGTCCATTGTCACCCTCCGGACCGTAGCCGATTTCGGGGTCCATGCCATCATACTTGGTAAACGTAAATGCATTTTGCACCTGAGCATACACACGAGCCTGACTGAATATTTTGGTTTTAATTAATCTGGAGAAATCGTAACCAATAGTGATATTACTGATACGCAGATAGTCGGCATCCTGCACATAAAGATCCGAGAATTGCCAGTTGATATTCTGGTCTGTTACACGAGGCATCTTGTTGCTTGTTCCTTCGCCTGTCCAACGATCAAGAATGGCAGTGGTATAATTAGCATACTTATTGGTATGTCCGCGATAGGATTGTACAATCTGTTGACCTGCCGCACCATTTGCCAGAACAGAGAAATCGAAACCTTTGTAGTTGAAACCAATGTTGAACCCGAAAGTAAAGTCGGGCATACCATTGCCCAAGTTCACCTTGTCGTTATCGTCGATTACACCATCTTGATTTACGTCAACGAATTTCACATCACCGGGCTGTACATCGCTTTGGAGTACGCCGTTACCGGCAGAAATCCAATTGGTTATTTCCTTTGTATTCTGGAAGATGCCCGCTGTTTTGTATCCCCAGAAGTATCCGATAGGCTTGCCATTCTCTGCCCGATAAAACTCAGGTGTATTATCATATAGCTGGTTGGTTGATCCATGAATAATACCATCTTCCGTTGGGATGTTTCCTACCTTATTCTTATTATAAGCACCATTCAGTCCGATATTATAGCTAAAATCCTTACCAATCCAATCGTTCCAGGTCAGTGCCAGTTCAACACCGGTATTCTTCACGCTACCACCATTTATATAAGGTGCTCCCGCACCAACTGTAGCCAGGATAGGTGCTTGTACTAGCCAGTCTTTGGTTTCTTTGATGTAGAAATCGAAATTCGCACCCAAACGACCGTTGAGGAAGCGGGCATCTATACCGATGTTGGTTTGTTCGGAGGTTTCCCACGTTACATTTTCGTTGGCTAGGCGGCTTGGATATGCCCCCCAATTGCTTGCCAGCTGACTGGCTGCATCGGCATCTCCATAGCCACTACCAAACAGATAGTGTGTATTTGTACTTTTCATCGGAGCCAGATATTGATAAGGATCAATACTTTGATTACCCACCTGTCCCCAACTGATACGAAGTTTCAGGAAGTCGAGCCACGCTTGTGTCTTTTCCATAAACTTTTCGTTGGTAATCGTCCAACCGGCTGAAATGGATGGGAAGTAACCGAAACGATTGCCACTGGCAAAACGGGAAGAACCATCGGCACGCAATGTTGCATTCACCATATACGTTTCTTTCCAGTTCCAACCTAAACGGCCGAAGTAAGAAACACTCCGGCTTTCATCGTGCGGATTGCCGTTTGCACTTAAACCTTCGGTGCTGGAAGAGGCTGTACCATTATTAATGTATGCATATTCCCAGCTGTCAAAGCCTTCTTTCAATCCACCATTGCCGGCTCCCAGGTAAGTACCTTCGTAGCGGTAAGCCTCCATACCCAACAAGGCATTGAAAGCATGGTCTTTCATGGTCCAGTCGTAAGATGCTGTGTTGGTCCAGGTCATGCCCAGCCCGTGGTTCATATTCTGAGATACACTTGTACGTGTATCGTTATAGGTGTAAACACTGAAACGATAAAGCGGAGTGAAACTACGGTATTCGCTTGAGTTATAAACCGCGCCAAATACGGTGCGTAGTTTAAGGTTTTTAACCGGTTCAATCTCAGCATACAGGTTGCCTGTGAATGTAGCCGCTTTGTTTTCGTTGTTGGTGTTGGTCATCATCTGGCCGTAAGGGTTGCCGTCACCATTATACCAATCGCTGTTGGTTGTATCGTTGTATGGGGAATCGTAAACATTATTGTCGCTATAGATAGGAGCAATAGGCGATGTCCCGAAAGCGCTTCTCAACGTATTGTTATATTGATTACCCACACTGATACCGTTGTTCTTCTTATAAACGAAGCTCACTTGTTCGCCTACTTTCAGAAAGTTGTTGAATAGTTTATGTTCGGAATTGACACGGAAGTTATAGCGTTCATAGTTAGAGACATCAGAGCCACCTACGATACCTTCCTGATTTATATAGCCTAACGAGATGGCATAAGTAGAAGTAGCCGACCCACCGGTAATACCCAGCGTATAGCTCTCTGTCGTAGCGTTATCTTCGAACATGGCATCCACCCAGTCGGTGTTGTAAACATCACCGTTGGCATCATAAATAGATTTGTAACTGCCCCAGTTGTAAGCTGCATTACCACTATTCAACGCTTGTTCGTCCATGATCGTCATGTACTGTTGTGCATTGAGCATTTTTGCTTTACGGGCTACATTCTGCACTCCATAATAAGCATCGAAGCTGACTTGTGCTTTACCTTCTTTACCGCTTTTTGTGGTAATAAGCACTACCCCATTGGCAGCCTGCGCACCATAGATCGCAGCCGAAGCCGCATCTTTCAATACGTCGATACTCTCAATATCGGCAGGGTTCAATGTAGAGATATCACCACCCACACCATCAATGAGATAGAGCGGACTGGCATTTCCTACCGTTCCCAAACCACGAATGCTCACTTTCATTCCACTACCGGGCTGACCGGAAGTAGAGGCAATGCTTACCCCGGGAGTCTGTCCCTGCATAGCCTGCAAAGGGTTTGTTGTATTCAGTTTGGCTATGTTATCACCTTTCACCTGAACTGTAGCACCGGTTACCAGCTTCTTTTTCTGTACACCGTAGCCCACTACCACCACTTCATCAAGAACTTCGCTATCTTCTGCCAGGCGTACATTTAATGTAGTCTGGTTTGTAATAGCAATTTCTTGTGGTTTATATCCGATGTACGAAAAGACGATGGTCTGTCCGTTAGATGCATTTATCGAATAATTGCCATCAAAGTCGGTGATTGTTCCGATGGTGGTTCCTTTTACCAGGACACTAACACCAATCAACGGTTCACCATCCGCTGCCGAAGTTACAATACCCGATATGGATTTGTCTTGAGAGGGGTTTGCCCTTAATGCAATAGCCGGTAACAGCAAAAGCACGAGCAATGACATACTGCATAAACGATAGCTTATGCATTTTCTAGAAAGTGTCTTTCCCATTGTACGTAATTTAAAGGTTTATATATTAGTTTGTTTTGGCCTTAATAACCATAAGCAAAAGTAGAGATAATCTATAAGTCGGTTATCTAAAAATGTTATACGGAGTAGATGTATCGGTTATCATTTGCCGGGAAATGTTATCAATAGGGGTGTTAAATGTTAAGGGCGTTGATAATCCCGTTTTTTTTTACGAATATTGTACTCGTTAATCACCAATATCTATACTCATGAAACATTTCATACTGATGCTGATATGCATCTGTAAGCTTACATATTTATTCGCTACCGACAATATTAGCTTTAAACATCTGGGTATTAAAGAGGGATTATCGCACAGTCAGGTAAACCACATATTCAAAGACTCGCGTGGCTTTATATGGATCTCAACCGCTTCGGGCCTCAACAGATATGATGGCTACAACTTTAAAGTCTTTAAGCGAGATAACCAATCGTCCAGCTCATTGATAGACAATTTTGTTGATAACGTACAGGAAGATGCCGGCGGTGGACTCTGGATACATGCCAGAGCGTTAACCTACACGTACTACGACCCGCAGAAAGAAACATTTCAACCCGCAGAAGAACGACTTTCTTCTATTTACGGCATAAAACACGGACCCCATCTTATTTATATAGATAAAAAGAAAAACATCTGGTGTCATACCAATGCTGTAGGTACGTATCAATACAACGTAGCCACCCGGAAACTACTATTTTACCCGGTAGACGAAGCCAATGGACTTTCCAATCAAAACGTGCGTTGCATTACGGAAGATAGAAACGGCATTATTTATCTGTATGAAAGTGGGCTGATCGAATACCTTGACCCCAACTCCAACCAGGTATCGCATCGCAACCGGGATCTATTGAAGAATCCCGGAAAGCTGTTTCCCGAATATTCGATGTTCGTCGATGCCCAGGGCGACTATTGGGTGTATGCCAAGGATCAGGCCGGGCTATGGATATACTATACCCAAGAAAACAGATGGGAACATTGCAGTACACAATATGATTCGCATTATGTGTTATCTCATGATATTGTTTGCGACGTTAAGCAAGACAATAAGGGGCAAATATGGATAGCTACCGACCACGGAGGAGTCAATATCATTAATAAAGAGTTGCACACCATCAGTCACATTGTCAATGACCCGCTTGATTGCAGAAGCCTTCAACACAACAGCATTATTTGTTTATATTGCGATGAGAATGGCGATACGTGGGTGGGCACATATAAAAGAGGCATATCTTTTTATAGCGAGAGTATCTTTAAATTCAAATCCGACCTGCTACCGGACTTCGGACACATTAAGAACTTTACCGCCGATGTGAATGTCATTGTACAAGACAAACTGGGCAATCTGTGGTTCGGAACCAACAGCAGCGGCATTTTATGTCTGAACCGGGAAACCGGAAAACAGAAAATCTATCAACATAGTTCCAATAAGAACTCATTATCCTACAACACCATCGTATCTATGCTGGCTACCAAAGATGGAAAGATATGGGCAGGGACATTTAAAGGTGGACTGAATGTGATTGATGGAGATAACATCATCAATTACCAACACAATCCCAATAACCCGAATTCACTCTCCAACAACCACGTTTGGGCGCTGGCCGAAGGAGATAATGGGCATATATGGATAGGTACATTAGGAAAGGGACTGCAAAAGTTAGATCCACAAACCGGCGTGTTTACATCTTATGCAGAGCCGGATACCGAATTTGCAACGGACAATATCTCATCCATCTGCATCGGCAAGGACAAAAAGCTATATATGAGTACCGCTACGGGGCTTACTGTTTTTACTCCAACCACCGGAAAGTTCGAGAAATGGCAAGGGAATAAAAAGGGAACCACGTCATTTTCTAACCTGAATATAAACCAGATATACGAAGACAGCCGGGGGTTATTATGGCTGGCAACACAGGAGGGGATCAACGTTTACGACAGGAAAAAAGATGAAATCGTTACCTTCCATAATGAATCTGGCCTCAGCAACAAAGTGACCTATGCTATTGTGGAGGACAACAATAAAAACATATGGATTACTACTCCGAAAGAGATCGTCAATATTGTTGTCAATGTAGATCCTAAAAACGGTATATATACGTATACGCCTTATCATTATGACGAGCTTGACGGCTTACAGGAGCAGGAGTTTAACCTGCGCTCGATTATCAAAACCTTCCGTGGCGAAATCATAGCCGGGGGGCTTCATGGGCTTAGTTCTTTCAACCCGGAAAGCCTGAAGTACAACGACAATGTGCCCAGAGTTACATTTACCGGTCTTCAATTATTCAATGAAGATGTAAAGATCGATTCGGTATATAATGGCAACCGCATCCTGACGAAAGCCATAAATCAAACCGATAAGATTGCACTTGAATACAAGCAGAATGTATTTTCCATTTCTTTCTCTTCTATGAATTATATATTGCCTGAGAAGACAACGTATCAATATATGCTGGAGGGATTCAATACGAACTGGCTTACGGCTGATGCCAACAAGGTGACCTATACCAACCTCACTCCAGGCAAATATACACTCAAAGTAAAAGCTACAAATAGCGATGGATTCAGCAACGACGAGGCTTCCGAGCTACAGATCGTCATTCGCCCGCCATTCTGGTCTTCTCCGTGGGCGTATGTCATCTATTTCCTCATCATTATAGGTATATTGTTCATTGCCCGGTGGCAGCTTTTGCGCAGTGAGCGGAGTAAGTTCCAGTTGGTACAGATTGAACAGGAGGCCCAGCAGAAGCATGAAATTGATGATATGAAGTTGCGGTTCTTCACCAACATCAGCCATGAGTTGCGCACTCCGCTTACATTAATAATCTCTCCGCTAGAGAATGTTATAAAGTCTATCGGCGACAAAGAGCAGAAGCATAAACTGGAAATGGTGCATCGTAATGCCATCCGGCTACTGAATATGGTAAACCAACTGCTCGACTTCCGTAAGAGTGATGTCAAAGGGCATCAGCTAAACCCATCGCAAGGAGATATAGTAGAGTTTGTACATAACATCAGCAACTCGTTTATCGAGTTCTCGGAGAAAAAGAATGTGCATTTAACTTTCTTCTCCGGAATCAAAGAGTTATCTATCGTATTCGACGAAGATAAGATGGGGAAAATCATTATGAATCTGCTTTCCAATGCCTTTAAGTTTACGAATGCAGGCGGACGGGTGGATGTGTATATGAGTTTGCATCCCGCTACGGATGACCAACCGGAACAACTGGAAATTAAGATTTCCGATACGGGAATCGGCATTAAAGACGAAGATAAGGAACGGATCTTCGAACGGTTCTATCAGGTGCAGCACAGTGACAGTGGCAAGTCGGGCGGAAGCGGCGTAGGGCTTCATTTGGTCAAGGAATTTGTTACGTTACACGATGGTACAGTAAAAGTGGTCGATAATATTGGCCACGGTAGTGTTTTCATCGTTACGCTGCCGATCAGGAGCCTCACCCCGGCCCTATCCAGAGGAGAGGGCTGGGGTGAGGCTTCGGGTGAGGCTCCTCTTATCTTGATTGTAGACGACAGCGATGACTTCCGCCTTTTCATGAAAGACAGTCTGAAAGCCGATTATCAGATAAAAGAGGCCACGGATGGCGCAAAGGCCTGGGAGCTTATTCCTACGTTGCAACCGGATATTATCGTCAGCGATGTAATGATGCCCGAAATTGATGGTATTGAGCTTTGCAAGTTGGTAAAAACAGATATCCGGACCTCACACATTCCGCTTATCCTACTCACCGCCCGCTCTGCCGAAGAACAGAAGCTGGAAGGGTTGGAAAGCGGTGCCGACGATTATATCACCAAACCGTTCAACTTTGAGATCCTTTCCTTACGCATCAAGAAGCTATTGCAACTCCGGCAGAAACGGCAGGAGAACTTTAGCGGAAAGATGGAGGTAAACCCCAGCGAAATAACCATCACTTCGTTGGACGAGAAGCTGATACAAAAAGCGATTCAGTATGTAGAAGATAACATTGCCCGTTGCGAACTTTCGGTCGAGGAACTAAGCCGTGAGTTGGGAATGAGCCGCGTACATTTATATAAGAAACTGCTTTCCATCACCGGAAAGTCGCCCATTGAGTTTATACGTGTTATCCGGCTGAAAAGGGCTGCACAGCTTTTACGCCAGAGCCAGCAGAATGTTTCTGAGATTGCTTATCAGGTAGGTTTCAACAGTCCGAAATACTTTAGTAAATACTTCAAGGAGGAATTTGGGGTGCTTCCGTCGGCATATCAGGATAAAGAAAAGATATGATTTAAAAAGGCGTCTTTCCTTTTATTTAACACCAGTATTTTTGCAGGCAGACTGACAATGTATACTAAACGCTCAAAAAACGGCCTCCTGGGTATCTGTGAGGCCGCTTTTGCGTTTGCTGCAAACATCACTTTGCGTTTGCGGCAAACGCAATGTTGTCTTTGCAGCAAACGCAAGTCGGTGTTTGCAGCAAACGCAAAGTGACGTTTCGTAGGGGGATAAATGAACGGTAGGAAATCTATACACTATAAGGGGATGGAAAGGATGTAAACGGATTGGAAAGGAGTTAATTCTATACTGCGCCAAATCCACCCCCTGCCCCCGCCAGCAGGGGATACCTTGCGGAGACACTGTGTAGCGCAGCCTATCCCCCGCTGGCGGGGGCAGGGGGTGGATAGTTGAAATAACGTAAAACCCTACAGAAAGCAATAAATCCAAAGCGTATACCCGGCAAAACAAGACCATATAACAAATCACCCCCTAAAAGGAAACATTCCAGCCGAGCAACACCCAATTGTTACCCCTAACTAACAACATAAGTTCACCTCGGTCTTCCTACTTCTTCCTAATTTTGTAACAATGAAAATTAACTCTTAAATAAATAAAAGGATGAAACGCACAAGTGTATGGTTGCTGGCATTCCTACCCTTATTTTCATGCACCAATCAGGGCTATGAAAAAACACAAGACGGAATCGTAGTCAGTCTACAACAAGAACAGCCAACAGACGTAAAAAAGGTCAGGCTACAAGTCATCAACGACAAAATAGTCCATGTATCTGCCACTCCCGAGAATAACTTCTCCAAAGAACAGAGTCTCATCATTATACCAAAAACAGGCGAACAAACCCCGTTCACTGTTGAGGAAAAAGACAGTGTCTATATCTTAAAAACATCCGCCCTGCAAGTCAGCGTTCAAAGACGTACCGGAGAAGTAATCTTTGCCGATGCCAACGGCAACTCCATCCTGCGCGAAAATGAAGGCGGCGGCAAGACGTTCACCCCGATCACCGTAGAGGAAACCAAAGGCTACACCACCCGGCAAGTATTCGAGTCGCCCGACGACGAAGCCTTCTACGGATTGGGACAGCACCAGGCCGATGAATTCAATTACAAAGGAAAGAACGAAGCCCTCTTCCAATATAACACCAAAGTGTCCATACCGTTTATCGTTTCAACCAAGAACTACGGCATCCTTTGGGACAACTACTCCCTGAACCGTTTCGGCGACGACCGCGATTATGCACAACTGGGCGAGAACTTCAAGCTATTCGATGCCAACGGAAAAGAAGGCGGACTTACCGCAGTCTACACCCCGGCACCGGGAAGCGCGGAGCCTGTGACCCGTACCGAAAGCAGCATCTATTATGAAGATATCAAATCGGCAAAGAACCTGCCCGGGAAACTACCTCTTATGGGTGCCAACGTAACCTATACCGGTGAGATAGCAGCCAACGAAAGCGGTTTGTATCGCTTCCACCTGTACTATGCCGGATACGTAAAAATATACCTCGGAGGCGAGCTAATCGTTCCCGAACGCTGGCGTACAGCATGGAACCCGAACAGTTATAAATTCGCCGTCGATCTGGAAGCCGGCAAACGCATGCCCTTGCGCATTGAATGGCAACCGGACGGTGGAGAGTCTTACCTCGGCCTGCGTGCGTTAAACCCGGTAGCCGATGAAGAACAAAACAAACTCGCCATCTACAATGAAATGGGCAACGAAATCGACTACTACTTCATATATGGCGACAGTATGGACGATGTCATCAGCGGTTACCGCACACTTACCGGTAAATCTCAGATCATGCCGAAATGGGCCATGGGATTCTGGCAAAGCCGTGAGCGTTACAAAACCCAGGATGAAATACTTGACGCACTGGCAACATTCCGCCAACGCCAGATTCCTATCGACAACATTGTACTCGATTGGAGCTACTGGCCCGAAGATGCCTGGGGAAGTCATGAGTTCGATAAAGCCCGTTTCCCCGATCCGAAAGCCATGGTCGACTCCATCCATGCCATGAATGCCCAGATGATGATTTCCGTTTGGCCCAAGTTCTACGTTACCACCGAACACTACAAAGAGTTCGACGAGAGAGGCTGGATGTACCAGCAAGCCGTGAAAGACAGCATCCGCGACTGGATCGGACATGGTTACCTCAGCTCATTCTATGATGCTTACGCCGAAGGTGCACGCAAACTATTCTGGCAACAGATGAAAGACCACCTCTATCCCTTGGGCATCGATGCCTGGTGGATGGATGCCAGCGAACCCAACATCCGCGACTGTACCGACATGGAATACCGTAAAGCACTTTGCGGCCCGACCGCTCTCGGTCCTTCAACCAAATTCTTCAACGCCTATGCCTTGATGAATGCACAAGCCATATACGAAGGACTTCGCGAAGCCGACCCGGACCGCCGTATCTTCCAACTTACCCGATCAGGGTTTGCCGGACTGCAACGTTATGCTACTGCCACCTGGAGCGGCGACATCGCTACCCGTTGGGAAGATATGAAAGCGCAAATCTCTGCCGGATTGAACTTCGCCATGAGTGGCATCCCCTACTGGACCATGGACATCGGTGGTTTCTGTGTAGAAAGAAGATACGAAAAGGCACAACGTGAATTCAACCAAACCGGCAAAGAGAACGCCGACCTGAAGGAATGGCGCGAGCTGAACACCCGCTGGTATCAGTTCGGTGCATTTACTCCGCTCTTCCGTTCGCACGGGCAATATCCTTTCCGCGAGGTGTATAACATTGCTCCCGAAAATCACCCGGCATACCAGTCTATTGTATATTATACTAAGTTGCGCTACAATATGATGCCGTATATCTATTCGTTGGCAGGCCAGACATACTTCAATGATTATACCATCATGCGTCCACTGGTTATGGACTTTACGCCAGACACCGAGGTGCATAATATAGGCGATCAATATATGTTCGGCCCCTCTCTGATGGTTTGTCCAGTATACGAATACAATGCCCGTAGCCGCAATGTTTACTTCCCGGAAACCACCGGATGGTATGACTTCTATACCGGAAAATACATCCGTGGCGGACATCAGGAGGTGGTAAATGCCCCATACGACCGCATGCCGCTTTACTTCCGCGAAGGTACCATTATGCCTTACGGTCCTGATATGCAATACACGGACGAGAAACCAACGGATAACATTACCTTGTATGTATATGCCGGACAGAATGGTGCATTCACTTTATATGAAGATGAGGGCATAAACTATAATTACGAGAAAGGACAATACGCCACTATTCCATTGAATTATGACGAAGCCTCACGTACGCTGGTTATTGGCGATCGCCAGGGCGAATATCCCGGTATGCTGCAAAACCGTAAGTTTAATGTGGTGGTGGTAGATAAGAACAATCCGAAACCTTTCGATATGAATGCGAAAGGGATGGAGGTTGCTTATGATGGGAAGAAACAAGTGATTAAGTTATAGTTTGAAAGTATAAAAGACACTCCCTTTAAAAATGCTATAAATGCTCATACATAAAACATACAGTTTTCTAATAGGTATCAGTCTATTGTTTTCTCTTGCGGGGTGCTCAGATTCCGGGCATCCCCGCATAAAGGAGAACTTCAATAGCGATTGGGAATTCCATCTGGGTGAAAATCTAACTGATGTTGCTCGCCCTCCGCATGGAAACCTGGCCGGGGCGCCTCGCCCCCCCCACGACTGGTCCATCGAAGGCGAGTTCAGCAAAGCCAACCCCGCTGGCGCGGGTGGTGGCGCATTGCCTGGTGGCATCGGTTGGTATCGTAAAACCTTCACACTAAATAAGGAAGATGCAAAGAAGCGCATCTTCATTGATTTCGACGGGGTGTACATGAATTCGGAAGTCTTTATCAACGGACATTCGCTCGGTGTACGCCCTTTCGGATACATCGGTTTCCGTTACGACCTGACCCCATACATCAAAATGGATGGTACAAATACAATCGAAGTCAAGGTAGATAACTCCAAACAACCCAACTCACGTTGGTACACCGGAAGCGGTATATACCGTAATGTTTGGCTAACGAAAGTCAACCCCGTACACGTAGATCTCTGGGGAACGTATATCACCACCCCCACCGTGACCGATACACATGCTACTTTAGCCATTCAAACCACAGTGGCCAATGCCGGAGAAACAGAAGTCAATGCCGAACTTACTTCGATTCTTTTAGATGCCAAAGGGAATGAAAAAGAAAGCATCACCTCTTCATTCACCCTTCCGGCAAATTCAACCCAGGAATCAGCACAGGAGATCCAAATCCCCAACCCCATACGTTGGACACTGGAGAACCCATACCTATACACCGTTCGCACCGAAATCCGTGTAAATGATGAGTTGACAGACGTTTACGAAACCCCAACCGGTATCCGCACCTTCCGGTTTGATGCCGAAAAGGGTTTCTTCCTGAACGAAGAACACGTAAAGATCAAAGGAGTATGTATGCACCACGACCTGGGATGCCTGGGAGCAGCAGTTAATGTACGCGCAATGGAACGACAACTCGAAATCCTTCAGGAGATGGGTTGCAACGGTATCCGTTGCTCGCATAATCCACCCGCGCCCGAATTGCTCGACCTTTGCGACCGTATGGGATTCATCGTTATGGACGAATCATTCGACGTATGGCGCAAAAAGAAAACGGCCTACGACTACTCCCTTTACTTCAACGAATGGCACGAACGCGACCTTACCGATTTAATTCTGCGCGACCGTAACCACCCCTCCATCATGATGTGGACCATCGGGAACGAAGTACTGGAACAATGGACAGATGCCAATGCCGATACCCTCAGCCTACAGGAAGCCAACCTGATACTCAATGCCAACCGCGATGAGTCGGCACTCTTCTATGACGGTAACTCTCTAAGTCTGAATTCATTGCTCACTCAAAAGCTGGCACAAATCGTCCGCGATCTTGACCCCACCCGGCCTATTACTGCGGGCAATAACGAAGCCAATCCGAATAATCATTTATTCCGTTCCAATGCGCTCGATATCATCGGGTACAATTACCAGGATAAATGGTTCCTGGATGTTCCGAAGAATTTCTCGGGTAAGCCATTCATCATCACCGAATCAACCTCGGCATTGATGACCCGTGGTTATTACCGCATGCCAAGCGACTCCATGTTTATCTGGCCCGAACGTTGGGATAAACCATTCTACGATCCGAGTTTATCTTGTTCGTCATATGATAACTGCCATGTGCCTTGGGGAACCACCCATGAAGAAAGCTGGCGACTGGCCAAAGAGAATGATTTCATCAGCGGCATATATGTATGGACAGGCTTCGATTATTTGGGCGAACCCACCCCGTACGACTTCCCGGCACGGAGTTCACACTTCGGCATCGTCGATCTGGCAGGATTCCCTAAAGATGTGTATTATATGTATCAATCCGAATGGACAGACAAGCCTGTACTCCACCTGTTCCCACACTGGAACTGGACACCGGGACAGACCATTGATATGTGGGCTTACTACAACCAAGCCGACGAAGTGGAACTGTTTATCAACGGTGTTTCACAGGGAGTTAAACAGAAAACCAACGATGTATTCCATGTATTCTGGCGGGTAACTTATGAACCCGGCACCGTCAAAATCATTGCCCGCAAGGATGGCAAAGAGGTGATGCAGAAAGAGATACATACGGCAGGAGAACCGGCACAAATCAGGCTTACACCCGATCGTTCGACTATTCTGGCCGATGGAACAGACCTCAGCTTCGTTACTGTTGAGGTGTTGGATGCAGAGGGCAATCTTTGTCCGCTGGCCGATAACCTGGTTAACTTCTCGGTGAATGGCAGCGCATTCATAGCCGGAGTAGATAATGGCAGTCAGACTTCGATGGAAAGCTTTAAAGCACCATACCGCAAAGCCTTTTACGGCAAATGCCTGGTGGTGCTGCAAAACAATGGCAAAGAAGGAAAGATACAATTAACAGCTAGTTCCGATGGTTTGTCATCTTCAAGTGTTATCTTAGCTACTAATAATTAACCCATTATTCATGAAAACAAGAATTATTACCCTATTAGCACTCGTCACCTTTCTATCCGCTCCCATAAAAGCGCAAACCCCGATATACCTTGACGATAGCCAGCCTATCGAAGCAAGAGTAAAAGATGCGCTCAACCGCATGACCCTCGAAGAAAAAGTAGCATTGTGCCATGCCCAGAGCAAATTCAGTAGCGCAGGTGTTCCCCGCCTGGGCATCCCCGAGCTTTGGATGAGCGACGGTCCGCACGGTGTACGCCAGGAAATACAATGGAACTCCTGGGGCAGCGCCGGATGGGCAAACGACTCCTGTACCGCTTTCCCGGCATTAACCTGTCTGGCAGCAACCTGGGACCCTGAGATGTCTGCCATCTACGGAAAAGCGATTGGCGAAGAAGCCCGTTACCGCAAAAAAGATGTGATACTAGGCCCCGGCGTAAACATTTACCGCACACCGCTCAATGGCCGCAATTTCGAATACATGGGCGAAGACCCTTACCTGGCTTCCATTATGGTGGTTCCTTATATTCAGGAAGTACAGAAAAACGGCGTCGCAGCTTGCGTAAAACATTATGCACTGAACAATCAGGAACTATGGCGCGGACACATCAACGTGGAACTGAGCGACCGTGCACTGCATGAGATCTACCTTCCCGCCTTCAAAGCATCTGTTCTGAAAGGAGGCACATGGAGCATCATGGGAGCGTACAACAAATACAAAGATGTACATTGCTGCCACAACGACCTCCTGCTAAATAAAATCCTAAAAGAAGACTGGGCATTCGATGGTTGCGTTATCACCGACTGGGGTGGCGCACATAACACCCGCGAAGCCGCCCTCAACGGACTGGATATTGAAATGGGTTCCTACACCAATGGCCTGACCAGCGAATCGGAGTTTACATATAACGATTATTACCTGGCTCATCCTTACCTGAAAGGTTTAAAAGACGGCACATTCCCCATGAGCACGATTGACGATAAAGCCAGTCGCATCCTGCGTATGATCTTCCGCACAGTCATGGATCGTAACAGACCTTGGGGAGCATTCACTTCCGAAGCCCACTACGATGCCGCCCGTACTATTGCCGAAGAAGGTATCGTATTGCTTAAGAACGCACCGGTAACTAAAAAGGCGCCTGCACTTCTTCCTATCGACGCATCGCAATACAATAAAATCCTGGTGGTAGGCGAAAACGCGACCCGCAGCCTGACCAAAGGCGGCGGTTCTTCCGAGCTTAAAGTGAAGAAAGAAGTTTCTCCACTGGAAGCCTTGCAAGCCATGTACGGCGATAAGATTATCCACGCACAAGGGTATGAATCCGGACGCCCGATGTATTCCAATACCGATAAGATTCCGGCAGAAGTAGTTGAATCATTACGCAACGAAGCCATTGAAAAAGCCAAAGAAGCCGACCTGATCATTTATATTGGCGGACTAAACAAAAATCATCTGCAAGACTGTGAAGCTGCCGACCGCATCACCTACGGACTGCCTTTTGGACAAGACGAATTAATTAAAGATATCCTGAGCGTAAACCCTAACATGGTGATGGTACTTATGAGTGGCAACGCCGTTGAAATGCCTTGGGTGAAACAAGTCCCTGCCATTATACAAGGTTGGTATCCGGGCAGCGAAGCCGGAAATGCCATCGCCAATGTACTAAGCGGCAAAGTCAACCCCAGCGGCAAGTTACCCTTCTCTTTCCCTGTTAAACTGACGGATAATGGTGCACACGCTTTTGATGCATTAAGTTACCCGGGCGACAGCATCAAACAGGTGTATAAAGAAGATATCCTGGTTGGCTACCGTTGGCACGATACGAAAAAGATTCCTGCCCTTTATCCCTTCGGACACGGATTGAGTTATACTACCTTTGCGTATGGCAAAGCAACCCTTTCTGCCAAAACAATGGATAGTAATGGCAAAGTTGAAGTTGTTATCCCAGTTACAAATACCGGAACTCGTGAAGGTAAAGAGGTTATCCAATTGTATATTGGCGACGAGAAATGCAGTGTAATCCGCCCGGCAAAAGAATTGAAGCACTTTAGCAAAATATCTCTTAAACCTGGTGAAACAAAGGAGGTGAAGTTCACGATTAGTGTAGATGATTTGAAATTCTACGATGACAGCCGCGGGGAATGGACAGCCGAACCGGGTAAGTTTAATGTATATATCGGAGCATCATCAACGGATATACGCTCAATATTGAGTTTTGTATTGCAATAAAAGGTGTATTGTAATCTTGCATTTTTATTTGTTTCATAGTTGTAGGGCTATGGTGTATTTCCGAATAATTTTGATTGTTTTTGATTAGTTATGAGTGTAAATGATTAGCTGTAGGGGCGGTTCGCGAACCGCCCGAAAATGGTTTTCTGTATATTCTGTGCATTGGGCGGTTCGCGAACCGCCCCTACAGTAATCCATTCATTTCTGCACCGTTTTACATAAAACCAGCCACACAGTCAGCCTCTACATATATTTTCAAAAACGCGTAAAAAGTAGCACTCCTTTCGATAGAAGCCTTTATTCATCGGGGATTTAAGAATGGGACTTTATCTTTTTCCTACTAGCACTCGTCTAGCACTACTATCACGCTTGTGCCTAATGCAATTGGATACACTTCTCCTTGATGACTTTTCTGGTTTTGATTGCCTATTTCATACCGGTTTCCTCACCTACATGGGGAAGCCTGCCCGACCTAGGTGAGGAAGCGTTGAACACCTAGGTGGGGAAAGCAATGTGAAACCAGCAATTGAAATCTCTGCAAACAGAACTTCGAATTCAATAAAGCAGAACTTCAGATTCAACCAAGCAGAACTTCAAATTCAACTAAACTTCTACCCAATAGTTTGATGCTAGCAGTAACACTAGGGTGCTAGCAGTAACACTAGGGTGCTAGCAGTAACACTAGGGTAGCAGTGCTCAGCGAGTGCTAGTAGGAAAAACACAAAGTCCCATTCTTAAATCCCCGATGAATAAAGGCTTCTATCAAAATGAGTGCTACTTTTTACCCGTTTTTTCATTTCCTATAGTACAGAAGATAAATAAAGATCGAACAAATCAGGGTGTACTAAATACTGTAAGAGGTCACCTCACCTGGAAGCAACCTCTTAACTAAATAACAATCTTTTTACTTACTCTTTCCTATTTATTTCTTCTCTACGGTGAGTTTCACATTACCATTCCCTTGCGATAAATCAAGTGTAAAGACATAGGCAACGCCATCTTCGAGGGTTACTCCATCAAGAAGCCCCAGGTTACCTTCGCCTCTTCCATTGACATTATCGCCGGCGCCAACAAACACCAAGTCGCTGGTGGTGGACAAGACATCATTTTTAAACTCACCTCCCCAGCCTTTCTGGTGGAAGAACTTGAAGTTTATATAATCGGTGTAGACCGTTTGTCCGGCTACGAGGGTAAGCTGGTATTTGTTGTTTCCGACAGGAGCCATACAAAGCCCTTTACCCGTATCCCAACTCACATGGTTTTCCCAAACGGATGGCTTGCCAACACCATCACCAATCACCCAAACAGCACCCGATCCATCGGTTTGCAGCGTTGCCAACGCATCGCCATTCATGGCCTCAACAATAAAATATTTCATCGTTTTATTGGCAGTCACACGGTATTTACCTGCAAGGGGCAGGAAAGTTAGCTGATTGCCTTGCAGGGTGAAGAAGTCCGGGTCAATCCACCAGCTACTTAAGTCGCTGATACCTGCTACGGTGATTGTTTGTCCCTGAGTGAATGTTTTCTCCACTTTATACGTATCGGCACCCACCATCTCCATTACCGTTCCATCGAACGTTGCTTCAAAAGCCGGGGGAGCCTCCTCGCCTATCTTGGTTACGGTAAGAACTGCTTTTGTATTGCCTGCACTTACATCTACGGTGAAGGTATAGATGCCCATCATATCGAATGTTTTTCCGTCTACAAGTCCCAGGTTTCCTTCTCCCCGTCCGTTCACATCGTTGCCGGCACCTATGAATACCAGGTCGCTGGTGGTCGAGATGGCATCATTCTTAAATTCACCGCCCCAACCTTTTTGGTGGAAGAACTTGAAATCAATTTCATCGGCTCTCATTGATTGTCCGGCTACGACGGTTGTTTGGTATTTACCGTTTCCAAGCGGTGCCATACAAAGCGCTTTCTCCGTAACCCAACCCACTTGATTTGCCGAAACCGAAGGCTTGCCAATGCCGTTACCAATAATCCAGATTGCTCCGCTTCCATCGGTTTGCAAGGTAGCAGGTTCACCATCTTTCAACACCTCAGCATAGATGTATTCGTATTTGAAGTTGACAATGATACGGTACGATCCGGCTATAGGCAGGAATGACAGGGCGGTATTATCTTCTTCCTTCTTGAAGAAACTTGGGTCAATCCACCACGCTTCGAAGTTAGGAATACCGCTAAAGAGCAATTCTTGTCCGGCTGATAATGTCAGGTCCAGTTTATAGTTATCGTCGTCTATCATATCCATTTCTTTGCCGTTCAACATGAGTTTCACGAATGGAGATGCGGCATAAGAATAGGTATTGAAGTGGATAGAATAATTGCCGGCATTGGAGTTCGAGAACGTGATTTCGTCCGTCAATGGGCCTTGTGCAATCACACCGTTTTCGAGGCCGAATGTAAGCACATTACCGTTTTCGCCCACTTTAGGAGATTTGATGTATCCTTTTATCTTTTGTGGGAAATCATCGGCCACACTGTATTGGTATAACTCTTCGCGTTCCATCCGGTATTCGCCGTCGGCCGTAACAAAAGTCAGGTAAGGAAAATCCGGACGCGACAGGGGCACCAGATATTCTTTCTCGGTGGTGGTGAAATGAATGTTCTGCAATATCAGCTTCAACGTAGCCCTGCCACTAGGCACATTGGCGTAGTAGGGGACAAATATTTTCCCGCTGTAATCGTCGCTGGTTTTGGTACGGATCACGGTTTCGGATACCATATCCTCGTTATAGTACAACTGTGCTTTCAGCGTAGAGAGCGGTACATCCATATCCGATACATTGATAGTAAAAGGCAAACTGTCGCCATACAATGCTGCTGAAAATTCTGTTTTCGGGGTCATCGCCGGATTGCCGGGAACCACATCATCATCACTGCAAGAGTTGAATGCAAGTACTCCTGCCAGCGTGAATAGGATATATGTTAGTTTTTTCATCATACTGATTTATATTATTTTTTCCAACGATAAGACACTACCGATTTTGCCGGAACATCGAACGAGAAGTGATGCGCGCCATCGCTTACTGTAATCTTACTGCCTTCCGAATTATCGTTCAGCAATACGAATGCGTATGTACCATCTGTGTTCTCAAAAGCCGAGTACATCAATCCGTTGGCGGTATAACCGTTTGTTCCGATACGGGTAGCGCCGGGTTTCACAACAGACGATAGGTGCCCGATGATGTAGTAATGCGAGTTACGGGTAATCGTTTTATAGTTAGATTTATTGATATCTACAGCTCCATAACACGTCTGGCAACCGCCGTCCCGGTTCGGACCTTTATCGGAATCGAGCATCAGATTCCACACGATAACGCCTTTACACCAGTTGTTCACGGTTCCCAGAGCCACCTCGCGCATATCTTCCATCAGGCGGGTAGTGAGGTTTCTGCCGTTGTTCCATTCGCCGATAGAAGTCTCGGTAAATACTAGTTCTTTGTCAGGAGCCTGGTTATGCACATTGAGCAATTCGCTACGGTCGCCACCATAATTGTGGTATGCAGCGCCGGCAACATAGGCAGCGGCTTCTGCATCCTGATAGATATTTACCGGATAATTCTGCTGATCGGCCATATTATCGTAGTTGTAGTTGTGGTCGAAGGCGTAGATCTTCACATCCAGTCCGGTAGCCTTCATTTTAGGTCCCAACCCTTTCTTAATAAAGTCGGCTTCCTGTTTCCAACCCATAAATAAGGAAGCGGAGTTACCGCGGTTCAACGGTTCGTTCTGTGGAGTAACCGAGTAAATCTTGATTCCTTCGGCAGCCATAGCCTGTACCCACTTCACAAAGCAAGTACCGTAATCTTCATAATATTTAGGATTCAGATACCCGTCTGTCCATGAATTATAAGGTTGCAGATCGGTGAGGTTATTGACTTTCATCCAAAGAGGGCAAGTCCAGGGAGAACCCATAATCTTGATATCCGGATTAATAGCCAAGATTTCTTTCAATACAGGGATGATGTAGTCTTTCTCTTCGCTTTGCAAAGCAAAATTGTCCAGCCCTTGCGTATCACAACAGGTATATTCGCTCAGCGAGAAGTCCGAACAACCGATGGATATACGGATATAACTATATCCCATACCTTCTTCGTTGGAGAAAGTTTCTTTCAGGAATTTCGTGCGGTCTTCCTGCGTCATTTTAAGCAGGTTGTAGCACGTAGAGCCTGTTACCGCTGCTCCAAAGCCATCCATCGTTTGATAACGGGTGGTAGGGTCGAGTTCTATTGACCGGGGAGAAAGATTGTCTTTCTCACTGAAGTTCACTGCCTTTTGTGCAAAATCCAGTAAACGGCTACCCGTTGTTACATAGATTTTCACATCACCAACTGGTGCCGGAGGGGTAACCGGATTGTCGTTATTGTCACTATCGCAAGCTGTACAGGAGATTGTACAACAGAAAAGGAGCAAAAATATATTCTTTAGTTTCATTGTTTTATTGTTTAAAGATTAATAACCCGGATTCTGTACCAGATTGCTATTCATATCCAGTATGTTTTGAGGTATCGGCATTCGGTACGAATACTCAGTGAAAAGCGCTTTCTGCGGAAGGCGTCCGCTATCTTTAGCGTACACAGCATTCATCACTTCTTCTACTTTGCCCAACCGGCAGAGGTCGAACCAACGTTGTCCTTCAAAAGCCAGCTCCATTCTTCTTTCTTTCAATAGAGCATCTATCATACTGTCTTTAGAACTTGTTGCATTGGCAGGAAGCGCTCCTAACCCTACACGCCCACGCACTGTATTAATAATAGCTGCCGCTCCCGGCAAGTCGCCCGTCATAATCAACGCTTCGGCTTTCAGTAACAGGATATCGGCATAACGCAGCTTGATGATACTATTTACCGATGAGCGGAGTTTATACATAAACGGATAATCATCTGCCGGATAATAATTGCTCCAGGTACAGGCGTAATATACGATAGATTGATTCTTACGTATGTTGTCGCCTTCACTGTCATACAACCGGATCAGGTCGCGTGAAGGAGTAACCCACTTTGCCCAGGAAAAACTCTCATCCCAGTTATCCAGTTTACGGCCGAACATCCAGGTAGCCCAGTTGCCGCTACCGGTGAAATATTGCACTTCGAGTATTCCCTCCACCGTATTACGTGCCAGACAGTCTTTTGTATCTGCATTATAACCGAATAACAGTTCGTAATCTGCTGCCAGAGCAAAACCGTCTTTCTGTAAGGCATCTGCATATTCAATCACCTTTTTATAGTCCTGCAATGGTTTTTCGGCATAGACTTTAGCCAACAATGCGCGGGCCACCGACTTTGATAGTTTGGTCTTATCGCCCGGGTTATTATCCGGTGCATCCGCAATCGCTTCCGTCAAGTCCTGAATGATCTGAGTGTAAGCTTCCTCTACTGTATTTTGTTCCGGGAAGTAAGCCGGAAATACTTCTTCGATATTCTCAGCGGTAATATCACCCGCCAATGTTGTTACTACCGGAAAATCGCCCCACATACGTGCCATATCAAAGAATACCATAGCCCGAAGAATCTTGGCTTCTGCTTTCCACTGTTTCCGCTCGGTCGAGGTCAATGCAGAATCCGTTACGTCATCTATACCGACAATCAGTTTATTCGCAGCAGCTACTATTTTCATCAGGTTGTTCCAGTCGCGTTCCAATGTGGAAGCACTTGCATTCAGGCTATTATCTTCAAACGGAATCACCTCGGCACCGGTGGTTCCGGCATAGGCATTATCCGAATGAGATTCGGCCAGCAAAAGCACATCGTTATACCAATATTCCTGCGCACCTTTCAGTGTGGTGTAAAGAGAGTTATATTGAGACAACACTTCGGCACGGTCTTTAAAGACAGCTCCACCGTCTTCTTCCGTAGTTCCTCCTACGGTTAGTTCCGAATACTCGCCCGTGGGTTCATAATCAAGCGAACAAGCTCCTGCCATGAACAGCAGGGATAGACACCATATTATTTTTTTCATGTATTTCTGTTTCATAAGGCTTGCTTATTAGAATTCAATATTTACTCCGAAAATGAATGACTTACTATGAGGGTATGTGCCCCAGTCAATACCTTGTACGGCACCGTTATTCCCCCATTGGTTTACTTCGGGGTCCATACCCGAGTAGTCGGTCCAGGTAATCAGGTTGGTCGCCGTGAAGTATGGCTGACAGCGGCTTATGCCCCATTTACGTAGCAGTTTACTCCGAACATTATAAGAAAGAGTAACGTCCTTCACACGCAGGTAACTTCCGTCTTCAACAAAGTAAGTGGAGTTCTTCATATCAAACTTAGCTTTCGGCACGCTGGTAATCTGTCCGGGTATTCTCCAACGATCGAGCACAGCGGTTGACTGATTCTTGCCATCGTACATCCCTTCGGTTTCCATACGCGAGGCGTTATAGATATCGTTTCCGTAAGAACCTTGCAGGAATACATTCAGCGTGAAATTCTTCCAGGAGAAGGTATTGGTCAATCCGAAAGTGAAGTCGGGATTGGGGTCGCCGATATACGTACGGTCTGCCGGAGAGATTACATTATCATCGGTTAAATCACGGTACATCAGTTCGCCCGTTTCGGGGTCTACTCCGTCGCTGATATAACCATAGAATCCACCCAACGGGCGACCAGGTTCATTTCTTACCACATAGTCATTGACATATTCGCTGGTTTTCGCTGTATAATAAATCTTAGTCAACGAAAGTTTAGTCAGCTTGTTCTTGTTAAAAGAGATATTAAAATCAGTATCCCATTGAAAAGCGCCTGTGAAGTTCTTGGAGTTCAAGGTAAATTCAAGCCCTTTGTTGGTCATCTCGCCTTCGTTACGTTTGATATTGCTGGCTGCCTGTCCTTCGGGAAGGGTCACAGTCATTAACATATCGGTGGTTTTCTTATAATAATAATCGGCAGAGAAAGTCAGTCGGCTATTAAGTACAGTCAGGTCAAAACCGATGTTGGTTTGCGTGGTTGTTTCCCAGGTGAGGTCTTTATTACGAAGACTTGAAAGATTGGTGATGGAAGGCACAGCATTGGCATCTCCATTATCGCCAAACCACTGCTGGCGTTGGATGGAGTTCATTTGCAGATAGGCATAATCGCCAAGTCCCGACTGGTTACCGGTTTGTCCCCAACCTCCACGGATTTTCAAGTCATCAATCCATTTGATATCGCTCATAAAGCTTTCGGAAGACATGCGCCATGCAGCCGAAACAGATGGGAAATATCCCCAACGATGATCCGGGTCTAGCTTTGATGAACCATCGGCACGCATATTAGCCGTGATCAGGTATTTGCTGTCGTAGTTATAAGCCACACGACCTACATAAGAATAGATTGACCACTCGGAAGAGGTTGTCCAGGTGTCTGTCCACGAAATCTTATTTGCTGCATTCAGCGTTGGGATAGAAGCATTGGCATAATGCGAACCTACGATATGGCTACGCGACCAGATTGATTTGGTCCACGAAGAACCAAGCATAACATCGAGGTTATGTTTCTTAAATGCCTTGGTGTAGTTCACGATATTATCGAAAACCAATACGGTACTTCTTGAACGGTCGTCGGTACCTTGTCCTTTTTGATCACGTCCATAGCTGGTGGTTTCGGGATCAAGGAAAGTGGTTTCAATATTATCGTAACGATCTAATGTCATGGAGCCTCGGTAAATCAGTTCGGGCAATAACGTTACTTCGGCTTTTCCGGTAGCAAGTAACCGGGCGCTATTGTATTTATTGTGCTTGGAGCGTGCCATGTTTTCGAGCGGACTCGTAATGTTTACCCCATAGAAAGAGTTATTGTAGGTTCCATCTTCATTGTAAACCGAAGCGTATTTCGGAGTATTGATCACAGAGAGGATAACCCCTGCCCTGTTTGAGCCTGTACCCGATATAATTCCATTCGTTGTATTATCCGAGTAAGCTACATTTCCACTGATCTTTAACCATGAACGTACCTGATTCTCTACGTTAGCACGGAAGTTGTATCTTTTAAAGAAAGCGGTTTTGATCACACCATCTTCTCCGGTATATCCTCCCGACAGATAGTATCTAAGTTTATCCGTGCCACTGGCTACAGAAACCTGATAGTTCTGTGTTACACCTGTACGGTAAGTTTCGTCAAACCAATCGGTCTGGTCGGTCAGGTCGTCGGGTAAATTTACCAGGCCCACCTCATCCATCAAATCTTTGTATTGAGCAGTATTCAATGACTTGATTTTATTAGATACTTTCGTAACCCCCGCATGGACATTCAAGGTTACTTTGGCCTGCCCTACCGCACCCTGTTTGGTGGTAATCATCACTACCCCGTTGGCTGCACGCGATCCGTAAATAGCCGCGGACGAAGCATCTTTCAACACCTGCATACTTTCAATATCATTGGCCGACAGGAATTTAATATCGGTCATCGGAACACCATCCACTACATACAGCGGATCATTACTTCCGTTCAGGGAAGTTGTACCACGCACACGTATAGAAAGTGTTGCACCGGGTTCACCACTTGTAGCCACTACAGATACCCCGGCAGCTTTACCCTGCATGGCCTGCGCAGCCGAGAGGATAGGTCTTTGATCAAGATCCTTAGTAGATACGGAAGAAATAGATGTGGTTACATCTTTACGTTTAACTGATCCATAACCGATAACAACAACCTCGTCAAGCAGTTCATTGTCTTCTGTCAGGGTTACGTTAAGGTTTGCTGTTGCTTTTACCTCCATAGGCTTATACCCGATATAGGTAATGAGCAAGGTGGCACCGCGGTTAACCGAAAGAGTAAAGTTACCATCGAAATCAGAAATCGTTCCATTGGTTGTTCCTTTCTCCAGAATACTGGCACCAATGATGGGTTCTTTTGCCGAATCCACGATTTGTCCCTGAACGGTCATTGTTTGCGCGAATGCACTGCAAGAGATAAGCAATGCCAACAAAGCAAAGAGAATCTTGCGACTCCCGGGAAGGTTTTCTCGCCTGTTCATTTTCATTTTATATTAGAATTTTAAAATTAACATTAACCTCATGCCAACCGGCCGAAGTCTTCGAAGCAAATGTAGGGGGATGAAACAGGGCATCCTAACCTGGGGGTAGAAATGGTGGACGAAGTGAAAGGACACGATCAATCATCCAACTGATTATCAACGCAATAACAAATCAGCCGGAGCTAGAAAAAGTGGATTCTATATGAGGAGTTTATGGAGTGAAAGAGCCTATTTTCTTCACTAAATCTTCAAAATCTTCACGCGAACCTTTGGCCTTGTTCTTTACTTTGGCCCGATAGTTATAAATAGTGTTCACAGAATAGCGTAGTAACTCGGCAATCTTCGAACTATCTTCAATGCCCAGGCGTATCAGGGCAAAGATGCGTAGCTCGGTATTCAGCAGTTCTCCTTTTTTGAGGAGAATCTTTTCTTCATCAATCAGAAGGGCATTGAATTCATCCACAAAACTTGGATAAAGGCGCAGGAAAGTGCTATCGAAGTTAGCATAGAAATCTGCCAGCTCGTTATCCATGATTTGTGTTGACTTAGTCGTCTTTAGTAGTTCCGGCACTTTTCCAGCCATAATCTGTTTGCTTACCATTCGCCGGTAAGCATCCAGTTTATCGAGATAGGTAGAGCAAAGGCCAAGGAAGTAGCCAATATATTCTTCTTTAATATGATTCGACTCGGAAAGTTCAAAGTTTACGCCTTGCAACTGGTGGTTCATGGTGTTCAATTCATTATTCAACTCATGAAGTTGCTGGTTTGCATTTTGCAGATGATCGCGTGCCGTTTTAAGTTTCTTCATCTGCCGGTAGATATAAAGCAGGGCAAACAAGAGAAGTATGGAGAGTACGCTAATCATAATCAGGTTGTTCTTCAACTCCCGGTTTTGTTGTTCGTTCTTAGCCTGAAAAGTTTTGTTGATTACCGTTTGGATGCTTGCGATTTGCAAACTCCTTAACCGGGCGTTGTAAAAGTTAGCATCGTCAAGAGCCTGCCTGATGTAACTATATGAGCGGTCAATATCTCCTATATCATAGAGATAATCGGCCAGCATACATAAAGAAGCGTTGTCTTTTACGGCAGAGAGCAAATCGGATATGGCAGAGAGCGCCAACCATTCCTGGTATTTCTGCATATCATTCAATTCGCGGTACATCAGTGCACGCCAGAAAGCAACAACGGCGTATTCGGGAGTACCAAACGTAGTTCTAGAAAGCCGTTTATCGTTTATCTCTACCGTTTTCTGAAACTCTTTACCATCCAAATAAATATTTTCGGAAGCTACAAGGTAAGCCTCAGACTCCGGATTAAATACAGACAACATGGAATCCCTGTATGCACGTGCCAGCGAACGGTATTCTTGTTCATTCCAACGGTCATGCGTGTTCTGCGAAAGTTCATTGTAAAGATGTTCGTAGCAGGAGTAATAATCGGCTATCAGTTCAGTATTAAGAGTAACCTTATCAACCGACTCCAACCATTTGCGGGATTCGCTGAACATACCCGAAGAGGACAACAAATAAGAAAGCTTTAATGAAGTTTCATTGGTCCATTGCCGGTTTCCGGTTTCAATGGATAATGCTATGTTTTTATTCAGATAGTGAATGGCGGAATCGCAGATGAATGCCTTATACTCTTCATATAACACGGTGTTTAAGGTATACTGTTGTGTAAAGTCATGCTTATTCTGCATGAGTTTACCTTTCAGGTTTCCGATACGCTCCTCGCGTACCTTGACATATTGAGTTTGTTCCTCAATCGTGCGATCGAGCACACTGAAAAGCGAGTCGAGCTTATGGGTGGCAAAAGAAGGTAAGCTAACTAAGGCTAGCAGAAGGATAAATATATATCTCATAGTATCAGGGCTTCAATAAGTTGAAAAACAACTTTGATAAAACAAAGATAAATAAATATTCTACACTTTCCTACTTAAGCGACAGATACAAAAGAAAGGGCTTCCTAAAAAGTCTTTTAGATCACGTCATTGCGAGTTGCCACTATATTAAAATATAGAACTATTTGATAATGACAATATCCACCCCCTGCCCCCGCCAGCGGGGGATACGATGCCGCAGGTATCCCCCGCTGGCGGGGGCAGGGGGTGGATATTGTCATTGGTAACATAGTGAAGCAATCCAGGCTATATGCCTTAACTGGATTGCTTCGGGCAAGCCCTCGCAATGACGGAGCCGGTACAGTTGACCTTTTTAGACAGCCCCATCTTTATTCTTTATCCAAGATATGTTTAGAACAACTTGGCTGGATATTCGCCGGCATCAACCAATGCCTGGATCTTATCTACAACACCTTGACGGTCGTCGGCGTAGGTTACACCAAACCATTTAGAGGTGGTATCCAATACTTTAACGCGTGCAGTTCCGGCGTTGATCAGGTCATTTACAACCAATGGAATGAAGTACTCGCTCTTTGGATTATTAATGTTTTCATTCAGGAACTTAACAAAAGCTTCTTCCGAGTATTGGAAGTAGTCGGGAGTGAAGCCCCACATATTCATAGATACCGGGGTGTTATCAGCGATAGTAACCATCTCGCCGTTTTCGTCTTTGAACGAAACTTTACCGTCGATACGCTCGATAGCTGTACGTTCAACAACAGTAGTCAGGTAACCGTCAGCATCGGTAGCGCATACGCCACGGGCCACAGAACCACTTTCGCTCAACGTGTTGCCTACACGGTATCCTACCATGCAGTAGTCGTTTTTCTTTCCGGTCATTTCGGTCAGTTCCTTGCCAAGTACGGCGAAGCTATCGCGACCATAGAAGTCATCGGCATTGATTACTGCGAATGGTTCGTTGATCACATCTTTGCCCATAAGTACAGCGTGGTTCGTTCCCCAAGGTTTTACACGGTCGGCAGGCACAGTAAATCCGGCTGGCAAATTGTCGATAGCCTGGAATACTACTTCTACCGGAATATGATTCTCGTACTTGCTGATGATCTTTTCACGGAAGTCTTGTTCGAAATCTTTGCGGATAACGAAAACGACTTTACCAAATCCTCCACGAATAGCGTCGAAGATAGAGTAGTCCATGATAGTTTCGCCATTTGGGCCGAGTCCGTCTAATTGTTTCAGTCCTCCATAACGGCTACCCATACCGGCTGCAAGTACAAATAAGGTTGGTTTCATAATTTTGTATTTAAAGATTAGTGATGAATTAATTAGTTTGCGCCACAAAAGTACAAAATTATTTAGATTTACGATTAGACTATTTACGATTTACGATTGAGATTACTACATTAAGGGTATAGTATATCCAAATCACTTAGAAGCTACGATTAAACAAGTGAAGTAATCTCAATTGTAAATCGTAAATAATTAAATCGTAAATCAGAATGGGTATCCAATAGCCAGGTGCAAGCCTAAACCATCTTTAAATGTCGGAATATTGTAGAATCCTTTCTTACCGGTTTCGTATGGCATGTGAAGTCCAATCCCACAATCGACACGGACAACAAGGAACGATAAGTCATAGCGCAAACCGGCTCCTGTACCCACCGCAATATTATCAGGAAAATCTTTCAATGAGAACTTCCCACCGGGACGCTTCTCGTCATCTCTGAATAGCCAGATATTGCCCGCATCCACAAATATGGCTCCATGTAAATCATTAATAATGCGGAAACGGTATTCAATATTTGCTTCTATCTTCAGGTCGCCGGTTTGGTCCAGATAACCATATTTCTCATCATCAGATTTATATGTACCCGGCCCTATGCTCCGGACTGTAAATGCACGGATGCTGTTTGCCCCACCAATAAAGAATTGTTCGCTATAAGGAGCAACCTTATTTCCGCCATAAGCATAAATCGCCCCGCCTAACAAACGGGTTGCAATAGATTGGTTCCGGTCTATATTCCATGTATAGCGCGCTTCGGCTGTTAATTTCATAAACTGCGATAGTTTAGAGCCTAACAAGGTCTTTTCTTCGCTAAATCCTTTACCGGCAAGAGCATAGATTCCCGATGTGATATTTCCTGCCGAAGTTAAAGACGTTTGCAACCAGAAACGGTTTATCCTTCTGCGGACAGCCTGGTCATCATAGGTATATGTATAATTCATAGCCGGAATAAACTGATTCTGCATCGCCTTATCCAAAGCGGGTCTTTCTTCCAGTATCTGTCTAAACTCGGCTGTTGTACTTTGCAGAGTATTAAACGTCAGCCGGAACGGAGTAACCGAGTGACTGCTTACCCGGGTAGGCTGGAACGTATAGGTAGCATCGCCACCAAAAGCCAGCATTTTAAAATAGTGCGCCCGGTTTAGCTGGTCAATGTTCAGGCTGAATTTAGTTGTTGCAGGGAAATCATAATCTTTCTTATTCAACCAGGGGAATACAATCCGTGGGAATGTCAATGAGGTATTCAGCCCCAGTTCATAAGAGTTTATCTTGGCTCCGGTTCCACCGGCCGATTTGGTCTGCCATTCGTAAGAGCCTTTCAAACGGATAGAGAAAGTCTCCCCACCATGAAACACGTTTCGTTTGGTTATGCTATAAGCCGCTCCCGGGCCGGCATAATCATTGCTTTTAAATGCCATATTCAATTCCAGTTCGCTATCGTAAGGCAGGTCGAAGGTCGATTTTACCACAACGTCCAGTGTATCATTGGTAGCCACCGTGTCGCGGGGGATGAATTGCATTTCGGTATAGCGGAATATGCCCAGTTCTGAAAAACGTTCCTGCGTACGGGTGCTTCGCATTTGTGCATATAACTGCCCTCTATCCAGGCGGAAACGTTGTTTCGCCACTTTAGGGCGCAACTTTAGTTTATTGTGGAAATGTATGGTTATATCGTCATAACGAATGGAGTCATTGGGCATCTCGCCTACAGATCCATATAAATACAAATCGCGGTTGCCAATATAATATTGTCTTTTGGCTTGCTCGGGTACACCTGTTTTAGGAAGAATCTGCAAGTCGACCAATCCGCTTACCCGGGTAGTATCCGCACGATATCCGATATAGTCGGGACGGAAGTAATAATAGCCACGGTTACGGAGTAGTGTACTGAGGCGTTGCCGTTCTTCATCCAGTTTAACCACATTAAACTGATCGCCTTTATGCAGCAAGGTTCTTCGTTGTGCCCGCTGGAATAATTGCTCCACATCGGGAGTGAAACGGGTGAACATGATTGTATCCAGAAAATAAGGGTTCTGCATATCCATATGGAACCGGATCTTTGCCTTCTTTTCATTTTTCTTGTTTGTAATCACCTCATAGCCAGCCTTACCATTAAAATAGCCATAGTCATGCAACAGATTGGTTGCTACTTTGGCACGCAGTTCCGGATTTACGTTACTGATTAATACAGGTTGGGAACCAAATGTTTTGAATATCCATTTGCCTAAACCGGAATTTGAATTGACATATGCATTATATATCCACAATCCAAACGGAAAGACCTGAAAACGTGAGCTACCGAATATGGCTCCATTAGGGGCTTTGGCCAGCGCACCTTCTATCTCGTCCATAGCTGCGTTGTATGTTTCGCCATGACCTTCATTCTCGACCTTTAGTTTCTCCTGACCGGTATATAGTTGCTGGCCATCGATTATGTATTTGGTTGTTGAACAAGATGCAAATAACATAATCATCAAACCACAAGCTATGGTATATATTTGCTTATATCCTTTCATTTTTTCTTCTTCTTAAAGATGAATAGTTCACCCAGTTTATTTACTTTCTTCCTCAGTATGATACCTCCTCCGGTTTCCGTGATATCACTTTCGAGGATGTTTTCGTATTCTTTGTTATGGAATAACCGCACATAGCGGGTTCCGGAAGTATCTAAACGGTATTCCAGGGATACATTATCAATGAATACATCTTCTTCATCTGTTGTTTGTCCGCTTGATACGGTACCACCAATTACCACTTGTACGCGGTCATTGAAGAAGCGCTTGGAGTAACTAAAGTTATAATCGGTGCGTTTACCATCTGCACCGTCATAACTATCCATGCCAAATGTAATATCTGCGTGTTTGAGTCCCTTACCCACCAGATTAGCGATCTGACTCTGCACCAAACCACTAAAATCACCGCCGCTTGAACCACTGGTTAACTGATACATGCCTGTAGCCATCAAGGTTATCGCCTGTTTGCTTCGTTCGGCAGCATCCATAGCAGCCAGCTGGCGTTGTACTTCTGCATCGTCCGGGGCTTCCAGATTAAATAGCAGTTCCAGATCGTTCAACTTATTCTTCACCTCAATGGAGATATCAAAGTTGACCATACGCGAGCCGTTACTGCCTTCATTGGGCACGGATACACGCATCCGTTCGGTAGCTTTGAAGTTGAGGTTGGGGTCCATCACGTCGCCCCCCCATTCTACATAACTGCCATTGTTAACTGCAAATTCTTTTAGAGGAATAACGGGCAAGGCATACTTTACGGTACCACCAAATAAGGTGTAGCGACCGGAAAGTAACATTTCGCCCTGCGGTGTGTATTGGAAAGCCAGATCGCCCCCACCCTGCAATGCTATACGGCTGCTACGGTCGGGACTCAGGTCTACATTCACCTTGGCTGTCTGGTCAATATGGATGTTCATAATGATATCCATTCCACCTAAAGCCAGCTGCGGTTGTTCTTCGGCCTCAACAACGATTGTATCGGAGAATGATGTAAACTCAACCAAATCGCCCAACCGGTCCTGAACGCTTAACGGGGAGTCGACCATTACGTAGGTTACATCGGTATTGTTCAAGAGGTTGACATTACCACGCATAACTAAATTGCTAACAGGGCCTTTGATGGTAGAGTTAAGGTCGAGGAATACTCTTCCGTACAGCATGCTATCATTTTTCCGCTTCGCATTGAGTAGCTGATAGTTCTTTGCATCCAACGCTAAGCTGACCATAGGTTTGGAGAGATCGGCCACATCGACATATCCATTGATCGTAAACGGGTTATCGCTGGTGGTATAGATCGCAAACTTATCGAACGTTAAGCGGCTATTCTGAATTTGCATGGGCCGGTTGTCGAAGCGGAAATCGAAGCCATACTGCCAGGAGGTAACGGTAACGCTATCCAGCATCAGTTCGCCATCTACAGCGGGTTTATCGGGGGTTCCGGTGATGGCCATGCTGCCATCCAGATCGCCCATGAGTTCTACGAGTTGATCGGGGATAAAGGCATTGGTTATGTAGAGTGGGAAATGTTCCAGGGAGGTGGTTACATCAATAACATCGCCAACCGTGTTATAGGTGCCGTCGGCTGTCAATACCTCGGTTCCTTCGCTAGTCATGTAGGCATTCAGGAAGTGCTTGCCTTTATTATCGGGTAGCCAGGTTACACCCAGCCCGAGATTCCCTACGCGGTTGGTTTCATAGTGTAGTTTACTGATAATTCCTTCGGCGGAAACCTGCATGCTTTCGGCCGACTGTTTGTAGTTGGCTTCCAGAAAGACCAATCCGGAGATATCGGGCAGGTAAGGAAGGATTTTACTGACCTCGGCCAGTTCGACGGCCCGGATTTCAATGTCGAGGTTCTGTAGGTAGGTGCTGTCGGCTTCTTCGAGGGATTTCACCCGTAGCCCCATGCCGATGGAGTCGAGCATCTCGACATCGGCAAGTACCCTGAAGTTATCTCTGACGAATACGGTGTTATGGCCGTTGAAGTTGAACTTGCGGAAAGCGACTGTGGGTTCTTCGGGAATCAGTTTGAACAGCATGCCATCTTCTTCGGGGCGGATATTCACGCCAAGCAACACGCCTGTTTCTCCTTGCCCATCGTTAAATTTCAGGGTCAGTTCGGCATCTTCGCTACGGACTTCGCCCGTTAATGAGGTGTTGAATACGAAGTGGGGGTTCTTCGGACCATTGATTACACCACTGCGCAGGGCCATGAGGGAGGTGTCTTGTTTGATGGAGAAGTACACCGTATCTAGTTGCAGCGTATCTATTTTCAGCGCATGGATAGCAGCACGACCGTTGATTCCAATCCGCGGGGTAGCTACAAAGCCTACGTTCAGGTTGGTGTATTTTATATTCTGGAACGAGGCCAGGTATTGGTATAGTGGGTTATCGGTACCGGAAGTCAGTACGAGTCCCGCCGATGGCAGGGCACGGCGCAGTTCGGCGTGGTCGAGGCGTTTGGCTTCGATTTGCTTGTTTAGTATATCTACGAACCCGGTAGATTCTTTAAGCAGGGTTTCGAGCGGTCCGCGGGAGCGGAGACGGAACTTAAGGTCGCCCGAGTTCAGTGCGATGTTCACCGTATCTTTTCCCAGATTTGCATTCAGATCAAGAGCCAATGGCTTCTTTAAGGTATCGGGTATAAATCCTAATTCGTGCAGGTTCAGGTGAGCGACGTTGATATGTGCTTTGGCCTGTGTATAGGGTTTATTGAGGGCATATTCGGCCTGACCATCCATCGCCAGCAGCGGGTTGTTGCTTACTATATGTGCGGAGGCAATGGCGTTTTTCAGTGCGCCGTCCAGATGGATGTTGGTGATATTATAAGAGGCATATTCCAGCTTATCTACCCTGGCGGCCACGGTGGCAGAGGTGCGATAGGATGTAAAATCGGTTCCCTGACCTTTCAGATTGGCGGTTGCGGCAAGGGTATAGATGGAGTCTTTGGGCAGGAAGTGGTTTACGGCCAATGAGTCGATCTTGAGGTTGGCGGTATATGCTTCGGTATTCAGGTTGTATCCGGCATCGAGGTGAAGGGTTCCGGCACTCTCGCGTGCTCGCAAGGTGGCGTTGTACTGGGGACCGCGCATTCCGGCTTTGAGTGCCATTACGATGTTGGGGGGTATAACGATGGAACCGTCGTTGGGCAGTCCTGCCAGTGCGGTCAGGAAGTTGAGGTTCTGGGTGCGGAGTTGTAATTCCACATTGCCGGTGCGGTTTATGCTGTCCAATACCTGTTCCACTGTACCGCCGCCCGTCAGGGTAAAAGCGCTGGGAAGGTTCATGGAGAGCCGGGAGATGTCGATCCGGTTCATATTTCCTTTGGCACTGAGTTGCATGGTCAGGGGGTGTGCAGGATAGCTTTTCTTGAAGGCATCGGGCAGAGCGGCGGCAAAAAGGAGTACGTCTTGCTTGCCTATCCGGCCATCCATTCCGGCTATGACGCGGTCGTCTTCGAGGCTTGTCATATCCCAATAGGCTTGCGCATGGAGGTTTAGTTCGGAATGGGGGGTGAGTAGTTTGAGTCCGGGTACACGTATTTGCAGAGAGTCCATGTGCAGGCTGCCCGTCAGTGATTCTATGCTCAGGCCGGAACGTTCGTTCATGCTGAACTCGCGGATTACGGCATGCATATTCATCGCCCGATAGGAGACGGAATCTATTCCTACACGGATATCGCGCAGCGCCATGTGCGAGGGGTCGAAGCCTTTGGCGGGCGGTAGCGTTCCGGTGTCATAGTTTACGGAGGTGCCGCTGATGAGGAGTTGTTCCAGTCCGTAGAATTGCTTCCCGAGGTCGGCCTCGACGTTGTTGATAGCTGCTTCGCCTATATGGGCAGCTACGCGCATGGTGTCGGCCGGCATCTGCATACTGAAGGATACGTTCTGGAGTTTCGCCTTCAATAAAGATGCTTTCCAGTTGAGGGTGCTCTGGGTGGTGTCTTTAGGAGACTCGGTGGTATCGTTGAGTAGCAGGTGCAGATGGGTGTCGCGCAACTCGACGTTGTTGATCAGGGCTATCTCATTGGAGAGGTCTACCCCGTGGCTTTGCAGGGAGAAACGTCCCAATACGCCCGATAGTTGCATGCCTTCGATGAGGTTGGCTGTATTTACTTTGGCGCCGCGCAGTGTTACATCATCTAGTTCGGCCCGTCCTTGGAAAAGGGGCAGCAGTTGTACGCTGGCGCTCAGGCTCTCGAGGGTAAGGATGGTATCGGGGGCTTGAACGACTTCAACTCCGCTTACGGCGAGCTTCAACGGGAAACGCAGGTTGATGCGTTGTACATTGATCTGCATACCGGTTGCTTGGGATGCATAGGCGGTAGCCTCCTTACGAATATAGTTCTGTATAGGAGGGATATAAAGCAAAATTATTGTTAATAACACAAGAATTATAGGCGCAAGTAGCACCGTTAACCCTATTCTCTTAAGCCATTTCTTTGTCATGAGCAATTTTTAGAAATAAAATCGGTACAAAGTAAACAATTAAAGAGGGAAAAAGGTTGCAGATTTCTATAATATATACAAAGAGACGTAAATTGTTGATGGTTCATGCCGTTTGCGAGGTCACCGGTTTTGAAGGAAGGGAGGATTTGGGTTCAAGATTAACTAAAAACGGTGTGGAAATGATTTAATTCTATGCTGCCTTCAACGTCCACCCCCTACCCCCGCCAGCGGGGGATACCTTGCGGAGACACTGTGTAGCGCAGCCTATCCCCCGCTGGCGGGGGCAGGGGGGTGGATGGTTGAAATAACGTAAAACCCTACAGAAATGATCGAAATAATAAATACATCTTAAAACAACAACAAATATATGAAGAAGCCTCGGCTTCTTTCTTTATACCCTCTAAAAGAGGGTATTTCTTTATTATTTATTTAAATAAATCCATTATCATCTTCATCACCATCATCATTTACATTATCATTGTCATTATCATTATCGGGTTGTTTCGGTTGTTTTTCAACCCAATCGGTTGTTTTGGGCCACAAGCGTCACTGCCAAATACTACTACCATTTGCTTCGAATGCTAGTAGTATTTACTCCAGATGCCAGTAGCATTCAGCACAGATGCTACTACCATTTAACCCGAATGCTAGTAGCATTTGACAGTAGCACCTTGCCGCCACCTGACTGCCCATTATAATTCTGTCTGAACCTGACGGACTACCTCATAGACCAGTCGAAGCACCCTTTCCGTTTCGCCTTTTATCTCCGAAGAGAACGCTTCACCCCGCTGCTCTTCAAGCCAGGACAACAGAGGAATAATCTCAGTGGCTTGAAGCAGCGTAAATATCGGGAGAAGTTTATGAGCCATTCCAGCTATTTGCTCCACATCCTCAGCGTTCAGAGCCTCACGCAACGTTTCGGCATTCTTCGTCGTTTCAGCAATAAAACTTTCTATGATAGACCGGGCAGCACTCTCATCGCCTTCGGAGAAAGCCGTCAGTGCAGCAAGATTTAATGTCTGCGTCGCCGTTTCATCCGCCATATCCTGTGGCGAAGAACTCTCTGCTTCGGCTGTGCCACCGCCAATCGCCGCCAGCAGTGCGGAGATAGAGAACGGTTTATTTAAACAACCCGCGAAACCATGATTCAGGAAATCCTCTTCCCTCATTTCGCTGCGTGCAGTCACCGCTATAATGGGGATGGTACGCGCCTGCGGAATATTGGATGCCCGCAGTAAACTCAATAAATCAAAACCGTTAATGGCAGGCATCTGCACATCGGTAAGCAGAACGTCGAACTGTTCGCGCCGCAGATACTCCGTCAATTCCTCCAACTGCTCGCAACATACCGCCGCAATTCCCGCCCTCTCCAACATGGCAGAAGTCAGGTTTAGCTGTATCTTATCGTCGTCGATAAGTAGCACCCGCGCGGGTTTGACAGACGCTTCTTCTTGTTCGGTTTGCTCGGGTTTGCTTGCACGCTTCCCCTTTCCACCCACCGGGAAGAGAGGCAGAGAAACGATGAAAGAACTTCCCTCTCCTTCCGTACTTTCCACTTCAATCGTGCCTTCCAGCAGATTCACAAGCTTGGCAACGATAGACAGCCCCAGTCCAAAACCTTCCTCGCCCTGCGCTCCCGGCAAACGGGTGAACTCCTGGAATATCCGCTCTTTATCTGCCGGAGCCATACCTTTCCCGGTATCGGATATGATGATTTGCAGGCGCGATTGTTCGTACCCCACCTTCAGGGTTACACTCCCCGTCACCGTAAACTTCACCGCATTGGACAGCAGGTTATTCACAATCTGCCGTATGCGCAACGGATCGCTGATAAAACGGGCATTCAGCTCCGGAGCCATTTCATAACGCAAGGAGAGGTTCTTTGCATCGGTTAAAGGCTGGAAACTGGTGTGAATCTCATCAAACAGTTGCGCCGGATTGAAAGTCACCCGGTTGATTTCAACCTTATTCAGGTCGAGGCGATGGAAGTCGAGCAGATCATTCACCAACTTCAACAGATGGGAAGAAGAACCCTTCATGTTGTCCAGATAGAACTTCTGACGGTTGTCGACAGAGAGCTGCGACATCAGGTCAATGTAGCCGATAATAGAACCCAGCGGGGCTTTAAAGTCGTGGGTAATGGTCAACATCAGGTTCTCACGCGCCTGCAACAGCTCTTCGGCAAGGCGGTTTGCCTCTTCCAGCTTCCTACGATAGCGGTTGCTACGGGTGATATCCCGCCAGATCAGAATGAGGAAGAATGCGGCTAGCAGCACAGCGCCAATCGCTATCCCCCCAATGATGCGGGTGGAGCGTTGACGTATGCTTTGTTGGTTCTCGGCCTCTCTGCGGGCCAGCGAAACAGCTTCCTCCTCATACCCCTTGATCAGGCTATCAATACGGGCGGTCAGTACCTTGTTTTGCTTGCGGATACGGTATGTATTGCGCTGTATGGTTGTCCGGTTTATTTCCCGTTTTTGTTCGGTAGCCGTCCGTATTCTCTGGTGCAGGGAGTCAACAGGGTTGATCTCATGTAAAAGGGTATCTGTGGTTAGTTCCTGGGTGGTATTGACCACAACGGCCGTGTCTTTGGAAGGAGAAAACACCTCGCCTATCCTTTTGAGAAAGCCTTTCTTGCGGACAGGGGCAACAACGGAATCTGTCTTGATTACTACCCTATGTTGTACACGCTGCTGTGTAATAACAGAATCCTGCTTGGATATGATCTCCTCCAACTCATCTACCGAAAGAAGTTTATCGTTCACCTCGTTCAATGAACGAAGAATATCGAGCGTATTCTCATCTTTCTCTTTCAGGAGCACGTGCAAGCTGTCTGCCTTCAATATCTGCTCGGTATCCAGAACCGACAGGTTTTCAACCTCCCGGTGAATAAGCCAAAGGGCTACGAACAAGACGCCCAAAAGCAGAAGATAACCAATGGCAATTTTAATTTGGGTAAAACGGGAAGGAGTAGACATGGCTTATTGTTATTTTTGAAACGCAGATTAACGCAGATAATCCTCGTTTCAAACCTTCTTTAACTTTTGCCTAAAACGAAGATACAGCATAATTCCGGCACTGGTCAATCCAAACGGGAAGGCCATCCAGACTCCAAAGACACCCCAGCCCAGTACAAATCCGAAGATATAACCCGCCGGGAGGGAAATAATAAAATAAGCTATAAAAGCTATAATAATCATCGGTTTCACGTCCGATATCCCGCGTAACGCATTGGCAAAAGTGATCTGCAAACCATCGCCAAACTGATACAATAAGAAAGGAAACATCAGCGTAACAACCATTGCACTTACCTCCTCACTATCGGTAAACCAACTGCCTAAATAATTCCTTAACGAGAACAGGAGCACGCAGAAGATAACCGCCATCGACATAATAATATGAAATCCCGCATACGCTGACCGGCGCACATTCACCCAATCATTCTGCCCGCGGAAATTGCTTACCCTGACAGCGATAGCCGCTCCCATGCCGTAATACATAAGGAAAGCAAACGTCGAAATGGTAATCATCACCTGATGCGAAGCCAAAGCAATCGTCCCCAACCAACCAATCATAACAGCACTCAGGCTGAATGAGGCACTTTCCATTCCCATCTGCAAGCCAATAGGCCAGCCCAAACCATTTAATTCCCTGAAAGTCGCCTTTGAGAAACCCAGACGCTTAAACCCAATCTGGAAAGGAATGAAACGGCGGCTATAGAAGAAGATCAATGCAAATACAATGACCATCACAATGCGCGAGAACAGGGTACTTACTCCCGCTCCAAGCAACCCCATCTCCGGAAAGCCGAACTTTCCGTAAATCAGAAGATAGTTACCTATTATATTGAGCAGGTTACCCCCCAGCAGAATCCACATGGCCGTTTTTGTATCTGTTATCCCATCCGTAAACTGCTTAAAGCCATTGAATATCATAACAAATATCAGCGATGCGATCAATACCAGGAAGTAAGGCTTAATCAGAGGAATCAGCTCCTCGGGTTGCCCCAGATGCTCCACATTCCAATACACAATAAGCATGATAAAAGTAATAAGCACCCCAACCAGAACGTTAGCCCACAAACTACACTTCAATGCCTGCCCGGCTTCTTCAAAACGTTTTCGCCCAAACAATCCGCCGACTATGGGGGTCAGCCCGTACGAGAAGCCCGTACAGAAAATGATAATCAGGTTAATGACATTGTTCACAAAAGAAGCAGCTCCAAGGCTCTCGGTATTGTAATGTCCCACCATCAACGTATCCGCAAACCCAAGAATAATCACCCCCAATTGCCCAATAACAATGGGGAGTCCTAAGTAAATCAATGCTTTGTAATGCTGCTTATAATCTCTAAACATTATTTTTCAATTTATAAAGCGAAGAGTTGGGTTCTTAATAAACCGCAGAGTTACCCAGAGTTGCGCAGAGGCATAAGTTAACGTTTAAAACTCTGCGTTAATCTGCGTAACTCTGCGGTTAAATCTTACTCTTATAATAAAGTATACTACAATTCTCCTTCCGGAAAGCTGTTTGCGCCACCTCTTTTAATTGCCCGGCAGTAACAGCCCGGTATTTCTCAACTTCCAGTTCCAGATCTTCTGCCCGTCCCAACAACTCATACCAAGCCAGGTTTGTTGCCACAGCCATATAATTGATATTGCCGAATATGTAGGTCGACTCAAATTTATTTTTTACCTTTTCCAGTTCAGATGCATCAATACACTCGTCCTGAAGCAGCTTTAACTCTTCCCATACAGCCGCTTCGGCTTGTTCCAACGACACACCGGGAGCAGGTTTACCAATCACATGGAATAACCCCGGGTCAATACTACCCGATATATGCGCATCGATACTAGAGAATATGCGCCTTTCCTTGATCAAGCGCTGCGTCAACCGGCTCGATTGTCCATTGCTCAGGATATCGGAAAGGATATCGAACGCAAAATAATCCGGATCGTAGCGGTCGCACATATGAAACACCATAAACAGCGAATCCAATGGTACAGGGCGTTCTACCGTCAACCGGCGTTCCTCCGTTTGTACCGGTTCTGCCGGAATCTGTTTGGCCGGCACATCGCGGTGGGGTATCGGGCCAAACCACTTCTCTGCCAATGCCACGGTTTCCTCAAAAGAAATATTACCCGTTACGGCCAGCACCGCATTGTTCGGAGCATAAAACCGGAAAAAGAAGTCTTTTACTTCTTCCAGTGTCGCATTCGCAATATGAGATAGTTCCTTCCCGATGGTAGGCCACTGGTAAGGATGCACCCGATAGGCCAATCCTCTTAGTAAATGCCCCACATCACCGTAAGGCTGATTCAGGTTGCGCTGCTTGAACTCCTCTATCACTACTCCTCGCTGCACCTCCAGACTTTTGGCGCTAAAGTCAAGACTCAACATCCGGTCGGACTCCAGCCAGAAGCCGATTTCGACATTCTGCCTGGGGATAGTCAGGTAGTAGTTCGTGATATCGTTGTTTGTCCACGCATTGTTCTCACCGCCGGCCAGTTGCAAGGGTTCGTCATAGTCGGGAATATTCACAGAACCACCGAACATCAGATGCTCGAAAAGGTGGGCAAACCCGGTATGATCGGGATGCTCGTCGCGGGCCCCTACATTATAAACAATGTTAAGGGCCACCATCTGGGTGCTGTCATCCCGCAAATGAACAATCCGCAGGCCATTAGCCAACGTATGTTTCCGGATATTCATTAGAGGATGGTAACCTTTTTAATCCGTACATCATCTTCCGGACGGTCGGCACGGTCGGTCTTCACCTGTTGGATAGCATCTACCACGTCCATGCCTTCAACCACTTCGCCGAATACGGTGTAGCCGTTGTCCAGATGCGGAGTTCCGCCAACTGTAGTGTAAGCCTCGATTTGTTCTTTTGTAAATTGGAAGTCGGGTTGCTTGGCTGCTTCGGCCTCAGCTTCGGCAAGCAACTTATCTTGCAGGTTGTACAAACCTTCTTCGTCATTCTCCTTACGCATCTTGTAGATTTCCTTCATGTGTTTCTGCGCCAATCCGTTGAAGATGGTATTCAGTTTATTCTGATTCTGGCTTTGTTCCATAGCAACCAACGTAGAGTCATTGTACACCTTTCCTGTAACAATATAGAACTGGCAACCCGAGGATGCTTTCTCCGGATTAACCTCATCACCCTGACGAGCGGCAGACAGAACGCCTCTTTTATGGAAATATTGCGGATATACAAACTCGGCAGGTACGGTGTAGCCCACATCGCCCGAACCCAGCATCTTACCTTTAGGTGCATTCTTTGAATCAGGGTCGCCGGCCTGGATCATAAAATCTTTAATCACACGGTGAAACAGCGTACCGTCATATGTTCCGTTCTTAGCCAGTTTTATGAAATTATCTCTGTGCAGAGGGGTTTCGTCATACAGTTTCACAGTGATATCGCCCATCGTTGTTTCAATCTTCAACATGGTTCCTTTCTGATTTTCCATTGTTACGTTTTCTTTCTTTTTTCCCGATTGGCAAGAGGTAGCTCCGGCAATCAGTATGGTTAATAGTAAAATTATATTCTTTTTCATATTAGGGTGAGTTGATTATTCACCACAAAAGTACGATTTTAAATAAAACCTCTTACCTTTGCATGTGCAAAAGATTCAAAAAGCTACATGATGAAATCCATTCTCATCGTTGAAGACGATATTACATACGGCTTAATGTTGAAAACCTGGCTACAGAAAAAGGGATTCAATGTTTCTACGGAAAGTAACATCGCCCGTGCCAAAAAGCATATTGAAGCACAAGCGGCGGACCTGATTCTTTCCGACCTTCGCCTACCCGATAATGACGGTATCAATCTGCTGGAATGGACCATTCAAAAGGGAGTGAATATTCCGCTTATCATCATGACCAGCTATGCGGATATACAATCGGCTGTGCATGCCATCAAAATGGGGGCGAAGGATTACATTGCCAAACCTATCAATCCCGATGAACTTCTGAAAAAGATAGGGGAAGCGCTGCAAAGTCCAACAGCAGCACCACCCGCATCTACACCCCAAAGCGCACCAAAACCCGCTAATAGCAACGCCTTTCTGGAAGGCGAAAGTGATGCCGCCAAGCAATTATATAATTATGTAAGTCTGGTTGCGCCTACCAATATGGCGGTGCTTATTAATGGAGCAAGCGGAACAGGAAAGGAATATGTAGCGCACCGCATTCACCAACTCAGCAACCGGAAAGACCGTCCTTTTATTCCGATTGACTGCGGGTCAATTCCTAAAGAACTTGCCGCATCCGAGTTCTTCGGACATGTGAAGGGAGCATTCACAGGAGCATTAACGGATAAAACCGGAGCATTCGTTGCTGCCAATGGCGGTACGATATTCCTTGACGAAATAGGGAATCTGGGGTATGAGGTTCAGGTACAACTTTTACGTGCGTTGCAAGAGCGCAAGGTACGGCCGGTTGGCTCTAACAAAGAGATTGATGTAGATATCCGGTTGATCTCGGCAACCAACGAGAATCTGGATCATGGCATTGAAAAGGGTTCGTTCCGGGAAGATCTTTTCCACCGGATCAATGAATTCACGCTACATATGCCTAAGCTGAAAGACCGCCGGGAAGATATCCTGCTCTTTGCCAATTTCTTTCTGGATCAGGCAAATAAGGAACTGAGCAAACAAATCGCAGGTTTCGACAGCAAGGCTGCCAGTGCTATACAGGAATACCACTGGCCGGGCAATCTACGGCAGATGAAGAACATCATCCGCCGGGCAACGTTACTTGCAACAAGCGAATTCATTACTCTAATGGAACTGGGAAACGAACTCTCTGAACCAACTACATCAAATACCAGTAACATAGCGCTGCGCAACGAAGATATCGAGAAAGAACATATCCTCGAAGCTCTACGCCAAACCGGAAATAATAAAAGTAAAGCGGCCAAACTATTGAACATTGACCGCAAAACGCTATATAATAAGCTGAAACTCTACGATCTGGACAAGTGAGGCGATTGGTAGCACGCATTCCCCACAAACCTGTGGAATAATTCCACACCCCATTCCACAGTTTCCACACTTTTCTACACCCCCCACAAGTGTGAAATCACGCTAAACCACTCGATTACAACCGATTACCCATTCCCTCTTTTCTTTGGCACACCATTTGGATAATTATTAGTGTAGCAATTTGAATATTTATCATAGAAACAGTAATAATATTTTTTAAACACTCAAAAGACCAATGATTATGAAAAAGTTAATGTTATTAGTTGCAGTATTTATGCTAGGTAGCACAGGTATTACATTCGCTCAGGAACCAGTTAAGACAGAAAAACCGGCTACTGAACAAACAGAAAACAAAGAAGAAGCTAAAGAAGAGGCAAAACAAGAAGCTCCGGCTAAAGAAGAAACAAAAGCAGAAAAACCTGCAACAGAAGAAAAAGCAGCTGAGGCTCCAGCTCAGTCTGCCGAGTAATAGTAAGCACACACTATTAAGTAAAAAGCCGCCCCTCCTTGTCTATTCTGGGGGCGGCTTTTTCGTATATAACCATTCGTTGCTGAAAGATAACAAATACCCCCCTTATACAAAACATTTTAGTCCATTACCGAATGCATAAACTTGTTACTTTTGTGGCAGTATAAAAACGATTGACCACATTAAATGTAATAAGATGAAGAAACTTGTATTCTGTTTATTAATGCTTATCGGCACTCTTTCTGCCGTCTCTGCCCAATCCGGGTATACCAACCCTATTCTGAAAGGGTTCAATCCCGACCCTAGCATCTGCCGCGTGGGAAATGATTATTATATGGTGACCTCTTCCTTCGAATATTTCCCGGGATTGCCTATTTACCATAGCCAGGACCTGGTCAACTGGCAACAAATTGGGCATTGCCTTACCCGCGACTCACAACTCCCTTTGCATAAAGTCAATGCTTCGGGCGGACTGTTTGCACCTTCTTTGCGATATCACGACGGTTTGTTTTATGTAATCTGTACCAATGTCAGTCATGGGGGTAACTTCTACTGCACTGCTACCGATCCTGCCGGGCCATGGGGTGAACCTATCTATGTAGGCATCAACAGCATAGACCCCGATATCTTTTGGGATGAAGACGGACGGACTTACTTCGTTACCCAGGGCGACGAGGCCATCCGTGTAACAGAGTTCGACATCAAAACCGGTACAGTCCTGTCCGAAGAACGTAAAGTTTGGGGAGGCATTGGGCAACGTTTCCCTGAAGCGCCACACATTTACCGAAAGGATGGCTATTATTATTTAATGATTGGCGAAGGCGGAACGGAATATGCCCACAGTGTAACCATTGCCCGTAGCCGCCATATTTACGGACCTTATGAATCTTGTCCACTGAACCCGATCCTGACCCATTGCAACCGCATCGGACAAGGGAATCCGATACAAGGTGTTGGGCATGCCGACCTGATACAAGCTACAGACGGCTCCTGGTGGGCAGTCTTCCTCGGTTTCCGTGTTACCCAAGTGTATTCTTATTACCACATCCTGGGAAGAGAAACCTTCCTTGCACCGGTAGATTGGCCTACGAACGGCTGGCCGCAAATCAACGGAAATGGTACGGTAAACTTAACGATGAATGTACCGACTCTACCCTTGAAGCCTTTTGCTCCTGCACCCACCCGCATTGAGTTCGACGAAGATAAGCTTGGCTTTGAATGGCAATACCTGCGTAACCCTGTCCGTGAAAACTATTCGCTGAAAGAGAAGAAAGGACACTTGATGATTAAAGCATCTCCTTATACATTGGACGAGGCCGAATCTGTCTCTTTTGTTTCCCGCCGCCAGACGGAGCACGACTTTATAGCCGCCACTACCATGACCTTCCAACCCAAGGCAGATACCGATGAGGCGGGACTGACTCTTATCCAGAACAATACCCACCACTACGATTTGCGATTAATAAAGAAAGGCAACGGGCATGTTATCCAATTGCGTGTACGTGCCGGGAGTATAGACTATATTGCTTTCGAACAACCCATCAGCAAATCGGAAGTGGAACTCAAAATTGAAGGTGCCCCGCTGTATTATACGTTCTATTATAAAGAAGCGGGAAGTAATAGCTACAAGAAACTGGGCGGTATGGATACCCGCTACCTGTCTACCGAAGTAGCCGGAGGATTCACCGGGGTAATGATTGGTATGTATGCTTCATCTGGTGGAAAGAAAACCGGAACAAAGGCTTACTTCGATTGGTTTGAATATAAGGAAGGAAAGTAAATAGTATAACTATATATTAACAAACGAAGTTTTCTTAAACTTCTTCCCCCTTACCCCCTCCAAAGGGGGATAAGCTGCGCAATAAAGCGTTGCCGCAAGGTATCCCCCTTTGGAGGGGGTAAGGGGGAGGAGGTTTAAGAAAGCTCTATTTACTTATATGTTGTTAGTCAAACTTAAACCCATTCCACAAACTATCATTCGGAACCGGAGCAGTTAAGTCCAACTCCTCTTTCGACACCGGATGAGTGAACCGGACATTCCGTGCGTGCAGGCAAATACTACCATCCGGGTTGGAGCGTGGGAATCCGTACTTCAAATCTCCTTTAATCGGACACCCCATCTTTGCCAACTGACAGCGTATCTGATGATGCCTTCCCGTTTTCAGATCTACCTCCAACAGATAGTAATTATCCGATCGTCCTATGACCCGATAGTCTAGAATGGCTTTCTTTGAATTAGGCACTTCCCTGTCATACGCATAGCTTTTATTCTGCTTTTCGTTGCGTACCAGATAGTGCACCAACTCGCCTTCTATTTCTTTGGGCGCGTTCTTTACTATAGCCCAGTATGTTTTCTTCACCGTCCCGAGCCTAAACATCTCATTCAATCGGGGAAGCGCTTTACTGGTCTTCGCAAAAACAACAAGACCACTCACGGGTCTGTCCAGGCGGTGGGTAACACCAATGAAGACATTTCCGGGTTTCTGATACTTCTCTTTCAGATACTGTTTTACGGTTTCCGAAAGCGGGGCATCGCCCGTTTTGTCTCCCTGCACAATTTCAGAGCTGGCCTTATTGACTACGATAATATGATTATCTTCGTATACGACGGTCATCTTACATGTTCATACCACCGCAAACGGGAATCACCTGTCCGGTAACATAAGAAGACAAATCAGATGCCAGGAAAGTAGCTACGTTAGCCACATCCTCGGGCGTACCACCACGGCGTAATGGAATTGATTTTGCCCATTCCGCTTTTACTTCGTCAGTCAGCTGATCGGTCATTTCGGTAATGATAAATCCGGGAGCGATAGCGTTGGCACGAACACCACGTGAGCCTAGTTCTTTAGCGATAGACTTAGCCAAGCCAATCATACCAGCCTTCGAAGCCGAGTAGTTACATTGTCCGGCATTGCCCGATACACCTACCACAGAAGACATATTGATGATGCTTCCTGCTTTCTGGCGCATCATGATCGGTGTACAAGCGTGGATAAAGTTGAATGCCGATTTCAGGTTTACATTGATCACCATATCCCATTGTTGTTCGCTCATACGCATCATCAGACCATCGCGAGTGATACCGGCATTATTCACCAGGATATCAATCCGGCCAAAATCTTTATGTATTTCGGCTACTACACGGGCAGTATCTTCAAAGTTGGCTGCATTCGAGGCATATCCTTTTGCTTTCACACCAAAAGCTGCGATTTCTTTCTCTGTGTTCTGTCCGTTTTCGTCAATAGCCAGGTCGGTAAATGCGATATTAGCACCTTCCTGAGCAAATTTCAAGGCGATAGCCTTACCAATACCACGTGCAGCACCGGTAATCAGGGCTGTCTTTCCATCTAATAATCCCATAAATTTACTTATTTGTTGATTTCAGTTTTACGAAGTGCGCCAAGTACAAGGTTGGCGACATATTTTTTCCGGGTTTCCATATCCAGGTTGGCTCCAATGCGCCCCCGGATATAAGGCACCTCAATACCTTTCAAACAATAATGCATGATCTCGGCTGTCATAGCCACATCGTCCAGATGATATTCTCCGGCTTCCTGACCTTCTTCCAACACTTGATGAAACAATTGGATTTCTTTTGCATCAAATTTCTTACGCACCTTTTCCACTCGCCAGATGTCGCGGAAGAAGTTAGCACGAAGCGTACCGTTACGATACACCACTTCTTTCACCGCGTCTAGGCGGGTATAGATGAGTTGAAGGATTTTTTCTTCGGGAGAAATATTACGTGTCAGCACACGACTCATTGTTTCGGAAAGCATATCCAACTCGGATTCAACCACCGCCATATAGATATCTTCCTTACTTTTAAAGTAAGTATAAAGTGTCCGCCTTCCTTTTTTGGAAGCTACTGCTATGTCATTCATGGTAGTGTTCTCCACTCCCATCTTAGCAAATAGCTGACGGGCAACGTCTACTAACTTAGCTTTAGTTTTGGATACGGCCATAAAAGTTGCACAGTTCTGAATAATATGAGCAAAAGTAATGCTTTTATATAAACAACACAAGAAAAGAAAGATTTAATTAACATTTCTGATTAACACATTTTCAATATGCAAAAGCCGGTAAACCCGCCTTATTACCTGCCTTGTGAACAACTCTACCCGATAGGTTGTTTACTATATGAGTCTCCGGTGAACGGAGCAGGACAACTATTTTTTTGTATTATTTAAATCCTGAACAATTATGAGCGCACAACGTGATAGGCTGGAACTTGAAATATCAGAAGCTAAAGAAAGATTAAAAAACATGCCTAATGATACTCCCGAAGAGATCAGAAAGCAAATGAAGGAAGAATTAGTGCAATTGGAGTTCGATTTGAACAACTTTGTAGACGAGGACGATAATAACGATTAGCAACAAACGTTAAATATGCATCTTTTTTCGTTGTATATCCGACTATAGGTTAGCCACTTACCCCATTAACACTAATAATATGACATAAAAAAGGTTCAGGAATATTTGCTTTTCAAATATAAAGCAGTACCTTTGCACTCACAATATCGCGGAGTGGAGCAGTTGGTAGCTCGTTGGGCTCATAACCCAAAGGTCATCAGTTCGAGTCTGGTCTCCGCAACTAAAAGGCATCTAAATCAACAGATGCTTTTTTTGTTTATTATTCATTATTATACAGAAAAATCAACTGTATTAAATTCAAATTTCTATATTTGTATTGATCAGTAATTATTCTTATGCCAAAGTTCGGAAACAAAAGAAGTATAGCGACTTATTCAGCCTCTGAACGAAGAGCTTTACAAGCTAAAGCTGCCGCTAATGCCACAGCATCGAAAGCTGCGGCCGAGAACTTTTTAAAGAAGGCAGGTATTCTAACTCAAAAAGGAGAAGTATCTGCTTACTACAGCAATAAATCTAAATGAGTAAACAAACACTCTATTCTAAACGCCCTAATTTAATTTTAGGTTTCCATGGATGCGAAGAAACAACTGCAAAAAGAATTGTCTGTGCAGAAGACTACCTAAAGCCAAGTATAAACGATTATGACTGGCTAGGAAATGGGATGTATTTCTGGGAGAACAATTATGAACGAGCATTAGAATGGGCTAAACGAAGTTCTAAAATAGAAAAGCCTGCCGTATTAGGAGCGGTAATTGATTTAGGTTTTTGCATGGACCTTATGGATTCCGAATTCTTAAAAGAACTAAAGAAGGCGTATGATACTCTGAAGAAAACAATGGAACTCGCCGGACAACCAATGCCCACCAACGAGGGAAGAACCCCTGATAAACTATTAAGAAAATTAGACTGCGCTGTTATTCAAACCGTTCATGCAATGAATGAGCTATCAGGAGAGAATGTTTCTTACGACTCTGTTAGAGGTGTTTTCTGGGAAGGAAGCGAATTGTATCCAAATGCATTCTTCAAAGAAAAAAATCATATTCAGATTTGTGTGCGCAATCCAAACTGCATAAAAGGATATTTTTTACCTCGCGTTATTGACAAGAACTTCATTGTTCCATAGTTATGTAAAATGATTATTTATTTCTTTGATTCAATACATTATTTATCGCTTTGCAATCTTAACGCTTTTAACCCACTCTTTTTTCCCGCAACATAAGCTACATACGCCCTATCAGTTTGATGCAAATCTGTAACATATAAAGGATGATTCAAGCAAAATAAATCTGCTTGAAAAGTATCCCCTTCTCGCAGTTTGCTATTGCTTTGGCTTATATTTCTTATTATGCAAACTTAAAAACGCACCATACACACTGATTTCCAGAAGATTATATTTACCACAATCTAACATCAGTATGTAAAAGCATTTACTGCAGTGCGTAAACGCCTTTACCTCAGCATGTAAAGGCATTTACGTCGGCATGTAAAGACATTTATCTCCGTATGTAAACAGATTCTCCTCAGTACATGAATAAGCGATTAAACAAAGCAATTAAAAAGTAGTCAAGGTACTGTCTATTTATTTGCCTACTTAGCCCCAGTAGTACTCCTCTACATAGCCATCGAAGTATTCATTTTGATGCACACCCAGTTCTTTGGCCAGTGCAATGACCTGCTGTTGTTCGGCCGGTAGCAACAAAGTTTCTCCCTTTCGTTTCTGATAGTATCTTCTAATACTCCAAAGGTTTATTAACCGTCGGCGGAACACGCCCGACACACGAACCGGCAAGGACCCCGTAGTACATGTAAACCCTTTGGCATAGCGTATCTTCTCATTCGAGAGATAGTATTTGCACTTTTTCGTCATCGACATGATCATTTTCGGATTTAATAAAAGTAGCGAAGTCGTACTTGCGGGAAGGTTTTCATAAGCAATCTGTCGAAGGCAGGTAGTAGCATGAGAACAATCGCCAGAAACACACAGGCTTAAGCCATGGGGGACGTTTAAATTATTGTAAGTTTCTTTTTTCATAGTATTAAGTAAGTTTCTTTTTTCATAGTATTAAGTAAGTTTCTTTTTTCATAGTATTAAAATAGAATCAATCCTTTATTTCGTTCGATCGCAAATCGGACAACTTTGTTTGCTGCAAAGATAAGCTGAAAAAGGAAAAAAATGAGCCATAATCGCATATTTTCATTATATTTGCAGATAGTCGGAAGGATTCCCCCAACTGAAAGTCCACATTCCCCCAGATATGGCATTTCATTTCCGGACGGCCTTTAGTGAATCATTTTAATACTTAACACACCATGTCTTTTATTGTCATTCTACTCAGTTTGGCACTGCTCATAGTGCTTATTTCCTATTTCAAGGTCAACGCCTTTCTGGCATTCCTGTTCGTATCCATTCTGGCCGGATTAGGCTTGGGGATACCATTGGGAAATCTTCCCGCTTCGATTACACAAGGTATCGGAAGCATCATGGGAAGCCTTACCCTTATCATTGTTCTGGGAGCGATGCTTGGCAAGCTCGTCGCCGAAAGTGGAGCCGCACGCAAAATTGCCGATGTGATGGTGGGTGCATTCGGAACAAAAAACATTCAATGGGGATTGATGATCACGGGGTTTATCGTAGGCATTCCCCTGTTCTACGGTATTGGTTTCGTGCTGCTCGTTCCACTGATTTTCTCCGTTGCCTATCAGTATAAATTGCCGGCTGTGTACATTGGCCTGCCCATGCTGGCTGCACTGTCGGTTACACACGGATTTCTCCCGCCGCACCCATCGCCCGTTGCACTATCGGCATTGTTTGGAGGCGAACTCGGAATTATTCTGATTTATGGATTAGTCATCGCTATTCCCGCCATCATCATTGCAGGTCCAGTATTCTGCCGCTCGCTGAAAGGAATAAAAACCGGAAACGTCACCCTGTTTCAACAAAAAGAAACGGACGATAGCAAACCGCTACCCGGCAAGTTCAACAGTATTCTTACCGCAACGCTACCCGTATTCTTGTTAATATTGGTTACAGTCATCCCCTATTGTTTTCCGGGAATGAACGAAACAGTGGCCAGAATCGTTTCCTTCATAGGCGACCCGTCTATTGTTATGCTGATCGCCGTTGTTTCGGCAACCTATACGCTGGGGCTAAAGCTGGGCAGAAGCATCAAAGAAGTAATGGGTATATACGAAGATGCGGTTAAAGACATCGCCATGATCCTATTGATCATCGCCGGGTCGGGCATCTTTAAACAAGTTATGGAAGATAGCGGAGTAAGCGGAGAACTGGCCACTTCGCTGATGCAACTACCCGTACACCCGCTTATCCTGGGCTGGCTCATTGCCGCTATTATACGCGGTTGCGTGGGTTCTGCCACGGTTGCCGGACTTACGGCGGCAGGAGTGCTGATTCCGTTGGTTACCCAATCGGGCGTCAACCCTAACCTCATGGTATTGGCGGTAGGTGCCGGAAGCCTGATGTTCTCGCACGTCAACGATGCCGGATTCTGGATGTACAAAGAGTATTTTAATTTAAGTATGAAAGATACGCTCCGCTCCTGGTCGGTCATGGAAGCCATTGTCTCCGTCGTGGGACTGGGAGGAGTGTTGATTTTAAGTTTTATCATCTAAATATAAAAAGTTATGTTTAACGCAGACGAAAATTTCGAAAAGCTGGGACTAAATCTCCCGCCCGCTCCATCGCCCCTTGGAGTCTACAAACCTTGCCTCATTGATGGGAAATACCTCTATCTGTCCGGTCATGGTCCGGTACAAGACGATAAATCCCTCATCATCGGCCGTATTGGAAAAGACATCACGCAGGAAGAAGGCAAACTTGCAGCCCGTCAGGTGGGGCTGACCATGCTATCCACCATCAAGGCCAACCTGGGCAGCTTGAATAAAGTAAAACGAGTAATCAAAGTTCTGGGCATGGTAAACTGTACGCCCGAGTTTGAACGCCATCCATATATCATCAACGGTTGCAGTGAACTATTTGCCGCCGTATGGGGCGAGGAAAACGGTGTAGGCACCCGCAGCGCTGTGGGCTTCGGTTCATTACCCGATAATATTCCTGTGGAGATAGAAGCGATATTTGAGATTTACGATTAGACGATTTACAATTTACGATTGAAATTACTTTCTTCGCAGTAATTTTAAACGATACATTTAGTTATCTCAATCGTAAATCGCAAACTGCCTAATCGTAAATAAACTAACTTCAATCGTAAATTATTAAATCGTAAATCATCCTCATGCTTGCCTGGTATCAAATAAAGAATGTAGAACGCATCGACTCGCCTGCGCTACTGGTCTACCCGGACCGGGTGCAGGAAAATATCAACCTCGTTATTGATATGGTTGAAGGCAATGTCGAACGCTTGCGTCCGCATGTAAAAACGAATAAAATAACCGAAATATGCCGGATGATGCTATTATCGGGCATCACCAAGTTTAAGTGCGCAACCATTGCCGAAGCAGAAATGCTTGCCATAGCCGGTGCACCCGATATCCTATTGGCCTATCAACCTGTAGGACCTACGATACCCCGTTTATTCAATCTGCAAAAGGCATACCCAAACACCCGGTTCTCTTGCCTGGTCGACAATGAGATCCCCGCCCGCGAACTTGCTTCCGCTTGCCGGGAACGAGGAACAACGCTACATATATACATAGATCTCAACGTAGGTATGAACCGTACCGGCATCCTACCGGCAGACGCCAGGGCACTTGCCGAAAAATTACTGGAACTCGAACCACTCCATCTGGATGGGATTCATGCCTATGACGGACATATACACGCCCGGGATTTTGAAATAAGACAAGAAGAAGCCTTACTGTCTTATTCCACCAGCAGACAACTGCAAGAAGAGCTAGAATCACTCACCGACGAACCGCTAACACTCATCATAGGAGGTACCCCCGCCTTTCCTATCCATGCGGGCCATACGGACTGTGAGTGCAGTCCCGGGACATTCATATTCTGGGATTGGGGGTATAGCCAAATGATAGAAGAACTGCCCTGCAAATTTGCAGCCTTGGTTCTCACCCGCGTAATCTCCATCATCGACCAACACCACATCTGTGTTGACCTCGGATACAAAGCCGTTGCCGCAGAAAGTCCACTCCCTCGCGTGCACTTTCTGAACGCACCATCGGCATTGCCCGTAGCCCACAGCGAAGAGCATCTGGTACTCGAAGTGACCGACAGTGGAGAATACCCTATCGGAACGCCGCTATATGGCGTACCCGTACACATCTGCCCCACAGTGGCGCTACACGATAGAGCGCATATCATACACGAAAACCAACTCCGGGAAACCTGGGAGGTAATCGCCAGAAAACGCTTTATCAATTACTAAAACAAGAAATGAACAGTTACACATTAAAACTTAACACACCATGAACAAACCCTTAATTGTCGACGCACATCTCGACCTGAGCATGAACGCTCTGGAATGGAACCGGGATTTGCGCGAACCCATTGAAGAAATCAACCGCCGGGAAGAAGGCATGACCGATAAGCCCGACCGGGGGAAAGCCACCATTTCATTTGCCGAACTACGCAAAGGTAATGTCGGACTGGTAGTAGCCACACAAATCGGCCGCTACGTTGCTCCCGATAACCCACTGCCCGGCTGGCACTCGCCCGAACAGGCGTGGGCACAGACCCAAGGACAACGCGCCTGGTATGAAGCCATGGAAGAAGAAGGACAAATGATCCTGATCAAAGACAAAGCCGGACTAGAGAAACACCTGGCATTATGGTCGGACGGACAGCCAAACGACGACAAACCTATCGGCTACGCTTTCAGTATCGAAGGTGCAGATTCATTTATAACTCCGGCGTATGTAGAGAGAGCATACGAATATGGATTAAGAGCAGTTGGCCCGGCGCACTATGGTCCCGGAAGATATGCCAACGGAACAGACTCATCCGGCCGACTCAATAGCATGGGACAAGAACTACTCGGGCGCATGGATGCCCTGAACATGATACTCGATGTAACCCACCTGTGCGACGATGCTTTCTGGCATGCACTCGAAATCTACAAGGGAAACATCTGGGCAAGCCACAACAACTGCCGCAAATTCGTGAATCATAACCGCCAGTTCAGTGACGATATGATCCTTGCACTTGCCGAACGCGATGCCGTAATCGGAGTAGCACTGGATGCCTGGATGATGGTTCCTAACTGGGTTAGAGGTGTATCAACCCCAAAAGGCATGAACTGCAATATGGAAATCATGGCAAACAACATTGATTATATTTGCCAGCTGACTGGCAACGCTAACCATGCGGCTATCGGCAGTGATCTGGATGGCGCCTTCGGCCGTGAACAATGTCCTTACGACCTGGAAACGATAGCCGATCTGCAGAAAATCGTCGGAATATTGAAGAACAGGGGATATAGTGATGAAGATATCGAGAAAGTTACCAATGGAAACTGGATTCGCTTTATGAAGAGAGCGCTTTAAGCTTGTTTTTCAATAAACGAAGGCACTCCCCATCTCACACACTATCCGGGGGAGTGCCTTTTTCAAGCTATATATTGGGATCAATTAATTATTATCCATTATAATCTCAGCCTTATTTCTCAACTTCAGTTCAAGTCTGGCCTTCTCATCTTTTGGCTCCCATAAGATTCGGCCGAAATTTCCATCAGGTACATAATAATGATGTTCACCACGCCCAATGATATGCAACGTTGCAATTTCCGAATTATCAAATTTATTCCAACCGATCTTTTCTAAGCGCAATGTATTGATAGTTGTTTTATTACATTCAAATCCATCAACACTAACTGATAAAGAATCTATTATGCAAGAGTCAAGTTTTGTTGAATATGAAACTATATCCAACTCTTTCAATTCCATTTGATGGATTGAAAGTCCCATTCCCCAATCAACAATAACCCGTTTCAGCCCTTTTCCACTTTCTACCTGAAGATGTAGGTTTTCCAAAGATATTCTTTCTATAAACGAATTTTCTCTTTTCAGACTATCGGGATGCGCAGTCACTTCAACCTCCAAAACACCATTCTTCTTGCTCAGTTTTACATAGTCCGATATAGGATAAAAGATTGTTGTCTTATTCTCCACAGATGAAGGATTAATATCTACCATACCTGAAGCGATAATATTATTATTACCACTATGCCTCGCTGGTACAAGTACCTTCAGTGTATGTATATCCTCAAAATCCATATTGGTGTATTCGCTTGAAAAATCAACTTTGCCAATGGTTTCGTCATAATTAACGAAGGTTGATCTTAAATAAATCAAGCTGGCAATACTCAGCACAAGACTGCCCAAGAATATACCAATCATTATATATGTTGTGCGTTTCATAATTCATTATTCTTTTTATTGTTCTTAATATATTCCTTATACATCTTCCCAATCTCATCTACCGGGATGCTCAGTGTATAAAGCTGCTTGAAGAAGTATTCAACTTCTTCTTTCAGAAAAGTTTCGCGTCGCAAGGATAAAATCAATTTAGCAGCACCTGCCGAAACAAAGTATCCAATACCTCGTTTATTGAATATGATATTCTGCGACTGAAGATACTCAAAAGAACGCATCGTCGTATTGGCATTTACTTCTACAATAGCTGCATATTCTCTGACCGAAGGAATGCGTTCCTCTTCCTTATAATGGCCTAATAGAATTTCATCACAAATCCTATCAGCTATCTGTAGATAAATTGCTTTACTTTCCTTAAAGTTCATAGTCTGTCTATAATCGGTTAATAATTTCTGACTCTTTAAAACGGAAGTAAGCCAACCCCCAGTTCAAGAGAATAAAGAAAATCCCTACGATATACATCAAAGTAGTAATAAACTCCTCTGGGTCAAAATCCGGATTGGGCATATTACGTGATGATGTGTTCTTGAATAACATTTCAGAAATGCCGCCAATAATCAAAGCATAAGCAGTCATAAGGGTAAAACCAGCCACAAAGGTTTTTATGAACGAATTCTTTGGCCATATCGAACTACCTAGTACAAAACAAGACTGGACAAAGAAATAACCCACAATAAATAATCCCTTCGCCCTACAAGTTGTATGGGGAAACAAAGCATACTCACCATCCGTAGCAAACAAATATCCAAAATCAGCAGCCACAACATTCTTCTCCGGATAACTCAAAGAATAAAGCAGAACGCGGGTATAATCGGCCAACTTAAATGCAATTATAAATACCACAACATATACTAAAGTAGATATTAACCAACGCGAGAAGAACTTCTCAAATGATGTTGCAGGCGTCATTAGTACGGAAAGCCGGCTCGTTTTACTCTTCATTCTCTCCATAGTAAAGGAGGCGGCAAGGCAGCCGCAGATTAACCCCATCCACAGAAAAGTATAAAGCGAAACCTCCACCTGCTCGTCATAAGAGTACTGGGACTTATAATGATAATATCCTGACCATACAAAAATAACAACCATAACTCCAAACATCATCCCTACACGAAGCAAATTTGTTTTCCAACTCTCCACCATATCTTTACGACAGAGATCCATAAAGCGAGATAAACTAAATAAATTATCTTTCAACATAATCATTTCACATTAAGGTTAAACAATCCGGCTATCTCACTCGGTTTGGAAAGTGTTGCATTAAACAATAACTCCAGATTAATTTCCGACTCCTCACCCGTCTCATTCTTCATTATCAAGAAGTTACCCTGAACAGAAGGAGACGTAAACAAAGCCTCCTCTGATAAGGTACGGCTATCGCTTTCTGTAAAGAACAACTTTTCGCTGATACACGCAGTAGACTCATTCAATAACACCCTGCTATCTTCAATGATTACCACATGATCCAGAATCTTATCAATATCACGCACCTGATGCGTTGAGATAATTATTGTTTTATCGTCATTCATACCAGAAGCTATAAACTTTCTGAACTGACTCTTACCTGGAATATCCAACCCATTTGTCGGCTCATCCATTATCAACAGAGAAGTATTGGTAGCCAATGCGAAACTCATAAATACCTTCTTTTTCTGCCCCATAGATAAAGCACCCAGGTTTACATCCATCTCCATTTCAAAGTAATGCAGGTACTTGACCATATCCTCTCTACAAAAGTTTGGATAGAAAGGACTATTCAGTTCTACATAACTAACCAATGAAATGGGAGGTAATTCGAATTCCTCAGGAACAAGGAACATATCCCGCAGAGTTACAGGCAAACGACGTCTAACGTTAATGCCCTGATACAAAACACCGCCTGTTTTAGGAGTCAACAGACCTGTCATTAAATAAAGTAATGTTGATTTCCCTGCACCGTTTTTTCCAAGTAAGCCGTAGATTTTACCTCTGTCAAGAGATAAAGAGAAATCATTAAGAACGGCCTTTTTCGATTTACGATAAGTAAATGAAAGATTCTCTACTGTAATCATATAATTTAGATGTATTATAGCGTATTAGTTTAATAGTACACTGCAAATGTAGCGAATCTTTTTATATATGCAATAGATATTGAAAGAAAATTAGTATAAACACAAAAGCGGCAACGTGCCGCTGCGAAGTTCTATGCAGATAGGTAGTATAGGTATACAAAAAAGCCTCGTTATCTTTCCTTATCGGATCAATAACGAGGCTTCACTAAAACGGCAACTACCTACTCTCCCACTGTTACGCAGTACCATCGG
>NZ_QVMI01000025.1 GCF_010500965.1 Bacteroides sp. 51 | reverse complement strand
ATCAAAAAGCATTATGTTAACCCTACTCAAATTCCAAGAGATTTATTCTCGCTTCCAATCCAGCGGTTTACGTGTTCGTGATTTTTGCCAGAACGAAGGTCTTCATGAGTCCAAGTTCTACTATTGGCAGAAGAAACTCCACTCTTGCAGTAATGAGAAGAGCGATTTCATTCCCCTTGTTTTTAATCGTCCCGTCCCTTTACCTGTTGCCAGTCGTGATTTACCTCCTCTGCCCCCTTCTTCTCTTTCACCTACCGCTTCCTGCTATCCCTGCGAGATTGTTTATCCCTGTGGAACAGTTCTACGTTTGTCCGCTGCTGCCGATATCGAGCTATTACGCAAATTACTTCCCTTAACTCTCTGACATTTATGTTTAACCTCAATGATTCCCTGCGCTATTATCTTTATCCCTTTCCAGCGGATATGCGTAAAAGTTTCTATACCCTAAGCGGCATCGTCAGTGACCTGATGGGCCAAGACGTTCGTAGTGGAGACGTCTTTATCTTTATCAACCGTAGCCTTACCAGTATGAAGCTTCTTCACATGGAGCATGGAGGACTGGTCATCTACCACTTAAAATTGGAAGCCGGCTCATTCAAACTACCCATATTCGATGACCAATGCCGTACTTTCCCCACCAACTGGCGGGATTTAATGCTCATGGTTCAAGGTATTGATGTCGAAAAATGTCAAAAGCGAAAGCGCTTTGAATTCTCTGCCGGCAATGGTTAATTTATGAGTCACTTATTTTCTGATATCCAGCATTATAGCTATCTTTACAGCAGTAAACGATAGCGATATAAATGGAAGAGAAAGCCCAGCCAAGTGCCGATTTATTAGAAGTCCTTTTAGAGCGATGCGACCTTCAATATCAGGAGATCCAGAGACTCAAAGGACAGCTATCCGAAGGCGTAGATGTAGGTTCTTTGAGGTCTTCCTATGAACATACTATTGCTTCTCAACAAGACAAAATTTTATCCCTGGAAAAACAGGTGGCTTATCTGAGCCGTCGTATCTGGGGGCACTCCAGCGAACGCTTCATAAAAGCAGATCCCCTTCAGCGCAAATTAGATTTTGAGGGTTTGGAACTTTTACCTGAGGAAGAAGAGCAAGCCCGCCAGGCAGAAGTAGAAATTGGTACTTATAAAAATCGCGTAGTTCAACGCCAGGAAAAACGCCATCCTGTTCGCAAGCCCTTATCTGAGACTCTTCCCCGGGTAGAGGAACATATCTATCCTGAACATACGGACCTGTCAGCCTGCACGGAGTTGCCACCGGAAATCACAGAAATATTAGAGTTTGAACCTGGTAAATGTTTTGTTCGCAGAATCATCCGGCATAAATATGTCTTCAAAGACAAAGAAGTACAAGAGGATGGTTTCATCCTGACTCCTGAACTTCCTGTACTTCCTCTGGCTAAGAGTTACGCAGGTGCCAGTTTGCTTGCCGAGCTGATGGTGGGAAAATATGTCGATCATCTTCCCTTTTATCGTCAAATACAGATGTTTGGCCGGTTAGGCGTCACTCTTGCGCCTGCCACGATCAATGACTGGTTCAAAGGAACGGCTGATTTACTCAGGCCGATGTATTACCGGCTTAGAGAACTGGTGTTGGAAAGTGACTACATACAGGTAGATGAAAGCACGTTGCCGGTAGTGAACGAAGAAAAGCATAAAACGGTCAAAGGGTATATCTGGCTGGTCCGATCGGTTATGCGGGACCTGGTATTCTTCCACTACGACCAGGGTTCCCGGGCACAAAAAGTAGTGATCCCCTTACTCAAGGACTTCCGCGGGGCTTTGCAGACAGACGGTTATGAGGTCTATAAAATGTATGAATACAAACAGGGCGTACTTCCCCTGGGATGTTGGGCGCATGCCAGAAGAAAATTTGAAGAGAGTTTAAAAGAAGATAAAGCCAGGGCGGAGTATGCGCTGGGACAAATCGGCATGCTCTATGATGTGGAGAGGATGGCTGATGGGGAACAATTATCGTTTCAGCAGCGAGCGGAACTGCGTGCCCGCCTGTCGTATCCGTTGATGGTGGCTTTTGAAAAATGGCTGGTAAATGAGTATCCTAAGGTTTTGCCCAAAGGTCGGATCGGCAGAGCCATCAAATATACCTATGAAATTTATCATAGACTTACGCGCTATCACTTGGATGGAAGGTATAAAATGGATAATAACCTGGCAGAAAACAGTATCCGACCACTAGCATTGGGGAGAAAAAACTATTTATTCTGTGGGAATCATCAGGCAGCAGAGGACGCGGCAGTGATGTACTCATTGCTGGGATGTTGCAAGGCGGCAAAAGTGGATTACAGAAAATGGCTCGTATATGTACTCAGCAATATACATGCTTATGATAAGGACTACACGAAAGATCTGGCGGAGTTATTACCACATAACTGGAATCCGGAAAATCTCTGAACGTCTACGAAACGACTCCGAATGTTTTAGGAGTTTTTGAAAGATAATCAATAGAAATACAAAGAAAGACGGGGTTAACCGAATACTTACTTTTCACTTAATTACCAATAATGGTGTATCAGAATGAAATATCATTTTCCGTGCAATTCCAGGATTAAATAAGCGAGAGAAAATATTCCGTTTATACGATGTTAGTGCTATAATATCAATTTCATGTTCTTTAATATAATGATCCAAACTGTTTAGAAAATCATCATTTAGAACTACATCATATTGAATTTCAAGATTTGGATATTGTTTTTGAAAATATTCTTTAATCCCGGCAAGTTTTATTTTATCCCAGGTATCTTTCGAGTTCTTTTCTTCAGATAAATGGATTAATGATATTGAAAACTTAAACGGCTTCATTGAGTTGATGAATCCATCGAATGATATAAGATCTCTTTGGTCGAAAGTGGTAATGAAGGCAACTCTTTTTGCTACGATAAAATCTATCAATAATGTATTTTCGGGAATAGCCAATACAGTAGTTCTACTACGATCAATCACTTCAGCAGTAACACTTCCAATTAAATCGATATCCTTTTGGTTTTTACCACGGGTACCCATAACTATAAGCTCCGGTTGGTTATCTTTAGCATATCTTAGAATTTCTTCTTCAGGAATTCCTTCCCGTAGTATGCACGAGAATTTAATTTCAGGAAATTCTTTAGATGTAATCTTCTCTTTGATTTTATCAGATAGTTTGTTTAGATCCGAATGAACTTTTTGCAGAATATTTTTCACGTTTTCATCGTCTGAAAATTGATAGCTGAAAACATCTCCATATGGTAATGATGAAGCATATATCGGAGTGAAATATACATGCAGTAATACAACTTCTGATCCTGTATTTTGTGCAATATTAAATCCTATTTGGCATGCTTTCATTGAATAATCAGAAAAATCTACAGGAATTAATATTATTTTCTTTTTCTTTTCATCGCTACCGCCGGGGGCCTTCTCTCCCACTACTTCTTCGGATAGCCAAGCGGAACTTTCTGTAATCTTTAATGCTTTGGGCAAATCGCTTTCTTTGATTCGGAGTCTTACACCTGATGAAACTACAGGTTGTATCAAGTTTACATTGTGGATGTATGTTTCAATGCCTTCATTTTCCAATACACTTTTCAGAATCTGAGCTTTTGAATACGTCAAAATAGCTAAAGTAACGAGTTTATCTTCCATAGCAAGTTTTATTAGTTTTAGGTAATAACATAAAAGAAATCCCAATTGTTTATTAGAGTGTACAATTGGGATTTTTATGGTTTTTATATATTAAACTTTTTCGGTAGCAACTTCTTCTGTTTGCATTTGGTTATTAACTTCATCTAATATGCTTAAAGCCCGGTCGAGCACTGTTGTATCATCAAGCATCACTAATCCTCCATCCGGACCGGGCTCGAGATGTATTCCAACGCTTTTCCCACTCTTAAAATTATGACCTCCAAAGAAGTTTCTAACTGTCTCTACATTAAGACCTAACTCATCTGCTATTCTATGCATGCTACCGGTTGGCAATGAATCTTTGATTTTACGGAGTTCATTGAAAGTTATCGTTCTCATGTCTCATAAATTTATGGTTAATACTAGTGTGATTTTTTACACGCTATAAACTTAATAAAAAAAAGAGATAAAACAAATTATTACCTCATCTTTTTAGGTTAAATGAAGCAAATCCCGTAGAAATCATATATTCATCTTTGGCCAATAAAAAAGCTTGTCTTTCAAAGAAAAACAAGCCCTAAGTTTTGTGTATTTTGTTTAAATTATTTCGATATCAGAACTGGATATCCAACCAACTTTACCATCTTCTATAGTTATCTCTTTCCAGCTATTCATTGAGTTGTCTTTTATTACAACTTTACTGCCTTCATGAAGAACAAATAGGCTTGTACCATTCTCATTTGGTGTACTCCGAATTGTAACACTTGGACTAATTATAATAGCTGTATTTCTGTTTGTCAATGTTTTCTTTTGGTATGAAGCAAACATATTGGTACAAACGGCAAACAGAAGGCATACAAGGCTACTAATAAAACCAACTTTCTTCATTGTGACTTGTTTTGAGAAAATGAAGAAATAGAGAGAAGCAATAAGTAGAATGAAAAATATAATTCCCCACCGTGCCCATGCATTGATGCTAATACTGTTGATCAATGATTTAGTCCAGCTAACGAAAAATATCTCGGGAACCGCGTCTATTTTATCTACAGTTTTACTTCTGGCGATTTCCAGATTGGCCCGGATATCTTCATTTCCTGGTTTGAGTAATAAAGCTCTCTCATAATTCAAAATAGCTCTTGCTATATCACCAGATTTATAGTAACTATTTCCCAAATTATAATATAATTCGGCAGACTCACCTTGTTGAAGCAGATTTTCATAAATTTGAATAGCAGTGCTATAGTCATTTTTAATGTATGCGCTATCTGCATCTGATTTTGTATCTGAATATGAGGTTTGAGTTACTTGCAAGGAATCAACAGTTAACGGTTCTATATTTAGGGAATCCTGTGCAAAACTGCTTATACAGATGAATATGCTATATATAGAAAAAAATATCTTCTTCATGATTCTGTTTGTTAATGTTTAATAGAGTTTTCCATTTTGCTGATTACTTCAAGGGCTGTTGAATATACTTTATCCATAGCCTGGTTTTCATCACCTGGAGCAAATCTAGCGAATTCACACTCATTTAGTGCATCAATAAAATCTTTTATAAGTTCTTTGTCCACACCATAGTTTGTTAGCTTCTCTTCTATATTATCTTTGGACAACTTAGAAACCGGAATATTCAGTTTATCACTAATATATCCCCAAAGAGCTTTCAGTACTTCATCGTAGAATGCATCTTTCTTGTTTTCAGATAATAGTTTACCAGCCAACTTCAAGCGTTTTACTGCTACTTTATTAGCTTTTTTAGTCCTTACCTTTGCTGTATTTCTATTCTCTGCCGCTTGTTTGCGGTGAAGAATTAAGAATATAATGAATGCAAGAGCCGGAATTATATAGAATAGCCAATATGACAATGAGCCATAGAAGAATTGCCCTTTGGGAGTTAGGTTGACATTATTTAATTTAATGAATCGTATATCTTCACCCAAAACTTTCAGTTCTTCTTTATTTGTATAGTTGGCGATAACCTGTTCTGCATTGCCTTCTCCCTTTTCTACATTAATCTCATATTCTTGGGTAGTAAGGGTTTTGTATGACTTCGATTTTACATCGAAATAACTGAAAGTAGCAGCCGGAATTTTAAATTTTCCAGAATGCCTTGGAATGGCCAGATATTCAATTACCCGGCTTCCGGTAAGGCCGTCTTTAGTTAATCTTGTTTGATTATCAATTTTAGGATCGAATGTTTCAAAGTCTTTAGGGAATTGAATTTCGGGATTGGAAATTAATTTTAAATTGCCGGTTCCGGAGACAACTATTCTTATGGTAATTGCATCGTTTGTTTTTACTTCCTGAGAATTAATCGATGAAGATATACTAAAATCTCCTACTCCACCTGAGAAGCCCGATGGTTTTCCTGATGGTAATGGATCTACGTTGATTGTTAACTTAGGAGTTGTGAGTGTTTTTTTAATTTCAACGTAATTACTACCTCCATTAAAAAAAGCGTCAAAAGGATCATCAACCCGTATGGGTTTCGCAACTACTGCATCAAAGCGGGTAGGCTCGATAACCAATTGACCTGTTTGTTGTGGGAACAGAACAAATTGTCTATATATCGTTGTATTATAGTTTCTTCCATTATAATGTTCCAATTGCCATCTTCTAGCTTGTGGAAGTTCAACTTCTTGCGAGTGAAAGCCTTTAAAATCAGTCCATTTTACATTTTCCAGTCCAACATCTACCAATGTATATATTTTATATGTCAGCAGAAAGGCCTCCTGTTCAAACACTTTAGTCCGTGTTGCTGTAGTTGTCACAAATAAGTCTTGATTGGATACTGATGTGCTGGAAGATGCAGAAGAAGGTTTTCCGGCGCTACCGGTTCTTCCTGTATTATTATTATTGCTTGAAGCAGCTTTATCTGCCGGCAATACTTTTATTTTAACCGCATTTGAGATCATCTGTTCACCATCCGCAATGATTGTTGCAGCCGGAATTGAGAAATCTCCTTCTTTATTTGCTACTAAAATATAAGTATATGTTATACTATTGGTAGATGTAATATTTCCATTAATTATCTGTGTACTACTTTGTTGAGAGCGGCTGGGGCCCATTAGTATATCAAATCCACTAATAGATCCTGGTGCTCTGAAGTCTTTGACTTTTTGTGTTGTAACAGTGTATGCAAGCCTAAATTGATCTCCTACCGCTACTACATCGGGTGCAGAAGCGGTGAAGGTAATGTCTTTAGCATAAATATTGCTTGTTATTATTAGACTTGTAAGCAAGAAAATAAGTTTTCTCATTTTTGTTTTATTTAAATACTGATACTAATTACCAATCTTTTTCTAAACGTCCACTTTGAATGACCTGCTGTTGCTTCTTCACCTTTTCCTGAACGTCTTTTTCATCTTGCATAACAGAGTTTAGCATTTGTTCTGCATTTTCCTTTGACATTTCATTCTCTTCAGGTTTCGATTCCTGTTGATTTTGGTCTTGGTTTTGCTCTTGATTCTGGTTTTGGTCCTGATTTTGTTCTTGCTCCTGCTGATCTTCCTGATTCTGCTGATCCTGTTGATCTTGATTTTGTTGATTTTGCTCCTGATCTTTCAGCAGTTTTTGCGCCAATGCCAGATTATATCTGGTTTCATCATCCTTAGGATTATTGCGTAATGCTTTCTTATAAGCTTCAATTGCCTGGGCATAATCCTGAGAGGCTTGGAATATAACTCCTGCATTGTGGTATATTTGCGCCAGTTTTGTTTTGTCCTTTTCAATATCTGCTGCGGCCATGTATTGTTCCATGGCATCTTTAAACTTTTGTTGCTGAGAGAGTGTATTTCCTAAATTATACATAGATATGGTCGATTTAGGATTTACTTCCAATGCTTTTCTATAATTTACCTCAGCATCAACAAATACGCTATCGTTGAAAGCGCGATTTCCTTTACGTATAAAATCGCGTTCTGCTTTTTGGGCAGAAATGCCGGTTGCAAATAATAAAGTTAGGACGAATATGATATATTTATTTTTTGCCATAGAAACTACTTATTTGAAAATAACCGAATATTTTTAAATAACGGATTTTTGCATTCTAAAATCAATAGCTCAGCTATTAAAAGCAAAAGTATAAGCCATGCAACAGCCTGAAATTGTTCATTGAAATCGGTATAAACAGTTGTTTCAACATCTGCCTTAGCCAATTTATCTATTGTGTCACTTATACTTCTTTGTGCTCTATTCGTATTATCTACACGAGCATAGACACCACCCCCTTCTTTCGCAATTTCCTCACACATAACTTCATTGAGACGAGTGATGACTACATTTCCCTGATTATCTCTGCGGAAGTCATTTGTACCTTCAATTGGAATAGGTGCTCCATCGGGTGCCCCCACTCCCATCACATTTACTTGTATACCTTTCTCTTTTGCATTTTTTAGAGCTTCGGATACGCCACCTTCGTGATTTTCACCATCTGTAATGATAATGATTGTTCGCCCAACGCCTTCTTGTGGTGTAAAGCTCCTTACAGCCAGGTTTATAGCAGCAGCAACAGCTGTACCTTGTTTAGTGATCAGCGAAGGATTGATTGATTCCAGAAACATTTTTGCAGAAATATAGTCACTTGTGATAGGTAACTGGGTAAATGCATCACCCGCAAATACAATCATTCCGACTTTATCATTATGCAATTCATCAACCATTCTGGATATCAAACGTTTAGACCTTTCCAAACGATTCGGTTGAACATCCTGAGCCAACATTGAATTGGATATATCCAAAGCAATAATAACCTCCACCCCGCTTCTCTTTACAGTTTCTTTCTTTGAACCGAATTGCGGACGTGCAAGAAGTACTGCAAATAATGCTACAGCCGAAAATAAAAGCCAGAATTTTACGTCGGGCCTATATTTTGATACATTGGGCATTAATGGTGCCATCAATACCGGATCTCCAAACTTACGAAGTGCTTTTCTCTTCTTATAATTGGAATATAGATAAAATGCTACTAAAAAAGGTAATAGTAGTAACAAGTATAAATATGTAGAATTCTCAAATTGAAACATCTCAAAATCAAATTAAGGTATTTTCTTCAAAATAGAGTTTCGTAATAGTATCTCAAGTAAAACACAGAGGAAAGCAATTAATGCAAATATTCTGTATTCTTCCTGACGTTTGCTATACTCTTTTACATTCAATTTAGTTTTTTCCAACTTATCAATTTGCTCGTATACTTCTTTTAGTTTAGAATTGCTAGTTGCGCGGTAATAGGCGCCATCTGTAATTCCGGCAATTTGAGTCAGTACTTTCTCATCAATTTCAACAGGTACATTTCTGTATTGGATTCCTGCTACTGTTGGGTATGGGTATGGAGCTGTTCCATTCGTTCCTACTCCAACGGTATATACTCTGATTCCAAAGCTTTTAGCAATTTCTGCGGCTGTTAATGGAGATATGTCACCTTTGTTATTTGTACCGTCAGTCAGCAAAATGATGACTTTGGACTTAGCATTGCTGTCTTTTAATCGGGTAACAGCATTAGCAATTCCCATTCCTATAGCTGTACCATCTTCAATAATCCCACATTTAATACCTTGAAATAGGTTCAGCAATACAGCATGGTCTGTTGTTAGTGGGCATTGAGTGAAACTTTCACCAGCAAATAGCGTAATACCAATGTTATCGTTAGGTCTTCCGTTTATGAACTCGGCTGCAACATCTTTGGCTGCTTCCAGACGATTTGGTTTTAAATCTTCGGCAAGCATACTTGTCGATACGTCAATTGCCAGCATAATATCTATCCCTTCTATTTCACTATTCTGCCAACTGTTAGTCGTTTGCGGACGGGCAAGCACTAAAACAATCGCTGTCAGGGCAATAATACGTAATACAAAAGGCGCATGTAATAAATATATCTTATAGCTTTTAGGCGTATGGGCATATACACGGGCATCGGAAACTTGCAGGGTAGCTTCGTTCCTTTTTCGCCTCATTATATACCATACGATATAAGGTATAAGTAGTATGAGTAAAAATAAATATTCAATATTGGCAAATACCATTCTTTAATTCAATTAAGCGTTTATACTAACGTTATGTTTATAACAGGTTGATTAACTGTGTTATGACATAAACGATAATCGTAATAATGGATAGTGACAAAAACAAAATACCACATACAAGAATAATCTTGGTGCGCAATGAGCGCTTTTCGATAATTGTAATTTCTGTGGGCTGTGGTTTCTGATTTTCTTCTTCAACCAACTTTGTTTCATTGATAAATTCAATTGCATTAATAAGATTAGCATCATTTTCGTTTATCAATGGGTTGTGTTTTGCAAATTTCACAAGGTCGGCAGTCTGGAAAAGAGATTTCAGTTCACTGAGATCTTCTTTCTCTTTCATTTCCAATAACTTATCAATGATCTCGGATGAGGTCATTTCGAGTGCGTTAAATCCGAACCGGTCTTTAATATATGTACGGATAATATCGGTCAGCTCGGTATAGTATTCTTTTGGCTGATCTTTCTGCCATGACTTTTCTTCCTTCACCTTTTCTATATGTTTCATAGCCAGGACATGAGGAGGAAGTTTAGGCTCAACTTTCACTTTGCGAATGATCGGTTTATTATCACGTATACGTACTACAAGATAAATTAAAAGAATCAACAGTGGAATACCTAAAAGAGATAATCCTATGACTCCCCGCCAATCCTCCCACGCAAAAGGTGCTTTCATCACTGTTTTTTGCCCAAAGAAATGGTCGGGATTCAGCGTATCGACCGGAATAGAATATACTTTTAACGCCAATGCTCTGGACTTGTATTGTTTATCGTCTACCATTACCGATAAAGGTGGCAGGTAATATAAAGCAGAGTCAAATGATGTAATTGTATATTCCTGCGTAAGGAGCATTCGTTGTTTGTCGTTCAGATATTGCGTATCAATTTTAGAGGTTTCAACGATTTCCACTCCTCTTACCAGTGTATCGGTCAATTGAGGGAAAGAAGCTTTTTGCTTGCTATCCATCGCTACTTGTAGTTGAATTTTTGCTTGTTCGCCAATCAGAATCTGTAAAGAGTCTATTTTGGCTTCCACAGTTACAACTTGTGCGGTAGCTTTGTTTGTGATACTTAATAATAGCAGTAATATTATAAATATATTCCTGTTCATTTTTCGGTTAATTTCGTTTTGCAAACAAATTCAGTAGGGCTTTGACGTAATCCTGATCAGTACGTACAGAAACTGCATCTACATTACTTTTGGCAAACACATCATTTAATTCGGTTTGTTTATTTACCCACCAGTTATGATGTGTTTTACGTACGGCAGATGAAGATGTATCTATCCATTGCTCATGACCAGTTTCAGCATCCTTGATCTTCATTAATCCGATGGATGGAAGTTCGGCAACTCGTCTATCATATACCTGGACGGCTACAACGTCGTGTTTCCTGTTGGCAATAGTCAATGCATTTTTAAACCCGTTTTGATCGATAAAGTCTGAGAGGATGAATGCCGTACATCGCCTTTTCATCACATTTGTCAGATATTCAAGAGCTGCCTGAATATTTGTCCAGCGGCTATCGGGATTGAAATCGATTAATTCGCGGATTATATATAAGATATGTTTTCTACCTTTTTTCGGAGGGATAAATTTCTCTATCCGGTCTGAAAAAAAGATAACTCCAATCTTATCGTTATTTTGGATGGCAGAAAAGGCTATGGTTGCTGCGATTTCTGTAACCATATCTTTTTTGAATTGTTTGACTGTACCAAATTCCAAACTACCGGAAACGTCTACCATCAACATTACAGTTAGTTCCCGTTCTTCCTCAAACACTTTGATGTAGGGTTTATTAAAGCGGGCTGTAACATTCCAGTCAATATCACGGATATCGTCTCCAAATTGATATTCGCGTACTTCAGAGAATGCCATACCCCTTCCTTTGAAGGCGGTATGGTATTGTCCTGCAAATATATTATTGGATAATCCGCGGGTTTTGATTTCGATACGACGTACCTTTTTTAGTATTTCAGCTGTTTCCATATAGTTTCTACTAAGGAATAGATCGTAAATAAATGATTAAGGTACTTCGACTTTATTCAATATCTTACTTACAATTTCATCGGAGGTCATGTTGCTGGCTTCGGCTTCATATGTTAAGCCGATACGATGACGCAGTACATCATGTGCTATTGCTCTGACGTCTTCCGGAATAACATATCCACGACGTTTGATAAAGGCGTATGTACGGGCTGCAAGTGCCAGGTTTATGGATGCACGTGGAGAACCACCGAATCCAATCATATCTTTCAGTTCTTTTAAACCGTATTGTTCCGGATATCGTGTAGCAAATACAATATCTACAATGTAGCGTTCTATCTTTTCATCTAAATATACCTGACGAACGACTTTTCTTGCTTCAAGGATTTCTTCTGCTTTCAAGATTGGTTTTACGTCAAATTTCTCGCCATTGATATTTTGGCGTATGATTAATTTTTCTTCTTCATGTTTTGGATAGTCGATCACGACTTTAAGCATGAAACGGTCTACTTGTGCTTCTGGCAGAGGATATGTACCTTCCTGTTCGATGGGGTTTTGGGTAGCCAGAACCAGGAATGGTTCTGGTAATTTGAATGTTTCTTTACCTATTGTGACTTGACGCTCTTGCATAGCTTCCAGTAGCGCACTTTGTACTTTAGCCGGAGCACGATTGATTTCATCGGCTAATACAAAGCTAGCGAATATAGGTCCTTTTTTAACTTGGAAGGTTTCATCTTTCTGACTATAAACCATTGTACCAATAACGTCGGCTGGAAGTAAGTCGGGCGTAAACTGAACACGACTATATTTTGCATCAATCAACGATGCCAAGGTTTTGATAGCCAAGGTCTTTGCCAAACCCGGCACCCCTTCAAGAAGTACGTGTCCATCGGATAATAATCCAATTAACAAAGATTCAACTAAGTGTTTCTGACCAACGATAATTTGGTCCATACCTTTTGTAAGATTGGTCACGAAAGCACTTTGTCTTTCAATTCGCTCGTTTAATTCGCGGATATCAATTGATTCAGCCATAATTATAAATACTATTTTTTAATCTATAATGTCTTAAAATAAAAAATGATTCCAAAATTACATTTTATAATTAACCATAGCAACTAAAAATTATTAAAAAAGTATGCTAAACGTTTTATAATAAAAAAAACCATTGCAATAGGCCGGTTTTAGCACTTTTGCAATGGATCAAATGATGAGTTTTTAGCTCATGGGATTACTTTTTCTTCAATTCCGGTATGTTTATTGTTGTACCGAGTGGAACGGAATTAGGATTCTTGATAACCGAACGGTTATGCTTTATCAGGTATGGGTATAAATCTTTTGTTCCATAATAATTATAGGAGATTCGGATTAAGGTTTCTCCTTCTTTTATGGTATGGGTGGTTTTAGTACCAATAATCTCATAACTCGTGGAGTCTGGCTTTACGGGTATTTTAGCGAATGGTATAGCGCTATTATCTGTTTCAGTAGCATTATTTGCCACAGGTTTGGCGGTGACTACAGGCTTTTCTACTTTTGGAGCTTCTGGCTTAACTTCATCAGGTTTGGCTTTTGTTTGAGGTTCCACTTTAGTTTCTTCTTTAGATTCGGGTACTGCTATTGGTATTTCTACATCTGGAACTATTGCTGCTGGTTTTTCCATCGAATCCGTAACTATAGGGGCAGTGGTGGTAGCATTTGTATTTTCCACAACCGGAGGTATCACGAATACAGGTTGCTTTTTTTCTTCGGGAAAAATATCTTCGTAATATGTAAAAAACAGAAGTATACCGCACAATAAGATGGTTAAAATCACAACTATCGTTAGTACCTTATTATTAGGAGCAGAAAGTTCATTATCGTTTTCCTTTTCAGAGGTTGGTGTGGCAGGCGGCGGAGCTAATCTCTCTGCTGCTATAATTTCTTCAATTGTTAAGGTTTTTTTTACTGGAACCTCATTTTCTTTATTTTCTTCTATTTCTTCTTCAGGAATAGAAGTTGTTTGAATCTCTTCTTCTTTTTCCTCCTCGGTTTCTTGTTTATCTGTATCTTCTTCCTGATAAGTAATAATAGTTTCTTCGGATACGACCTCTTCTGCTTTCAATTCCTCTTCGGGGGCAAGAGTTATTTTTTCTTCAACAAGGTTCGATTCTGTAGAGTCTAATGACTCTGTGTTGTCTGGCGTTATATCGTTGAATTCAACGCCTTCATTAAGAACAACAGTTTCAAAATGAGCAAATGGCTTATTAATAATATCACGTAAGGCAGTATCCGGCGTAAATGAAATCTTGGTATGACCTTGTATCTCAATTCTTTCTCCTGTGTTTACATTTACACTTTCCCGGCTTTCAACATCAACCAGTTTAAATGTACCAAACCCTTTAATTTTTACGAATCTATCTTTTTCAAGCCCTTCTTCTATCAATGCAAAGAATTCTTTGACGAAGTTTTCGGCTTCTTTCCTCTCGATTCCTCGATGGTTTATTAATAGATCGATCAAGTCTTGGGTATTTAATCTGTCACTCATAGCCTACGGTTTATTTGAACTTCTCTTTTAGTATGTTACTTGGTTTGTAAGATAATACAAGTTTAGGAGGTACAAGCATTCGTTCTTTAGTAGTGGGGTTAACGGAAATGCGTTCGGCTTTCTTTTTAACCTCAAAAGAGCCAAATCCTTGTATTGTTACTGACTTGCCGTTTTGTAATTCTTCAACCAGTTCGGACAATAAGGATTCAATTGTTTGAGCGGTTTCCTTTGAGGAAGTGCCCAATCTCTGAGAAAGTTCTGTTGTAAACTCTTTATTATTCAAAATTTGTTCGTTTTATTAGTGCGCTGCTATATTAGTAAAATTTAGTGGGAATTGCAAATTTAGCTTTACTTACCTTTCAATAATCTCTCCAAAAAGATCAAATTCATCGGAGTCTACAACTTGTACCCAATAAAAGTTTCCTATAGACAATGCTGCATCTGTTTGTTTGATTAAAACCTCGGGGTCTACTTCGGGTGAATCAAATTCTGTTCGTCCGATGTAGTACTCTCCTTCTATTCTATCAATGATGATTCTGAGTTGTTGCCCAATCTTTGAAGCACTTAACTTTGCTGATATGGATTGTTGAATACGCATAATCTCGTCAAGACGATTGTTTTTAGTATCTTGATCAATCGTGTCTTCGTAATGTTTGGCGGCATACGTACCTTCTTCTTCTGAGTAAGCAAAAGCTCCCATTCTATCGAATTGTACTTCTCGTACAAACGCTTTCAGTTCTTCAAAATCGGCTTCGGTTTCCCCTGGATGTCCTACCATAAGGGTGGTTCTGAGGTGTATTCCCGGAACTTCTTTTCTGAATTGATTAATGAGCTCGTATGTTTCCGCTTTCGAAACATGGCGTTTCATCATGGAAAGCATATTGTCGCTGATATGTTGCAGGGCGATATCCATGTACTTGCAAACGTTATCTCTTTCCCTCATTACACGAAATAAGTCTTTGGGGAAATGTGCCGGATATGCATAATGTAGTCGTATCCATTCTACTCCTGGAATCTCTGATATACGTTCAATCAGTTCGGGCAGCATTTGCTTTTTGTATAGATCAAGTCCGTAATAAGTTAATTCCTGAGCTATAACCTGAAATTCCTTAACTCCCTCCGAGACTAAGTATTTAACCTCGTCGATGATTTCCTCCATTGGACGGGAAACGTGCTTACCGGTGATAATCGGAATTGCGCAGTATGAACATTTTCTATCGCAACCTTCTGATATTTTTAAATATGCATAATGTTTTGGGGTAGTTAAGGTGCGTTCTATCTCAATTTCATTATGATATGATTGGCCTAAATCGGCTAATAGTTCTTTCCAGTTGAATTTGCCGTAGTATTTATCTACTTGAGGTATTTCTATTGACAATTCTTTCAGATAACGTTCTGATAGACAGCCCATAACGTAGAGTTTGTCTAGGTTTCCTATCTCTTTTTGTTCCGCAAATTCCAGAATAACATTGATGGATTCTTCTTTGGCATCTCCGATAAAACCGCAGGTGTTTATAACGGCTATATCTCCTTTAGGGTTTTCTGAGTCGTGGGTGACGTCATAGCCTACTTCCTCTAGTTGTCTGATTAATTGTTCAGAGTCGACAAGGTTTTTGGAACATCCTAAAGTAATAATATCTATTGTTTTCTTCATTCACTATCTCCGAATAAGGATTCTACGAATTCTTTTTTACGGAACACCTGCAAATCTTCTATTCCTTCTCCAAGGCCGATGTATTTTACAGGTATCTTGAATTGATCGGAAATGCCAATGACTACCCCACCCTTTGCTGTTCCATCCAACTTAGTGATTGCCAATGCAGTAACTTCGGTGGCGAGGGTAAATTGTTTGGCTTGTTCGAATGCATTTTGTCCGGTAGAACCATCCAGAACCAATAAAACTTCATTTGGAGCATCGGGAACAACCTTCTTCATTACATTCTTTATTTTAGTTAACTCATTCATTAAGCCAACCTTATTGTGCAGTCGACCTGCTGTGTCAATGATAACTACATCTGCGTTGTTTGCTACAGCAGAATTTAATGTATCGAATGCTACAGAAGCAGGGTCTGCCCCCATTTTTTGTTTGATAACAGGCACTCCTACTCTTTCTCCCCAAATCACCAATTGTTCTACCGCTGCTGCACGAAAAGTATCGGCCGCTCCCAGATAAACTGATTTACCGGCTTTTTTGAATTGGTAAGCTAATTTTCCGATAGTAGTCGTTTTGCCCACTCCGTTTACTCCAACCACCATGATTACATATGGTTTTTTGTCTAGTGGGGTTTCAAAATCGACTTCGTCTCCTGAGTTATTTTCAGTCAATAATGCGGCGATTTCTTCCCGTAATATTGTATTAAGTTCTTCCGTATTTACGTATTTATCGGAAGAAGCGCGTTGCTCAATACGTTTGATAATATTTAACGTAGTTTCAACTCCTACATCTGAAGTTATAAGTACCTCCTCGAGGTTATCCAAAACTTCATCGTCAACTTTGGATTTCCCTGCAATAGCGCGGGTTATTTTGCTAAATACGCTTTCTTTGGTTTTTGATAACCCTTTGTCAAGCGTTTCTTTTTTTTCTTTGGAGAAGAAATTGAAAAATCCCATAATGGTATTTGATGTTATCTATGTTATATTATTCTACAAAGATAAATATTTAAGATCAATCTAAAAAATGGGTAGATAAGTTTGATGAGTAATAATGCATTGCTTTATAGAAATAATGTATTAAGTTATGATAAACTTTGTCTTAAACAAAAAAACCTTTCATTGAGATCAATGAAAGGCTTTATATTATGTGTTGGTTTCTATAAGAATTACTTCTTGAAGAAATCTTGTACTTTATCATTAGGAACCATTTGTTCATCAAAGATATAAGCTCCTGTCTTTGGAGATTTTACCATTTTGATAACTTTGGTATAAGAACGGCCTTCTTTAGTTCCGTCTTGTAAACTTGCTACGGTTTTCTTTGCCATGGGTTATATTCTTCTTATTTAATTTCTTTATGTACTGTCACTCTTTTCAGAATTGGATTGTATTTTTTCAATTCAAGTCTTTCAGTAGTGTTTTTTCTGTTTTTAGTTGTGATATAACGAGAAGTTCCCGGCATGCCACTTTCTTTGTGCTCTGTACATTCAAGGATTACCTGAACTCTATTACCTTTTGCTTTCTTTGCCATAATTCAATTCCTCTCTAAATGTTTAGCCTATTACTTTAATGCTTTTCCAATCACAAAAGCCTTTTTTCACTGCATCGTTCAAAGCTGCGTCCAGGCCTTTTTTATTGATGGTACGTAAACCTGAAGCGCAAATGCTTAGGCTAATCCAACAATCTTGTTCTACATAGTAGAATTTTTTCTTAAACAAGTTCACATCAAAAGTTCTTTTTGTTCTTCTCTTTGAGTGCGAAACATTGTTGCCAATCATGGCTTTTTTTCCGGTAATTTGACAAATTTTCGACATTTCTATCTTGTTTTTTATAGTTTTTTTCTATATTTCCTTTAAACAGAGCGCAAAGTAAGTACTTTTATTGATACGAAACAAATAATTTTAGAATTAATTCACTGTGTAATAGCAATATTTCTTCATTTTATAAGTTTCAGAATCAGATTCAGGGCTTCGCAAACGGCGTTTTCTATATTTGGGGCTCTTCCCCTATCCTTTTCCAATTTTTGCGTAATAATTTCGTTTTTATAGGCAGCTGCTATCCAGATTGTCCCTACCGGCTTAGTTGGTGTTCCACCTCCGGGGCCGGCAATACCGGATGTGGCCACAGCACAATCCGTTTTTAGCGTACCCATCGCTCCTTTTACCATTTCAATTACTGTTTCACGACTAACAGCTCCATGTTCTTCCAGTGTGTTGGGGGAAACCCGGAGCAAATTCATTTTCACTTCATTGTCGTAAGCAATTATACTTCCTTTATAATATTCAGAACTTCCCGGAATTGCAGTAATTCGTGCCGAAATATTTCCTCCCGTACAGCTTTCTGCGGTGGAAAGGGTTAAATTCTTCTGTTTTAGTATATATCCAATGGTTTCTTCGGTCTTCATTATATATTATAGAGTAACTCTGGAATAAGCTGGAAGATCTATTGAGCAGAAATCCTTATTTAAGTATTTGAAATAACCTGTTATCGCTATCATCGCAGCATTGTCTGTAGTATACCCGAATTTAGGAATAAATATCTTCCAACCGTATTTCCTGGCATGTTCATGGAACGCATTTCGTAATCCGGTATTTGCAGATACTCCACCGGCTACAGCTACCTGGTTAATTTTATATTGTTTGGCTGCTTTGCGCAGTTTATCCATTAAGATTTCTACAACAGTAGCTTCCAGAGACGCCGCCAGGTCTTGCTTGTGATTCTCAATAAAATCAGGATCTTCTTTTATCCAGTCCCTCAAAGAATATAGGAATGAGGTTTTTAGCCCGCTAAAGCTATAATCAAGCCCAGGAATATGAGGTTTATTAAAAGTGTATGCTTTAGGATTTCCCTGGCGGGCTAATTTATCAATAATCGGGCCACCCGGGTAACCCAATCCCATAACCTTGGAACATTTGTCAATAGCTTCTCCTGCGGCATCATCAATCGTTTGACCCAATACCTCCATTTCATCATACGACTTTACAAGTATGATTTGCGAGTTTCCCCCAGATACAAGTAAGCAAAGAAACGGAAATTCAGGCTGCTCTGCCTCTTCATCTTTTTCTTTTATAAAATGAGCTAATACGTGAGCCTTTAAGTGGTTAACATCAATAAGAGGAATATCTAATGCACGTGCAAACCCTTTAGCAAACGAAACGCCAACCAGTAGCGACCCCATTAAACCAGGACCACGTGTGAAGGCTACTGCACTGATCTCATCTTTACTGACTCCTGCCTTTTTCAGCGCCTCATGAACAACTGGTACTATATTCTGCTGATGAGCTCTCGAGGCCAGTTCGGGTACAACTCCACCATATGATTCGTGAACAGCTTGTCCGGCGACTATATTGGATAATAAGACTCCATCCTTAATGATTGCCGCAGAAGTGTCATCACAAGATGATTCGATTCCTAAAATTATCGTACTCATATTTTTAATATTTAACGATGCAAAAGTAGTGATAAAGTCGGTTCATAACATTATATTTTATATATTTCTAACCTATACTGATTATCAGTGAATTACAAAACTAGTTATTAGAACTCGTTGTTCAAATCCTACCCTTTCAACCTTACAAAGATAGGCATTTTCCTCCAATAACACTTTCTCTTGCTCAAAAAGTCAAATTAGATTCTCATCAAATAAAAACATAGGGATTTGAATCGGCTAGGTAACTCGTGTGGAGTGTGCTTAAGAAGTTACCACACCTATATCATGGTAATGGTTATGCAATCATCGGAAAATTTTCCAGAAAAAAAATCTGTAGAAATAATTAGGTCATAGTTGCCGCACTTTCAGTTTGCAAATTGTCCATATCGTTGTTATGGTTAATATTTAATGATTGTCTATTCTTTCTCATTTCTGATACCGACAATAACATATCTTCATACCCAGTTATTTCTTTTCCACAGTATTCGTGGCAAAAGCTCTTGCTTGCTATTCTATTTCGATATTTACTTTCATCCATGTTTCGTGGTCGAAATTTTTGATTGTACACTGTGGCACGCCATACATCAGTATGAGTATTGAAGTAGTTACCTATCGCCATGTTAACGGTTTTAATATATAATTTGTATCCTTCATTCTTGAATATACCACCAACAAAATTGCATATTATAGAACCAATATTTAAGCCGTGAAATTGAGGCAACACAACAAGGCGACTTATACTTAATGCGTTGGACATATTACGCTTAGGAGCATGGAGAACTGCACAAAAGCCAACCACCTTATCCTCCCAATAGAAAACAAAGCATTTGGATGATTTATTGAGTTTCTTCGTGCGGTAGTGGTGAACGTGAAATGATAAATCTTCCCATACATTTGCTTCTACCCTCTGCACTCTTAACTTAATCTGAGGTCTTATACCTTTGTTGTGTTCTACTATGTTCACCTTCATGGTAATTCCTTAATTTCAGTTAGCATATCTTGCGCTGCTATTTGTTTATAGGTTTCATATTCCTTATCATCAGCATATATCTGCCATTCAATATTCACAGTATCATCTTGGGGCTTATTAAGGTTCAAAATCCAATCTGGCTGAATCCATTCTATTACATCTGTGTTGGATGTTGCCAAAATTATTTTTTTGTTAATCCTTCTTATATATCTCTGCAAAGAGTAGCTCATTGACATAGCCCAATCCCTATCTAACATGGAACTATATTCATCACAAAGAATTATTTCATCATCCTTAGCTGTAGATATAAGGAAAGCGAGATCTAAGCGAGCCTTCTCACCTAGAGATAGCTCATGTACTTTGCGGAGATATGTGGGAATAGATGATAACCCAACTGAACTAAAGAGCCTACAAACCTCTTCTTCTGCTAACCAAGTAAAGTTACTGACAATAGCTTTGGTGTCATCATATTGGGGTTTCTTTAATTCACCAATACACTTTTGCCTAAGGTTGAAGCGTAGTTGAAAATCTAAAAAAAATTGCTCTTCCATGCCTTTGGTTCTTTTTTAGGTTATTACTTTTGGTTACTGAAATTGGTGGTTGGAAGGCTATTTTTGAACTGTTTTGTTCCTTTAACTTTTCTAAGTGACTGATTTATAGTGCTGAAAATTAATGTTTTATATAATCTTTTTTTTTGCAAATAAAATTTATATTTTTGTTCGCAAAATAACCTCAATAGCTTATCAGAAAGTTTAAAAAAGTAGTGCGTTATGTACTCGGGATTATACTTGGAGTATATTTCGGGACTGTAATATTGTTGAATATCCCTTATATTCAGCGAAAAACGACTTTGCTGGTAGCCAATGAACTTTCAGAATTATTAGAGTCGGAAGTAAGTATCAGTAAAATCAATATAGGCCTTTTTAATCGTATTATTATTGATGACCTGCTATTGAATGACCAGTCCGGAGAAGAGATGCTAAAGGTTTCCCGGCTTTCGGCTAAATTTAGTGTTCTTCCTCTCTTTAGAGGTCGGGTATCTATTAGCAGTATTCAGTTATTTGGTTTTAATATTGCTTTAAATAAACCTTCTCCAGATGCAGATTCAAATTTTAAATTTGTGATTGATGCTTTTAGCCCCAAAGAAAGTACAGAGAAAAAAACGAATATTGATTTACGTATAAATTCTCTTCTGATCAGACGCGGTAAACTGGCTTATGATGTTTTATCAGAGGAAGAAACCCCTGGTAAATTTAATCCCAAACATATTAAACTCTATAATATTATTGGCAACATTTCGCTGAAAGCACTAAGTAATGATTCGATCAATGCTCAGATAAAACGCTTTAGTATAGATGAGCAATCAGGACTGGAGTTGCGAAAGTTAAGTTTGAAGTTGTTGGGCAATGAACAACAAATGGCTATTGAGAACTTTGAAATTGACTTACCGGGTACTTCGCTAAAAATGGACACCATTCGGATGCAATATGATAGTCTGGGAGCGTTTAATCGTTTTATTACCGATGTGCAGTTTTCTTTCAAAATGCTTCCGTCTTATGTGACATTGCACGACCTCTCTCCTTTTATTCCTGCCTTTGCCAATTTTAAAGAGAAAGTAGAACTGGAATTAGATGCAGATGGCACAATAAATCAACTGAATATACCGCGTTTGATTCTTAATGGAGGAAATCATTTACGAATCAGAGGAGATGTGGCCTTTCAAGATCTGTCAGACCCGTCCAATGCATTCATATTTGGAAATCTATCCCATTTATCTGCTGATAAGGAAGGAGTGGATTTTATTGCCCGGAATTTCAGTGAGAATTATGGGGAAACTCCCCGTATGCTAAAAAATCTGGGAGATGTCTTTTTCCGTGGAGAAGTATCAGGCTATTTCACTGACCTTGTAACTTATGGTTTATTAAGAACAGAGTTGGGTATTCTGAATGTAGACGTTAAGTTGACTTCAGATAAGACCAAAGGGTTATTTTCATATTCAGGTAGGCTAAAAACAGATGAGTTTGAGTTTGGACAGTGGTTGGACTTTAAGAAATGGGGAAAGATATCATTTAATCTCGATGTAAATAGTAGTATCTATAAAAACCGAAAATACCCTTCTGTTGTCATGAAAGGGTTGGTTTCTTCTTTAGAATATAGTGATTATGCCTATGAGAATATAACATTAGATGGCGAATATAAATCAGGCGGTTTTAATGGTAAAGTAGCATTGGATGATGCAAATGGCTCCATTTTATTAAATGGTAGTTTTAATCTGGCCGAAAAAACACCAACTTTCGACTTCCTTGCCAGTATTAAACATATTCGTCCACATGAATTGAATCTTACTCCTAAATATGAGGATGCGGAATTTTCCATGATACTCAGGGCTAATTTTGTAGGAGGAAGCATCGATGAAATGATTGGTACTATTGATGTGGATAGTGTGCGCTTTGAAGCTCCTGAAAAAACATTCAATTTAGATAATATACGCGTGGTAGCAACCCGCGAATTAGGGAAGAATAAGTTAGTACTTCGATCCGAATTCTTAAATGCAGATATTGAAGGGAATTATTCTTACCGCACTCTTCCTGCGAGTATCACAAGTATGGTGAGAAGATATCTTCCCTCAGTATTCTTGCCTCAAAAAACAACTGTTGCTACAAATAATATCCTTAATTTCGATATCCATATCTATAATTCAGAGATTCTACCGATGATTTTCGATATTCCCTTGAATATATATAGTCACTCCACATTTAAAGGGTATCTTAATGAACAAACAAACCGTATTCGTGTTGAAGGTTATTTTCCACGTTTCAGTTATGGTAACACTTTTGTAGAGTCGGGCATGGTTCTACTGGAAAATCCATCTGATCACTTAAGAGGGCGTGTACGATTTAGTAATCACAGGAAAAGTGGGGCTGTTAATATTTCCCTGGATACACAAGCTCAGAATGATATGTTAACTACCCGGTTGAACTGGGGTAACAATGCAACTACAACCTATAGCGGACATTTCCTGGCTGAAACAAACTTTTCCAGATTAGAAGATGAACAGAAATCATTGAAAACCGTTGTTGACATAAAACCGACTAATGTAATTCTGAATGATACAATCTGGAAGATACATCCTTCACAGATCATCTCCGATTCGGAAAAAATACATGTCGATAATTTCTATTTCGGGCACACAGATCAATATTTGCGGATTAACGGTTATGCTTCTCAGAATCCTGTCGATACGCTAAAAGTAGATCTAAAGGAAATTAATATCGGCTACGTTTTTGATATTGTCAACTTAAAGGCAGTAGATTTCAAAGGTTCTGCTACCGGCATTGCTTATGCAAGCGGCTTACTTAAAGACCCTGTTATGAATACCCGCCTATTCGTTCGGGACTTTAGTTTTAATGACGGTATGTTTGGCGATATGAATATTTACGGCGAATGGGACCCAAAGGAAGAAGGTATATATCTTGATGCAGATATTAGGGAAAAGGATATTGCTTCGGTAGATGTAAAAGGATATATTTACCCTCTGCGTCCTAAGAGTGGCCTTGACCTTGATATCAGGCCCCAAAATGCAAATATAAAATTCCTGGAATATTATATTAATAGCATCATGTCTGATATTAAAGGGCGTACAAGTGGTCGAATTCATCTTTATGGTCCTTTTAGTACTTTAAACCTGGAAGGAAGTGCCAGGACTGATGCCAGATTTAAGGTGAATGCTCTTAACACTTATTTTTTGTTAGAAGATAGTGTGCATCTCGTGCCTGAGAAGATGTCGGTTCAAGATGCTTTAGTTTCAGATCTTGAGGGCCGGCGAGGAAAGATTACCGGGCACATATTACATAATCATTTTAAAGATATATCTTATCGTTTGGAGGTAGATGCAGCCAATATGTTGGTAATGAACACAGCCGAAGATCCTGATGTTCCATTCTATGGAACAATATACGCCACTGGAAATGCTCACCTCAATGGAAATAGCCAGGGATTGCGCATAGATGCTGCCTTGACAACAAACAGAAATACAAATTTTGTATACACAATGGCTTCTGCGGCTTCTGCGGCAAGCAATCAGTTTATTAAGTTTGTAGATAAGACTCCCAATGTAAATCAGCAGGACTCTATACAGTTAATATCTGAATTTGAATTGGCCCAGAGGGCGCAAATGAAGGAGGAGGGTCAGGAAACTGATCTCAACATTAATATTCAGGTGGATATAACTCCTGATGCAACAGTGAAAATTATCATGGACCCAACATCAGATGACCACATAACAGCAAAAGGACGTGGTAATATCCGCACCGAATATTACAACAAGGGTGATGTGAAAATGTTTGGTAATTATGATATCACTCAGGGGGTATATAAGTTTAGTATACAGGAGGTTATCAGAAAAGACTTTTTAATTAAAGAAGGTGGTAATATTCAATTTAGCGGAAACCCTTATGACGCTATTATGGATATTCAGGCTGTATATACGGTGAATTCTGCTTCTTTGTCGGATTTGGTTCCTTCAGAGGTGTTATCAGATCCAAACAGAACGGTGAACCGGAATGTGCGGGTAAACTGTTTGATGAATCTTAACGGTTCTCTGTTTCGTCCTATGGTGAAATTAAATATTGATTTACCCAATGTTTCTGCTGAGACAGAAAACCTTGTACGCAACTATATCCGAACAGATGAAGAGGTAAATATGCAGATACTTTATCTGTTGGCTATCGGTAAGTTCTATACGCCCGACTATGTTGGAAATACCCAAAGTTCTAATATGATGACTTCTGTTCTCTCGTCTACCCTTTCCGGCCAATTGAATCGTATTCTATCTCAGATTATAGACAACAATAACTGGGTGGTCGGTACAAATTTAAGCACAGGTGAAAGAGGATGGACCGACGTGGAAGTTGAAGGAATGCTTTCCGGGCAGTTATTGAATAATCGTCTGTTGATCAACGGAAACTTCGGCTATAGAGATAACCCTTTGTCAAACACTAATTTTGTAGGTGATTTTGAAGCAGAATGGTTATTGACCCGAGCTGGTGATATACGCTTGAAGGCTTACAATGAAACGAATGATCAATATTATACGCGTAGCAATTTGACAACGCAGGGCATTGGTATTATATATCGTAAAGACTTTGATAATTGGAGAAATTTATTCTTTTGGAGGCGGAAGGCTGCTCGTTACAAAACATCATTACCACAGTATTTACCTACTTCCGAATCGGTAGACAGCATAGATCAGGTTATAAATAAACTCCGGTCAGATTCTATACCTGCCGGAGTTCCAAATAATTCTATTTTACCGTAGGGGCGCGTAAACCGCCCGCTTTAATATGCTCTTGCAAAAACAACACGCTGGGCTGATGGTTTTCCTGTAACCATACAAACTCCTGGGGTTTTGTCGCCATCCAAAGGAATGCAGCGGATGGTTGCTTTAGTTTCTTCCTTGATTTTCTCTTCTGTTTCAGATGTACCATCCCAATGCGCCAGAATAAATCCACCCTCTTCGATCTTTTCCTTGAATTCATCGTATGAATCAACAGTGGTGGTGCGTGAGTTACGATAGTCAAGCGCTTTTTTATAAATATTCTGTTGCATTTCCTGAAGAAGATTCTGCACATATGTTTCAATTCCATCGCACGAGATGGTTTCTTTCTCCAGTGTGTCGCGGCGCATCACCTCCATTGTATTGTTTTCCAGGTCACGTCCTCCCATAACAAGACGAACTGGAACACCTTTCAATTCATAGTCGGCAAACTTAAATCCGGGACGTTTATTATCTGCATTATCGTATTTTACAGATATTCCTAACGCTTTCAGTTTGCTTACTATTCCTGCGATCTTTTCATTGATTTGTACTAACTGTTCGTCATTTTTATAGATTGGAACAATAACCACTTGAATAGGCGCCAATGATGGAGGAAGTACTAAGCCGTTATCGTCAGAGTGAGTCATGATAAGCGCACCCATTAAGCGGGTAGATACTCCCCATGAAGTAGCCCAAACGTATTCCAATTTATTTTCTTTATTTACGAACTGTACGTCAAATGCCTTAGCAAAGTTTTGTCCAAGGAAGTGTGATGTGCCACTTTGCAGTGCTTTCCCATCTTGCATCATTGCTTCGATTGTGTACGTTTCAAGTGCACCGGCAAAACGTTCGTTGGCACTCTTTACTCCCTTTACAACCGGTACAGCCATGTATTTTTCTGCGAATTCAGCGTATACATTCAACATTTTAATTGCTTCTTCCTCAGCTTCTTCTTTGGTGGCATGAGCGGTGTGCCCTTCCTGCCATAGGAATTCTGCTGTGCGAAGGAATAAGCGTGTGCGCATCTCCCAACGCATTACGTTTGCCCATTGGTTAACCAGAATAGGCAGATCGCGATAAGAATTAATCCAATTTTTATATGTGTTCCAGATAATTGTTTCTGATGTAGGACGAATAATCAGTTCTTCTTCCAACCGAGCTTCAGGATCTACCACTACCCCTTTCCCATCCGGATCATTCATTAAACGGTGGTGGGTTACTACGGCGCATTCCTTGGCAAAGCCTTCTACGTGTTCGGCTTCACGGCTCAGAAATGACTTAGGGATCAATAGCGGGAAATATGCATTCACGTGACCGGTTTCTTTGAACATGTCATCCAACTGACGTTGCATTTTCTCCCAAATTGCGTATCCATAAGGTTTTATCACCATACAGCCACGCACAGCCGACTGCTCTGCGAGATCAGCTTTAACCACCAAATCGTTATACCACTGTGAGTAGTTTTCGCTACGTTTGGTCAGGTCTTTTAATTCTTTAGCCATTTCAAATTAGTTTAAAAGATACACATGGTTAAAAACAAAAAAAGCATCCTTCTGGATGCCTTCTTTGTTACTTTAAATTGTCGGGGTACCAGGATTCGAACCTGGGACCCCCTGCTCCCAAAGCAGGTGCGCTAACCGGACTGCGCTACACCCCGAAATTTCAATAAAAACCTTTCCTTCTAAACTGTCGGGGTACCAGGATTCGAACCTGGGACCCCCTGCTCCCAAAGCAGGTGCGCTAACCGGACTGCGCTACACCCCGTTTTTATAAGAAAGTTCTTTTCTAAAGCGGTGCAAAGATATGGACTATTTTCTAAAAAGCAATAGTATTAGATGTGTTTTTTTACATTTTTCTTTTAAACTCTTATTTTACAGTTGGTTATATTTTAATCTTTGTTGCATACCTTGTTTACCTCTGTTCGTTGCTTTGTTAATACATTATCTCTTAATGATAAGATGTTTTCCATAGTATGATAACACAATTATCTCCTAATGATAATGTTGCCGACATGTACATGATGGTAACGTTATCATTAGGAGATAATTTATTAACTCTTAGAGTAAGGCATGAAACTCATTAAGAGAGTAAATAGATAAGTTGGAGTTAACGCTTTACAAGCCCTATCTTAGCGTTCAACTTAAAGTAGTATATCCCATTTTCACGCTCCAGGTATCCGTATTTATCCTTTTCTGTGGCACCTTTCTCAAAGCGTGTATTTTGGAAAAGAAAGTTCTCAAAATTCTCTTTATCAGATTTATGATAGCATAGTATTTCTCCGGTGCTATTAACCAGAAACATTCCTTCAATAGCAGAGTCTGTTCCATTGAATATTTTGGCGGGACGCATGCCTAATGCTAATGCCATCAGAAACTGTTTGATTTTGTATTCATAAAAACGATGTTTATTGATTAACTCATCCTTGATCTTCAATGGATTGGTGGTTTTTATGATGTCTGTAAGTTCATTTACACGTGCGACGGCATCTAATTGCATAATTCGTAGCATTTCGGCCAGTAGTCGGGGGAAATGTAGATCTATCATGGATAGGTTGCTGCGAAATACCCGGTCGGCGACATCGGAGTACTTCAAAACTCCACCCAGGCGTTCGATGAGCATCATTCGATCGGCTACTTCATCGGGGGTGTCTAAGGCATTGACTTTATTTACTGTGGGAACAGCAAATTTTACTCCCGACAATTCGAATTTTAAGTTAGCGCTTCGTCCTCCATCTAATAAAGGATTCATTTTAGCCATTCGGGAGCGTATATTAAATCCGGTCAATGGAGCTTGTGGATGCCAGAATGCTATTGAGATATCTGTCCGGTCGTTTGTCCGGGCTTCCAGATTGAATATGCCGATTTCATCCAGGAACTCTTCTACTCCTTCGGGAGATGTTGTTTCATCTTCAGAGGATGACTTCATGGCATTGAATATCAAACCGGCTACGATTCCAAAATCTTCCCGGGGAAAGCTGCGGGTTTCTTTTTCGCTAACGACACGAATTTCTTCTTTCTCAATATAATATTGACGGGGACCATCGTGCTCTTCGCGTTGAATCATGGCAACTACCCAGCATGTTCCGCTGATTTTTGCATCTGGTGTACCTAAAGATACATATCCATCCGATAGTATCCGAAAGAATGTATAGATTTCACTCCATTCCTTTTTTGTAGCTTCAAAGGCCATATTCTTCTTTGTTTTGGGGAACAATTACCATCATACGACCTGTCCAACAGCCGTCAAAGTAAGATGGATTGCCTGTTTCTTTTTTTATTGGGTAACGACGGTTCTCACCTTTTTCACGCATCATTACCGAGCGTCCGGGGTCATTCACCCATACATGTGTATCTGTTATGCCGCGTAATACCATCCAATGACGATGAGTACCCGGGATCATGCCGGTAGTGGAACTACGATAACTCACATTGATAAGTACCGGTATTCCCCGGTCGATATAACTTTTCAGCAATGCATAATCTTTTTTATCATGGTATGCTGCTTCAACCATATTTTCGTAATAACGGGATAAGGAATCTATTTCAAAAGTATAATATCCTCCTTGTGCAATGGAAGTTCTCCTTTTGAACGGTGCTTTTTTCTTCAGGAAGTATTCTTTTTGATACTCAATCAGTTTTTTCTCAGCATCTACGGGGGTACGTTGATTGTCGGAAGTCATTCCTTTGAAGTAATCAAAAACCATCAATGAGGATGCGAGTGAACAATGTGCATAAGGGCAACCAGTGATCTTTTGGGAATACCAGGGAACGGGAATATTATTCGGGGCTACATCCTGCCCGAAGCTTTCCACGCATCCCCATCCTATAAAGAAGATTAGAATAAGACTGGTTTTAAATTTCATTGTTATTTATAAATTTGAATGCAAAGATAAGGAATAGAGCTAAATATCTTCTACAAACCGTAGGGTTTCTACTTTATCCAAGCGTGCCCTGAGTTTGGGCATCAGGGATTTACGGATTCGGAGAGTCATCTCGCAATCCATTTCATAGGATTGACTTAATAGCTCGGATTCTTCTTCTTTTACGATGCGCATCACATCATTCATAAAAGGATATTCAAACATGAAGGTAATGCTTTCATCGACTGTTTTTTCTATTATTTGCGCCTGTGCAATTGCTTCTGCGGCAGCGGCTTTGTATGCAGTAATCAATCCGCTTGTTCCTAGTTTAATGCCACCGAAATAGCGCACTACTATGATCAGGATGTCGGTTAGGTTGTTTGAGTTTATTTGTCCCAGTATTGGTTTCCCGGCGGTTCCTGAGGGTTCGCCATTGTCGTTTGCCCGGAAGTCCTTTCGTTCAGATCCCAACATATATGCATAACACACATGGCGGGCATCATAATATTTCTTTTGGTAGAAATCAATATATTCCTTTATTTCGCTGGTGGTGCGCACAGGCAATGCTATGGCAATGAACTTGCTTCGTTTTTCTGTGTAAACCGCTTCGGAAAGTTCGGGTATGGTAAGATATGTATCTTCTGTCATCTATATAAATAGGTTAATAATGCAAAGATACAGTAAAATACATTTTTCTACAATAAGTCTTTGTATAATGGTAAGAGAATTCCTACCTTTGCACGCAAATTTAACCCAATAGGTAATCGCATTACAAAATGAGCAAAACAGCCCCTTTTATGGTATTCTCGGGTACAAAATCGAGATATCTGGCAGAAAAAATTTGTGCAAGCCTGAATTGTCCTTTGGGAAATATGAATATCACCCACTTTGCTGATGGTGAATTTGCTGTTTCCTATGAAGAATCAATCCGCGGTGCAGATGTATTTCTCGTTCAATCCACTTTCCCCAACTCTGATAATCTGATGGAGCTTCTTCTGATGATAGACGCTGCCAAAAGAGCATCTGCGAAAAGTATTATTGCCGTAATTCCTTATTTCGGATGGGCACGTCAAGACAGAAAAGACAAACCACGCGTTTCTATCGGAGCGAAATTAGTGGCTGATCTGCTTTCTGTGGCTGGTATTGACCGATTGATCACTATGGACTTACATGCAGATCAAATCCAGGGATTCTTTAATATTCCGGTAGACCACTTGTATGCTTCGGCTGTGTTCTTGCCTTATATTCAATCGCTTAAGCTCGACGATTTAGTTATCGCTGCTCCGGATGTGGGTGGCTCTAAAAGAGCCAGTACTTTTTCTAAATATCTGGGTGTGCCTTTGGTGTTGTGTAATAAATCGCGTGTGAAGGCAAATGAGGTTGCTACTATGCAGATTATTGGTGACGTAGAAGGTATGAATGTGGTATTGATTGATGATATCGTTGATACGGCAGGTACAATTACTAAAGCTGCGGATGTGATGTTGGAAGCCGGTGCAAAGTCTGTACGTGCTATTTCCAGTCACTGCGTGATGTCCGACCCGGCATCTGATCGTGTAATGGCCTCCGGATTGGTTGAAATGGTATTTACCAATAGCATTCCGTTCTGCAAAACGTGTCCTAAGGTTAAGCAATTGAGTATTGCTGAGATGTTTGCAGAAACCATCAGACGTGTATTAAACAATGAGTCGATCAGTTCTCAATATATCATTTGATGTAGTCTCTGAACAATAGATAAGAAAAAAGAGCGGATAAGAGAAACGATTGTTTTCTCAGTATCCGCTCTTTTTTATTGAGGTGTTTTGTTTTAATATAACTTATGGATACCTACTTCGGTAAATAGCTTGGCTAACTTTTGAATAACGGGTTCCAGATAACGTTCTCCTTTTTCTGCCGATGCTTTTTTAGGATTACCTACCCCACTATCGACGGTTGCTTTATCCCAGTGTCGTGGCGCCCAGCCTATTTTTTCATTTAATGATGCAATGGCAAAAGGTTTGGACTCACCGTCTCCCGCTTCTTCCAGATTGATTAATTCCGGATAATAGTGCATCATAACGGATGTTTCCAACTCTCCTGCATGGTCGTCGATTTCTGCCTCAAAATATCCTTTCGAGGGAATGACGTTGAACCACTCGGCGACAATGATTAAGAAGTCGGGATATGTAAAAGCCAGATCGCGTATCATTCCTTTAAAATGATTACCACCATGACCGCTGAGTATGATTAGCTTACGCATGCCTTGTGCATAAAGAGAGGCGACAATATCTTCCAGAATAGCCTGCTGCGTGGAATAGCGTGTATGGATGCAAAAAGGCAATTCGCGCTGCCCCGGATTATGTGCTCCGAAAGCAACGGGAGGCATCACCATACTCCGTACACTCGATTGTTGTAGTGCCAGGCGGGCGGCATCTACAGCAATGCGGTGCGGAATCATACAGTCGGTTAAGTAGGGCAAATGATAGTTGTGTGGTTCTGTTGCTCCCCACGGAAGTATTACTACATCGTACTTTACATCTTTAACTTTTCCGTAAGAAGACACTGTGAGATCAAGCTCTTTATTCATTTTCTTTGGGGGTATTTGAACATACTTAATATTACAAACGTACACAAATTAAATGAATTCAGAAAAATCTTCTATGGAAAACTCTTTTATTTCCGTCGATACTCTTTAGGAGACATTCCGGTATAATGCTTGAAATATTTGCCGAAAAAAGACTGATTGGCAAAGTTTAATTCATCGGCAATTTCCTGAATGTTTTTCTGCGAGGATTTTAAAAGAGATTTTGCTTCGAAAAGAACAAAATTATCTATCCATTCGCCTGCCGTTTTCCCACTCACCTCTTTAACGACGCTCGAAAGGTGTTTGGGAGTCAGGAAAAGTTCTTTTGCGTAATAGTTCACGCTTCTTTCCTGTTTATAATGTTCGGAAAGGTGGCGCATGAACTGGTCGAATAGCATTTCTTTTCTGTTTCTGGCTTCTTTTTTCCGGGGTATTCTATTGCGATAGATGGCGTATACCTCATATAATAGGGCTACCAGCAGGCTTTGGATTACATCTTTGTTTGATTCGTTTTCTCTTTTGGTTCTTTCCCAAAGCATGTTATAATATTCCATGATTGTATTTAGCTCTTGGCCTTTGATGTTAATGCATGGATATTCTTTTGTATAAAAGTAGATGGGAAGCATTACTTTGACTTTGGGGAAGATTTCATCGGTATAATCTTTAGATACCACCATAAAGACTCCTTGGTATTCATCGCTAACTTCCAGACTTTGGATAATTTGATCGGGTACGGCAATCATCATTGTTCCTGGTCCAATGAAGTATTCCTGCATATTTATTGATACTCGTGTGTATCCGTTCAGGCATATGGATACTACCGTAGTTTCAAGTCTTGTTGGCGTTTCATAAAGGGGCAGGATTTTTATATCATTATAAATATAAAAATCATCATTCACTCGATTTAGGTTTGTCGGGTCTTGAATTACATGAAATGAATTCAATTGAAAGATAGCAGCAACGTTCATATCTGTGTATTTTTCACAAACATATGGAATTACTTAAAGAAAAAGAAGAACTTTTTGTAATAAAACGAAATACAGAACACATTTTGGGAAATATGGAATATTTTTAGTCCTCTTTTATTTTCCGGATGTTACATTTGTTTTTCATTAAACAGATATAGGAAACAAAAAAAGGTCAATCCGGAAAGTGGGTTGAAATGACGCACTGTCTCAGTGACGTTGCCCTACTGGTTGAAGGAGATTTAGCCTATGGCTGGGGGAGATTGAACTACTGGCTGAACCTTATTAAGACAGTGCTCTATTCGTTGGCAACCTATTTGGGGGATTGGCCAAAAAAAAGCATCCTGTTCGAGGATGCTTTTTTATGTGTCTACTGTAGGACTATTCTATTAATTAAATATCTTTATTCCAATAAAGTAAGTACGTGGTTGGGTAGGTCCATAAAAATAGCCCGAGTCTCTGTATTCTCCTTTATCCAGGTCTTTCTGGAAGCTATTGAAGATATTCTGAACACCTCCGTTTACTTGGAGTTTGATGTGGTCTTTTAACGTAAATGTATAGTTTAATTTAACATTCAGATCCATAAAATCGGGAGTATCTTCCATGCGTGGATTCTCTTCGTGTGGCATGTGAGGCACGATCATTTTACCCGTATATATACCCGATATTGAGAAATCGAAAGCCTTCACTGGGGCAGAACTGAATGTAAAATACCCATAATAGTTTGGCGTGCGTGGCATGCGCTTAGTGGTTAATGGGTTGTCATCCAGATCGGTAGCCCATTCTTCGGATTTAGTATACACACTGCGTTGTGCGGTGAAACCCAACTGGAATTGGGCTGTACGTCCGTGAGCCAGTTTGGCATCAAGATTAGCACCATAAACACGTGCGCCATTTCCATTGCGGCGTTCTTTGATTACATCGCCATTATCATCTTTACCGATTTCTTCCAGAACGAATACATGTCTTAAGTCTGTATAAAATCCTTCCAGTAAGATATTAGATTGCCAATGGCCCAGGTTTGCAGTCCAGTCAATAGACCCGCTGAAGCTATTGGAGCGTTCCTCTTTCAGATTATCAGCCAGCTTAATCTGAACACCCTCCCCTCCTACGGCCGTAACATGGAGGTCTTCATCATAGGCTTGTGGAGCACGGAAACCGGTAGAATAAGTTAATCGTCCCTGGAAGTTGTCACTTGGTTTATACAAGAAGTTTACGCGCGGGCTGAATATCAGATTATCAATCAGGTTATGTTTATCAAGGCGTGCACCAAGCAGCATCGTGAACTTATTCATTCTCCACTCGTTTTGTACAAACCCTCCGGCAATGCGTATATCCTGTTTCATATCGCGATGGTATCCGGTCATGATGTCATGCAGAGAGTTGTTTTGATATTCAACGCCTCCGGTAAACGTGGCAGGAGCAAACCAGCATTGATCCATGTTTCCTACATACATGGCTCCGCCAACCCATGTCAAATCGTCCGTTTTCCCATAGGCATCAGGATCTTTCCCTGCACCATAATAGCTGTTTCGGTCCACATGCTGAACAGAACCGTATACTGATAGCTTATGCTTCTCCGTCCAATAACGATCGTAGCTTACCCCCCCACTATTGATGACATGTTTTGTCTGTTCGGTGATGTCTGACTCATGAGGCTGTAAATCAAAAGCATTACCCCCCCGGCGAAACTCGTTTGTTGTATGATATTCAATGTTAACACGGCTATAGTGATTAGGACGGTAATAGGCACGCACGCCAAATGTGTTCATATTTAGCTTACCTACTTCCGAGAATCCATCACCATCAGCATCATACGGATTTCTGTTACGATATGTTTCGTAAAGAGCAATGCCGTATGAATTGTCTTTGGCTACCAGAGATACATTGGCACCCATGTTTTGCTCCCACGACTGCCCATCCATATTCGATAAACCCGTAGTAATCTGGAACGAATTACTGATAGGATCTTTAGTAATAATATTGATTGTTCCCCCTACTGCATTGGCGCCAAAGAGCGCAGAACCTCCCCCGCGAACGATTTCGACGCGCTCAATCATGTTTACCGGAATCTGTTCCAGTCCGTATACTCCCGAAAGTGCGCTGACAATCGGACGGCTATTAATTAATATCTGCGAATACGGTCCTTCCAGTCCATTAATCCTGACTTGCGGAAACGAACAGTTCTGGCAGTTGTTCTCTACCCGTAATCCGGATTGATAGTTCAGTGATTTGGCCAGGTCTGTTGAGTTAACCATTTCGAAGAGTTTGGGACTCATCACATTCACCACTACCGGTGCAGACTTTCTGCTAACCTCATTACGGTTGGCCGAAACAACAATCTCGTCCGTAACAATACTCTCTTCCGCCATTTTAAAGTGAACAACAGCCGAAAATTGATTGCTGACTGTTATCTTCTTTTCTTGTGTCCTGTACCCTAATGCTTGTACGCGGAGTGTGTATTCGCCTGCCGGAAGTTTATGGAATTCGAATTGTCCCTGTTCATTTGAAGTTGTTCCTTTCCCATTCTCCAGGATAAGGATGCTTGCATACGCAATGTTTTCTTCTGTATTTTTCTCGATAACATGACCCGAGATCATGTTTCCTTCTTTAATTGGATTGGCTCCATATACGGAGGTGCCTATACATATCAGTATAAGCATTATAATGTAGTGTTTCATTAAAATTGCTAATATAGGATGAATAATAATAGATTGATATATCGTGTATATCAAATAAAAAGGTTGGTCAGTTAGGAGTAAACCGGAGGTGCACGCAACGCAGAACTATCCCAATATGGATTTATAATGAGTACATTCTCTTGTTCCGGTTCAATAATATATAAGATGGATTGTTGCGATGTACAATAAGTACTATACGTAGCTTTTAAGGAATAAAAAACACTCAAGCGATTGAGAAGTAATATCTCGGCGTTTGAGTGTGTATGTTCACCTTTATTGGGATGGGAATGAGTTATAGTTATTCCGTTCACATAGTGTATGTGCATATTTAGCATAATATTCGTCTGATATACAGCGAATAAAACTAATAATGTAAACGGTAATATAATCCTTTTCAGAGATCCCAACTTAAGTAAATTCAAATGATGGGCGCAAAGGTAGCCATTATTTTGCTTATTTGTATTCTTTGCAGGATATAATTTCATTGCACAGCCTTTCCAGATATTCCCGATCTATATTGTCAAAGCTGCCCAATTCATCGCTATCAATATCTAAAACGCCCCATACTTTGTTGTCACATACGAGTGGTACAACAATCTCAGAGCGGGATCTCGCATCGCAGCAAATGTGATTAGGGATTGCATTTACATCTGCTACCACTTGCGTAGCCGCTGTTTCCCAGGCAGTACCGCAAACCCCTCTGCCTTTTCTTATGCGAGTGCATGCTAACGATCCCTGAAATGGACCAAGAACAAGTTCATTTTCAGATTTAACCAGATAAAAACCTATCCACAAATGATTAAATGCTTCTTTGAGTACAGCAGTTATATTACCTAAATTAGCAATCAAATCGCTTTCGTCTTCTACTAAAGCTTTGATTTGCGGAAGTATAGATATGTATATCTCTTCTTTACTGCCAGCAGCAGGATATAAAATCTGTTCTGCCATAAACGATAACTTACTTGGTTTTATTGAATAATATATTATAGTCTTCTTTTGCAGCAGTTTCAACCCATTCTTCCGGAATAAATTTCCAGTGGTTTAGCGCTTTAGGAGCCAGTGTATCATGCCTTTCCAGTTCACGGATCAGATAATATCGAAAATCCTTATCCGTAACATTTATAATGCGTTCCTTAAGTTTATCGTGAGGTATTCCTGCCCCTTTGGTTAGTAATTCTCCTCCCCCGTTTCCTCTGTATGAGTTGACTACAACCTTATACTCTTTATCCAAGTTGAACGGACTACCATCTGCCATACTAATGATATTGACTTTATGTCCTTTTTTCTTAGTCAGGTCAACCGTATAAATAATACCGGCCGCAGAATCAAAGTTGAAACTAAAGTATTTAAGAGCGTTGAAATGCCAGTCTTTCTTCTTCTTATCCTTGAATTTGAGCATATGGTCCGATGGAGATTTCATGCGGTCCGTCCACATATCATACGACATTTCCAGGTGTTTTTTTATCTCCCTTCCCGATAGCCGCATGGTATAAAGCTGGTTCTCAAAACGATAGAGCGCAAATAAATCACTAACCAGCACATCTCCTTTCTTAATCTCAACATCAAAAGCCAGTGGCGAAGCAAAGGAGACGTCGGCCCCGGTTATTTTCAGTTGCATGGCATGTACAAAATCAACAAACGGTGACGGTCCGAAATAAGACTCTCTTGTAGTTAATGCCTTATCAAATACACCAATCTTTTTATTGACAAACGCCTGTATCGAATCAAACTGGGGCGAGAAATGATCCATAAATGCCGGGCTTGGATTATATTGTTCAATAGACGTTAGCTCTCCGCTTATACTCTTTTCATACACCTTTCCCTCTCTGAGTTTTAAGGTTATATTGACTTCTGCCGCAATTCTGCCATTATCGGCCGGATTAACCACCAACATCGTGTCTCCGGCATTTCCGATTATTTTCTTGCACTCACGAATATGGTCATGTCCGATCATCAGGATATCGAATCCCTTTACTCTTTGTGCCACACTTATGGATGCATTATCCTTATATTTCTTTCCTAATAGCGATTCATACTGCCCGGAATGGAAAAGACCGATAATTACATCCGGTTTTTCTTTCTTTTTGATAATATTGATCCACCTACGAGCTGTCTTCTCCATATCATCAAAGTATAATCCCTCCCAAAGGCTTTCCGGAAGCCAGAACGGTATGGCGGGAGTTACCATTCCGAGTATGGCCACTTTAATACCTTCGCGTTCTATTACTTCATAGGGTTTTAGAAAAGGTTCGCCTGTACTTTTATCAATGATATTAGCTCCCAATATGGGGAACTGGCAATCTTTTATCCAACGCTCCATAGCAGGCCGCCCCACCTCAACATCATGGTTTCCTATATTGCCCACACTATACCCCATGTAATTTAGCATATCTGCACATAAATGGGTAGATGTCGTATCAATATAATTATAATAATAAGGAGTCGGTTGCCCCTGTAGAATATCACCATTATCTATAAGAATAAGGTTATTACCATACTCTTCACGTCTTGTCTCTATCAGTGAATATATACGGGCTAAGCTACCCGGTTCGGGTTTCTTTGTAATAAAGTTGTATGGGAAGAAATTGCCATGAATATCACTTGTCTCAATGAATTTTAGCTTTACCTCTTTGTCTTGTGCAGGTAAAACATGGCTAAATAATATGAATAATAAGCTAAGGACTGTTAGTTTTCTCATCTCAATGTTGGTTTATGCATTGGTTTGCTGTGTTGATGTGTTGTTTATGTGGAGAGGATGTGTAAAGACAAAGCGGGCTCCCAACGTATACGTAGGATCTACCCAGATTTCTCCACCGAATTTAGTTACGATTAATAGGCATATAGATAAACCAAGTCCGGCACCTTGGGCATATTCGTTCAACTTCTCGAATCGTTCGAAAATCAGTTTCTGCTTATCCTGTGGGATACCCGGTCCTGTATCTGCTACTGAAAATACGGCTTTATCATTTGTTTTATCTATTTCGAGGGTCAATGTAATCTTGCCATTTTTAGTGAACTTGGCTGCGTTGGATAATAGGTTAATAACAACCTGTTGCAAGCGCTGTACATCGGTCATCATGGTTAGTTCGGAAATCTCCGAATTGAATATCAGTTCATTGTTATTCTTATTTGCATATCCGATGGAGGTTATAACTTGTTGCATAAGTCCTACTACATCAGCATTTTCAAAAGCAAAAGACACTCTATCGGTTTCCAGTCTCGATAAATCCAGAATATCATTAATCAGGCGCAGTAGTAAGTCCGAGTTCGTTTGAATAACATCCGCATACATTTGTTGTTCTTCGGGCGAAGTATCTCCTGCTGCCAATACATTGGAAAATCCGACGATGGAATTAAGCGGTGTCCGTATCTCGTGGCTCATATTTGCCAGGAAAGCACTTTTCAGACGGTTAGACTCTTCTGCCCTATCTTTAGCTATCCGGAGTTCGGCTTCTGAAATGATAAGTTTATCTTTTAATCTTTTTGTGCGCACATAGAAATAAAGAGCTACCAGGAATCCGATTAATAAAGTCAGAAGTGTAGATATCACTACCCAAACTTCGTATTTATATGTTTCATAAAAAGAAGGGGGCTGATTGACCAGCATAATGTCTGACGGAAATTGCGAAAGATCAATATTCAACTCTTTCACTTTATTATTATCCAGCCTGATCTTATTGGGAATTGTTTGTATGTAACTGGATGTATCCATCGGATTTCTGAGGATATCGAATGCTTGTTTGGCCAGTTCTTTTCCCTGTGGCCTGTACATAGGGATAACTCCTCCGATGGCCCAGTATCCAAGACCTACTGACGATATGGAGAAAGTAGGCATATGGGGTACGGCATCCATCATGGCATATGTTGCATTTCTCATGGAATATCCCTCGTTTTTATCCACACGCCAGGTCCCTACTAATAGAACTGTATTGTCCGGTAATTCCCGTAATTCATCCAGAAGGGTATATACAGTATTTGTACGTCCATCCAAAATAAGCAGGTTCAGTTCCGGATGGTTGGACATTTCTTTGCGTACAAGCGCCTGCATAGCTACCCCACCATACGAATTGTCTGTGATTAAGGCCACATTCTTTGTTGCTGGGTAGATTTGCTTTATTAAGTTAATATTGCCCTCAATATCATATTGGTACACTAATCCTCCTCTGATTCTATTAGCGAGTGAACCGGATGCAAAATCAATGGATTCGGGCATCCATGTAGATAAGGAAAGGGTGTCCTGATCGGGCAGTATAATTGCGTTCTGGCTAGCCATAGCAACAACAACAGGCACATTCATTAACGTTGTATCTTCCTGAGATAAATAGGAAGCCCATGCTTCTTGTCCTAGTAAAACGATAAGTGATGGACGATTCTCTGTTTCATATTTAAGTAAAATACGGGCCATTCTACTTTTCCACCGGGTAGATTCGGCAAAGCTTTTGCAATTCATGTTTTCGATCAACGTAGGGTTCTGACCTCCCAGCCGGTTGAACTCGTCCATGAAATCGGTAATATTTGTAGAAGTACTATGAGAATCCGGATTGTATGAACTGATGATCAATATTGGATTATCATCTATAGCAGCACTTAGGTTTAGTGGCAGCAAAAGGAATACAGATGATATAGACAAACAGATCGAAAGTTTCAAATTATCCAACATACATAACTGCTGTTTAAGTTGCTTAGGGGGTAGCTTTGTTTGCAAATATAATATTTTATTGCGGCTTATAAAAATTAAGTATGTACATTTGTCTTTCATAATTTCAAAAAATAAGATGGAACTATTTAATGTTATTATCTCTAAAGAGCTGAATATTGCCGAAAAGCAAGTAAAAAACACCTTGTCGTTGTTGACCGAAGGAGCTACCATACCTTTTATCAGTAGATACCGTAAGGAGGTTACCGGAGGGCTTGACGAAGTACAGATTGGAGAGATTAAAGAGAAATATGATAAGTTGTGCGAGATTGCCAAGAGGAAAGAGACGATTCTTTCGACTATCGAAGAGCAGGGTAAGTTGACGGATGATTTAAAGAAACGCATCAATGAAACCTGGGAGTCTACGGTTCTTGAAGATATCTACCTGCCATACAAGCCCAAACGTAAGACCAGAGCCGAAGCAGCCCGCCAGAAAGGGCTTGAGCCATTGGCGGTTATCTTGATGATGCAACGCGAATATGATGTTGAAGGACGTGCACAGGCTTTTGTGAAAGGCGATGTAAAAGATGTGGAGGATGCACTTAAAGGTGCACGCGACATTATAGCTGAGCAGGTTAATGAAGATGAGCGTGCCCGTAACGCTATACGTAATCAATTTGCCCGTGAGGCCATCGTTACGGCAAAAGTAGTGAAGGGTAAAGAGGAAGAAGCGGCAAAGTATCGTGATTATTTCGACTTTTCCGAACCATTGAAGCGTTGTACCTCACATCGTATTCTGGCTATCCGGCGCGCCGAAAGCGAAGGTTTACTAAAGGTTTCCATTTCACCGGATGATGAAGAATGCATCTCCCGTCTGGAAAGGCAGTTTGTTCGTAGCCAGAATGAAAGTGGCCAACAGGTACAGGAGGCAGTGCACGATTCTTATAAACGTTTACTGAAACCATCAATAGAAACGGAGTTTGCCGGACTGTCTAAAGAGAAAGCCGATGAAGAAGCGATACGTGTATTTGCTGAAAACCTACGCCAACTGCTGCTTGCTTCTCCATTGGGACAGAAACGGGTGTTGGCAATAGACCCGGGATTCAGGACCGGCTGTAAGGTTGTTTGTCTGGATGCTCAGGGAAATTTATTGCATAATGAGAATATATACCCTCACCCGCCTGTAAGCAAAACAAGTGAAGCGGCTTCTAAGTTACGCAAAATGATCGAGGCCTATAACATTGAAGCCATTGCTATTGGTAATGGTACGGCCAGCCGTGAAACGGAAGATTTCATTACCCGTCAGCAGTTTAACCAGGCTGTGCAGGTATTTGTTGTTAGTGAGCAGGGAGCTTCTATTTACTCGGCCTCTAAGATTGCCCGCGATGAATTCCCTGATTATGATGTAACTGTACGTGGAGCGGTTTCTATTGGCAGGCGTTTGATGGACCCGTTGGCCGAATTGGTAAAGATAGACCCTAAATCAATCGGTGTAGGGCAATATCAGCATGATGTGGATCAACCTAAATTGAAGAAGTCATTGGACCAAACGGTCGAAAACTGTGTGAACCTTGTCGGGGTAAACCTGAATACAGCGAGTAGCCATTTGCTGACTTATATTTCTGGTCTTGGTCCGCAATTGGCTCAGAATATAGTGAACTACCGTGCCGATAATGGCGCTTTCGCTTCCCGTAAGCAAATTATGAAGGTAGCCCGCATGGGTGCAAAAGCTTTTGAGCAGTGTGCCGGTTTTCTCCGTATTCCCGATGCAGCTAATCCACTGGATAATACGGCTGTACATCCCGAAAGTTATTTTGTGGTTGAACAAATGGCGAAGGATTTGAAGTGTAGCGTTGCCGAATTAATTTCGAACAAGGAATTACGTGCAAAGATTGATATTCAGAAATATGTTACGCCCACCGTGGGTATCCCGACATTGAAGGATATTATGTCGGAGTTGGATAAACCCGGACGCGACCCACGTAAAGCCATCAAGGTTTTTGAGTTCGATAAGAATGTGCGTACGATTAATGATTTGCGTGAAGGGATGATATTGCCCGGTATTGTGGGGAATATAACAAACTTCGGCGCTTTTGTCGATATAGGTATCAAAGAAAACGGATTGGTGCATTTATCGCAGATGGCCGACCGTTTTATATCCGATCCATCGGAGGTTGTATCCATCCATCAGCATATTACTGTGAAAGTGCTCAGTGTGGATATGGAACGAAAGCGTATACAGTTAACGCTGAAAGGCGTACAGCAAGATTAAAGTCGGTCTACGAGATAACAGTGGGATGCCCTAGGGATAGTAATGATATGCCTAGGGCATCCCACTGTTATCTCGTAGACCGATTAAGTGCTTATGCTTGGGCGGTTCGCGAACCGCCCCTACGATACCACATAATGATTAATGCTGTTCCGATAATCATCAATACGGTGCAAATGATAGAACCTTCAAAGCCAAACCGGCCTCCGTTGATTATATTTTCTTCGGGTAAATGGAGGTTTATTACAGAAGGAAACATCTTCGTTCCGCTAACCTCATATCCGAGTATCGGTCCCTGAATCCAGTTCCATGCCGTATGCAAAAAGATTGGAAACCACAGGTTTCGGGTGTACATATAAGAAGCACCAAGCAACAACCCAGCCAGAAACAGGTTGACAAGGGCGAAGAAGGTAATATTATCATTCGCTATATGCAGTACCGAGAAGATGAGCGAAGCAATACACATAGCCAGGAATTTATTCATTTTGGTCATCAGTCTGCCTTGTATATATCCGCGTACCATCACCTCTTCCATAGATGCAGCGACGAAATAAAAGCAAAAAGTGCTCAGCAAGATTCCGAAGTCGCAACTTATGGATGTAATTTCAATAGCTCCCAGTGCCAAGGATGCGGTAAATCCTATAATATAAAGTACAATAGCAAAAAGAAGGCCGGCTAAACAGTCTTTCCATCGTCCTTTTATACTCATTCCCAGTTCGCTAACCGGCTGGCGGTCTATCAGTTTCAGAAATATAATAGCTGCTATCCATACTGCTGCTAATGATGATGCCGAGGAAGCAAACATCTGACCTATCATATAATAAACAGACTTCGATTCCGGAATGAATTGCATGAGCAGTAATACCAAAGCCCCGAAAACACCCATGAAAAGGAAGCTGGTGATTATATATAAAGGAATCGTTGCCCATAAAGGAAGCAATGGCTTTGGGGGCTCAGGAGTAGTTTGTTTTTCAATATCCATAGTTGGTAGTAATTTAGTTTGTTTTGAATTCATTCATTTCCAATCCTTTTACATAAACGCAGCACCTCACTTCAAAAACAAAAATATATATAAAACAGCAAAAAAACTCCATTCTACGGACTATTTCTTTTATATTTGCAACGTTTAGAATATAATAATCCAACATATCTTATGGGAAGCAAACAACTACTATTCATCGGAGTAGCTCTTCTGGCCAATGTCTTTGGAGCAACTGCACAGGTATCTAAAACATTGTACGTCGATAAGGCCGGGTCTATGATTTCTCAAATCACAGCCGACGAAGCCAATAAAGTAACTCATCTGACACTGATGGGCAAAATCAATGCGGTTGACTTTAAAAGCCTGCGCGATGGTTTTCCTCATCTCGAAATGCTCGACCTCGCGAATGTAGATATTAAAATGTATACAGGGAAAGCAGGCACGCATGCCGATAAATTCTATGTTTATCCCCCCAACTGCATTCCGGCTTATGCATTTTCCCGTTTAGAAGGCGAGACACTTTATGGTAAGCAAACACTGAAAAAGGTGATTCTATCGGAAAAGATCAAGAACATAGAAGATGGGGCTTTCTTTGGTTGCTCCAATCTGCACATTTGCCAGATAAATAAAAAATCAGCTCCCAACTTGTTGGATAATGCTTTATCAGACACCATCACTGCTATCTTTATTCCATTGGGCACCCGTGATGAATACCGTTTGAAGAAAAGATGGGAAAACTTTGCTTTCATCGAGGGTGAACCTATAGAAGCTACATTTCAGGTAGGTGCGCAAGGTAGTTTAAAAGCCGAAATACAAGCCGCCGGTTTACAACCGAACAACATTAATTTCCTTACGGTCGAAGGTAAACTTGATGCGGACGATCTGAAACTGATTACCGATTATATGCCTAACCTGGTTTCTGTCGATATCTCAAAGACAACGGCAACTGCTCTGCCCGACTTTACATTTGCCCAAAAGAAGTATATGTTGAGAATAAAACTTCCTAATGGACTAAAGTCTATCGGCCAACGTGTGTTTAGTGGTTGCGGACGTCTTAGTGGTATGCTTATATTGCCCCCTGAAGTAACTACAATTGATTATGGTGCGTTTATGGGATGCGAAAGCCTGAAAGGCGTAATGGTCACCGGTTCTAAACTGACAGCTGTGGGCGATAATCTTTTTGGCGATTCCAACGGACGGCTGTATTATCAGAATAAGTAACGGTTGATACATACCGAATTCACCCTCTATGTTGGCATAGAGTGCCTTGCTATCAGTTAAAAGCGTGCGACATTCTTTGAGATGCTGCATGCTTTTTTTCGTTTCCATCTTTATTTTTATATCTTTGCAAGTAGTAAACTTTTTATCACACCCGGGTGTCAAGTGTGTTTAGACCCGGGTGTGAAGACATCTGACACCCGGGTCTAAACGGCCCTGACACCCGGGTGTCAGAAAATTAAAGAATAAGGCATTAACTAAAAACCAGCTTTGATATGGCAAAATACGTTGTACGTTCTAAGAAAGACAAGAGTGGAAATGAAGAAAAGACCTTGTATTATGGAATACCCGTAAGCTCGGGAGTCATTGACCTGGATTATATTGCCAGGGAAGTCTCCGTGCGCAGTTCATTGACCGAGGAAGATGTTATTGCAGCAGTCAGTGCAGTAGCCCGCCTTACGAGCAAGCATCTGTCGAAAGGTGATTCGGTGAATCTGAAAGGTTTTGGAATGTTTACCGTATCGGCCAGCAGCGAAGGTTGCGCCACGCCGGAAGAGTGCACGCCGGCCAAAGTAAAACCCCAACGCGTCTGTTTCAAAGCAGATAGTTATATGCGTGGAGCGCTGGCGGGGATAAAATATGAGTTGCGCGAGGCAAAGAAAAGCAAATAATTCCTTTTGTAGGGGCGGTTCGTGAACCGCCCCTACATGTTTATTGATTACCGTACATCCGTGCACGGATCTCCTTGATATGATCGGAAGTGATATACTCATCATATTCCATCATCTTATCAATAATACCGTTCGGTGTCAATTCAATGATCCGGTTCGCCACCGTCTGTATAAACTCGTGGTCATGAGACGAGAACAGCACAATTCCCTTATACGCTTTCAGGTTGTTGTTGAACGCCTGAATAGATTCAAGATCCAGGTGATTGGTAGGTGTATCCAGAATCAGACAGTTGGCATTGCGTAACTGCATGCGGGCAATCATACAACGCATCTTCTCGCCTCCCGAAAGCACATTTACCTTCTTCAGCACCTCCTCGCCCGAGAATAACATCCGGCCCAGGAAGCTCTTCATATACACCTCGTTTCCTTCGCCGTATTGTCCCAGCCAATCGACCAGGTTCAGGTTCGACTCAAAGAAACTCGTATTATCCACCGGCAAATAAGCCGTAGTAATCGTTACCCCCCACTTGAAATGCCCCGCGTCAGGCTTCATATTCTCATTGATAATCTCGAAGAAAGAAGTCATGGCACGCGGATCACGCGACAGGAATACGATTTTATCGTCCTTTTCAACGTTGAAGTTCACGTCTTTGAACAGCACCGTGCCATCATCCAGCGATTTCGACAATCCCGAAACCTCCAGAATCTGATTGCCCGGTTCACGCTCCGGCGTAAAGATAATACCCGGGTATTTACGTGACGAAGGCTTAATTTCATCCACATTCAACTTCTCCAGCATCTTCTTGCGACTGGTCGTCTGTTTACTCTTAGATACATTGGCGCTGAACCGGCGGATGAACTCCTCCAATTCCTTTTTCTTTTCCTCGGCCTTAGCCTTTTGGTTCTGTTGCTGACGAAGGGCCAATTGGCTCGATTCGTACCAGAAACTATAGTTACCGGCAAACTGGTTGATCTTGCCGAAGTCGATATCTACCGTATGCGTACAAACAGAGTCCAGGAAGTGACGGTCGTGGCTCACCACCAACACCGTGTGCTCGAAGTTAGACAAATACTCTTCCAGCCACATCACCGTCTCCATGTCCAGGTCATTGGTAGGCTCATCCAGCAGCAAGTTGTCCGGGTTACCGTAAAGCGCCTGTGCCAACATGACACGCACTTTCTCCTTACCACTCAGGTCGCCCATCAACAGGTAATGTTTATCTTCTTTGATACCCAATCCGCTTAATAACGATGCCGCATCACTCTCGGCATTCCAGCCGTCAAGCTCGGCGAACTTTTCTTCCAACTCAGAAACCTTCAGTCCGTCTTCATCGGTGAAATCTTCTTTGGCATAAAGCACTTCACGCTGCTTCATGATGTCCCACAACACGGTGTGCCCCATCATTACAGTATCCATTACCGTATGTGCATCCCATTTAAAGTGGTCCTGACTCAATACCGAAAGGCGCTCGCCCGGGCCCAGAGTGATTGATCCCGTGGTCGGGTCCAAATCGCCAGAGATAGTGCGCAGGAATGTCGATTTACCAGCTCCGTTGGCACCAATAATGCCATAACAGTTACCACTGGTAAACTTCAAATTTACATCATTAAACAACACTCTTTTACCAAACTGTACCGAAACGTTCGAAGCTGTAATCATTCTTTTTTACTTAATATAGTTAATCGGGCGCAAAGGTAGACATTTTTGTCGAATTACGAGCTATGCACTATGTGCCAATCTGACATATTTATACTACCTTTGCATTTTCTTTTCCGAAACAACCATACTGGCAGGGTTTTTGTTATAGGAGAAGTAGCTCTCTTTACTAATAAGAAATAAAAAACATATTGATATGAAATCAAAGAAAGATCACGAAGAAGAATTCGAAGAGCAGATAGAGCAAGACGCTCCTGATATGCAGGAGCCAATGAGCGATGAGCCTCTGTCAAGAGAAGAAGAACTTGAAGCAGAGATCGAGAAACTCAACGCACAGATCGAAGAAGATAAAGATAAATATCTACGCCTTTCTGCCGAGTTTGACAACTATCGCAAACGTACCATGAAGGAAAAAGCAGAACTCATCCTGAATGGCGGCGAAAAGAGTATCACTTCCATGCTACCGGTTATCGACGACCTGGAACGTGCGGTAAAAACAACCGAAACCGCTACGGATGTTGCTGCAATTAAAGAAGGAATAGACCTTATTTATAGCAAATTCATTTCCATCCTGGCACAAAACGGGGTTAAGATTATCGAAACAAAAGATCAACCCCTGGACACGGACTACCACGAAGCGATTGCAGTAATACCTGCCCCGGCGGAAGAATTGAAAGGCAAAATCCTCGATACGGTACAAACCGGATATACAATGAACGATAAAGTGATTCGTCACGCAAAAGTAGTTGTAGGAGAATAAAAAAACAATTATGGCAAAAAGAGACTACTACGAGGTGCTTGAGGTCACCAAAGAATGTACAGTTGAAGAAATAAAAAAAGCGTATAGAAAGAAAGCCATCCAATATCACCCGGACAAGAACCCGGGTGATAAAGAGGCCGAAGACAAGTTCAAAGAAGCTGCCGAAGCATACGATGTACTAAGCAACCCCGATAAACGCGCCCGTTATGACCAGTTTGGCCATGCCGGAATGAGTGGAGCTGCCGGAAATGGTGGGCCATTTGGTGGTGGTATGTCTATGGACGATATATTCTCCATGTTTGGCGATATCTTTGGTGGTCACGGTGGCGGCTTCGGTGGATTCAGTGGTTTTGGCGGATTTGGTGGCGGTGGCCAGCAACAACGTCGCTTCCGTGGGTCCGATCTTCGGGTAAAGGTGAAGCTGAACCTGAAAGAAATTTCTACCGGAGCAGAAAAGAAATTCAAACTAAAGAAATATGTAGTCTGTAACCATTGTCATGGTTCGGGTGCAGAAGGTAGTTCAGGATCGGAAACCTGTGCAACCTGTAATGGTAGCGGATCGGTAATTCGCAACCAACAAACCATTCTTGGAACCATGCAAACCCGCAGCACCTGCCCCACTTGTAACGGTGAGGGTAAGGTCATTAAAAACAAATGTAAAGTTTGCGGTGGCGATGGAATCGTACATGGCGAAGAGGTAGTTTCAGTTAATATCCCTGCCGGTGTTGCCGAAGGTATGCAACTCTCTATGAGTGGCAAAGGAAATGCCGGAAAGCACAATGGTGTGCCGGGCGATTTGCTTATCCAGGTACAGGAAGAGCAGCATCCGGAGTTAATTCGCGAAGACAATAACCTGATCTATAACCTATTGTTAAGCTTCCCAACAGCTGCCCTTGGCGGAAACGTAGAAATCCCCACCATCGACAGCCGTGTAAAAGTAAAAATTGATCCGGGCACACAACCTGGCAAAGTCCTACGTCTGCGTGGCAAAGGGCTGCCAAGCGTAAATGGCTATGGATATGGAACGGGCGACTTATTGGTTAACATCAGCATTTATGTTCCCGAATCCTTAAATAAAGAAGAAAAAGGTACGCTGGAAAAACTGGAAACAGCAGATAACTTCAAACCCAGCGGATCGGTTAAAGAAAAGATATTTAAGAAGTTCAAGAGCTTCTTTGACTAGGCGGCAAGGTGCCGCTGCCAGGTTTCGATGCCGAAACGTTTATAAAAAGAAAGAGACTAATCCTGAATTGAGGTTAGTCTCTTTCTTTTTTACATTATTACAGTATTAAGAACTTGGGTGCGGCACCTTGCTGCTATTTAGCTATTCTTTCCAGCCATTTCAGCATGCCAAGCATAGTGAACATAGAAATAAGACATGCTGCAACAAATACACACCAAGTTGCCCAAATTGGAATATTTTCGTAGAATATAGTTCCTAAGATAAGCAATTGATTACCAAGTGCAGTTGCGCCTAACCAACATCCTTGCATAATACCCTGGTATTGAGGAGGTGCTACTTTAGATACGAATGACAATCCTAATGGGCTAATGAATAACTCGGCAATAGTCAGGATCAGATAAGTACCAATCAATAAGAATGGTGTAACACGAGCAGCATCCGAAAGTCCTCCCATTCCTTTTACAGTTTGTGCATCGGGTAATCCGTAAGAACCAATAGCCATAACAACAAATGCGATGGCAGCAATACCCATACCAATTGCAATCTTCTTGGGTGTGGAAGGCTCTTTGCCGCGGGCTTTTAACCAACCAAAGAAAGCAATAACTACCGGAGTAAGGAATACAACAAAGAATGGATTGAAGAATTGGAACACTTCGGCACCTGCAATGGTGGTAAAACCAAGATCGAAGCTTAGGAAGCTCAAATCGGTATAATCATTGGCAAAGAATGTCAACGTTACTCCATTTTGATGGAATGAGAACCAAAAGAATATAACTACGGCAAATACTGCAAACAAAGCATACAGGCGTTGCTTAACCTCATCTGCCGACATTTGTGGAGCATTGTCGGCTACACTTTCTTTTTTTGCATTAACCGCTTTAAGAGCAGGATCGGGAAGTTTATTCTTATTTGAAATAAAAATAACTAAAGAAATAAGCATAGCTACAATCGCAGCACCAAATGCATAATGGAATCCGGTGTTGAAAACATCCAGATATTGACCGGCAAAGATACCTAAATCGGCTGGAGCACCACCCTTACTTACTTCGGTTGCAAGTTCGGCAAAACGCGTAGAAGCCTCAGGAGTGATTGTACCTTTAATAAACTGATGGCATAGCGCAGGAAGGTCGGGGTTGTAAGCAAAACCATTTGCTCCTACCCACCAGTTACGGATACCTACTGCAATCAGCGGAGCAAATAATGCACCGATATTGATGAACATATAGAATATCTGGAAACCCGTATCACGCTTATCGGCAAAATCTTTATTATCATACATCTGACCCACAACAGCTTGCAGGTTACCTTTAAACAGGCCATTACCAAATGCAATAACAAAAAGACCGATACAGGTCAGGGTAAGATATAATGGTAAGTTAGGAACCGGTGTTGGAGTAGGTATAGCGATCAATAGATAGCCCAGTGACATTAATACTAACCCGGCAAGAATTGTTTGTTTGTATTTCTTGGTTTTATCGGCAATAAATCCGCCAGCTAAAGCTAAAAGATAGATCAGAGCATAAAATATAGAATAAATAATGGTTGATTCTGTCTTTTCTAATCCGAATTTAGACATGAGAAACAGCGATAAAATCGCCATCATAATGTAAAACCCGAAACGTTCCCCCATATTGGAAAGAGCGGCTCCGATTAATCCTTTAGGATGTTTACTAAACATAGATTTAATAATTTAAGTGTGATTATTAATGAATTTTTATAATATATACATGCAAATATAGCCGATACTGGATAAATATCATAAAAAACAACCGCTTTTTATCGCATATAAGTTTAGAAACATATATTAATTATGTAGGAGGCATTCAACTTGTGCCCGTACTAAGTCAATTAATTCTTTAGGGGCTACTTTAATTTGCAACCCACGTTGTCCCGCACTAACATAAATGAAATCAAATTCCAAACAGGTTTCGTGGATATAAGTAGGGAAATGTTTTTTCATCCCAATAGGAGAACATGCCCCTCTGATATATCCTGTTATTCCTAACAAATCCTTCATTGGAATCATTGCACAGTTTTTATTACCGGAGACTTTAGCAGCAAGTTTTAAGTTTAATTCCTTGTCGCCAGGGATAATACATACAAAATACCCGCTTTTATCGCCATGCAAGACCAAAGTCTTAAATACCTGATCTACGTTTTCCCCGAGTGTTTCTGCCACATGTGTAGCACTTAAATCGCTTTCATCTACTTCGTAGGGTATCAGCTCATATGCAATTTTAGCTTGATCAAGCAATCTTGCAGCATTAGTCTTAGTGGCAGCATGCCGCTTCGGAGTTTTCATTTTAATTCGCGTAATATATGCAATATAGGTATAGAGATCTTAAACGGAAGCCTTGGATTGACGTGTTGCCGCCAATTCTTCACGAAGGAACTTAGGAGTATAGCCTTTTTTACTCTTTGCAACTTCTTCCGGAGTACCGAAACTGAGCAACTCTCCTCCTCCTTTTCCCCCTTCGGGTCCCATATCAATAATATAGTCGGCCATCTTAATCACATCCAGATTATGTTCGATGACGATAACCGTATTGCCTTTGTCTACCAATTTATTTAATACATTCATCAGTACACGGATATCCTCAAAATGAAGTCCGGTGGTAGGCTCATCTAAAATATATACAGTCTTACCTGTATCCCGTTTGGAGAGTTCTGTTGCAAGCTTAACCCGTTGGCTTTCTCCACCGGATAGTGTAGTTGATGATTGTCCGAGCTTAATATACCCTAGCCCTACTTCCTGTATGACTTTAATCTTATTCAGGATTTGTGGCACGTTCTCGAAAAACTCTACAGCGCGGTTGATGGTCATATCGAGTACATCGGCTATGGATTTTCCTTTAAACCGGACCTCTAAAGTTTCACGGTTATAGCGTTTGCCATGACATATTTCGCAAGGAACGTACACATCCGGCAGGAAGTTCATTTCAATTGTTTTGTAACCATTGCCCGAGCATGCTTCACATCTTCCTCCGGTTACATTAAATGAAAAACGACCGGGTTTATATCCTCTGATCTTTGCTTCGGGAAGTTCTACAAACAAATTACGTATATCGGAGAATACACCGGTGTAAGTTGCCGGATTTGAACGTGGTGTACGCCCCAGCGGAGCTTGGTCTACATTTACTACCTTGTCTATATGTTCCAAACCTTCTATGGAATCGTATTCCAGCGGGTCTTGTAAAGAACGATAGAACTTTTGCGACAATATAGGTTGCAGGGTTTCATTAATTAAGGTGGATTTACCGCTTCCGGATACCCCTGTTACACAAATCAGTTTGCCTAACGGAAACTCTACATCTACATTCTTCAGGTTATTCCCTTTTGCTCCACGCAACCAAATAGATTTACCATTGCCCGGGCGTCTTTTCCGGGGTATTTCTATCGCTTTTTCCCCGTTCAGGTACTGTGAAGTCAATGTTTCTGTTTTCAGCATAGCTTCGGGAGTTCCTTCAAACACAACCTCCCCTCCCAGCCTACCGGCTTTAGGACCCATGTCGATAACATAGTCAGCGGCGAGCATCATATCTTTGTCATGTTCAACCACAATGACCGAATTACCCATGTCGCGCAACTCTTTCAATGAATTGATAAGTCGCAGGTTATCCCGTTGGTGAAGCCCGATACTAGGTTCGTCTAATATATAAAGTACATTAACCAGTTGGGAACCGATCTGAGTAGCCAATCGTATACGCTGACTCTCACCACCGGATAAAGAAACGGAACCCCGGTTCAACGAAAGATAATCCAACCCTACATCTAACAGGAATTTGAGGCGTGTACGTATTTCTTTCAGGATTTCAGAAGCAATAAGCCTTTGTTTTTCAGATAGATGCTCATCAACATGCATCAGCCACTCGTAAAGCTCCGAATTGTCCATTGTAGCTAATTCATAGATGTTCTTATCGTGTATACGGAAAGAAAGCGCTTCTTTGTTCAAACGAGCACCATTACATTCCGGACAAGTGGTGGTACGGGCAAACTGGTCCGCCCATTTTTGTGCAGTTGCAGAAGCATCCTTTTCCTGTAACATATGGATGTACTTTACAACCCCTTCATAGGTAACAAAATAATCCGATGAAGTTCCGATCAATGAGCTTTTGATTTTAATACGATCGTCGGAGCCATATAGAATTTCTTCGATCACTTCATCACCCAAATCTTTTATCGGTGTTTTTAGCGTTGCTTCATACTTTTCCAATAAGGCTGATATTTGCCAGAATATCATAGAATTCTTATACTTACCGAGTGGAGCTATACCACCATCGTGAATAGATAACCCTTTGTCTGGTATAACCTTATCTACATCTATCTGATTAATTACTCCAAGTCCTTTACACTTAGGGCATGCACCTTGCGGAGAGTTAAAAGAGAAATTGTGCGGTGCCGGTTCCTTATAGGATAATCCGGATAATGGAGACATTAATTGCTTGCTGTAGTGACGGGTTTCCATGGAATTTGCATCCAGAATCATAATCAGGCCATCTCCTTGTCGCATAGCTGTGGCAACGCTTTGTTTTAACCGCTTATCGTCTTTATCAGAAACAACCATTTTATCGATAACCACTTCAATATCATGGTTCTTATAGCGGTCAAGCTTCATGCCATGTTTAATCTCGCGTACTTCTCCATCAACACGCACATAGAGATAGCCCTTTTTACGGACATGTTCAAAGAGCTCTTTATAGTGTCCTTTACGGGTGCGTACTAAGGGTGCCAGCATAAAAATCTTCTTACCGTTATACTCCTTCAGAATTAAGTCCAGAATTTGCTCTTCGGTATATTTCACCATCTTCTCTCCGGATAGATAAGAGTATGCCTCGCCTGCGCGTGCAAAAAGAAGGCGGAGGTAGTCGTAAATCTCGGTCGTAGTACCTACGGTGGAACGGGGGGTTTTATTTGTAGTTTTTTGTTCTATGGAGATAACCGGACTTAAACCAGTGATTTTATCTACATCGGGGCGTTCCAGATTGCCCAGAAAGTTACGCGCATAAGCTGAAAATGTTTCGATATAACGGCGTTGTCCCTCTGCGAAGATCGTATCAAAAGCCAACGATGATTTACCACTTCCACTTAACCCCGTTATCACCGTCAGGCTATTGCGGGGCATTTCAGCATCAATGTTTTTAAGGTTGTGTACACGTGCACCGTACACGTTAATATATTCTGTTTCCTGCATTATCTATTATAAATCTAAATAAAAAAGAACTTGGGTGCGGCACCTTGCCGCCGCTCGCCAAAAGGAATACAAAATTAGTGTTTCCAGTCGAAATAAAGATTTCTTTTTCTTTTTAAGTGCAATTGAATTATGAGTTTTTAAGTTCTTAACTCAATTAATGATGAAAATGTTTGGTATAATTTGTACATTTGCGCCTTGAATAAAACTTATTAAAACATCGTTGATGAAATCTATAACACAAATCCTATTTATTTTGCTGGTTAGTAGCCTTTCTATAACAGCACTTAAAGCTCAGGAAAACACATCTTACTTCTTGCATACGGTTGAAAAAGGACAAAGCCTTTATTCAATTTCAAGTATGTACAACATCTCTAAAACTGAAATCATACGATTAAATCCGGGAAGTGAAGAAAAAATATATGCCGGACAAACGCTAAAAATTCCACAAACAATAAGTGTAGAACAGCAACCGGCTTTTCACACTATACAGCCAGGAGAGAATTTATATAGATTATCCGTAACTTATAATGTTTCCGTAAAAGATATTTGTGATGAAAACCCGGGGTTGAGTGTTGAGACATTCAAAGCAGGTCAGGTTATACGTATTCCTTCTGCTGCCACAAGTACTACTGTCCCTGTTCCTACTGTTGAAAACACAGAGATTCCTCAGGTTCAGCCCGAAGTAAAGCCCCGCTGTAAAGAGATGCACAAGGTAAAACGTAAAGAAACGATTTTCAGTGTCAGCCGCGAATATAAAATAACAGAACAGGAATTAATTGAAGCAAATCCGGAACTGAAAGAAGGAATGAAAAAGGGGCAACTTTTATGTATTCCTTATCCTAAAACATCTACAGTGGTGGTTCCGGCAAAGAATCCGGATTTTATCATACCACCATCCAACCGCGATTTATTCCGTGAAAACAAGGAAGCGGTTCACTCTATAAACACCATAAAGGCTGCTTTAATTTTACCATTCCTTACTCACGATGGGCGTAAAAGCGATGCGGCTCGTATGATAGAATATTATGAGGGATTTCTGCTGGCTGTAGATAGTTTGAAGCGTAAAGGAACTTCTATTGATCTTTATGTTTATGATTCGGGTGGTGAAAATGCATCTGTTACACCTATCCTTGCCAAAGAAGAGCTAAAGAACATGGATATTATATTTGGCCCGCTTTACAAACAGCATATTCACCCATTGGCAACATTTGCCGACGAGCATGATATACGCCTGGTTATTCCTATACTGAAAGATGATGAAGTTTTTCAGAATAGCCATATTTATCAGGTTAATACTACACAATCTTATTTGTATTCAGAGGTTTACGAGCATTTTACCCGTCAGTTCCCTAATGCAAATGTGATTATTCTGGATATGCACACGGAAGATAAAGACAAGAGCGAGTTTATTCAAGGGCTGAAAATGGAATTGAGTAGGAAAGGCATTCCAATGCAGATAGTAAATGGAGTGAACCTTTCACAAGCTGCAATAAATAGTGCATTAAGAAGCGATAAAGATAATGTTTTTATTCCAACATCCGGCAACGCAATTACCTTGAATAAAATAATGCCACAGTTAAAAATACTGGTGAAGGAGAACCCTACAACAAACATTAGCCTTTTTGGTTATCCGGAATGGCAAACCCATATCAACGATAACTTAGAGAGTTTCTTTGAATTGAATACCTATTTTTATTCCTCATTTTATACGAGTAACCTGCTTCCTGCGGCAAAAGCATTTAACCAGTCATATCGTAGGTGGTATTCTAAAGAGATGCTTCCCAATTATCCTAAGTACGGTATGTTAGGGTTTGATACTGGCTTGTTTTTTCTTACAGGATTGGAGAAATATGGAACAGGATTGGAGCAGAACCTTTCATCGATTGATTTAACTCCGGTCCAAACCGGCTTTAAATTTGAGCGTGTGAATAACTGGGGAGGATTTATTAATAAAAAAGTATTCTTTATTCACTTTACGAAAGACTTTGAACTGATCAAGCTGGATTTCGAATAAAAATCGATAGAAAATATTATAATGATACGTCTACAATCAAAAATATTCATAAGTATACTATTGGTGCTTCTTTGCTTACCTGCTATGGCGCAGGTGGGAGAAATGCGTAATAATTTTGCCGTTGGTGTGAACGGTGGTATTAATATAAACAGCGTGTCATTTACCCCTACTATAAAACAAGGTAGTTTGATGGGAATAACCGGAGGGCTGACTGCCAGGTATATTTCCGAAAAGTATTTTGCAATGATCTGTGGGATTCAAATGGAGCTTAACTATTCCCAACACGGATGGAAAGAAGAGTATGAAGAATCTACAGATTCTTATAGCCGTACAATGGATTATATAGAAATCCCTCTTCTGGCACACCTGGCTTTTGGTAAAGATAGAGGTGTACAGTTTTTCCTGAACTTGGGCCCTCAGATTGGCATTTTATTGAATGAAACTGAAAAGTATGAATATACAGGAGATAAATGGGAACCGAACACCCAAGTTAAGGTACAATATGGAAAAATGGCTGATAATAAATTCGACTATGGTATATTAGGAGGAGCTGGTTTGGAGTTACGTACCAAAGCAGGGAACTTTCTTTTAGAAGGAAGATACTACTTTGCTCTTTCTGATTTTTATGGTAATGCAAAGAAAGACCCTTTCTCCCGGTCGGCTCATTCCACTATTCAGGCAAAAGTGACTTACCTATTTGATATTAGCAAGTAATTCTTCTTCTGAAGAAGTGATTTTTAATATTCCGTCAAAACTCACAGTTAAATTGACTAATTGACAGACATAACTTTCGGGAATACAAACATTAGCCTGATAAAGAAAACCAGACGAATTGACATTAATAAAATTCATGTCAGCCAATATGGAATTCGATAAGAACTCAGTGGAGATAATCTGATCAAACATCTGCTTATTGATATCTTTAGCATAGACTTTCTCATTCCCTTTGTATACGCAAATATGGATAATATTGTCGTAGTATACATTATCAACACCCAATCCTTCGTCAGAATAAACGGTTTTGGTCACCTTCATCTTTGAAGGGTTTATATACACATATGCCCTATATCGGGTATTATTGTAGAATACAATACTATCTTTTTGAGTTACTTCTGAGTATGTAGGAATAGCCCCCAGTTGGTTTTCTGAGAAAATGATAGAATCTCCAAGGTTTTCCGATTTGTATAACTTTATAACATTTCCGGATATGGAATGGAACCAAAACGTATGCTCCGTCTGGCGATCTATATGATAGCTCGTAGTTGTATGGCCTAGTATGTATAGGCTATCTTTTACTATTTTGAAGTATGCAGGAACGTTTTGTGGATCATTGTGGTATATGGTATCTCCTTTTATGCTCATTAAAGGCATTTCACTGTCATTGTCTATCCAAATACCTTGCAGCAATTCTTTAGCTCTGGCATCTTCAGGTTTTTCTAAGTTGCTTACTCCACTACTTCCTGTACAACTACTGAATAGAATCGTTAATATGGATATAACAAACCACTTCATCATTATCAAAAGTTTAATGCGAAGGTACACATTATTCTTGAGATATGACGCTACAAAACAGTTAAAAGTAGATGGATAGTACAACTTTATCGATTGATAAAACAACTACTTCAATCGATAAAGTTAATAATAGGTTTATTTTCCGATGCAATAGTAGGCAAATCCTTGCTCTTCTATCTCTTTCTTTTCATAAATATTCCGGCCATCAAAAACTATAGGATTAGACATTGCTTTTTTGATGACAGGCCAGGATGGTAAGCGGAATTCTTTCCATTCGGTGATGAGCATTAAGGCATCTGCATCAAGAACGGCATCATACATGTCTTGTGCGTAATATATACTCTCTCCTATTTTTCTCTTAGACTCTTCCATTGCGATAGGATCATATGCACGTACATTACATCCGGCTTTCAGCAGTTTATCGATGAGTATCAAAGATGGCGCCTCACGCATATCATCAGTCTCGGGCTTAAAAGAAAGTCCCCACAAAGCGATTGTCTTTCCATTAAGGTCGTTATTGAAATACTTTTCCAATTTATGGAACAGGATACTTTTCTGATTTTCATTCACTTCCTCTACAGCTTTTAAAACACGCATATCGTATCCGTTTTGTTCGGCTGTTTTAATAAGTGCTTTTACATCTTTAGGAAAGCAGGAGCCACCATATCCAATACCCGGATATAAGAATTTTCGTCCGATACGAGTATCAGAGCCAATGCCATTGCGTACCATATTTACATCAGCACCAACCAATTCGCAAAGGTTTGCAATATCATTCATGAAGCTGATGCGTGTTGCAAGCATTGAATTTGCAGCGTATTTGGTCATCTCGGCCGAAGGAATATCCATGAATATTACCCTGAAATTATTCAGAAGAAATGGTTTATATAGTTTCGACATCACTTTTTCGGCACGCTCAGACTCCACTCCTACAACCACGCGGTCCGGACTCATAAAGTCATTGATTGCATTTCCTTCTTTCAGGAATTCAGGGTTGGATGCTACGTCAAATTTGATATCAACTCCTCTTTTGTCTAATTCTTCTTGTATAGTAGCTTTCACTTTAGCGGCTGTGCCAACTGGTACCGTACTTTTGGTGACAACCAATGCGTATTTGGACATATTTTGACCTATAGTACGGGCTACTTCAAGTACATATCGTAAATCAGCACTGCCATCCTCGTCCGGTGGAGTTCCTACGGCGCTGAATATAACTTCTACTTTATCTAATACGCTTTCCAGTGAGGTTGTGAAATGAAGCCTTCCGGCTTTGGAGTTTCGCAAAACCATTTCTTCAAGCCCATTTTCATAGATAGGTATTATACCTTTTTGTAATGACTCTATTTTTTCTTTGTTTGTATCGACGCATGTAACTTCTACGCCGATTTCGGCAAAACATGTACCGGTCACTAAGCCGACATAGCCGGTTCCAACAATTGCAATTTTCATAATCTGGTGTTAGCTATATTATTCAAAATATTCTGCCTCATTAAATAAGGCCGCTTGCTTATCTTTTTCAGAAATTATTAATTGAGATTCAGATATTGGCCAGTCTATCCCTAATGAAGGATCGTTATATAATATACTCATTTCGGCTTGTGGCGCATAGGTATTATCAACCTTATATGAGAAAATCGCTTCTTCACTTAGTACCAAAAAACCATGAGCAAACCCTCTGGGAATAAAAAATTGCCTTTTGTTTTCTTCGCTTAATTCAACTGAGAGATGTTTTCCGAATGTTGGTGACGATTTACGCAGATCAACAGCAATGTCCAGAACCTTACCTTTGATGACTCTTACCAGTTTTGCCTGGCTAAATTGTCCTTTTTGATAGTGTAGGCCACGAAACACGCCAAATGATGATTGAGACTCATTGTCCTGGATAAAGTTTACGACTCCAATATTTGCTTCAAATTCTTCTTTCTTATAAGCTTCGAAAAAATAGCCACGTGGATCAGGAAATACTTTAGGTTCAATAATCCATACTCCATCAATCTCAGTTTGAATATATGTCATACAACGAAAATCGTATTAATTATATGTTAAATTAAAAATGGTTATACAAAAGTAGTGAATTTTACTCGAATAAGTTGTATCATACAACTGTTTATAATTTGTTAATAATAAAACGAGTCTTTTTCTCTTGTATCTTCAAATTATCTTTTAATTTTGCATTATGATTGAATTAGTACGGCATATTGAAATCTTGTTGTTAGAAAACGACTGTGTTGTAGTTCCTGGGTTTGGGGGCTTTATTACCCACTATATGCCTGCATCCTGGAATGATGAGGAAAAACTATTCCTTCCTCCTATGCGTACAATCGGATTCAATCCGCAATTAAAGATGAATGATGGTATTTTAGTTCAGTCCTATATGGAGGTCTATAATACTGATTTTTCTGATGCGACAAAGATTTTAGAACAGGAAGTTGATAAGTTTATAGGACTATTGCATAAAGAAGGAAAAGTTGAATTAGCCAATATTGGTGAATTATCCCTTTCAATACATGGTACTTATGTCTTTTTATCTTATGATGAGAAAATCATCTCTCCTCTGTTTTATGGCTTGGATTCATTTGAAATGAAAGATATCAGAACATTATTGCAACAGTCTCCAGCTAAAGAAATGACTATATCTCAACCTAAAGCTACAACGGCTAAGAAAATGTATGAGATTCGGATTAATCGTGCACTGGTGCGTAACGCTGTAGCCGCTGTAGCCGCTATATTTTTATTCTTTTTTATGTCTGCTCCGATAGAAAATACGTATGTAGAAAAAGAAAACTATGCACAACTTCTTCCGGCAGATTTATTTGGAAAAATAGAACAGCACTCTTTATTAACTACACCGATAATAAACACTTCCGAGATAAATGTAGAAATACAGCCTGAAGCTGTAGCAGACAATTCGTTGAAAGTTGAAACAGAAGTTGCTCAACAGGAAAAGACATCTGTTCCTGTTGCTGTGAAGGAGGTTAAGGTTGCTAAAGGTGAAGTGCAGAAAGCTTCTATATCTCAAGAGGTTACCAAACGTGCTTCAAAACTTCATCATATTATAGTAGCTAGTTTAGCATCTGAAAATGATGCGCATACTATGGTTTCCGACCTCAAACAACAAGGGTATTCTAATGCATGTGTGTTAACCGGCGAAGCAAGAGTTCGCGTTAGTATAGGGTCATATAATACCAGAGAAGAAGCTGATCGGCAGATTGTTGAAATACGCAAAAATAATGCATATAAAAGTGCCTGGTTGTTGGTCAGGTAACAAAATAAAATATAAATGAAGCGAATCCTTTGTCCCAAATGCGAGAATTACTTGTCATTTGATGAAACGAAATATAACGAGGGGCAATCCCTCGTTTTTGTATGTGAACATTGTGGAAAGCAGTTTAGTATTCGTTTAGGAAAAACGAAACTGAAAGCAACCCGCAAAGATGAGAAATTTGACGAAGATGCAGGTCAAATGGAGTTTGGTAGTATAACAGTTGTTGAAAATGTTTTTGGGTATAAACAAGTATTGGCACTGCAAGAAGGCGATAATGTTATAGGACGCCGTTGCGTCGGGACGGTTATAAACACTCCTATTGAGACTGGCGATATGAGTATGGATCGCCGTCATTGTATTATTAATGTGAAGCGCAATAAACAAGGAGAAATAGTTTATACCCTTCGTGATGCTCCCAGTTTAACAGGGACTTTCCTGAAAAATGAGATTCTGGGTGATAAAGACCGGATACGGATTGAAGATGGGGCGGTTATTACCATTGGGGCTACTTCTTTAATTCTTCATGCTACACCTATGAATGATTAAGAAGTTTGATTCCTTATTTATCATAAGAAAAGCTCAGGGTTCAAACCCTGAGCTTTTCTTATATTATAAAATAGCTTTTACTGTTTCCAGCATGCCTTTTTCCTGGATGGAATCTAGATCTGCTTTCACAGTTGCTGTTAATCCCGGAATATTATTCAGGTCTTCTCCCCAAATTGATTTTGCAGCAAGAACACCCTGAGCGACTTTTTCTGTATCTCCGGTAGCCCAAAGCTCTTTTAGCAAGTTCATGATTTCAGGTGCGTCATTGGGAACGATTTCTGCTCCGTCGGCACGTACACCACCTTTATAATATGTGATGATTGCAGCGAGTCCCAAAACTAAACCTTGAGGTAATTCGCCTTTGCGTTCCAGATACGTTTTCAAACCAGGTAAATCACGCGTTTCGAATTTAGGGAACGAATTAAGCATAATGCTGGTAACGGCATGGTCTACAAATGGATTGTTGAAGCGTTCCAAAACATCGTCTGCAAATTTGATCAATTCATCTTTAGGCAAGTTTAATGTTTCCATTAATTCATCATACATTACTTTGTGAATGTATTTGCCTACAACAGGATGTTCGCAAGCTTCGCGTACGATATTAATTCCCGATAGGTATGCTACGGGTGAAAGAACGGTGTGAGGGCCGTTTAATAAACATACTTTCCGTTCATGGTATGGGGCTTCTGATGGTACAAACAGTACATTGAGTCCAGCCTTATCTGCGGGGAATTCTTTAGCTACTTCTTGTGGTGCTTCAATTACCCAAAGGTGGAAGATTTCGGCCTGTACAACCAGGTTGTCGTTATATTGTAGTTTTTCCTTAATAGCATCAATATCTTTGCGTGGGAAGCCCGGAACAATACGGTCAACCAATGTTGCATATACACCGCATGCTTCTTCGAACCAGGTTTTAAATTCTTCGCCTAACCCCCAAAGCTCAATATATTGATAAATGGTTTCTTTTAATTTGTGGCCATTCAGGAAGATCAATTCGCATGGGAAAATGATTAGGCCTTTGCTTTTATCGCCATTGAAAGTTTTAAAACGACGATACAATAATTGTGTTAACTTACCGGGGTATGATGAAGCGGGTGCATCATCTAATTTGCATGAAGGATCAAACGTGATACCAGCTTCGGTAGTATTTGAAATCACGAAACGCATTTCGGGTTGATCTGCCAGTTTCATGAATTCTTCATTCTGCGAATATGGATTCAATGAGCGGCTGATAACATCAATCAAGGTTAAATCGTTAACTACTTTACCCTTATCCAGTCCTTGAAGATTAACATGATATAGGTTGTCTTGTTCATTTAGCATATCTACCATGCCTTTTTCGATAGGTTGCACGACAACAACACTGCTATTGAAATCTGCTTTTTCGTTCATGTTGTAGATGATCCAGTCTACAAAAGCACGCAAGAAGTTACCTTCACCAAATTGAATGACACGTTCAGGATATGTGTTTACCTGAGCTGTTTTTCTGTTTAATTCTTTCATGTTCTTAGTTTTAAATATTCACTATATTTTATTGAAATTCAAAGTAATAATCAATATTCTCCTTCATCAGTATGTCGATCGGCATATATTTAACCGGACGTACGGACTTTTTGAGCATTATATATTCCGATAAGGTTTTAATGCCGTAATACCCTTGTAATCCAGGTCGTTGACCGATGAGATATTTAACTTCCCCTGTTTTGAGTAACTCAATGTTACGGTTCAATAAGTCATAACCTACAAGGCTTTTTAATCTTCGCCCGGATTGTTGGAAATACTCTCCTACCTGATATACTCGCGAATTAAATATTGCTCCGAGAGTGACATTGGGGTGTGATTGGAAAAAAGAGTCTAGTATTTCTTTATTTCCCTGGGGATCTTCTTTATTTAGAATCACATCATGGATAATTACTTTATCGCATTCCATAGCAATATGATTCATAAATCCATCCAATCGGCGTTGCATTTGCAATTCGGCCTGATCATTCCGGCTACTGTTTAGAAAGAGTACAACTTCTTTCTTGTCAGCATAATCATTCATCAGCAATTTGGCGGCAATATATCCACTTTCGTAGGAGTCTTGTCCAATGTATATTAAAGCATTGGTATCCTTAATGTTATGATCAATAAATGCATAAGGTATTTGATGCTCATCCAGTGTATTCAACAATGACAAAGTTGTTTCTTTGTAAATTGGCGCAATGAGTACCGCATCCATATGCATGTCATGTAATTTATTGCATGCTTCTTGATATGACGTTTCATCGCCATGTTTGTAATGAATATATTGGATATTTACATTTAAGGGCTGGTATTCTTCGGCAGCGCGCTCAATGCCCAATGCGATTGAATGCCAATAATCCTGCTCTATATAATAAGGTATAAGACAAATAATTGTATAACGCCTTTTGGCAGCCAGGCCAATAGCAAACATGTTGGGATGATAGTCGATTTCTTCTAAGACTTTCTGCACTTTCTCTTTACTGGCTTTAGAAACGTCTCCCCGATTATGTAATACGCGATCCACTGTCCCAGCCGATACTCCAGCCATACGGGCAATGTCTTTTATCGTATAGTTCCTTTTCATAGTATGCGTACAATAACGTGATTACAAAGCGTTTAAATATCATAAATCTTAGGCACAAAGATACAAATTATTTTGTAGTAACAAGTAAAATTTTTATTTTTGTGTTCGATAACGGTTAATAAAACTAAAATTCAAAATGGTGCTATATGGCTAGTAATCAAGAAGATGCATTACTATATAGCGAAAGTAATAATTATATATACCTAAAACACATTCGAAATGAAGAATTTTATGGATGAAAACTTCTTGTTGCAGACAGAAACTGCGCAGAAGTTGTATCACGAGCATGCAGCAAAAATGCCAATCATTGACTATCACTGTCATCTTATTCCACAAATGGTAGCCAATGACCACAAGTTTAAATCGCTAACAGAAATTTGGTTGGGTGGCGACCACTATAAATGGCGTGCTATGCGTACTAATGGCGTTGACGAGCGTTATTGTACCGGAAAAGATACCTCAGATTGGGAAAAGTTTGAGAAATGGGCAGAAACTGTACCTTATACCATGCGTAATCCTCTGTATCATTGGACACACCTTGAGCTAAAAACGGCTTTTGGCATCAATAAAATATTGAATCCCAAAACAGCTCGTGAAATCTATGACGAATGTAATGAGAAGCTAGCTTTGCCCGAATATTCAGCTCGTGGAATGATGCGTCGCTATAAAGTAGAGGTTGTATGTACTACGGACGATCCTATTGATTCGCTTGAATATCACATCAAGACACGCGAAAGCGGCTTTGAAATCAAGATGTTACCTACGTGGCGTCCCGACAAGGCAATGGCAGTAGAAGTGCCTGCTGATTTTCGTGCTTATGTAGAGAGACTGGCAGAAGTGAGCGGGGTAACAATCTCGACTTTTGATGATATGATTGCTGCCCTTCGCAAACGCCATGATTTCTTCGCTGAACAAGGTTGTAAACTTTCCGACCATGGTATTGAAGAGTTTTATGCCGAAGACTATACGGATGCTGAGATCAAGGCCATATTTAATAAAGTATATGGAGGAACGGCATTGACACAAGAAGAAATCCTGAAATTCAAATCGGCTATGTTAGTTGTATTTGGTGAAATGGATTGGGAAAAAGGATGGACTCAGCAATTCCACTATGGTGCTATTCGTAATAATAACAGCAAAATGTTTAAGTTGTTAGGTGCTGATACCGGATTTGATTCTATCGGTGAATTTACTACTGCAAAAGCAATGTCTAAGTTCCTGGATCGTTTGAATTCTAATGGTAAGTTAACTAAAACAATCTTGTACAATCTTAACCCATGTGCTAATGAGGTTATTGCTACTATGCTGGGCAACTTCCAGGATGGTACAGTTGCGGGAAAAATCCAATTTGGCTCAGGCTGGTGGTTCCTGGATCAAAAGGACGGTATGGAAAAACAGATGAATGCTCTTTCTGTATTAGGATTATTGAGCCGTTTCGTTGGTATGTTGACCGACTCTCGTTCTTTCCTATCCTATCCTCGTCATGAGTACTTCCGCCGTACCCTGTGTAACCTTGTAGGACGGGATGTAGAGAATGGCGAAATACCTGCATCAGAAATTGAACGTGTAAATCAGATGATTGAAGATATTTCTTATAATAATGCCAAAGCATTCTTCGAATTCTAACATGGTCTGACAGTAAATAATTTGTGGAGGAGAATATCGGGATATAGCGATATTCTCTTCTTTTTGTTCGCCCAGCATGGGTGTCTTCTAATGGGTGCAAGTCCCTCACACGCCCTAACAACGGGAAGTGTCTAGCCTTCGGCAAGGGTGTC